>SSFR01000001.1 GCA_008015505.1 Pedobacter sp.
TGGACCCTCGATCTGCAAACGCAAACGAACATCTGTCGTGCGATAGAAGTCTTGATTGGTGAGTAATACCACTAGTTTTTCACTGCTGCCATTGTACCATTGTGGTAGATTCAGCGTATGTGGTGGGTATAATTGGGTGATCACTTGTACGGGATATTGCTGGGCAATAACTGTTTGGATAGAAAGCAGCACCATTAGCATGATGCAGCCCAGTAGACGGAGAAGGTTCATAGGTGGGTAGAAAGATGATTTTCAATAGGGATATACTTTCGTAGACAGCACAAATACAAAAGGCGAATCGTAATATAAACTACAATTCGCCTTTATAATGATTCTTTAATTAAAAAAGCCTATTTCGACTTGATACTAGTTTCAAGCTGACCAAGGATCATATTGTTAATACTTACCTGGCTTTTAACATTTTGCTTTGAACGGCTTCCGGTCTCAAGATTACGACCTATTTTTAGAAACTGAACTTCTAAACGAGAAACTGTCTTATTTCTTCTGTCTTTTCTTTTTAAACGTGTTACGCCCATGTCCTTTTGTTTGCAAGTTCTTATTCGGAGGTCAGGAGCGGGTTCGAACCGCTGTAAAAGGTTTTGCAGACCTCTGCCTAGCCACTCGGCCACCCGACCATTTAATTTTACTCGAGCTGCAAAGTTAACAAAATAATAATGGATAGCATGCTAGAATGGCATATTTTTTTGGCCCAGCAGATTCAAGTATCCTACACCTTTAGAACCTACTTAAAATGCGTTTCTAATTTTCATACAAAATATAGCAGCTGAAAGTGCCACATTTAATGACTCAGCCCCACCATAACGTGGAATAGTGACAGAATGCTGAATATATTGGCGTACCTCATCACTAATCCCATTTCCTTCATTTCCTAAAACGAGCACCCCTGCTGCGGGGAAGCTGGTTTGCCCTATCGGTTTGCCATCTAATAGTGCACCATAAATGGGTAATGGACACTGCCCCAGAAGGGGTAATAAATCGGTATATAAAACTTGAACTCTTGAAAGAGACCCCATGCTGGCTTGAATCACCTTTGGATTATACGCTTCAACCGTATCAGGAGAGCAAATGAGCTGCTTAAACCCAAACCAGTCAGCTGTACGTATAATTGTTCCCAAATTTCCAGGATCTTGAAGATTATCTAGTATAAGTGTAAAGGTCTGGTCAGCAAGTTTGATTTTAGCGCCTGTCGAATGATCGGGGATTCGGATGATGGCCAGTACTTGTTGTGGTTTGGTCAACGTGCTTATTTTCTCCAGTTCTTCTTCCTTTATTTCAACTAGCTTTACTTTTTGTGATAAAATGCCCATTTTTAGGGCATCTTTAGTTGTATAAAATATGGAATCAATCACATAATTGGATTGAGCAAATTCGACAACTGATTTGATCCCCTCTGCAATGAAAAGACCCCATTCTTTTCTGAATTTTTTTTTGTGCAGCGATTTAACAAAACTTATTTGAGACTTTGAAAGCATACCCTATTACCCATTTTTTCTCCTGTGCAAGTATACTGCTTTTGTTGGTCGTATTGGCCTCTTGCCGCACCACTAAATACCTTGAGCCGGATCAGGCTTTAGTCAAAAGGGTAGAAATTAAGGGTGTCAATAAAAAAATGTCTGAGCAGGCTTATCAGCTTGTTCAGAATGATATTCGCAAGAATTCGTGGTTCAACCTGATACTATATAATCTTTTCAATACCAAGCGAGGTAAATACAAGGGAGGAGAACCTAAAAATATTGGAGAGGCACCCCATCTGCTGGATAGCTCTTTAGTCGATATCTCACGGTCCGAAATTGAAAAGTTGATGAAAACCAAGGGGTATTTTGATGCCAAAGTCAAAATAACAATTAAAACAGAAAAGCAGCGTGCTTGGATTACTTTCGTAGTCGACTCGGGACCACGATTCAAAATACAAAACATTAGCTACGTAATCCCAGATAAAGAAGTATCAAATTTATATCATGCCAACCTCAGCTCATTTACCCATCTGCATAAAGGGCAAACCTATGATGAGGATTCGCTAAGCTATGATCGGGATCAAACTTATTTGCTATTACAACACAATGGATATTACGAATACCTAAAACCATACATGCGAGTTACGGTTGATACAAGTAAAAAAAATAATCAAGCCGATTTAAAAATATTCATAGATAATCCACCAGGAAAGGATAAGCATACCATTTATACAATTAATAATAGCACCATTCAGATCAGAAAAAGTGATGCCACCATGGATGGTATACCAGATACAGCTATCCTTGCTTCCCAATATCATTTTATGGATTATTCAAAGCATTTTAAAGCAAAACCACTCAGAAAATATCTCTTTATCAAAAAAGAAGACAAATTTGATGGGACTAAATCGAAGTTAACATATGATCGGCTGTATGCTTTAAATACATTTAAGAGTCTAAAAATAGATTTTCAAAAAGTATCAGATAGCGTTCCACGTTTAGATGTGTTTTACGATATGATCCCTAATAAGCGAATGAATAATCGTATCGAAGGTGAATATCAATTTAATACAGGTCGAACAGGTTTTAAGATAGCCAATACCTATTCTAATAGGAACTTATTTGGAGGATCTGAACTATTTGAACTCAATACAAGATATAATGTGCTATTTGATGCTACAGCTCAGGGTAGTTTATTTGACCGAATACTTATTAGAGATTTTAATATAGGAGCAAGCATCAGTGTTCCTGCCCTCATTCCCTTTAGCCTTCCTAGGCTTGGAAAAAATGGAGTACCTTACACCATTTTTGGCAGCAATCTTCAGATTTTTGATCAGAAAAATATATTCTCCAATCGGATTTTTACAAACTCTGTCGCGTATAAATGGTCAGAAAATGTATACAAACAACACCTTGTTACGCCCATTTCCATCGAATATCGTATCGGGAAACTAGATTCTGTCTTTAAACAAGAATTACTGAGTCGAGGTAGTAACCTGTTTATTAAAACAAATGATCGAACATTTATTAATCTGGGTAGTCAGTATGCCTTTACTTATAATGGGACCAAACTTCGGCAACTCGGTAATTTCGTTTACTTTTCAGGTGCACTAAATATTGCAGGAAACTCATCTAATTTATTGAGTAAAATATTTGATTTTAAAACAACTTCAGATGGTAAAAGGACCATCTTTGGTCTGCCTTATGAACAATATATTAAAACGGAAGGAGATTTTCGGATCTATCGATTCTTTGGTGGCGATCGTCAATTAGTTATGCGGCTTAATGCGGGAATGGGAATTCCTTATGGGAATAGCAATCAACTAGCCTTTGAAAAGGCTTTTTTTGCTGGAGGGCCAAGTGGAATACGTGCATGGGAAGCACGTAGGTTAGGACCCGGAGGATATAATCGTGCAAGTATACTCCAGCCAACAAGTATAGACACAACTATATTGTTACGTAAAAATCTTCGATACCTAGATCAAATTGGTGAAATCAAGCTTGAAGGTAATTTAGAATATCGCTTCAAGGTGATTACAAAACTTTTAGGAGGAAAGCTTAAAGGCGCTATTTTTACTGATTTTGGGAACATCTGGCGCCTTCGTCCAGACCCAACCAACTCTAATGGAGAGATCAAAATCAATACCTTCTTTGACCATTTAGCTATTGGTAGTGGTTTGGGTTTGCGATTTGATGTCAACTACTTTGTTATACGCGTAGATATGGGAGTTAAAGTAAAAGACCCCCAGTTTGTGGGCTCTGATCAGTGGGTAATCAGTCATTTTTTTAAGAAACAAGCGTTCAAGGATAATTACGCACAAACAAACAATCCCGATAGCTATAATTTTGTTCAATGGAATTTTGGGATAGGCATGCCTTTTTAGAAGAAACTTTTCAGTCCATCAAAGAGTGTATCTATGGCAGTAGATAGACTTAGCCCATTAGTCGAGTTAAACACAAACAAAAAGACGACCAACACCACGGCAATTAGCATAAACCTGCGAAATAACATCCCTATGCACAAAAACAGAAATGGGATTGCAATCAAAATCCACCAATTAATGGGAATAGGCTCGATACCATTAACTGTCTTAATCAAGTAATAAAGTTTTCCCTTAGTCCCATTTGTATTTTCGTGGCGTAAATAAATAAAAGTAGACTGATCAATCGATTGCGGTAATGTAGCAGCTCCATCTGTAAAGACCAGACTTTGCCGAAAGCCATTTATACTAAATAAAAAAGTCCCATGAATATGTCCTAAAGGCTGTTCGTTAGGATCACATGCAATAATTGCAATTTTACTGTTTTTGAGTAGGCCCTCTCTAACGATAAAGTTATTCAGCATCACTACACTAGAAGAATGGGTTGCCTCTTCTTGGATTACTCTATTGGCATATACAATTGGACAAAATAGAATTAGGCTTAATACAATGGGGAGTACTTTCACGTATCTCATTCAAAAGATCGTTTGTTATATAATAGAAATCCTATGTGAAACAATACACCAAAGTGTCGCTGAACCTCACTATAATGATTAAAACTTAGGCTAATAGGCCCCACCAAAGTACGATAAATTAAAGCAAAAGTTGCGGCATATTGTCTAACAGAGAAAGGATCAGAGAAAGTAACAGATTGCAACCCAACTTGCTGGAATGCTTTTACAGGCTGAAATAAATAGGCTTCTAGACGCAGGTCTAAATTTTTGTACACAGAGAATATATTTTTCAGTCCAATTGCGCCATAGCTATTTGCTCTAAAATCCGCTAGAAGTATAGATCTAGAGTCTTGAAGGGGATAAAATGCTGGGGCAGTAATCAGCGTAGATTTGTAGGTACTAAAAAATGGCTTATTACTGATAGTGCCTTCTAGTAAATACCCCAAACTATATACTTTGCTCGTTAAGAAGTAACGCTCATTACTGATCGTTGATTTAAACCAAGAGTGATCGGTTTGTTTATTGACAATTTGTGAAAGCGTAGGGTCTTCCTGCAAAATATTTCCATGAACATAGGTTTCACTACCAGAGTAATAATTAAAATCTAACCGAAATAAATTACCCCTACTAGCATATTGTGGACGATTTAAAGAGTTTTTTTCCAAAGCAATTCCACCCATTAAACCATTATAGTTAGTTAAATCAAGCTGATTTCCAAATTTATAACTATCAATTGGACTATATTGCGCATTTAGATCGGTATAGCCAAACTGTGTTTCGATTTTTCCATTGTTTAGCAGAGGGATCCCTACTTTAAGTACAGCTCTTCGATCAGATTGTTCAACAAATGTAGGGCGTGTGTCATCAATAAATATTTTACTGTTGTTAAAATAATCCCAGTCGTTGTAGGTATACTCTGCCTCCAGATAAAATGGTAATCGGGTGGGGATATCGATACGTGCTGTTCCTTGTACAGATTCATAGAACCTGCCGAGATAGAAATTAGCACCAAATGTATATGCCATCTTCCCCAATAAGTTATATTGAAAACCTAGGTAGGTATTATTGATAGGCCTAGTAGATATAACACCCCCCAAGTCAATTCTAAAATCCTGATGTGGTAGTGCCTGTAATTCAAATCGATAAGCACCTTTATTTGGTTCATACTTCAATGAAGGATATACCGTCTCAAATTCATCATTGGATATTAGTTTGTAGTATGATTTTTTGATATCGGCTAAATCAGTTTTGGGATACTTGGTTTTAAAAGAATTTTCAATGTATTGTTTTGGCTTTTAGAGGTCCCTGTAGCTACGATGTCGTGAATTACTAGTGGGGGGTTATTAGATTTAAATAGGAATCGACGTTTAGCTAGTTCTACGGAGTCAACGCGCCGACCAATCGCTTTTTTAATATTGGGCATATCGGCCATGGTAGCTGCATACCCTTTTTGAATGAGCTCTGCTACATTTGTAAAGTTGATAGGGGTGTACTCTCCAATATCGGGGTGAATATATGTCCCATTTTTTCCTATACTGGTAGAATCAGAATTAGCTAAGAACATATAGAGTAGAAACTGACTTACCAATTTCTCGTCATCTTTGGGATAGTCATTAAATGTTTTAGAAGATACATTTGAGCCTATAATATAATCGGGACCAAACTCAGTTTTAAGTATGTCTACAGGAAAATTGTCATAGATTCCCCCATCAAATACGTATTTGCCATTAACCTTAACTGGTCGAAAAATAAAAGGCACAGAACAAGTTCCGCGCACAGCATCCGCTAAACTACCATGATCTACTGCAATTGCCTTGTGTGTAACCACGTCGGCAACTACACACCTATAGGGAACAAAAAGTTGGTTAAAATTGTTATTTGCATTGGCCGAGGCCTGCGAGAATAATTCCAAGAAGACAAAATCCAGCGGCGTGTCATTGACTAAGTTAGGACGTACCATTGCATGAAATCCAGTATCAATTTCAAGTTTTAGTGTAAATACAGACGGATTAGTGGACTTTTTACGAAAATAATGGAGATAGCCACTCTCAATAGTCCCACTGGTCAAATCCCGCAGTTCCTTACCTAAAGCAATCTGCTCTATTTCTGCAGGGGAGTAACCAGCAGCATACAGTCCTCCAACAATCCCACCCATAGAAGTTCCTACGATGTAATCGATTGGGATCTGATTTTCTTCAAGCGCTTTTAACACACCAATATGGGCAAGTCCCTTTGCTCCACCACCACTAAGTACTACCCCAATTTTTTGTGCTTTTAGCTGAATAAAAGAAAGAAAAAGTAAAACAAGCAGTGTTGCTTTCTTCATTGCCCCTCTCCCTTCAGATGGTTGTTTTTAAAGGAAAAATGTATGCTTCAATTTACAAAAAAGTATAGGATTATAGGTATGAATACAAACATTTTTCAAAAAAAATGCCTCCCATAAAGGAGGCTTAGTGCACTCGATAGGAATCGAACCTATACCATGAGAACCGGAATCTCACATTCTATCCATTGAACTACGAGTGCCTAGATGATTAATGCTGTTTAAGAGCTATACATTGAAACGAAAGTGCATAATATTTCCATCTTCTACGATATAGTTTTTCCCTTCCACATTTAATTTTCCTGCTTCTTTACAAGCAGTTTCGGAGCCTAAAGCAATAAAGTCAGGATACTTAATCACTTCTGCTCGTATAAATCCCTTTTCAAAGTCGGAATGGATTACACCAGCTGCCTGCGGTGCAGTAAACCCTTTGGTGATAGTCCAAGCCCTTACCTCTTGCACCCCAGCGGTGAAATAGGTCGACAAATTTAATAGTTTATACGCTGCTTTGATAAGCTGAGCCACGCCAGATTCTTGTAATCCGAGATCCTCTAAAAATAATTGCCGCTCCTGATAGCTTTCTAGTTGAGCAATTTCCGACTCTATTTGAGCCGAAATGACCAATACTTCTGCTTTCTCATCCCTAACAACTTCCTGAACAGCTTTTACATAGGTATTGCCACTTAAAACAGATTGTTCATCCACATTGCAGACATACATTACTGGCTTTTCAGTCAGAAGGCATAAATCAGCTATGTATTCCTTGTCTTCTTCTACAATTGGAGCTGTACGCACAGATTTACCCGATTCCAGATGGTGCTTAATCACGGTACAAACTTCGTAAGCTTTTTTTGCAACCTTATCACCACCCGTCTTAGCCATTTTCTCCACTTTCTGGATCTTTTTCAGAATGGTTTCCAAATCCTTTAGTTGGAGCTCGGTATCTATAATTTCTTTGTCTCTGACAGGGTCTACAGAGCCATCTACATGAATCACATTCGGATCATCAAAACACCTCAGCACATGTATGATCGCGTCAGTGGAACGGATATTCCCTAAAAACTGGTTTCCCAAACCCTCACCTTTACTTGCTCCTTTAACCAAACCTGCAATATCTACAATCTCAATCGTATTTGGCACAACACGCTGGGGATTAACTAATTCAGCTAACTTATTAAGTCGTTCATCAGGTACAGTAATTACCCCAACATTAGGCTCTATCGTACAAAACGGGAAATTTGCCGCCTGTGCCTTGGCATTAGATAGACAATTAAAAAGGGTCGATTTGCCGACATTAGGTAATCCAACTATTCCACACTGTAAGGCCATATACTAATCCAAACTTTATAAAAACACACTAATGGAGCCCAAAGTTAAAAATTATAAGAGCCCGTTTAAATTTTATTTCATGAAACTGTTATAATGCAATATTCACTAGATTTATAATCTGATTTTTTTGTTCTTCATAAATGATTCACATTTTGATTATTTACACGGGCGGTACAATCGGGATGATCGCTGATGCAAAGACGGGCGTACTTGTTCCTTTTAATTTTGAGCAGATCACAGATAATGTACCTGAATTAAAACGGTTAAACTATCAATTAACTGTACATTCTTTTGATCCACTCATTGATTCGTCGAATATGACACCAGCTATATGGGTGGACTTAGCGACACTTATCGAGCAAAACTATAATCAATTTGATGGGTTTGTGATATTGCATGGTACTGATACGATGGCTTATACCGCATCCGCCTTGAGCTTTATGTTAGAAAATCTGAATAAACCCATTGTACTAACAGGTTCTCAACTTCCTATCAACGGGATCCGAACAGATGCTAAAGAAAATTTAATCACTGCCTTGGAAATTGCAGCAGCAAAACAACAAGGGAAGGCAGCCGTACCAGAGGTGAGTATCTATTTTGACTATAAATTATTCCGGGGGAGTCGATCTATTAAGCATAATTCAACCCAATTTGAAGCATTTGATTCTCCTAACTACCCACTTTTGGCTGAAGCCGGAGTACACCTCAAATTCAATAAGAATTATATTTTAAGACCTACAGGGACACCTCTAAAAGCCCATAAACAACTAGACAGTGCAATTGGTGTTTTAAAACTATATCCAGGAATTGCTCCAAGTATTGTTCAAGCTGTTTTAGGAACTGATTGTAAAGCCATTGTGATGGAGACATTTGGTACAGGAAACACATCTACACAAACCTGGTTTTTAGAACTATTACGTCATTCGATTAAGGAAGGAAAACTTATTTTAGATATATCTCAATGCCGAGAAGGGAGTGTAGAGCTTGGACTGTATGAAACAAGCAATCACTTGAAAAAGATGGGGGTGATTAGTGGGTATGATATGACCTTTGAGGCAGCAATAACCAAGCTGATGCATCTGTTAGGCACGGAGGAAGACATGCAAATGGTTGCAAAACTGCTCGAAACAGACCTTCGTGGCGAGCTAACTAAAAACTAGTTAGAGCCTATTTAAAATGCCTATTTTAGCACGCCAAAAAAAGTTAAGAATGAGTACTTTATTTGATTTTGAAAAACCTATTGCTGATTTACAGCAACAGCTAGATAAGATAAAACAGGTTGCTGAAAAAACTAAAGTCGACATGTCGACAACACTGGCAGAGTTGGAAATCAAAATTGAAAATACCAAGCAAGAAATTTATTCGAATCTTACAGGATGGCAACAGGTACAACTATCGCGTCATCCAGAACGCCCTTATACCTTATCTTACATTGAGATGATCTGTAATGACTTTATTGAATTACATGGCGATCGAACAGTAAAAGACGATAAAGCAATTGTGGGTGGGTTTGCTTCCATCGATGCTCAAACGGTCATGGTTATTGGGCATCAAAAAGGCACCAATACCAAAAGTCGTCAATATCGAAACTTTGGCATGGCTAATCCAGAGGGTTATCGGAAAGCCTTACGTTTGATGAAACTCGCAGAAAAGTTTAATAAACCAGTGATCACATTTATTGATACACCAGGTGCTTTTCCTGGACTAGAGGCTGAAGAACGCGGACAAGGTGAAGCTATTGCTCGAAATTTATTGGAAATGTCGGTATTGAAGGTCCCTATCCTTTGCTTTGTCATTGGCGAAGGTGCTTCTGGAGGGGCTTTGGGAATTGGTATTGGAGACCGGGTATATATGCTTGAGCATACGTGGTATTCGGTTATTTCTCCAGAATCGTGTTCTTCTATTTTGTGGAGAAGTTGGGATTTTAAGGAACGTGCAGCCACCAGCTTGATGCTGACATCGGAGGATATGTTTAGAAACAACCTGGTGGATGGCGTCATTAAAGAACCCCTTGGGGGCGCCCATCAAAATCCGTTAAAGATGGCAAGTATCATTAAAGATCAAATCATGGCGGATCTTGACACCTTACGCAAAAGAAGTATAGATGAAGTTATCGCCGAGCGCATCGAAAAATTTTGTAGGATGGGAGTAACTACAACTATATAATTGCCCTTGAATAAGGCGGCATTCATCGTCAATTTCATGCACACTATTGTGTAATTAGTTTTTTATGGTGATATTTGCAAGCTATTTAATAAAAAGCTAGATTAATACTCACGATACACAATTTTAATCATGTCAAGAGTTTGTGACTTAACGGGAAAGATGGCCATGAATGGTTTTAATGTTTCTAATTCAAATGTTAAAACCAAGCGCAAATTTTACCCAAACTTGAAGGTAAAAAAGTTTTACATCCCTGAGGAAGACAAGTGGATTACGCTAAAAGTTTCTACCTCAGCGATCAGAACAATCAACAAAAATGGTATCACTGCCGTAATCAACAAATTTCTTAAACGGGGATTTATTTAAAATAGACAATGCTTAATTGCTCGAAACATTGGACGATTTAAAGTCCATTTTTAATTTTTCGACAAAAACGCATCGTCTCAAAAAATAGAATAATGGCAAAAAAAGGTAATAGAGTTCAGGTTATTTTGGAATGCACTGAGCACAAAGAAAGTGGAATGGCTGGGATGTCTCGTTACATTACTACCAAAAACAAAAAAAATACAACTGGACGTTTAGAATTAAAAAAATTCAATCCTGTCTTAAGAAAAATGACTCTTCACAAAGAGATTAAATAAATCATGTCGATTTTTTTCGACAAAAATTAAAAGACAATGGCTAAAAAGGTAGTTGCAACGTTAAAAACAGGTGCCGGCAAAGAATATTCTAAAGTGATCACCATGGCGAAATCTCCTAAAACTGGGGCTTACTCATTTAAGGAAACCATAGTTCACAACGATCACGTTAAAGATGTCATTGCTGCTGCAAAAAAAGATTAATGTCTCAAGCAAAGCCTTCTAGTGGCTTTTTGCTGGTAATGGATTAAACATAAAAGCCACCCTGATCAAAATCATGGGAGGCTTTTTTATTATTTAAACAGATGGGATTATTTGATTTTTTCAAGAAAAAAGAAAGTACAGTTCAGGAACAAGAAACGCTCGATAAAGGTTTAGAAAAAACCAAAGAGGGCTTATTAGCCAAGATCACCAAAGCTGTTGTTGGACGCTCGACAATTGACGATGAGGTTCTCGATCAATTAGAAGAAATTCTGATTTCATCTGACATCGGTGTTACTACTACACTTAAAATCATCAAGCGAATACAAACTCGAGTAGCTCGAGATAAATATGTAGGCACTTCAGAATTAAATAACCTACTAAGGGAGGAAATTCAGGATCTCCTCACCGAGAACAATGCCTCAGACTTTAGCCACATTGCTCCCGAGAATGCCCCAAAGCCTTATGTTATCATGGTTGTTGGCGTGAATGGGGTAGGAAAAACCACTACCATTGGCAAACTTGCGCATAGGCTCAAACAAGCTGAGAATAAAGTCGTATTAGGTGCGGCAGATACTTTTCGCGCTGCTGCTGTAGCGCAACTAAAACTATGGGCTGAGCGTGTCCAAGTTCGTGTGGTAGCACAAGCCATGGGCGCTGACCCAGCTTCTGTTGCTTTTGATACATTACAATCTGCAGTCGCTAATGATGAAGATATAGTCATTATTGATACAGCAGGTCGTTTGCATAATAAGGTTACGCTTATGAATGAGCTTACAAAAATTAAGCAAGTGATGCAAAAGGTAGTTCCCGGTGCTCCACATGAAATTTTATTGGTCTTGGATGCCTCAACTGGACAAAATGCCATTGAACAATGTAAGCAATTTACTGGGGCTACCCACGTCAATACCCTAGCGCTAACCAAACTGGACGGGACAGCAAAAGGCGGAGTAGTTATTGGAATATCCGATCAATTTAAAATTCCAGTAAAATATATTGGAATCGGTGAGGGTATAAATGACCTGCAATTATTCAACAAGAAGGATTTTGTAAATAGCTTATTTAAACAATCAGATGAGGGTTAGAGTTAAGGAGCAAAGTAACATATTGAAAAAGCCAGCCCGTGTCAATGTTATCACGCTGGGCTGCTCAAAAAACATCTATGATTCGGAAGTACTCATGGGGCAGCTCAGAGGAAACCAGATAAACGTAGTTCATGAATCGGATCAGGTTACTTCAGATGATATTGTGGTGATTAATACCTGTGGGTTTATTGATAATGCCAAGCAAGAATCGATCGATACGATTTTAAAATATAGCGAACTCAAGAAAGAAGGCAAAGTGGGTCAGGTGATTGTCACCGGATGTCTTTCCCAGCGATATAAGCCCGAACTTGAAGCAGAAATTAGTGAAGTAGACGCCTACTTTGGGACCAACGAGCTCAAAAACTTATTGCAAGCTGTTGGCGCGGATTATAAGCACGAGCTTTTAGGCGAACGAAAGCTGACCACCCCTACTCACTTTGCCTATTTCAAAATTGCAGAAGGCTGTAACCGCCCTTGCTCTTTTTGTGCAATTCCACTCATGCGAGGCAAACATACTTCTAAACCTATTGAAGAATTAGTCAGAGAAGCTAAATCTTTGGCTAAAAATGGCACTAAAGAACTCATCCTCATTGCTCAGGATTTGACCTATTATGGCCTGGATTTATACAATAAGCGTAAGTTACCTGACTTACTCCGTCATCTGTCAGATGTAGATGGCATCGAGTGGATTCGTTTACAATATGCTTATCCATCTGGCTTTCCAATAGAAATATTGGATGTGATGAATGAACGCCAAAATATTTGCAAATATCTGGATATGCCACTACAACATATCTCCGACAACATGCTCAGGTCAATGCGCCGAGGAATTACCAAACAAAAAACCATAGACCTTGTAAACTCCATCCGCGATAAAGTGCCTAATATCGCTTTGAGAACGACTCTCATTTGTGGCTATCCTCAAGAAACTCAGCAAGACTTTGAAGAAATGAAGCAATGGGTAGCAAGCACCCAGTTTGATCGATTGGGATGCTTTACCTATTCACATGAGGAAAACACCCATGCCCATACACTGATCAATGATGTCCCTGAGGCTATCAAACAACAACGGGTAGATGAAATAATGGGGCTCCAGCAAGAAATTTCTTTCCAGAAAAATCAGCAAAAAGTGGGCAGTATTTTCCGTGTCTTGATTGATAAAAAAGAAGGTAATTATTTCATTGGACGTACTGAATTTGATTCTCCAGAAGTGGATAATGAAGTCTTACTGGATACCTCCATCAATTATGCTTCCATAGGTAATTTCATCAATGTACGGGTTGATCGGGCTGAAGACTTTGATTTATATGGACAAATAGTCTAGCTAAAGCACCAAGACAGAGGTTCGCAAGTCTTTTTTGTCTAATTTCGACTTGGATGAATGTAAACTACCTCGACTACCGTCAAACGAAATGTTTCTCTACTACCATAATTCGGTATCTAGACCATGATCCTCAATTGCGTCCTTTTATATCTCATTTTCCTACGCTTGAGGGATTCTCAGAGTTATTGAAAACCAAACGCGTAGTAGAGACTAATCGAGAGCTATTGGTCGAGGTGTTAAAAAAACAGTACGCGGATTTAGATTTGACTAACCTGACTAACACTAAGGTGCTGAGCAATATTGATTCACTTCTACACCCCAATACCTTCACCGTCACTACAGGACACCAACTTAATCTTTTCACTGGGCCTCTTTATTTGATATTCAAATTAGTTACAACAATTAACCTTGCTGAAGCACTTGCCATCCAATTCCCAGATAAAAAGTTTGTTCCCCTCTACTGGATGGCTACCGAGGATCATGACTTTGAAGAAATCAATCATACATTCATCCGCCGTGAAAAGATTGTCTGGGAACATCCTGCTCATGGGGCCGTTGGGCGGCTCCAATTAAATGATATTGAACGAGTCCTCCAAGCCTATGCCAGTCTCTTAGGCTCCTCTGAGCATGCTCAAAAACTTGTCAAGTTAGTAGAGCAAGCTTATACCCAACACAGCACCCTTGCTGAAGCCACTCGCTATTTGGTTCATAACCTATTGGGTGGGTATGGCTTGGTTATTCTAGATGCCAATCAGCCCGAGTTGAAAAGAACATTTAGCCCAATCGTTTTACAAGACATCGTCCAGCAAAATAGCTTCAAATGTATCAATCGGAGTAGCCACCAACTGGAGAATGTCGGCATCGATGTTCAAGGACATACTCGAGAAATCAATTTTTTTTACTTGAAAGACCAACTCAGGGAACGATTGGTCTTGAAAAATGGACTCTACCAAGTATTGCATTCGAACCTTGTTTTTGATCAGGAGCAACTTCAACAAGAAGTACAAAACCATCCAGAACGATTCAGTCCTAATGTGATGATGCGCCCACTCTATCAAGAGCACATTTTACCTAATATTGCCTACATCGGGGGCGGCTCTGAAATAGCCTACTGGCTACAGCTCAAATCAAATTTTGAATACTACCAACTTGATTTTCCCATCCTAGTCCTACGCAATTCAGCCCTAATTATCAATCAAAAACAAAACGCCCAGCTCAAAAAACTGGGTTTAAGAATCATAGACTTATTTGATAGCATCCAAACCCTCCAAAAAAAATGGGTTTTTAGTCATACCCAACACCCACTGACACTCAATCAGGAATGGCAAGAACTCTCGATTATTTTTGAAAAAATAAAAACACAAGCCTCTCCTATCGATGTTAGCTTAGTGTCAAGTACTGAAGCCATAAAAGCACGTTTACACCAAGCGCTTTTACGCTTAGAAAAGAAGCTACTCAAGGCCGAAAAAAGAAATCATCGTGAAGCCCTCTCACGTATCGATCGCCTTAAAAATGAACTTTTCCCCCAAGGTATCCTACAAGAGCGAACTGAAAATTTTGGCTCGTTTTATGCCCGACAAGGAGAGTCATTCATTCAGTCGTTAGTTGAAAGTTTTAGACCATTAGATTTTCAATTCACTGTTTTAAATGAAAATTAAAAAAATATTATTAAATCATTATTTTTGTATAAAATATTGATTAATGTATGAGAAAATATTTTCTTGTCTATGTCCTTTTCTTGTCTGCTAGTTTAGCATGTAAAAAGGGTAAGGAAACTAACAAATCAACCATTACTGCTGAAACACCCGTTACCCCTAGTAATCCAACCAGTGTTCCCGATAGACCCGATAATTGGGTAATGAATCCATACGAAAAGCAATTGGTCAGGTATCAGCAGAAACCAGATGCCTGTATTATGACAAGCATCTATATGCTTATTCACTCCATGAAGGGTGAAAGTGCGATAATTAACGAAAACGCAACTCAGATTAGATTCGATGGGACCAATACCGGCCATCTTCATGATGATATTAAACTCGCTGATGATAATCAGCTTGGAATGGCTTATTGGGATGCGGGGTCACTCTTATATAATCACAATTTCAAACTCCCGAATCCAAATGATAGTTATAACGATTTTAAGCATTGTGTCGAGAAGTTTGCAAGTATTCTAAAGGTCAGCCCATTTGTTTTAGATCGAAATGGCCATGCTGTGTTGATTATTGGTATTGATAAAACACATGGAACTGTTCTATACATCGATCCAATGAGCCCTAACAACAATAGTAGTTGTAGTATCCTCTCATTATACGATAACCGTATGAAATATAACGTAACAACCTTTGGTGCCACGTTTTACTACTCTGATAACTATCATCAAACCCCATATACGAAGTACAATTCAACTAGAGAAGATGAAATGTTTTTTGAAAAATGGTGTAAAAAGTAGGTAAAGGACACATGAGGCTTTCTGAAGAAGATTGTAATTTTGCTAGCCTTGTCCTATACCCACATGACTTATTATACTTTTTCTGAAGATCAGCTACGCCATTTTAGCCAATCTGTTTTTAAATATATGGGCTGCTCTAACGAACATGCCAATCTAGCAACTGATGTGCTTATCAAATCTGATCTACGAGGGATCGACTCCCATGGACTAGCACGTTTGAGTGGTTATGTACGTCTGTGGGAAAAAGACCGAATCAATACCAAACCTAATATTCAAATTGTTCATCAAACTCCCACCACAACTACACTGGATGGAGATGCCGGCTTAGGCTTAGTGGTGGCTCCATCGGCTATAAAACTTGCCATGGAAAAGGCAAAGGTTTATGGTTCGGGTTGGGTATCAGTGCGTAACTCGAATCATTTTGGTATTGCCGCCTACCATACTCTTCTAGCTGCCGAGCAGGATATGATTGGCCTGGCCATGACCAATGCAAGCCCACTAGTTGCCCCCACTTTTGCAAATGAGCGTCTTTTAGGGACTAATCCCATTTGCTATGCCTTCCCAGCAGGTAAATACCCCCCTGTTGTGATTGATATGGCCACTTCAGCTGCCGCCAACGGCAAACTAGAAATAGCACAGCGAATTGGCAAAGCAGTTCCTCAGGGCTGGATACAAGATGCCCAAGGCGAATCATCTACTGATCCTCATGAATTAAAAGTAGGAGGAGCACTATTGCCCTTAGGAAGCGATCCAGATCATGGTAGCCACAAGGGGTTTGGTTTGTCAGCAAGTGTTGATATTTTATCAGCTGTGCTTTCTGGGGCCAATTATGGCCCTTGGGTTCCTCCATTTGTATCCTTTCTGGAACCTCCAAGTGACCCCGTTGGCAAAGGTATCGGTCACTTTTTCGGAGCCATGCGTATCGATGGATTTCGTCCAACCAACGAGTTTAAACACCACATGGACCACTGGATCGAACGATTTAAATCGGCACGAACTATTACCAAAGAACAAAAAGTCGTAATACCAGGTGAGCCCGAATACCGGCAAGAACAAAAACGAAAGGTGCAAGGCATCCCACTCATCGATGCCGTTGTCCAAGACCTTCAAAAACTTGCTCAAAAACTAAACCTGACACCACTAAAACATTGAGCTTGTTTAAGGTTTATTAATCTCTTCGTATTTCCTTTTTAGCATTTCACCCTAAATGAAGATATCTAAAAGACTTGCCCGAATAATAGCCCTAGTACTTACCAGTTTAACAATACTCTTTATAGTGATCCTCCTCATTGGCTATAGCCAGCGAGAGAAGCTTTTTAATGTGGCCATGGAGCAGGCAATACAAAAGGCTAAACATGATTATAACCTCCACATCAACATCAAAAAGGCTTACTTTTCTGGATTGAGCTCGATTGATTTTGAGGATATATCGGCAGTGCCAAAGGGATATGATAGTATTGCTAACATCCATCATCTGCGGATAGGAATAAAGATTATTCCATTATTTTTTGGTGATATTAAACTATCGACCATCATCCTCGACAACGGGAAAATCAATTTGGTCCGAAAAAATGGGATTGCTAACTACGATTTTTTGTTTCGCAAAAAAGGCGATAACAAACCCAGTGAAATGAATCTATCGGGAGTTGCTAACCAGTTGTTGAATCAAGTACTCTACAAAATTCCTGATAAGATGGATATCAAAAACTTTGACATCCGATTCAAAGACGACAATACCCTAGTTGATCTTTATACCACCACAGCTACCATTACAAATCAGCAAGTCAAATCAAGCATCCAAGTTAACGGCAAGCAAGCCACATGGCATGTCGAAGGTTTTGTTTATCCAGAGAAGAAACAATTAAACTTAGCCTTGTTCGCAGACGGAAGGCCCGTTGAAATTCCCTACCTGGAACAAAAATTGAACTTAAAACTACAGTTTGATACCGTACGCACCCAGATGAGGCGTGTCCAGCGTAACGGCGATGATTTAGAAATCAGTGGGTCCTGGGCTATCAGCAATCTGCTCATCAATCACCCTCATATAGCCAGTCATGATATCTTAGTGGAAAACGTATCCATCGATACGGATACCCGTATCGGGAAAAATTTTATGGCTTTGGACAGTTCTTCCGTAATTCATCTCAAGCACATTGATGCACATCCCTTTATTCGATATACCCTACGCCCAGAGAAAATCTATGAATTTAGTCTAAATACACCCAAAATGAATGCGGAACAACTTTGGGATGCTTTTCCCAGAGGCTTATTTGAGTCATTGGAGGGAATGCAAGTGGCTGGACAACTGCAATATCATCTTCATTTATTTTTAGATAGTAAACAGCCCGATCAAGTTCAGTTTGAGTCTAGTTTGAACCGAAATCATTTTAAGATTCTAAAATGGGGGAAAACCAATCTTCAAAAGATTAACAATCCATTTGTTTACACTCCTTACGAATACGGTAAGCCTATGCGTGATATCTTCATCGGACCAACCAATATCCATTTCACCCCCTTTGCTGAGATAGCGCCCAATATAAAAAATGCGCTCCTAACAGCCGAGGACCCTTCTTTTTTTAGCCACCGGGGATTTGTAGAGGAGTCCATCCGCAAATCAATAGCAACCAATTTTCAAAAAAAAGCATTCAAACGTGGGGGAAGCACTATTTCCATGCAGTTGGTAAAGAATGTATACCTGAGTCGGCAGAAAACCCTAGCCCGAAAAATAGAAGAAATGCTTCTTGTTTGGTTGATTGAAAATGGACGGCTATGTACCAAGGAGCGAATGTTCGAAGTCTATCTAAACTTGATTGAGTGGGGGCCCAATGTTTACGGGATTGGAGAGGCATCTCATTTCTATTTCGGCAAACAGCCAATAAACTTAAGTCTGGGAGAAAGTATTTTTTTGGCAAGTATTGTGCCACGTCCCAAATCAGGGCTTTATTTTTTTGAACCTGATGGGCAATTACGTCCAAGCTTACGAAGCTATTTCAAATTGATTGGAGGTCTCATGGCACACCAAGGAATGATTCCTCAAGATAGCTCCAGCACCTATGGCTTTGATGCTGTACACCTCAAAGAGAGTCTACGTAAAAAGATATCTACAGAAGATAGTATTCCGCCAGACCATAATTTAGAAGATCAGGGAGGAGATGATTTGTTTCAACACTTACTTAACAAACGGGATAGTATCCCCTAATACTTCAACCTTGTCATACCCCCCTTCAAGTCAACACTTGAGCAATTGAAACTTATTTTTTGTTAAAAGTGACAATATTTCAGAGCCTGTTTAAAATTCAAAACTAATTGAGAATGAAAGATTAATCATTCCCATTCTCCAATAGTTTATTTGACTTCATATAAATTGGTATGGAGCCAATGTAGAATGATTCAATAATTTTCCGAAATTTGTTTTTGCTCACTCCGGATTTAATCCGGGGATTTTCACTATATTAAGATCACACATTCATGTCAGCTCCTGTTTCAACTAAAAATTTAGCAATCCAAAGTCTCTTGAGAAACAAAGCGCAATACCACCGACATACCCCATCAGCTTATTTAATAAGACTGATCAAAACTGAATTTAATGTCATTTATTTTTTAATTTAAAGCTACTCAAGCTCAAATTACACAATGAAGAAATGTATTGTTTTGAAACGCAATTAATTAAAACAATTTTGAGCAATTTGGTTTTATAAGTAGATTTTTTTTCGAATATTCGATGCTCTCAAACAGGCATCAACAACAAGTAGCTCACTTGTTATCCATCAAGTTATAAGCATAATTAGTCATAAGCATATGGAAAAAACGTGCACCAGTGTATGGAATAATTGTCTCCAAATCATAAAGGATAATATACCCACACAAAGCTTTAAAACGTGGTTTGATCCCATCAAAGCCTTGCGTTTAGAAGGCAATGTCCTAACTATACAGGTGCCCAGCTTATTCTTCTATGAGTGGCTTGAAGAACACTACGTTAACCTCCTGCGCAAAACGGTAAAGAAGCAATTGGGTGAAGATGGCCGCCTAGAGTACAACATTGTCGTAGAAAAATCATCCAATAATAAGCCATATACAACCAATATGCCATCTAATGGTAATGGGACCGAAGGAAAGAGTCAGTCGATTCCTGTACCTATCAGCTTAAATAAAGACATTAAAAATCCATTTATTATTCCCGGTTTAAAAAAGCTCCAGGTCGATTCTCAATTAAATCAGAACTACACTTTCGAAAATTTTGTTGAAGGAGATTGCAATCGCCTGGCTCGCTCTGCAGGTTATGCCGTTGCAAATAAACCCGGCGGGACTTCTTTTAATCCCTTGATGATTTATGGCTCTGTAGGTTTAGGTAAAACACATTTAGCCCAAGCCATTGGAAATGAAATCAAGCGCATCCAAAATGATAAGATGGTACTCTATGTATCCTGCGAGAAATTTACCCAACAATTCGTAGATGCCCTCAAAAACAATAACATCAACGACTTTGTCAATTTTTACCAAGCTATGGATGTCTTGATTATGGACGATGTCCATAATTTTGCGGGCAAAGAAAAAACCCAGGACATCTTCTTCCATATTTTCAATCATCTACACCAATCTGGGAAACAGCTGATCATCACTTCCGATAGACCCCCTAAAGATCTGACTGGTTTAGAAGAGCGCTTACTCAGCCGATTTAAATGGGGGCTTTCTGCAGATTTACAAATCCCAGACCTTGAAACGCGAATGGCCATTCTACAAAAGAAAGTATACGCTGACGGTATAGACCTTTCAGGTGATGTACTTGAATATGTGGCTCATAATATTGACAACAATGTACGTGAGCTAGAAGGCGCTATGGTCTCTTTGCTTGCTCAATCCACTTTAAACAAAAAAGACATCGATATTGGCTTAGCCAAAACGATGTTGAAAAACTTTGTCAAGAATTCTTCGAAAGAAATCTCTATGGAGTACATTCAAAAACTTGTTTGTGAATATTTTGAAGTGCCCATAGAGATGGTCAAATCCAAAACACGCAAACGCGAAATTGTACAAGCTCGTCAGATTTCCATGTATCTGGCCAAAAATCATACCAAAACTTCATTGAAATCCATTGGTGTTTTCTTCGGCGGACGCGACCATTCTACAGTAATCTATGCTTGCCAAACGGTGGAGGATCTAATCGAAACAGATAAAAAGTTTAAATCGTATGTAGCCGATATACAAAAAAAACTCAAGATGAGCTAATCAACCCACAAGATGAAGGAGCATACCGAACTTAATCCACCAATGCAATGTGCTCCTCCTGTACGATAGCTTGCCCCCTAAAGCAAAGCAATAACTGAGCAGTTGTGGCCACGTCTTTTTGGCAATATATTTTGATACGTTGTAGATCTTTATCCTGCCAATAGACACGCCCCACATCACTGCCATCAATATCATTCTTAGGCGCTGGGATATCAAATACTGCCGCCAACAGACTCAGAGAGGTATAGTTCTTATAATCCCCAAATTTCCAGAGTTCCATCGTGTCCAGATGATTGATTTCCCAAGGTTTTTTACCACTTATCTGTAACTGCGGAGGGATTTCGAGTCGATTAATTAATAACCTTCGGCATAAATAAGGAAAGTCAAACTCTTTACCATTATGGGCACATAACATAAGTGATGCTGGTTGCTTTTTTAAAAGGTCAATGAACTGGATCAGTAATTCTTTTTCGTCATCGCTTGCAAATGATTTGATCCGCAGACTTATTCGCTCCTGCTGTTGGTTAAATACTCCTACCGAGATACAAACAATTTTACCAAATTCAGCCCAAATCCCCGCCTTAGAATAAAACTCCGCTGGACTTTCTTCTTCAGCCCGCCCGCGCTTAGTTTTATCGTCCCATAATTTGGCTAAATGGGCTGGGACCTGGTCAAAGGAGGAATATTGTGGAACAGTTTCAATATCCAATACTAAAATTTGCTTTAAATCAATGTGCTGAAGCATAGGTCTACTTGTTAATTGTGAGAAATGCAAAAGTACATTTCTAGAAGAATCATGCCCATCATCTCAACAAATACCAATCTCCAAATGCTGAGCTTGTCTAAAGTTTATTTTATGAAGCCATTGCCGGTTATTTTTGAGCGAAATGAGGCGGATTTTGGAGCCATAGCAGGGCACTATGGTGAAAAAATCCAACGAAATTGCAGCCAAAAAGAACCAAAAGAGCAAGATAAAATAAACTTTAGACAAGCTCGCTTAATCTTACCTCAACTTCCAAGAATTTTTCGACGATTTGTATCGCATCATTTTATTGTTACATTTGCTATGCAAGCATAATTTATCATGCAATCGAAAGAAACGATCGATTATTTCTTGAAAATAGCCTGGCAACGCATTGCCAATAACTATAATCAGATAGGCGCTGAGTTTGAGCTTACACAAGCTACCGGCTATATGTTAATCAATATTGATAAGGAAGGAACCGCCGTTTCTCAGATAGCGTCCTTGCTGGGGTTAAAGTCAACAAGCCTTTCCCGAATGCTTAATAATATGGAAAAGCTGGGCCTCATCTATCGTCGTGCAGCACCGCACGATAAACGCTCCGTAAAAATTTTTCTCACTGAACTCGGTAAAAAAAAAAGACGGATTGCTAAAGAGGTGATTCAGGAATTTAATGAGTATTTGAACGTACACATAAATAGCAATGAACGTTTACAGTTAATCAATACACTAAAAAAGATTAATCAGTTGACTCTAGCATATAAACCTAAAAAACAATGAAACGAACTATTTCAAAAGTGGCAGTACTAGGCTCTGGAATTATGGGATCTCGTATTGCTTGTCATTTTGCCAATATTGGAGTGGAGGTGTTGTTGCTCGACATTACTCCCAAAGAGCTATCTCATGAACAGTCCAAAGGTGGAACAGCAGTATTGGAAAGTAAGTCAGTACGTAACCAGATTGTCAATACAGCATTGGATACGGCCGTTAAATCAAGCCCATCGCCTGTATTTAGTAAGAAGGTACTCAATAAAATCACCACGGGTAATTTTGAAGATAATATGCCAGACATCGCCTCCTGCGATTGGGTGATCGAAGTAGTGATTGAGAAACTAGAAATTAAAAAGACAGTTTATGATCAGGTTGAAAAATATCGTAAACCTGGCACTTTGGTTACTTCTAATACATCAGGTATTCCCATACACCTAATGGCTGAAGGTAGAAGCGATGACTTTAAAACACATTTTTGTGGTACACACTTTTTTAATCCACCACGCTACTTACGTTTATTAGAAATCATTCCAACTCCACACACCAAACCGGAAATCGTGGATTTCTTCATGCACTATGGAGACAAATTCTTAGGGAAGACTACCGTTTTATGTAAAGATACACCAGCGTTCATTGCCAATCGGGTTGGGGTTTACTCGATCATGGCCTTACTCCATCTGGTTGAAAAAATGGATCTAACAGTAGAGGAAGTAGATAAATACACCGGTCCTGCTTTAGGACGACCCAAGTCAGCCACATTCCGAACAACCGACGTAGTTGGTTTAGATACGATGATTAATGTAGCCGGTGGCCTGCATGCAAATCTTCCACATGATAAAGCCCATCAATTATTTCTTTTGCCTGATTATGTCAAAAAAATGCAAGAGAATAACTGGCTGGGAGATAAAACCAAACAAGGTTTTTATAAAAAAGTAAAAGGCGAAGATGGTAAAAGTGAAATCCTTGCACTCGATTTAAAGACGCTGGAATATCGCCAGCAACAAAAAATTAAGTCAGCTACCCTAGAAGCAACTAAACCGATTGAAAATCTTCGTGACCGAATGAAGGTTTTTGCAAAAGGAACCGACCGAGCAGGAGAATTTTTTAGAACATCTTTCTTTGGCTTGTTTGAATATGTCTCAGATCGTATTCCAGAAATTGCTGATGAACTATACCGAATAGATGACGCTTTACGTGCAGGTTTTGGCTGGGAACTAGGCCCATTCGAGGTATGGGATGCTCTCGGGGTACGGGAGACTTTGGAAGAAATGAAGGAGTATAATCATCAAGCAGCTAAATGGGTGCATGACATGTTGGCTGCAGGCCATCAGTCCTTTTATAAGGTAGAAAATGGCATTAAAAAATACTACGACATCCCTACAAAAACTTATCAGGCCATTCCCGGAACTGACTCATTTATTATTCTAGACAACATCCGCCCTACAAAGACCATATGGAAAAACACAGGAACCACCATCACTGATTTGGGTGATGGTGTTATTAACCTGGAGTTCCATACCAAAATGAATACTATTGGAGGGGAGGTAATCCAGGGGATTAATAAAGCAATTGATTTAGCTGAGAAAGACTATCGGGCTTTGGTGATCGGAAACGATGGAGCTAATTTTTCGGCGGGGGCCAACATCGGGATGATTTTTATGGCAGCAGTTGAGCAAGAGTGGGACGAAATTAATTTGGCTATTAAAGCCTTTCAAAATACCATGATGCGTGTACGCTATTCTGCTATTCCTGTAGTTGCAGCTCCGCATAACTTGACTTTGGGAGGAGGGTGTGAGCTTTGCCTCCATGCCGACCATGTTCAAACCAATGCAGAAACCTATATGGGTCTAGTCGAGTTTGGCGTCGGCTTGATTCCTGGGGGAGGGGGTACTAAGGAATTCACGTTACGTTTCTCAGATGAGTTACGTGATGGTCAAATTGAGCAAAATGCACTAAAAGATCGCTTCTTAACCATTGCTATGGCAAAAGTATCCACATCGGGAGAGGAAGCCCATGAGCTTGGCTATCTACAAAAAGGGAAATATAGCTTAAGCATGAATCGTAGTCGTTTAATCGCAGATGCAAAGGCAAAAGCAATTGAATTAGCTGAAGCGGGTTATGTGATGCCGGTTCGACGCAAAGACATTCGTGTACTGGGGAAAAGTGGCTTAGGAATTGTTTATGTAGGCGCAGACTCCATGTATTCTGGAAACTATATCTCGGAATATGACAAAAAGATTTCAGAAAAACTGGGTTACGTGATGTGTGGGGGGGAACTATCTGCTTCAGCCTTGGTAAGCGAGCAGTATCTTCTCGACCTGGAACGCGAAGTATTTTTATCGCTTTGCGGGGAAAGAAAAACACAGGAGCGCATCCAGTCGATTTTGACTAAGGGAAAACCATTACGCAATTAGTATTGCTTTTGAGGGGTAAACCTACTGCGATGTTGATTCGCTATCGTTATATCAAAAAAATTATAGAAATCGATCGAAAATTAACCAAGGTGTGTCGCAACACGCAATACGCTGTACTTAATACCAAAAAATATGGAAGCATACATTGTAGCGGGCTACCGTACCGCTGTTGGAAAAGCACCACGAGGTGTATTTCGTTTCACTCGGGCCGATGATTTGGCTACCGATGTTATCAAGCATTTGGTGGCATCCGTCCCCAGTTTAGATAAAGAACAAATTGATGATGTGATCGTAGGAAATGCTACTCCCGAAGCAGAACAAGGACTAAATATTGCCCGTATGATTTCATTGATGGGCTTAAATACAGATAAAGTTCCAGGTGTAACGATTAATCGTTACTGCGCATCGGGTTTAGAAACCATCGCTACGGCTGTAGCCAAAATTCGATCAGGAATGGCAGATTGCATCATTGCAGGAGGCGTTGAGGTAATGTCTGGGATGCCATTTGGTGGATGGAAGATTGTTCCCAATTTAGAAGTCGCTAAAACGCATCCGGATTGGTATTGGAGTATGGGGCATACAGCCGAAGCTGTTGCCAAAGAATATGGCGTTAGCAGAGCGGATCAAGATGAATTTGCTTTTCAATCCCATCAAAAAGCAATTAAAGCCATCCAAAATGGGTCTTTCAAGGATGACATTGTGCCTATCATGGTTCAAGAAACCTATTTAGAAGAACCTGAGGAATACCTGCAAAGCGTACATGCTCATGATAGCTTTACTGCAGTTAAAAGACAAATTAGTACTCCCCTAATTCAGAAAAGAAAAACGCGCCAATATGTAGTAGATACAGATGAGGGTCCACGTGTTGACACTACTTTAGAGAAACTATCCAAACTAAAACCCGTTTTTGCAGCAGGTGGTTCCATAACAGCTGGAAACTCGTCACAAACTTCAGATGGTGCCGCTTTTGTATTAGTGGTTTCGGAGACCATGCTTAAAAAACTCAATGTACAACCTATTGCGCGTTTGGTAAGCTTTGGTGTAGTTGGAGTTCCTCCACGTATTATGGGAATTGGGCCAATTGAAGCTATTCCATTGGCCTTGAAAAAAGCCGGTCTAAAACAAGATGATCTAAGCTTAATTGAACTAAACGAGGCATTCGCTTCCCAATCCTTGGCAATTATTCGCACGCTGGGATTAGATGCGACTCGTGTCAATGTTCATGGTGGAGCCATTGCTCTAGGGCATCCATTGGGTTGTACCGGGGCTAAATTAACCGTACAGGTGATGAATGAACTGCGCAAACGTAAACAGAAGTATGGAATGGTAACCATGTGTGTTGGAACAGGACAAGGAGCAGCTGGAATTTTTGAAATGATGTAGATTGTTTTTTAATCAGAATTACCCACAGAGCCGATCTAAAGTTTATTTTAAGAAATAATTGCCGGTTATCTTTGAGCGAAACAAGGTAAATTTTGGAGCAATAGTTTCCAACTATTGCTCCAAAATCCAACGAAATTGTAGCCAAAAAGAACCAAAAGAATGAAATAAAATAAACTTTAGACCGGCTCATCAACTACAAATGAACAAACCTTAGAAAATGGATGCGTTATTAGAATTAGAAAAACCCAAAACAATGAGCAAAGAAATTAAAGGCGGTGAATTTATCATCCACCCAACCTCTTGTGAGGACGTTTTTATTCCTGAAGAGTTCGATGAAGAACAACTCATGATCAAAAAAACCTGCGAAGATTTTCTGCAAACCGAAATCTATCCGAACCTCGATCGAATAGATAATCAAGAGGAAGGAATGATGTCTTCGTTGATGGAAAAAGCAGGGCAATTAGGTCTATTAGCTGTTTCAATTCCAGAAGAATATGGCGGTTTTGGTAAAAATTTCAATACATCGATGCTAGTTGCTGACATCATTGGTGCTGGACATTCCTTTGCAGTTGCTTTATCAGCCCATACCGGGATTGGGACATTGCCTATTTTGTACTATGGAAATGAAGCACAAAAACAGAAATATGTTCCTAAGCTAGGAAGCGGTGAATGGAAAGCTTGTTATTGCTTAACTGAGCCTAACTCCGGATCCGATGCCAACTCTGGTCAAGCAAAGGCCAAGCTGAATGCTGCAGGCACACACTATTTGATTACTGGTCAAAAAATGTGGATTACTAATGGTGGCTTTGCAGACATTTTTATTGTGTTTGCTAAAATTGACGATGATAAAAACCTAAGCGCTTTCATCGTTGAGAAAAATTTCGGTGGCATCACGATGAACCCAGAAGAGCATAAGATGGGTATTAAAGGCTCATCCACACGTCAAGTATTTTTCAATGACTGCCCAGTTCCTATAGAGAATTTACTATCGGAGCGTGAAAATGGATTTAAAATTGCTGTCAATATTTTAAATATTGGACGCATTAAACTAGCTAGTTCATGCATTGGATCATCCAGAAAAGTGATTGATCATGCCATTAACTATGCTAATGAACGGATTCAATTTGGCTTGCCTATTTCTAAGTTTGGTGCTATTCGGTACAAATTAGCTGAAATGGCTACACGTAATTTCGCTGCTGAAAGTGCAGCCTATCGGGCAGGTCAAAACATCGATGATGCTTATGAAGCACTAGTTGCTGGGGGAATGGAACCGGCAAAAGCAAAATTAAAATCTACAGAAGAATTTGCTGTCGAGTGCGCCATTCTCAAGGTATGGGGCTCCGAGATGCTCGATTATATCGTTGACGAGGGTGTTCAAATTTATGGCGGAATGGGTTTCTCTGCCGAAGCACCAATGGACAGAGCCTATCGCGATAGCCG
The DNA here is from genome assembly GCA_008015505.1 of Pedobacter sp. Taxonomy (GTDB): domain Bacteria; phylum Bacteroidota; class Bacteroidia; order Sphingobacteriales; family Sphingobacteriaceae; genus Daejeonella. The sequence continues at coordinate 27,899 of SSFR01000001.1, forward strand.
AATCAATCGAATTTTTGAGGGAACAAATGAAATCAATCGCATGTTGATGATCGATATGCTCTTGAAACGAGCCATGAAGGGGCAACTCGATTTAATGACACCTGCTCAAGCCGTTGCTGGAGAACTGATGTCTATCCCCGACTTTGGAGAAGAAGATACTAGTCTGTTTGCCGCTGAGAAAAAAGCGCTACAAAATCTCAAAAAAGCAGGATTGATGATTGCCGGAGCAGCAGTGCAAAAACTCATGATGACCCTGTCTAAGGAGCAAGAAATTCTGATGAATATTGCAGATATCATCGGTTATGTATATGTAGCCGAATCGACTCTATTACGCGTAGAAAAACTTGTAAAACAACGTGGTGAAGAAGCATGTAGTGGTCAAATCGATATGATGCGTATTTACCTACATGGGGCTATTGATCGGGTAGGTTTAGCTGGAAAAGAGGCTTTAAACTCATTTGCCGAAGGTGATGAGCTTAGTATGATGCTAGTCGGCCTACGTCGATTCACCAAAACAGGACCTTTCAATAGCAAAAATGCACGTCAACGTGTTGCTAAGCAATTGATCGATGCAAATAAGTATTGTTTTTAAAGCAAACAACTATTAGTCAAGAAGAGAAAAAGCTAATACCCCCTTTTATTAATAAGCCACCTCAATAGAGCATTGAGGTGGCTTTTTTGGGCATTGATTTTACTAACCCTTATTTAATTTTTCGTTTACTTCGAAAAGAGCATTTTTAAGGCAATCAGGATAAGTACTATACTAAATATCTTTTTGAGTGTTCCGTCAGATATGGTCATTGTCCATTTTGCACCTAGAAAACTACCCAGAACAAAACCCACACAAATCAAAGCAGCTACTTTAATGTCTACAAAACCTTGTTTATAATATGCCCAAGCAGCTAAAAAACCAATAGGGGGAACCATTAAAGCTAACGTAGTGCCTTGTGCAGACTTTTGAGAAAAATTGAGCAGGAGCACTAGTGCCGGAATAATTATTATTCCTCCACCAATACCAACAACCCCACTGAGAATACCTGCTACCAAACCAATGACTAGAAGTATAATCCATGTTTCCATATTGCTAATTTGTTGTTGAAAATGCATTTTGGTAATAATCCAATTATAAGAGCCGGCCGGTCTAAAGTTTATTTTATTTCATTCTTTGGGTTCTTTTGGATACAACTTGGTTGGATTTTTCGCAATAATCTTCCACTATTGCTCCAAAACCCGCCTCATTTCGCTCAAAAATAACCGGCAATTATTTCTTAAAATAAACTTTAGAACGGCTCTTACTAATAAACCCTTTTAAATCCATTGTTTAATCAAAAATTGATAATGCCTTCAAATGTATGATAAGATTTCAAAACACTATCGAAGTCCTAAAGACTCTTTGCGAAATGTCTGCCTCTACCCCCGCGTTAAGGATAATAATAAAGAGCTCACAGCGTAGCGAGGACTCGTGGATAGCCTGACCCGAAGGAGGGACACGCCCATCTTAGATCATTTTCATAAAAAAGCCCTTACAATCCCTATTGTGATCCGACAGCCTTATTGCTATTTTTGATGCAGCTGCTTAGCTCTAATCGCCTTTTTAAAGAACCAAGTCTAGAATGAACTTTAGACCGGCTCAAAAGACAATAAATAGATTATCGTTATTAAAATTGTGAATTTATGACAAGTGATGAAAAAATAAGAAGTGCTTTAGAAGCCAAGGATTGGAAGGAAATCAAAGTGACAGACTCTTGGCAAATATTTAAAATTATGGCCGAGTTCGTAGATGGGTTTGAAAAACTAGCACGTATTGGGCCTTGTGTTTCCATTTTTGGTTCAGCACGCACACATGAAAGTAATAAGCATTATAAAATGGCGGAAGACTGTGCTCGTTTACTTACTCTGCGGGGTTATGGAGTCATTTCAGGTGGTGGTCCGGGAATTATGGAAGCGGCCAACAAAGGAGCCTATGAAGCAGGTGGAAAATCTGTAGGTTTGAATATTGATTTGCCATTCGAGCAATTTCACAATAAATACATTGACAAGGATAAAGTCCTGGAGTTTGACTACTTTTTCATTCGCAAGGTGATGTTTATGAAATACTCTCAGGGTTTTATTGTACTTCCTGGAGGTTTTGGTACCATGGATGAGCTATTTGAAGCCTTAACCTTGATCCAAACGGGTAAAGTAGCTCGGTTCCCAATCGTATTGATTGGTTCAACGTATTGGGGAGGGTTGATTGACTGGGTCAAAAAGACCATGCTTGAGAGCGAAAAAAATATCATTGAAGAAGATCTGAACCTATTTCGCCTGGTGGATACTGCGGAGGAAGCTGCAGGACATATTTTCAAATTCTATGAAAAATATGCCTTGAAGCCTAATTTTTAGCATACACAAATCAAACAAGCTCTATACATATGAAAAAGATTCTGGTGGCTAACCGTGGAGAAATTGCTTTACGTGTCATGCGATCGGCCCGAGAGATGAATATTGCCACAGTAGCAGTATATTCTGAAGCTGATCGTAATGCACTACATGTACGATATGCAGATGAAGCAATTTGTATCGGTGCTGCGCCTTCCAGTCAATCATATTTAGTGATTGATAAAATCATTGACGCTTGCAAACAAACCAAAGCTGATGCTATCCATCCAGGGTACGGCTTTTTATCTGAAAATGCCGAATTTGCCCGCCGAGTTAAGCGGGAAGGACTGCAGTTAATAGGCCCATCACCTGAGGCTATGGAAATTATGGGGAATAAATTATCCGCAAAGGCTGCTGCACTGAGATATCAGATTCCAATGGTACCTGGGACAGATCACGCAGTTACAGATATTCCGCAGGCTAAGCAAAAAGCCGAAGAGATAGGTTTCCCTATTTTGATTAAAGCCGCTGCTGGTGGGGGTGGTAAAGGTATGCGAATTGTAGAAAGTGCAGCAGACTTTGAAGAACAGATGCATCTGGCAACCTCAGAGGCTTTGTCGGCTTTTTGGGATGGATCGGTATTCATCGAGCGCTACATTTCATCTCCACGCCATATTGAGATACAAGTATTAGGCGATAACTATGGAAATATTGTGCATCTGTTTGAGCGAGATTGCTCTATCCAACGTCGGCATCAGAAAGTGATCGAAGAGGCTCCATCGGCCATTTTGACACCGGAGATTAGAGCAAAGATGGGCAAGTGTGCAGTAGATGTAGCTCGCTCTTGCCAGTATACCGGTGCTGGGACTGTTGAGTTTATCTTAGACGAGAACTTAAATTTTTTCTTCTTGGAGATGAACACACGCTTACAAGTAGAACACCCTGTTACTGAAATAATCACTGGCCTAGACTTGGTCAAAGAACAAATTAAGATCACTCGAGGTGAGACACTCAGCTTCAAACAGGAAGATTTGCAAATAAGGGGACATGCCATCGAGTTAAGAGTATATGCTGAGGATCCTACTACAAATTTTTTACCAGATATAGGAACGTTAAAAACTTACAAAATACCACAAGGGGCCGGTGTGCGTGTAGATGGGGGTTTTGAGCAGGGGATGGAAATCCCCATCTACTATGACCCAATGATTGCTAAGCTCATTGTCCACGGCAAGGATCGAGCGGAAGCCATTGAACGCATGACCCGAGCGATCAATGAATATGAAATTACAGGTATCGAAACAACTTTAAGTTTTGGAAAATTTGTGATGCACCATCCGGCCTTTAACTCCGGTAATTTTGATACCCATTTTGTAAAAAATTATTTTACTTCAGCGAGTTTGGATGGTCATCTTCGTGAAGATGAAGCCATGATAGCTTCGCTAATTGCCATGCAGTTATTTGAGACCAAACCATCGACGATGCTGCAATCAGAAAAAGCAGATCAAAATTCAAACTGGATAAGAAATAGAAAAACTTTATAAAACCTCACCCTGCCCTCTCCTGTGGAAAGGGAGATGGATCTCCTAGTATTCGTAACGTTAAACACGATGTCTCTGCAGATTAATGGGATAGATCTCCAAAATCACAAACATGTTTACAGGAATAATAGAAACTTTAGGGGAGGTGATAGCCCTAGAACAAGTACACGGTAATCTTCACATCACTATTCATTCATCGATAGCTGCTGAACTTAAAATCGATCAATCTGTTGCACACAATGGTATTTGCATGACTGTAATTGCATTAGATCATCATTCACATACGGTTACAGCAATTGAGGAAACCTTAAGTAAAACTAATCTTCACGCATTAAAAGTAGGTTCTTTAATCAATTTAGAGCGCTGCATGTCCTTGAACGGGCGGTTGGATGGGCACCTTGTACAAGGCCATGTTGATCAAACGGCAACCTGCGTTTCTCGGCAAGAACTACAAGGAAGTTGGATATATTCTTTTGAATATGATACTACTAAAGGAAATGTGACGGTAGAAAAAGGCTCTATTACAGTCAATGGGATTAGCTTAACTGTAGTTAATTCTCAAGCTGAGGGTTTTTCCGTAGCAATCATCCCTTACACCTACGAAAATACCAATATCAAACAGGTTCAAGTAGGGTCTATGGTCAATCTGGAATTTGATATTATTGGAAAATACGTTGCTCGGCTCATGCTCAAATAAACATCCCACAAAAATTAAATAAATTTTAGGCACGCTCTAAACAAGCTCTCCATCAAAAGCACTACTTTTGCTCAAGCAAGTCGTTCTATCGCTTCCCTTTGTGGAAGAGGAAAGTCCGGGCAACATAGAGTATCCTGCTTCCTAACGGGAAGGACTCACTTCGGTGAGGCCGGAAAGTGCAACAGAAAATAACTACCCCTTCGGGGGAAAAGGTGAAAACGTGAGGTAAGAGCTCACGACAATGCATGGTGACATGTATTGTGGAAAACCCCAGGAGTTGAAAGACCAAATAGGTTCTGAACGTGAAGTGGCTCGCTTCCTTGTACCGTACAACCGGTGCTTTCAGAATGGGTAGGTCGTTTGATCGTGCTAGTGATAACACGACTAGATAAATGATAGAAGTTTCTTCATTAGAAGAAATACAGAACCCGGCTTATAGGCTTGCTTTTTTCATTGCAGATCCGTTAATATCTAACCCCCCAGACATGACAACCACCCCTAAACTTGAAGAAGAAACAGTAAAAGGAAAATCAATTTATGATCTCTCCATCAAAAGCTTAGATGGCCAGTTTGAGATTCATCTTGGCGAGTTTAAAGGCAAAAAACTCTTACTAGTCAATACGGCATCAAAATGTGGCTTTACCCCTCAGTATGCCGAGTTGCAACAAATGCACGAGCAATACAAGGATAAATTGGTTGTTATTGGCTTCCCATGCAATCAGTTCTTTAGTCAGGAACGAGGCACTCCTGAGGAAATTGCCGCTTTTTGTCAAAAGAATTATGGCGTCACTTTTCCTATCACTGAGAAAATACATGTCAAAGGAAAAAATCAACACCCAATCTATCAATGGCTCTGCCGAAAAGAAAATAATGGAGTAGAGGATGTGAAGGTAGGTTGGAATTTTGGCAAATTTTTGATTGATGAAACAGGTCATTTCATAGCCTATTTTCCTTCTAAAGTAAAGCCAATGAGTCCAGATATATTATCCAAACTATAAAAACCACACCCCAGTTCTCTCCGAGGAAGAGGATGTGAAGAACTCACCTAAAACCATCGTTATGCCCGCCAATACCCCCCCTGCTGTAGCACTCAATCAGGCTACAGCTTTCGAGCGTCTACTGACTATTATGAATACCCTCCGGGAGCAATGCCCATGGGATAAAAAACAAACGATGGAAACTCTCCGTCATTTAACCATTGAAGAAACATACGAGCTCTCTGATGCAATTTTAGAAGGGAATAAACCGGAAATCAAGAAGGAACTTGGCGACATTATGCTTCACTTGGTATTCTACGCACGTATTGCTTCGGAGTCGAATGATTTTACCATTACAGATGTTTTGAATGGAGTTTGCGATAAACTCATTCATCGGCACCCACATATTTACGGCGAAGTTGAAGTTGCCGATGAGCATGAAGTCAAACGTAATTGGGAGCAACTGAAATTGAAGGAAGGGAATAAATCGGTGCTGGAAGGAGTCCCCTCCTCTTTACCTGCTTTAATCAAGGCCACTCGAATTCAAGAAAAAGCTCGAGGCGTAGGGTTTGACTGGGAAAATAAAGCACAGGTTTGGGAAAAGGTAGAGGAAGAAATAAAAGAGTTCAAAAATGAATTTGAACTAAAAAGTAATAAACTAATTGATCGGGACAGAGCGGAAAGTGAATTTGGTGATTTGCTATTTTCACTCATCAACTATGCTCGTTTTGTCGGCATAAATCCTGAAGATGCCTTAGAGAAAACAAATAAAAAATTCATCAAACGTTTTCAATACTTGGAAAATCAGGTTTCTCTAGTGGGCAAAAACCTGAAAGATATGACCCTGTCCGAAATGAATATTTTCTGGAATGAAGCCAAAAAAGAAGATACTTGAATGATTTTATTTAAAAGTAATGGCTTGAATAGGTGATATTTTAGCCACAAGTAACGATGGAATAATGAGCACAAGAATACAAATAGATAAAGTTCCCACATTGAGTAGAAATACATCGATCAAATTAAGCTCGATAGGCACAAACGAAATATAATAAGAAGCTTGGTCTAGTTTTAAAAAATGGGTTTTCTGCTGTAAAATGCTCATACCTAGTCCTAAAATGTTACCTAACAACAACCCAACACCAATTAGATAAGCTGCATGATAAAGAAATATTTTTCTGACTTCCCAATTGGAGCTCCCCATAGCCTTTAAGATTCCTATCATATTGGTACGCTCTAGAATAATAATTAACAAGGCAGAGATCATATTAATAATGGCTACAATCAGCATGAGCGCAAGTATTACCTGCGTATTGACATCGAGCATTGATAACCATTGAAAGATAACCGGGAACGACTCCTTGACTGAATATGATTTAATATTGAAATCCAAGTGATCGTAAACCGTACCTGCAATTGCATCCAAGCGATCAAAATCTTTGATACGTATTTCATACCCACCAACTTGACTAGGTGCCCAGTTATTTAAACGTCGGATTAGTGCCAAATCACCAATCACATACACCTTATCCATATCTTCAACCCCCAAATCAAAGATGCCTACGATAGTAAATTTGCGTTTACGCAAAGGCTCCTGAACGAAATACATTAAAAAATCATCCCCAACACGAAGTCGCAATTGATTGGCAGTAAATCGGGAAATAATAATCTCGCGTTGTGACCTAGCACTATCCAAAAAATTTATCGGCCGACCGGCGACAAGTATACTTTTAAGATAATCAAGATGATATGTTTGGTCTAATCCTTTTAGGATGACACTTTCTACCTCACCATTTGCCTTAATAATGCCAGGTTTCGTAGCGAAGGGCTGTATATAAGCAATGCCAGGGAAATGACCAATTGTTTGCTGCCTAAGTGAACTCAGCACAAATGGGGAGGTTTCATAAGACATATTCAAATCCAGCTTAGCAATGCGGATATCCCCCGCAAAACCCCTAATTTTTTCGCGAATCTCAGATTTGAATCCTTTGACAATTCCAACGGCCAGAATCATCACAGCCAAACCGAGTGTAATTCCCAAGATGGCTATACGCACAATCAATTTGGAAAAACTACGCTCAGCGTTAAAAGTGATACGTTTGGCAATAAAGAATGAGAAATTCAAATCTAGAATGTGTTTTAAACAAAACAAAGATGCGGATTTTTAGGTATTTGGCTACCAACAGATAAGCAAAATGGCCTACGTAATGGAGGTGCACCATTAGAATAGAGATTCGCTGCTCCTTCCTCTTTTAATAGGCCTTATACCTGGATTCAAACGATCAAGATACTCCGTAGCACGGCTAGAAATAATTTTGAGAGTATATATCCCCGCAGACTTAAATTCAGGAAACTTACATAGCGCTTCACGAACAAGCCCCTGCGTCCTAAATGCATCATACTCCAGACTTGAGTATTTGTAATCTCGATGGTTACACCAATCCTGAAATGCTATATCTTCCGGTGATAGACCAGTGGTATTTTTTTCTGAAATTTTACTCGAGATCTAAACAGATCATAATTATTATCAAACCACTGCTTCACCATTTTACCAAACGCGCTATCACCTTTACGTACACATTCAGCATCGCTTCGACTATTGCAATTGTGCCGATCCTGTTTATAGGCTTTATCAATAACCCAAGATGGGATCTCACCATGTGTTAATTTCAAAAATTGATGTTTTGAAATAGGATCATCGGAATTCAGTGTGCTCCAATATCCTCGATTTTCAGATACCCATTGACAAGTCAACAACCAGTACTGTTCTGTATGTCTTCCTTCATGATATACCGTTTCTGCAATACCCGCAAAAAGTATCCTCCAATTATCCAACCAAATATCACGTTGATTAAATATACTTTCACTAGTTCTCAAGCTCAGTAACCACTTAGATGGGAAGAACGCACCGTAAGCACTACCAACAATATTAGACATTTCCATTTTCGGAATTGGAATTCCACATATATTGAAAGTATTACGTAGACATTCGAACACCTTATTAGCTATAAGCATATATAATTCACGGAAGCGCTAACCAAAAAAATATTTTGAGCCTCCTGGAGGTTTTGCAAATAAGCACCACCTATATTTTTCGAAACATAGATGTCAAGCTTGGCTGGCCAAATGAGAGCCTGAAACCACTCGTCCATTCTTTAACTGATCCAGAACCGGTATAATTGGTTAACATATTGATCGACAATATTAGGATCTGTCATCGAATATCTAGGCCAACTCCTATCACTGGGCTTGGTCCAATCCACTGCCCACCCTGAGTACTTCATAATTTTCGCATTTTGCGATTCCTGACTCCAATTTAATCATAAACTTTTAATGATTAACATACTGACATTTTTCATATTTTCGCCGCCGTGAAACAACTACTCGTTTTCCTATTGGCTTTAATGTATTTGTCGACTTCTGCCGGAGTGAGAATTGATTTGTTTTACTGTTGTGATAAATTGGATAAAATTTCATTCTTTGAACAAAAAAAATCAGATAAGTGTGCAAGCCCTGCAAAAAAAGGCTGCTGCAAGCATCAATCGACACTACTGAAAATAAAGGATGAGCAAAAAACCCCCAGTATAGCTCAGTTCGTATTTAAACCTAGTTTTGTTTATCTCATTTATACCTGTTTTTTTGCGCTTTCATGGGATCTTCCACTGAAACGGGCAATATATAACGCTACTACAAATTCCCCCCACCCCCCACCCCCTTCACGCATTATAGTGCATTGCGTATATCGTATTTGATAAGTGTTTCAACATTATCTCAGGCACTCTAACCCAATCGTAGACTGGGCGCCTAGCTTTTTTATTATTTAACACTTTCACAATCAAAATATGAATACTGCTACGTATAGGCTACTACTATTTTGGCCTATTATCACCCTATTATTAATAGATAGCCAACACACTTATGCACAGAAAAAAAACCTAACATCTGGGCTCATCCAAGTTTGGGGTAATTGCCAACTATGTAAACATCGAATTGAAACCACCTTAACCCAATTAGGAGTAGATCAAAGCGACTGGAATATGGAAACCAATCGACTGAAAATAAGCTATGATAGTACCAAGTTATCCATCGAAACGATTCAACGACACCTAGCTTCAGTAGGCCATGATACGGAAGTATTTCAGGCTGATGATCAATCTTATGAGAGTTTGCCAGGGTGTTGCCGCTATATCAGACATACAATGTCCAAGGCCGAACCAATAAATAAGACTAGTGCTAGCCCAATTATAAATGAGAAACAGTTAAACGAGGTACTAATTACCTCAAGAAGACCCTCTACCCATATTTCTTCATCAAGTACCTTCAATATGCTTCATATGAGTGCAAAGGAACTCACTAAAGCAGCTTGTTGTAATCTCTCAGAAAGTTTTGAAACGAGTCCATCTGTTGATGTGAATTATGCCGATGCTGTTACAGGAGTTAAGCAAATTCAACTATTAGGTTTATCAGGTAATTATACCCAAATACTTACGGAAAATGTCCCTGAGATTCGTGGACTGACAGGGAGCTATGGACTTACCTTTATCCCCGGGCCATGGATCGAAAGTATACAAATAGTCAAGGGGACGGGCTCAGTAGTCAATGGCTACGAAAGTATCGCCGGACAAATTAATATTGAAGAGAAAAAGCCAGACAATGGGGAAAAATGGTTTATCAACGGGTATACCAATGAGTTTGGCCGACTAGAAACATCAGTTAACCTAAGCAAGAAACTCGATAACCGATGGAGTACAACATTGTTGACACATGCCAATGGCATATTGAACAAAATGGACGAAAATCAGGATAGCTTTTTAGATATACCCTTGGGCCAACAATTCAATATGATCAATCGTTGGAAATATGCCAATAACGATGGGTTTTCTACACAGTTTGCTATCAAGATTTTAACAGATAATAGACAGGCAGGCCAAAAAGATTTTGAACCATCGAGTGATAAATTTAAAACAAATCAATACGGAATTGGTACTCAAATCCAGCAATATGTACTATCTGGGAAACTAGGTTATGTTTTTCCACAGAAAACCTATAAGAGTATTGGCTTGATCTATTCGGCGATGCATTATGATAATCAAGCATATTATGGCTTGAGAACATACAATGCTAAACAAAAATCGATTTACGCTAATCTGATTTATCAGTCGATCATTGCTTCAGTCGAACATCAATTTCGAACAGGGATCAGCTTGGTCAGCGATCATTATGATGAAAATTTTTACCACCAAAGTTTTCAACGGAAAGAAATTGTACCGGGCTCATTTTTTGAATATACTTATAATCCTGGCACAAAATTTATAGCTGTTGCTGGATTACGTATCGACTACCATAATCAGTATCATTGGATAGCTACCCCGCGCCTGAATATTAAATATAATTTTAGACCCGAAACCGCTTTACGATTTTCAATAGGATCTGGATTTAGAACAGCTCATATTTTTGCAGAAAACAGTGGGGCAATGGTAAGTTCAAGACAGTATGAAATCAGCCATCCAAGCTTAAATTATGCATATGGCCTCAACCCCGAAAAGGCTTGGAATTATGGCCTCAACTTGGCACATAATTTTAACCTTAATAGTAGATCGGGTTCACTGTGCATCGATGCCTACCGTACAATTTTTACAAATCAAGTGGTAATGGATGTAGAGACTAATCCGCAAAAAATTCTTTTTTATGATCTGAATGGCAGGTCGTTTTCTAACAGCATCCAAGCTGAATTGAATTATGAGCCCCTGCATAGGTTAGATATTCGTTTGGCTTATCGTTGGCTAGATGTGCAAACCAATTACGGGAGTCGTCTTTTGCAAAAAGCATTAGTTGCTAAGCATCGAGCTTTTTTAAATCTGGCTTATCAAACCCAAAATCATTGGAAATTTGACTACACCATACAATGGTTTGGCCAGAAAAGATTACCGACAATAGCATCCAATTCTGTAAGTAATCTTGTAGAAGGTTATTCCCCTGCATACTTACAACTGATGGCACAGGTCTCCAAACAATTTGGCAAAGCCTTGGAGGTGTATACAGGTAGTGAGAATCTGACAAACTATCTGCAGCAATATGCGATCATTGGGGCTGACAAACCTTTTGAATCTGGCTTTGATGGATCTCGTATTTGGGGCCCTATAAATGGACGGATGTTCTACATGGGCTTGAGATATAAAATTAAATGAGTATCAAATTCATGAAATACACAGCCATAAAATAAACCTTAGACCAGCTCTCTAATTAATCATTAACAATTTTATTCAAAGTCAAATGACACGTACATATAAAATCACAGGAATGACTTGCACAGGCTGTCAGGCTAAAGTACAACATATACTTTCACAAGTTACAGGTGTTAAACAGATAACCATTGATTTAGCAACAAATGAGGCAAATATAACGATGGAGAAAGACCTTTCTATTGAATCCTTTAAGGATGCATTAAAAACGTATCCAAAATATCAAATTGAAGAAAAAGAAGTACACCATCCTGTACAAAGTATTGCTTGGGAAGAGGATCATCGATCATGGCTAGCAACTTATCGACCACTTTTGTTGATTGTTGCCTATATCTTTTTCGTCACAATGGTCACTTCACTTTCCGATGGGATACTTAATTCCAAAGCATGGATGAATAGCTTTATGGCTGGATTTTTTATTGTGTTTTCCTTTTTCAAACTTTTGAATCTATCTGACTTTGCCATCAGCTATGCCATGTACGATGTGGTGGCAAAAAAAGTAAAAGGCTATGGTTTTGTTTACCCTTTCATAGAGCTGGGCTTAGGATTAGCCTATCTGATGCACATCAACCCAATATTTACTAACCTAACTACGATTGTAGTCATGGGTATTAGTTCGATTGGTGTTATACAAAGCGTAATCAACAAAAGGAAGATCAAATGTGCTTGTTTAGGGGCCGTGTTCAATCTACCTATGAGCACAATTACAATCATTGAGGATCTAACTATGGTAGTTATGGCTATGATTATGTTAACCATGGGGCATTAATATGCCCCTTAAACTCAAGAGCTTGTTTAAAATTAAACCAGAATTATAGATACTTTAGCTTTTAACTTAATTTAGTTCTACATGAACACATACACATCAAAGAACAAGGGAGAGTCCAATCAATTAATTTTTGGAACACGTGCTGTCATAGAAGCAATCAAAGAAGGCAAAGAATTAGCCAATCTATATATTCAACGAGGGCTCAGTGGAGGTACTTTTTTAGAATTACGCGACCTATTAAAAAAATACGAAATTAGCTTTCAATCTGTTCCTGCTGAAAAACTTCATCGATTAACTCCTAAAAATCATCAAGGAGTTGTGGCATTCATTTCACCAATTACCTATCAAAAAATAACAGACATCATTCCTTCAATTTATGAGAAAGGAGAAATCCCACTGATTTTAGTACTCGACGGCATTACCGATGTCCGGAATCTGGGTGCTATTGCGCGAACAGCTGTGTGTTCAGGTGTACACGCCCTTGTCGTGCCTACAAAAGGCTCTGCTCAAGTTAATCCAGATGCCATTAAAACCTCCGCAGGAGCACTTTTTAAAATCCCGGTTTGCAGGCATGAGAACCTCCTACACACAACCAAATTTCTACAGGAATCCGGCCTACAACTTATCGCCTGTACAGAAAAAGCTAAAAATGATCTTTACCAATTAGATTACACCATTCCAACAGCCATTATTATGGGTTCTGAAGAGGATGGCATTTCCCCAACACTCATTCGTACAGCCGATCATTTAGCCAAAATCCCGATTTTCGGAGCACTTGACTCACTCAATGTATCCGTATCTGCTGGGATTATTCTCTATGAGGCCGTACGTCAGCGAATGCCCATAGAGCTTGTTTAAAGCTCATTAAATAAGACTTGTTCCAAAGCGCTGTTTCACATCAGATACAACTTGTTTAACATGCTGCTCCTGGTCACGTGGAAAGATTAGTAAAGTATTATTATCTTCTACCACAATGTAATTATGCAATCCCTGCAAGATAACTAGTTTATCTTGGGGCATTTTGACCAAGCAATTTGAAGAATCATACAAGACCACTTTTTCGGAAGGGATAAGCACATTTCTAGCAACATCCTTATCTGAAAGCTCATAAATAGAGGCCCAAGTCCCTAAGTCAGACCAACCAAACTCTGCGGGCAAAACATACACATTATCTGCTTTTTCCATAATCCCGTAATCAATCGAGATATTGGTACATTGGGAATAAGCCCGCTGTATAAACTTATGCTCTTCAGGGGTATTATAGCTGGCCTCTCCTTCTTTAAATATCTCATTGATATCCGGCAAATGGGTCTCAAAAGCATGTAAAATAGTTTCAGCCGACCAAATAAAAATACCGGCATTCCATAAGAAATCGCCACTTTGAACAAAACTTTGAGCAATTTCAAGATTAGGCTTCTCTGTGAATGTCTTTACCTTGAAAAATAAATCATCCATCTTTTGAGTGCTATATTGAATATATCCGTATCCAGTGTCCGGGCGAGAAGGCTTAATCCCTAGCGTAATAAGGCAATCTTTTTTGGCAGCTGTTTCCAAGGATTGCTTAATACAAGCCAAAAAAGCATCTGTATCTACAATCAAGTGATCTGACGGTGTTACGACAATTGAAGCATTGGAATTAATACGCTTGATCTTACTGGCCCCATAAGCAATACAAGGAGCCGTATTACGCATAATGGGTTCACATAAGATTTGTTGGTCACTAAGATCTGCCAGCTGCTGTTTGACTAGCTCTTTATATAATTCATTTGTGACAATGAATATATTTTCTTTAGGCAATAGCTTAGCAAAACGATCATAAGTATGCTGAATTAAGGTTTTCCCCGTACCTAAAATATCAATAAACTGCTTGGGCTTCGACGTGCGACTGATGGGCCAAAACCGGCTACCAACACCACCTGCCATAATAAGTGCATAAAAATCCTTCATATTAAATACTAAAACTGATTATATAATTCCTTCTTTGAGTAGATCATGAAGGTGAACAATACCCTCATACTGGCCATCTGGCGCCAACACAATGATTTGCGTAATATTATTTTCACGCAAAGCTTCCAATGCATTAACTGCTAATTCATCCTTACCAATGCATTTGGGAGAACTACTCATAATATCCGAAGCCTTTAATCCTCCAATATGTGTATATTTTTCAAGCATTCTCCGCACATCGCCATCGGTGATAATACCTACAATACTAGCACCATCTATCACGACTACAGCCCCAAGCCTGTTTTTCGTAATCTCGATCAGAACATCTCGAATTGGTGTATTTGGCCCTACCTGAGGCTTTTCATGATTTGCTGATAAATCGCCTACCTTCAAATACAAACGTTTACCTAAAGATCCTCCAGGATGATATCTGGCAAAATCAGCTCGACTGAATGCCCTACTTTCTAGCAAGCAAATGGCTAATGCATCGCCCATAGCTAGTTGTGCAGTAGTACTGGTTGTGGGGGCTAGGTTATGGGGGCAGGCTTCTGAAACAACACTGGTATCCAAGACAAAATCTGCTTGCCTCGCTAAGAATGACTGCATATCGCCAACCATTCCAACCAAGGCATTCCCCGCTTGCTTTAGGAGTGGAGTAAGCACCTTTATTTCAGGCGTATTACCGCTTTTGGAGATGCAAATGATCAAATCATCATGCTGAATCATCCCCAAATCGCCATGTATGGCATCAGCAGCATGCATAAATAGTGAAGGAGTTCCCGTAGAGTTAAATGTTGCCGCTATTTTTTGAGCAATGATGGCACTCTTTCCAACCCCTGTAACAACCACCCGCCCTGATAAGGATAAAATTAAATGAACGATTTTCGGAAATATATCGTTAACTCGATTGCACAGATCCTGAATCCCCTCTGCTTCCATGCGAAGTGTTTTCTGAGCTATCTGGCAGATTTCGAAGTCAGTTTTCAAGAAAGAAATAATTTTAAGTTTAGAATTACGCCAAAAATACGTTATTTTCGAGCTATATATTCAGTTTTTCTCCCCCTATTTTCATGACTATCAATGGAAATTAATAAAGCACTATTTGACAATCTTCAACATTTTTTCGGTTTCGATAATTTCAAAGGAGATCAAGAAGCAATCATCACCAATATCCTGCAAAAGAAGGACACTTTTGTAATTATGCCTACAGGAGGTGGAAAATCCATCTGTTACCAATTACCTGCACTGATGTCTGAAGGAACTGCTTTAGTTATTTCACCACTGATTGCACTAATGAAAAACCAGGTAGACCAACTCCGAGCTTTCGGCGGAACGGATAGCATTGCCCATTTCCTCAATTCATCCTTAACCAAAGCCGATACTTTAAAAGTAAAGCAAGATGTGTGTAATGGCGACACTAAGCTATTATACGTTGCACCAGAGTCATTGGGGAAGCAAGAAAATATCGATTTTTTGCGCGGACTAACTGTGTCGTTTGTGGCCATCGACGAGGCACATTGCATCTCTGAGTGGGGGCACGACTTCAGACCAGAATATCGCAAAATACGTCAGACCATCAACAATATAGGCGAGCATATTCCCATTATCGCTCTCACGGCAACAGCAACCCCTAAAGTACAGCAAGACATTCAAAAAAACCTTCAAATGAATGATGCAGTACTCTTTAAATCTTCCTTCAACAGATCTAATTTATATTATGAAGTTCGTCCGAAGCGTAATGTCATAAAAGAAATTGTACGCTATGCCAAACAAAATGCAGGTAAATCAGGTATTGTATACTGCTTGAGTCGAAAAAAAGTAGATGAAGTAGCTGAAACACTACGTCTAAATGGTGTGAAAGCGCTGGCCTATCACGCTGGGCTGGACGCCAAAACACGTGCAGAAGCTCAGGACAACTTTTTAATGGAAGATGTAGATGTTATTGTTGCCACCATTGCCTTTGGGATGGGAATCGACAAACCTGATGTTCGCTATGTCATCCATCACGATATTCCTAAAAGTATGGAAGGATACTATCAAGAAACTGGAAGAGCGGGCCGCGATGGGGGAGAGGGTTCTTGTTTAGCATTTTATTCGGAAAAAGATATCGACAAACTCGCCAAGTTCATGAAAGATAAACCCGTTTCAGAACGCGAAATTGGCACTCAAATCCTAAAAGAAGTCATCGATTATTCTGAATCAGCTGTCTGCCGACGTAAACAGATTCTGCACTACTTTGGTGAAAACTTTAATGAAACCGGATGTAACAACATGTGCGATAATTGTCGTCACCCTAAAAAATACTTTGAGGCGACCGGGCCTCTTTTACAGGTTCTCCAATTCATCCGAGAACATGGCGAAAGATTCGATGATACCTATATCATCAATTTGATGATGGGACAAGACAATCCACAAATCTCATTACACGAACATGATAAGCTACCCATTTTTGGCTCCGGAGCCGAACAAGGTGAGCTACTTTGGAAATCTTTAATGCGCGGAGCCATTCTAAATAATTATCTCCAAAAGGATATTGACAGTTATGGGCTACTAAAGTTGACTAAGCAGGGAACTTCATTTCTTGACAATCCATCAAGTATCAAATTCATTCTAAATAATCAGATCGAGGCCGCAGAGGGTGAGCATGAAGATACACAGCAACAGAACAGCTCAATGGATACTGAACTACTAAAAAAACTGAAAGATCTCCGTGAAAGAATTGGCAAAAAACACAAACTACCTCCCTATGTCATCTTCCAAGAGCAATCCCTCGAAGAAATGTGCATCCACTACCCCATTACTATTTCAGAATTAAAACAAATTCAGGGAGTAGGTACGGGTAAGGCGATGAAATTTGGACAACCTTTCATTGAACTGATCAAAAATCATGTGGAAGAACATGAGATAGACCGCCCCATTGATTTTGTGATAAAAAGTGCAGCCAATAAATCTTCCTTTAAGATATCCATTATACAAAATATTGATCGCCAGCTCACACTAAGTGATATTGCTGCTTCCAAAGGTCTAACCTATGAAGAAATTTTAAAAGAAGTAGAAAGTATCGTCAGCTCAGGGACCAAACTAAATTTGAATTATTACATTGATGATCTCATCGATGAGGAAAGACAAGATGAAATAGTCGACTACTTCAGAACTTCCGAGGTAGATTCTGTCGATTTAGCCCTCGCTGAGCTTGGACAAGACGAATATACACGCGAAGAAATTCAACTCATGCGAATCAAATTTTTATCCGAATTCGGCAACTAATGCAACCTCACATACCACAACTAAAATTTACTCCTTCAGCCAATTTCTTTCTAATGGCAGGGCCATGTGTGATTGAAGGTGAAGATATCTCTTTACGTATTGCAGAGCGAATTGTAACGATCACTGACCAGCTACAGATTCCTTACATTTTCAAAGGCTCATTCCGAAAAGCAAACCGCTCCAGAGGCGACTCATTTACGGGCATTGGCGATGAAAAAGCATTAAAGGTCCTAGCCAAGGTGAACAAAGAACTTGGAATCCCAACGGTGACTGATATTCATGAAAGCCATGAGGCAGCCATGGCCGCTGCATTTGTAGATGTGTTGCAAATACCAGCTTTCCTCTGCCGACAAACTGAACTTTTAGTTGCCGCAGCCCAAACGCAAAAAGTCGTCAACATAAAAAAAGGGCAGTTTCTTTCGGCTGGAGCCATGAAATTTGCTGTAGATAAAGTATCCGATGCGGGAAACCACAACATCATGCTCACCGAGCGCGGAAATATGTTTGGCTATCAGGACCTGGTTGTAGACTATAGAGGTATACCTGAGATGCAATCCCTGGGCATACCGGTCATCATGGACTGTACACATTCCTTACAGCAACCCAATCAACCTGGTGGAATAACTGGTGGCAAGCCTGCCCTGATAGGAACCATTGCTAAAGCAGCAATTGCAGTAGGAGCTGATGGCTTATTCATTGAAACACATCCCGATCCTAAGAATGCCAAATCGGACGGGGCTAATATGTTACACTTAGATCTACTAGAAGATCTACTTATTAAATTAATTCGGATACGAGAGGCAATTATTTAAGCGCCTCACCCCACCCCTCTCCTTTGGAGAGGGAGTTGATTAGACATGTATTCACCGAAAATTAATCCATTACATTGAATAAAACTTTACCAAATTGACTTTTCAGGATTTTCATTTCGACTCACAACTACTCGAGGGTTTGGCGAGCATGGGTTATCGTAACCCGACCACCATTCAAGAGCAAACCATACCGATTATTCTTGATCACAAAGATGTGATAGCCTGTGCTCAAACTGGAACGGGTAAAACAGCAGCCTATCTACTACCAATTTTGCATCACATTAGTGGCACAGACAAACAACATACGCAAGCACTTATTTTAGCCCCCACTCGAGAGCTTGCCGGGCAGATCGATCAGCAGGTTGAAGGGCTAGCCTATTTCGCAGGTATTAGTTCAATCGCTGTTTATGGAGGAGGCGATGGCATTATTTATGAGCAACAACGTAGGGCAATGAAAGAAGGAGTAGCTATCATTATTGCAACCCCAGGCCGCCTAATTGCTCACCTGACCTCGGGAACGATCAAGCTTGATCAACTAAAATATCTCGTTTTAGACGAGGCTGATCGAATGTTGGATATGGGATTTTATGACGACATCATGCGGATCATCAGCTATTTACCTAGCCAACGACAAACACTGCTCTTTTCCGCCACCATGCCCCCTAAGATTAGCGCCTTAGCCCAAAAAATATTAAAGCATCCCCAAACGGTCAACATTGCTATCTCCAAGCCGGCAAATGGGGTATTGCAACAAGTATACCTCGCTTACGATCACCAAAAGGTAAAACTTATCCACCATATACTCCAAGATGGCTCCTATTCAACTGTTATCATCTTTGCTTCTCGGAAAGAAACTGTTAAAGCACTCAACCAAACATTAAAACGTGCCGGCATACGATCTGAGGCATTCCACTCGGATCTCGAGCAAGAACAACGTGAAACCATCTTACGTTCCTTTAGAAATAAACACTTACCTGTGCTCGTTGGCACCGATGTGATCAGTCGAGGGATTGATGTAGAAGGAATAAGCCTGGTTATCAACTACGATGCTCCTCCTGATCCCGAAGATTATGTACATCGCATTGGTCGAACAGCTCGTGCAGAAACCACTGGAACAGCTATTACTTTCATCAATGAACACGATCAACGAAAATTTCATGCCATTGAAACCTTAATTGGCATGGAAGTCACTCGCATTCCCTTACCAGAGGGGCTCGGAGAACCTCCTATTTATCAACCATTCATTAAGCAACAAAAACCTAAAAAATCGTCTCACAGAAAGAAAATTTGGAAAAAAAAGTAATGGAGCATATTGAAATTATCCTGAAATTGCGGCCGATAAATTTCAATAACCTATTAATTGTCCTATGAAGGTTGCAAAAGCCATCACTAGTGTTGTTATCGCACTATCTTTACTCATTCTGCTGAATACCAAATTTGGAAGTATCCCCCCACTCGCTAAATTTTTAGATCCTTTTCATGGATTTTGGAAAAATGCCGAAAGCAAAACTAAGCCTAAAAAAGAAAACTTAAAATTAGCAGGACTTCGAGATAAAGTAGAGATTCTGTTTGATGAACAGATGATTCCCCACATTTTTGCTAAAAACAACTACGATCTATACTATGCTCAGGGCTATATCACAGCAAAGGATCGTTTGTGGCAGCTTGATTTCCAAACACGATATGCCTCTGGACGCTTATCGGAAGTAGTTGGTAGTAAAGCTATCGAACTAGATCGGTATCAACGACGAATGGGTATGGTTTATGGCGCAGAAAATACTCTCCTCAAAATGGAAAGGAGCCCCCAGATTAAAGAAATGATAGAGGCTTATGCTGATGGCATCAATGCCTATATTCATTCATTAAAGCCTGCAGATTATCCGATCGAATTTAAAATTTTAGATTATCAGCCTGAGGACTGGAAACCCATCAATTCAGCATTTCTACTTAAAATAATGTCGGCTACACTTACCGGGGGCTCAGATCAGTTCTACATGAGCAATATTCTCAACAAATACGGTATCGATGTCGTTAAAGAACTTTTTCCGAATTACCCATTCGGTGAAGATCCCATTATTCCCAAAGGGACCAAATGGGACTTTAAACCCATCAACATTCCCCAACCACCTACCAACGCTCCAGAAGGCACTGTTTATCATCAAACCACTAAACAGATTGATGAAGGTATTGGAAGCAATAACTGGGCATTATCAGGCAAAAAAACTGTAAGTGGATACCCCATGTTAGCTAATGATCCTCACCTTAATCTGAGCCTCCCTTCAATTTGGTATCAAATTCAGACCATATCAAATGATGTCAACGCTTATGGTGTATCCCTCCCCGGTTCTCCTGGTATTATTATTGGATTTAATACCAATATCGCCTGGGGAGTAACCAATGTGGGAGCTGCCGTAATGGATTGGTATCGAATAAGGTTTAAAGATGATTCCAAAAAAGAATATTGGTATAACAATCAATGGAACCCAACCAAACCTCGTATGGAAACTATAACAGTACGTGGAGGGAAAACAATTATTGACACCGTTTACTATACCCATCACGGCCCTGTTGTTTATACTGACAATCTGCAGCCTAAGAATTTTTCCAAGTGTGATAATATCCCCACTGGTCATGCGCTACGTTGGATTGCTCATGATCCATCCAACGATATAGAAACATTCTATTTACTCAATCGAGCTCGAAATTACACAGACTATCGAGCGGCTTTAACCCATTATACAGCTCCCGCACAGAATTTCATATTTGCTAGTGTTGATAATGACATCGCCATCACTCCTAGCGGATACTTTCCTTTAAAATGGAACCAGCAAGGTAAGTTCTTAATGGATGGTTGTGACCCATTAAATGACTGGCATGGTCGTGTCCCCGCCGATCAAAATCCAACTGTCAAAAATCCCCCCAGAAATTTTGTCAGTTCTGCCAATCAACGCCCTACAGATGCGACCTATCCCTATTATCTGAATTGGGAATTTGCAGGTTATGAACGCGCCCACCGAATCAACAATCGGCTTTCAGTCATGACCCGAGCCAATGTAGACAGTTTACGAAATTTGCAAAATGACAACTATAGTATTTGGGCAGAAAATGTTTTACCAACACTACTTCAAGCCATTGATCCCAAAAGTTTAAATCAAACTGAAGCCAAAGGCTTCGAACTCCTGAAGAAATGGGATAAATACTTTACCGCAGAATCCATTGCCGCAAGCATTGCTGAGATGTGGCAAAAGATGCTGGATAAAGCAACTTGGTCTGATAAATTTGACATTCCAAATATGCCCATGCGTTATCCATCAAAAGACAAATTGGTTGAACTTCTTTTGCGTGAACCCAACTCAAAATGGTTTGACAACACCAAAACACCCCAAAGAGAAACACGAGATGATATTATACGAACATCTTATCGTCTTACCATTGACACCCTACAACGCAAATATGGCCCTATAAGCCAGCAATGGACTTGGGGAAATGTGAAACATACCAACGTACCTCATTTAGCCAAGATAACTGGCTTTGGATCTAAGTTTTTAAATATTGGGGGTTCAAAATTATCTATTAATGCCCTTAATGAAAGTAATGGCCCCTCCTGGCGTATGATTGTTGCTTTGGGTAAGCAAGTAAAGGCTTACGGTATTTTCCCAGGTGGGGAATCTGGCAATCCGGGGAGTTTTTATTACGATGACATGATTGATACCTGGAGTAATGGGAAGCTTAATGAGTTAGTGTATTTGAAATCAAAAGATGAGCCCTGTAAGCAAATCATTGCTAAGTGGGAAATGAGTAGAAAATAATAAAACATTCATTCAATTAAAATAAATAAACACGATGCTATTTCTTTTAATCATTGTTACATGTTTGATTCTCCAATTTTTTCTTCCTTGGTGGATTATTGGGATAATTACATTTCTATTCGCCTCTTGGATATCCAAAGGTGCTTTCCAGGCTTTTTGCTCAGGATTTCTGGCTTTATTTACGCTATGGGTTGGTATGGGACTAGTTCACTCAATCCCGAACAACCATTTGCTTGCTGGCCGTATCGGACAAATGCTAACCCTTCCCGGACAAAACTATAACTGGATGATCGTGCTTTTTATCACGGGCCTTATTGGGGGTTTAGTAGCGGGCTTTTCAGCCTTAGCTGGATTTTATTGTCGCAAAGCTTTTGAGAGAAGCACGAAATAAGCAACCAGCCGATATTTGTGAATAAGATTAATACCGATTCTATTTTTACAATACAGCGAGAAGATGAGTTTGAAAAGATTGCCCTAAATATCTTTCAATTTCAAGTGAACAACTGTACTGTTTACGCTGACTTTGTTAGAAACTTGGCTATTGATCCTGCTCAGGTCTCGGCTATTGGAGATATTCCTTTCCTTCCGATCGAGTTTTTTAAAAATCATCGGGTTATATCAAAGCAAACCAAGCCGGCTATTACTTTCACTAGCTCAGGTACTACTAGTTTGAATCAAAGCACACATATTATTACTGACTTATCCATCTACGAAAGAAGCTTCAATAAGTCTTTTGAATTAGTTTATAATCACGTCCAAGACCTGGCTATTATTGCACTCTTACCATCCTACCTGGAACGTCAGGGATCTTCACTAATTTACATGGTCGATGCCTTCATTCACCAAAGTAAGTATCCTCAAAGCGGTTATTTTTTATATAATCATACAGAATTAGTAGCCACCTTAAACGATTTAAAAGATCAAAACATTCCTACTTTATTGATTGGAGTAACCTATGCACTACTTGACTTTATAGAAGCCCATCAGCTCAATTTCCCAAAACTAATTGTCATGGAGACAGGCGGCATGAAGGGCCGGAAAAAAGAGCTTGTGCGAAAAGAGCTCCATCAGATTTTATGTAAAGGCTTTGGCGTTGAACATATTCATTCAGAGTATGGGATGACTGAGTTACTTTCACAAGCTTATTCCAGAGGCTCGGGCTTATTTCATTGCCCACCATGGATGCAAGTTTACGTGCGAGATATCAATGATCCATTGACCATCTTACCACATACACAAACAGGGGGTATCAATGTGATTGATTTAGCCAATATCTACTCTTGTTCATTCATTGCCACACAAGATTTGGGCAAGCTACATACTAAAAACTGCTTCGAAGTACTAGGACGATTCGATGCGAGTGATGTTCGCGGATGTAATTTGTTGATCCAGTAGTTCATTAGCTTGAATTACTATACTTTTGCACGCATACTCAATCTTAGGAAGAGCATATGTTTAAGATTAAAGTGAATGATCACTACCAATTCGAAGCTGAAAAGCGGGGAAATATTTCGTATATCAATTCAGAACCAGTAACCGTAGATACCTGCTATATCGGTGAAAATAACTTCCACCTGTTATATAAAAACAAATCTTATCGCATTCAGGTTATTGAACTGAACAGCGCAAATAAAACTTGTATCATTCAGGTCAATGCAAACAAGTATTATCTAAGTGTGAGTGATCAATTTGATATTTTATTGCGTGATCTAGGCTTCGACCATTTAAATGCACTTAAGATATCAGACTTAAAAGCGCCCATGCCGGGCTTGGTTTTAAAGGTATTTTTTGACGAAGGAGCAGTTGTTAAAAAAGGTGACAATTTATTAATACTTGAAGCCATGAAAATGGAGAATAGCATCAAAGCGCCCGCTGATTTAACTATTAAAGCATTAAAAATTAAACCAGGTGATAAGGTAGAGAAAAATCAGATCATGATTAGTTTTGAATAGGTCCCAAAACAAACTACAGTTACACACTTTTTCACTGCCTGAGTTCACAATATGATTAGAGTATTAACAATATAATAGAATAACATATGAATAGTTAATTTTTGCAAAATAATTTATTCTAAATTCAATGTTTGTGGTATAATTTCATTACCTTGTAGCAATTATTAATTTTTTAGTACAATGCAAAAAGAAGGTACAGTAAAGTTTTTCAATGAAGCTAAAGGGTTCGGGTTCATCGTACCCGCAGAATCAGGTGCGGAAGATGTTTTCGTTCACTCATCTGGTTTAATTGATCGTATTCGTGAGAACGACAAAGTCCAATACGAAGTTGAGCGTGGCAAAAAAGGTCTGAACGCTGTTAATGTGAAAGTCATTTTTTAAATCAATCATACCTCATTGAACCTAAAAGCATGCCTAATGTAGGCATGCTTTTTGCTTTATATAGATTATACAACAAGGTCTCTTATTTTCTTTGGTTCATCGATGTTAAAACAAAGACTTCAGCAAAAATTGCTGCAAAAATTATCGCCCCAGCAAATACAATTTATTAAACTATTACAGGTCCCAACAGTTTCCTTAGATGCCCGTATCAAAGAAGAACTAGAAAATAATCCTGCTTTAGAAGATTCGAGCTTGGCCAGCGCTGTTGAACTAAAAGAAGACGATTATACGGATCGCGATTTTGAAGAGCGGGTAGAAAGTGCTGAGGAAGTGCCAAATGATCAGGAAGAGTTTAATATGGAGGACTATCTTCAAGAAGATCATAGCAATGATTATGAGTCAGCATATAGTCAACATAATGATTCTGATGAGGACCGCAAGGAAATGCCCATTCCCATACAAAATTCTTTTCTTGAAAACCTGCAAGCTCAGCTACGTTTAGTCTCTTTAAATGATCGAGATTTAAAAATAGGGCGGCAGATTATTGGAAGTCTGGATGATGATGGTTACTTGAGAAGACCCATTGTTTCAATTATAGATGATCTTGCTTTTTCTCAAAATATTTTTGTCCAAGAACGAGAAGTTGAAAGTGTCTTAAACATAATACAATCATTCGACCCTCATGGAGTAGGCGCACGTGATTTACAGGAGTGTTTAATGATTCAGTTGCGCAAGAAAAGACAGACACCTATTATTAAGAAAGCCATACTCATTATCAGTCAATATTTAGAGGAGTTTACTCGGAAACATTACGACAAGCTGGAAAAGCTTCTATCAATAGACTCTGATGAACTTAAACAAATTATCCATGAGATTCTGAAGCTGAACCCCAAACCTGGAGATTCTAACACTGCAACAATAAAAGAGCTACAAATTATCCCTGATTTTTATATTACTAATAATGGGGGAAGCCTAATACTCACGTTAAATTCAAAAAATGCGCCTGAGCTTCGTATTAGTCGATCCTATCAAGAAATGCTGGAACACTATGATAAAGTGGCTCACAAGGATAAAAAATTGAAAGAGGCTGTATTATTTGTCAGACAAAAACTAGATTCAGCCAAATGGTTTATTGATGCGATCAAACAGCGACAACAAACTTTGCTTAAAACAATGGATGCAATCATTAACTACCAATACAATTATTTTTTGACTGGTGACGAAAAAAAAATGAGACCCATGATCCTAAAAGACATCGCAGATCGTATTGGCATGGACATATCCACCGTATCGCGTGTGGCAAATTCTAAATATGTACAAACTGAATTTGGCACCTTTCTACTAAAGTCATTTTTTTCAGAAGCCATCCAATTAGATAGTGGTGAAGAAGTATCAAATAAAGAAGTGAAGAAAATACTTCTAGAATGCATCAATAATGAAGACAAGCATCAGCCTCTAGCGGATGAAAAACTAGCTGATATCTTAAAAGAACAAGGCTACGCCATTGCCAGACGTACGATTGCCAAGTATAGGGAAGAGCTAAATATTCCAGTTGCTCGGCTTCGAAGAGAACTTTAATGACGCTACCATAGCATTTGTGGACAGGTCACCCTGTATTTATTATTTAGCAATAATCCCAAAACAATCTCATGTGAACCATTGCTCACTGTACGAAGTTGTGAAGTAGAGATGTCATATGCATAGCTAATATTCAATAACGAACTGATATTGAATCCGGCCATAGCAGAAAATGAATCATTTTTTCGATAACCGGCGCCTAGCCAAAAAATATCTTTAAACATGGCCTTGGCATTTAAATCAACCGACACAGGTGTTGGAGAGGCATATTTAATCATTGCCGATGGAATTAAGCTTATCTCGTCTGAAATGAAAAACTTGTATCCTCCAGTTAAATAATAATGGGGAACTTCCTGCCCTGCAATAGTGATTTTAGAAAGCGAGCCTAATAACTGTTGTACAGACGCACCTACGAAAAAAGTAGGTCCATAAAGCCATAATCCTAAACCGGCATCGGGATTGATCTTTGTTCCTAAGTTAGCAGTAGCAATTACAGCAGGGTCGTTTTGACTTACTACATCAATCTTTGAAAGATCAAGTTTATCCATAGATATTCCCCCAGAAACCCCAACCGATAAATTTAATCGAGGAGCTAATCCCATATGATAAGCATATGTTGCATTCAAAGCAGTACTATTAAATGGGCCAGATTGATCAGTAACCACGTGAAAGCCAACACCATGATGTGGCTCTGCAGCCATGTAGGTTTGCATATAACTTCTACTATTAGGGTTATTGCCGTTTTCCGAAAAAGAGCCAGCATTACTAGATATATAGTTTTTCCCAATTGGCGCATAGGCATAAACGAAAGAAGTGATAGGTGCTCCTGACAAGCCCACCCATTGATTTCGATACCCCGCTTTGACATCAATATATCTTTCAATTCCTGTTATGGCAGGATTAATTAGGAAGTTGTTGAAGAAATACTGAGTAAACTGTGGTCTTTGTTGCGCCACTGCATTACTTAATCGAATGAGGATACATAAAAGTAGTAGTAATCTTCTCATAGATGTTTTTTTAATTTTTCACTAAATATCTTTTCAAATTTCTCAATCTTAGGCTGAATGACTAATTGGCAATAAGGCTGTTTCTTATTGTTTTGATAATAATTCTGATGATAATCTTCCGCCTTATAAAATATGTTGAAAGACTCTACAAGAGTAAGAATGGGTTTATTATAAACATTTTCTTTTTGTAATTCATCAATAATATCTTGAGCTATTTTTTTTTGATTTTCATTTCTAAAAAATATGACTGATCGATATTGAGGTCCTTTATCAGCCCCCTGTTGATTTAGCGTCGTGGGATCATGTATCGTAAAAAATACTTTCAATATTTCCTCCAGACTAGTTTTTTTCTTATCAAAAGTAATCTGAACAACTTCAGCATGCCCAGAAGTACCGGCTGATACTTGCTCATAAGTAGGATTTACAATGCTACCACCAGAATAACCCGATTCTACCGATATAACTCCTTCCAGATTTCGATAAATAGCTTCAACACACCAAAAACACCCCCCTCCTAAAGTAATCGTATCGATTGAAGCGGTAGTTTCGACTTGTCTTAAAGAGTGCTCAGGAATAAACTCCAGTGAAATAGAATTAACACAATATCTTTTCCCAGTTTTAGTAGGTCCGTCATCAAAAACATGTCCTAGATGTCCTCCACATTTGGCACACATAATTTCGGTTCGCATCATGCCATGAGAGTGGTCGATCGCTGTGGTAATACTTCCAGCACTGATTTCTCTATCGAAGCTTGGCCAACCACAATGAGCATCAAATTTCCCTTCAGATGAAAAAAGAGGATTCCCACAAGCACTGCATTTATAAATACCTTTTTCCTTAGTCAATAATAGCCGACCACTAAAAGGCTTCTCAGTACCTTTTTCCCTTAAAATATAGTACTGTTCGGAGGTAAGTACTTCTTTCCACTCTTGATCTGATTTCTTCATGGGGTATACTGGAGATGCTGCTGACTGATTGTTTGATGATTTATTTTGGTCTTGCCCTTGTCCACAAGCAACTAGTACCACCATAAGATGTAGTACCAGAAAACTTTGCAAAAGTTTGACAATCTTCTTCAATGAGCAATTTCCATTTTTAATCTCAAGCTAAAAATGAAGATACATATTTTTGTATTTTTTCATGTATTTAATCTGTTTTTTTATCAGCCGGTCTACAAATAAGTAGGCTGATTTAGTTAGTTTTGCCTGAATTTTAGCGTTTACGAAGTATGTCGACTTTAGCAACAATCAGCATGCAAAATCCAGCAGTACTCAAATTAGATAACACAACGATTGATTTGCCAGTCGTTACAGGTACAGAAAATGAGAAAGCGATTGATATATCCAAGTTACGCGATACGAGTGGCTACATTACCATAGACTCGGGGTTTAAAAATACAGGTGCTACTAAAAGTGCTATTACCTTTCTCGATGGAGAGCGTGGCATTTTGAAGTATCGGGGATATCCCATCGAGCAATTGGCAGCAAAGGCTTCATTTTTAGAGGTGGCTTACTTGCTAATTTATGGTGATTTACCAATGAAAACTCAGCTGGATGATTTCCAATTCCAGATATCTCGCCATACATTGGTCCATGAGGACATGAAGAAATTTTTCGATGGTTTTCCGTCGAGGTCCCATCCGATGGGGCAGTTATCTTCACTGGTATGTTCTCTTTCCTCTTTTTACTCAGAATCATTAAATCCCAAGCAAACAGCAGATGAACTTAATTTGACCATCATTAAGTTATTGGCCAAGATGAGTACCATCGTTTCGTGGATTTATAAAAAGTATTTAGGGCACCCCATTGTTTATCCGCAGAACAAGTATGGCTATGTTAGCAATTTCCTTTATATGACCTTTGGGCAGCGTACGGAGGAGGTTGAGATAGATCAGGTTATTGTTGATGCGATGAATGTACTGCTAATTTTACATGCAGATCATGAACAAAACTGTTCTACATCTACTGTGCGTATGGTTGGTTCTTCCGATTGCAATTTATATGCGTCAATATCGGCAGGTATTTCAGCACTTTGGGGTCCTTTGCATGGCGGTGCAAATCAAGCAGTAATTGAGATGCTTGAAAAAATGAAAACTGATGGCGGCGATGTTAATGTCTGGCTTAATAAAGCCAAGGACAAAGATGATAATTTCCGTTTGATGGGCTTTGGTCATCGGGTTTATAAAAATTTTGATCCTCGGGCTAAAATTATCAAGAAAGCCTGCGATGATGTATTAAATAAGCTGGGTGTCAATGACCCTATCCTCGATATTGCCAAAAGACTAGAAGAAGCAGCACTTAGTGATTCTTATTTTGTAGAGCGTAAATTATACCCTAATGTTGACTTTTACTCAGGCATTATTTACCGTGCTTTAGGCTTCCCTACCAATATGTTTACTGTTCTTTTCGCACTTGGCCGCTTACCCGGCTGGATTGCACAATGGAAGGAAATGCGCGAAAACAAAGAACCTATTGGTCGACCTCGTCAAATATATGTTGGACATACCAACAGAGAGTTCATCCCGATTGAAGAACGATAGAGAGTATATATCAAAATATGGCCCAAAGCACCTCACTTTGGGCCTTTTCGGCTAGAGT
The DNA here is from genome assembly GCA_008015505.1 of Pedobacter sp. Taxonomy (GTDB): domain Bacteria; phylum Bacteroidota; class Bacteroidia; order Sphingobacteriales; family Sphingobacteriaceae; genus Daejeonella. The sequence continues at coordinate 57,827 of SSFR01000001.1, forward strand.
AATGATTGGATATTTTGGTTTAGCTGTAATAATTGCTTTATTTGCACAAAATTTAAAAGGTAATTAATGACAAAAAATTTACTTATTGTTGAGTCTCCTGCCAAAGCTAAAACAATAGAAGGCTATCTTGGAAAAGACTTCTTGGTTAAGTCAAGTTATGGGCATATTCGCGATTTAGTAAAAACGGACGATGCCATAGATATCAAGAACGACTTTAAACAGCATTATGAGGTACCTCCGGATAAAGTAGCAGTGGTCAATGAGTTAAAAAAATTGGCTAAAACTGCTGAAACAATATGGCTTGCCTCCGATGAGGATCGCGAAGGGGAAGCCATATCCTGGCATCTTTTTGAGACATTAGATTTAAAAGACGATCAAACTAAACGTATCGTTTTTCATGAGATTACCAAAAAAGCGATTCTAAAAGCAATTGAGTCGCCCAGAAAAATCAATTACAATCTGGTTAATGCCCAACAAGCGCGACGTGTTTTAGATCGGCTAGTTGGGTTTGAGCTTTCACCAGTACTTTGGAAGAAAGTAAAGCCTTCTTTGTCTGCCGGTCGAGTACAATCTGTTGCGGTGCGTTTAATCGTTGATCGTGAACGAGAAATTAATAAGTTTAAGTCTCAGGCAACTTTCAAGGTAGTGGCTGTTTTTCTTGCAGATAAACAGAAAGAACTTTTCAAAGCAGAGCTTGATAAACGATTTGATACGGCTTCCACTGCTGAAGAGTTCTTGAAAGCAGGAGCGGAAGCAAGGTATGAGATAAAAAATTTAGATACACGACCAGCTAAACGTAGTCCATCGGCACCCTTTACTACTTCTACCTTACAACAAGAAGCAAGTAGAAAATTGGGGTTTTCTGTAGCCCGGACAATGTCGATTGCACAAAAACTATATGAGTCGGGAAAGATCAGCTATATGCGTACTGATTCAGTTAATCTTTCTGATTCTGCTTTAGAGGGTGCAGCTGCAGAAATTAAGTTGGCTTATGGGAGTCAATATCACCAGTTACGAAAATATAAAACAAAGTCTGCCGGTGCTCAGGAAGCGCATGAAGCTATTCGCCCAACTAGTTTCGATCAGCATACGATTGAAGGAGATACCCCTGAAAAACGTCTTTATGAACTGATCTGGAAACGCACCATTGCCTCTCAAATGACTGAAGCCCTGTTTGAAAAAACGACAGCTCGCATCAGTATATCTACCCGTAAAGAGGAATTTGTAGCTGTTGGTGAAGTGATGAAATTTGATGGATTCTTAAAAGTATATAGAGAATCGATGGATGAAGATGAGCAAGAGCCACATCTGGATGAAGATAACGGCCAAGCAATGCTACCCCCACTGAGTAAAGGCCAACGATTAAGCCTGCAGGAAATAACTGCCACACAACGCTTTTCTCGTCCAGCGGCACGGTATACCGAAGCTAGTTTAGTAAAGAAATTAGAGGAGTTGGGTATTGGTCGACCTTCTACCTATGCTCCTACCATCTCCACGATACAAAATCGCGGCTACGTGGTTAAAGAAGACCGCGAAGGTAAACCAAGAAACTTTCAAGTACTTAAATTAAAAGATGACAAGATTGCTTTAGAAATCAAAACAGAGATCTCAGGTGCAGAGAAAGCTAAGCTGTTCCCGACAGATATTGGCGCTGTTGTGAATGATTTTTTGGTTGAGCACTTCAATGATATCGTTGACTTTAATTTCACAGCTTCAGTTGAAAAACAATTTGACGAGATTGCCCAAGGACTTAAAAACTGGACAGAAATGCTAAAATCATTTTATAGTCCATTTCATAACGAAGTAGAGAAAACACTTCTGACCGCAAACCGAGCAAGCGGTGAGCGTTTACTGGGAAAGGATGAAGTGACAGGAAAAAAGGTATCAGTCCGTATTGGACGCTATGGGCCCTTTGTTCAACTTGGTGATGCTGCAGAAAAGGAAGAAGATGAAAAACCCCGTTATGCGAGTTTAAGACCAGGCCAAATGCTCGAAACTATTTCATTAAAAGAAGCTCTAGAATTATTCCAGCTTCCAAAAAAAATTGGAGCATTTGAAGATCAAGAAATGACTGTATCCGTGGGAAAATTTGGTCCCTATATTCGCCATAATGGTTCATTTTACTCTTTACCCAAGGGAATGGATCCTCATGATGTGACGGCAGAACAAGCCATCAGCATCATTGAAGAAAAGCGAAAGCGGGATATAGAAAAATTGATAAAAACATTTGACGAAAATCCAGAAGCACGAATTGAGGAAGGACGCTGGGGACCTTATGTCAAATTCGGCAAATTAAACCTTAAAATTCCCAAAGACAAGGATCCAAGAAATGTCTCCTATGAAGAGGTTCTCGAGTTAGTAGCTAAAGTTGAACATTCATCTCAGCAAGCTTTTGGTCGCAAAAAAGTCACAAAAAATACTGTTAAAAAGAAATAAGGTAGCGTTGGAACTACTGAGCTTGTTTAAAGTTTATTTTATGAAGCTATTGCAGGTTATTTTTGAGCGAAAAAATCTAACGAAATTGCAGCCAAAAAGAACCAATAAAATCAAATAAATTTTAAACAAGCTCATCGATAAAGCTAACAAATGAAGAAGGATCTACCAGAAAATATCGTTAAAAATGTAGCTATTGCTGTTGTGCTAGATTATGATACCCCGGAAGAGCGAAGCTGGAGCGTTTATCTGATCAATTTAAAACATGAGTCAATTCATACTGTATTAGTAAGCTCGAAGGGGTATGGCACTAAGAATGGAGAAGAAGTGAAAACATCTATTTTACGCCACTCAATAGGTGATATAGGAGCCCAAGATTATGCTTTGATTGAAGTAATTGACGAACAAGTTTTCGGTCTAACCAATGAATATTGGTTAAGCTACTATATGGATGGTCAGATTTATGATAGAAAATTTATTTTTCTTCCCGAAAGTATAGTTGAATCTAATATGATCCGCATTCCTGTATTAAATAAAGCAGGAGTGATGATTAGCTAAAGAGCTTGTCTAAAGTTTATTTTATCTTGCTCTTTTGGTTCTTTTTGGCTGCAATTTCGTTCGATTTTTTCACCATAGTGCCCTGCTATGGATCCAAAATCCGCCTCATTTCGCTCAAAAATAACCTGCAATAGCTTCATAAAATAAACTTTAGACAAGCTCAAAGATAAAAATGTATGACCTTGGATTAAAAGAAAATAAAACATGAAAAAATTAATTCTACTATCACTGGCTTTTTTGGCTTCGGCCTACTCATTTGCACAGCGGGGAATTACTGATCCGAAAATTAATTTTGGGATCAAAGTGGGTGCTACATTCCCCACATTTTCAGTTTCAGGCGCTAATACTACCGGAATAGCATCATCTTCGCTTGCATCCTACTATGCGAGTGCTTTAGTGAGTATACACATTATTGATGGCATGCATGTGCAACCGGGCCTATCCTTGGTTGGGAAGGGTGCAAGTTTGAATATTCCAGGAGAAGGAACAACTGAGTTATCTCCTTTATACCTAGAAGTCCCTTTGAACTTTGTCATTTCACGTAATTTTTGGATCGGAAAAGTATTTGCTGGAGCTGGACCCTATTGGGGATTTCCACTCAGTGGAAAACTAAAAGTAGCCGGCTTGCCAGATACAGATCTTAAATTTGGTCCAGAAGTGAATGATCATATTAAATCATCTGATTTTGGCTTTAACTTTCTGTTAGGCTATCAACTAAAGAATGGACTTAATATTAGCGGGGGATATGGTTTAGGACTAACAAATGTGCAATCCAATGGTAGTATTGACAAATCATATAAAAACAGAGCCCTCTCAATAGGACTAGGCTTCTTATTCTAGAGATGACAAACCTCTAGTCTAGCCGATCATCCATGGCAATTTTGTAACTTCGCCGCCATGACAAAAGAACACATACAGGATTTAAGAGATCGCGTAACGTCTCTGAGGAGGCATCTTTGACATCGATAAAAAGATTGCTGAACTTAATCAAGAACAAGAGTTAACCGCCACACCAAATTTCTGGGACAATCCCAAAGAAGCCGAGAAAGTACTCCATTCCATCAAACTAAAAAAAATATGGACTGATGCCTTTGATGAGGTGAATTCACTCGTTGATGATGCAGCTGTCATGTTTGATTTTTTTCAATCCGGTGATGCTTCAGAAAGCGACCTGAAAGAGCAGTTTGAACTTTCATTAAAGAAAGTAGAAGAACTCGAATTCAAAAATATGCTCAGTACTGAAGAAGATCAACTGAATGCAGTCATGCAAATCACTGCTGGAGCAGGAGGTACAGAAAGTTGTGATTGGGCATCTATGCTCATGCGCATGTACATCATGTGGGGAGAAAAAAATGGCTATAAAGTCACTGAGCAAGATTTTCAAGAAGGGGACGTAGCAGGAGTAAAGACCGTAACGCTGCAATTTGAAGGGCCGTTTGCTTACGGATACCTCAAGGGGGAAAATGGCGTACATCGATTGGTTCGTATCTCACCTTTTGATGCCAATGCCAAACGACATACTTCATTCGCATCCGTTTACGTGTACCCCCTTGTCGATGATACCATCGAAATCGAGGTCAAAGATGCTGATATCGAGTTTGAAACCTTTCGTTCTGGAGGGGCCGGCGGGCAGAATGTAAACAAAGTAGAAACCGCCGTCCGCCTGTACCACAAACCATCGGGCATCATTATCAAAAATCAAGAGTCCCGATCTCAATTACAGAATAAAGAAAATGCCATTCGCCTGCTAAAATCTCAATTATATGAGATCGAATTACGCAAACGAATGGAAACTACAGCTGCCATTGAAGGAAGTAAGAAAAAGATAGAATGGGGATCTCAAATCCGAAACTATGTCTTACACCCTTACAAATTGGTTAAAGACCTTCGTACCAATTACGAAACCTCCAATGCCCAAGCTGTTTTAGATGGAGATTTGGATGAATTTTTGAAAGCATATCTAATGGAATTCTAGAGATAATTAGCTTTTCTTTTATCAGGTATTAATTACCTCTATACATATTAACTACCTTGCAACCAACAAGTATCAGTTCGCCCGCAACAGCCAACCCTAATATAGTTAATAAAGCAGGTGACGCCGTTAAAACAATCTCCATTGTTGCGGGGGTCCCTGGGAGTTTAGCTAGAATACCCCCTATTGTAGTTCCGAGCTCAGCATAGAATCCACCATTTTTTTCATTCATTTCACAGGTACTCATTTCTTGAATACCCAGTTCACTTAATTTCAATTGTTTCATAATTTCCTATTCTCTGATTATTGGTGTTGCATTCTTATTAAATAAGAATGCAACACCAATAAATGTATAAATGAATCACAATAAAATCTATTATTTAAACTATTTTAACCGTATTATAAAATACTGTTAATAAAAAAAGCTCATATCATTTTAAATTAAAAATAGGTTTCTAAAACAGACATTAAACCGGAAATATTGAAGGAAAGAGCTGGCCCAGCTGATTTAATATATCAAAAACAACAAAAATTCCTTAGATATGAGGAGCCACAATAATTTAAACCCCTACAAAGGAGTACAACTTATAATATATTCCTATGCAAATAATGCGGGCTAGCCTGAGCCGTACAAGTGACCACCAAATCATTGATACAAACATGAGGAGGAAGTGTTGCACAGTAATAAACTACATCCGCAATATCTTGAGCCGATAGGGGAGTATATCCTTGATAGACCTGCTGAGCTGCTTCGACATTCCCTTTAAACCTAACCAACGAAAACTCTGTTTCCGCAGCCCCTGGATGAATAGCAGTTACTTTGATTCCATACGAAAGTAAATCAATACGCATCGACGCACTGAGCGCATCGACCGCTGCCTTGGTAGCACAATACACATTTCCATTTTGGTACACCTCCTTGCCTGCAATGGAACCTATGTTGATAATATGCCCTTGCCGGCGCTGAGTCATGTAAGGAATAACCGCTTTACTGACATATAGTAACCCTTTGATATTGGTATCAATCATGGTATCCCAATCATCGACACTTCCTTTTTCGAGGCTATCTCGGCCTAAAGAAAGCCCAGCATTATTCACCAAAACTACTATATCTTGCCATAAGGTGGGAATTTGTTTGAATATCTCAAACACTTCTTCCCGATGCTGCACATCAAATACCAAAGGTAAAACGGATACCTGATATTTCTGCTCCAGTTCTTGGGCGAGCTTTTTTAGTTGCACTTCCCTTCGGCCTGTAATGATACAGCTATACTTAGCTGCTGCAAATTTTTCAGCGATAGCTTTTCCAAAGCCGGAGCTCGCCCCCGTAATAAAAACAATTGGATTAATCATTTAAATGAGTACATATCGAATAAAAAAATTTAACAATTTTAAAGGTAAATCATTCCCAATACGAAAAATCAGGTAGATCTATCTAACCCTTCTGAATGGAATTGTAAGTCATAAAGACGTTTATAGTATCCATCCAATTTCAATAATTCCTGATGCGAGCCCATTTCCTTGATTTCACCATGGTCTAAAACAATAATTTTATCCGCATGCTGAATTGTCGATAAACGATGTGCAATAATGATCGAAGTACGTCCCTGCATCAACTTATAAAGTACTTTTTGAATAAGCTCTTCTGTTTCAGTATCGATAGAAGAGGTAGCCTCGTCTAGCACAAGAATTTCAGGATCATAAACCAGTGCTCTGATAAAAGAGATAAGTTGTGCTTGACCTACTGATAAAGTTGCACCCCGCTCCATCACCTGATAATCATAGCCCCCAGGCAGATGCTCAATGAAGTCATGTGCTCCAACCTCTTTTGCTGTAGCAATCAATTGTTCGCGTGAAATCTGTTGATTATTTAATGTAATATTCCCCGCAATCGAATCTGAAAAAAGAAAGGTGTCTTGCAAAACCGTAGTTATTTTGGATCGAAGATAATCGAGATCATATTGGCGAATATCTTGCCCATCTATCGAGATACTCCCTTTGCCAATTTCATAAAAACGGTTTAAAATATTGATGATGGACGATTTGCCCGCACCCGTTGCTCCAACCAGTGCCAATGTTTGCCCCGGTTTGATACGAAAGGAAATATCTTTTAACACCCAATCTTGATCATGATAAGCAAACCAAACCCGATCAAATACGAGCTCGTTACGCAATGATTTGGGCCTGAGTACTCCTTTATTTTCGTTACGCTCATTTGTATCGAGCACCTGAAAAATACGCTCAGCACCAACCATACCCATTTGCAACGTATTGAATTTATCTGCTAGTTCACGTATAGGTCGAAACAACATATTGATATACATTAAAAAAGCAACAATAACTCCAGGTGATAATTCATCCCCTAAAATCTGCTTCGATCCAAACCAAACTAATAAGCCCATCGAAATGGCAGATATAATCTCTACTACTGGAAAAAAAATAGAATAGTACCAGTTCGAACGAATATGTGCATCACGATGTAAAGCATTGATCTGTTTGAATTTATGCAGTTCTTGTTTTTCGCGAGCAAAATATTGGATCAAACTAATCCCCGTAATATGCTCCTGTAAAAATGTATTTAGATGTGCTACCTGTGTGCGCACCTGCTGAAAAGCCAATTTAATAGCCTCCTGAAATACAATCGAAGCAATCACCAGCAAAGGCATTGGAATTAAAACAACCAGGCTTAGTTTCCAATCTGTATAAAACATCACACCGATGATGACAAAAACTTGCAACAAATCTCCAATAAGGACAATCAAGCCTTCAGAAAAAATGGCAGAAATTGTTTCTAAATCAGACACTGTTCGTGTGATCAATTGCCCAATAGGTGTACGATCAAAGTATGATAGACGAAGCGAACAAATATGGTTAAATGTGTCTGTTCGTAGATCCCGAATAACCGACTGCCCTAACACATTGGAAAAATAGGTATGAAAATAGCCAAACATAGCTTGGAGAAACAACAAGCCAATCATTAATAATACCATATTAAGCAAGCCGATAGAGTCATTTTGGATAATATAGCTATCCAGTGTATACTCCACCAGCATCGGACGTAAGGGAGAAAGGACCGCAAGTATAATGGTCAACAATACAGATCCAACTAAAATCTTTTTATATGGCCTGGTATAGCGCAGTACACGCCCAAGCAAATTTACATCAACTGCTTTACCTGTAACCTTGGCCATATAAAGCTTTTTTAAAATCTATTTACAAATATGTCTATGGAAGGTACGGATAAATCACTTCTGTTAGATACAGACCGCACGCCGGAACAGAGATTCCTGCATGAGATCTATTTTTACTCTCTAAGATTTGAAGCATCGCCGACGGAGGAGTTTCTTTCCGCCCCACACCAATTAATGTGCCCACAATCGCACGAACCATATTTCTTAAAAATCGATCCGCAGAGATATGAAAAACAAATCCATCACGAGTTCTAACCCATTCGGCTCGTAAGATGGTACAATTGTTAGTATGGGTTTGAGTATTCGATTTACTAAAACAGCTAAAATCTTGTCGTCCAAGCAAAAATTTAGCTGCACTGTTCATTAACTCGATATCGAGTACATCAGGCAATAACCAGGAAAATCCTTCCAAAAAAGGATTTTTGTCTATATGAATATGGTATTCATAAGACCGTAATGTCGCATCAAAACGAGCATGCGCATCAGTTGCTACAGGAATGACATTCTTTACAGCAATATCGCGCGGTAATAAAGCATTTAGACTGTACTTCCACTGAGACCTTAATAAATCTACTCGCGAATCTACATCCAAATGAACATAAAGCTGTTTGGCATGTACGCCCGTATCCGTTCGCCCACATCCCGTTGTTTCTATTGGTTGCCTTAAAAGCGTCGACAACGCTTTATTGAAAACCTCCTGCACAGAAAGTGCATTTTTTTGAATCTGCCACCCATGATAAGCCGACCCATTAAAGGCCAACTCTATAAAATAACGTTTCATGCTAAACGGTCTGTTTTTCCTATCGTCTCAGCTAAATCTGCTAAACGACTGGCATAACCAAACTCATTATCATACCAACCAACCACCTTGACCAATCCCCCGACCACAGAAGTCAATTTAGAATCGAATATACACGAGTGTGGATTATTCAAAATATCCACTGAAACAATTGGGTCTGAGACATATTCCAAGATGCCTTTTAAATAGCCTTCTGAAGCTTGTTTAAAAGCGACATTAATATCCTCTACATGGGCTTCTTTTTTCAGAATGCACGTAAAGTCAGTCAATGATCCATTGAGAACAGGAATACGAATACCAGCTCCTCCTAATTTATTTTTCAGATGGGGGAAAATCGCCGTAATGGCTTTAGCAGCACCTGTTGTTGTTGGTATAATAGAAGCAGATGCGGCTCTGGCTCGTCGTAAATCCTTGTGTGGCGCGTCGTGAAGATTTTGGTCTACTGTCATGGAGTGAACGGTGGTAATATAGCCACCAACAATCCCCCAATGGTCGTCTAATATTTTGACCATCGGCGCTACATTATTAGTTGTACAGGAGGCATTAGATAAAATAGCCGATCGTAGATCAATTTTGGAGTCATTTACTCCCATCACCAGTGTAGGAATATCCCCATCCAAAGATGGAGCCGAAATAATGACTTGCTTCGCTCCTGCTTGTAAGTGCAATGCCGCTTTCTCCCGAATGATGAATTTGCCCGTTGCTTCAATCACCAGGTCAATACCAAGATCTTTCCATGGAAGATGCGCAGGATTAGACTCTGCATATACCTTGATAGCTCGGCCATTCACCTCTATACTATCTATTTCTGATGAAATCTCCCCTACAAAACGACCGTGAACCGAATCGTACCGAAACAAATGAGCCAAGGTCTGTGAGTCGGTCAAATCATTAATTGCAACTACTTCAATTGCGGGCCTTTCTAGCAAGGCCCGCAAACAAATCCGACCAATCCGACCAAAACCATTGACCGCTATTCTCAACATTGGTTTTAAGAGATCAAAGTGAAAAAAACTCTAAATTAAAATTCCAGCTATTGTTGCTGATAGATAAGAAGCCAGTGTTCCGCAGATCAAAGCCTTCACTCCTAATTTAGCCAAATCCGTACGGCGCTCTGGGGCTAGCTCACCTATTCCACCAACCTGCATGGCAATCGAACTAAAATTGGCAAAACCACAAAGCGCAAAACTGGTGATGATTAATGTCTTAGCATCAATACTTGCTTTTAATTTAATCAGATCTAAATAAGCCACAAATTCATTAATCACCATCTTAGTCCCCATCAAAGAGCCTGCAGTCTGAACATCTTTCATCGGCACACCCATCGTCCAAGCAAAAACAGAAAACAAAGCCCCTAGTATTTGGTTCAAACTTAAGGTGTTAATATCAATCCCAATAAAAGATAAAGACAGTCCTAAATGACCTAGCCCAGATCCAACTCTACCTAATACATAGTCTAGTAGGGCGATAATAGCGATAAAACCCATCAACATAGCCACCACATTTAAACCTATTTTTAGACCATCACTAGAGCCATGTGCAATCGCATCTACCAAGTTGGCGCTCGTTTTTTTAATTTCTAAAGAAACACTCCCTTTGGTTTCAGAAATTTCAGTCTCGGGCCATACGATTTTAGAAATCACCAAAGCCCCAGGAGCCGCCATCAAGCTAGCTGCAATCAGATACTCCGCAGGAACCCCTAAGGCAATGTAAACTGCCATCACTCCCCCTGCAATGCAGGCCATACTCCCTGTCATGGAAGCTAGCAATTCAGACATGGTCATCCCCTTGATATAGGGTTTGATCATGATTTGAGCCTCTACTTGACCAACAAAAGCACTAGCTACGTTAGACAAGGATTCCGATCCAGAGGCCCCAAGTAGTTTGTAAAATATCCAAGCGAAAAACTTAACCACACGCTGCATGACCCCAAAGTAATAAGCTACACTCACCAAAGCAGCAACAAAAACAATTGTGGGGATAATTTGGAAAAAGAAAATAAAATCATTCCCTGGCCCAAAGGCTTTATCCAGAAATTCCTTTTTCACTAATGGGCCAAAAACAAACCTAGCTCCTTCTGATGAAAATGCTAGTAGCTTAGTAACACCCACTCCTAGTTTTGCGAAAATTTCTTTTCCGATCGGAACTTTCAGAATAAATAAAGCCAATATAATTTGAAGACCTAATCCCGAAAAGATAAGCCTATAATTAATCGCTCTGCGATTATTAGACATTAAAAATGCAATAGCAAAAATCAGAACGATGCCAATGAGGCCAGTAAACCTTTCCATATAAAGAATTAAAAATCGAATTAGGCCCAAACTTAGAAATAAGATCGGGATTATTAAAAGATGGTTACCCTTTAGACAGATTTTCTCCTAGATAAAATGTCTCTAATTTTAGCAGCCTTTTCATAAGCTTCTTCCCAAATAGCTTCTTGTAACTTGGCTTTTAATTCTTCATCGGGAAGAGAGGCATAATAATTCAAAGAAGTTGCACTTATTGTTTCTTCAACAGGGGCTTCCATATCTTCTAAAAGGACAAAGTCCGCACCTTCAATAACAATACCTGCAGTCGCAAGAATGAATTCGTAAATACAAATAGGACACTCAAACCGAACAGCTAGTGCAATTGCATCTGAGGTTCGCGCATCGATCTCAACCGTTTTATTAGTATTATCAACACATACTAGCTTTGCATAAAAAATACCATCCACTAAGTTGTAAATAATTACTTCTTGAATCGTGATGTGATATGACTGTGCAAAAGATTTAAATAAATCATGTGTGAGCGGACGACTTGGTGTCACTTTCTCAATCTCTATGGCAATAGCCTGTGCTTCAAACCCTCCAATAATAATGGGTAAACGCCTATAACCATTTACTTCCCCTAAAACCAAAGCATAAGCACCCGATTGAGTTTGACTGTAAGATAGTCCAACAATATTTAAATTAATTTTCTTCATGTATGCTAATTTGTTTTTCGCAGTAGGTGTTTTAAATAGCATTCGAAAGGCCTGTACTGTCTTGACTTTTTAATCAGTACCTCGAATAAAAACCGTTTTAGTCAAGGTACCGGTTATTATCATTACAAATTATCGCAAAAATTATTAAAAATTTATTAAATAAATAAATGCGATGATTTGTAATGATACGATTTTGAATATTTATTCGGGTGGTATTAGTTTTAATCGTTTACTATGGATAATATATCGAGTTAATTATGGGCTTTGTAAGCCTTAATCGCTTCTGTTAACTTAGGTACGACTTCAAATGCATCGCCCACAACACCATAATCGGCGGCTTTAAAGAAAGGCGCCTCGGGGTCTTTATTAATAACTACTATAGTTTTTGATGAACTTACTCCCGCTAAATGCTGGATTGCTCCGGAAATACCTACTGCAATATACAAATTTGGACTAATTGCGATACCTGTCTGACCAACATGTTCTTCATGAGGCCGCCAGTCTGCGTCAGAAACGGGTTTAGAGCACGCTGTTGCAGCACCTAATACATCTGCTAGCTCCTCGATCATCCCCCAATTTTCTGGACCTTTCATTCCTCGACCTGCAGAAACAACAAGTTCGGCTTCGGGCAGTGAAACTTTATTCGTTGCTCTGACCACCTCTTTAATCGTAGCACTGAAATCAGACGCTTTTAATTCAACAACAAAGTCTTCTATAGTGGCCGTCAGCCCGTATTCTTTAAGTGGATACGAATTGGGATTTAATGTGATGATTTTTATCACCGAATCAATCTCAACAAAAGCATAAGCCTTACCTGAAAAAGCCGTCTTTTTAACGGTAAAAATATTATTGTCTATTTGAGGCAACTCCAATACCCCATCAACCAAACCTGCCTGCAACTTCACTGAAACACGAGGGGCTAAACCCTTTCCTGAAAAAGAATTGGCCAGAACAAGTACATCCGCATTAATATGTTTCACAGCTTCTGCTAAAACAGTTGCATAAGCCTGGTTGGCAAAAGACTTTAATTTATCGGTACTAACTCGAAGTACTTTGGAGGCCCCGTAGTTTCCTAAAAGATTCAAGCTGCCCTGATCTACATCTCCAATAGAAATTGCCACCAATTCTGTCTTTAACTGATCTGCAATTGCTTTAGAATAAGAAACTACTTCAAAAGTGGATTTTTTGAACTTTCCACTAACGTTTTCTACATATACTAGAACTGACATATTGTTTTATGGGTTGAAATGTATTTAAATAACCTTTGCTTCAGTATGTAACAAGTTAACTAATTCAGCGATTTCTGCTTCCGACACTAGCTTGACTGTGCCCCGAGGAGCAGGAGTGCTGAACTTTTTAAATGTTAGAAACTTAGGCGTTTGGACAGGCTCAATCACTTGCAATGGTTTTGTTCTTGCCGACATAATCCCGCGCATGTTAGGAATCTTAGGTTCAGCTACCCCCTCAGCACAACTCACAATCACTGGTACAGAAACACTAACTACTTCCTTTCCCCCCTCAATTTCGCGATGAGCGGTCACCACCTGCCCGTCTAATGCTAACTCTTTTACTATGGATATAGATGGAATATCTAAAAATTCACCAAGCATTGCAGCTACCTGCGAACCATTATAATCAATTGACTCACGACCTGTAAGAATCAAATCAAACCCTTTTCCCCTAGCATAAGTAGCAATCTGGTTCGCTACAAAATAAGCATCTCGAGGTGCAGCATTAATACGAACAGCATCATCAGCTCCTATAGCAAGCGCTTTACGAATAGTTGGCTCACTACTAATCTCTCCTACGTGTATAACAGTAATTGTTCCCTTCCCCCCCTCAGCCAACTCGATAGCACGAGACAGCGCAATTTCATCATAAGGATTAAGAACGAATTGTACCCCAGTAGTATTGAATTGGGTATTTTCGTTGGTAAAGGTTATTTTTGTCGTGGTATCCGGGACGTTACTCACACAAACTAAAATTTTCATGTGTTCAATTTATTTTTATTGGTCATGATTAGTCATGAACCGGGTTAATTATTCAGGACTCGTAAGGGTTACCCTTCTTGGCCTGTGATGATTTCACAGCTATATAAGTTTTATTATTTAGGTACTTCTCAAAGTAGAGATAATGTTTAAAAATGCTCGCTCCTTTCTACTTAATTGAAGATGCATAAAGGGCCTTGTGTTCAATCTGATTAACAAATACTGACTGAAAATAATTCCATATTAAGGCCCCGATTTTGCACAAAAGTAGTTAAAAATTGTACACCACATTATAGATTATGCAAAGCGACAATCGGCTTGAACAACTTCTGAAATTTCTAAAACAAGAACCTGATGACCCATTCCTACAATATGCCCTGGCAACAGAACATCTTCGCAGAAATAAACTTGAACTAGCATTATTTTATTATGAGAGTTTAGTGGACAAACACCCCTCCTATTTGGGAACATATTATCACCTAGGCAAACTTTATGAACAACTGGATCGTCAGGCAGATGCCATAAAAACTTACCAAACCGGGATGCAACTAGCCAAAGATACTGGAGACCTGCATGCCTTTTCCGAATTACAAAATGTTTATAATGCAATTATTAGATTAGACTATGAAGACGACTAAGCTAAGTCGTTTAAGAAAAAAAAACAAACTTCTCTTTTTGAGGGATGTAATTTGGTTTACACTATCTGCTTTTGGTGGCGCACAAGTTCATGTCAGTATGATGCTCCGCGATTTTGTCAAAAAACGTAGATATATTACAGAACCTGAGCTCTTTGAACTCAATGCCTTAACTCAAGTGCTCCCTGGACCAGCTTCTACACAAACCTTAGTCGGCATTGCTTATAAAGTAGGTGGCCTGCCTGTTGCCATCATTACTTTTTTAATCTGGGTTCTCCCTTCTGCCATTGTCATGGGGGCTGCAACTATCAGCTATTCTTTACTCGATCAAAAGGATAAGCTTGATCACGTGACGGAATTTATCCAGCCAATGGCTGTTGGTATTGTCGCCTTTGCCACTTATACATTTGGTAAAACAGTCTTAAAAACCGGGGTGGGCATATGGTTAGCTATAGCCTCATTCATCACAAGCCTTATTTTAAGAAATGCTTATGTGTTTCCTATTTTGATTCTACTTGGTGGGGTCATTTCATCCGCTATAGAGACTCCTTTGGAAGAAAGCCGACTGAGGTTTAAGCTATTTTCCAATATCAACCCAAAAAAAATAGCCTATTTCATTGGCATATTACTATTTTTTGCTACGCTCGGGGCATTAATAAGCCGAACCTCTCCATTTAGTTTGCCTATTCGCTTGTTTGAAAATTTTTACCGAAATGGTATCCTCATTTTTGGTGGTGGTCAGGTACTAATTCCTTTTATGTTCACAGAATTTGTAGAGATGAAGCATTACCTCAGCTCAGAAGAGTTCCTATCAGGTTTTGCTTTACAGCAAGCACTCCCCGGACCAACCTTCGCTTTCACCTCTTTTTTAGGGGGTATGGCCATGAAAAATGCCGGATGGGGAATGTCTGGTCAAGCACTAGGAAGTTTGGTTGCCGTAATAGGTATTAACCTACCGGGTCTTATCCTCATTCTTTTTATCGTCCCCTTCTGGAATGATTTGAGAAAAATTACACGAATCAAAAATTCATTATCGGGTATTAATTCAGTTTCAGTAGGTTTTATGGGAGCAACATTTCTTTTTCTACTACACCCAATCAATCTCAATTGGCAAGCTATTGGAACGATGGCCTTCACTTTTTTGATATTAACTTTTACTAAAGTGAAGACCCCCATTTTAATCTTAATAGGAATTTTATTGGGATTCCTTTTTTAGCAATAATTTGCCCTCGCTTTTATCTCTCCTAATTCATCGTACATTTCAATGAGTCCCTTAGGGTTGTGCAAATTGAAGGGACTATTCTCACTATTGTTCCTAACGACAATAAAATGACAAAGCAAACGATGACTCATAAAGTAGACAATCATCAATCATCCTTAAGCCGAATATGAATCTATCAGAGGTAAGGTGCTCAATAAATCACTTACTACTAACATAATTCAAATCAGATAAGGCACAATAGAGAACTATTTAATTGTAATCCTTCTTTCATTATTTTCACCTCGATTTATTTCATCAAAACCACATGCCCCATAACCATTCTAAAAAATTTCAACGAAGCTTAGTATGGCTACGTCGAGATCTTCGCTTAAAAGACAATGCCGCACTTTACAAAGCACTACAGCAAAGTGAACACGTATGGTTATTATTTGTACTCGATAAAGAAATACTAGATCCTTTGATCGAACAAGGCTTAACAAAGGATCGTCGGCTTAGTTTTATATACGATTCTTTAGAAGAATTAAACAACACTTTGGCTTCGCTCGGAACGGGTTTAATCCTTCGTCATGGGCAGGCACGCACCTGTGTCCCCGAAATAGCTGAACTTTTACAAGTAGATGCCGTATGGACCAATCAAGACTATGAGCCTATGGCTATTGCTCGTGACCGTGATATTGATTTAATATTAAAAAAAAATAAACGGCATTTTTTTTTACTGAAGGACCAAACCATTTTTCACCAAAATGAAATTTTAACTAAATCTGGACAAGCTTATTCGATTTTTACACCTTACAAAAAAGCTTGGCTAGAAAAATTAACACCATCACATCTTCTGCCTTATTCTATAAAACCCTACTTAAATGCACTAGCCCCTATTCCCGATCACATGACTCCTCATTGGCCAAGCCTGGAAAGCATTGGTTTTCAACGGCAGCCTTTATCACACCCTGGAGGCACGCGTGGTGCTCAAATATTATTAAACAAATTTTCTGAACACGTCAGTCTCTATCATCTTCAAAAAGATTATCCAGCTCTATCAGGATCTAGCGAGCTCTCTGTTCATTTGCGCTTTGGTACCATTTCTATACGACAACTTGCACAGTCCGCTTACACAAAAATGCAGGCAGGAGATCCAGGGGCCAAAAGCTGGTTATCCGAGCTTATTTGGCGAGACTTTTACTTCATGATTTTATATCATCACCCTAAACTGGCAGAAGGCGCCTCCTTCAAGCCAGAATACGACGCCATTGAATGGGAAAGGGGCCCTCAAGCACAGCTCCTTTTTGAGACTTGGTGTAAAGCCACTACTGGATATCCAATCATTGATGCCGCAATGCGGCAACTCAATCAAACCGGATGGATGCATAATCGTTTGCGGATGATCGTTGCTAGTTTTCTCTGTAAAGACTTAGGTGTCGATTGGCGATGGGGAGAGTATTATTTTGCACAACAGCTCAACGACTTTGACTTAGCTGCTAACAATGGCGGCTGGCAATGGGTTTCTTCCAGCGGCTGTGATGCTCAGCCTTATTTCCGAATTTTCAACCCCATATTACAGTCTAAAAAATTTGATCCTGAAGGAATTTTTATTCGAAAATATATCCCAGAATTGCGACAGCTACCCAACCAATGGATTCATTGTCCTTGGCTAGCTCCAACAAATACACTTTCAGATTTGGGAGTAAAACTTGGAGAAAATTATCCCCAACCCATCATAAACCATCAGTATGCCCGAGAGCAAACTTTAAAACGCTACGCTACTGTCAAAACTCAAGCAAAATAATTAAACACTATTAGACAGGCTTAGTATCTCAAAGACCCAAAACAAGCTAAATCGCAACCCACCCCCCATAATAATAGAATAAATTTCAAATAATTTCTTAATTTTTTTCGCTGAAATTTATCGTAGCATTGCATTTTCTAACTTCAACACACCTATTTTTCATGAAACAAAAATTCCAATTAAAAAATCTCTTAAAAAAGAAACCAGCACGATTGACCATTGCCGAAATGATGATCGATCCGGCATTTACAGTTTTAACCGACGAGCAAAAGGCAGCGAAGAAGGCGGGATTTACGGATGAGCAATTTAATCGGAACGACTTTGAAAGTGCCAATTTAAGATTGGTGAGCAACAACGGCTTTAATCCTGTAAATAATCATTTAGGCCGAGGAGGTAGCCATAACTTTACTAGCAGCTTTCCCCATGCATCAAGCATGGATACAGAGGTTAAACCAGAGGTTCGTACAAGTGGTGGGGAACCTACCTATCTTGGCCGCCATTTGCCTGAAGTGAGAATAACTGCTACCCCTATTCATGGTCCTAGTAATCACTACGGTCCCTTTGATGCCAACTACTTCAATCCTTCAAATATTAAAAGACGCCTTAGAAACATACGGGAAGCAAAAGAAGCTGCAGCCAAGTTAAAGAAAGAACAAAATGCAGAAATGCGTCGTATAGCTTCTCAATTTTCGGGTAATGGTACTACTCTCGAACAAGAGACTTGGTATGTAGAGGCAAGGATGAAATATAGCCCAGAATTTTATCGTAATAATCGTCCAAAGTATGCGCCTCATACCCCCAGCACGAATGTTACTACACCTGTTACAGAAGAGATGTTAGCTAAATGGGCTGCTGAAATAACCCCAGAATCTCCCTCACTATCTGAACAACTAGTTAAAGATCCGAGTAAATCCACAGATAAATTTTCAGTGAATACAACGCCACTCCCTAATGGCTCCAATTTAGGAAGCAGCATTACTGGACCTGGAACAGACCCCTTGAGGTCGGCAGTATCTAAAGTTCAGGTAGCAAATCCATCTTTTACATACAATGGATCTACTGGGCTGTATGATGCAATGGTAAACATGATAAGTTCTGTTGATCTAACACTTTCAGGTACCCAGGCTGCTGCTAAGGTGATGGAGGTAAACCTGCCTAAGTTTATGGGGGTAGCAGGGAAGGTAGCACCTTTAGGGGGACTTATAGATAATGGTGTTCAAATATCTCAAGGCTTTAATTGGAATGATGCTGCTCAGCTGGCAGTTGGGGGTGTTTTGGTAGGCTTTAGTGCTACATTAGGAGCTCCAGTCGTGTTTGTAGGTGGGCTTGGTTTATTTGTATGGGAGTTGGGTGAGACTTATTTAGAACAAAACAAGAATTAGTCATGGGATTACCAAAATATTTCATCTTTTTAATTTTCAATCATTATTACAGAGATGGGAACTATAAGGAAATAGAGGTACCTTACTTTACTGCTGCTGCAAGTATAGCGGTATACGAGAGCTTCATACTTATTGTAGCCATGCATTTTATAAAAAACTATATAAATTTTGCGCTCCCGTTTAATCTTTTAAGCTCTCTGGATGGGATAATTTATGGAAGGGGGATGCTTATTCTAGCGTTGATATATCCTGTTAATCACTATTTTTTAATTACAAAGAACCGTTTTGATCGCATTTATAATGAATTTAAAAATGCTAAAATGAACACAAAGAAGAACAGAATAATTGGCTACATCTGCTTGATACTCTATTGGCCTATAATGGTTGGGATAATCGGTCACTTAAAATACTGGTTCCCCTAAAGCCATAAAAATCTCACCCCTAAAATGCCCTAACCTCGTTTTTAGGGGTGGTTTTAAAACAAATCATAAAAACATCTAAGCCCATGTTCAATCAAACCATCCTTATAATCTATCTATCCTAATCCATGTTAAAATCCTTCCCCAACGAGCGGCAGCTTGATATGATGGACTGTGGCGCTGCTTGGCTGAAAGCAATCAATATTAAATAATCATTAAAGTAAATTTCATTATCTAAATAATTTCAAAAATCATTTTTAGAATAAAATCATTTACACTAGAATTGCGCCAAAATAAATCAACGACTCTACTCAATTCAACACACCTATTTTTTATGAAACAAAAATTCCAATTAAAAAATCTCTTAAAAACCAAACCAGCACGATTGACCATTGACGAAATGATGATCGATCCGGCATTTACAGTTTTAACCGACGAGCAAAAGGCAGCGAAGAAGGCGGGATTTACGGATGATGTTTTGGTTAACAACAACTTTGAAAGTCGTGTTGGGCTAATGAATGTTAGTCGGGCTGAAACAAAGTTCACTCGAACAAAGAGAGATGGTGGTGGTATGTTTGGGGCTAATGGCAGTGGAGCGACTGTAGTAGGATCACCAATTAACAATGGCAATACTAACTGGAGTGGTGGTCCCAGCGGATCGATGAGCGGCTCCAATCCTACAGGAAATCAATCTCAATCTGGGGATGGCTCGCCGCATACGACACCACAATACATTAAATATCAAACACTTATACATGCAAAACATGCTGATAAACTTTCCCATGCGAGTATTCAACCTATCACCCAAAAAATCAAACAAAAACCACCAGTGCTAATAAAGCTTACTCCGACCATATCACCTACTAAACCTAGTGTTACTCCAGATGCATCAAGAAAACCTGAATTAGTCCCCAGTATTAATCCTATAAATACGCCAAAAGTCGAAACAGGAGCTTCCCAGAGTACACTTGTTAATACGAGTCTTGTTGACAAAACTAATGTGGGAGATGAGTGGAAATATAAAAACGGGGGAACTTCCATTCCCTTACCAGAAGTACTTGTTAAGACTACCCCGACTAATAAAACAACTCCATTACCTAATGGCTCCAATTTAGGAGGCAGCATTACAGGCCCTGGAACAGATCCCTTGAGGTCGGCAGTATCTAAGGTTCAAGTAGCAAATCCATCTTTTACATACAATGGATCTACTAGGCTGTATGATGCAATGGTGAACATGATGAGCTCTATTGATCTAACACTTTCAGGTACCCAGGCTGCTGCTAAGGTGATGGAAGTAAACCTTCCCAAGTTTATGGGGGTAGCGGGTAAAGTATCTTATTTGGGTCCTCTTGATAATGTGAGACAAATAGCAATGGAGGGATTTAACTGGAATGACGCTGCACAAGCAGTGGCAGGAACTGTTTTGATAGGCTTTAGTGCAACTTTAGGAGCGCCGGTAGTTTTTATAGGCACTCTTGGCTTATTTGCTTGGGAACTAGGCGAAACGTATATAAATCAACAGAAAAACTAGATGATGAGACTATTGAGATATTTAATTTTTTTAACCTTCAACATTTCTTACAGAGATGGCCACGTTAAAATAAATAGCACACCAAGGGCTGATGCCACTTGTATTCTAATGTTATATGAATACTTGATCGCTATAGTCTGCATATTCTTTTTGAGCAAACACGTAGATTTGGGTTTAATTTCTGATACCCTAAATCCTCTAGACAACATGGTTTACGGATGGGGTATGTTAATGTTCATTATAGGCTATCCAATAAACTACTACTATTTCGTAAAAAAGGGCTGGCTCGATAGCGTATATATGGAGTTTAAAGATGCTGCAATGAACACTAAAAGGAACCGGATTATCGGCTATATCTGCTTGATTTTGTATCTGTTAATAATGATCGCAATCATTGGCCATCTAAAATACTGGTTCCCTTAAAACCATAAAAACTTCACCCCTAAAATGCCCTAACCTCATTTTAGGGGTGGTTTTAAAACAAACCATCCTTATAATCTATCTATCCTATACATGTTAAAATCCTTCCCCAACGAGCGGCAGCTTGATATGATGGACTGTGGCGCTGCTTGGCTGAAAGCAATCAATATTAAATAATCATTAAAGTAAATTTCATTATCTAAATAATTTCAAAAATCATTTTTAGAATAAAATCATTTACACTAGAATTGCGCCAAAATAAATCAACGACTCTACTCAATTCAACACACCTATTTTTCATGAAACAAAAATTCCAATTAAAAAATCTCTTAAAAACCAAACCAGCACGATTGACCATTGCCGAAATGATGATTGATTCGGCCTTTACAGTTTTAACCGACGAACAAAAGGCAGCGAAGAAGGCGGGGTTTACGGATGATGTCTTGGTTAACAACAACCTTGAAAAGAGTATCGGGCTAATGAATATCGATGGACTTGAATCCAAATTAACTCGAACAAAGAGGAGTAATTATGGACGCCAATTACCCGAAGTAGTAATAACTGCATCCCCTATCAACCACAATAACGACCACTATTCCCAAGCTACCAATAATCCATTTAATACACCAGATCCTCATCAAGCCAGAGACCAACAGAGACGTATTTCAGCTCGATATAAGTTTTTCCTAGCACAGACCGAGAAATCATAAACGCAAACAAGGGAAAGAACAAGCCCTTTTTTCAAGGAATAAATCCTATTTACTCAAGAACAGAGCTACGAACTATTCCCAATCCTAATTATAATGCTATAACTCCCGTGAAAAACCCTCCTTTTAAGTTCAATGGATCTACTAAACTGTATGATGCAATGGTAAACATGATAAGCTCTATTGATCTGACGTTTTCAGGTACCCAAGCTGCTGCCAAAGTAATGCAAACTAGCCTTCCCAAGTTCCTTGGAACAGCAGGAAAAGTGACTCCATGGGTAGGCATTGTAGACAATGTCAGACAAATGACTATTGAGGGTTTTAATAGAAATGATGTAGCTCAATTAGCCACTGGAGCAGCCTTAATAGGAGTGGGTTTTGTTGGCGGCACGGCAGCAGCACCTGTTGTATTTGTTGGCGGTCTAGGCTTGTTTGTTTGGGAGCTAGGAGAAGCATACATGAGCCAACAAAAGAATTAGTAATGAGAGTCTTGAGATATCTCATCTTTTTAATATTCAATCTATCCTACAAGGATGGTAATCACCAAGAGAATGATATGCCGCATGTAGGAGCTGCTTCTATTGTAATGGGTTATGAATGTTGTATGCTTGTTATATTCGCCTTCTTTTTTAACAAATACATGAATCTTACATTCATTACCAATATTTTAAAGCCTTTGGATAATATAGTATATGGTTGGGGAATGCTCATATGTATATTCATGTATCCAATCAATCATTATTATTTTATCAAAAAAAATCACCTTGACCATATCTATAATGAATTTAAAAATGCCAAGATTAACACAAAGAGAAATCGAATCATAGGCTATACCTGCCTGATACTTTATTGGCCAATAATGGTCGCAGTTGCTGGCCACTTAAAATACTGGTTCCCCTAAAGCCATAAAACCTTCACCCCTAAAATGCCCTAACCTCATTTTAGGGGTGGTTTTAAAAACAAATCATAAAAACATCTAAGCCCATGTTCAATCAAACCATCCTTATAATCTATCTATCCTAATCCATGTTAAAATCCTTCCCCAACGAGCGGCAGCTTGATATGATGGACTGTGGCGCTGCTTGCTTGAAAATGATTGCCAAATATTACGGCAAATACTATTCTCTTCAATTTTTTCGAGATAAATGCGGCCTAACTAAAGAAGGGGCTTCTATGCTCGATTTGAGTTACGCGGCCGAAAGTGTGGGTTTACATACCCTTTCGATCACTTGTACAATGGAGGAATTACTCAAACGCGTGCCTTTCCCCTGCATCATTCATTGGAATGAAAACCACTACATCGTGGTTTACAAAGTGTCAAAAACTACGGTATATGTTTCTGATCCAGCCAAAGGCCATGTAAGCTATACATTAACCGAATTCGATAAAAAATGGCATAAAAACGAGCAAGGCAAAGGAACCTTGATGACCGTGGAACCGCAAGCTGACTTTAAGCAAAGAGAAGGCATGCAGCGACTCGAGCGCAAAAAGACCTTTGAAAACATATTGGGCTATTTTACGCCCTATAAAAATAGCTTCATCAATTTATTTGTCGTCATGCTGATTGTGACTGCTTTGGAAGCTTTGTTACCCTTTATCTCAAAAGCAGTGATTGATGTGGGTATTCAAACACAGGATCTTAATTTTATCAATATTGTACTGATTGCCAACATTACCATCATTGTGAGCATCACCCTGTCGGACATTGTACGCGATTGGATTATGCTACATCTAGCTTCGCGCATCAATATCGCATTGATTTCAGATTACCTCACCAAGTTGATGAAACTCCCCATCACCTTTTTCGAAACCAAAATGACAGGCGATATCCTGCAGCGTGCTAACGATCATGAACGGATTCGCAGTTTCATCATGAACAATTCGTTAGGCGTCATTTTCTCGACCATCACCTTTGTAGTGTTTGGCGTGATTTTATTGATTTATAATAAGATGATATTCTCCATTTTCCTAGCTGGGAGTATCTTATATGTACTCTGGGTGTTTGCCTTTCTTGCCATCCGCAAGAAGTTGGATTGGGAGTATTTCGAAATCGAATCAAAAAACCAAAGCTATTGGGTCGAAACGGTAGGTAGCATCCAAGACATCAAACTAAATAACTACGAAAAATTGAAACGCTGGAAATGGGAGGGTATTCAGGCCCGTATGTTTAAAGTGAACTTGAAGGTGTTAAACATCAATAATTTTCAAAACTCGGGAGCCCATTTTATTGACCAGCTCAAAAATTTGTTGATCACCTTTTGCTGCGCCCGAGCAGTGATTGCAGGAGAAATTACATTTGGGGTGATGATTTCCACCCAATTCATTATTGGGATGCTGAATGGTCCAGTCGTGCAATTTATTCAGTTTATTATTGCCGGTCAATTTGCTAGAATCAGCTTTTTACGTCTCAACGAAATTCATCAGCTCGAAGATGAAGACGAAAATATGGGCATGGGTAGCATCGAACTTCCTAGTAATAAGGATTTATTCTTGGATAATATCGTGTTTCAATACTCACCCAATGCACCAGCAGTGCTCAAAGGGATTCACCTAATCATTCCCGAAGGGAAAATAACGGCTATTGTAGGTGATAGTGGGAGTGGTAAATCGACTTTGCTGAAAGTGATTTTGCGCTTGTATAAACCCTCGTACGGGCAACTACTAATCGGCGGGATGAATGTAAACAATATCAGTTTACGCCAATGGCGCGATCGCTGTGGCGCAGTGATGCAGGATGGAAAAATGTTTAATGATACCATTTTAAACAACATTGTACTCGATGATGAGCGCATCGATTACCAACGATTGAAGCATGCAGTAGAAACGGCCAATATTGCTTTTGAAATTGAACAACTGCCCTTGGGCTATCAAACCATCATGGGTGAACAAGGTCGCGGTTTGAGTGGAGGTCAGAAACAACGAATTCTCATTGCCCGTGCATTATACAAAAACCCTGATTTTTTAATTTTCGATGAGGCGACCAATGCATTAGACACCATCAATGAACAAAAAATTGTGTCTGCACTGGAAAATGTATTTCGGGGTAAGACTGTCATAGTGGTTGCACATCGCTTAAGCACCATCCGAAAAGCCGATCAAATTGTGGTGATGCGTGATGGTATGATAGCTGAAATAGGGGACCATGAATCGCTGATGAAACAACAAGGACGGTACTACCAACTAGTGCAATCGCAAGTAGACTTAGTCTCAACTGTAGAACTTTTAGCGGAACATAAGTGTGACGTAAGGGCAAAACGCTTGGTAGTAGATACCCATTGATTTTCAATCGAGCAATTGACTGCAGGTAAAAACATTCACATTATAACCAATGACTACAACATCCACCCTAAAAAATAAATTCCACCAACGAGCTGAACGTACCGAAGAAATACAGGACATCATCGATCGGATGCCTACCAGCTTTGCTAAATGGATATCCATCATTGTGGGATGCTTGTTTATCATTCTACTGGTACTGGGTTGGTTTATTCGTTATCCCGATATTGTTACGGGACAAGTAACAATAAATGCCAATAACTCTCCTATCAAGCTAATTGCAAATAGCGCCGGGAAATTGCACTTGTTAACGCAGTCGTATCAAACTGTTAAAGAGGGAGATTATGTGGCTTATGTTAAAAATTCAGCCAACATGGATGATGTCAAAAAGGTAAGTGACTTGATGCATCATTTCAATATTAATTCTGAAAGAAGCATTGATCAATTGTCCCTTTTTCCAAAGGATGTTTCTTTAGGAGAGTTGAACGTGAAATATTTTGCCTTTATTAATGCCCTACAGCAATTGTCCAATTATCGTAAAGAAAATCTATTTGCTGAGCAACGCGAAATTTTGGAACACATCATCATTAAACAGCGTGCAATATTACAAGCATCTAAACAAAAGCTACTTTTTAACAAGCAAAATCTCGCTTTAACTAAGAAATTCTACATACGCGATTCAACTTTATTGAGCCAAAATGTGTTGGCACACGCTGATTTTGATAAAACTGAAATGGGCTATCTCAATGCCAAAGACGGTTATCTAAGTATGCATCGCGAAATTATCCAACACAATCAACAAATTCGGGAAACAGAAAATAAATTACAACAAACCATCATTCAGGAACATGAGAAACAAAAACAAATGAATTTGGATTTAGCTTCTACCTACACCGATTTGACTGATCATTTGGAACAATGGGAGCAAAAATATGTTTTCAAGTCACCTATGGATGGTAAAGTACAGTTCCTAAAATTTTGGGTTAATAATCATTTTGTGCAAGCTGGAGAGGCCATTTTCACCATTGTTCCCAACAGAAATAAAATGGTAGGACAGGTGAATTTACCTTCCTCAGGGGCGGGTAAGGTAAAAGTAGGGCAGGGGGTAATTCTTAAACTAGAAAATTATCCTTATGTCGAATATGGATCTATCAGAGGTAAGGTGCGCAACATATCACTTACTACCAATGTGATTCAAACTGGACAAGGCGCAGTCGAGAATTATTTAATTATTGTGGATTTACCAGATCAATTAAAAACTAATTATGGTTCTAGGCTCGATAGCAAGTTTGAGATTAAAGGTCTAGCTGAAATAATTACGAAAGATAGACGCCTAATTGAACGCTTGTTCGATAATTTGAAATATTCAGTAAAAAATTAAACAAGCTTTAAATATAATCGCTATTGTAAAAATCCCCCCCCCAATAAATCATCCCCTTCGTAAAATACAGCAGACTGTCCTGGAGCAATCCCCGATACGGCATGATGAAAATCGACATTCATCGCATTATTATCTTGAGATAAGGTGCTCAGTGTGCCTGCATCTTTATATCTAATTTTGGTGACTGCTTCCAAAGGCCCCATAATCTGCTCATACTTGATCAGATTTAATTTGTGGACCTGCGCAGATTCTTTTTTTAGCTCCTCCTCCGTCCCCAGCATAACCACATTACTTTCTGGAAAAATTCGAGTCACAAACATCGGCCGTCCTAGGGCAATACCTAAACCTTTACGCTGGCCTATCGTATAAAAAGGATACCCTTGATGTTTGCCAACAACCATACCATTACTTAGGATAAAATTGCCTTGACCAATACGTTCATCCAAGTCTTCCACTTGATGACGTAAAAAGGAACGATAGTCATTATCGGGAACAAAGCATATTTCATAGCTCTCCGATTTATTAGCCAGTTCAAGCTGGCCCATATCTCCAGCCATCTGCCGTATCTCCGCTTTGGTAAAATTCCCTAAAGGGAAGCGTGTGCGAGCTAGGTTTTGCTGTGAAACACCCCAAAGCACATACGATTGATCTTTATGCTGATCTTTCCCCTTCGAAATCACATAACGACCATTATCCTGTAGACGAATATTGGCATAATGCCCCGTAGCAATAAATTCACAATCCAGTTGATCGGCTCGCTTTAAAAGTGCCTCCCACTTAATGTAGGTATTACATAAAACACAGGGATTGGGTGTTCGACCAGCCAAATACTCATTAACAAAATCATCAATTACGAAATCACCGAATTCTTGTCTAATATCTAGGATATAATGCGGAAACCCATAACTAACAGCCAATGCACGCGCGTCATTAATACTGTCTAAACTACAGCAGCCCGTCTCCTTGGAAGAACCTCCAGAAGAAGCATAGTCCCATGTTTTCATGGTCAAACCAATCACTTCGTAGCCCTGTTCATGTAGCAATACTGATGCTACTGAACTATCTACTCCGCCACTCATAGCTACCAGAATTCTTCCCTTTTTACTCATCGCTTACAAAGCTCAATCCAAACCTGTCAAGGTTGAATCAAAATAAGTGCAAATATAGGGCTTTTTGATGGTATAAAAATGATGTTATTCTTATACCAATTTAATTTATATGATTTAATATAATTAATTTTTATATTTAATTAATAATATTTTATTAAAAGAAAATAAATTTATCTATTATTTATATCCAAAGGGTGTATGGATTTCAAGGTAGTGGATAAGAAGCAAGAAACATATTCAGCGTGTAAAGTCTGTTTAACCCGGCCTACAAGAAATGCTAAGCCGTTTATTGGGCTTCTTTTAGGGTTTTGCTTATGTAGCTTGATCAGCAACACTGCAGCACAAACAGTGCTTCAAGCCTATATTGACTCTGCTTTAAAAAACAACCACTCTCTAAAAGTATACCAATTACAGGCCAAGGCATTAGAAGAAAAAATAAAGCCTTCACAAATAATTGATGACCCCATGATTTATGGAGGAATCATGAACCTGCCAACCAACTTGAGCTTTAGTGAAGATATGATGACCATGAAACAAATAGGCATTCAACAAAATTTCAGCGTTCGAAGAAAATATAACCTTAGAAGAGCCATAGCACAAAAAGAATTTGAAATGAGCTCCTATGAGGTAAAAGCACAACAGCTATCCTTAACCAAAGAAGTAAAGCAACAGTATTACGAGCTGTACGCACAAAACAAATCCATCGAAACAGCAAAAAGTAGTATCCATATCATGGAAAGCTACCTCGACATTACTAAAACTAGATATAGTAGTGGACAAGGACCCCAGCAAGATATCTTCAAGGCAGAGTTGCAAATCATCCAAATGAAAAACGAGTTACTTAAGCTCCAAAATGAACGAGAATCCCGCATAGCCACTTTTAATAGTTTACTTGCACGTAATCAAGTCGACTCCGTCATAGTTCCTACTAAAATTATATTTCATACTATACACTGGACACTGCAATCACTAACCAATACTGCCCAAACGAATAACCCCATACTTCTCTTAGCCAAAAAAAGCCTGAGTAAGGACAGCACTGCTTATTTGCTTACAAAAACAACAAAAACCCCTGATTTCAACGCCGGTGTTTGGTACGGGCAAAGACAGGCCAATATGCCTGATGGAACAAAAGCAAGAGATATGATCGGACTTTCGTTCGGACTCACACTACCCATATACGCTAAGCAAAAGCAGAGTCCATTGATACATGCATCCGCTATCGATATTCAAAAAGAACAAGCACAACTGGCAAAAACCAAAAATGAGCTCGAACTACAAATCCACCATGCCTTTATTGAAGCAAATAATAATGAAAGACTAATCAATCTTTACGAAAAACAATTAATCCCATTAGCTACAGAAAGTTTGCAGACAGGTATGATTGGCTACCAACAAAATAAAATTGATTTTATGGCTTTGATTGATGGTTTTATTTCGCTTTACAACCACCGCCTACAACATGATCAAGCTATTGCGAACTATCTCAAAACGCTAGCTGAGCTAGAAATGTTAACAGGACAAAACCTAATCGAAGAATGAAACACACAATAGTATTAAACATCCCGATTTTAGACTATTAGCCATTAAGTACTATTTGAAAATGAACAAGGGGCGAATAACAATTATTATACTATTGGTTTTAATGGGAGTGGTAGTAGGATATTTCGGCTACATCAAAGTAATAATTCAAACCAATCACAAAAAAGCGGGAAGGGCAAGGCATATAACCATTGACTACTACCACTGTGGCATGCACCCCTGGATCACCAGCAATAAACCCGGTAAATGCCCTATCTGTGGGATGGATTTAGTCCCAGTCTATCATTCAAATACTTTGATCAGCAATAACATCATAACCATCGACCCAACGATAGTCCAGAATATTGGTGTTAAAACGGAACAGGTAAATCGGCGGAAACTCATTCATACAATCAGAACCATTGGTAGGGTCGACTATGATGAAACTCAACAGCATATTATTAGCACCAGATTCTCTGGCTGGATCACCAAACTCTATGCTGATTATACTGGGAAAGTTATACAAAAAGGAGAGCCTTTATTTGACATCTATAGTCCCGAGCTTGTTACCGCTGAGCAGGAATATTTAGAGGCTATACATTACAGCAAAGTGGCTGGATCAAACAATGATCTAGCTGGCACCAACCTAGCTGACGACTTACTACAGAGTGCACAGAAAAAATTGATTTATTTAGGCCTAACTCCTTCTCAAATCAAAGTGCTAGAACAACTAGGCCACACAAAAAAAGAATGGACAATTTATTCTCTTTTTTCAGGCGTGATCACCGAAAAAAATATAGTCGAGGGAATGGATGTCGCTACAGGAGCCAATCTACTCAAGCTAGAAAACCTGGATCAGATATGGATTTATGCCGATGTTTATGAAAATGAGATCTCCTGGCTCAAGCACGGGGATCAGGTAACTATCGAACTCCCTAATAATCCTGATAAAGTCATCAACGGAAAAGTTTCGTACATCTATCCATTTCTCCAATATCAGACCCATACCGCCAAAGTACGTATCGAATACGCAGATTACAATCATCTTTTAAAAGAAGACATGTATGTAACAGTCAATATCATACCTCATCTGGCGGTCCATGCAATTGCTATTCCTGAACAAGCAATTATTCATAGTGGCAATAGGGATATTGTTGTAAAAGCACT
This sequence comes from Pedobacter sp., assembly GCA_008015505.1. Lineage (GTDB taxonomy): Bacteria > Bacteroidota > Bacteroidia > Sphingobacteriales > Sphingobacteriaceae > Daejeonella. The sequence continues at coordinate 88,286 of SSFR01000001.1, forward strand.
GGGAGGAGGCAAGTTTATGTCAGTAGATGTCGTGTTAGGCGTATTAAGTGGCGACTACCAAGAGGTAAAAAAAGGATTAAACGAAGGTGATACCATTGTTACTTCATCCCAGTTCTTAATCGATTCGGAAAGCAATCTAAAAATAAGTTCTAGCCTAATTCATAACGGGTCTTCAACCAACACTAGCTTAAAAGCAGGTAACACTAAAAAGCATCAGTGAAATTAGTATATGAAAAAGCTAATTGAATGGTCAGTTGATAACCAATTTTTTGTAATCCTTATTACACTGGTCCTAATAATTACCGGCATATATGCCATTCAGCGTATCAAGCTTGATGCCATCCCCGACTTAAGCGACGTACAAGTAATCGTTTATACAGAATATCCTGGTCAAGCTGCAGAATTGATCGAACAGCAACTAACCTACCCATTAACTACAGCACTGGTTGCTGTACCAAAATCTAAAGTAGTGCGGGGTTATTCGTTTTTTGGATTTTCTATGGTATATGTCATTTTTGAGGATGGCACCGACTTATATTGGGCAAGAAGCCGCGTATTGGAATATCTCAATTATGCCTCAGCCAAGCTGCCAACGGGTACCAAGCCTACACTCGGCCCTGATGCCACTGGATTGGGCTGGGTCTATCAGTATACTTTAAGTAGTAACCAGCGTGACCTAGGTGAGCTCCGTTCTATACAAGATTGGTACCTACGTTATCCGCTAAGTAGCGTTGAGGGTGTTGCCGAGGTGGCTAGTATTGGGGGATATGTTCGTAACTATCGTGTCACAGTTGATCCAATAAAAATGCAAGCATATGGCATTAGCTTACAGCAAGTCGAACAAGCCATCAAAAGGAGTAATAATGACACAGGTGGGGAAACCATCGAAATGGGAGAGATGGAGTTTATGATCCGTGGCAAGGGCTATTTAAAAACACTAGCTGATTTTAAAAAAATTCCAGTAGGACTCAGTAGAATAGCCTCCCCTCAAGCTATGTCAAAGCCCTTAAACAATTCTCCCCCTCCAATAAGTAGCACTAGCATGAATGACAGTGAGGAAGCAGATATAACTAGTCCAATGGCATCTTCGCTGGCACCTCCAACGAGGAGTTCAGGTATCCCCATTTATTTGGAACAAATTGCCACCATTAGTGTAGAGCCCTCTGCTCGCAGGGGTATTGCAGAGCTAGACGGTAAAGGTGAAACCGTTGGAGGCATTATTATCATGCGCGACAAGGAAAATGCTACAGCAACCATCCACGCTGTCAAGAAAAAGTTAGCTGAGCTCAAAGCCGGCCTCCCCCCTGATGTAAAAATCTCCGCGGTATACGACCGATCTTCCTTAATCAACCGAAGTATCGAGACCCTACGCGATAAATTGATCGAAGAAATTGTCATTGTATCACTTGTTTGTTTACTATTTCTTTTCCACTTCCGCAGTAGTTTGGTTGCTGTAATCATGTTGCCAATAGCCATACTCCTGTCCTTTATCCTCATGTATGTACAAGGGATCAATGCTAACATCATGTCACTTGGAGGGATAGCTGTAGCCATTGGGACCATGGTAGATGCCGCTATCATTATGATCGAAAATGCGCATCGACATCTAGAAGACCGGCAAAGAAGTGATCAAAGCCGGTGGCAAATCATCAAAGATTCAGCTGCTGAAGTAGGTCCTTCCTTATTTTTTTCGCTGCTGGTGATTACCGTTTCCTTCCTACCCATTTTTACCCTACAGGAGCAAGAAGGTCGGCTATTTCAGCCCCTAGCTTTTACCAAAAGCTATGCCATGGGTGCAGCAGCCTTTCTTTCGGTCACTTTAGTCCCTGTGCTGATGGGGTTTTTAATCCGAGGAAATATTCCCAAAGAAGAGACAAACCCCATAAACCGCTTGATGATCGCTTTGTACCATCCTATCTTGACAATGGCTTTACGATTTAAAAAAACTGTTTTAGTGATTGCAGCCTTATTGCTGATTTCCATCTTTATTCCATATCACAAAATTGGCTCAGAGTTTATGCCTCCCCTGTGGGAAGGAGATCTATTATATATGCCCTCCACTTACCCGGGAATATCCATCACCAAAGCCAAGGAAGTCTTGCAACAAACTGATAAAATGCTCCGCCAATTTCCTGAGGTGGAGCATGTTTTCGGAAAAATGGGACGCGCTGAAACCGCTACCGATCCCGCGCCATTAGATATGGTCGAAACAACGATCCAACTCAAACCGAAAAATCAATGGAGAACGGGCATGACACCCGATCAACTCACCCAACAGATGGATCGGGCCCTACAAATTCCGGGACTGACTAATGTCTGGACTATGCCCATCAAAAATCGTATCGATATGCTTAGTACAGGAATTAAAACACCCATTGGCATTAAAATAGGAGGGGCCGATTTACAAGTACTGGATAGCTTGGGGAAACAATTAGAAGGCATCATGCGTACTGTTCCTGGAACAGCATCTGCGTATGCTGAAAGAGTCTTGGGTGGTAATTATCTGGATTTTACAATTGATCGTCAGGCAGCAGCTCACTACGGCATTAATATTGCCGACATAGAAGAAGTTATTCAGACAGCTATTGGCGGAATGGATATATCCCATATGGTTCAGGGGTTAGAACGGTATCCTATTTCTATTCGTTATCCACGAGAATTACGAGATGACATACCAAGTCTAAAACGTGTTTTAGTTTCTACACCCAGTGGTATGTATGTTCCGCTTGGACAGTTGGCATCGTTTACTATTCATAAGGGTCCCATGCTCATTCGGAGTGAAGATAGTCGCCCCAATGTCTGGGTATTTGTGGACGTTCACCAGAGTGATCTAGGTGGATATATCCAAAACGCACAAAAGGCAGTCGAAGAAAAATTTAGATTGCCATCTGGTTATACCTTATCCTGGAGTGGCCAATTTGAATCCATGCAACGAGCTAAAGCACGCTTAGCTTGGATTATTCCGCTGACCCTATTTTTGATTTCGCTCATTCTTTACATCAACACGAAATCATTCACCAAGGTTGCAATCGTATTTTTGGCAGTACCATTTTCACTTATTGGTGCCTTTTGGTTTGTTTATCTACTCGGTTATAACCTCAGTGTTGCGGTATGGGTGGGAATCATTGCCCTAGCTGGATTAGATGCAGAAACGGGTGTAATTATGTTGCTCTATCTCGACTTAGCCTACCAGGAAATGAAAAGCAAAGGGATGATGCGCAACAAAACACATCTGATGGAAGCCATTCACCACGGCGCAGTAAAACGCATTCGTCCTAAAATCATGACGGCCACTGCCATCATTGCTGGGCTAGTCCCTATTCTTTGGAGTACGGGTACAGGGGCTGATGTCATGAAACGAATTGCAGCCCCAATGGTTGGTGGTGTAGTGACCAGCGTATTGCTTGAATTACTTGTCTATCCGATTATTTATTATTTATGGAAAGGGAAGAATCTAGCCTCACCCCAACCCGCTCCAAAGGAGGGGGGGCAGATTTGTCATAAAACCCTCTTTCGCCATTTTAGTTAATCCCTCTTAGCAAACGAGACCAGCGTATTTTATCAAAGAAAGAACCATCCGTATTCCAGCTCATCCAAATAAAGAGCGCTTTTCCAACAATGTGATCTTCAGGTACAAAACCCCAAAATCTGGAGTCTAATGAGTTATGTCGATTATCCCCCATCATCCAGTAGTAGTCCATTTTGAAGGTATAAGTGTTGGTCTTCTTTCCATTGATCAGAATATCATTCCCTAGCCTTTGAAGTTTATTTTTTTCGTAAACTGCTATTGCCCGTTCATAAATAGGATAGTTTGTACTATCCAATTTCACTGTCCAACCTCTTTTGGGAAGAATAATAGGCCCAAAATTATCCTGATTCCACTTAAATCTGGGATCATGAGGGAAAACATCCGGATTAAACTCGTGAGCTGGCCGAAGCATCGGAATAACCTGCTTCACATTGGACCATTTACGAATTAAATCGGCTTCTTCACTAGTCATGGTAAAAACATATTCATTTTCCGTAGCACGTTGTACTTCAATATGAAGATCCTCCAAGGCCTGAGGGTTGAAATCGGTGCCATCTGATTTGACATAATAAGATATTTGCCCAAATCGTGGATTTTCAGCGGGCTTCCCATTCACATATACTTGCGCATTAATGATCTGTAAGGTATCCCCAGCAATGGCTTGACAGCGTTTAATATAATTTTCGCATTTATCTACAGGGCGATACAGGGGTGAATCTACTTCAATTGGATAGTTAAAAACAACCACGTCCTTACGCTTGATCTTACTCAGTCCAGGTAAACGATGATAGCCAAGCTGAATACCATCCCAATACGCTTTTGTGCCAATAATAGGCATAGTATGGTGTGCAAATGGAAAGGCTACGGGAGTCATTGGCATACGGGGGCCATAATTAACCTTACTTACAAAAAGAAAATCACCAATTAATAAGGATTTCTCCATAGATCCGGTAGGAATCGTATATGCCTCAATAAATAGCCCACGGATCAATGTAGCAGCTACTACTGCAAAAACAACTGCATCGAGCCATTCGCGACCTGCGCTTTTCTTTTTTGTTTTTTTTGAAGATTTTTTAGCCCAAAATTTCCAGTTCATAGCGGATAAGATGATTAAACGATTTGGCAATTAATTAATTCGACGTCAAAGTAAACGTTTTCTAAATTTTAAAATCAAATAGATCGTCCACTGAAAAGAAGCCTGATTTACCTTGTAGCCATTCAGCAGCTAGAACAGCCCCCAATGCAAAACCATTCCGACTATGAGCTGTGTGTTTCAGTTCGATATCGTCTATTTCAGAGCTATAAATTACTGTATGCGTACCTGGGGCCTCTTCCATTCGATGAGATTCGATGAGTAATTGAGTGGGCTGATGGACCATTCCTGTGCTATGACCAATCAGCTCATTTACCCATTCTTTTTTACGGCTCATTTGCCCAATGATACCTTCGGCAAGTGTAATAGCAGTCCCGCTAGGCGAGTCTAGCTTATGGACATGGTGTATTTCCTCAATTTGCACATCATACTGTAAATAACGATCAATCAGTTTAGCCAGAACCTTATTCACATAAAAAAATAAATTGACCCCAATACTAAAGTTCGATCCATAGATTAGCGTTTGTTTTTGATGATTGCAAGTTTGCCTTATTTCCGAAAGCCTGTCGTACCAGCCCGTCGTCCCCACGACAACGGGCAGGTCTGCCTCAAAACACGCTTCTATATGATTCAACACAGCATAAGGTGTACTAAACTCAATGGCCACATCTGCTTGCTTTAAGTTTGCTGAGTTTAAATGTATTAGCTGTTTGGAGTCTATTCTCAAGACAATCTCATGGCCACGATTGAGGGCAAGCTGTTCAATAAGACGTCCCATTTTGCCGTAGCCTAAAAGCGCTATCTTCATAATACTAGACTAATTTTTATTGCTGGATTTAGCATCGCATAAGTAGTCGCTGGGGATATTTGTAGTGACGGATTTACCCGCAGGCTTAATTTATCGCTAATATCGAAACGAAAAAATTTGGCATCCACGTAAGCATCTATGACATTAGCGGCATAAATAGCAATGATTGACAATGCGCAAAGATCTCTATTTCTTCGATAGATGTCTTTATTCTGGATGATTCCGTCGTCTGTATATAAATCATATGCTGGATTTTGGTGTACTCCATTGTTGTTGACCCGGTACTGAGCTTCTGTCAAAAAGGACCGATAGCTGTCCTGATTGGCATTATACTGAGTAATAAAAATGGCCAGCCCCCCATAAATGAGTGGGACTTTCCACCAGCGCTTATTAGTTAGCTGTCCCCAACCCGGAATAATCATAGAGCGTATGGTTGCCCGGCTCGGCATCCTTTCGAGCGCTAAACGTCTAGCGTCTTTAATTGGTTCGTCTGTTCCTAGAGCTCCTTTATGGGAATTAGCCCCCTGATGAGGTGGAGGTGTAATGGGAGTAATAGGCACTGCTACACTGTCTTGTTTTTGAGCAAATGTGCCTGAAGAATACAGAAGACCTACTAGAATGAATAAAAAAACAATCAACTTAAACTTCATCACCAATCTAACATTTCGAGTATACGATTAAGATCCTCCTCAGATAAAAAGGGGATTTCAATCGATCCTGCGCCCTTACTCTGCACTTTTAATCTCACTCTCGATCCAAACTTTGAAGCCAAAGTATCTTCTATTTTTTGATATTGGAAAGGTGCTGGGTTTTGTTTCTCTCTAAACATTTTCTGGGCTGTCCCATTTTGAATACTTCGAACAAGTTCTTCTACTTTGCGAACAGACAAGCCCTTACTGATTATTTCTCCATGGACGTAGAGCTGTTTATCAACATCTTCCACCGAAATTAAAGCACGCGCATGTCCCATCGATATATCCCCATCCCGAACAGACACCTGTATAGTGGGAGGAAGTTTTAATAAACGCAAATAATTCGTTACCGTTGATCGGTTTTTACTCACTCGATCACCTAGCTCTTCTTGCTTCAGATTACACTCTTCGATCATTCGGTGAAAACTAAGCGCAATTTCAATCGCATTTAAATTTTCGCGCTGAATATTTTCAATCAGTGCCAGTTCGAGCATTTGCTGATCATTGGCTGTGCGCACATAAGCTGGGATTTCCATCAAACCTGCCAGCTTAGAGGCACGCAAGCGACGCTCCCCCGAAATCAATTGATAGCTATCCGCTCCTATTTTACGGACAGTGATTGGCTGGATTAAACCTTGCAATTTGATAGATTCTGCCAGCTCCTGCAAAGCAGCCAGATCAAATTCGACACGAGGCTGGAAAGGATTAACCGCTATCTCATTTATTTTGATGTGACTTACCGAGCCTAACAATACATGCTCACAATCAGCCTGCTGACGGGTAGTTTGAACCGTGTTTGTATCATCCAAAAGTGCACTTAATCCTTTCCCTAGTCCTATTTTTTTTTGATACGTCATTATAGTGTTGCTTCTTTTTGCATTCCTTGCTGTTTCACTAATCCATTCTTTCTGAGTATTTCTCGAGCCAAATTCAGGTAATTGACTGCACCCTTGCTACTGGCGTCATGCATAATGACCGATATGCCAAAACTTGGTGCCTCGCTTAATCGTGTATTACGTTGAATGATGGTTTCAAAAACCAGATCTTGAAAATGTGTCTTCACTTCTTCTACAACTTGGTTGGATAAACGTAAACGTACATCATACATGGTCAGCAGAATGCCCTCTACTGCAAGAGCCGTATTTAGACGATTTTGTACAATTTTAATCGTATTTAAAAGTTTACCCAAACCTTCGAGTGCAAAATATTCGCACTGAACGGGGATAATCACAGAATCAGCAGCTGTTAAAGCATTGATCGTAATCAAGCCCAAAGAAGGGGAACAATCAATGATAATAAAGTCATAATCATCTTTGATTTTATTTAGAATCGCTTTCATCCGATACTCTCGATCGGCCATATTGATCATTTCTATCTCAGCTCCAACTAAATCAATATGTGCAGGCAAGATATCTAAATGAGGCGTTTCTGTCCTTTGTATAGCCTCTTTCGGGTCAGTTTCATTGATGATACACTCGTAGATACTCGACTTAATGTTCCGGGGATCATAGCCTATACCCGAAGTCGAATTGGCTTGTGGGTCAGCATCTACTAAGAGCGTCCTGTATTCCAAAACGGCTAGACTTGCTGCTAAGTTAATAGACGAAGTAGTTTTTCCTACTCCACCCTTTTGATTGGCTAGCGCGATGATTTTACCCATTGTTCTTATCTATTAACTAATTTTGAAACAGCAAATCAATGACCAAGCCCTATTGGTCAAAACCTTATATTTGTCAAAACAAAGGCTTTTTAGCGAAGCCTAAGGTACAAATTTTAAACCGTTTTTAAACTGTATGAGCGTTTGCTCACCCACTGATACTTTCCCCCTATTTTAACAAATGATTACCATTATTGCAAGTACTAATCGACCAGGTAGCAATACACTCAAACTAGCAAGCTACTGTAAGAAACTGATCGAGAAAAGAGAAGTCGAGGTAGAACTGATTTCGTTAACCGAATTACCCAATGATTTCATTGTATCAGATTTATATGGAAGCCGAAGCGATTCGTTTCAAATGATTCAAGAACAAATTACTGCGAGCAACAAATTCTTATTTGTGATCCCAGAGTATAATGGCGGATTTCCAGGTATTCTGAAAACATTTATAGATGCTTGCTCTTTCCCTGATAGCTTTTATGGGAAAAAAGCCGCACTGATTGGTTTATCCGCAGGTAAATATGGTAATGTTCGCGGACTTGAGCACTTTACTGGCATTGCTCACTATTTTAATTTGCACATCTTACCCTTGAAATTACATATCCCCGGCATTCATGCCGAGCTAGATGAACAAGGAAACTTAATCAAGGAAGACACGCTGCGATTTATTAATCAACAAATAGACCAACTTATTGCATTCTAGCCAAGAACTAGCTTAAATTATAAGTGGCTATTGACTAGTTTGGCCAATATAAATGCAGTCAATGCAGCTAATGCACCAATAGCTACCACCTTCATCGCCCCCCTTAGAGGCTTCTGGCCAGTTAATCTGCTCTTCAAAAAACCAAATATAAACAGGGCGATGAGTGTAATTCCACAGGAATAACATAGACCCTCTATTGTATTATCGACAAAAAAATAAGGCGATAATGGGATGATCCCACCGACAATATATGCCAGTCCAATAGTAAACGCACTTTGCCGGGCTCTACTTACGTGTGGTTTTTCCAAACCTAACTCGTATCGCATCATAAAGTTTACCCACTTATTTTTATCACTAGCTATTACCTCAGCTATCTCATGTTGCAAATGTGATGGTAAGCCCAATTCTGCAAAAATCTCCCTGACTTCTAACTTTTCTATTTCAGGAAATTTCTCAACCTCTTCATACTCTCTCTTTAACTCCGAAGCATAGTGATCAACTTCTGTTTTCCCTGCCAAAAACCCTCCCAAGCCCATCGCAATAGAGCCCGCAGCAATCTCAGCAATACCTGCAGTAATAATAATACCCGATGACTCTACTGCACCACTTAATCCCGCAGCTAGAGCAAAAGGAACTGTTAAACCATCAGCCATCCCAATAACCATGTCCTTGATTATATCCGAACTACGTAAATGCCCTTCGTAATGATACATATTAGTAAAATATGATACGTATTAAAATTGTCTATATCAATGTATTGATGCCTAAAATAAGATTAGTCATTTTAAATTACATTTGTCCGTCAGAATTTTGAAAATTATTTTTTTTTAATATATTTAAGATATAAAAATTACTAATTTTCCATTGATTTATTCTAAATTTTAAACCATTAACTTTTAAAATAATGAGCACCGAACAACAGGATTATCAACGAAAAGGAGATTCGAACAAAATCTACTTTTTAATAGCCGTCATTTTAGTATTAGTAGGTACCAATGTCTACTTATATTTTAAAAATCAAAAGGCTAACGAACGAATTGTTGTAGTGAATGATGAAAAATCCAAGCTACAAACAGATATTGACCGAATAGAAGTACAGTTAGATAGTGCCAATAGTGTTTCTGTTAAACTTTCTGAGCAAATGAAAGAACAGCAGGAAACAGCTCGAAAAAAAATAGCTGAGCTCCGCTCAGCATTAAAGAAAGGGCAATTGACACAAAAACAATTAGCTGAGGCTCAAAATGAAATCAAGAAACTGCGTGACTTTGTTATCCAATACACTGCAGAAATAGAAGACCTTAAAAAACAAAATGCTAGCCTAACTACGGAACGAAATACACTAAAAACCCAAGTCGATTCAGTTTCGCAAAAGGCAGGCACACTCCAAAAACAAAATGAGGACTTAAATAACAAAGTCACAATGGCTGCTGCACTTAAAACGGGCAGTGTGAATATTATTCCACTACGTATACGTAAAAGTGGAAAAGAAACAGAGAATCCTAAAGCCAAAAATGTAAACAAACTTCGCATTAATTTTACTGTGGCCAACAATTCATTAGCCGCCAAAGGCATGCATGATATTTTTGTCCGCGTAACAGACCCTAGTGGAGCCTTCATTGCTGGCGAAAATGGGCAGTTTACTGCTGATGCTAGCACCATGGCTTACACCTACAAAACAGCTATCGAGTTTAACAACGAAGGAAAATCTTTCTCCATAGACTGGGTTAATTCAGGAGCTTTCCAGCCAGGGACATACACAGTAGTATTATATGCCGATGGCTATACGATGGGTAAAGGTACTGTAGATTTAAAATAAAATAGTTTCTATAATTTCCATATAAACCCGAGCCTTTAAAAGAGCTCGGGTTTTTGTTTAAATAAAGCCAAAAGTTAAAAGGAGTATTTATCGCGCTTTTACTGGAAAGATTAAAGAAGCCATTACACTACAAGCCAGAATAGCAACCACTACCATCAAAGAATGTATTGTGGTAAAACCCAACAGCTCAAGCCAGTGATGCATCAGCATTTTCATTCCAATAAATACCAGCAGAACCGCAAGCCCAAATTTTAGGTAGTGAAACTTATGAATGACATTAATTAGCAAAAAAAACATCGATCGCAAACCTAGTATGGCAAAAATATTAGAAAAAAACACAATATAAGGGTCTTTGGTTACCACAAAGATTGCTGGGATAGAATCCACCGCGAAAATTAAGTCCGTAAGCTCTACAATCAATAAGACCAAGAAAAGCGAGGTAATAAGTGTTTTCCCACCCATCTTGACAAAAAACTTATTACCAACAAAGCCTGGGAATACAGCAAAATATTTCGAAGCCCATTTAACTATTTGATGATTATTAGGATCCATTTGTGCATCGGTATTCCTATTCACAACAATCATAATCCCCGTATAAATCAGGAATACCCCAAAAACATAAAGTATCCAAGCAAACTTTGCGATGAGCGTTGCACCAATAAATATGAATAGAAAGCGCATCAAAACAGCACCCAAAATTCCCCAAAACAGTACACGATGATAATATTGCTTTTCTACACAGAATGCCGAAAAAATAAGTACGATCACAAAAATATTATCAACCGACAAAGCATACTCAATAATATAGCCTGTCAGAAACTCAAGCGCTAGGGTTTCCCTATAGGTAATTATATTTTGAGCAAATTTGTTAGGAATCAGATCAATCTGATGCAAGTTTTTTTGGACAACCTGGACGAGTTGTTCTTCTGACTCAATACCATGTAATAGCTGTCCCTTCTTCAGTAACAGGAAGTAAAACCCCAACGCAAACAATACCCAAATAGCACTCATCATAGCAGCCTCTTTGAAACCTATAGCTCGATCTCGCTTGTTAAAAACACCAAGGTCAATGGCTAACATCAAAGCAATAAATAGAAGAAATCCTAAGAAAAACAAATACTCGTTAGGCATAATTACATTGAGCTTGGTTTAAAGTTTATTTTTTGCGTTCAATCGTAAAACGTACCAATTGTGCTAAAGCCGTACGCGATTGATGCTCTGGAAATTGATTGAGAATATCGAAAGCCTCTTGCTGATAGATATTCATTTTTTGCGCTGCATAAACCATTCCCCCTCCCTGCTGAACAAAATGAATGACCTCAGCAATTTTATCTGAATCATCATTATGATTCTTGACTAAATTAATGATTTGCTTTTTTTTGAGATAGGACGCCTGATTGAGGGCATAAATCAAGGGTAATGTGATTTTCTTCTCCTTAAGATCAATGCCAAGGGGTTTACCCACATCATCTGTACCAAAGTCAAATAAATCATCCTTTATTTGAAAAGCAATCCCAATTTTCTCGCCAAATTGCTTCATTTTATCTACCGTAGCCCCATCAGCCCCCGCTGAAACAGCACCACAAGCACAACAGGAAGCAATCAGTGAGGCTGTTTTCTTCCGAATCACATCGAAATATACTCGCTCATCAATATCTAAATGTCTCGCTTTTTCAATTTGCAACAACTCACCTTCACTCATTTGCTCGACAGCCTCAGAAACAATTTTCAACAAATCAAAATCATTGTTCTTGACCGACAAAAGCAAACCCTTTGATAACAAAAAATCACCAATCAATACCGCAATTTTATTTTTCCACAAAGCATTAACAGAAAAAAAACCGCGCCGCTGGAAGGAATTATCAACCACATCGTCGTGCACTAAAGTTGCTGTATGTAGCAACTCTACCAATGTGGCTCCTCGATAGGTTGCCTCGGTAATACCCCCACATAAACTGGCCGAGAGAAAAACAAACATAGGGCGCATCTGCTTTCCCCGTCGCTTGATGATATAACTAGTAATGTGATCCAGTAATGGAACAGCGCTCTTCATCGATGCCCGAAATTTTTCTTCGAAAATGCGTAATTCAGTATCGATGGGTCTTTTTATTTCGTGGAGGCTATCTGTCATGAATAATCGAAGCCTTAAATGAGTCTTGGTCCAATTGCGAGTGCAAACATATCGAAAAAGCCTTGCTTTTACATGGCCCATCTTCTTGTCATTCGTACACTTTATAGCGCTAATTGCATCCTGCATTCTTTTTCTAATAGCGTTATGCCTAAATTCGCCTAATGACCAAAACCGCAGCTGATTTCCTCGATAGTGCTCGTTTCAAATCCTTTGATCAAGAACATCGTCGGATTATCCAATATAATATTGGCAAGTATGATGCTGCCGTAACTAAAGGGCTGGCCAAGTTCGCTGGTCTAGAAAATGCCAAAAAAAAAGCCCATACCATCAAGTGGAGAGTGATGGAAAACCTAGATAAACTTCTACCCGAGTTTGAAGCTAATTTTCAGCGTAAAGGGGGTAAAGTGATCTGGGCAAATGATCAAGATGAAGCCCATTCCGAGATCCTGAAAATCATCCAGAAAGCAGAAGCCAAAACCGTGATCAAATCCAAGTCCATGGTGACCGAAGAGCTTCATTTAAATGAGTTTCTGGAGCAGCATCAGATTGAAACGCTGGAAAGTGATCTGGGCGAATATATCGTGCAGTTATTGGGACAAAAACCGTATCATATTGTCACGCCGGCTATGCATCTGAGTAAAAAGGATATAGCCAAGCTCTTTCACGAACGATTTGGAACCCCTCTGGGTGCAACACCAGAACAATTAACTCTTAAAGCACGTGAATTACTCCGAAGCAAATATACCACAGCCGACATCGGCATTACTGGAGGGAACTTCATCATTGCGGATACCGGCAGTATTGCCCTCACCGAAAATGAAGGGAATGCACGTTTAACAACTACTTTCCCCAAGATTCATATTGCTATTGTCGGTATTGAAAAAGTTATTCCTTCTATAAGTGACCTAGATTTATTCTGGCCATTACTTTCTAGTCATGGTACAGGACAAAATCTGACAGTTTATAATAGTATTCTAAGTGGCCCACGCCAAAAATATGAAACAGATGGACCCGAAGAAATGTATGTCATCCTTTTAGATAATGGCCGTACCCATTTACTAGAAAAAAAAGAACAACGTCAGGGGTTATATTGCATTCGTTGTGGAGCCTGTTTAAATGGTTGTCCCATTTACCAAAATATTGGGGGGCATAGTTACCAAACAACCTATAGTGGCCCCATCGGCTCGATCATCACGCCACATATGCAAGGGATGAAGACGTTTAAGCATTTAAGTTATGCGTCCAGTTTATGCGGCAAATGTACTGAAGTTTGTCCAGCTAAGATCGACATTCATAAAATGCTTTTGCTCAATCGTCGTGATGCTGTAAGAGAGGGGTATACTTCTAAATCAGAAACTTTTGGTTGGAAAATGTGGGTCAAAGGAATGATGAAGCGGAGCCTAATGGATATGTTAGGAGGAGCATGGAAAAATATACTACTATCCATGTTCTTTAAAAAAAGCTGGGGACCCTATCGCAAACTACCTAAGGTAGCCCCGCGATCGTTTAGTAAACAATGGCATAAGTAGTAAGAAAGCTACCGGTCAAACAACAACCTACAACCGGTATTTTGATTACAAAAAACACCTTCCTTCCAAACCAATTGGCCAGAAACAATGGTATGAGTAACAGTGGATTGAAACAGATGTCCTTCAAAAGGACTCCATGCACATTTCGAAAGGATATTTGCTCGTGTAACTTGCCAGGGCCTATGTAAATCAACTAGTACCAGGTCAGCCCAATAGCCTTCTCGAATAAAGCCTCGTTTGTTCACCTTGAAACAGATAGCTGGATTGTGAGCCATCTTTTCTACAATCTTCTCCAAGCTTATTTTTCCTTGATGATAAAAATCGAGCATAGCCAGCAGCGCATGTTGGACGAGTGGTCCACCAGAAGGCACTTGCAAATAGGGCTGTGATTTTTCTTCAATCGTATGAGGCGCATGATCGGTAGCAATTACATCAATTCTATCATCCAAAACAGCCTGAAAAACAGCCTCTCGATCTTGTGCAGACTTGATCGCCGGGTTCCATTTGATCCAATTTCCTTTCTCTCTATAATCTGCATCCGAAAACCACAAATGATGAATGCAAGCTTCGGAAGTAATTTGCTTTTCAGAAAGTGGAGCCGAATTATCAAATAATTCTGTTTCAATTCCAGTCGAAATATGCAAAACATGCAGTCGAGTATGATATTTTCTAGCCAGCTGCACTGCAAAGGAAGACGACTTATAACAGGCCTCCGCACTTCGTATCAAAGGATGCATCTCTGGCTTTAACTGATTTCCATAAATGGATTTAAAATATTCCAAATTGGTTTTTATCGTTGTCTCATCCTCGCAGTGCGTAGCAATAAGTGTGGGTGCATTTTTAAAAATAGTCTCCAAGACATCCTCCCGATTTACCAACATATTCCCCGTTGAAGAGCCCATAAAGATTTTAATACCGCATACCTGTTTAGGGTCTGTATTTAATAATTCACCCAAATTATCATGACTTACACCCATAAAAAAAGAGTAATTGGCCAACGAGCGCTCCGAAGCAATTTGATACTTATCTTCTAACAATTGCTGTGTCAAGGTATTGGGGATGGTATTGGGCATTTCCATAAAAGAAGTAATCCCCCCGGAAACGGCTGCTCGACTCTCAGTATAGATATCAGCCTTATGCGTCAGTCCGGGCTCACGAAAATGGACCTGATCATCGATACACCCAGGGAAAAGATATAGACCCTCTGCACAAATTTCTTCATCTGCTAATACATTTAGCTCGGGCGCTAGCAGCTCAATAAATCCATCTTTAATCAACATATCTCCCACAAAACATTGCCCTTCATTTACGATTGTCGCTGCTTTAATAAGTATAGATGGAGATTTAATTAAATTCATCTGGAGTAAATTTAAGTATTCAAATTTTAGACCGGCTCTATATCATCCAAAGATCCCCAATTGCTTAATTTCGTTCAAACAAAATTTTCACAATGAATATTTTAGGAATTATCCCAGCCCGTTTTACATCTACCCGTTTTCCAGGTAAGCCCCTAGTAGACATCGCAGGTAAAACCATGATTCAAAGAGTCTATGAACAATGCCAGAAAGCCAAATCACTAACTAAAGTTCTAGTTGCAACTGATAATGATCAAATACATGATCATGTTCTACACTTTGGTGGACATGTCACCATGACTGCTCCTGAACATCAAAGCGGAACCGATCGATGTGCAGAAATAGCTAGCCTTCATCCCGACTATGATGTTTACATTAATATTCAGGGAGACGAACCCTTTATCGACCCTGAACAAATAGACACATTATGCCAGTGTTTCAATCAAACCGAGCCTCAAATCGCCACATTAATTAAAAAAATTAACACCACAGAAGAGCTAATTAATCCCAATAGCCCCAAAGTAATCATCAATACGAAGCAGCAAGCTATTTACTTCAGCCGCACCAGTATTCCATTTTTAAGAGGAGAAGAGATAGAAAAATGGCTCGATAAACATACTTACTATAAACATATCGGTATCTATGGCTATCGTAAACAGACATTATTAGCCATCACCAGATTGCCTATATCAAGCCTTGAATATGCTGAAGGACTTGAGCAACTACGTTGGATTGAAAATGGATATACTATCCAAACAACCATTACAAGCAAGGAAAGCTGGGCAATTGATACCCCTGAAGATCTTCAAAAAGTACTTGATATGCACACTTTTTAAGTGCAAAAAATCAGATCTTTTTTGTAAACTTGAGTAATGAGCACCCCGCCAATTCCACGTACACGCCTCCTATCCCTGGATGTATTTCGCGGATTAACTGTTGCTGCCATGATCCTGGTGAATAATCCCGGTGACTGGGGACATATTTATGCCCCCCTTGAACATTCCGAGTGGAATGGCTGTACACCAACCGATCTTATTTTCCCTTTTTTTCTATTTATTGTTGGTGTATCCATTAGCTACGCACTAGGTGATAAGATTGCTGGAGAACAAACTCATGCGCGAATGATCAGGGTAGCCTTAAAAAGAGCTATTATTTTAATCGTACTCGGTCTATTTCTAGCCGCATTTCCCTTGATCTTTACCGATCCAATTGCGGCCCTCAAAGGGATGCGTATCCCAGGAATACTGCAACGCATTGGACTTACCTTCTTTATATCGGCACTGATATTTATCAAAACAAAGCCCAAAACACAGCTCTTAATCGCGATAGGCTTACTCCTTCTTTATTGGGGACTTCTGGCATGTATCCCCGTTCCGGGATTGGGTTATGCCAATCTGGAGAAAGAAACCAATCTCGGAGCCTGGCTTGATCGGACTCTACTGGGTGAAGCCCATTTATGGAAGCTCTCCATAACCTGGGACCCTGAAGGCCTTTTAGGTACAATTCCATCCATATCAACTACCCTGATTGGCATTTTAACTGGAACCTGGCTAAGACAAAAGAGATATGAATTAGGGACTAAAATTGCCTGGCTATTTACTGCCGGGTTTATTGCTGTGATACTCGGCTTGCTTTGGAACATGGTATTTCCTATCAATAAATCACTCTGGACTAGCTCTTATGTTCTTTACACCGGCGGCTTGGCCATTATTGGTCTTGCACTCTGCTATTGGCTTATTGATGTACAAGGATATAAAGCATGGACAAAGCCTTTTGTCGTTTATGGGGTAAATGCGCTCGCTGCTTTTTTCTTGTCCACATTAATCGCGAAAACCCTAACCTTGACTATGACAAAACTTACCGATGGTAAACTCATCAGTACAAAAATCTGGGTGTATCAAACGTTTTTTCTTCCTTATTTGTCCCCCCTGAATGCCTCTTTAGCCATGGCTATAGCCTATGTGATTTTTTGGTTCTTAATCCTATGGCTCATGTATATCAAAAGAATCTTCATTAAAATTTAAAATAAAAACCTAAATCCATTTAACAAGTGCCACATCCCCCTATATGATATCATAATCTTAATTGATAATAATTATTAAAAAATGAAAAATATTTATAATTTAATTACATAAAATTTCTTTAAAAGAAATAATACAATAGCTTTACGCCTATTCACCTATAGCAGTAAAGCCTATGTACAACTTAAAGCATGAATTAGCTTACACCAAACTATCAACAGCCAACCTCGAAAGTGCGTCAAATTGTGTTTGTAAAACATTTGCATACAATGAACCACTGGCCCGTCATCTAGAGATGACCGAAGAAGACCTTAAACCCTTTTTTCATCCCCTTTTAGTTCACTCCTTAGAAGATGACTTAAGCTGGGTAGCGTCTATTAAAGAAACAGGGGAAGTGGTAGGTGCCTCTATTTGCACCGATTTTGCCAATGACTTTTATCCCGAACGATCTTTTACCCCTAAACTTGAATATACATTGAAGCTATTTGATGATTTATGGCGTCCATTCATTCAAGAGACTCATCTGTACCCAAAAGGATATTTAGCGCATGGATATGTGGCTGCAGTACTACCTGAATACCAAAGGTTAGGAATATTAACTCAGCTTTACCAAGTATCGTTTGCTCACGGCTGGAAGAAAGGATACAGAAAAGTAATGGGAGAAATTACGAGCCAATATAGCCTCAATTTTATGAGGAAAATACCGATCCTAAAAGAATGCCATGCGATCTCGTATGCAGACTACGAAGTAGATGGGAAAAAGGTTTTCTCAGGGATGGACACGCACGAAAAATGTATTCTATTTAGCCTATCCTTTGAAAACGAGAACCAATCCCAATTGAGAACTACACAAATGGTAAATAGCCTATAGCACTTTTTACTCTCATTTATTAAGAAGCGCCCTACCAAAACATAATAGTGCGCTTCTTATATAAAGACTTTAAACCACTAGAAAACCATATTTCTAGGAAAAATTGAGCTAAACACTTATACAAGCAGCCTTACCGGCTCTTCTAATAGTAGCTTAAGTGTTTGCAAAAACGCAGCCCCCGTTGCTCCATCAACCACACGATGATCACAGCTTAATGTCACCTTCATGACATGACCAGGAACCAATGCCCCATTTTTAACCACAGGAACTTCCTGAATACCTCCAACAGCAAGAATACACGCATCTGGAGGATTGATAATCGCAGTAAATTCTTCAATTCCGAACATGCCTAAATTTGAAATCGTAAATGTAGAGCCCTCCCAATCTGCTGGTTGCAGTTTTTTAGCTTTGGCGCGCTCCGAGTAACTCCTTACTTCCGCAGAAATATGAGAAAGCGACTTACCATCGGCAAAACGAACCACGGGGACCAGCAATCCATCCTCAACAGCTACAGCCACACCAATATTCACATGCTCATTATAGCGTATTTTATCTCCTAACCAAGATGAATTAACATTAGGGTGTTGCTTTAGTGCAATAGCCACTGCCTTGACAATCATATCGTTAAACGATATTTTAACCTTAGAAAACTCATTCATTTTCACCCGATCTACCATGGCAGCTCCCATATCAATTGACATGGTTAAGTAAAAATGTGGTGAAGTGAATAAACTATCAGATAATCGCTTGGCAATCACCTTCCGCATTTGCGAAACAGGTTTTTCGATAAACTTTTCTTCTCCAACAAAAGGAGGAATGGTAATATCACCCATTGCTGTTTTTACACCCAAATTAACTGTAAGTGGTTGATACTCCTCAACATCTTTCTTTACAATACGCCCACCAGCTGCACTACCTTTTACCTCGTTTAAGTTTATGCCTTTATCTCTGGCCATCTTACGAGCCAATGGTGACGCTTTTATACGTGTTGAATCTTCTTCTTTTACTAATGTACTTACAGTAGCAACTACAGTCGACTCTGCTTTTTTAACATCATCCGCTACTGGCTGCTCAGCAGAAGCCTTAGCGTTTGATGTATTCATCAATAAAGAACTGATATCTGTTCCATCTTTACCAACAATAGCGATAATATCATTGACTTTAGCTGCTTGTCCTTTCTCTACACCAATGTATAACAAAGTGCCATCTACATAACCAACAACATCCATAGTTGCTTTATCCGTCTCCACATCAGCCAAAACATCATCACTTTTTACCTTATCACCCACCTTTTTGTGCCACTCAGCGATAACACCTTCTGTCATGGTATCACTCAGTAAAGGCATACGAATCACATTCGCATCTATAGCTAAAGAACTTGTACTTGTGGATTTATCCATCGAAGTACTCACTGGCTTTGACTCCACTTTGGATGCCAACTTTGTTTCAACACTTACTTCTTCATCCCCTAAAGCAGGAGGAGTACTTCCCTCAGAAAGCAAAGCCCGATAGTCTTCGCCAAGCTCTCCAATAATTGCAATGACCGAGTCAACTGGAGCCGTTTGGCCTTCTTGTGAACCGATATATAATAAAGTTCCTTCTTGAAAGGACTCAAAATCCATCGTTGCCTTATCTGTTTCGATTTCAGCGATAAGATCTCCGGATTTGATTTGATCTCCTACTTTTTTATGCCATTTAGCGATAAGCCCTTCAGTCATTGTATCGCTCATTTTGGGCATACGAATTACTTCTGCCATGTTTTATTTGCTGGTTTGTTTTGTTGATGGGGATTCCCCGTCTCAGTCTCTTATGTAGGGATAATCAGTTTGGATATATACATCCTTGTACAATTCCGATGGATCAGGATAAGGTGACTCCTCAGAGAAACGTACAGATTCCTCAACAATCTCTTTTACTTTCTTATCGATCTGCTCAAACCACACCTCATCAGCATATTTTTTACTCAAAATGCTTTTTTTAACCTCTTCAATCGGATCTTTTGCCTTATAAGTCTCAACTTCTTCCTTAGTACGATATTTTGCAGGGTCCGACATAGAATGTCCCTTGTATCGGTAAGTACGAATCTCTAAGAATGTAGGCCCTTCACCCGCACGAGCACGCTGCACCGCTTCATCCATTGCTTTATGAACAGCAACTGGGCTCATTCCATCCACTGGAGCACAAGGCATATCAAATCCTAAACCTATTTTGTAAATATCAGCCATATTGGTTGTTCTAGAAACAGATGTCCCCATAGCATAACCATTATTTTCACAAACGAAAATAACTGGCAACTTCCACAACATCGCCATGTTAAAAGCCTCATTAAGGGCCCCTTGACGTACAGCACCGTCGCCCATATAGCATACATTGACATTGGTCGTGCCATTATATTTTTCAGCAAATGCAATGCCCGCACCCAGTGGAATCTGACCACCAACAATACCATGACCACCAAAGAACTTATGCGCTTTACTAAACATGTGCATCGAGCCCCCCTTACCCTTAGAACAACCTGTTACTTTACCATATAATTCTGCCATAACACTATTTGCAGATATTCCCTTAGCTAGGGCGTGCGCATGATCCCGATATGCAGTAATAATAGAATCATCCTTTGTCAATACAGACATTGTTCCCGCAATTACAGCCTCTTGTCCGATATACAAATGACAAAATCCTCTAATTTTTTGCTGCCCATAAAGCTGACCTGCTTTTTCTTCAAACTTGCGCATCAATAGCATCTGCTCATACCATTGCAAGTAAGTATCTTTTGTGATTTGTATTGAACTCATGCGTCCTGAAAATTATACGATCGGCAAATTTAGCCATAAATATCAAAAACATAGATAATGCATTGAAATGTATGGTAACCCTTTTTAGAGAGACAAAAGCATGGGTTTCGATTTTAAAAATTTGAAATTTTAAGTAGCTAAACTCAATCTAAAGAGGTTATTTCAGAAAAACAGCTTTGCTTAGACTTGAATAGTTTGTACCTTCTCAATCAAACAAACCGCATAAGCAACCACGCCCTCCTCTCGACCAATAAAGCCCAGTTTCTCATTAGTGGTCGCTTTTATAGAAATGTCATCGACTATTATCCCTATGGCTTTTGCAATATTTTCTTTCATTTGAAGAACATGAGGATTTATCTTAGGGGCTTCTAAACAAATCATGGCATCGATATTACCAACACGCCACCCTTTTTCTTCTAAGAGAAGAACACATTCTTCCAATAAAGTCAAGCTACTAATCCCTTTCCAACGCTCATCCTGGTTCGAAAAATGATACCCAATATCCCTCAAATTTGCAGCTCCAAGCAATGCATCGCAAATGGCATGTAAAAGTACATCTGCATCCGAATGACCAAAAGCCCCAGCATGATGCTCAAGTTTCACCCCCCCCAGTACAAAAGGGTGCTCACTTCGCAACTCATGAACATCAAATCCAAACCCAACTCTAATCTTCATTGTAAATTACACTAAGACTTCTGACCCTTAACCCCTCCAAAATTAAGTGCGAGAGTAAAACGCAATGTTCGTGCTAAAGGACTTTTCTGAGGATTTGCCAAAATATACCCCACATCTAAACTAAAGGCCTGATAACGAAACCCTGCCCCAGTTGTAAAATACTGCCTGTTTCCTATCGATGGGTCCTCATAGAGATAGCCCAAACGTAAAGCAAACTGTTGTTTTAACCAGTATTCCGCACCTAAAGAATAGCTCATATCTTTAAGCTGATTAGATCCATCCGAAAAAGATTTAAAAATGGAAGAAACAGCAGAGCTATTTGGATCATAGCTAGCAACTATTGGAACCAATAATTTATTAATATCCAAAGCAAACGTCAGCTTACTATCTGCATCAATATCCATTGTAGCTGCTCCACCTATCTTCAAATTCGTTGGCAAGCTATACTTCATACCATTGGTCGAATAGCTAATCTTGGGACCTATATTAGAAATATTTACACCAAAACTTAACTCCCCTGTTTTACCTAAAATTGTCGTTTCTGTTTTATAGTATCCAGATAGATCAACTGCAAAGCTCGTAGCTGGCTGAAGTTGTTGCCCATTAATAAATTGTCCATTACTAAAGCTCGACCGGAGATATCGAGCTGCAAGCCCAGCAGAGAAATTGTTCCCAAATTTCCTTGCAAAAGCAAAATCTACGGCAAGCTCATACGGGCTATAAGTACCTAAAGAATTCTGATTAACATCCGTTAACTGAATACTTCCTAGTGAAAAATAACGCAAAGACCCTCCTATTGTATTCCGATCACTGATGCGGTGATAAGCTGACAAATAGGATAAATTAATATCTGAAACTATATTTCTGAGCCAGGGAACATAAGAGAGACCTACACTAGTTGGATTTTCAGCAAATGCCAACTTAGACGGATTCCAATGAATCGAACTTTCGTCTGGAGATATGGCTACTCCAGCATCACCCATCGCTCCTGATCGAGCATCAGGCGCAATTAGTAAAAAAGGGACACCCGTTTGAATTGTATTTTGCTGCCTCCCGTCACTTGACGTTCCATTCCCTATTGATTGAGCATTCATGATAATGGGAGCTATAGTGCCCAACAGAACCAGCACCCCCCAAGAAAAGATTTTATCAAACATCTTTTAAATAATTTCAGTATGCGACCGATAATATGCGAAATTTTATTTCTTCATTACAAAAAGCAACCGGCAATATCCGCTTCAATTTTTTGATGCAAAGATAGTTTAGTTGTTTAACTAATCGCAATTGAATATCATAACGGGCTAGTATATTGTTAAATTTATCCCCACAATTCACTGATCGGCCCTTTATTCGAATGAATATAATATATATTCCCAAAAAGATATAACATTATGAAAAAAAATTAATCCCCACATCTTATAGTTGAACATACACAACCAATCGATCATTTTTTAACTAATCATTTTTATATTTTGTTCTTAACCCTTTATGTGTTAACTTTATATCTCGTAGTTACTTTGGCTGCAAAAACGCCTTACCCAAATGCAAATGTCATTGACAGCCAGATTAGTTGCGGATACTACCTCAGTGAGATTTTTTTTGAGAAAACGATGAAAAGAGCCCATAGTACCCTCATCTTAGCCCTCCTATTGTTTACTATTCTAGAATCTGGATGTAGCAATAAATCCGGCTCAGACCAAAGCTCGGCCAAAACTGGCAAGGCTTATAACAACAAATACAATGGCGGATTCGAGGTCAATAAAAAATTCAAAACCATTGTCGGTCCAGGCTTAGTCCCCATTGAAGGAGGAACTTTTACCATGGGTGGATCCCTGAACCAAGACTTAGGTTATGGATTTGACAATATCAAAAGACGGGTTACTGTCGCGACATTCTACATGGATGAAACAGAAGTTGCCAATGTAGACTGGCTAGAATACATGTACTGGACAAGACAAAATTTCCCTGATGACTATGAGCAGTATTATAATACGCTACCGGACACCCTAGTTTGGAGAAAGCCTTTATCCTATAATGAACCATTCGTAAATAATTATTTGCGACACCCGGCTTATCAAGACTATCCCGTAGTTGGAGTGACCTGGGAACAAGCAACTGCATATTGCAAATGGCGCACCGATCGTGTGAATGAAGAAATATTACGGGACCATGGCTATCTCATAGATTATAAAACCATGGCTAGTGGAGGTAAAGGAGGGAAAAATGCAGCCTCTGCAAAACCAAGTGGGGAGCCCTTCAATACAGATATTTACCTCAATGGTCAATATCAAGGCGAAGGTATCGATGGGAAAAATATGAAACCCGATTTAAGACCATCAGCCACCGCTAGCGGGGAGAAGGGCAAACGTGCCCCTAAGCGCCCCATTCGGCTTGAAGACGGAGAAATATTACAACCTTATCGCTTGCCAACAGAAGCAGAGTGGGAGTATGCAGCGCTAGCACTAATTGGCAATAGTAATTATGAAAACATAGAAGATGGTAAAATATATCCTTGGACTGGGTTAGGAGTACGCTCTCCACAAAAAGGAACCCAAGGACTAATACTAGCTAACTTCAAGAGAGGGGAGGGCGATAATATGGGTGTTGGCGGATACCTGAACGATAAAGCCGACATCACAGCCCCTGTTCGAAGCTATCTTCCCAATGATTTTGGTTTATATAACATGGCTGGTAATGTCAACGAATGGGTAGGGGATGTGTACAGAGTACTATCCTATGAAGATTTTGAAGATTTCAATCCTTATCGAGGTAATCAGTTTGTCAACAAACGCCTGGCAGATAAAAGCAAGGGGCTATTTGCTAAAGACAAATACGGAAGAGCAATAGAAGACCCCGCAAAATCTGGCAAAAAACAACCATGGGCTGAAGTAGAAAGTGAGAATAACCCTAAAAAAGACTCTTCAGCTGTAGCTGCACGCTTACCTAGCGCCATTGCAGGAAAACCATACAATCCCGACCTCAGAGGATATGCCGATAGCATTCAAAACACTTTATACGGAATAACTTCACTGGTTAACGATAGATCTCGCGTTTACAAAGGTGGTTCTTGGAATGATCGGGCTTACTGGCTTAATCCAGCCGTACGTCGATACTTACAGCAAGATGAGTCAAGTGCTGAAATTGGATTCAGATGTGCCATGTCTTTTGTTGGTGCTCCGGAAATTAACACGAAAAACAAACCTCATTTCAAAAGTCCATCGAATGCCAAAACTTCCGTTTCAAAATCCCGAAAGAACGCAGCAAAAGGCGGCTCCTGGAAGTAAATTGGGGCTAATTACTCTTTAATCCAAAGATATAAAGCTACTCTTGAGGATATCTTTATCAAGAGTAGCTAGGTTCTCAGCTCCATTATAAAGCAAAATAAACAGAAAGATTTATCACCCGCCCATCGATGGGACCCCAAAGTGGCTTAAACTGTGGATTAGTGATCGGACCTACAAATAAGTCCTCCGACTTCGACTGTCTGAAATCTCCCAAGTTCTCGCAATTCAATACCAAACTAATACGCTTAAACTTTCGCTCGATCATACTTGCAAAAAGCGGATAGTCTTGAACTTTTTGATCAGCATATATATACTGGTTCGCTATATAGCTTTGTTCCAACCCGAAACGCCACTTATTCTCGATTTCATAAGATAAAGTTGATGAAAGTTTATCTTGCGGACTAAACGGAATATATACCTGAATCCCTAATCCTTTTTGCTTAGAGATGGTATGATTATATCCAAAATATAATGCCCAACCCCCAATTCCTAAACGGACATATGTATCTGTGCCTATCATATTCACTTTATAATCCCCATTTGCCAACTCATACCAGCTACCCACTGCTACTACTTGTATGGGATGATCAATAGTTGTATAATAAAAAGCCTGATTCAGCTGTAAGAATATCCTATCAGCAATTAATGTATGGTAATTCATGTCAAAATTGATACCAACGGATTGTTCTGACTTTACCGAACTATTAATAGGCAAGAAATTATTATAGTTTGTCACCAATTCAACATCTTGGGTAAAAACATTGGGCGTTTTATATCCCAAACTACTACTAATATGGACAGACCAATACGTATTCGGCTTCAGCAAAAATGCGATACGCGGGAGCAAAAAATGACCAAACTGATTATGAAAATCGGCACGCAACCCTCCTTCAACCAATACTTTCGGACTAATTTTCCAGTCATTTTGCGCAAAAAAACCTAGTGTAGCGTAAGAATAATCACCCAACAAACTAGCTATACCAAAATCTTTTGTAAACTGCTCTGTATTCCAATTAGCCCCTATAATGAAATCATTGTTCTTCAACTTAAATAAATCAGATACTTCATGTTAAGAGGAAAATTGCCTGCCCGAAAATAATGCCTGATTAGTCTCAATACTTCGTTTAAAACCACTTGCGCTTCCTTTGATTGTAAGGTATTACTAGTTGACAAAGAAGCGTCCACATGATAGTCAAAAGTATTCCGATAGGTTTTATTTCTTTCAAAATACATATGATTATTATCTGACTGCTGATACTAAGTAACCATATCCCCACCTAACCGGTTCTCATATAAACCAGAATAGCCCATACTTGCTTTCATCCGTTTATTAAGTGTGTAAAATAGCTTTGGATGAATGAGATAATACCGCACATCGGGCACATCACTCAATCCGTCTCCATTCACATCAATTGCTTTTTGCTGGGTGGTTGCAGCAAACAAAGTCACGCCCCACCGACCAAATTTGCTAGCATAATATCCATTCACATTATTCTCTTGTAATGTAGATCGATTCAGGGTA
Source organism: Pedobacter sp. (assembly GCA_008015505.1). Classification (GTDB taxonomy): domain Bacteria; phylum Bacteroidota; class Bacteroidia; order Sphingobacteriales; family Sphingobacteriaceae; genus Daejeonella. The sequence goes on from SSFR01000001.1 coordinate 114,767, forward strand.
AAAGAAAGCTCAGGCTGGTCAGCAGGTGTCTTAGAAATAAGGTTAATAATCCCAGCAATAGCTCCACCACCATATAAAGTAGAGGCTGTACCCTTAATAATTTTAACTTGTTTGAGATCTAAAGGGAGAATTTGCAATACTCCAAAATTACCAGAGAAGCCTTCATACAAAGGCAAGCCATCCCTTAATATTTGTGTGTACTTACCATCCAAGCCTTGCATCCGAACAGCAGTTCCTGCACTCACTGCTGAGGTTTGCTGAAGATGAATCACCGAAAGATCCCCTAGCAAACTCGAAATATTCCCCGGCTTAATGGTGTTTTCTTCATTAATATCATCCAAACCGAGAACCTCTACCTTCATTGGAAGGTCCTCAATACGAGTATTGGTTCGGGTAGAAGCGATTACCACCTCTTCTAAAGCATTGCAATCATTAGGCAAAAGATTAATCTGATATACTTTGCTAACATCTGCCACGGGAAAATCAAACTCCAACACTTTTTTGGGTATCCGATATAAGAGCATACGACAACTTGTTTCCCTCTCGGAATATCGAACAATGTAACTTGTCCGGATGCATCGGTACTAGCAGCTATTTTAGTATTTCGAATAGCCACAGATGCACCTATCAATGTTTCCTTAGTTATAAACTATCTCGAAGAGCAACACGTAAGGACGAAGTTTGGGCGATGCCCTTAATTGAAACAAGAAGCAAACTCGCAAAGATGATCTTTTTCATACTGCATAAGGTAAGTTGCGCACCCTAATCAATAAGCCAATAATTTTTTTATGGCATCCTCCAAACGCGAATTAGCTAAAAAACGATCCTCCAACACTTTGTTGGTTGGGATTGCTGTATCTAAACTAGCGCAACGAATAATGGGTGCATCTAAGTCCTGAAAACAATGTTCAACAATATAAGCGCTGATTTCCGAGCCAAAGCCACTAGTCAGGGTATCTTCGTGTAGGACTAATACCTTTCCCGTATGCTTAACTGTTGTCTCTACCGCCTCCTTGTCCCAGGGTTGTAGACTTCGTAAATCGAGAATATCTGCTGAAATATCGGGATGCTTATCAACATATTCCAAGGCCCAATGCACACCCAAGCCATATGTAATTATACTACACTGATTGCCTGACTTAACTAATCTAGCCTTACCAATTTCAACACGATAACTGGTCTCTGGGATGGGTTCCGAAATATTACGATACAGATATTTATGTTCAAAATAGATTACGGGATTTGGGTCCTCAATAGCAGCTAATAGCAGGCCCTTCGCATCCGAAGGAAAAGCTGGATAAACCACTTTAAGACCTGGCGTTTTGGTAAACCAGGCTTCGTTACTTTGTGAATGAAAAGGCCCCGCACCGGTACCCGCACCAGTAGGCATGCGTATCACTACATCAGCCTTTTCTCCCCAACGATAATGCGTTTTTGCCAGATTATTCACAATCTGATTAAACCCACAAGTGACAAAGTCTGCAAATTGCATCTCCATAATTGCTTTATATCCATTAATGGATAACCCCAAAGCTGCTCCCACAACAGCAGACTCGCAAATAGGAGTATTACGAACCCGGTCCTTGCCAAACTCTTCTACAAAACCCTGGGTAATTTTAAAGGCGCCTCCATATTCGGCAATATCTTGCCCCATGATAACTAAATTGGGGTAATGCTGCATTCCTTGGCGTAAACCTTCACTAATGGCATCTAAGTAGCGTTTATCTGATTTTTTAGTATCCTGTACCTGATCAATATCCCCAAAGGGGCTTTGAGTAGGGACCATTGCATACATATCTTGTAGCTCTATTTCATTAGTACTTACTGGGTTATCATTTTCCTCGAAAGCCAGTTCTACAGCTTGATCAATCTCTTGCTTGCATTCTGACTTCATATTGTTGATTTCCTCTTGGCTTAAAACACCTTTTTCAAGAATATACTTTTCGAAGTTTAGTAATGGATCTTTTTTTGTCCATTCCTCCAATAAAACTGGGGGAACATACTTAACGCCGGAAGCTTCCTCATGCCCACGCATCCTAAAAGTCATGCACTCTACCAAAATAGGCCGTGGATTTAATCGAATACTTTCTGCAATGCCATGCAGGGTATGATACACTTCCAAAATATTATTCCCATCGATCTGATGGCCCTCCATCCCATATCCAACAGCGCGATCAACCAAATCTTTGCATCGATATTGCTCATTAGTAGGCGTAGAAAGACCATAACCATTATTCTCAATGATAAAAATCACTGGTAAATCCCAAACCGAGGCCAAGTTTAAAGCTTCATGAAAATCACCTTCACTCGTAGCACCCTCACCCGTAAATACCAGTGTTGCGCGATGATCATTTCTTAACATGCCAGCAAGCGCTATCCCATCAGCCAGTGCCAACTGTGGCCCTAGATGAGAGATCATCCCAACGATTTTATACTCCTGGGTCCCAAAATGGAAAGAGCGATCCCTCCCTTTAGTAAAGCCTGATTTTTTGCCCTGCCACTGGGCCATTAGCTTGATTAAAGGGATATCGCGCGTGGTAAAAACACCCAAATTGCGATGCATTGGTAAGATATACTCATCGGCCTCCATGGCTAGTGCAGCTCCTACAGCAATTGCTTCCTGGCCTATACCTGAAAACCATTTGCCAATACGGCCTTGTCGTAATAAAATGAGCATTTTTTCCTCGATCATGCGAGGTTTAAGCATGCGCTTATAAAATGTAATAAGTGATTGATTGCTTAGTTTTTTGGATTCGAAGTTCATTAGGCTTAACGGATTTTAAAGCCATCAAGATGTGAAAAAGAACTGAGCTTGTTTAGAATTTATTTCATGAAATAAATTCTAAACAAGCTCAGTGATAAACAGGAAACCTAAGCATAGCCATATAAAATAAAAATAGCTGGTTTTTTATGAAGATCGGGGACACTTTGCTTCCACTCTTGAATAGATTTCGTTTGGATGAATTCATCGTAAGCAGTGATATTTGAAGCAATACAAAGCTGCATTTGTGGAGAACAAACCTTTAAAAGTGTTTCAACAAGCATATTATTTCGAAAAGGAGTCTCAATGAATAGCTGCGTTTGTCCAGATCGGCTGGCCAGCAATTCTAGCTCCTTTAACTTCTTTACACGTTGAGCCTTATCAATAGGTAAATATCCCTGAAAAGCAAAACTTTGCCCGTTAAAACCAGAAGCCATCAAAGCTAACAAGATGGAGCTTGGACCCACCAAAGGCACCACCTTGACCCCCTTTTGATGAGCCATTTGAACCAAATCAGCGCCTGGATCTGCAACCCCAGGGCAGCCTGCCTCACTCATCAAACCAACGTCATTACCCGCTAACAGGCCTTTAAAAAAGTTGAGTTGATCTGCATGCCGACTATGCTTTCCATAATCATGGATCACTAGTTCGCTTTGTGGTGTTGTTAAACCGGCTTCTTTCAGAAAATAGCGCGCCGTTTTCTCGTTTTCTACGATATACTCTTTTATGTGATTAATAGTATCAACCAGATACGGAGTAAATGATTTTGCCGGAGCACCCTTAGTCAATGGCGCAGGGATAAGATACAATGTTCCAAAACTCATTATTGCAAAAGTCCTACTTTTTAAGTAATTTGAAACATTAAACCACCCTACGTTATGAAAACACTAAGCAGTAACTGGTTTATAGAGGGCTCTATAGACTTTGAGCACAAAGAATATATCCTCTTGTCTTATCTACAGCAGATTAATCAACATTTTCACCAAAATAAACTCTATCCAGATCTAAATGACCTAGTTTATCATTACAATAACCTGAAACAATTCAAAGAAAACAAACAAATTCTACAACAGTCCTTCCCGCAGCGTTTAACACAAGCTGATATTGAAGCTGTTAAAATCACTTACGAAAGAATTGTAGAGGATGATGCACTAATGCTAGAGATTGAGCAAATTATTAACTATGCTTTGCATAAAATGAACCCTGCATTGCAAGAGGGCCGAGACATCTATGAATTCGTTGAAAATCACTTGAATATCGAGCCTATCGGTGTAACACCTCTCTACCCCTATGAAGGATATATGCTTTTATGTAATGGCGACGAACAAGGGACACGGGTATATGAGTATCGAATAAACATCTTTGAGGATAGGGATGAAAAGTACCGCGGAATAAATACCACCTTTGTAAGTCAGTATGCTAAACGCTTTATTAATACGCCAGAGGCCATTCGCACCGACTTAATCTACACACGGAAAAATCTGCCTAATCCGGCTGTCTATCATATCGAAAGTGACATTAGATTTCCCTTGGAACAAACGCTGCTACCTTTAGCTAAACAGTGTCTAATCAAATCCATCTCAAAAGCGGCTTAAAGAAAGTATGATGCCTCTAAAAACCGACAAAAACAGCTGGGATAAGTTCGCCTAGCTAGTAAGATAATGATTCTAGAATATTTTGAAATACTACAAAAATTCACGGTAAGTAATTGGTCTCCCAGCAATAAAGGATAAAATAGCAGATATAACCAACAGTCTACTCGATGAATCTGCATTGAAATCTGCAAAAAAATGCAAATCATTGAGCTTTTTCATATAAACTCGAAAATCCATTTGCGCAGTGTGAACTTTTTTTTCAAAAGAAAGCTGGTGCTCTGTACAAACTGCTTGATATCCGAAAAAACTAAGTCCTAAAAGTTCTCGAGCCAAAACTCGGGGTCCAACCCTTCTCCCCGCTGTGTAAATCATCGTGAGATTCTTTTGGAAGAAAGACACCCAATGAGACCTCCATTTTTCTTCGTATGATCTATTATCTCGTTGAAAGTATTTCTTAGTACCAGCAACTGTTTCTCTCCACATCTGTTGCTCACTTAAAGGATTACCACTACCCTTTGTTGGCTCTTCTGATAAAGCTAAAACGAAGGTATGTCCAGCATCAATCCCTCCCCCTATAAAAGCATCATTTAGTGCAGTAGTCCATGTTTGATCACTTAAAATATGACCTTGTCCAAGAACATCGGGGATTTTATGATTTTTTAGGAATGGTTCAAACCAGCCCTGTCTTTTTTTAAGTTCGTTACGTTCGTCTTGCAATTGGTTAACTAGTTCCTCAAGATCTTTGTCTTGGATGCCCGTAGCTGAGACTAAACCAAAATTAAATAAGAGTTTTTTCATTTTTCTTATTCCCTCATCGCCAAGCGGTAATACTGGAATAGTCGCACCCTTAGCAAGCTTATACATTTTATAAGCAGCCAGAATACTTTTGTCATACCAAGAATCGTCATTCCATGGTATAAATCTTTGCACATAAGCATCATTACGTCTATAATCCTCTTTGAGAGACTTCATCTGGACGACAAAATCGCCTGATGTCATTTTTATTAAATTTATTAACTTAAATTTAATAAAAAATAAATAAAAATAACATCACTACACCAAATTGATAATAGACGAAAACCTAACCTAATTTCTGCAAAGCTCTTTTCAATCGCGGAAGCATCAACACAATATCTTCATGAGCACATCCCCCCACTGAAGCTCTAAACCAATTCACACCTTCATCCGTTCCGAAAGCAGAAAATGGCACTAATGCCAGTTTCGCTTCTTTAATCAAATAAAAATTAATATCAGAACTAGTTTTTAGCAAATCTCCATCGGGAGTACTTTTTCCAATATAGTCTACTTGAACAGTTAAATAAATGGCACCCATAGGACTGATTGCATCTACGAAAAAACCTTCAGATTTAAGCTGTTGTATTCCCAAATACAAGGCGTCTAAACTAGCCTGTATCTTTTTCTTAAAAGACGTAAGATAAACATCCACATCTTGTTTTTGAGTTAAAAATTGAGCCATAGCAACTTGCTCAGCTTTAGGTGCCCATGCCCCCACATGAGATAAAATAGCCCGCATTTTAGCGATAAGATTTTCAGGACCAAAACCCCAGCCTACACGCACACCTGTTGCCGCAAAACATTTTGAAGCGCCATCAATATAAACCGTGTATTGCTTCATTTCTGGACGAAGTGTTACTGGATTGTGGTGCTTATTTTGGCCGAATGTCAAAAGCGCATAAATCTGATCATAAAGTAGGTATAGTGGCTTCTCATCAGCACCCCGGCGCCCGTTTTCTTCAATAATTAAGTCACAAATATCCTCCAGATCTTGTTTGCCAAACATTGTTCCACTTGGATTTAAAGGTGAACATAGTGCAAGTAAGGTAGCCTCTTTCAAATGGGGTTTAATTTCCTCTGCTGTAGGCATAAAATTATTCTCAGCAGAAGTAGAAACAGCAACACCGTGTGCCCCAGATAAATGACAATAATGATTATTATTCCAAGAGGGTGCTGTATAGATTACCTTATCACCCGGATCTATCAAAGCTAAGTAAGCTGAATAAATCAAGGGACGAGAGCCTGCAGCAATCAAGATTTGGTTCGGGGTATAATCAAGCTGATATCTTTCCTGAACCAACTCACTTACACTCCCGCGCAGCGCAGCTATACCATCTGCTGGCGGGTAATTCGTTTGGTTAGCCACATACTGCTCAATGATCCCTTCTTTTAACTGGTGAGGTATGGGATAAATGGAAGGATCAAAATCACCAATAGTCAGATTGGCAATTTTTTCTCCCTGTCTTTTTCGTTCATTGATCTCATTACCAATTTTAATTATTTCAGACCCTTTAAGTGTTTTTGCGAGTTGTGATACCATGCGGATGTCTTTTTATGAAGAGGTGTTTAAAAATTCAAGCGGAGACGAAGTTCCTAAAATATGTGGGCTAAAACTATAGCCTATGAATAAATTTTGAATCCAAAAGCAAGAAGCCGCCCAAAAAATAAATCTTGGCACGGCTCCTGATGTAAAACTATAGCGTGGTTAAAACGTATATCCAATTTTGGCAAAAATGAAACGACCATTAAAACCAAACTGCTGCACATTTCGGCTATATAAGAAACGGCCATTAAAAGTATTATCTCTACTTGTAGTATAGTCTGTTAAGTTATTGGGGTTGTTTCTAGGATCAATATATGCTTGGTCCGGATATACATCAAACAAGTTATTTACCCCCACTCCAAATGTGAATTCCTTGCTGAATTTGTAATTGGCCGATAAATCAGTAACCCATTTTGCCCCAAAAGTTTGATCTATTGCAAGAGGCAAATTGTTGGCAGCAATACTTGGATCTTTTGCATTGACATAGCTAACCTCTCCAAAACGTACTGTTCTAAGTAAAATACTCCATCTTGCATTCGTATAATTTGCGCTTAAGTTGATTTTACTTCTTGGCACAGCGACCTCCAAACGGGAACGCTCCAGTCTGTTGAATAAATTATTAACCAATACTGGATTGTTTGCAATCAAATTTGAGGTATTGATATCTCCTACTTGGGTATTATTAAAATTCAAAGCGGCTGAAAGTGTAAGCTTATCTCCCTTAGAACCAATATTCAAACGATCGGTAAAAACCATATCTAAACCCCGAGTCCTGGTTGAAACTGCATTCGAAAAAAATTGAACACTGTTGATGTTTGCTGATACATTAGCTCCATTTAATATGGTATTAACTGGTCCAGAGACTATTTGATTTCCATTAGCATCCAACTCTCGTTGGTAGGCACTGGATAAAACGATACGATCATGTACATCAATTTGATAAGCATCAATTGTAAAAGAGAACATTTCTGAAACCTTACCTGTCAAACCCAAACTATAGGAGTTAGATGTTTCAGCCTTTAAAGAGCCTACCCCAAAAGCACTCACGATTGGATTATCATTATTTACCGTTAACACCTGCTGAGGCATACCACTAATAAACTGCGTGCTCTCATTATTAAAATACCGTTGCTGTAAGGAAGGGGCACGAAAACCGGTAGCAATTGCTCCCCTGATAGCGAAATCCTGATAAAACTTATAACGACCAGTAAATTTATAAGAGAACCTAGACCCAAAATCGCTGTAATTTTCAAAACGCCCAGCAGCTCCAAGCATCAATCTAGGACCAAAATCTCCCTCAAAATCGGCATACACCGCTTTATTATTTCTTGATTTATCCAAGGCATTCTTGGGCGCAGGCTGAAAGCCTGGAAATACCTGTGCTCCAGGTATTTTTCCCGCAACACCCCCTGAAGCATAAGAGTAGAATTCTCCAGCACCGATCTGAAAATTATCGACACGATACTCTGCCCCAAAAGATGTATTTAATGCGGTCAAGGGACCATTCATCTCAAATTTGCGAGTAACATCAAATGTGGTTGTATTTTGGATAAACGTTAACCGACCACAGTAAAAACTCGAAGGACTTGTCCCAGCTGGCAAGGAAGCATTTAAGGTATTGGACGTATTAAAGTCAAAGGTGTTTATTCCAAATACATGCCCTAGGTCATAATCCCAACTTCCAGACTTCCCTTTGATACCACCTAAGATGGAATAGTCATTTATTCGAGTATCAATAAACGGTAAAAAACCATTCGGATAAATGGTCAAATCAATCTGACTAGATGCAGATGGCAAACGGTTAAAGCCCGCTGACTCACCCTTCCGGTTTGTGTATCCTGAAGCTAAATAGAAAGTAAGATCATTATTTAACTGATATTGTCCATTGATAAAAACACCTGCATTTTTAACATCTGAGTTTCCCACAATCATATCGTTTCTATCAAAACTTGCTCCTGCTGCTGTTGCATCATCAGCAGCCTTCGCTGCAGAACTAATTACCCCACTAGAAGGAATAGGAGAATAAAGTAAGGGACGCGTATCTAAGCCTCCACGATTGGTAGCTCCTCTAGACTGGTACTGTCCTGCAATATTAATAAACCCTTTACCCCACAAATCAAAACCTTTACTTAAATCCGCCTGGAAAGTTTGACCATCATACATGTTTCTACCCAATGCAGTCGTGTAACATTGACCTTGCATCATCGAGAAATTAAAGGGAGTATTCTTCTTTAATATGATATTGATCACCCCACCAATTGCATCAGAACCATACTGTGCTGCAGCACCATCTCTCAAAACCTCAATTTTGTCAATTGCAGCCAATGGAATTGCATTTAAATCTGTTCCGACACTACCACGTCCGAAAGTTCCATTAATATTAACCAAAGCCGAATTATGTCTACGCTTACCATTTACCAATACCAACACCTGATCTGGCCCTAATCCTCTTAAAGAAGCCGGATCCACATGATCCGTTCCATCAGCAACTGTCTGGCGGTTCGAACTAAAAGATGGAGCAGCATAATTCAACACCTGACCCACATCTACTTGTGCAAATCCTTTAACATCTTTAGAGGTAATCACATCAACCGGTACCGGCGATTCAATATTGGTCCGAGGGGCTGAAGTTCTAGAACCCAAAACCACTATTTCTGTCAATGTGGCACTAGATAGCGCTAAACTAAAATCTTGTGTTTTAGTCGTATTGTCTATAGCCACATCAGCTGTAATACTCTCGTAGCCAATCAGTGAAATTTTTAGTTTATAATTCCCTGGTGCTGGAAATTTCAATAGATACGCTCCATCTTTATTAGAAGCAGTTCCGTTTTGTGTTCCCTGAACAACAATGCTCACACCAGGCAGGGTGAGCCCAGATGGGTCTACGATTTTTCCTTTAAGCTCCTGCCCCAATACCCCCATAGAACCAAGCCCACCTACGAGCAGCAACATGAACTTCTTGTAAATAGCTTTCATAAGGTTTCGATTGAAATGATCTGTTTTTGATTTTTATAATTAAAAAATTATAATATTAGTTAAATTAATCAAACCTATAATTTTATTTTATAAAATCAAAAATTTTGAACAATAGTATAAAGACGCTATTGGGATATTCTCAGAGAAGGCAATCGAAGCCCCGTAGGGTCCTGGCGATAATATTGATAGTTCAACTTGATCCATCGGATTAGCTCATATTCGTTGGCTTTAAGCATAAATTCATAACAAGGGCGATACTGCTGCATAAAATCTACCAAATTATCCCCAAATAGCCCGGTCACTCGGCCTACCAAACTAGAGGTGTATCTACTATTAATAACTGCTTGATAATAATCTCCTTCAATAATTCGCTGCAAGTGGCGCGCATTTCTGCCCTCTTTACTGAATAGATTGTACAAACCATCTATGCCTATTCCACCTTGCTGTGTCAATATATCGTCCGTATTCCCCCGAACATAAGCATCTTTATATACCGACTTGTTTTCTTTGAGCTTTTTCTCAGGAGATTGTATGGTGTCTTTAATTAACACTTCTGGCAATTGAATACTATTGCGCTTGAGGTAAAATAGCACAACATTATTAATACCCGTGCATTTAATTGTATCTGCCTCATACCCACTCAGTGAAGCCTCTAGAAAAGTACCTTCTGACAAATTGACACTAAATTCCCCACGTGTATTATTATAAAATCCTCCGCCTGTTTGAAGGTTATGAAGGTAAACACGAGTCAAACGCTGTTTACTATCGCGATCAAAAACAATACCCTGAACGCTTATTTCCTGGGCAATTAGCCTTGCTGGTATAAAGGAGAAGAAAACGAAAATCAAGAAAAGCACTAAAAAACATTTATGCTCAAGACTGCTCATTTGGATACAAGCAATAACTGTCCCAACTCTATTCCATCGTTCAGTAAACTATTAATCGTCTTTAAATCTTCCACAGATAAACCAAAACGTTTGGCAATAGAATAGAGTGTATCGCCCTGTTTTACTTCGTAAATAGCTATTGCTACAGGTGCTTTGGCTAATGTATTTTGAGATCGATCAGCAGATTTTTGGACGATTTCTTTTTGTATTTTCTCTTCTCGTTTATGCTTTTCAAAAGCTGTCTCTGCACGATCATATTGGTCCAAACTATAGCGCTGAATCAAACCGATTAAAAGCTCTGGATAACGAGGATTAGTGGCATATCCAGCTTGCTTTAACCCTTGAGCCCAGCCCTTATAATCGTTTTTATCCAAATCAAACAAAAAAGCATATCGCTTTCTCTGCAAAAACTCGGAATGATCTCTAAAGGACTCTTCAGGTGTTTTATAAACTCTGAAACACTCGTCCTTTTGATCATCATCTTTAAGCATCGTTTTGCCTTTCCAAACAGCAGTACATTTAATGCCAAAATGATTATTTGCTTGGGTAGCCAAACTACTATTCCCATTTCCCGACTCCAGCAATCCCTGAGCTAGTGTAATACTTGCTGGAATACCATATGTGTTCATCTCCGCAATAGCAACGTCCTTATAACGTTCGATATAACCATTTGCACTACCATTGTTAACTACATTAGTTTTAACCGATCCCGAAGCTGATGTAATTGTTGCATTATTATTTTTCGTTACAGCCAACTGTCTCTTCGTCCCACATGAACTAAAAAGTACCACAAAAAGCAACGTAGACAAAATGATACATCTCATTTGCAAGCTAATTTTATTTTCTGACCTATCTGTAATTGTGTTGTTTTTAGGTGATTACGACTTTGAAGCTTGGCTACTGTTGTACCATATTTCTTAGCCAGAGATGAAAGAGTATCACCTTTTTTAATATGATAGTAAACTATTCTTCTATGCTTTGATCTACTGGATCTTGGAACATTATCATTATCCTGTAGTTCTACATAATCCACCGGACGATCATCATATTGATACAATTTATACTTTTTAATAAGGGCCACGACACGACTCGCCCAAGCTTTATTAGCCGCATATTGAGCCTTTTGCATGCCCCATGCCCATGCTTTATAATCATATCTATCACACCTGTCAAATAGTACCCGAAACTGTTTGCGACTTTTTAGCATCGAAGAAAAGTCAGCATAGGATAATGCAACCGAATCATAGCTTTTATAACTCGATCGGATCTTAGCACTATAACTCCGCCCTTTCATGCCAAAATGATTGTGTTGTATCCGAGCAAGTCTACTTGTTCCATTTCCCGACTCGTGCATGGCTACTGCTAAAACAATACTAGCTGGTAAGCCGTGCTCATTCATTTGCTGAATAGCCATGTCTTTATATTGATCGATATAGACTGTTGCTGAGTTTTGTGCCCATACCAGTTCACCGATACAGACAACAAATACAGTAAATAACCATTTCATTCCATTTATTTTTTACGAACGATTAACAATCCATCACGCACCGGAAGCATCAGTTTCTCCACCCGAGTATCAGCCTGAACTAGTGCATTAAACTGCTGTATTCCAAGTGTATCTTTATCTGTGGCATCACTCAGAACTTTGCCACTCCAAAGTACATTATCTACAATGATCACTCCTCCAGAAGACATCTTATCTAGCACCAAGTGGTAATAATTCGCATTATTTCTTTTGTCAGCATCAATAAAGACAAGGTCAAATACCTCATCCAAGGTAGGGATGATCGTAAGTGCATTGCCCAGATGACAATTGATTTTAGCTTCAAAAGCAGATTTTGAAAAACTCTCACGAACCATCTCTTCTAGCTCTTGATTGACATCGATTGTATGTATGATCCCATCGACAGCTAATCCTTCTGCCAAACAGAGTGTTGCATATCCAGTATAGGTGCCTATCTCCAGAATACGGCGCGGACGGATCAACTTACTGAGCATACTCAATACACGACCCTGATAATGACCAGACAACATCCTAGGCATAAGTACCTTCAGGTGAGTTTCTCGATTGATGTGCTTGAGTAAATCCGTCTCCGGATCACAATGCTGATCCAAGTAACTTTCTAGTTCTTTGCTGAGCAGTGCCATGTTGCAAAGATATGAAACCAATTTTTGTATGGTTCGACAACCGAAAATGAGATAACTGTATTAATGATCTGAATCCAAAAATTACACCATAAAGAAAATAATATAGCAACACTGAAACATATTATTAAGTTTGCAATCAATTTATTTAAATAAATGTAATTTTTATGAGAAATTTAAGCCTTATTGTTCTGTTCTGTTCTGTTCTGTAGTTATTTTATCATCTTGTTCAAAGGCTCCTATGAAGGATCCTGTATCTTCACAACCGGAAAAAAAGATGCAATTATCATCGGTTGGAAAACTAATCTTCCCATCGGAGGTATTCAAGGAGGTCGATCCTCAATCGCTTAAAGAAAATTTGGCTCAGCTTGGAATGTCTAGGATTGATGAGAAAACGTATGTTCAAAAATTTCCAGTAAAGGGATTTGCTATTGTTTTATCCAGTGGTAAAGTGATCGAACCAAACACAGAAGGAAACCTCTTCTTAACTGAAGATGACTTTAAAGCGATGGCCCGGCCGTTTCAACTAAAGATCAAAGGCACACTAATCTCAGCTAAAGATTATCGCTATTCACCGACTGACCGCCAAATCACTTTTGAATCCACTATCCAAGACTATCTAGCCAAAAGAATGGATTGCCATAAAGAGGAAAGTAAAGGCCACGCTACTACTTCAGGGTATAAGGACATGGGTAGGTGTATGGATTACAATGGATATAGTAGTGATGGGGGAAATTATCCGAAAAACAATCCAAAATCCTACACCAATTTTGTAGGAAGTGATTGCTATTTTGCTCTAAAGAGAGGTAATTGTTATCTAGATCATTACAGAGGGGGGTGTTACGCCAATCATGGAGGGCAAAGCTACTCGTCGTTAATAGGGTGTCCTAGTTATTACCATACACATTCTTCTAGCCGGATGGGGGAGTTGATGGGATTTTCATACTAAGTTGTAATTAAATGATCACTACTGCACATCCAATGAAATTCAAGAAAAATGACAATCTTATATATTCTAATACTGTTCTTACTTATTCTAGTTGCAGGGCTAGTTTTATCCATATGGAAAAGAAATGAAGATGGAATCTATATTTTCAGCATACTTTTAGCTATACCCTTACTTGTCTTCATTTTTTTATGGTTTCATTTCGGGTCTGAATAAATTAGATAGTGGTTCTAAATCTTCAATAGAGATTGCAAAAACCTTTCTATCCGTAGTTTAGCTTTGGCAATTCTACGGATAGATTGATTAGAAAGATTCCTTTGATTTGCCTAATGATACTAGCTTGCCGCCTCTTTTTCCAATACAGCCAAGGCCAATCTGATCTTATGATAAGATACAGACTCATTGAGATACTCAAAAACGGGTTTCATCGGATTACCCTTACCCAATACCTGAATCGCTTTCTGGACCAGTGTCACTTCTTCCCAAGCCACTAAATCGTCTAAACTAGCAATCGCCCCAGTGGTATACAGATGCGCTAGATGTGAATAAATCGTTTGTAGGCTCATACTTCGCTTAGTAGCAATCTCCTCCGGACTTAAACCCTTTTGATACCATACTAAGGTTTCTCGATACGTACCTCCTCTTCCTTTAGATGACATCGCTACCCAGAAATCGGCAATTGCATTCAGAAATGCCTGCCCATAACGATTCATTTTATAGGCACTAATCCCTGAAATATCCAGCATCTCCTGAGCTGTTTTAGGTTTAGCAATGACCATCCCTTGCAATGTGGCATCACTGAAAATAATATAGGCAGGGACCTGTTCTTGCTGAGCAAAATCACGTCTAATTGTTTTCAAAATGACAAACAGTTCATCTTCTGGCACACGCGCGCGTTGCTTTGTTTGTTCTTCCATGGACTTTTTCTTAGCAGAAATGACTGGTAAAATAGTAAGCTCAACCATTCTCTTTCCAAAAAGAATCTCTCTACCCATCGGAGTGACCTTCAAAGCAAAATTTTCGTCATAGGCAATTTCCAACAAACCTAAATTGAGCATTTGCATCAAATAGCGCTGCCAATCCAACGCACCGATATCTGATCCAACCCCATGCGTTTTGAGCTTATCATAACCCCGCTCCATAATCTCAATTCGCCTAGATCCACGAAGCACATCAATGATTAGTTGCGCTCCTTCTTTTTCACCAGTACGTACAATAGCCGATAAGGCTTTTTGAACAAGGGTAGTCCCATCAAAATGCTGACGCGGATTCTTACAGACATCGCAATTCCCACAATTATTGTCCAAAGTTTCCGAGAAATAGTTAAGTAAGATTTTCCGACGACAATTATCTGCCTCCGCATACTGTTGTATCCGCTTCAGTTTTTCCAAATTGATCTCTGCCTGCCCACTTTCACTGGCAAACTTGTTGAGCATCATCATATCAGCATAACTGTAATAAAGGATTGTCTCAGCAGGCAAGCCATCACGACCGGCACGGCCTATTTCCTGGTAATAGCCCTCCATACTTTTAGGCAGATTAAAATGAATCACCCAACGAACGTTGGATTTATCAATGCCCATTCCAAAGGCAATAGTTGCACAAACAATCGGCAATTCATCATTAACAAAATCCTCCTGAACACGCGCACGCTCATCTGGATCCATACCTGCATGATAGTACCCAGCATGAATTCCCACATGATTAAGTTTCTCTGCAACTTCTTCACACTTCGATCGGCTCAAGCAGTAAATAATTCCACTTTGAGTAGGTCTTTCCTTGATAAAATCAGCAATCTCTTGAAACTTTTGCTTAGGCTTAACACCCGAACGAACCTCTAAGCTCAGATTCATTCGATTGAATGATGAGATAAATAATTTAGGGTTTCGAAGCCCTAATTGCTTACAGATATCCTTACGCGTTACTTTATCGGCTGTCGCAGTCAAGGCAATAAAAGGAATATCGGAAAAGCGGTCCCTCAAAAAGCCCATTTTGGTGTATTCTGGTCTAAAATCATGCCCCCAAGAAGAAACACAATGAGCCTCATCAATTGCAAAAAGGGCAAGTTTTATTCTTGGAATGATTAAATCTAAATCCGTCAAGAGTTTTTCGGGCGATATATACAGCAATTGAATATCCCCTCGATGGCAGGATTCCAGAATGGGCTCCTGTTCAGAAAAATGCTGCGTACTATTTAAATATGCAGCAGCAATCCCACAAGCCTTTAATGCATCAACCTGGTCCTTCATTAAAGCAATCAATGGAGACACCACCAAACATGTCCCTTCTAGCATTAAAGCAGGGATTTGAAAACACATGGACTTTCCACCACCTGTGGGCATGAGCACCAAAGCATCCTTTTTGCTCAAAATATGCTGGATGATCTCTGATTGTTGAGGCCGAAAACGATCGTAGCCAAAGTACTTCTTTAATAACTCTTGCGCCTGCGTAAACATGACACAAACTTAAAAGGAATTGGCTTTCTTCTCGAGATAAGATTGCAGAATAATCGTCGCTGAAATAGTGTCTATCCGATCTTTACTTTGTCGATCCATTTTTTTTAAACCACTTTGCGTGATGGTTGCCGATGCCATTTTAGAAGTAAAACGCTCATCCACAATATCAATAGGAATAGCAGGAAAATGTTTTTTTAAACTAGCAATAAACCCTTTCACATGAACAGCTGACTGAGATGGGCTACCATCCATCTGTTTAGGCTCGCCCACTACAAAGCACTCAACAGACTCTGTTTCCATATATTTTTTGAGATAATCTAAGATATCTTTTGGATGAACTGTTTGTAGCCCTGTAGCAATAATTTGCAAAGGATCTGTAATTGCAATACCAATTCGCTTGGTACCATAATCAAATGCCATGATGCGAGACATATTCGTATTTTGATTTACTCTATGAGCCGATCTAAAGTTTATTTCATTCTTTTGGTTCTTTTTGGCTGCAATTTCTTTAGATTTTTCACAATAGTCTCCCACTATTGCTCCAAACCCGAGCGAAGCGAACAGTTGAATGCCTTTGAAAAATAAATTAAAGCATAAAAAATCCGCCTTATTTTGCTCAAAAATAACCGGCAGTTATTTCTTAAAATAAGCTTTAGACAGGCTCTATTTCTAAATTGATTCGATACACTAACTCAAAAAGCGTAGCTTTGGGCTCTCCTTTATCCATAACCTATGGTAAGTTATTCAATTAAGAACAAATTTAGCGCATTAGCCAACTAGTTACTTGTTGTGCTTAAATGAACTGAGCATGAATAAACAATTACAAACATTCGCCATAAGTATTTTACTAGCATTAGTTGTGTTGTCTGGGCAAGCACAAACCACTGCTGGGACGAGTAAAGATCATAAGCCCACTGAAAAAGTGGAAACATCCTATGACAAACTAGCTGCAGAGTACTTTTCACAAATTATGGGCATTGCCTTATCAGCTTCTTCTAACCTAAAGCTTTATCAATTTATTTACGACTGGATTGGCACACCTTATCGGCTAGGAGGGGACTCCAAAAAAGGTATTGACTGCTCCAAGTTTGTTTTCGAGCTATATAATAAGGTATTCAATACAGTTATCGGGAATAATTCTCAAAACATCTTCGGGATGGTTAATCCTGTAAATACAAAAAATGAGTTAAAAGAAGGAGATTTAGTTTTTTTTAAAATACGTAGTCGGTCGATTACACATGTAGGTATTTATATTGGTAATAATAAATTTGCACATGCTTCCTCAAGCAAAGGTGTGATGATCAGCAATTTGGATGACGACTACTGGAAAAAATACTACTATAAAGGTGGACGTTTGCTCGGCCATTTCCAATAAATTCACCACCGCGAAAACCACTACCAAGACTAGTTCCTTAGAATTAGCATCACCCCAACCATAAGCAAACAAGCTCCGAGTATTCGCAAGCTATTGATTGGATACTGAGCAAAATCAAACAGACCATAATGGTCCAATAAAAGTGCAAAAAGCAATTGCCCCCCAACAACAAGTGCCGTGATACTGGTTACCCCAATTCTTGGGGCCAAAAGAATGATACCCGCAATATAAAATGCCCCCATCAATCCTCCCGCACATTTGTACCAAGAAACTGTCCGCAAGCCAGACAAGGAATTAAAACTATCTCGCTCAAAAATTAAGGCATAAATAATCAACAAAAGTGTACCAACAATAAAAGAGATAATGGCTGCCATAATGGGGCTGCCTAGAGCTGTTCGCAATTGAGTATTCAGGCCAACCTGTACAGATAAACCGATACCGATCAAAAAGGCCAAAATATAGTAAATACCAGCATTCATAAGTTTAAATCAATTGAGAATAATTGATTGCTAAAAGGCGACACAAGGATATATGTCGCCCTTTAACAATTAGAGATTTTCGAACTTTACTTTGCTTTAGCAAAATTATCAGCAACTGCTTGCCAATTGATCACATGCCAAAACGCAGTAATATAATCGGGGCGCTTATTCTGATATTTCAAATAGTAAGCATGCTCCCAAACATCCATTCCCAAAATTGGAGTCCCTTTTACTTCAGCGATATCCATCAATGGATTATCTTGATTAGGCGTAGAACTTACCTGTAATTTGCCCTGGCTATCTACACTAAGCCAAGCCCAACCAGATCCAAATCGAGTCGTACCCGCTTCCGCAAATTTAGTTTTGAAATTATCAAAAGACCCAAAGGCTGCATCAATTGCCTTAGCCAAATCGCCCGCAGGAATGCCCCCCCCGTGTGGGGACATAATAGACCAGTATAAAGCATGATTATAATGCCCACCACCATTGTTTCTAACTACCATGGGATATTTAGAGATATTCCCAATGATGTCCTCAACGGTTAATTTTTCAGCATCTGTTCCAACGATGGCTTTGTTAAGATTATCAACATAAGCCTGATGATGTTTGCCATGATGAATTTCCATGGTCATCTTGTCGATATGTGGCTCTAGAGCGTCAGTAGCGTATGGTAACGCAGGTAATTTAAATGCCATACAGTGATGATTTAAAAGATGATATTTTTGTGCACAAATATAAAGCTATACTAAGCTTGTTTAAAAGTTTTTCCTCCCCTATACAAGCAAAAAGGACCATATACGTCGCTAGAGCTTATTTCGTCTTTTTGAAAAGAAATCCTTCAGTAATGCGCCACATTCCTGGGCATTAACCCCGCCCAAAATTTGTGTCTTTGGATGTATAATACACTGATCAATCCGACCAAAGCCACGCTTATCGTCTGTGGCACCAAACACAATCCGACTAATCTGCGTCCAATAAGATGCTCCCGCACACATAACACAGGGTTCCAGGGTAACATATAAGGTACAATCTCTTAAGTACTTCCCTCCAACAGAATCGGCTGCAGCGGTAAAGGCTTGTATCTCTGCATGTGCCGTCACGTCCTGAAGTCGTTCAGTCAGATTATACCCACGGCCAATAACCCGACCACTGTGAACAATAACAGCTCCAATAGGGACCTCATTGAACTCCAGTGCTTTTTGCGCTTCTTTAAGTGCTTCATTCATAAAGCGTGAGTCGAGTACTGCGGCTGAAGGCTCCTCTTCAAAGTTGATATATTTCATTCGGTTAATATTTAAAGCCTAGTCCCATTCAATCCTTATGTCATCTTCGAGCCATTCGGTACATTTAAACCCAAAGAAGTTAATACGATATCTCCATTCTCGTCAGGGAAGCCCGTCAATAAAAACTCTGACATAAATGTGGCAATCTGCTTTTTAGGAAAATTAATCACACCCACAATTTGCCGACCAACTAACTCCTCCTTGGTATAATGCTTCGTAATTTGAGCACTAGTCCATTTAGTGCCAAACGCACCAAAATCAGCTTTTACCTTGTACGCCGGCTTACGTGCTTGCGGAAAATCCAATACTTCAAGTATTGTCCCCACACGTAATTCTACTTTTTCAAAATCAGGCCATGTAATTTCGATGTGCTCCATGTGTAATTCAAAATGTGATAAGTAAATCATTTTCATTAGGAAAAAAGACATACACTCCTAACGGCGCCGAAATTACACTATTTTTAGAGCCCATTTAAAGTTTATTTTAAACAGAATCTTAATCTATTCCAAGTAAATACTAAATTGTATATCCTGAACAAATAATTTTTCTAAAGGAGTTGAGTAAGGATGGCTTTCTGGACGTAAAACATCATTAAAAGAATGCGAAAATTTAATTTCTGGGGATAATTTGAAAAACTCGAAGTAAAACTGCAACCCAATACCAGCCTCATACCACAAAATCCCCCTATTGTTCTTTACTTTTTTATCGATAAGTGGCTTACTGATATCGTCATTTACCTTACTTTCGGTGATCAGGTCCCAGGAATACCGTATTCCTGTAACAAAGTATGCCCTAAAATTTCTTCTCCGATCAGATCTTACCCGAATCCCTATGGGAAAACTTAAGATGGAATATGAAACTGTTTTATTTACCCGATCACTTGGATTGGCGTAATCATAAGTAAGCGTATGATCTGAAAAAACATATCCAGGGCAAAAGCGTATATCGAAATTTTCAGCAAGTTTCAGATTAGACACAAATCCAAGGCCAAAACCAGATGTCGGCGGACTAGTAATGGAATACAATGAAGGTTTTACGGCTAAGCCAGTCATTGGATCAATAAAAGGAACTCTCCAGTTTTCCGCTTTAATAGGAGTATACTTAGAAGAAATATATTGGAATACAAACCCAATATTAATCGGTACATCGTCCGTTCCTCCCCCCCAATTTTCTTGAGCATAAGCTCCATTGATGCATATGATAAATATTAAGACACAAAAAAGGTATCTCTTAATCATTTAACACCAGTATAAATTGAACAAATACCAAATGCCAAAGGGCTACAAGTCACCTCTTTAAAACCTATTTCCTTCATAATGGCCAAAAAATCGTCCCCATCAGGGAAGCTGGCAACAGAAGCAGGAAGGTAGGCATATGCCGACGAATCTTTAGAGAAGAATTTACCAATAGTTGGCACAACATAGTTAAAGTAAAAATTATAGCTCTGCTTAATCGGGAAAACTTGAGGCTTAGAAAATTCAAGAATAACTACCCGCCCCCCCAACTTCAGTACCCTCAGCATATCAGCCATACCTTGTTTCAGATTTTCAAAATTCCGAACGCCATAAGCAACCGTTACTGCATCAAACAAATGATCATCAAAAAGTAGTCTTTCTGAATCGCCCATACGAACTTCAAAAATATCGCCCAGCTTTTTTCTAGCGATCTTTTTTTTAGCAATAGCGAGCATCCCTTCGGAAATATCCACGCCAATAATGGATTCAGGCTGCAAAATATCTATTGCTTTGAAAGCAAAATCACCTGTTCCTGTGGCCACATCAAGAATAGATTTAGGCCCGTCGGCAATGAGTTTCTCAATTGCTTTTTTACGCCACAAGGTATCGATCCCAAGTGATAACATTCGATTAAGAAAATCGTATGTATTCGAAATTGTATTGAACATGGCAGCCACCTGCTCTTTTTTAGTGGCACTAGAATTGGTATAAGGTGAAACCGATTTTAACATATCTGTATCAAATATAAACAGGCTGACAGACAAATAGTACATGACAAACAAAAGTAACCGTAGTTCGCCAATTACTACGGTTTAAGTTTCACCTCAATACGACCATAGATCATGTTCGTAATCCATCAGCTCTTTCTTGATCCGCTCCGATTCATAAAGCCGATCAACGCCTTGCATATAGTCCTTGATACGAATATCTTCCACATTAGACTCTTTTACAATATAGCTGGAAAAAATTCGCTTCATAAATAAATCATCATAGCTCAAATGACTTGCATCATTTTTACGATTAGCGACTGCTTTAGTTGCTAGGATAGGGCGCGCTTGGGGGAAGTAGATCCAAAAAGCGGGTTGATCATCTAAAGACTGGCCAGCAGCTTTAATCCGAATCATGGGTGCTATTCCAATAACTCGTGGCTCAAAAACAGAACGCTGTTTATCGAATATCCAATCTTCTTTAATACGAAACTTGAGCACACTATCAGGATTGAATTCCCCCGGTTTGACATTCGTGCCGATAATGTTTCCACTTTTATCCAAAATAGGCACCAATACGCTGTCTGCAAGTCTAGTCATCACTTGCTGTGGGCTTAAAATAGCTGAGAATTCATCACCTCCAAGGTCCCCTTTTCTACTGATTGGGTCGTAAGCTGTTAACTCCCCCGAATTGACTGCATCTAAAAGAATATCTATTAATCTGGCTTGGGGCGCAGCAAACACCTGGTTTATTTTTTCTCGGAGATCTATCTCGCGCCAAATACGTTTAGAATACATTACATCAGCTTCTCTCATTACAGCACGAGCTGCTACTTTCGAGCCCTGGACAATTTCTTTTTTATAATAACCATCAATAGGCCTTAGTAACTCAGACTTAGGCTTCAACGCAACAGACGTACTAGCAGACACTGCTATCTTTTTAATCGGTCTAGTTGATGCATTTACATTACTTCCTAAGGTATCTAATACACTTTCACGACGATTTTCGGGATTCGAATTAATCACAATATTGATCGACGATGGGGGAGACTCACACCCATTTACTGAAACAATAAGCGTATATATACCACTTAACTTTGAATTTGCATTTGTACTCACTATCGGGCTCAATTGATCGGAACTAAAACCATTAGGGCCCGTCCACGTATAAATAGCATTAGGCACCGCAGCAGTGGTTAATTGCAATATCCCACCGACATGGATTGGTGAAGCCAAACTAACAATAGGCTTTTCTAAACCACCACCACTAACCGTAATTGTTAGTGGGCTTTTACAGTAAGCTGTTTTCCATACATATCGATACACGCCAGAAACTTTAAATCCACTGATGCTTGTTATATTGTCAGTCCCATTAGAAGCTAAATTAGCCCTCGTCTCTGATGGATTATGAGGATCTTGAAGCCATGTACCAACCCCACCCACTGGAACTTGAACTTCACTCGACAAACACGGCGCAGCTAATTGATTACTACCTATGATCCCATTATTAGCAGTAATTTCAATATCGTCAAGAAAACTCCCCATAGATTGACGCTTGCTGACAGAATCTAGCTTTATCGTATTTAATGCCTGAAAAGTAAACCGAGTAGTTGTTTGTCCAGCCGGAACAATATAGGAGGCGTTGTAAAGCCCCCATGCCATATTTCCATCAGAGGCTTCTATAATAGTGGTTGTGGCCCCACCGGGCCGGCCGGCATAAACTCGGCAGATATCCGTGCCTAATCTTCCACGATGGGCAAAATGGATCGTAAAAATAGTAGGACTTGGTGTACTAAAATCTTGATAAATTTTGGATATGGACATGGCATTTAGCTCAATAAACTGATTGCCGGCGTAAGCAGGCGTACGTTTATTGGTAAACTTATCAACAGTATTTGACTGCCATATTTGGACACGCGACTGTCCAGTAGCAACATGCCAACCCGGAACCCTGCTTGTATCTACTAATTCCATCGAACCCCTAATTACAGGCTCCTCAAAATTAGAATTGATAGTTGGAATAATACATCCCTGAGACGATTGCCCCCAACAACTGTAAGAATACAAACAAAAGAGCAAGAAAAAATATATTCTCCACACAAGTTTTAAGATGCTATAATCTAAATTCAAGATAAGGAGAATTACGGCATTTTGGTAAAAATATTATTTCGCCAACAAACCATTATTCAGCATCATATTTATCAAAAAATAAAATAAAGAACAATAATTAATCATTAGTTAAGTTTTATTTCAAAAAACAACACTTAAGGTAATTTTCAAGAAATTAAAACAATTAAAACTATGAAAAAATTAGAGTTAGACGTTTTGGGGCTTAAGTCTTTAAGTACTCAGGAATTAATCGATCAAACAGGCGGATCATTCTTAATAATTGGTCTAGGAATATTCGTAGCAGGCTTAGCAGTGACCTCTGTAACTGCTGGAGTTGTTGGAGCAATACGTTGTCCTCAGAGAACTAATAATAATAAGTGTATTAACTTTCCTGAAACGTGCTAAAGTATCCCAATTCTTGATGGAATATCCATGAACTACAAAAATAGAAAACAAATAGCGGCTCTAAAGCATTGAGCTTGAGTAGAGGGCTGCTGTTTGTTTTACTATAACGACAGAAAGTAAACTAAATAATTCGCCAATAAGCCACAAAAAAACTGATACACAGTGCTTTCAATCAATCTTGTTTACCTTTGTACATGATTATTAAAAGCGCCCAATTTCAATGCAGCAATACCCGTACCGACAAACTCCCTCCTCCAACATTACCCGAGTATGCCTTTATCGGCCGATCGAATGTAGGTAAATCATCTTTAATCAATATGCTTGTGCAAAAAAAGGGCCTAGCAAAAACATCGCAGAAACCAGGAAAAACACAATTAATTAATCATTTTCTAATCAATGAAAATTGGCAACTGGTTGATTTACCAGGCTATGGTTATGCCAAAACCTCTCAAACGAATCGGAGCGCTTGGGAAAAGTTTATCCGCTACTATTTACTTCATCGGCAAAACTTACAATGTGTCTTTGTCTTGATCGATTGCCGCCTTACTCCTCAAAAATTGGATCTAGATTTTTGTTCTTGGCTAGGTGAAACTGGTGTTCCTTTTTTGCTTGTATTTACCAAGGCTGACAAGCAGTCTAAACTTCAAACAGACAAGCATATTGCTGCATTTAGAACAGCTTTACTAAGTACTTTTGAAGAAGTGCCCATGCATTTTATCTCATCAGCCGAAACCGGGCAAGGGAGGGAAGAAATTTTAACTTTTATTCATGACCTCAATCAGCAGTTTGTTCCAAGCCTCTGATCAAATCCAATACCACACATATGAAACTATTTTCTTCAGTAAATGATGTGCCCAGTATCCAAAACTTAGTTGAACTAGGGTTGACCTTGAAAAAGGATCCCTTAGTATACAAGCAATTAGGCAAACACAAAACCCTAGGTTTAGTTTTCCTAAATCCAAGTCTACGAACTCGCTTAAGCACACAGAAGGCCGCACTAAACCTGGGCATGCAGGTTATGGTGATGAATATGGACAAAGAAGGCTGGGCCTTAGAAACTAAAGATGGCGTAGTGATGAATGGAAGTTCAGCTGAGCATATTCGAGAGGCCGCCGCCGTAATGGGACAATATTGTGATATTCTAGGTCTACGCTGCTTCCCCAAACTACAGAATCGTGAAGAAGATTACAGCGAAGAGCTATTCAACAAGTTCGTTCAATTTTGCGGTGTTCCTGTTATCAGTTTAGAGAGTGCGACACGTCATCCTTTACAAAGCTTGGCCGATTTAATCACTATCCAAGAACATAAAAAATTAGCCAAACCAAAAGTCGTACTAACCTGGGCACCACACGTGAAAGGCTTACCACAAGCCGTACCCAATTCATTTGCTGAATGGATGTGTGAGGCACAAGCTCAAGGTTTAATTCATTTCATCATCACTCAGCCCAAGGGTTACGAACTAGCAGAAGCATTTACACGCGGTGCTCATATCGAATACGATCAGAAAGAAGCATTGCAAGAAGCCGATTTTGTATATGTAAAAAATTGGTCAAGCTATCATCATTATGGGGGAATACTTTCTGGCGCTGAAGAATGGATGCTAAGTAATCAACACCTTGAGCTAACTAATCAAGCTGGGGTCATGCACTGTTTGCCCGTTCGTAGAGATTTAGAACTATCGTCTGAAATTTTAGATGGGCCTAATTCTCTGGTGATCCCTCAAGCTGCAAACCGGGTCTGGGCTGCACAGGCTGTATTAAAAGAACTATTACAAGCATTAGCATGAAGAATCCAGTCCACAAACAAAAACTTTATGTGATCAAGATTGGGGGCCATGTCATTGATCATTCAGAAAACTTACATCAATTCTTAAAAGCATTTGTTGGTCTGGAGGGACTAAAAATAATAGTCCATGGCGGTGGGAAAATTGCCACCCAAATTGCCCATAAACTTGGTATTGAAACCAACCTCATTCAGGGACGCCGCGTAACTGATCTAGAAAGCCTACGTGTAGTCACTATGGTTTATGCCGGTTTAATCAACAAAAACATCGTTGCCCAGCTACAAGCGATTGGATGTAATGCCATTGGCTTAAGTGGGGCAGATAGCAATAGTATCCAGGCTATCAAACGCCCTATTCAAGAATTTGATTATGGCTTTGTGGGCGATTTAACTAGACAATCTGTTCACCTGGAACCAATTGATCAGCTACTAAAAGTGGGCTTAGTACCTGTATTCTCGGCAATTACCCATGACGGTCAGGGACAACTGTTAAACACCAATGCCGACACCATTGCCTCGGCATTAGCTGTGGCTTTATCAGATCACTATGAAACTGCGCTAATCTATTGCTTCGACAAAAAAGGTGTATTACGCGATATAGATTCTGAAAAATCACTTATCCCGGAAATAGATGCCGCGCAATTTAAATCACTGAAAGCGCAAGGGCTCATTGCTGATGGGATGATCCCCAAACTACAAAATGCCTTTGAAGCCATTTTTAATGGCGTAAAAGTAGTTTACATTGGCCTGGCAACTGAGCTTGACCAGGTGGGACATACTTCTTTTGGGACTAAACTAATCAAATGAACCATGAAATCAACTGAAAACAAGATCGCCATATTAGGCAGTGGTAATATCGGTATGGCTCTGGCCAAAGGATTAGTCAAGGCAAAATATTGCAAGGCCAGTCAAATCACCCTTACACGACGCAATTTGCGTCATCTTACTGAACTTACCGAACAAGGATATCAAGTAACGGATCAGAATATTTCAGCAGTTAAAGAAGCTTCTGTTATTATTCTTGCCGTTTTACCCCAACAATTCAATCAATTACTACAACAGATTAAAAAAGCCATTGATCCCAAGAAACATCTTATTATTTCGGTTGTCTCAGGGGTTTCCTGTCAAGATATTGCAAATCAATTAGGGGATCAGATACCTATCATCCGCGCCATGCCCAACACCGCTATTTCCATTGGTCAATCGATGACCTGTTTTGCAAGTGATAATGCTAGTCCAAAACATATAAAAATAGTGACTGAACTATTTGAAACCGTTGGATCTGTCATGAAGATCAATGAAGAACTGATGATCTCTGCTACCGCATTATGTGCCTGCGGTATCGCCTTCTTTTTACGAGCGATTCGAGCGGCCTCACAAGGGGGCATTGAAATTGGCTTTCATGCCAGCGAAGCTCTTCACATGGCCGCTCAAACAGCTAAAGGTGCTGCCGACTTATTATTACAGTTGCATAATCATCCGGAACATGAAATTGATAAAGTAACCTCTCCCAATGGCTGCACCATTGCCGGATTAAATGAAATGGAACATCACGGCTTCAGCTCTTCACTGATCAAAGGAATTAAGCTTTCGGCAACAAGAGCGGGGGGCCTATACGTAAAGGAGTAATAACGATGGATGAAACACTTGTACAGGGTAGCATCGATCTATTAAAAGAACTGATTCAAACCCCATCCTTTAGTAAAGAGGAAGGAGTAACAGCAGATCTCATCGAACAGTTTTTACAGAAAAGGGCGATCCGAACCCATCGACACAGAAACAATATTTGGGCTTATAATCGACATATTGATCCTAATAAACCCACCATTCTTTTAAACTCACATCATGATACTGTAAAGCCCAATTCTGCATATCAACGGAATCCTTTTATAGCTGATACCGAGGACGGGAAACTATATGGTCTCGGCAGTAACGATGCAGGAGGCTGTTTGGTTTCGCTCCTGGCAACTTTCCTACATTTTTATGATCGAAAAGATCTCAGATACAATCTATGTTTAGCTGCAACAGCCGAAGAAGAAATATCAGGTGAACATGGTCTAGAATCTATCCTCCCTAATCTTGGAGACCTTGATTTTGCTATCGTTGGAGAACCCACTCTAATGGATCTAGCCATCGCTGAACGCGGACTATTGGTACTAGACTGCATTGCGCATGGCAAATCTGGTCATGCTGCCCGAGAAGAAGGAGATAATGCCATCTACCATGCCATAAAAGATATTGAATGGTTCAGAACATATGTGTTTGCCAAGCAATCGGACTTATTTGGACGTATCAAAATGAATGTAACCATGATCGAAGGGGGATCACAACACAATGTTATTCCAGCTACTTGTAAATTCACCGTTGATGTCCGAGTAACTAATTCCTATCGGAATGAGGAAATATTAAAGATTATTCGAAATCATGTCAGGTGCGAAGTCATCCCACGATCAACTCGCTTAAAGCCCTCATCTATTAACAAGGAGCATCCCATCGTTCAGTCAGGCATTGCCCTAGGAAGAAAAACATATGGATCGCCCACTACAAGTGATCAAGCATTATTAGACATCCCATCACTAAAAATTGGACCAGGAGATTCAGCCCGCTCACATATGGCTGATGAGTTTATTTATATAGATGAAATTAAACAAGGAATTGATTTGTATATCAAGCTACTCACACCCGTCATTTGCACTTGAAATAACTAATTTTTAACAAAAAGAGCCTTTCCGTTAAATCCGAAGAGGCTCTTTTCTACATTATCTCACAACCCTTATAGCTTACGCTTCACTTCGACCTGCTCGTACGACTCAATGATATCACCTACTTCAATATTATTAAAGTTCTGAATATTTAATCCACACTCATAACCAGATGAAACTTCTTTTACATCTTCCTTAAAGCGTTTCAACGAAGCCAATTCACCTGTATAAATCACTACTCCATCACGAACTATGCGAATTTTGCTATTCCGAGTGATTTTACCATCCAATACCATACATCCAGCAACAGTGCCTACTTTAGATATCTTAAATACTTCCCTAATCTCCACATTCGATGTGATCTTTTCTTCAAACTCAGGAGCTAACATACCCTCCATCGCTGCTTTCACCTCATTAATCGCATCATAAATAATCGAGTACAAGCGGATGTCGATCTGTTCTTGCTCAGCCAATTTACGCGCTCCTACAGATGGTCGCACTTGAAAGCCAATAATAATGGCATCGGAGGCAGAGGCTAACAAAACATCCGACTCAGAAATCTGACCAACCGATTTATGAATAATGTTAACCTGTATCTGCTCTGTTGACAGTTTAAGTAAAGAATCAGATAAGGCCTCAATCGATCCATCTACATCACCTTTCACAATGACGTTGAGCTCTTTAAAACTACCGATCGCCAAACGACGACCAATTTCATCCAAAGTAATATGTTTCTGCGTACGTAATCCTTGTTCACGCTGCAGCTGCAAGCGTTTATTGGCTATTTCACGTGCCTCAACCTCACTCTCTAGTACATTAAATCGATCCCCTGATGTAGGTGCACCTTGCATACCCAACACCTGAACTGGGGTTGCAGGCCCCGCATAATCTATTTTTAGTCCACGCTCATTATGTAAAGCTTTTACTCTACCACTATAACATCCAGCTAAAATCGGATCACCTACACGCAAGGTACCTCCCTGAATGAGCACCGTAGTTACAATACCTCGTCCTTTATCCAATGCTGCCTCGATAATCGTACCGACAGCTCGTTTGTTAGGATTCGCTTTTAATTCCAGCAAATCGGCCTCAAGTAATACCTTTTCTAGCAACATATCAACACCCAAGCCTGTTTTACCAGATATCTCCTGACTTTGATACTTGCCCCCCCAGTCCTCCACCAAAATATTCATCGCAGATAATTGCTCACGAATTTTGTCGGTATTAGCCCCTGGTTTATCTATTTTACTAAAAGCAAAAACGATAGGAACGCCTGCAGCCTGAGCATGATTAATGGCTTCTCTGGTTTGTGGCATGACACTATCATCAGCTGCAATCACAATAATGGCAATATCGGTTACCTTAGCCCCCCTAGCACGCATAGCCGTAAAGGCTTCGTGACCTGGGGTATCTAGAAAAGTGATTTTACGCCCATTTTCTAAACTCACTTCATAAGCCCCAATATGCTGAGTAATTCCACCAGCTTCACCTGCAATCACATTTGTTTTGCGAATAAAATCCAGCAAAGATGTTTTACCATGGTCTACGTGCCCCATAACCGTCACAATCGGAGCTCTAGGTAATAAATCTTCTGGTTTATCTTCTCCCTCCAGTGTAGCCGATTCTTCATCTTCAGGCTTAACGAACTCCACTTCATAACCAAACTCATCAGCCACAATAGCTAGTGCTTCAGCATCCAAACGTTGATTGATTGACACAAACATCCCCAAACTCATACAAGTAGAAATCACTTGTGTAACCGACACGTTTAACATGCTTGCTAGCTCGTTTGCAGTAACAAACTCCGTCACCTTCAAAATTTTGGATTGCAATTCGCGCTCCATTGCAGCTTCTTCAGCTGTATGTGCTACATCATCTCTTTTTTGACGGCGAAGTTTTGCTCTTTGCGCAAATTTACCAGACTTACCTGCCCCACTCAAACGGGCAAGTGTGGCCTTAATTTGATCCTGTATTTCTTTATCAGTAGGTTCTACTTTAGGTGCTTCAGGAACACGTGATT
Organism: Pedobacter sp.; assembly: GCA_008015505.1. Taxonomy (GTDB): domain Bacteria; phylum Bacteroidota; class Bacteroidia; order Sphingobacteriales; family Sphingobacteriaceae; genus Daejeonella. The sequence goes on from SSFR01000001.1 coordinate 144,968, forward strand.
TATTTCTAAAATCAGGACGATAGCCAGACTGTCCCCCTCTATTAGAAGAAAAATCATGTTTATTTCTGAAACCAGGACGAGCACCCTGAACCTGATTTGTTGCAGACTGAGACGCTGAATCCGGACGATTATCTACAGTCCCTCCTCCAGGGGGATTATCTTTTCGCTTACGCTTGCGCCTTTGATCAAGTCCACCAACATTAGACGAAGAAGCGATTGGCTGTCCTCCTTTTCGTTGTGGTGTAACCGGTAACTCTATCCGACCGACTACATTAGGGCCTGCCAAACGATTTGCCCGAGCACGGATCACCTCATTTTCTAATTTAGCTGGAGCTACTGGGGGTTCTACCGTATTCGAGGCAGGTGCTGATTCCGGAATAACAGCTGGCGCTTGTTCCTGTGGTTTTTCTGTTACTTTCTCCTGCTCCTGTTCAAATACTACAGGTTTCTCTTCCTCTTTGTGCGCAATAACTGGAACAATTGGAGACTCAATAAAAGCAGGGGGCTCAACTATCGGTTCAGGAAGTTTTTGAACTACTTTTTTATCTGGCCTAGTTCTAGTGTTTAGTTCAGATAAATCAATCTTTCCAACTACTTTCACCCCTGGTAATTGAATATCTTCTCCTTTATATTGCTCTTCTACCACATCCTCAGTTATAAGTGCTTCCCGCGACGTTGATGTTACCGTGGTAGGAGAGGGGGGAGAGGGAAGAGGCGGGTTGACATTTTTAATTAAAACTTCTTCTTGATCAGCTTCTTTAATATGTCGAGGTTCCTCCTTTTCAGGAAGAATAGCAGACTCTTCACGACGGATTTTTCCAATGACAATTTGCCTAGCCTCTTCCTTGACGATCTTATCTCCTTGAAATTCCTTCAATAGGACATGATACATCTCGTCCGTAAGCTTGGTAGTTGGCCGTGCCTCGATCGAGAAGCCCTTCTTTCCCAAAAAATCGACCGCGGTGGACAAGCCAATATTCAACTCCTTCGCAGCTTTAAGTAAATTCGTGTTTTTACCCTCTGACATGTATTCTTTTACCTCAATATTTAATACAAAAGTACACTATATGTTCTGATAATAGCAGCTTGCTTTCTCTTTATTCAAATTCTGATCGCAAGATCTCCATTACTTCCTTTACAGTGCCCTCTTCTAAATCGGTACGCTTGACCAACTCATCTACAGAAAGATCTAGCACTGATTTAGCCGTATCTAACCCAATACGTTTTAATTCATCGATTACCCAATCTTCAATTTCATCAGAGAATTCATCGATATCTACATCTTCATCATCATTAACAGATTCACGGTATACATCAATCTCATAGCCTGTTAATCGGCCTGCAAGCTTAATATTCTGACCGCCACGGCCAATAGCCAAAGAAACCTGGTCTGGCTTGAGATATACTGCTGCACGCTTTTCTTGATCATCCAGTTTGATAGTTGTAATTTTTGCCGGACTTAACGCGCGCTGAATATAGAGCGACGCATTATTTGTAAAATTAATGACATCAATATTTTCATTTTTCAACTCGCGAACAATCCCATGAATACGCGACCCCTTCATCCCAACACAAGCCCCCACAGGATCAATACGATCATCATAAGACTCTACAGCAATTTTAGCACGCTCCCCAGGCTCACGAACAATTTTTTTAATAGTAATCAGTCCGTCAAAAATCTCCGGAACTTCCATCTCAAACAAACGTTGTAAAAACTTAGGCGAAGTTCGCGAAATGATAATTTTTGGATTATTATTGACCATGTCTACTTTTTCAATTACTGCACGTACAGTATCTCCTTTTTTGAAGTAATCTGCAGGAATTTGCTCCGTTTTGGGTAAAAGGAGCTCATTACCTTCGTCGTCCAAAATAAGTGCCTCTTTCTTCCAAACCTGATAAACCTCACCCGTTACAATCTCTCCTTCACGGTCTTTATATTTTTTGAAGATATTGTCCTTCTCCAGCTCAAGAATTTTAGACACCAAAGTTTGACGAGCAGCTAAAATCGCTCTGCGACCAAAACTCTCTAAGGTAATCTGCTCAATAAAATCATCCCCAATCTCCAAGTCCTCATCTACCTTCCTAGCTTCGGCCAACTCTATTTCTAAATCATCATCTTCGGAAAACTCATCTGCTACCACAATTCTCGTGCGCCAAATTTCTAAGTCTCCATTATCCGGATTGACTATAATATCACAGTTTTCATCCGTGCCAAATCGCTTACGCAACATGCTTCGGAAAACCTCCTCCAAGACACTGATCACTGTAGGCCTGTCAATATTTTTAAAGTCTTTAAACTCCTGGAATGAATCGATTAAATTAATATTGCTCATTTCTCTTAATAAATGAAATTAAAACCTTAGTTTCTGCTATTTGATCAAAAAGAATATCATGCTCAACCAGATGAGCTTTTTGTCCCTTTTTCTTGCTATTTACAACGAGTTTAATTCCCGTCTCGTTAATCGCTACTAATTTACCCTCATACCTATGCTGATCTTTTAGGCTAACACTAAGCATACGATTTAAATTCTTATTATACTGTCTTAAAGAACTCAAAGGGGTATCAATCCCCGGTGAGGACACTTCCAGATTATATGCTTGATCAATGGCATTCTCTTCCTCAAGATGAAATCCCACATGCCTGCTTATTGCCACACAATCTTTAATATCAACCCCATTATCGCCATCAATCAAAATGATCAATCGGCCATCTGCATACATTTTAATATCTACCAAGAACAAATCTGTTCGATCTTGTATTTTTTCTTCAACTAACCGCTGAACGCGCTCCTCGATACACATATGTCAACCTGGTAATTTCAAAAATTAAGGTAAAAAAAAGAGGGAACACATTGTTCCCTCTCCTATGGCCCTGCAAATGTAAGAAAAAGTTTACTTTTTTCGTAATCTATTTCAAGAACCTACACAACGAGTTTACCACCTCTTAATACTCAATGGCATGAATATACCAAATGTGATATTTCTACCCGGATTAAAAACGCCCAAACTAGGACGTGATATATCTAAACGACCCGGCTTAAGACGACTCAAATGATCATAATATTGCTTGTCTCCTAAATTTTTAGCTGCTATATATAGCGTTAATTGCTGTCTTTTAATTTGTATGGTCGTACCTAAACCCATATTGATTAGACTATAGCCCTGTGTTGAGGTTTCAAAAGCGTCGTCTACTCTACTTTGATTAAAATAGCTATCCAAGCCAATCGAAATATATGACTTCGTTAACCCTTTAATATTAGGCTCAAACTTTAACTCATTTCGCAAAGCAGCAGCAGGAATGAATGGCAATGGCCTGTCAAGTGTTCTATTTTTTGCAAATACATATGAAAACGAATTTTCAAAGTGAATATAAGATAGTGGATGCAAAATAAGAGATGCCTCTACCCCATGCAAAGCAGCATCATTTTGAGTAAATCGATATACGGGAATAGCCACCCCATTCACCAATCTGGTTTCTTGGTTTGTATTCGCGTAATAAATATAGTTATTGATATAATTTAAAAACCCACCCAAACTAGCATTCAAGTGATCTGAATCATAGGAAAAAGAAGCGTCCGCTTGATAGCTTTGTTCTGGGATCAAGTTGGGATTGCCAATCTCATATCTAAAAGTTCCCTCATGCACACCATTAGAAGCAAGTTCTGCAATATTTGGCCCACGAAAAGCAGTTCCAGCATTTGCTTTAAAACTGAGATTTTTTCCAAATTCCCGAGTGAAGCCCAAAGCTCCGCTTAGATTATAAAAAATATTGTTGAATGCCGGGTAGATTTGAGTGCCAATTGAGTTCAAGTATTGCAGACCATCTAATGAGCGATAATCCCACCTGATACCTCCATTAACCGTCGTATTAAGCCACGTTTTTTTAAGGTAGCTAAAAACTCCTACTTCACTAGACCGATAGCTCGGGATCACCGTAAAAGTCCCCTTCTTACTCGTATTATCTCCATATTGAAATACCCCTGAAGCCCCAATCACAGGCTCCCAGCCATTTTTTTCAGGGAAATAATATTTAAGATCATAATTATAAGTACTCAAATCAAGAAACAAATCGGGTGAAGAGACACCATTGGCTATTTCGCGACGTATATCTTGCTGATACCCTACTACTGACTTAAGCTTTCCTAGTCCCAACTGGATATTTCCATTCAGGGATATTTTCGTATGACGAACATCTTGTTGAGGAAAACCCACCACACGATTTGTAAAATCTGCATTAGAAAAAATACCTCCAGAACCATCGGTATAAATCCCATTTGCATTAATATTTTCTGGATCATAGAAACCTATTTTCGTATGAAAAGTGGAGAAATCGATATGCATATAGCCCCAAGGTCTAGTAACTCCTACCTGACCATCGAGATTTGTTTCTCGATAACCCGAATTGGGATAATAACCCAGTGGAGTCCTAAATGAAAATGCATTTTTATAGGTTCCATGAACACGGTAAGTAAAGTTATTCTGATTTTCATAAAGCATCAGCGAATTGGCAAAAAGCCCATTATTGGTACTATAATTGGACACCAACTCGGCATGCATACGCCCTTCAGCATCTGGAACTGGTATAGGATCCACTATATTGATTACTCCCCCCAGCGCATCCGATCCATAGAGTAAACTAGCCGCACCACGTAATATCTCCACTCGTCCTGCACTATACTGATCAATTCCAATACCATGCTCATCCCCAAACTGATTTTCTTCTTGTTTGACTCCATTAACCACAGTAACTACTCGATTATAGCTCAATCCACGAATAACTGGCTTAGAAACAGCATTCCCCGTTGTGATCTGCGATACACCAGGAACATGTGAAATTGCATCAATAATATTTCCCGAAGGCTTAGCTACCAATTCTTCACGAGAAACGACATCCACAGAAGTACTATTCTTCTTACCAATAGAACGAAAAGGAGTGCCTATCACAATTGCTTCTTTCATCTCAATAGTACTCCGAGACAAAGCAAATTCAAAGGGAGAGGTACCGCCCAAGTCCACCATTTGGGTCAGTGTTTTATAACCCAAAAACGTCACCTCCACAAGTACGCGTCCTTTACGTGGAATACGATCAAAAATAAAGTCCCCATTTTCATCCGTTATCATCGACAAACGTAGATCAGGAATACTCACAATAGCTCCAGTTATTCCATTTTTTGTCTGCTCATCGATGACTTTGCCGGCAAATTGAATAGTCGCTGCAGAGGCATAGACATGCACAATGAAAACAAGTGCAATAAGAAGGCGTATTTTAAGCTTCATTTAGGATACAGATTAAGTTAGGACTGAAAAGGCCGGTATTTGGCTACGATCACAAGTTTATGAATAAATAGCATTAACTCAAAATAGATTAAATTAATTAAAAACAGGTATTTATCAAGCATTTATCCCCCCTCACATACTCCAACGACAATTAAAATTTCTCTGTACCTTCGAATCAACGCTTTAAAAATGTGGAGCAAATTTATAAGTCTGTTTAAATTTTACTTTATGAAATTATTATAGGGTATTTTTGAGCGAAACGAAGCTGATTTTGGAGCCGTGGCGCGGGGCTTCTATGGCGAAAAAATCCAACGAAGTTGGAGCCCAAAAAACACATAAGAATAAAATCAAATAAATTTTAAACAGGCTATATTATTTAAGCTATAATTTTCATGAAAACAAACGCGCTTAATCTATCCATTCGAAATACACCGATTGGCAATAACCTCTCTTGCAAAGGATGGATACAAGAAGCGGCCCTTCGCATGCTTTTGAATAATCTTGATCCGGCAGTTGCCGAACGTCCTGAAGAGCTCATTGTATATGGAGGTCGGGGGAAAGCAGCCCGTAATCCTGAAGCATTAGAATTAATTATTAAAGCACTTCGTGATTTAGAAAATGACGAAACCCTACTGATTCAATCGGGCAAAGCAGTGGGTATTTTGCCTACTCATATAGATGCTCCACGCGTTTTGATATCCAACTCTCAATTAGTGCCTAAATGGGCTACCCAGCAACATTTTGATGAGCTCGAGCATAAAGGCCTGATAATGTACGGACAAATGACCGCTGGATCATGGATCTATATTGGCTCCCAAGGAATTGTTCAGGGAACTTACGAAACCTTTGCAGAGATTGCTCGGCAACATTTTGGCGGAACTCTTAAAAGAACTCTTTCGGTAACTGCCGGCCTAGGTGGAATGGGAGGAGCTCAACCACTAGCCATTACCATGAATGAAGGGGTGTGCTTAGCTGCTGAAGTGGAAGAGTGGCGTATTCGCAAACGGCTAGAAACACGCTACATCGACGAAATAGCATTTGATATCGATGCCGCTATTGATAAGGCATTACAATACAAAAAAGAAGGAAAAGCACACTCAATAGGAGTAGTTTGCAATGCTGTTGAGTTGTTACAACGCCTGATCGATCGCGACGATACTCCAGATACCTTGACAGACCAAACCTCGGCTCATGATCCACTGGTGGGTTATTTCCCTGAAGGATTAAGCGTCGAACAAGCGAAGATATTCCGTGATCAAAATCCTGCAGATTATACCAAACGCTCGTATGCAACCATGGCTAAACATGTTCAGCAAATGCTCGAATTACAAAAACGAGGCGCTATTACATTTGATTATGGCAATAATCTACGCGGAAGGGCCTTAGAAGCTGGTGTAACCCATGCATTCGACTTCCCTGGATTTGTTCCTGCCTACATTCGCCCACTATTTTGTGAGGGTAAGGGTCCTTTTCGCTGGGCTGCTTTAAGTGGTGACCCACAGGATATTTATGAAACGGACCAGCTCATTTTGCAACTTTTCCCAGCGGACAAAAGCTTACATCGTTGGATCAAAATGGCTCAAGAACGAATTGCATTCCAAGGGTTACCAGCTAGGATTTGCTGGCTTGGCCAAAGCGATCGTGAAAAAGCAGGACTAGCATTCAATAAACTTGTTGCCGACAAAAAGGTAAAGGCTCCTCTTGTGATTGGTCGTGATCATTTGGATACTGGCTCTGTAGCTTCCCCCAACCGAGAAACCGAAGCCATGAAAGATGGTTCGGATGCCATTGCCGACTGGCCTATCCTCAATGCCCTGATCAATACCGCTGGAGGGGCTAGCTGGGTTTCTTTACACCATGGAGGCGGAGTAGGAATTGGCTATTCCATCCATGCGGGGATGGTAATCGTTGCTGATGGAACAACCGAAGCCGAACATCGTATCAAACGCGTATTGCACAATGACCCTGCCATGGGCGTCATCCGACATGCTGATGCCGGGTACGACATTGCCATAGATACAGCCAGGAAACATAAACTCGATTTAAAGCAGCGACTAGAAGAAAAATAAAATTTCTTAAACCATCATAACCTAATCAACAATGGCAAAAGTTTCCATATACCTCAATTTCATGGGTAATGCTGAAGAAGCATTTAATTTCTACCGGTCTATTTTTAAAACCGATTGGTCTGCACCAATTGCTAGAATGGGTGATGCGCCCGCCCCTAAAGGCTCACCTACACTTTCAGCAGAAGATAAAAAGAAGGTCATGCACGTGGCTTTGCCCATTGTAGGAGGCACTCAAATCATGGGAACAGATATGCTCGAAAATATGGGTCATAAGTTGGTAGTGGGCAATAACACAACTATTAATCTGGAGCTAGACACCAAAGAAGAGGCCGACCAACTTTACAATGCGCTTTCAGAAGGTGGTAATAGCAAGGAATGTGTCGCACCACACAATGAATTTTGGGGTTATTGGGGTGTTTGCCTAGATCGATTCGGGATTCGCTGGATGTTTAATGTTGCACCGAAGGAGTAATTTTAATCATTCAGTGGTAGACAAATCTGCTTTAAGGATTTGTAACAGGTATATTTGCATCAATGAAACCTGCCGAGATTAATTTAAGATGGGCTGCTTTACAAAGCCATATTGCACTTGAATTTGACCATGAAAAGCCCGATTTAAAAGTGATGCTCTTTCTCATCGGTGTGCAAGAACTGGGAAAAGGTCCAAAAAAATTTAGCAAACGTCAAAAAGAGGAATTGATGCATATCGCCAATTGTCGACTTTTCAGCGCACTTGGATTCTATGAATTAGAGGGCCTAGACCAAGATGGATGGCCACATTGGAAACTTGTCAAACCCATCCCCGCATACACCCTTCCAGAGCAAGAGATGATTTTAAAATCATTGATTATTCATTATTTCGATGATTTGCTTACTCATTAATTATGAAAATTATCACCTACAATGTCAATGGCATCCGCTCAGCAATCAGTAAAAATTGGCTAGGCTGGCTACAAGCTACCGATGCCGATGTGGTTTGTTTACAAGAAATTAAAGCAAGCCCAGATCAATTAATTGATCTATTGCTTTTGGAGCAGATGGGTTACGAGCATTATTGGTATCCCGCGGAGAAAAAAGGCTATAGTGGTACGGCCATCCTAACCAAACATACACCCAAACATGTCGAGTATGGTTTTGGGATAAGGGATTACGACCGAGAAGGACGTATCATTCGCGCCGACTTTGAAAACCATTCGGTCATGAGTGCTTATTTCCCTTCCGGATCAAGTGGCGATGAACGCCAGGATTTCAAGTTTCGCTTCTTGGATGATTTCCAGGCCTACACTAATAAACTGGTTGCAAACTATCCTAGGCTCATTATATCTGGCGATTACAACATTTGTCACCGCCCGATTGACATTCATAATCCAAAATCGAATGCAAACTCTTCCGGTTTTTTACCTGCTGAGCGAGAATGGATGGACGAATTTATCAACAGTGGCTTTATTGACACCTTCCGCCATTTCAATTCGGAGCCTCATCATTATACCTGGTGGAGCTTTAGGGCAAATTCCCGAAATAAAAATTTGGGTTGGCGCATCGATTATCATATGGCTACTACCGCACTTAGCGATCAATTAAAACGAGCAGCAATTCTGGCTGAAGCCAAACATTCGGATCATTGCCCCGTTTTGCTAGAACTGAACGTATAATGGCTGCCCCAAACAAATCATCTACATACCCCCGCTCTACTCATGTACTTCTTTTTCATCCGGGTAAAAAGAATCAATCTCACCCCCACACTCTAATCGATAATATACTATCAACTGCTTAACAGAGATTCACCCAAAAAGAAAATTACAAACCCGATCAAGGAAAGAATATTGCTTTTGAGTACCATCTATGCCTTTTTTGAGATGCCAGCGACGTTCATCCCCCCATATAACACCATCTATAGTCGGTTTAAAATACTGTCCCCCATCCAATTTAGTCATCTCTTGAATACTAAACTTCTGAACATTTAATTTCGATAATTCCATATGCATATAATTTAAATTATTAGCCTGTGTTATTTTAATAGTCTTCGGGTACTTACTTTCGCTATACACATAAGTTTAAATAACATTCTGAACCTAATTATTTCATTATTATACTAACTATAGAATGTATGACAAATTATACTTTTCAAAAAAATGCTTTATCTAACCTCTCCAAAAGAAAAAAACTTCAAACACACAACTTATCATACACTCCTATATGAAATTAAATATGTCTTTTCACTAAGTTCCTATATAATATGTGTATTCCTATGCCTTTTTATATACTGGTTCATCTTTATAATGTCTTCTTTTGTTATCACTAGCTTTCTATCTTTAGACAATACTGAAGCAGCAATACCAAGAGGAATAGTAGCGATGCCACCTCCTGATTGGCTATGCATTTCATTCGTTGTAAGTACTTGGACATTACAGCTTTTTAATTCTAAATTTTTCATGTATTTAATTTGTTGTTTTTGTTTGTACTGACTTTTTAGCAACACTCCAGGAGTGCTACTTTGTTAATTCGGATATTGCTCTTTTAATTCGGCTAATCATCTCTACTGCACCCAGTGTGTGGGCAATATCAAAAACGCCAGGGCCAAATTTACCTCCTACTAACATGATACGAAGAGGAAGCATTAACTCACCTATTTTGAGCCCTTGCTCTGCTGCAATAGATTTAAACGCAGTTTCCAGCTCTTGAGCATTGGCTGACGTGCTTTTTTCTAGATAGGCTATATATTTTTCGAAAAAATCGAATTTATGGTTAGTCCAGTTTGTTTTTACTGCAGCGAAATCATAGACTTTAGGTTGTTCAAAAAAGAAAAAGCTTTGGTCCCAGAAATCTTGCAAAAAAATTAATCGATCTTGAACCAGTGTAATAACCTGTTCTAAATAATGATCCTTTGGGACTATTATTCCCTTTTCTTTCAAACAAGTTACAATTTGCGGCTTTAATTCAGACAGAGAGGCTTGTCTAATATATTGATGATTGAACCATTTGGCTTTTTCAAAATCAAATTTTGCACCAGCTTTGCTGATCCGATCAATCGAAAACTGATCAACCAGTTTTGCTAACGAATATAACTCTTGGTCACCATGACCATGCCAACCAAGTAGAGCCAACATATTGACAAATGCTTCGGGTAAAAATCCCATTTCTCGGAAACCTTTAGTAAGATCACCTGTTTTAGGGTCTTTCCAATTCATCGCATACACGGGGAATCCCAAGCGATCACCATCACGTTTGCTTAATTTACCATGACCATCAGGTTTCAAAATTAATGGAAGATGTACCCACTCAGGCATTTGCTCTTTCCAACCCAAATAGTCCCAGAGAAGAATATGTACAGGAGAGGATGGTAACCATTCTTCCCCCCTGAACACGTGGCTAATTTTCATCAGATAGTCATCGACAACAACAGCCAAATGATAAGTAGGCATACCATCAGCTTTAAGTAGTACTTTATCGTCTACCAAATTGGTCTCAAAACTTACTTTCCCACGAATCAAATCATGAAAAGTAACGGTTTCATCACTAGGCATTTTGATGCGTATAACATGAGGAGAACCCTGCTTCAGAAGCTGCTCTACTTCATCAACAGACAAACTCAATGAATTTCTCAGTGTCTGACGATTTTCATGACCATATCGAAAATTTGGGATCTGCTCACGCTGCGCTTCCAAATCAGCAGCGGTATCAAAGGCATAGTAAGCATAGCCATCCTTCACCAACTGCTCTGCATAGCGACGATAAATTGCTTTACGTTCACTTTGCCGATAAGGAACAAAGTCCCCTCCCTGAACTGGTCCTTCACTAGGATTAAGTCCACACCACTGAAGACAATCGATGATATATTGTTCGGCACCAGCTACATATCGAGATTGATCGGTGTCCTCAATACGTAATATGAAATCACCCTGATGTTTTTTGGCAAATAAATAATTAAACAACGCCGTCCGAACTCCTCCAAGATGCAAGCCCCCAGTTGGGCTTGGTGCAAATCGTACTCTAACTTTTGACATGCGACAAAGGTAGCAATAACGTGTTTTTTTAATACCAATCCATCGTAAAATTAAGATTGATTTTGAACTAAAAAATACTTAAATTGTATATATGGGAAGAGGAATAATTATGACAATTACAGGGGTTTTTGTTTTTATTTCTGCCAGCTTAGCTCAAGATCTAATCATCAGCCCAAAGAAAATCATTTACAGACGAGATGAAACCATCATACAAGATCCAATTATTGAAGATGGGGATGCTGCAGCAAATGATTGGGAGGCTGTTACAGTCATTTATCCACATGTAAAAGGATTGTTGGATACTCTCTTAGCTCAAAAAATAGAAGCTACTTTAGATCGCTATTATTTACAAGATAGCTTAGGTGGGACACCCCTCCCTTACCTTGAGCTCCTTGCTAGAAAAGGCCAGGGCCTACACGACTATAGAATCAACTATAACAAAAATGATTTCTTGGATGTCACTTTTCACTGGAAATTGATACTCGGGCACCTGTATGAGGAATTTCATACATTTGTTATTGATTTAACCACGGGGGAACGCGTGAAACCCAGTGACGTTTTTATGAATACATCTGGGCTAGTAGCAAAGCTGAAGAAAATGCAAAAGTTGGAGGTCAAAGAAAAGCTTGCCCTTATTAATGAATATCCAACCTGTTCTTTTGTAAAAAGAGAGCTTGGCGGGAGATTCTCAACCCGAAACCTAACTAATTTTTCCATCAGTGATCTGGGAATCACATTCATTTACGACTACAATAGAGAACATATCTGCGCAAATGTTTATCCTACAGGAAAATACTTTCTTACTTGGGGGCAAGCAAAACCCTTTATTAAACCTACGGGACTATTTGGGAACTTCATCCCATCAAACACTGTAAATCAACAGGTTAGCGAATTAAATAGCAATAAACCCAGAGAAGATACGCGCTAATTTTTTTGGATTCCTAATATGGATCTTGTTTAGATTTTATGGAATGCCAAACATAATGTACTTCTTCATATCAGTGTACTTAAAAAATATGCTGTTTTTGGCGTTTGAAATATAACTGTCTGGGGATACCAGCTGAATTTCCTTAATTTGGCAAACTTATGAATCCCTATAAACAGAAGCGCCGCTGGAAGTTCATCTTATTCTTCTTTGCCTTATTGATTACTGGAGGATCACTTTGGTATACTCATTATCTGGTGAAAAACATATCTAAAGCTGAACACACACGGGCTGAAGTTTGGGCAAAAAGTACAAGTAATATTGCCGCACTATCTAATTTGGACGATGATTATGTGACCTTTATTTATGGTATACGCGATAGCTTAGCTGTTCCTGCCATTGTTGCTGACCAAAACGACAGTATTATCTATTATAGAGGATTAGATTCCACAAAGACAAATATTCGTACCGAGGAAAGCAAAAAAAAGAAATACGATCCAGCTTATTTCAAGGATCAGTTACGTGAAATGAAAATGCAGCATCAGCCTATTATACTGGAAGGGAAAAAGAGATGGTACGTGTATTACAAAGATTCCCTATTGTTAACTCAGCTGCGTATCTTCCCCTATGTACAGCTCTCCGTAATTGCTATTTTTCTGATCATTTCTTATTCGGTATTCAGTTCTTCCAGACGCTCAGAACAGAACCTTGTTTGGGTAGGCATGGCAAAAGAAACAGCACATCAGCTGGGTACACCCATATCGTCTCTAATGGCCTGGGTAGAGCTCCTCAAATCTAAATTCAACGCTGAAAAGGAGCCCTTAGTTCTAGAAATGGAAAACGATATCAAGCGTCTGGAAATGGTAGCTGATCGGTTTTCTAAAATAGGGTCAGAGCCCGTTCTAAAAAATCATCTGGTATACGATGTAGTTACTGATTTTGTTAACTACTTCAAGGTAAGAGCAAGCGATAAGATCAAATTTTTGGTCTCTGGGGATGCACGTGTAGAAGCACTTATCAATATCCCCTTATTTGACTGGGTCTTAGAGAACCTACTAAAAAATGCAGCCAATGCAATTAATGGATATGGCAAAATCGATATACGAATTATTAATAATCCCACTAAAAAACAAGTTCTTATTGATGTAATTGATACTGGAAAGGGAATACCTAGATCGAAATTTGATACGGTATTTCAACCTGGTTATACAACTAGAAAACGCGGTTGGGGTTTGGGATTATCTTTAACTAAACGTATAGTCGAAAATTACCATCGGGGCCATATTTTTGTTAAAGATTCTGAGCTAGGGAAGGGCACTACCTTTAGAGTGGTTTTAAAGAGTAATCACAAGGATGAAGAAGGTGTCGTATAAAGCACAGCACTTATTTGATTTTTTGCCCCCAAGAGTAAGCTAAAAAGGTGATCTTCCTTTAATTATTCGAAGTAGTACTGCAATAATTGCTATGACAATTAGTATATGAATAAGCCCTCTAAGATGAAAGCCAAAACCAACAAAACCAATCAGCCAACCTATTACTAGAATGATTGCAATAACATAAAGTAGTTTCCCTATCATATTTAGTTTTAATTTAACAAACAAGTAATCAAATACCACGTAAGATACTAAAGAAGAAGCAATAACTAACAGGGTCAATCTAGGTCAGCATACACCCATATCCCCGGCAAGCTTTATTGATCATCTACTTCTACTGCTGAAATTTAGTACCTTTGCACTCTTTAAACTAGCCTAATAGTTAATATTTATTTTCGGCAATTAAATTTAAGTAATCATGGAAAGCAAAAGACAGCAAAAATTTGCCGGAGTCATTCAAAAAGACTTGGCCGAGATTTTCCAGAGAGAGGCTGCAAGCCTATTGCCTAATATTTTGGTAACAATTACCAAAGTAAAAGTGAGCCCAGATTTTGGTTTAGCTCGTGTGTATCTTAGTTTTTTTAATAGTGATAATACCACACTTGCCCTGAATACCATAAAAACACACGCTAGTGAGATTCGCTATAAGCTCGGCACCAAAATTAAAGATCAAGCCAGAAGCGTTCCTCAACTCGAATTTTTTTTGGATGATACTAGCGATTATGTCGCTCGTTTAGACAAAATCTTTGATAAAATAAGCCAAGAACCCCGTCAAGAGGAAAATTAATACAAAGATGAGAACCCCAAGAGAACCATTAAACTTTTATACCCATGCCATTCCTGCACTATTAGCTATACCAGCAGCAGCTGTCTTGTTCTACCAATCAAACACAAACATTCAATTCACAGCAGCGATAGTGTATGGCTTATGTACATTTGTACTGTTCAGCATGAGCGCCATTTATCACAGCTATCCCCAGACACCAAAGCAGATTCGTGCCTGGCAAAAAGCTGATCATTGTTCCATTTATTTGATGATAGCAGGCTCCTATACACCCACCATACTTTTAGTCTTCAATGGTTGGATACGATGGACTTTACTAGCCACCATTTGGACCATCGCCTTGCTTGGATGTTCTTTCAAGATCGCTAATCGACTTCGGCATAAAGGCATTTCCTTAAGTATTTACATTGCCATGGGTGCACTTATCGCCCCGCTAATAGACCAAGTAGCCATAAAACTTTCTTTATCAGCCATTATGTGGCTACTGATAGGGGGTGTATTTTATATTGCTGGGACCATCTTTTATTACAAAGACAAAGAACTAAACAAATACCTGCACACACACGAGGTTTGGCACTTATTCGTCATTGCAGGTGCTACGTCACATTATTTTTATAACTATCAATATTTATTTGTTTGAATTCGAGGATTGTTAGTGTGACCCCTCTATTTTCTAATCTCACATAATCTTCACTTTATTCCAAAGAGCGCGTTTTTAATGAGCAAAAAAATCACTCATATTTTTTGATTCTTCCGATTGCTTAAAGCGTTTCGTTTAAAAATAGATTTATAGGTTTGCTAATTTTTGCAAAAATGAAAAAACTGACTTTGAAAGCATATCAAGTTCAAGAGCTAAATGCTAAGCAAATGCAAGAACAAGGTAGAGTAATAGACCCCTGCACTGTAATTATCGGCAGCATTGCAGTAACCGTCGCTGTTAGAGGTTGCCGCCATGTATCACCACCTATATAATCTGACAGTGAGTAATATCACACTGCTCCCCCTACTCCTTTTATGCCGGTTGCTATTGACGATGGTATTATACCAGCAGCAATATTGCGTCAACGATACAGAGCAGTAGGTGCGTGATGATCTCATAGTAGAGAAATTTTCTCAAAAGTCTTTTTGTCCGCAGAGCTCTGAAAAGCTCTGCGGACTCTTTATTGGGCTTACCCCTTATAAAGAGCCTGTTTAGAATTTATAACGTACAAATGCCTCCATTGCTTCATATTCCGCCAAGCCTAATCTATCGTATGCTTTAGCTGTCTCTCGAGTTCTCTCTTCAGCCCGAACCCAAAACTCTCGAGAATCATCCCCCGGAAATACTGGCCGATCTTTCTGAGACTGATGCTTAAAAATGGCAAAACGTTTTTTCTCCACTTCTTGAGGCGAAAGTGGAACAGCCATTTCTATTTCATACGTTTCAAACTCATGCCATGCACCACGATACATCCATAGCCAGCAGTCTTGAGTCCATTTTTCTGTTTTTTGTAGGCGTTTCAAAGCATGTAGAATGATATCGAAACAACGCTTATGTGTCCCATGAGGATCCGCAAAATCACCCGCTGCAAATACCTGATGAGGCTTTATTTGTTGCAACAAGTCCATCGTCATACAAATATCATCTTCTAAATCAGCACTTCGTTTGATCTTGCCAACCTCATAAAAAGGCAGATTCATAAAATGAATATGATCATCAGAAAGCCCTGCAAAACGTGCCCCAGAAATAGCTTCACCTTTTCGAATTAAACCTTTTACTGTTTGTATCTCTCTCGTATCTACCTCATTAGGCTGCTTACCTTCTAAGAAGGTACGCATATCGTCATACACCGCATCTAATTTAGATGTATCCAGATCAAGGGTCTGGCTAAAATCTTTCACAAACTCAACGAAACGCAAGGCATCGTCATCCCAAACAGCTGTATTTCCTGATGTTTGATAAGCCACATGCACCTCATGTCCTTGATCAACCAAACGAATAAAAGTGCCTCCCATCGAAATCACATCATCATCTGGATGGGGAGAAAAAATAATCACTCTCTTTTTATCGGGCATAGCACGCTCTGGTCGCTGGCTATCATCAGCGTTTCCCTTGCCTCCCGGCCAACCTGTAATAGTATGCTGAAGTTTGCTGAAGATGTCAATATTAATATGATAAACAGGACCTTTTTGGGTAGCCAATTGGGCCATACCGTGGTTATTATAATCTTCCTCGGTTAGTTTCAACACAGGCTTTTTCACCGTACCAGCAAGCCAAATTACGGCCTTCTTGATCATCTGATCGTCCCAAGTACAATCTTTTACTAACCAAGGTGTATTAAATCGCGTTAGTTCAGATGCAGCATCCTCATCCAAAATAAATTCAACCTGGTCAGAAAGCTGTAAATAGGTTGCCGGAACATCCGAAGAGATGTCGCCCTCAACTGCCTTTTTAATGATCGAGGCTTTCTTGGTATTCCAAGCCATCAGAATAACTTCTCGGGCCTTAAAAATAGTGCCAATACCCATGGTGATTGCCTTGGTCGGCACATTGGCTTTGCCTCCAAAATCACGTGATGCATCCCGACGTGTCAAATCATCAAGGGTAACCAAACGTGTGCCTGAGTTAGGCGCAGATCCCGGTTCATTAAACCCGATATGTCCCGTACGCCCTATACCCAGTATTTGTAAATCGATACCCCCAAGTGCTGTGATCTGACGCTCATATTCCAAACAAAAAGCAGGAATATCTTTCAGAGCTAATGTCCCATCAGGAATATGCACATCGTTCATATCAATGTCGATATGGTCGAACAGATGTTGCTTCATAAAACTGACATAACTTTGTGCTGAAGCTGGTTTCATCGGATAGTACTCGTCTAAGTTAAACGTGATTACTTGTTTAAAGCTCAACCCTTCTTCTCGGTGCAACCGGACCAATTCTTGATATACACTAATGGGCGTTGCTCCAGTTGCCAAACCAAGTACTGTTTTTTCGTTATTCTTTTGTTTTCTGATAATTAAATCAGCAATACGACGGGCCACTTTTTTCGAGGCTACATGTTCATTGGAGTAAACCGTTACAGGTAGCTTTTCAAAACGTGTTTCTTCTAAAAGATTGAGACGGGCCATTTTAGATTAGAATTAAGATGTGCTTTATTTTGTCAAAAGTAAAAACTTTAAACAAGCTCTATATACCTTTGGCACTTGACTGTTTTCATCTTTATGAAAAAATATTTTTCACTTGTACTTTTTGCACATACGCTATTTGCCATGCCTTTTGCCTTTATTGGCTTTTTTTTGGCCGTTACAAGCACACCACACCCATTTAGTTGGTACAAACTGATTTTGATGATTTTATGTATGATTTTTGCACGCAATGCAGCTATGGCGTTCAATCGTTATTTGGATCGGTATATTGATGCTAAAAACCCACGAACAGCTAATCGCGATATTCCAACTGGGCGAATCTCCGCTAATGGTGCTTTGTTATTTACACTGGCTAATAGCCTCCTTCTAATCGGATGCACTGCATTAATTAATCGTTTGTGCTTTTATCTTTCACCCATTGCGCTAATGGTTGTATTGGGCTATAGCTATACTAAACGTTTTACACCATTATGCCACCTGATTTTAGGTTTGGGTCTATCTCTTGCCCCAATTGGAGCCTACTTAGTGATTGCCGAACAATTTGCTTTGCCCCCCATCTTTTTTTCATTGACCGTTTTATGCTGGGTAAGTGGATTTGATATTATTTATGCTTTACAAGACGAAGAATTTGATAAACAAAATAAACTTCAGTCAATCCCCGCATGGGTGGGTAAAAAGAAAGCACTACGGATTTCTAGCTTTTTACACGGTCTATCTGCCTTATTTATAATCTTGCCTCTGTTTTTTATCCCTTTGGGGACATTTTATGTTTGCGGCGTAGTACTTTTCATCATCTTATTGGTTTACCAACACTATTTAGTTGCACCAGACGATTTATCTCGAGTGAATCGTGCTTTTTTCACAACCAATGGAATCGCATCAGTCATATTTGCTTTGTTCTTTCTTTTGGATAACTATTTGAGATTATAATCCATCCTTTTTCAAACCCATAATTACTCAGAATCCCCCTCATGGTGCTTCACAGCATGCATAATATGATCTGGCCATTTTTCTTTTTCCCCATGTGCCAACATTTCAGACTTTGATATTCCCATTTTCAATACTTCATTCTTGAAGTATCTTCCATTGTCCGTTACAATATTATATGTCTTAGAACCCGCTAACTTTGATTGTTCTAGATAAATCGTATTTCCATCTTTCGAATAAAACTTTACCCCGTCTACTAAACCATATTTCGTCTCAAACCGGCCCTTATAAAAATGGCCATTCCTCTTTAGTTGATTAGCTGGTGGTTGTTTTTTATCAGCTTGTTTTTCCCCTTTAAATCCGGCATTCCCAGAAGTAGAAACCATAGGTATCTTCTTCTCTATTGAAGGTTGCGTTACCTCTTTTTTACAAGCAGCCACCATAATCAAAGCTGCTCTTAGTACAAATATTAAACTAGTTTTCACCATTTGATTTATCTATAAAGTAAAAGGCTTGAGACAATATCATTTTAACTAGCCACAATAGATACAAAAAACAAAACTTCCCATTCGAGTGATTTATTACAATACCGATATTCTAATAGCCATTAAAAACAAAATATCTTACTCTTTCTCAAATTTTTGTTGGATGACATGCCCACTGGGGCATACCATACGCAAAACATAGAAGCCCTTGCTCAGATTTTTATGAATAGTGATCACCTCATTGGTCGAGCTAATTATTCTTTTTTCCAATAACTCTTGCTTACCAGACAAAAGGTTAACCAAATCAATTTGAGCTTCCCCCAAGGCAGCATTCTTAACGGAAAATATAATCTGGTCTCCCAAAATAGGAGTAGGGTGAATCAACAAAGTTGGTACAATATAAGTGGTCGGTGTATTATTCAGCTTTTTACTATCAACACCAATAAACCCAGAAAAAGAACTTACAGTGGTCTGATTTGATATTGATAAAGCTTTAGGAGCACAGCCTAAAAACTCTTTCTCAAGAAAAGATTTTCCCCATGCTCTTGAATCGGTCGTACATCTTGCAAATACACGAACTATATAAACATCACCCTTGTAAAATGTTTTATCAGCAATAACATATCGTAAAGAAGCCCCAGGCGGCCTAGAAAGCGTAATCCTGTAATATAATCCATTATCCCACGATTGGCCTTTTTCTATAATCTTCATCAAATATTGATCATGTAAGAAATCGCTTTCCCATTCAAGGGTTAATTGGTTCTGATCATTAAAATAAGATTCAATTTGGTCACCATCTTCGTCAATAGGCGGGCATGAGGTCTGAACCTCGCCCATGGTTTTCGACTCGCCAAGACTACTAACTGTTCCCGATTCACTAAAGTTAAAAGCCTTAACTGTTTCTATCCCTCTCATACCATTACACTGAGGAGTAACTTTAAATAAAAATGAACCACTTCCTGAAGTATAAACAAAGCTTGGAATTGGCCTTAACACATCAAATGGGTTAGTTTTCCCAGGGCCAGGAGATAGCCGTTGACGTGCATCAACAAGCCCTTCTTTCTGATCAGCATACTCCAGATAATAGCCTGAAGTATTATCCCCACCATCCCACGTAATTATATAAGAATTTACAGAATCCTGAACTTTGGTCGCTGTGATACTACCAATATCTACCCGGCACTGTCCCCTGGCATAAGTAAATTTTATTGTATCAGAATAAGCTGACCATGCTGAAGTGACACCACATTTCAGTCGAAACCGAGCTTTATAGGTACTGGATATCGCATAAGGGGTGCGTGCGTCTTCAAATACCACCTCTGATAGAGGCTGATTATGGCTAGGATTATAAATTCTCGGAATGGAATAAAGAAAAGACCTATCTTCCCAATTTTTATCCTCCTTTTGAATTTGAAACTGAAATTCAGTTGCACTCGCCGGCGCGTTCCATGAGAACCTAGAAGCAACTCTACCAAGATCCGAAGTAATAAATTGATGATGAGGTTTATCATTAATAGGGCTCGCACAGTCTTCAGGATGAGTTTCACAAACAAAAATTTCATGGTATGGAACTTCAAAATTTATTGGCACTATTGAAACCTCATCAGCAACTTCAATGCGATTTAACGAGAAGGATTTATGTTGATCTAAATAGTCACTTATAGTATTATAAATTTTCGATAGATTGGCTTTTTCAATCTGTTCAAACATATTCACATAACGATTTAATCTTCCTTGACGTTTACTGGTTAAATTTTGAGGTTTAAATTGATCCGTTTCCATAATCAATTGAATACACTCTTTTATAGTTATAGGTTTCTTTCCTACCAATGAAGTAAAATGGTTATAATCAACATAGTTTTCTATAAGAGCCATTTGATCACTGTCTAAAGAACAAGCAATGAATGGTTCGATATAAGCATACACTTTTTGGAAATAGGGAACAAGCGCCCCAATTTGTCTTATATTCTCTTTATGACGGCTCAGTTTATTAAAATTATCTGTTTGTGTAAATGACGATCCTTTCCATGAGTTACTATTCCAACTAACTGAATGATTATACATTTTACTTGTATTAATTATCGAACTAATACTTTGAGAAGCTCTTTGAGCATAACTTGCTGAAGTACTCGCCATCAGCTTTGGAAAATCAAACCTAACCTCAACAAACTTATCTTGCCCCTCCGTCCTGCTACGTTCATCAGTGGAAGAAGAGCTATCTTGGTTTTGATCTACATGCCCACTATCCCGACTATTTCCCCTTGAGTGTTGGTTACTATTAGAGTTACTATTAGACTCTTCTTGCTCGATATCCGTTTGCAATGATTCATTATAACGTAATATCCTGTTTTTTCCCAGTCTATATTGAGAGATCGTGGTAAGTTTAAAGGGATTATTTTTTTTCAAAGGAATCCAAAAGTATACTGACTCCGCCGAGGACCTGTAATCATCAATCTTATTTATCGAGATATACTTTGTTATATTTTTCTTTCTTTCAGTACCATTTATAGCCAATTTACACTTGACAAAAAAACCACTTAACGCTTGATCTGATACCGCTTTTATTCTTTTTATTGAATCGAAATCAACAAAGCCATTCTTAACTACGATTTTAGGCGTTGGAGGAAACTTGAATACGTTATAATTTACTTCCTGGATTTCATATTTGCCACTTTTGAGGAATATGTCTAGAACTGCTTTACTATCTAAAAATGCAACCCCTATCCTGAATTGCTTGGGCTCCTCAACCTCAAGACTTGTTCTGGTTTTAATCACAAATGAAACTTCATCTCTAATACCATTAACTACTACTGTAGATGGCCCCGTGATTAACTCAGATCCAGGCCCTGTATAAGAAAGCTGAAGTATTGTCCTGGTTAATGCTGTTAATTTGGAATACTTAGGGTCAAACTTTAATGTGATTGTTAACGAACCACCTGTCATCATCGACAAACTATCAGCACTCAATGCTATATTTTCCCCACTTATTAAAGAGCCAGATGAATGCGGAATAAATCTAAGTTCTGAGCTAGACGCTATCCACTCACTATTCGTGCCACACTTATGGGAAATCCTAGCCACATACGCTGACCTTAAATTATAACTGCTCTTGGTATCCTTAACAAACCCGCTGGAATGCCACCGCTCAATAGGTCTAGAAATTGTTTGAGAAGTACTACCTATTGAATTCCAAGACTCCCCTTCTTTTTTTATCTCCAATAAAAAATCAGTAGCACTTACTGGAGCATCCCAAGAAAACTGTGGATAACCATCACTTGAAAAAGTTTGTTCCATTGGTTTTGTAATAACAGAACAATCAACCGGTCGATTAACCCCAGGTACTATAATTGGATTGTTATAATTTATTTCACAGTTAAGCAAAGCAAGAGCACATTCATTGATTCGAACATTTCTTACCTGATTACCAAGAAAACCCTTTGTTATACTATCATAGCTCTCTAAAAGATCTTTATTCACTTTCAATACATCAGGAAATTTTTTTATGTACCAATAAAAGAAGTCTTTATCATATTTTATTTTGTCTACAAAATAACCTTCCTCATTTTTTACATAAAAAATGTGAGCGATAAAGTGTTCTATACTTGATCTATAGCCATAGCCCTGATTGTATCTGTAACAGAACTCAGGATCATTTTTATGATCATAATCAATATACTCTCCAATGTCTATGGGCTGATTTGTACCGGGTAACACACCTAGCGTATAGCTTACCTTCGGACTCACGATCGCATAATCTTTTACAAAACCTGGTGTATTGGGGCCTTGTACTATTAAAGAATGCGTAACTACTTCACTTTTTTTAGCAATACCATTGGGTTCTGCCTCCGTAGATTTGAAACCGAAGAACTCAGCATTTTTCAGTTTCGAATCTAGTCCGGGGCTACTTGCCGCATAAAGACCCCTGATGTCCAACTGTTGAAGTTTGGCTTTAAGGAGATCCTCTCCAGCAATACGATATCCACTTTTTTGTTTATTCGCCTCATTCAGCTCCGACAGATTTAAAGTATATCCAGATACCAGTTGAACATTTCTTATTACTGATTGATTATAACCTACACTTACCTCATCTAGCTTGGTATATGCTGCTGTAGCCGTATAACGTAGTGGATTATCTTTTTTTAATGGGATCCACAAATACAACGAATCGGGAACAGTGCACGTAACCCAGTTACCAAAAAAGCCACTATCTATCTCCCTGCTTAATCTGCACAAAATCCAAAACCCTGATACCCTTTCAACTGCTTGCGATTTTTTCTTTAAAGCCAAATTTGAATCAAATCCGACGCCTATTTTAGGTAATTCCGGCAAGGCCAAAAAACCATCTGTTAAAATAGATTGTGCTTGTACATTTATAATGCTTGCACAGAATAATAGACTACATAAAAGGACTAAGAGTAGTCTTTTGGTAAAAGATATTTTCATAAATTTTTTCGATTACTTCACCATCAATAATGAAGCTAAAAATGACCAGTAAAGTCCATTACAACTAGTAATAATCCTCATTGTTAAGATCTCGCTGTATATGAGCAGGCCAATGATCGGTTCTTGACTTTTCAACCATTTCTCTTGAGGACCAGCTTTTCATAGTATCTACAAATTGGCCATTCTTATCTAGTATGACCCCGTTATATTTTCCTGAGTCCAATTTCTCAAGATAAACTCTTTGACCATTTTGTTGTTGAAATACCTTGCCGTCAAGGATACCTCTATTTATCACATCATAGACCTCATCACTGGCTAACTTGCCTCCTTTAGGACCAGAAGGCTTATTCACATTTTGGTTCCTATTGGTTTTACCTTGCTGGTTGGTTGTTGGTTTCTGGTTCTTCCAGCCCGCATTACCGACTAAATACATTGTGGCTGCTGTATTTTGTGTTATAACAGGCTCCACAATAGCGTCTTTTTTACACCCCATATTTACGAGCGTAACAAGTGCCATACCCAATACAAACTTTAAATTGCTTTTCATCTCTTAATTGGTTTAGTTTTTAGGACATGAACGACAAGTAATCTTTAATTGTATTTATGAAGAGTTAAATTTCTACAGCCATTATAAAATTAAAGGGTTTTAGAAGCCGATTACTCCACATCTTTAATCCGCCTTAGTAGATAAGTTATTCTTTAATCAGTTGTTTAGTTAATCGACATTGGTCATCTAATACTACCTCCAATATATATTGCCCCTGTAATAGACTCTCGTTAATAACTACTGATTCTCCTTTTTGAATAATATGAGGCCATTTTTTGGAATACACTACCCTTCCTGTATTAACATTATGGACTTGAATAAGTGCTTTTCCTTTCTCTATTGGCTTTTCTATATTCTTAATTGAAAAGCAGATATAATTACTCACGGGGTTTGGAGCAATAAGTAGCTCCGGTGAAAGTCTAGCACTTTCCGTTTCCGAAGATGCTGAGGCACTGGTCGATAAACTATGATCAACCATTGAAAGAGAGGCTTCGATTGGTCGCTCAGGTCCATTATTAGTATTCCTTTGCGGATCGTTTATCGATGTCACACTAAAACTTTCCCATACAGTAAGTGGACACCAAGTACCTGGATTCTCTCTACATCTAACTAGTACTCGAGCTTCATAAGAACCAACACCATAGGGGATACTATCATTATATATCTGTGTTAGATCCTCCGGATCGATATTAGACTCAAATTGAATATTGGGATTAGTTCTAAATATTTTTTTTGAGCTTTTTTTTCTAACATCTATTTTATAAAAAATAGAATTAACCCCCTGTTCCCATTCAAACTCAGCTTTATTTTCATGATCAATATTGATTGTCAGAGAACTGGTAGCCGATGCACATACCCTTCCCCCTACATGATCAAATTCAAATGGTACATCTCCAAAGGGGTAGTCTATTCCTCCACTAAAAACGGTGTTTCCTTTACCGAGACTAATACTATTCCCCAGAGAGAAAGGGAAATTTCCACCACCACCAACTGAGCTATTTCCAACACCACTACTTTTACAATATGTTACTAATCGAAATACATACTTGCTTGCTCTATCGTAATTTGTAAATACATCCACAACTTCTGATGGAAGAGGAACACCTGGATCTTTAGTCACCGTCACGGCAAGTATTCCCTTTTCACTAGACCAAGACTCCCCTGTTTTTTTAATTAGGATAACTACTTTCTCAGTTACAGGACTTACTTTCCAAGAAAATACAGGATTCTGATCCTGATTAATACGTACTGTTGGCTTTTCCAAAACAGCCGGACAAACAGGGAAAGTCCCGCTTTCTGTCATTGGTCCTTTATGGTTATGGCAAACAGCACTAACCCTGATCCGAAAATCCTCACCACTTCGATGAATAAATGTAGTTCCCTTTGGACCATTATATCTCTTTTCATCAAAAGGGTGCCCTTGTCCAAAAGCATTTATACGCACTCTAGCTTCTTCAAAGGTCTCACTTGTGGTAGCATATTGGACATTATAGCCCTGGGCACCCGGAACAGGATCCCATGTGATAACATAGCTACCATCTGCTTGCTGCTCTCCCTTAATATTATTTACCGAATACGTCGATTTAGGCAATGGGACAAATGTTACTATAGGAGAATACTGTGATAACCATTCACCAGATGCCCCACATTTCACTTGAATACGGGCTTCATACACTTCATCAATACCATATGCAGATTTATCATCCTTATAAATCGGTGGGGTTGGCTCATTTTGACTGTTATAGGTTCGCATAATCACTTCATTAAGAATCAATGTTGTCCAATCACCCCCTTTCTTCTGAACCTGCAGCTTAAACTCAGTTGCACTTGACGATGCTTCCCATGTAAATGATGGCTCACCACTCCCAATACTAACTGTGGGAGTTATTGCAATTGAAGTACAACTTATAGGATAAGTCTCACAGAGAAATACAGCACCATAAGGAGCTCTAAAATCAGTGATATTAAAAGAATAGCTATCCACTTCAATACTATTTAACGTATACGCAGTAACAGATTTATTTTTTTTGATATCATCATAAATATTTGAAAGTGATTTATTTACAGTTACAACCTGCGGATACTTCACCAAATAATGATTCAACGTTTCATTAATATGATTAGGAGCAGGTGGCCTCATAATTTCCTGAACATATTCTTTTATATTCTTAGGTCTGACAGATCCTAAAAAATCCATACCATCGTAATCAATATATTTCTCGATACTTTCCAGTTTTAACTCTGAGTCTTCATCACTTGGATCAATCAATGCGTACGTGACCGAGGGTTGTACAAAGCCATACACTTTTACAAAATGTGGAACCAACGGACCTATTTTACTGATGTTACTACTATGCTGAACGGCTACATCACTGCCCTCACTCTCTGTGAATGTTTGTCCTTGCCTGTTATTAACGCGATATCCAAGTTTACTATCCATCCATGCTCTAGCAATACTGCTATTAAAATGAGTAATGGATTTAGTTTGATTTCTATGATTATTCCTCGAGGAGTTTGTCCAAAAATCCCCACTAAAAGGGACTCCATAGCCAGGGAAATTAAAATTTATTGCCGTTCCTGTAACCTGTCCTCCGGATTTCCCCTCATTGATCTCATCCAGCATAGAAATTGAACTAGTTGTCAAGCGCTCACCTCCAGACCCATTTTCTCTATGGATTTCTTGAAACTGTTCATCAAATCGATTATTGGACGTCTGATAATTTGTTCTAGTGCTGTATGAATTTTGCACATTCAAGCCCTCTTGATATCTTAAAACATCTGTATTGCCTAGCTTATATTCACACGCTGCACGATACCTAAATGAATTGGTGTTTTTTAGTGGGACCCAGAAATATATTGGTTTGACATCAACAGCATAACCATATAGTCCATCAGTGGATAAATACTTGTGCATCGTTTGTCCATCTTTAGTAAACCTGGCTTTCAGCTTACACTCCACAAAAACTCCATCCGGTACTTTTTTAGACATGGAAACTATCCTCTCTCTAGAAGTAAGCTCAACCATATTTTTTTCAAAATGTAACTTGGGTAACTCGGGGAAAGCAAGCTCATCGCTAACCATTTCCCGGATGGTATACTGATCACTTTTCAGTGTAAAAACCAATTCTCCCAAACGCTCTACTCGATTATCTTGTCCCAAAGTCTTGGCAACGATTTTCACCTTCTTATGATCTGAAAGATTATAGTTGGACTTAACATTAATGGCAAATGGGACTGCTATGCCCCCATCTACTTTATTTCTTGTATCAATCTCTACAACTCCGGGACCTTCAACCAGATGAGCCTGAGAGCCTTCGTAGCCTAATCTGATTCTTACTTTACCTACCGCCCTAGAATCAGTCGGGTTATATGTTAATGTAACTGTTGTTGAGCTTCCTGCTGTTAGCTCTGTCCGAGTAGCTGTCAGTGACACTGTGGGTTGAGATGTGGGTTTAAGTGCAATAGGTAGAGTATATAAATTGATAACTGATTGATCCTTCTCTTCAACAAGTGAGAACTCCTTTTCTACATTATATTTATCTAGATCACCATAGTTTACTCTGCAATCATATAGAGCAATAGCATAACTGTGCACAGAAATGCCATGCTTCTCATTCATTACCTCCCAAATATTTCTATTTGTTCCATCATCCCAGACCTTATGCGGAGCAACTGGAACAGTACATTTTCTATCATTAAAACCATTATTGAGTTCATCTACCAAGGGATATTTTTTCAGGTACTCCATTAAACTAGTGGAACTACTAAGTACACTCCGGATATAACTACTAATTTTATCAGCTGATATATATGATTTTATATCTATGTTTTCCAGTTTCCCATTTGCATCTCCCAAATGATAAAAAATTTGAGGCGAAAAATGAGCTATTGCTTTTCTATAGCCCGCCGTACTTGGCCCTTGTGCAAGTCTTTCCCTATCAATAAACTCGGTGCTACTTGTAATCAAATCATTCACCGAAGTAGAAACATTAGTCATATCTACTTGCCTTGCATCACCTAAGCGAAATCCAAAATAATTCGTTATATCAGTTCCCGTTGGACTAAGTCCACCAATGGCTGCTAATCCTAGTTTAGCATTATCCAAATGTTCATACAACTCTCTTTCTAAAGTATTAAAATAAATGTTTGGCTTATTCTGGGCTAAATTTGGCCGCTTTTTTAGCGCATACCCTTTTTTATCACCAAACTTTATATTTTTCTGCTCATTATTTGTTAAAAGGTAACCTCCATAACCATCCATTTTATAGCTCGCATAAGCATGATACCTAAGGCCACAATTATCTAACGGCACCCAAAAGAAAAATGGCCGGCCATCGAAAATGTATCTATCAACAGCCAACTTGCAGGCTATCCACACCCCCTTTAACTCATTAGAAGACCTTGCTTTGGTTGTTTGACTTAAATGAGCAACTACTTTCCCATTTTCAACTTTTATTTGAGGAAGATCTGGGAAGGATAGTATTCCTGTTGAAGATTTAATTTCTGTCCTTAGTAGTTTAATATCTAACGTATTTGAATACTGGCTATATCCATTAGCCTTAGCTGATATTGTCAATTTTTTATCACTCTCTCCCACGATATCATTTATATAAATTTGAAATTCAACTTCATCGCGACCTGGCTGTATCAGTACTGAAGTATGCTTAGGCCAATACCCAGTATCACGAATAAATGAGGCTCCATCACCACTATAATAAAGCATTACTTGAATGGGATCAAAACCTTGATTAACTTCTGGAATCTTCACCTTAATGCTAATTTTCTGGTCATCCAGCATCTTGTAACTAGTAGTTGATAGTGTAATGGCCTTCGATGGCTGAATATTCCTCACCAATGTAGCTGATACAGCACTTGAGGCTGCGTAATTCACAGCACTCGCCGTTATATTTAAGACTCTATCGCTACTTGGAACATTTATCACATCAATAACAAAATCAACTTTTAGCTCTCCTGCAGGGATCACTACTTTTATCGGTGGCTTGTTCAATAAAGATGCACCAGTACCACTATAAGAAAGATCTACTGTTACAGATGTGCTGCTCGATGCAGGGATAGCTACATTCCCAGAGATCCAAGTATCGCCTATTACCTTCGTGGCATTCAGACTTAACTTTAGTTGTGCTTGTGCCTTTAATCCACTGATAAAAAATACACTACAAATAAAAAAGAGCACAATGCCCCTGGAAAACATGTTCATAAATTTGTTTTTGGATTTTTCTGACTAAAACAGTTTGCGGAAAGGGATAGCTTAATTTTTAGATCCTACGGGAGAAAATTGTTCTGAAAATAGTATCAACACGTTGAGTAGTTCGACCCAAACCGGCCGAATGACGATGAGTCAGTTTCGACTCTCACCCAAGTATCTATTATATGTAGCCCAATATGATGGGCTTTTTTGATAATCATTAACTCCCCAAACCGTTTTCACATCGAATACTTTTCCTGTTCTTAGATTTATAAAGTAATGCAGTTCCACTTTCCAACCATTAAGATTAGCGCCTTGATCATACACTTTTCTGAAGTTTATCGCTTCATTCCCAAAATAAGTTTGTAAATCCCTTTTCAACCCATTATCCTTAATCTGGGCCATTTTTACTGATCCGTGGCTATAAAAATAAACACCATTCGCATACAGCACATGGCCAAGAGATGGCTTAAGCAATATGTTCCCACATTTTTTAGCCCCTACTACTTTTGCACAGTCTTTCCAATTGGTTTCACTTGGATTACGTCCTATATATCCCCCAGTTACAGCGCTAAGCTTCCCAGAATCCACAGGGCTGTTCATTCTAATAGGCACTGCTACTTCCTTTTGACACCCCATCTCTAGCAAAGCAGTTAAACCAATACCTAGTAGAACCCTCAAAATATCACTTAGCATAGAGACCCTTCATTTTAAAAGCGACAATTATATAAATAATCTTTGTTAATTAAAAAAGATCAATTCTCTGTTTTAACTTGATTTTAACAACGTTAAAAATATCTTTGCGCCTCAAAATTGTCCCAGCACATAATTAATTGGGTCAAAGCACATTAACTAAATTTTTAATAACAATGAAATTAACAAATCAACTCGTACAAGAAATGAATCTAATGGAAATGCGTAAAACAATAGGAGGGGGAGCCACGGGAGGCCGTGTCTTTACTGAAAGAGCTGTTGTGAATGTTGTACGTGCAGTAGATTATACATACAAAGGGTATGAATTTTATCAAAAATATCAAAATCAGGCACACAAACCGAATATGCCGTACAAACACACTTTTAATGGCCACCCTCATTAATTTTTCCTAACTAAGTGGAATGTAAATAAACAAAAGAAGCTGCCCTAAAAGGGCAGCTTCTTTTGTTTATTATGCCCTGGCATATTATAACATCAAAAAGTACTCAAAAGCCTAACTTTGAGCGCAACAATTGAATACTTACACATGGAAAATCTAAAAACTCGAACAAAACAAC
The DNA here is from genome assembly GCA_008015505.1 of Pedobacter sp. Classification (GTDB taxonomy): domain Bacteria; phylum Bacteroidota; class Bacteroidia; order Sphingobacteriales; family Sphingobacteriaceae; genus Daejeonella. Next base: position 175,409 of record SSFR01000001.1, read on the forward strand.
GCAACTATCTCCCTGAATATCTAGAAATCAAATGGGAAACTATCGAACCCTTATTTAATGAACTAAAAAGCCGAAATATCCAGTCTGTAAATGAACTTGAAAAATGGCTAAGTGATATTAGCGAGCTAGATGCTGCTTTGGAGGAGGACTTCGCATGGCGTTACATCCACATGACGTGCGATACCACTGACCCCAAGCGCCTAGAAGACTTTCAGTATTTCGCCACTGAAATAGAACCTAAAGTAGCGCCTATCCACAATGAACTAAATAAAAAATTTATCAATAGCCCCTACGCTGAAGAATTAGACTCAAGCAAATATTTCGTTTTCAGACGAAGCATCCAAAAAGCATTAGAGCTCTTTAGAGAAGAAAATGTTCCAATACAAACTCAAATTCAAGTAGAACAACAGCAATACCAATCCATCACAGGATCTATGTCGGTCGTTATCAATGAAAAAGAATATACACTAGAACAGGCTTCAGTATTCCTAAAAGACACCAAAAGAACTATCAGAGAGCAAACATGGAAAGCAATAACCACACGTCGTTTACAAGACAAAGAAAAATTAAATACACTCTTTAATAGCTTATTGAAACTACGCCACCAAATAGCACTAAATGCAGGATTTGATAATTTCAGGGATTATGCATTCCAAGCACTGGGGCGCTTCGATTATACACCTCAAGACTGTTTTAACTTCCATGAGGCAATCCGCACAGAAATTGTACCCATCCTTGCTGAACAAGCCCAACAACGTAAGCAGGCTCTACATCTAGATCATTTAAATCCCTGGGATATGGATGTCGATATTTCTGGAAAACCTGCACTAAAACCATTCCAAAATGGGCAAGACCTGATCGACAAAACCATCGCTTGCTTTCAAAAAATAGACCCTTCTTTAGGAGAAAAGCTAAAATTTATGAAAATTGAAGGGCTCTTCGATGTAGATAGCAGAAAAGGCAAAGCACCCGGTGGATACAACTATCCGCTTGCCGAAATGGGAGCTCCTTTCATCTTCATGAACTCGGCTAATACGTTTCGTGATCTAACCACGATCGTTCATGAAGGGGGACACGCCATCCATACTTTTGTTTCCGCTACGCTAGCATTGAATGCATTTAAGCACGTACCCTCCGAGGTAGCTGAACTAGCTTCGATGAGTATGGAATTAATATCAATGGATCAATGGGATGTATTCTTCAATCATTCTGAAGATTTGAAACGTGCCAAACGCGAACAGCTTAAAGATGTTTTAAAAACTCTGCCCTGGGTTGCAGTAGTAGACCAATTCCAACACTGGATTTACACGCATCCTAATCATACTATTGAAGAACGAAACGAAACCTGGGAAAAGATATTTACCCAATTTGGAAGCAATTTCGCCGATTGGACTGATCATCAGGAAGCACTCCAAAACTTATGGCAAAAACAGCTACACATTTTTGAGATCCCCTTCTACTACATCGAATACGCTATGGCTCAATTAGGCGCTATCGCTGTTTGGAAACACTACAAAGAAAATCCACAAAAAGGACTTCAAGACTATTTAGAAGCACTGAAACTAGGTTATACTAAAACCATACCTGAAATCTACCAAACAGCAGGAATAGCATTTGACTTCAGTCCTGAATACATTCGTAGTCTGGCAACATTTGTAAAAGAAGAACTCAATAAATTGGATTAAGGGCACACCCTTTCTCCTCTTATTTTGTAACCTCCTTCGCCTCACAGTGGGGGAGGGGTCAGTTATTCACCCTTTTTAAACTACCTGTTAGAACCTGCACTAAAACAGTTTACCATTTAATTTGGAAGAGTGATACCACTTGGTATTCTCTAACCACCAGATCATTTGAAGGGTCAAAACAGTACCTAAAATGGATCCAACCATCACATCTTGCAGAAAATGCTGTGCCAAATAAATTCGAGAAAAAATTACAATCAAGGCCAAGGGAAAAATAATCCAAGCACGATACTTGTAGGGAATAATATGCATTAACACCACAGCTAAAGTAAAAACTGAAGTACTATGCCCCGATGGAAAACTGTTCCACTCATGAACTTCACAGCCTGGTACAGTCCTTATGGCCTGTTTCCCTTCAAAGAATATAATTGGTCGAGGTGCATGAAAAATCCGCTTAAGCACTTGAGTAACTACTGAAGAATAAGCAAATGAAGCCAACATCAACAAACTATATCGGTATTTGACCATACACAAACACAGGCCCACCAAAAGCACCATTTTGCCATCCCCCAGCCAAGTAATGGCCATAAAGAATCGATCCCAAAAAGGAGAATGATACTGATTCGTCAACAAAAAGCATTCAGTCTTGGAGAAAAAAACCTCCACACCAAAAGCAAAAACCAAAAAAATTAAAAATGGAATTACAAATGAACGATGCTGACGCAGTAGACTAATGAAGCTCATATCGATAACGTTAAGTGCCCCTAAAGATAAATCAAACAACGCAAAATACGATACTTACCCTGCCAACACAGCGGCAGTCTTACTCATCAATTTTGATGCGTAGAACCTCCGCAACTTAATAAGAGAAGGAATAAGAAACGTATATTTGCACCCAACTAAGTTGATCATTAGTACACAATGAGAGAAATACAATTCAGAGAGGCGCTTCGGGAAGCCTTGTGCGAGGAAATGCGCAAGGACGAGAAGATATTTTTGATGGGCGAAGAAGTAGCCGAATATAATGGAGCCTATAAAGTTAGCCAGGGTATGTTGGATGAGTTTGGAGCTAAGCGAGTGATTGATTCGCCAATAGCTGAGCTGGGCTTCGCTGGGATAGGTATTGGAGCGGCTATGAATGGGCTCAAGCCAATTATTGAATTCATGACGTTTAACTTCTCACTTGTAGCTATTGATCAAGTGATTAACTCTGCTGCTAAAATGCTTTCGATGAGTGGCGGGCAATTCCCCATTCCCATTGTATTTCGTGGACCAACGGGAAATGCAGGTCAATTAGCGGCACAACATTCTCAAAATTTTGAAAATTGGTATGCAAACTGTCCAGGTTTAAAGGTAGTTGTACCTTCTACTCCGTATGAAGCTAAGGGCTTGTTAAAACAATCGATCCTTGATCCTGATCCAGTTATTTTCATGGAGTCGGAGGTGATGTATGGAGATAAGGGTGAAGTTCAAGAGGGAGAATATTACATCCCATTGGGTAAAGCCAATGTGGTTAAAAAAGGGGATCAGGTAACCATTGTCACTTTTGGTAAAATGCTTAGCCGGGTGGTGCTTCCCGCCGCTGATGAATTAGCCAAAGAAGGAATCCATGCAGAAGTGATTGATTTGCGTACGGTTCGTCCAATTGATTATACTACGGTTATTCAGTCGGTGACAAAAACCAATCGCTTGGTTTTTGTTGAAGAAGCGTGGCCATTGGGGTCAATTGCGACTGAGGTGACATTTAAGGTCCAAAAAGAAGCATTTGATTTCTTGGATGCGCCAATTCTACGTGTAGTTTGTGCAGATGTACCACTTCCTTATGCACCTACCTTGATTAAGGAGGCATTGCCTAGTGTGGAACGCGTGGTAAAGGCTGTTAAAGAGGTGATGTATTTGGAAAAATAGGGTTGGATTTTAGAGTCAATTATATTTATAAGTAGATTAGGTGGATGGTCAGGCAAGGCATTGTCTGGCCATTTTTTTGATTCGATCCTCATACTTTATGATTAATTCTATTGAGGTCAGTTAATTAATCTAGGCTGATTTGTCGCTTAATACTTTCTTCTAGTGAGATAAATGTTTCTGTGCGTTGAATGCCCTCAATTTCTTGAATATGCTCATTTAGTACCTGGCGTAAATGATTGGTGTCTCTGCAGATAATCTTGGCGAACATGCTGTAGGCCCCTGTACAATAATGTAGTTCGACGACTTCTTTCACTTGTTCCAATTGTTTTAAGGCATCTTTATACTGAGAGCCCTTTTCTAGAAAAATCCCTAGAAAAGCACATATATCGTAGCCAACTTTTTGTGGATTTATTGTCAGGGATGATCCTGAAATCACACCATGATCTTGCATTTTTTTCATCCGGACGTGAATTGTTCCTCCAGAAACAATTAATCGCTTGGCAATTTCGGTATAGGGAATTGTTGCATCCTGCATGAGAATGCGAAGAATTTGAATGTCTAGATTATCAAGTTCAAATTCTGAGTCGATGTTGTTCATATATTTTTATTAATTTTTCATCAAATATATTGTTATAATATCAAATTTATAAAAATTTCAATATTTTATTATTTATTTTTGATTTAATATTCATTTTTATTACGTTTGTATTAATCAAATCTGATATCTAATCAGATAAAGTAGTTACACCGCTGGCTGAATATAATTGAATAGTCACGACCAGTGATACGAATTGTAGGGTGGTGAAATTTGGCAGACACACCTCCTTGTCTCGGTGGCGAAGGCTTAGAAAAACCTGGAAACAGGGAATAACTACTTCGTGAAGGTTCGACTCCTTCCCCTACAGCAAATCTATCTGATTAAGAGCCTATTTAAATTTTATTTCATGAAATTATTATAGGGTATTTTTGAGCGAAATGAGGCAGATTTTTTCGTCATAGCGGGGCTTCTATGGCGAAAAAATCTAATAAAATTGCAGCCAAAAAGAACCATAAGAATAAAATCAAATAAATTTTAAACAGGCTCTAAGTCTTTTCGGAAAGTGTTTAGCCCTGTGCTTGTAGCTGACTATCGACAATAGCCAGACCTTCTTTGAATGAATGGGGCCTGTAGCCAAGATTATTCATGCTCTTATCCAACACGAAGCCGGTGCGTTTAGGTCTCTTTGCAGCTTGATTCAGGCTAATAGAAACAATCGGTCGGATCAGGGATTTATCTAACTGCCAAAAATCAGCTACTTGCTCTACAAGTTCAAATATGCTCATCATATCTTTTCCCGATACATGATAAATACCCCGAGCTTGTTGTTCAATAGCTAAAAGGCAGCAGGAAGCAATATCTTCTGCTAGAGTTGGCATTCTCCATTGGTCAGTAACCACATCGATTGGCGTCCCTTTCTCTAGTGCGGCTTTAGCCCAAAGGACAATGTTGCTTCGACTCAAATCTTTGACAATCCCGTAGATAATAATCGTACGTAAAATGACCCAATGGCAAGATGAGGCCTTTAGTATTTCTTCCGCTTCTAGTTTGGTCTTGCCGTAAAAGCTAAGGGGATTAGGTTTATCCAATTCACTGTAAGGCCCATCCTCTCCATCAAAGATAAAATCGGTAGATAAGTGAATGAGCTGGCTATCTATTTCCTTACAAATCTGGGCTAAGTTTTTGACAACATCCACATTTAATGCTCGGCATAGGGCCTGACTAGTTTCACAGGTATCTACGTTAGTCATGGCCGCAGTATGAATGACTGCTTTGGGGCGGTATTTTTTTAATATTTTCTTAACTTTTGTCTCATCACAAACATCCAAATCGAGATAGACATAACCTGTTTGCTGGGGGTGTCTGTTTTCTCCTTTAGATGTAGCAATTAGTTCGAAATTGGATGTGGATAAGATTAGATCGGTTAATTTTTGTCCAACTAAACCATTACTGCCAGTGACTAGAATTGTTTTCATATTTCAAAGAAGCAGATTTTAATTGGGTCGAACAATACGATATGTTCTATTCAATAAAATATTTTAATGCTATGGTGTGTTGGGAGTAGCGTGACGAGCTCATTGTATGAGTGATACTCACTTGACGATTTTTTTATGTAAGATTTATATTTTCAGGGATTAAAGCGTACTTTTGCAGACTAAAAATAGTACCTCTCGAGAAGAGGTGGTTTAAATCTGGACACAAATTACCAAAAACTGAGTATGCCAAACGTTGGAGAAATATCACAAATTATTGGTCCTGTGGTGGATGTTAGCTTTGCTGATGCTGCTCACCTTCCCAAAATTTACGATGCATTAGAAATTGTTAAGGATAATGGGCAGAAGATTGTTCTAGAAGTTCAACAACATTTAGGTGAGGATGGTGTTCGTGCCATTGCGATGGACTCAACCGATGGACTGGTTCGAGGAATGCAGGTAATTGACACAGGGGCTGCGATCAAAATGCCTGTGGGTGATAAAATTAAAGGTCGTCTATTCAATGTAGTTGGGCAAGCCATTGATGGTATCGATACGATTGATAATTCAAATGGATATCCAATTCATAATACACCTCCCAAATTTGATCAGCTTTCGACAGAGACGGAGGTTCTTTATACTGGTATTAAGGTAATCGATTTGTTAGAGCCTTATGCAAAGGGTGGAAAAATCGGCTTGTTTGGCGGTGCTGGCGTAGGTAAAACAGTGCTCATTATGGAACTAGTAAATAATATCGCAAAAGCCTATGCTGGGTTATCGGTATTTGCTGGGGTGGGTGAGCGTACACGTGAAGGGAATGATTTGTTACGTGAGTTTATAGAATCAGGTGTAATTAATTATGGTGATGCATTCAAACATTCTATGGAGAATGGTGGTTGGGATTTGAATGTAGTTGATAAGGAAAAATTAAAAGATTCTAAAGCCACTTTGGTATTTGGACAAATGAATGAACCTCCAGGTGCACGTGCGCGTGTGGCCCTTTCTGGCTTAACAGTTGCAGAGTATTTCCGTGATGGAGAAGGAGAAGATCAAGGAAAAGATATTCTTTTCTTTGTGGATAATATCTTTCGATTTACACAAGCTGGTTCAGAGGTATCGGCCTTGTTAGGGCGGATGCCTTCAGCGGTAGGCTATCAGCCGACGCTTGCTACTGAAATGGGTTTGATGCAAGAGCGTATTACCTCGACTAAGCGTGGTTCAATTACTTCGGTACAAGCTGTTTATGTTCCTGCTGATGACTTGACAGACCCAGCACCGGCTACTACATTTGCTCACTTGGATGCAACGACCGTGTTGTCACGTAAAATTGCTGAATTAGGTATTTATCCTGCGGTTGATCCATTAGATTCAACTTCTCGTATTTTGAATCCTAGTATTCTAGGTGAGGAGCATTATAATACGGCTCAACGCGTGAAGGAAATTTTACAACGATACAAAGAGTTACAAGATATCATTGCTATCCTAGGTATGGATGAGTTATCAGAAGAGGATAAACTAGTGGTTGCCAGAGCACGTCGTGTACAACGATTTCTTTCTCAGCCATTCCATGTAGCGGAGCAGTTCACTGGCTTGAAAGGGGTATTAGTAGATATTAAGGACACCATAAAAGGCTTTAATATGATTATGGATGGTGAAGTAGATGAATATCCAGAGGCAGCATTTAACCTGGTTGGAACGATTGAAGAGGCCATTGAAAAAGGTAAAAAAATATTAGCAGAGTCGAAGTAAAACTGGGTGTCGGACGATATGTCTGCACCGACTACTTGATGCCCAACACATGAAATTAGAAATTTTAACCCCCGACAAAATAGTTTATGATGGTCCTGTTGCTGCTGTAACGGTGCCTGGAACGCTGGGTACTTTTCAGATACTCCCTGAGCATGCACCTATTGTTTCTACTTTAGAAGCGGGTAATGTAGTTGTACGTAGTGCTTCAAAAGGTGATGGTATTGATACCTTTTTAATCAAAGGTGGTGTAGTAGAAGTTTTGGATAACAAAGTCATGATTTTAGTAGAAGCATTAGCTTAACCAAGCTAGTTTGCCACGCTTTAAATATGTTAAGACCTGCCTATTGCTGGCAGGTTTTTTTTTGGGATCCCCCATGCCATTATTTTTAAGATCAGAGAGTGATTAAATAAAGGACTAAAATGAACCATTGGGCTCATATGGTCTTTTTTAAAATATTTATTGACAATCAGATTAGAATTCATTAAATTGCAATTCGCACAAATGATACTTGTCATGGATCGAAATAAAAACACCAGATTAACCTCGGAAGAACATAGGCAGCAGCCTACTAACCTATTTCTTTCTCTCCTATCTACTGTAGACCTGCTAGCAAGCCTTAGCCTCATTCTGGTCATTATTATCCTGATTTAATCAGGCCCATTCCCCCTTCTTCTTTCCTGGAATCTTTGATTAACCGTATGATGGTTGCAATAAAATTGTGCCAAATTGGTTGAGATGCATTTAGCTGAAATAAAAACGATAAAAAGATATTTAATAACGTTTTATAAACATGGAATTGAACCGATATAGTAAAACAATCACTGCCGATCCGACACAACCTGCAGCACAAGCCATGCTATATGGTATTGGACTTAGCTCGGAGGATCTCAAAAAAGCACAAATTGGAATTGTCAGTATGGGTTATGAAGGGAATACCTGTAATATGCACTTGAATGATTTGGCTTTACTCATAAAATCTGGTGTATGGAAGCAGAACTTGGTTGGGCTCATTTTTCATACCATTGGCGTAAGTGACGGAATTTCGAATGGAACGGATGGAATGCGCTACTCGTTGGTTTCTAGAGATGTGATTGCTGATTCGATCGAAACTGTTTGTGGTGCACAATATTACGATGGATTGATTGCCATTCCTGGTTGTGATAAAAATATGCCAGGCTCAATTATGGCTATGGGACGATTAAACCGTCCGGCGATAATGGTTTATGGAGGAAGCATTCATTCGGGGCAATATAAAGGTCGCTCGCTCAATATTGTGTCTGCTTTTGAAGCCTTGGGTGAAAGACTGGCTGGCAAACTCAGTAAGGAAGATTTTGAAGGTATCATTCGACATGCTTGCCCTGGTGCGGGTGCTTGTGGGGGGATGTATACGGCCAATACCATGGCTTCAGCTATTGAGGCATTGGGCATGAGTCTTCCTTATAGCTCATCTCATCCAGCTTTAAGTGACGAGAAAAAGCAGGAATGTGTCCAAGCTGGAGCAGCTATGCGCATTTTGCTCGAAAAAAACATTTTGCCTTCCGACATTATGACTCCAAAAGCGTTTCATAATGCTATGGTAATGGTGATGGTTTTAGGGGGGTCGACCAATGCAGTATTACATTTGATAGCGATGGCTAAATCGGTTAGCTTGAATCTGAAATTGGCTGATTTTCAGCGAGTGAGTGATCAAACACCGGTCTTAGCGGATTTAAAGCCAAGTGGGAAATATTTGATGGAAGATGTGTATAACATTGGTGGGGTTCCAGCGATTATGAAATATCTATTGAAAAAGGGGCTTATTCACGGCGATTGTTTAACGGTTACAGGAAAAACATTGGCTGAAAATGTAGCTCATGCTATTGATTTGGACTTTAATAAGCAAAGGGTTATCCTTCCCATAGAAAAACCCCTGAAAGCAACTGGACACCTACAGATTCTTTATGGGAACCTAGCTCCATTGGGCTCAGTTGCTAAAATCAGTGGAAAAGAGGGTGAACATTTCCAGGGACCTGCTCGTGTATTCGATGGAGAACATGCACTAATCCAAGGCATTCAAAGTGGAAAAGTTAAAGCAGGTGATGTAATAGTGATTCGTTACGTGGGTCCCAAGGGGGCACCGGGTATGCCCGAGATGCTTAAACCTACTTCGGCCATTATTGGTGCAGGCTTGGGTGATTCGGTGGCTTTAATTACAGATGGTCGTTTTTCTGGGGGCACGCATGGTTTTGTGGTGGGGCATATCACACCTGAAGCTTGGGAGGGTGGTCCCATTGCTTTAGTAGAAGAAAATGATCTGATTTCGATTGATATCATTCAAAAGACGATTCGTTTAAACATCAGTGAAGAAGAGCTAAACCAGCGAAAAAATCACTGGACCCAGCCAGTAGCAGCCGTGAATAAGGGGGTTTTGTATAAATATTTAAAACAGGTAAAAAATGCGAGTGAAGGATGTGTTACAGATGAAGAATAAATTTTCAAGATCAGCAGGATCGATGTACGTGGGATCAGAAATATTGGTTCGTTCTTTAATTGCCGAGGGGGTAAGTACACTATTTGGCTATCCTGGAGGGGCGATTATGCCTGTATACGATTCTTTGTATCATTTCTCAGACCAGCTCAATCATATTTTAGTTCGGCATGAACAGGGGGCCATTCATGCCGCACAAGGTTTTGCTAGGGCTTCGGGAGAGGTAGGCGTAGTAATGGCCACTTCTGGTCCGGGCGCAACTAATCTGGTTACTGGTCTAGCCGATGCCATGATTGATTCTACTCCAGTGATTTGTATTACGGGTCAAGTAGCTTCACATTTGCTAGGTACAGATGCATTTCAGGAAACAGATATTGTTAATATTTCTTTGCCCGTGACCAAGTGGAGCGTACAAATAACCAGGGCTGAGGATATTGCTTCGGCAGTTGCTAAAGCATTTTATGTAGCTTGTTCTGGACGACCTGGGCCAGTATTGATTGATATCACTAAGGATGCACAATTTGAAAAGACATACTTTCACTATGTACCCTGTCATTATGTGAAAAGCTATCGCCCTAAACCCACGATGAATCAACATGTATTGATAAGAGCAGTCGAATTAATCAATGCTTCGAAACGTCCATATATTTTGGCTGGTCAAGGGGTTTTGCTAGCTGATGCTTCTGTTGAACTCATTCGCTTGTCTGAGAAAGGAAATATTCCTGTTGCTTCTACCATCTTGGGGCTAGGTGCTATTCCAGCTGATCACCCCAACTACGTAGGTATGCTCGGGATGCATGGGAACTATAGCCCCAATATCAATACCAATCAATGTGATGTACTCATTGCTGTGGGTATGCGTTTTGATGATCGTGTTACGGGAGATATTCAAAAGTATGCTCCCCAGGCCCGAGTGATCCATATTGACATTGATAAAGCGGAGATCAATAAAATTATTCATGCTGAAGTAGCTGTACATGCAGATGCCAAAGAAGCATTGGCTTTTTTGAGTGATACAATTGATCAAAATGAGCATATGGATTGGCTTGAATCATTCAAAAAGTTGGATGAGGATGAAAAGAAGATCATTTTCGATGATTGTCACCCAGTAGATGGGTTACCCAAAATGGGGGAAGTAATTCGCTGCTTGGCTGATCTGACTGGAGGGGATGCTGTTGTCGTAACAGATGTAGGGCAACACCAGATGGTTACCTCACGTTACTATCCATTTAAACATCCGCGCACAAATATTACCTCTGGAGGGTTAGGGACGATGGGGTTTGCTTTGCCAGCAGCAATGGGCGCCAAATTAGGTGTTCCAGAAAAGCAGGTGATTGCCATTATTGGAGACGGAGGTTTTCAGATGACATTGCAGGAATTGGGCACGATAATGCAATACCAGATTCCAGTTAAGATTATTGTACTTAATAACAATTTCTTGGGTATGGTCAGGCAATGGCAGGCTTTATTCTTTGAGAAAAGGTATTCGTTTACCGAGATGAAGAATCCAGATTTCGCGGGTATCGTTAAGGCTTTTTCAATACCGGCTCGTAAAGTGGAGGATCGTAAAGACTTGGCGAATGCATTAAAAGAACTATTAGCTGAGCCTGGTCCTAGTTTTCTTGAGGTGGTTGTTGAGAAAGAAGAAAATGTATTTCCGATGGTGCCGGCAGGGGCTGGTATTGCAGAGATACGGTTAAAGTAAAATAAAATGAAAAACGATTTCACATTGGAAGTTTATAGCGAGAATGCCTTTTCGGTGCTCAATCGCATGATTAATATTTTTAATCGTCGTCGTATTCGTATCCGGAGCTTACTGGCCACAGAACTCGAGGCGGACTATAAGCATGGAATGGCCAGCTTTAAACTGCATACTACCGCTGAACAATTAGAACGGGCGATGCATCAGTTAGAGAAACTCATAGAAGTGGAGCGCGTGGTGCGGATTAATTAGCACAAGCTCAATAAATAATCAGGATATACAAATCTTAAATACAGAACAAATGGCAAAACTAAACTTTGGTGGACAAGAAGAAAATGTAGTTACTCGTGAAGAATTCCCTCTGGCAAAGGCTCAGCAGGTGCTTAAAAATGAAACTGTGGCGGTAATTGGCTATGGTGTTCAGGGACCAGGTCAGGCATTGAATCAAAAAGACAATGGGATCAATGTTATTGTAGGGCAGCGTAAGAATTCTGAAAGCTGGAATAAGGCGATTGCTGATGGATTTGTTCCAGGTAAAACCTTGTTTGAAATTGAAGAAGCTTTAGCAAAAGGGACGATCATCTGCTATTTGCTGAGTGATGCAGCCCAGATTGAGTTATGGCCAACGGTTAAAAAGCACCTCACCCCGGGTAAAGCGCTGTATTTCTCTCATGGTTTTGGGATCACTTTTAATGAACAAACAGGCATCATCCCCCCTACTGATGTGGATGTTTTCTTGGTTGCGCCTAAAGGCTCTGGAACTTCGCTAAGACGTATGTTTTTGCAGGGACGGGGTCTAAACTCGAGTTATGCCATTTTTCAAGATGCTACCGGACGTGCCTTTGAGCGAGTGATTGCCTTGGGTATTGCTGTGGGCAGTGGATATTTATTTGAAACGACTTTCAAAAAAGAAGTATACAGCGATTTAACTGGCGAACGTGGAACTTTAATGGGGTGCGTACAAGGCATATTTGCTGCACAGTATGAGGTTTTGCGAAGCAAAGGACACTCTCCTTCCGAAGCTTTTAATGAAACAGTGGAAGAGCTCACCCAGTCTTTGATGCCACTAGTGGCAGAAAATGGGATGGATTGGATGTATGCCAACTGCTCGACAACAGCCCAACGCGGCGCTTTGGATTGGTGGAAGAAATTCCGCGATGCGACCAAACCAGTATTCGAGGAGCTTTATGAGAGTGTAGCCTCTGGTAAAGAGTCTCAGCGTTCAATCGATTCAAATAGCAAACCAGACTATCGCGAAAAACTAAATCTGGAGTTAAAAGAACTGCGCGAAAGTGAGCTTTGGCGGGCAGGGAAAGTAGTGCGGACCCTGCGACCCGAGAATCAGAAATAACTAATGTCTGAACTATGATTCGTGAGATTTAAATGATCAATATGATTTTTCAAAATCAAACGAATCATGGTTCAGAAAATAATATGCGACTAAATAGATTATGGCAAAGACATTATTTGATAAAATTTGGGATGCGCATGTCGTCAGTGGTAGGGAAGGATTTCCAGATACCCTTTATATCGATACGCATTTTATTCATGAGGTGACTAGCCCGCAGGCATTTGATGGTTTGCGTAAAAGGGGTATCCCTGTTTTTAGACCCGCGCAGACGGTCGCCACAACTGATCATAATGTGCCTACCCTTAATCAGCATTTGCCTATCAAGGAAGAGCTGTCTCGGCGTCAAATAGATATGCTCAGTACAAATTGCCAGGAGTTTGGCATTGAACTATTTGGGTTGGGGCACCCTTATCAAGGTATAGTCCATGTGATGGGCCCTGAATTGGGGATTACACTTCCAGGATCGACGATCGTTTGTGGCGATAGTCATACCTCTACACATGGGGCATTTGGTGCTATTGCCTTTGGAATAGGTACCTCACAAGTGGAGCTGGTATTAGCTACCCAATGTTTACTACAGCAAAAACCCAAGCGCATGAAAATAGAAGTAAATGGTCAGCTGGGTGTGGGGGTAAGTGCTAAGGACATTATCTTATACATTATTTCTCAGCTTTCAGCTGCTGGTGGGACGGGCTATTTTGTGGAGTATGCAGGTAATGCCATTCAAAATCTGAGTATGGAAGGTCGTATGACCATTTGTAATATGAGTATTGAAATGGGAGCTCGTGGCGGGCTTATCGCACCAGATGAAACGACGTTTAAGTACATCAAGGGACGAAAGTTTGCGCCCAAAGGAGCGGATTGGGATAAAGCATTGGCCTATTGGAAAACGTTGTATTCGGATGTAGATGCTCTTTTTGATAAGATATTAAGATTTAATGCTGCTGATATTACACCCATGATTACCTATGGGACCAATCCGGGTATGGGTATGGGTATCGATGAATTGATTCCGCTGGCGGCTACGCAGGAAGTCGGAGAACAGGCTTCTCATCAGAAAGCCTTGAATTATATGGGACTCAAGGAGGGCACGCCGCTTTTAAACAAACCTATTGATTATGTATTTATCGGTAGTTGTACCAATTCTCGGATTGAGGATTTACGAGAAGTCGCTCGTTTGGTCAAAGGTCGACATAAGGCTGATCAGGTAACGGTATGGATTGTGCCTGGCTCTAAAATGGTGCAACAGCAAGCCATTACTGAAGGGTTGGATAAAATCTTTGAAGCGGCTGGGTTTGAGCTGCGAGAGCCCGGTTGCAGTGCATGTTTGGGAATGAACGAGGATAAAATTCCGGCGGGAAAATATTGCGTATCGACCTCGAATCGAAATTTTGAGGGTCGACAAGGACCTGATTCTCGGACGTTTTTGGTCAGCCCACTCACTGCAGTGGCTACAGCTATCACAGGTAAGATTACAGATGTACGTAGTCTATTGAGCTAAGTAAGTGAGGGCTTGCGATGAATGAAAATAAAATAGAGCAACATGGCGACGAAAATATTTAAAAATCTGGTTTCTAAGATGGTTCCCTTGGCTATTGAGAATATCGATACCGATCAAATTATCCCCGCACGGTTTCTAAAAGCAACTACTCGGGAGGGTTTTGGCGAGAACCTATTTCGAGACTGGCGCTACGATACCCATGGGCAACCGAAATACGATTTTGTCTTGAATCAAGATGTTTATTCAGGAAGTATTCTTGTAGCTGGGAAGAATTTTGGTTGTGGAAGTAGTCGGGAGCATGCTGCTTGGGCTTTGCTCGATTATGGCTTTGAGGTGGTTATCAGTAGTTTCTTTGCGGATATCTTCAAAGGTAATGCGTTAAATAATGGCCTGCTTCCAGTACAAGTAAGTGATGGATTTCTGGATAGACTATTTCATGAGGTATCAAAAAATGCAGGGTTAAAATTAGAGGTTGACCTGCAAGAACAGTTTGTTCGTATAGCCGGCACCTCAACCATGGAATATTTCGAGATCAATCCTTATAAAAAGGCCTGCTTGCTTAACGGCTATGATGATATTGATTATGTGCTGAGTCAGCGGGATTTGATCGAATCGTATGAACGAAAAAAGTATTTGAGCAAGAATTTATAAAATGAGGAAGCACATATTAATTATCCCTGGTGATGGTATTGGCCCAGAGGTGACGGTTTGGGGTAAAGCAGTATTGGAACAAATTGCGCATGACCATCATCACGAATTTTTATTTGATGAGGCCTTGATGGGCCATGTAGCCATTGAAGCCACAGGTAATCCACTACCTGAAGAAACACTACATAAAGCAAAAATTTCGGATGGGATTCTATTTGGTGCGGTTGGGCATGCCGGGTACGATAATGATCCGTCATTGTCGGTTCGGCCCGAGCAGGGTTTGCTCAAGATCCGCAAAGAATTGGGCTTATATGCGAATATTCGGCCCATTTTGCTTTTTGATGAGCTATTGGATGCTTCTAGCCTGAAACCAGAAATACTCTCAGGAACAGATATTTTATTTTTTAGAGAACTGACTGGAGATGTTTATTTCGGTGAAAAATACCGGAGTGAAGATCAAAAAACAGCTTCTGATTTGATGATTTACCACCAGTACGAAGTAGAGCGTATTGCTAAAAAGGCATTTGAAGCTGCTCGCTCCAGACGTAAAAAACTATGTTCAGTGGACAAGGCAAATGTGCTAGAGAGCTCTCGTTTATGGCGCCAGGTAGTAGGGAGAGTGGCTGGTGATTATCCCGATGTAGAGATCATACATATGTTCATCGATAACGCGGCAATGCAATTGATTAAAAATCCCAAACAGTTTGATGTCGTGCTAACAGGTAATTTGTTTGGAGATATTTTGACTGATGAGGCGTCTCAAATTGCAGGGTCGATGGGATTATTGGCTTCGGCATCCATTGGGGATGGAACTGGCTTATTTGAGCCTATTCATGGGTCTGCACACGACATTGCAGGTAAAAATGTAGCTAACCCCATGGCTTCTATCTTATCGGCTGCGATGTTGCTAGATATTGCTTTTGGATTAAAAGAAGAAGCGCATCGAATTATAATGGCCGTTGATAGCACTTTGAAACGGGGATTTCGTACGACAGATATTGCTGAAGCCACAATAAAACCTACACATCTGCTAGGAACCGCTCAAATGGGAGAAAAGATACTGCATGTACTCAAACACCAATTATTAAAGTATTAGAAATCATGTTACACGACCCAAAACGCATATATATATTTGACACAACCCTTCGTGATGGAGAACAAGTACCTGGATGTCAGCTGAGTGCTGCAGAAAAAGTAGAGGTTGCTTTGGCTTTGGAAATGCTGGGGGTGGATGTAATTGAGGCAGGCTTTCCCATTTCCAGTCCGGGGGACTTTCAGAGTGTCGTTTTGCTATCAGAAGCAATTAAAAATACGACTATCTGTGCCTTGACACGGGCCATTAAAGGTGATATCGATGTGGCTGTGGAGGCCTTGAAAAAGGCTAAATATCCACGTATTCATACCGGTATTGGAGCATCCGACATGCATATCAAATATAAATTCAAGAGTACGCGTGAAGCCATTTTGGAACGAGGAGTGGAAGCTGTCAAATACGCTAAGCAATTCGTTGAAGATGTGGAGTTTTATGCCGAGGATGCCGGACGAGCGGATAATATATTTTTGGCTCAAATGATCGAAGCAGTTATTGCTGCAGGGGCTACGGTAGTCAATATTCCCGATACTAATGGGTATTGTTTGCCAGAGCAGTATGGGCAAAAGATTCGCTTTTTGAAGGAGAATGTCAAGAACATTGATCAGGCGATTATTTCCGTTCACTGTCATAATGATCTGGGATTGGCTACGGCTAATGCTTTGGCTGGTGTTCAAAACGGTGCTAGGCAGATTGAATGCACGATCAACGGCATTGGAGAGCGAGCTGGAAATACAGCGCTCGAAGAAGTGGCTATGGTTTTAAAAACCCATCCATCGCTCCACTTGCATACCCAAATCAATAGCAAATATTTTCAACAAATCAGTGGGATGGTGAGCCGTATGATGCGTATGCCTGTTCAGCCTAACAAAGCAATTGTAGGTAAGAATGCCTTTGCCCATAGTTCGGGGATTCATCAGGACGGCTTTTTAAAGCATCGAGAAAACTATGAGATTATTAAACCGGAGGATGTTGGCATTGAGCAGTCCGACATTGTGTTAACGGCCAGAAGTGGTCGGCATGCGCTGAAATATCATTTGGAGCGTTTGGGCTACGCTGCGGAACGAATCAATTTAGATGAAATCTATGAGAGCTTTTTAGTATTGGCCGATAGCAAAAAACACATTCAGGATGATGATATCCTATTACTTATGGGCGATGAATCCAAGAATACCTACAAAGATGGTATCAAGATAGACGCATTATCTGTAATCTGTGGTGATGGATTGGAGCCAGAAGCAGTGGTTAAATTAGTCTACAAAGGCAAGCAATATGAATTAAAAGCAAGAGGCAATGGTCCGGTCAATGCGACGATCAATGCTATTGATCAAGTTATTGGTCAAGAGGTGGATCTTAAGGAATTTCATATTGAAGCCATGCATGGAGGAAGTGATGATATTAGTAAAGTGAATATGCGTGTTTGGGCTAATGGCAAGTCCTATATAGGTTATGGTTTCAGTACAGATATTGTGAAAGCCTCTGCCAATGCCTATTTAGATGCAATCAACAAATTTTTATAAATAATAAGATAATGATGACAACTGATCATGATGCGAGATTGGATGTCGTGGCGACATCAGCACGTCTGGAGGGGGTTATTAAGCGCACACCACTGGTTTATAATAAAAGTTTATCTGAAAAATACGCTTGTGAGGTTTATCTAAAACGGGAAGATCTTCAAGTAGTTCGTTCCTACAAATTACGTGGTGCATACAATATGATAAGTCAACTCAGTAGGGAGGAGTTGATCAAGGGGGTGGTTTGTGCCAGTGCCGGAAATCATTCGCAGGGGGTGGCGTATTCCTGCGACAGGCTGCATATCCGAGGTGTCGTTTTTATGCCTGAAATTACGCCTAAACAAAAGGTGACTCAAACCAAAATGTTTGGCAATGGAATGATTGAGGTTATTTTGGTAGGTGATACTTTTGACGACTGTTTGAAAGACGCTTTGGCCTATGCTCAAACGCATCAAATGACTTTTATCCCTTCATTCGATGATTATCGCATTATTGAAGGACAAGGAACCGTAGGTGTTGAGCTTTTGCAAGAACTTCCTGAAACGAAAGTGGTGATTATACCTATCGGTGGTGGTGGGCTTGCTGCTGGTATGGGACACTATCTCAAACAAAAGAATGTGAATATCCAATTGATAGGCGCCGAGCCCTTAGGAGCTCCATCCATGACGGCAGCATTGAAAGCTGGGCATCCAGTTACCTTAGAACAGATCAATCGTTTTGTAGATGGGGCCGCAGTTAAGCGAGTTGGGGATATTAATTTTTCTATTTGTAAAAACATTCTGGATGATGTATTACTTGTTCCAGAAGGGAAGGTATGTACCTCTATTTTGAAGCTATATAATGAAGATGCCATTGTGGCTGAACCTGCGGGCGCTTTATCGGTAGCAGCATTAGATTTGTGTAAAGAAAAGATAAAAGGAAAGAAAGTCGTTTGTATCATCAGCGGGGGAAATAACGATATCGAGCGTATGCAGGAGATCAAGGAGCTTTCACTTCTCTATGAGGGATTGAAACATTATTTTGTGATTCGGTTTCCACAGCGTCCAGGGGCATTGAAACGTTTTGTAAACCATGTCCTTGGTCCTGACGATGATATCACTCGTTTTGAATTCATCAAGAAAACGCAACGTGAAAGTGGACCGGCTTTGGTCGGTATCGAGCTAAGATCTACAGCAGATTATGAACCACTACTTGCCCGTATGAAGGAATTCAACTTTGATTACAAAGAAGTAAATAATGACCAGACTTTGTTTGAATATTTGGTCTGATTATAAAACACTCAAAACATCCCAGGCTTTCTAATTTTTCAAAGCCAATTAATATGTTATTTGTCGAAGTTTCTTTTATTCTCCAAAGCTTGTTAAAGGGATTCTAGACAATAGGATAACACGTTAAAACTCATGTTTCGTTTTGAAAAATGAGCTCCTATCTTTGCTTAGTCTTAGAGCCTGTTTAAATTCTATAGACGAAGGCTAAATGGCTAAACAAAAATTTTACGATACAACAATTAAACCTGAAAAAGCAGTTCTGGTTGGAATCATTTTACCTGGTGAAAGTGAAGAACAAACACGAGAAACACTTGATGAATTGCAATTTTTGGTTGATACTGCTGGAGGACAAACCCTTGGTACGTTTACGCAACGTATGCAACACCCTGATCGAGCAACATTTGTGGGAACAGGTAAATTGGAAGAAATCGCTGCTTTTGTTAAGGCAGAAGGGGTTGATATGGTGGTATTTGATGATGAGCTTTCACCTTCTCAATTACGTAATATTAGTAATGAGTTACAGTTGAAAATCTTAGACCGAAGCAATTTAATCCTGGATATTTTTGCGCGCAGGGCACAAACCGCACAAGCTAAGACACAAGTCGAGCTTGCGCAATTGCAGTACATGCTGCCACGATTAACCCGTTTATGGACCCACTTGGAGCGCCAAAAAGGAGGTATTGGCATGCGTGGTCCAGGAGAAAGTCAGATTGAAACAGACCGACGAATCATTCTTGGTAAGATTGCGTTGCTCAAAGAACGTCTCAAAGAAATCGACAGGCAAAACGAAACACAGCGCAAAAATAGAAGTCAATTGGTACGTGTAGCACTCGTCGGATACACTAACGTGGGCAAATCAACCATCATGAATTTACTATCCAAATCGGACATTTTTGCGGAAAATAAGCTCTTTGCTACGCTTGATACAACTGTTCGGAAGGTAGTTATCGAAAATCTCCCTTTTCTGCTTTCCGACACAGTCGGTTTTATTCGTAAGCTCCCACATCATTTGATCGAATGTTTTAAATCGACCCTGGATGAGGTACGTGAGGCTGATATCTTGATTCATGTAGTGGATATTTCGCACGCCAATTTTGAAGACCAAATCATCACGGTTAATCAAACCCTGAAAGATCTTAAGGCCATAGATAAAGAAATGATCACTGTATTTAATAAAATAGATGCATATGTTGACCATGACCTAGAACCTAATGAAGAACACAAGCCAATGATCCTAGAAGATTTTAAAAATAGTTGGATGGCTAAACATAGTAGTCCAGCTATTTTCATTTCCGCAGTCAATAAAGAAAACATCGAAGCACTTAAAACCATGCTCTATGAAAGAATAAAAGCCATTCATACCCAGCGTTATCCGTATGATAAACTTTTGTATTAGCCATTGTACAAATTATTTTCATGATTAGGTGAGTCTTTCAAATAGCATACAATCGAATGAGAGAAAAGCCTTATATAGCTAGTTTCTGAGCCCCATGAATAATTTCACGAATCACCGTAGGCTCCAATAGCGTAGAAGTATCTCCCAAATTTTCGGTATTCCCTTCGGCTATTTTCCGCAAAATACGCCTCATAATTTTCCCTGACCTGGTTTTGGGTAATCCTGCCACAAATTGAATTTTGTCAGGCTTAGCAATGGCACCAATCATTCGAGTGACTACTTGTAAGATATGGGTACGTATTTCCATCTCATTATATTGAGTCTCTTTACTCAGAACAACATAAGCATAAATCCCCTGACCTTTGATATCGTGAGGGTAACCAATAACTGCACTTTCTATAACATCCGAGTTCATATTAATGGCATTTTCTATTTCGGCCGTGCCTATTCGATGACCCGAAACATTGATTACATCATCAACCCGGCCAGTGATTCGATAATAGCCATCCTTATCTCTTAAACAACCGTCACCGGTGAAATATTTGTTGTCATAGGTAGCAAAGTAAGTCTGACGACAACGTTCGTGGTCGCCATAGGTCGTTCGTATAATTCCCGGCCAAGGAAATTTGATACATAGATTCCCACTTACATCATTCCCTTCTAACTCTTTCCCCTGTTCATCAACTAAGCAAGGTTGCACACCGGGGAGAGGTAAAGTTGCATAGCCGGGTTTAGTTGGGGTGATTCCTGCAATGGGAGATATTAAGATGCCAGTTGTTTCAGTCTGCCACCAGGTGTCTACAATAGGACAGTTTTTATTCCCAATTTTTTCATCAAGCCAATACCATGCTTCTTCATTAATAGGCTCACCCACAGAACCTAACTTGCTAAGCGAGCCTAGGTCCTTTCCTTCCAGTGGTCCGTCTCCAAAACTCATTAACGAACGAATAGCTGTTGGTGCTGTATAAAAAATATTCACCCGATATTTCGCGATAATGTCCCAAAAGCGCCCTGCATCAGGCCAGGTTGGTATCCCTTCAAACAGTACCGAAGTTGCTCCCTGGGAAAGAGGGCCATAGATAACATAGGAGTGGCCTGTAATCCAGCCGATGTCTGCTGTACAAAAAAACACCTCCCGGGGTTGATACTTGAATACTGTTCGGAAGGTGTATCCTGAATACACCATATAGCCTCCACAGGCATGAACCACACCTTTTGGTTTTCCTGTTGAACCTGATGTATACAAAATAAATAAAGGGTCTTCGGCATCCATTTCTACTGCTGGATAGCAAGTGTTCCTCTGAAGTTTTGCTTTTTTCAGTTCCTCTTCCCACCAAACATCACGTCCCATACGCATTGAAACTGGCACCTTTGTTCGAGCCAGTACAATTACTTTTTCTACAGAAGGACATTGATCTAGAGCCTCATCTACAATAGATTTAAGCGGAACTTCTTTGCCCCCACGAAATCCCCCATCTGCCGTAATGACTAAAGAACACTGCGCATCCTGAATGCGATCTGCTACAGACTGTGCTGAAAATCCGCCAAAAACAACAGAATGTATAGCTCCTAAGCGCGCACAGGCTAGTATGGCAATGGCTAACTCTGGCACCATAGGCATGTAGATACAAACTCGATCACCTTTTCTTACCCCATTACTGCTAAGTACATGGGCAAACTGACATACTTCAGTATGTAGCTCCTTATAAGTTAATGTTCTATAGGCTTCATGAGGATTATTAGGCTCCCAAATCAAAGCAGTTGTGTCCCCTAGTTTATCTAGATGGCGATCCAAGCAATTTTCGGTGATATTTAACTTGCCCCCGTTAAACCATTTAACATCGGGTTTTTTGAAATCCCATTCCAACACTTGATCCCATTTTTTTCGCCAATAAAATGTTTCAGCAATGCTTTCCCAGAAACGTTCTGGATAGGCGACACTATATTCATAAACACGTTTGTAATCGTCGAAGCATTTGATTTCTAAGTTCATCATACTAGATAAAGGATTTATATAACGCGCGTTTTAAAAATCGGTACTGTTCTCAAATGAGTGATGCTTAAAGTCGTAAAAGATGGTACAAAAAAGAGCGGATCTCAAACTCATCTGCAGAAAACGTTAAAAACAAAGTCAAGATCAATACACATATACGGAGTCTGATCTTATCAACACTTTACCTAGCTCCCAATCTAATCTGTTTGATAATTTATGTTTGAATCAGATGTAGGACGATTTTCTACATTTTTTATGTCAAATAGTTCATTGGTTTCACTGTTTTTGAAATAATGAAGATTGCCATCGTACACCTTCTCCCAAACTCCTTTGGACTGAGCATTTTTAAGGGTTTGTAAAAGATTTTGGTTCTTGACAGGCATTGTTTTATTTTCACCTGGCTTATAATCTTGCTTAGCGCTGGAGGGTAATTGTTTATACAATACTGGATTATTGTTTTTGTCAAAATTATTAGAGTATTTTTTGTCATACTTGGAATTTGGACTATTCCTCTTTTTGCGCTCTCCAGCAACTATCCAACCATCAGTACCGAGAAATGATATTGAACTATTGCCTTTCTCCCTATCCTCAATAAGCTCTATCGATTCCTTTTTACACCTAATGCCCAATAAGGTGAATAAGCCAACCCACAACAAAAACTTTAGATTCTTTTTCATTTTTTAAGTGTTCTCTATGAATTATCAATAATTTGTATCAAAATGACATAAGAAATACGCGCTCATATGAAATTTATTATCAGCTAGTCTAAAGTTTATGACAAATGTGTGCGTTATAGCATTTATCATAAAAAATCAAATAAACTTTAAACATATTCTAAATTAATTTCGCAAGTAACTCTTTATAAGATCTAACTTAACGGGTTCTGCGCAGCAATACACGAGCTAAAATATTTTATAATTTTGCTACTTCAAATTTATAGGAACATAATGCACATTCATGATTAAAAATTTATTTCGCAAAAAATCGATTAATGATATATTGAATGATGCTAACAACAACGAGGGTAACGGCCATAATCAATCATTAAATAAAACACTAAAGGTTAAAGATTTAACCGCCTTTGGGATTGCTGCCATTGTTGGCGCGGGTATTTTCAGCACCATTGGCAAGGCTAGTGCCGACGGCGGTCCCGCCGTTATTTTCTTATTCCTTTTTACAGCCATGGCATGTGGCTTTGCAGCCTTCGCCTATGCGGAATTTGCTTCCATGGTGCCTATTTCTGGAAGTGCTTATACCTATTCATATGTGGCATTTGGAGAGGTGATCGCCTGGATTATTGGCTGGTCACTCATCATGGAGTATGCCATCAGCAATATTACTGTGGCCATATCATGGTCCGATTACTTTACAAACTTATTGAGCAGCATCCGAATTCCTAGTCTGGGAATCCATGGAATTCATTTGCCCAACTGGATAACGATGGACTACCTAACTGCATCAACAGGGTATCAGCATGCACTGTCTTTAATGCATTCTGGAAAGCAATTTATTGACCTAGATCCCACTACGCAACTATCTTATAACGCATGGACACAGTCACCTCAATTAGGGGGCCTTCATTTAATTGCTGATATCCCTGCATTGGTGATCACGTTCCTAATCACTGTTTTGGTATATCGCGGAATGAGAGAATCACGTAAAGCTAGTAATGCCATGGTGGTCGTAAAACTTGCAGTTATTTTATTGGTGATCGTAGTAGGCATATTCTATATCGATGTCGAAAACTGGACCCCCTTTGCCCCAAATGGTATTTCTGGTGTTTTGAAGAGTGCATCTGCTGTTTTTTTCGCCTACATTGGTTTTGATGCCATTTCTACAACAGCCGAAGAATGTAAAGATCCACAACACGATTTACCTCGAGGAATGATGTGGTCCATTATCATCTGCACGATTCTATATGTTGCCATAGCCTTAATATTAACTGGAATTGTTAATTATAGCACCTTATCTGTCGGCGACCCACTAGCATTTGTTTTTGAACAAAAACAATTAAAAATGATGTCTGGCATTGTTGCCATTAGCGCCGTGATCGCCCTTGCCAGTGTGCTACTGGTCTATCAAATGGGGCAACCTCGTATTTGGATGAGCATGAGTCGTGATGGATTACTACCTAAAGCATTCTCACGTATCCATCCAAAATATAAAACACCTTCCTTTGCTACTGTGATCACAGGTTTTGTGGTAGCCGTACCCTCGCTTTTTATGAACTTAACCCTGGTCACTGATCTTGCTGCCATTGGCACGCTGTTTGCTTTTGTTCTTGTTTGTGCAGGCGTTTTAGTACTGCACAACAAGCCAAATGTGCGATATGGCAAATTCCGGATCCCTTATGTGAACTCAAGATATGTAATCCCTGTACTCTTTGTAAGCGGAGTTATCTTTCAACTTATCTACAATGGGGATAATACACGTGCATTTATTCTCAATAAACCCATATTAAATACACCAACCCATTTAATTACCTCACTCTCGGCCGAAGAAATTAAAATTGTAAAACAGGCCGTTTTACAACATGAAGATGTACCGGTAACAAATGCAGCCTTTTTAGATTTAGAAACAAGACTATCACAAATGAAACCTCAACAATATCAAACATTTGTTGACAGGCTTGACATCCACCCCAAGAAAAAATACGAGAGTGGCTTTTCATTATTTTGTCACAAAATACCCCTGTGGATATTTCTCGTTTCCTGTATCATCATTAGCTACTTCTGTTTTACAAAGAGTCTATCGTTGATCCCTGTACTAGGACTAATATGTTGCTTGTATATGATGTCAGAAATGGGCGTCTCCAATTGGATCGGATTTGGGATCTGGCTAGTGATCGGCTTACTTGCCTATTTTTCTTATGGGTATCGTAAAAGTAAGCTAAATACATCTCAGGAGACTTATACCTGAGCTTGCTTGAATCGATCTAACGGATACTATCTCTAATTAAGAGCTAAAGCCCAATAGCAGATTTATATGATACATCGGTACATATTGCGCCGAATTATCTTACTACTTTTCATAAGTTAGTGGCTCATAAAATCTACCTTGTTTATGGTCCATAATCTTTTTCGCAAAAAATCAATCAGTAAAATATTAAGTGATGCCCAAAACAACCAAGGTGAAGACCATGGTGCTTCATTAAACAAAGCACTAGGTGTTAAAGACTTGACAGCATTTGGAATAGCTGCCATTGTTGGTGCTGGCATTTTCAGTACCATTGGCAAGGCAAGTGCTGATGGGGGGCCAGCGGTTATTTTTTTATTCCTATTCACCGCCATTGCTTGTGGATTTGCAGCCTTTGCCTATGCTGAGTTTGCCTCCATGGTACCTGTTTCTGGAAGTGCTTATACCTATTCATACGTCGCATTCGGAGAGGTTGTCGCCTGGATCATCGGTTGGTCACTTATTATGGAGTACGCCATTGGAAACATTACTGTAGCCATATCCTGGTCCGATTACTTCACCAGTTTATTAACAGATATCAAAATTCCTCGTTTGGGCATCAATGGTATTCATCTGCCCGATTGGATCACAATGGATTACCTCACTGCCTCAAAAGGGTATCATCATGCTGTATCTCTGATGCATTCCGGAAAACCGTTTGCCAATTTAGCCCCCGATCTTCAGCTATGTTATAATGCCTGGCAAAATGCACCACAACTGTCCGGCCTACATTTAATCGCCGATATTCCAGCATTGATCATCATTTTTCTAATCACTGTTTTGGTATATCGGGGGATTAAAGAATCACGCAATGCCAGTAATGCTATGGTTGTAGTCAAACTAGCTATTATTTTACTAGTAATTGCCGTAGGTGTTTTTTATATCGATGTGAACAATTGGAATCCATTTGCCCCCAACGGCATTGCAGGTGTACTAAAAGGAGTCTCTGCTGTTTTTTTTGCTTACATTGGCTTTGATGCCATTTCAACCACAGCTGAAGAATGTAAAAACCCTCAACGTGACCTCCCTAGAGGTATGATGTGGTCTATTATTATTTGTACCATTCTCTATATAACTATTGCTTTGGTATTGACAGGCATTGTCAATTCCAAATCTTTGGATGTTGGCGATCCCTTGGCCTTTGTTTTTGAACAAAAAAATTTAAAGTTATTCTCTGGCATAATTGCCATTAGTGCAGTTATTGCCATGGCAAGTGTTTTATTGGTATTCCAGATGGGGCAACCCCGCATCTGGATGAGTATGAGCAGAGATGGTTTACTTCCAAAGTCTTTTTCACACATTCATCCCAAATATAAAACACCTTCCTTTGCTACCGTCATCACAGGATTTGTAGTAGGAATTCCTGCTTTATTCATGAACCTGACCATCGTAACCGACCTCTGTTCAATTGGAACACTGTTTGCCTTTGTCTTGGTTTGCACTGGTGTACTGGTTTTACAAAATAGACCAAACGTACAATATGGAAAATTTAGAATCCCATACATCAACTCCAAATACATCGTTCCCATACTTTTTATTGGGGGGATTATTTTCCAAGCCACATATAATCGGGATAATACCAGCAACTTTGTTTTCAACAAACCTATTTTGAACACACCCACCCATTTAATCACGTCTCTCTCGCCCCCAGATATCCAAAAAGTAAAATTGGCAACTCTACAAATGCTAGGCACCACGTCAACTTCATTGAAGGAAGCTGCATCCTTAGACTTGGAAGTATCCCTATCAACCATGACCCCTGAGAAATATCAAACCCTAGTGAACCAACTTGATATTGACCAAGACAAAAAATACGAAAGTGGCCTTGCCTTATTCCGACATAAAATACCGCTCTGGATATTCTTCATTTCCTGCATCGTGATTTGTTATTTCTGTTTTACCAAAAACCTATCCCTCATTCCTGTCCTCGGTCTGGTTTGCTGTTTGTACATGATGTCTGAATTAGGTGTATCTAACTGGATTGGATTTGGATTATGGCTTATTTTGGGTTTACTGATATACTTTTCCTATGGGTATCATCGAAGCAAGCTCAATATATCGAACAAACAAAAGCACCCCAACCTTCAAAATGCCTAAGAAAGCACTAAGAGCCTATTTAAAATTTATTTGATTTTATTCTTATATATCTTTTTGGCTGCAATTTCGTTAGATTTTTTCGCCATAGAAACCCCGCTATGGCTCCAAAATCCGCCTCGTTTCGCTCAAAGATACCCTATAATAATTTCCTAAAATAAAATTTAAACAGGCTCTTAACTCCCTGAGTTTAAAACCTTGAAATATTCCTCCACTTTAGTCTTATAAAATGAATTTAAAGTTGGAGGAACTGTTTTTAATAATTCGGTCTCTTTTTGTTTAAATTTTTGATACTCCTGGAGAATCCGCTGATTATTTACAGCTCGATCAATCCCTTGCTTGCTTTCTCGCTGTACATCCTGCTCTCTTTCTCTTTGTGCTTTCTCTGCCTCTAACAGCTTAGAAAGGATATCCTGCTGCCTATTGATGGTCTCTTGAACAATCTTTTTATTCACTAAATCTGTTTCTGTTTGTTCCATTTGTTTGAGTAGATCACTCAATTTTCCAGAACCCGCCTTCCCACCTTCTTCCTTAGCCACATCCTGCATCGCTTGGCGGATCATTTCCTGCTGCTGTGCCATTTTTGCAAAAGCCTCACTCATCGACGATTTTCCTTTTCCTTGCCCCCCTTGTTGCTGTCCTTGCTGTTGCATTTGATCACGTGCCTTTTGCATGTTTTTATTCAACTCTTCCTGCAGTTTCGACAAAGCGGACATACTTTGACCTTTACCCTTTCCAGATCCCTTAGATCCATTATTATTGCTCTTTTGGAGTTTGTCTAACACCTCACTAAGCATAAGTGCTAAATTATTCAAGGAAGTCATGGCATATTGCTGAGTGCGATTTGCTTCTGCCGTACGCCGATCTGCTAAACTTGTGATTGCTTTATCCACATTGAGATTAATCGACTGAATCTCTTTATTCACAGTTGACTCAATTTGCGGCACCTTTCTACTGAGTGAATACAAGCTGTCTTCTACCATTTTTAGATTATCCTGAATGTCTTTTTGCTTCTGTGTCAGGGTAACATATTCGGGGTCATTACTCGCCTTGGAACGAATAGCAAGCATTGTGTGCTCCTGTTCGAATGAAGAGTTAAGCACATGTTTCAAAATTTCGCGCAATGCCTTTGCATTTAAACTATTTTCTTGCATCGAGCTTTGATCTCCCATTTCCTTGAGTTTTTTAGAAAGCTGACTAAGCTGAGAAGAGGCTTTTTTCTGATCCTCGGCTGCTTTTTTCATATTCTTATTTTCAAGATCCTTTGCAATTTGTTTCTGTTGCTGACCAATTTCTTGCTGTTCTTTCTCCGGGTTTTCAAAGCCTTTCTTAGCATTGAGCTCACTAAGCTCCTTTTTGATATCATCAAAAGCTTTACTGATGCCTTCCTGCTTTTGTTTCAAATCCTGCTGATCGGCATTCTTGTCCAAAGACTTATTACTTAGTTTTTCCTGTTTTTCGGAGAGATATTCTAGCTTATCCACCGTTTCAGCAAGTTTTTGTTCAAGTTCCAACTGCTTATATAGTTCCAATACACGATCCAGCTCTTTTTGCAATGACTTATTATCCATCTGCATTTTAGATAGATTTTCTTGGGTCTGATTTTTATTATTCTGCTCCAGCATTTTCTGAATGCTAGTCAACAGTTCCTTCGTTTTTTCATTTAACACATTGTTAAATAGATGTTCTATTTGCTTTTGCTTATCTAAAATTTCTTGTCGGATTTCTTTATTCTCCTTCTGTTCGAACAGATTTTGTTCATTTTCCTTCTGAATATCTTTCACCAAATTTCCCAAGTCTTTTTGTTTCGCAAGCAGCTGTTCAACTTGTTTCTTTTCCTCAAATGTGAGGCTCTTCTTATTAATTAAGTCCCGATTAATCCGCTTGGCCTCCTTTTCAATCTCTCCGGCTTTACGAGCTGCCAGTTCCATCTTTTGCTTGATTGACTCTGAACCAGCCTCCAGTTTTTGGTCTATCTCTTTTTCTGATGGCAGTTTGAATATTTTACTTGCGTATCTACTAGATTTTGGCCCAAGAACCCCATCATTGTCAAAAATTTCAAAATAATACTCAATTTGCTGCCCCGGTTTGGCTCCAGTTTCTCCAATATTCCAAGCATAAAAAAAGTTGGTCTGTAAAACCTTTTTATCAATAGGGATCGATTTGATCACCGATTTGCTATCATTACCTAACCCATCTGGTAATATCTTATAAGTAAAGTTCAACTTCGAAAACCCATGATCATCACTCACCTGACCCACAAAATAGAACAGCTTATTATTCATTGAATCAACGCGTTCGGTAACTTCAATAGATGGGCTCAAATCAGGGATCACTTTCAATTGATACGCAATCGAGTCATGACTAATCCCTTGTGATCCAACCGGACAAATCGTATAATTTGCATTTTGCATCGCCCGATGAGACAAAGAAAACCGTCCATCATCCGATGGATGAAGCGAAATAAGTCGATTATCAAGTTTGAAACTGATCTGGCTCGTATGTTTTGCACGAATATTCCATCTAACTTGGGTTCCAACAGGAACAGTCAAATCACCCGAATTAGCAATGACCTCATTTTTACGCGCCAAATAGGAGGGATATTCCAATGCTATCTCGAAGCTTGATAGCACAGCTTTTAGTTTGACATCTATAACATAAACTGCTGAGCTAAATTCACCTGCAACAAGCCTTATTTTTTTTGTTTGCTGAAGATTTTTAAAAGTATAGTTGAAACGGGTGACATTTTCTTTTTCGAGTTTAAATAGATTTCCCCCATCATCGACATATAATTCTTGAGGTATTTCATTACCTGCAAGCTTCACCTTCAAATCCAAATCATCTCCCTGCATAGCCGATAAATTGGGATTGAGAATAATAAATTGAAAAGGAGCTTTTTTCGCAAAAAACTGATCATAATGGACCAACTGCTTCGTCCCCTCATTTAAAATAGCTGGCGCAAGCAAAAAGGTAAACAGAATTAACAAGATAGGGACCCATACAAATTTTAAATACCGCTTATTTTCCTGTAATCGAATAGCTGACGGGAAAGAGATAGGCCTCAGCTCAGCTACTCTTTGATTAATACTAGCCTCAATTAGTGCAATGTGAGCAGGATTTTTATTTAATAGCTCTTTGAGTTGAAGTGTATTGAGTAGACGGTCTTTGATATCCTTAAAGTGAGCGCCTATCAATTCAGATGCCTGTTCATTACTGATCACCTTACCCAACTTAAAGTAAGAAAGTGTAGGAAAGATGATATAATAAAGCAAAATACCCACAACACTTAAGGCAAGTCCAAATACAAAAATCGTCCTGATTGTTGGGCTAAGATTTCCATAGTAGGCCGCAAAAACGAGTAGGATGTACCCCAAGAAGAAAACGCTGACTAGGCAAATACTTCCTCGGACAATTTGATTCAAATAGTACTTACGAATAAAGGCGTCTATCTTTTTGATGAGCTCATCGTAATTTTTGGCAGAATTGTTCATCACCTGATTTAAGTCTTATCAAAAATAAAATTAGTTGTTAAGTTTGGACTTTAACTTATTCAAGTATAAAGTTTATAAAAACACTAAAAAACTTATGCCTAAGTATTAGTTTCCTGCTTCTTTTCTCTTCCTGTAAGAAAAATGAAGCAATACCTAATCTTTACGAGCCCGAACAAAAAGTACAGATTTCTACATCTGGCAAATTAGTCTCAAATACCTTTCGGAGAATTGAGACCAAATCACCTAAAGAGAATCCGAAAAAATCCTACTTATTTAAAGAAGATGATGACAAAATATACATGACAAGATTTCCATTAGAAGGACCTATCTTCATTTTGCCAGATGGTAAGATCATCAATCGAAACGGCGGCGACCTCGAATGGAAATCTACGATTAAAGCAACTCGATTTTAAGTCCATAGCTCATTTATCTAAATATACCGGGACGGAGCTTAAGGAATAAATATTTAATTCATTGCAAGTGAGCCATACTATCGATAGACTAAATATTCACCCCATCTATTGCTTTCATTTTGGTTTGTTTCTTTTTAAGGAGAACACAATGGGCATGTTATGTTTTTAAGATGCTTCTTTTAAGTTCCATTCTTGCATTTTTTTCGAAATAATGACGCATATAGGACCATGTGATTAATAGTCGTTTGAGAAAAATAAAATCTAGACGCGGTTGCCCTGACCTTCAGGGATTGTGATTAAGAAAAAAAATGCCTAAAATTGCGCTCTCTTTTCGGGATGTAGCGTAGCCCGGTATCGCGCCAGCATGGGGTGCTGGAGGTCGTCGGTTCAAATCCGGCCATCCCGACTTATTTCACTAAAATCAAGTCTAAGTCTTTCCGTACAGTTAACACCAACTAACTTTACTTTCTCTTCTTTTTCGTCCTGTTCAATTTTACTTTCTTTAATTATTTTTTTATCAAAAATTTACTACTCTTGCCACGCATATGAAAAAAAGACAGGAGATTAAATGAATATAATATCGATAATTACCCGACCTACCTACCTCATAATATTTTTGAGTATGTTCCAAGCAAGCCTAGCTCTTGGGCAACCCAAGACGATACACCTAAGTGGGCAAGTATCCGACGAAAAAGGTCAGCCTATATGCCACGCGAATATTTCGATCAAAAAAAGTAAAGTAACTATTCAAACCAATGAGCAAGGAGAATACCGAATCTCGAGCCTTCAGAACGGGAATTATACCCTTCAAGTGTCTTATATTGGTAAAAAGGAGTCAAAATATTTTTTATCCCTTCATCAAGACACCGTCCTTAATTTCACATTATTAGATCAGGTCAATCACCTAGCTGAAGTCATCATCAATCCTTCGAACATCGCCAATACAAGCCCAATTAGCATCGGAAAAATGCCTTGCCAAGCAATGGACATTCCCCAAAGTATGTCCGTGATTGATGGAACAACCATCAAAAAAGAACAAGCTATGCGCTTAAGTGATGCCATTCAGTATGTCAATGGCATTAACCTAGCTGCCGTTAGGGGAGGTAGCTGGGAAGTATTTTATGCCAGAGGCTATATCGCCTGCTGCAACAACATGTTAAAAAACGGTGCTAGAGTACCTGCAGATGTGATGTCCGAAATGAGCTCACTGGAAAAATTAGAGATTTTGAAAGGAAGCGCGGCAGTGCTCTATGGCCATGTAACTCCAGGAGGAGTTATTAATATGGTTACCAAGCAGCCAAAGTTTGAGCAGGGGGGAAGCCTCACCATGCGTACAGGAAGCCACGACTTGTACAAACCAGAGATTGATGTTTATGGCCCAATCAATACCAAAATAGCCTATCGCATCAATGGAACTTATGAATTAGCAGGAAGTTTTCGAGACCAGGTTAATACCAAACGATATTATGCTAACCCCTCTTTACTTTTCAAACCAAATAATAAAACAGAAATCCTGTTTCAAGGAGATTATTTAAAGCATCAATTTACCCCTGATTTTGGCACAGGGGTCATCAATAATGAAATTATTAACCTCCCTCGAACTACTTTTTTAGGCACCTCTTGGTCCAATGCAACTACAGAACATACCAATATATCAATTGCCTTAAAACATCAGTTGAATAACTCTTGGCAATTAAATGCAAATGCTACCTATCAAATCTATCAACGTAACTACCAAGCAACCGAAAACATACAACCCCAGCCCAATGGTGATTGGGATCGACCACTAGGCAAATACCAAATCCACGAAAATCGCCATGCCGGGCAAATCAATTTAAATGGAAAACTTAAAATAGGACAACTCGAACATACATTGTTGATCGGAACAGATGCTGAACGGTTTTTGAATACAAACTACACCTATACCCGTCTAGATTACTTTAATGGTTCTAAAGAAAAAGTTTGGACTCATTTAGATGAAAACAACGTGCTTCAAAGCGGTTATGACCGAATTAATATTTGGGATCCAAACAAGTATACGCCGCGTGTCGATATACCCAGCATGAACCCATTTGATCGAATAGCCACTACGACCAATCGTTTCGGGTTTTATACCAATGATCTGATTACCATTTCAGAAAAAGTGAATATACTAGCAGGCCTCCGTTGGTCCTACATTCATGTTCTTCCAATCACAACAACAGACCTAAGAACACAAATCATTAGTGAAAGAGATGCCAAAACAGATCATGCATTTTCACCTCGCCTAGGCTTGGTTTACAAACCTAGCCCTAACACCTCACTATTTATGAGTTATGCTAACTCGTTCCTGATTAATTATGCAAGAGACTTCAATGGGAATACCTTAAAGCCCTCTTTGATTGATCAATACGAATCTGGAGTTAAGCATAACTTCCTTCAAGGGAAATTAATAGCCAATGTAACTGCCTACAGAATTATCAATAATAATCTAGCCCAAACAGCTCGATTTGCAAAAGATGGTATTACACCCAACAACGATCTTTCCATCAAGGAACTTACTGGACAAACTAAAAGTGATGGATTGGAGATCGATTTAACTGGCCGTCCATTGAAAGGATTAAATATTCTTGCGGGATATAGTTATAACTTCATGCGCTATACACAGACACCTGATACACCAGGCAGTTATCTTGTTGGAGATCGTATAGTGAACATACCTGATCACACGGCTAATGCAAGCATCTGGTATGAGTTTAATGACAAAAAACTGAGGGGATTGTCATTAGGCGTTTCTGCTAAATATATAGGCGAACGACTCGCTGGTTGGAATCGAACAGTAGGAGGGAATAAGCAGCCCTTTTCTGTGCCGGGTTTTACCACTGTAAATCTATCCATGGGCTACTCTTACAAACGATTTTCATTCATAGGTAAAATTTCTAACATCAATAATACCTTGAACTATTATGTTCACGAGAACTATAGTGTTAATCCCATTACCCCAAGGCAGTTTTCTACTACATTATCATACAAACTATAAACCATTCAGTGTAAATATCTGCTTCATATACTCATGAAAAAGCTACCCATCTATTTCTTTTCTGAAGACACCAACTATCAACCCAAGGAAAAAATAAAGGTTCGAAATTGGCTCCATCAGGTCATTTTAAAAGAGGGATATACCCTCCACACACTCAATTTTATTTTCTGTAGTGATGATTATCTACTTCAGATCAATCAAGACTATTTGAAGCATGATACCTATACAGACATCATCACCTTTGACAATAGCACTACTGAGAAGGAAATTATAAGTGATATTTTTATTAGTATTGACCGCGTCATTGACAATGCGCAAAAATTTAAAGCATCTAGGCGCGATGAGTTACATCGTGTGATGGTGCACGGAATCCTCCATCTACTGGGTTACGGCGATAAAAAAACAACAGAAAAGATCCTAATGACCTGCAAAGAGGATGAATATCTCGAACTAAGAAATTTTTAAATTGGGACCTATACATTAAACTAATATCGCGGTTAAAAACCGCACTAATAAGCCAATTGTTTTGATCATTTTTCATCACTTTTATACCTAAACGAGAAGAAGGGTATAAATTTTAAACAGCCCCTTAGGTACACTACCAAAAAATGAAGACACAAACTGAATATATTGAAATAGTTCAATTCCAACTTAATGAAGGAGTATCTGATCTTAAAATTTTAAATGCAGAGAAAGGAATGGAAAAACATCTTTCAAAAAACTATCAAGGTTTTATAGGAAGACAACTTCTCAGGGGCAAAGATGGATTTTGGGTAGTGATTCTTAGAATGAAATCAGAACAGGACATGCATGAACTTTTAAATCGCATGAAGAATGACAATTCATCGGAAATTGTAAATTATCGAAAGTGTGTCAACCTTAAAGAAGCTCGACTTGAATTTTATTATACAACTTAAATTAGGGCTATTGACCTGTGTCGATATTAAAAAGAACTAACCTAATTAATTTTAGGCCTTCTAAGCCTGCGCGGGTGGCCCTCCAAAATTCATCGGAAAACCTGGAGGTTCATTGCGTGTTTTTATTCGTCCATTTATTGACTCAAATTTTTCGACATTATCTCCTAAAGCTCGTAAAAACTGCTTGGCGTGCTCTGGTGTCATGATAATCCTTGATTTAACCTTAGCCTTAGGCAACCCCGGCATAACACGAATAAAATCAACCACAAACTCTGCATTAGAGTGCGTAATAATTGCCAAGTTTACAAAAGTTCCTTCTGCCACATCTTCAGTCAATTCGATATTTAACTGGGGCTCTGTATGTTGTTCTTCCATAGACCAAAAGTAAAAAAAGTCCTCCCTAAAAAGAGAAGACTTTTAT
This sequence comes from Pedobacter sp., assembly GCA_008015505.1. Taxonomy (GTDB): domain Bacteria; phylum Bacteroidota; class Bacteroidia; order Sphingobacteriales; family Sphingobacteriaceae; genus Daejeonella. Next base: position 211,002 of record SSFR01000001.1, read on the forward strand.
AAAAGGATTCAAAACTTTGGATAGTCTCACGTGATGTTGTTCTCTCTCAGGAAGAGAAAATTGGACTTATACCTCTACTTCTTCACGTTTTGAAGCCATCAATTTATCATATTCATCCTGTGAGCCTACAATAATACGATCATATGAGCGTAAGCCAGTACCTGAAGGAATCAAGTGACCTACAATCACATTTTCTTTAAGGCCTAATAAATCGTCGCGTTTTCCTCCAATGGCTGCTTCATTCAGTACCTTAGTCGTCTCTTGGAAAGACGCCGCGGATATAAATGATTTTGTACCTAATGACGCACGAGTAATTCCTTGTAACATCGCACTTGAAGTGGCTGGCATGGCATCTCGAGCCTCTACAGGTTTCATATCTCTACGTTTGAGAATACCATTTTCCTCCCTTAATTTACGTACAGAAACAATCTGCCCAGGTTTTAAAGTATTGGATGCACCAGGATCAGTTACTACTTTCTTGTCATATATCTCATCATTCTCGAGCATAAAATCCCAACGATCGACAAGTTCTTTCTCCAAGAATCGAGTATCACCTGCATCTTCGATCATCACTTTCTGCATCATCTGATGAACAATCGTTTCAAAGTGTTTATCATTAATTTTCACCCCTTGCAAACGATAAACTTCCTGGATACCATTTACTAAATATTCCTGCACAGCTGCCGGACCTTTAATAGCTAAAATATCAGCAGGAGAAATCGATCCATCAGATAATGGCATACCGGCCTTCACAAAGTCGTTATCTTGTACCAAAATGTGCTTAGACAATGGAACAAGGTAGCGCTTCACCTGACCATCTCTTGACTCAATCGATATTTCACGATTACCACGCTTTACACCACCTAAAGTTACCACCCCATCAATCTCTGTAACTACTGCCGGATTCGACGGATTACGGGCTTCAAATAACTCTGTTACACGCGGCAAACCTCCTGTAATATCTCGAGTTTTACCTGTAGAACGAGGTATTTTGGCAATTACCTGACCCATTTTCACCGCTTCTCCTTCTTCTACGGCAATATGTGCTCCTACTGGAATATTATATCCCTTCAATCCATTTCCCTTCTTATCCGCTACACGGATCACTGGGTTTTTGGTTTTATCACGACTATCGATAATTACTTTTTCACGGTGACCTGTTTGCTCATCAGATTCTTCACGGAAAGTTACACCTTCAATGATTGACTCAAACTCAGCCTTACCTTCAAATTCTGAGATAATAACTGCATTATATGGGTCCCAACTACAGATGCGATCACCCTTAGACACCTTAGCCCCATCTTTTACATAGAGATATGCGCCATAAGGAATATTGTTAGACATGATCATCTTCTGCGTAGTTGATTCAACAATCCGGAATTCTCCCGAACGACCCAATACCACTTCGATAGGTCCATCTTCTGTCTGGTGGGTTACAGTACGCACATTTTCAAATTCGATCACCCCATCAAATTTGGCTAGAATCTGTGATTCCGCAGCAATATTCGATGCAGTACCCCCTACGTGGAATGTACGAAGTGTCAACTGTGTGCCCGGCTCACCAATTGACTGCGCAGCAATTACACCCACAGCCTCACCCATTTGTACACGTTTACCCGTTGCCAGGTTACGGCCATAGCACAAAGCACATACCCCACGCTTGCTTTCACAAGTCAATACTGAGCGAATTTCAACCCCATCAAGCGCCGAATTCTCTATTTTTTGTGCAACCTCTTCTTCAATATCCTGACCTGCTGCTACTAGAAGTTCATTTGTTAATGGATCATAAATGTCATCCAATGCAGTCCGTCCAAGAATACGATCATATAAAGGCTCCACGATATCCTCGTTATCTTTCAAGGCAGTGGTATAAATCCCCCTCAATGTACCGCAGTCTTCTTCACCTACGATCATATCTTGAGCTACATCATGCAAACGACGCGTTAAGTAGCCGGCATCGGCCGTCTTCAAGGCCGTATCAGCCAAACCTTTACGCGCACCGTGAGTTGAAATAAAATATTCTAATACAGAAAGTCCTTCTTTAAAGTTGGATAAAATTGGGTTTTCAATAATTTCGCCCCCGGATCCTGACTTTTGAGGCTTTGCCATCAAGCCACGCATTCCGCAAAGCTGACGGATCTGCTCTTTAGAACCACGAGCCCCTGAATCAAGCATCATATAAACCGAATTGAACCCTTGATTATCACTAGACAATTGAGCCATCACATTCGTCGTTAGGCGATTGTTGATCCGCGTCCAGATATCGATAATTTGGTTATAACGCTCATTATTGGTGATGAATCCCATATTATAGTTATTCATCACTTCCTCTACTTCTTTGGTTGCTTGTTCAATGAGTTTAGATTTCTCGGCTGGGATATTCACATCTTGTAAGTTGAACGAAAGTCCCCCTACAAATGCCATCTGAAAACCAAGTTCTTTAATATCATCCAAGAACTGTGCTGCCCGAGCCATACCGGTAGTTTTTACCACTTCACCAATAATGTCACGAAGTGATTTCTTCGTCAGAAGCTCATTAATATAGCCTACTTCTTGAGGTACCCGTTGATTAAACAGTACACGCCCCACAGTCGTATCAATCAACTTACTAACAATCTGACCATCACTCTCTTTCACATTGGTTTTCACTTTAATGAAAGCATGCAGATCTACTTTTTTCTCATTGTAAGCAATGATCACCTCTTCTGGGGAATAGAAAGTTTGACCCTGACCTTTAACCACACGAGATTCATCTGTTTTACGTCCCTTGGTAATATAATAAAGACCTAAAACCATGTCCTGGGAAGGAACCGTGATTGGCGTACCGTTAGCCGGATTCAAGATATTGTGCGAAGCCAACATCAATAACTGGGCTTCTAGAATAGCTGCATTTCCTAGTGGCAAATGCACTGCCATTTGGTCACCGTCAAAATCGGCGTTGAAAGCCGTACAAACCAATGGGTGTAGCTGGATCGCTTTCCCTTCAACCAATTTGGGCTGAAATGCTTGTATACCCAAACGGTGTAGAGTAGGCGCACGATTCAGCAATACCGGATGTCCTTTTAAAACATTTTCTAGGATATCCCATACAATCGGATCTTTTCTATCAACTATCTTTTTAGCCGATTTTACAGTCTTAACCACACCCCGCTCAATCATCTTGCGAATGATAAATGGCTTAAACAGCTCGGCAGCCATATCTTTAGGCAAACCACACTCGTGGAGCTTCAAGTTAGGCCCAACAACAATCACCGAACGTGCCGAGTAATCAACACGTTTACCCAACAAATTTTGACGAAAACGGCCTTGCTTACCTTTCAAAATATCTGATAGGGATTTTAAAGCCCGATTACCCTCTGTTTTTACCGCATTAACTTTACGAGAGTTATCAAATAAGGAATCAACTGCTTCTTGCAACATCCGTTTTTCATTACGCAAAATAACCTCTGGCGCTTTAATCTCGATCAAACGCTTCAAACGATTATTACGAATAATCACCCGACGATATAAGTCATTCAAATCGGAAGTAGCAAAACGTCCCCCTTCTAATGGAACCAATGGACGCAACTCGGGCGGAATAACTGGAACAATCTTCACAACCATCCATTCTGGTTTATTTTCCAGACGTTCATTAGCACTGCGGAATGACTCTACAATCTGTAATCGCTTCAACGCTTCTGTTTTACGTTGTTGAGAAGTTTCATTGGCTGCTTGATGACGAAGATCATAAGACAATTGGTCTAAATCCAGCCGCTTGAGCAACTCTTCCAATGCATCGGCTCCCATTTTGGCGATAAACTTCTGTGGATCTTTATCGTCCAAATATTGATTCTCTTTGGGGAGCGTATCAAGGATATCGAGATATTCTTCTTCCGTCAAGAAATCCATCTTTTGGATCCCATCAGATTCTTTAATACCTGGCTGAATAACTACATAGCGCTCATAATAAATAATCAAATCCAACCTTTTTGTAGGCAAGCCAAGCAAATAACCTATTTTATTAGGCAAAGAACGGAAATACCAAATATGAGCAACAGGAACAACCAAGCTAATATGCCCCATCCGATCGCGACGCACTTTCTTCTCCGTTACCTCTACACCACAACGATCACACACAATCCCTTTATAGCGAATACGCTTATACTTTCCACAATGACATTCATAGTCCTTCACTGGACCGAAAATACGCTCACAAAATAAACCGTCCCGCTCAGGCTTATAAGTTCGATAATTGATCGTTTCTGGCTTCAACACCTCGCCACTGGAGCGCTCCAAAATAGCACTAGGTGAGGATAAGCTGATCGTTATCGAGGTGAAATTACTTTTGATTTTACTATCCTTTTTGTAAGACATAATTTTTTCTGATTTAAAACTTAAAGTCAAATTGGTTATTCAACCCAGATTTTCAACTTTCAATTAATCCAACGTGATATCCAAACCCAAACCTCTTAACTCATGAACCAATACATTGAATGATTCCGGTACTGAAGGCGTTGGTAGGTTATCTCCTTTGACAATAGCCTCATATGTTTTAGCTCGACCAATCACATCATCCGACTTCACCGTCAATATCTCTTGAAGAATGTGAGATGCACCAAATGCTTCTAATGCCCATACTTCCATCTCTCCAAAACGCTGACCACCAAACTGCGCCTTACCACCCAATGGTTGTTGCGTGATTAATGAATATGGCCCTATCGAGCGCGCATGCATCTTATCATCCACCATATGCCCTAGCTTCAACATGTAAATCACCCCAACGGTCGTTGGCTGATCAAATCGCTCTCCAGTTAAACCATTATGTAAATATGTCCTTCCAGAGGTTGGAAGATCAGCTTTTTTAATCCAATCCTCTACTTCTTCATGGCTAGCACCATCGAAAATAGGCGTAGCAAATTTTACACCTAATTCTTTACCCGCCCAACCTAGAACCGTTTCATAAATCTGACCCAAGTTCATACGAGAAGGTACCCCTAGCGGATTTAGAACAATATCTACCGGTGTTCCATCCTCCAAAAATGGCATATCTTCATCACGAACAATACGAGCTACAATACCCTTATTTCCGTGACGCCCCGCCATTTTATCTCCAACCTTCAATTTACGTTTCTTAGCTACATAAACTTTGGCCATTTGTACAATCCCTGATGGAAGCTCATCACCCACACTGATAGCAAACTTATCTCGCTTATAAACACCTAATTCTTCATTCAGCTTGATATTGTAATTATGCAAAGTCTGTTTAATAAGCTCATTTTTATCCTCGTCTGTTGTCCATTTTGTTGGATTTACATTGGCATACTCAAGCTCAGCTAGTACTTTATGAGTAAACTTAACACCCTTGGGTACTAAAAGTTCTTTATATACATTATAAACCCCCTGAGAGGTCTTGCCATTCACAATATGGAATAGCTTATCAAGTAAGGTATCCTTTAGCTCTTTGACTGCTTTATTATACTTAGCCTCTAGTTTATCCAGAAGATTTTTTTCTTCACTTCTAGATGTCTTTTTAGCCCGAGAGAACAACTTAGTATCAATTACCACACCAGTTATAGACGGCGGGGTCTTTAATGAGGCATCTTTAACATCACCTGCTTTATCTCCAAATATGGCACGTAATAGTTTTTCCTCTGGTGAGGGATCTGATTCGCCTTTAGGTGTAATCTTACCTATGAGAATATCTCCTTCTTTGATCTCTGCACCTACACGGATAATGCCATTCTCATCTAGATCTTTAGTAGCCTCTTCAGAAACATTTGGGATGTCGGATGTTAACTCTTCCTCTCCACGCTTAGTATCCCGAACCTCTAACTCAAATTCTTCAATATGTATTGAGGTGAAGATATCCTGAGACACCACACGTTCTGAAATTACAATTGCATCCTCAAAATTGAATCCTTGCCAAGGCATAAATGCCACTTTAAGGTTTCTCCCCAAGGCAAGCTCTCCATTTTGAGTGGCATACCCTTCACACAGTACTTGTCCTTTTTCTACACGCTGACCTTTCTTAACAATCGGCTTAAGATTAATACAAGTACTTTGATTGGTCTTCTTGAATTTAATTAGTTTATATGATTTGATTTCTCCTTCAAAAGAAACCAATACATCATTTTCGTTTCTTTCATAACGGATACGTATTTCATTGGCATCAACATATTCTACCACACCATTACCTTCTGCATTAATCAAGGTACGGGAATCACGAGCAACACGTCCCTCCAAACCCGTTCCTACAATAGGCGACTCTGGACGCAATAATGGCACTGCCTGACGCTGCATATTCGAACCCATCAAGGCACGGTTAGCATCATCATGCTCAAGGAAAGGAATCAATGAGGCTGCAATCGAAGTAATCTGATTAGGTGCCACGTCCATCAAATCCAATTTTTCTGGTTCGATAATTGGGAAATCCCCTTCATATCGTGCCTTTACACGAGGAGTAATAAAGTTACCTTTATCATCATACTGCGCATTCGCCTGAGCGATTGTTTTACCATCTTCATCTTCTGCAGATAGGTAAATTACAGGTTCTTCAACCACCACTCGCCCATCATTTACCTTCCGGTAAGGGGTTTCAATAAAACCTAAATTGTTGATTTTCGCATGAATACAAAGTGATGAAATCAACCCGATATTTGGCCCCTCTGGTGTTTCGATCGTACATAAACGGCCATAGTGAGTATAATGCACGTCACGTACTTCAAAACCTGCACGCTCACGAGAAAGACCACCCGGACCTAAAGCCGATAAACGACGCTTATGCGTGATTTCAGCCAATGGATTGGTCTGGTCCATAAATTGTGATAACTGATTAGTTCCAAAGAAGGAATTAATCACCGACGACAAAGTACGCGCATTGATCAAATCAGTAGGGGTGAAGACTTCATTATCACGAACATTCATACGTTCACGAATGGTACGTGCCATCCGCGCCAAGCCCACGCCAAACTGCGCATACAATTGCTCACCTACTGTACGTACGCGACGATTAGATAAGTGATCAATGTCGTCCACCTCAGCCTTAGAATTGATCAACTTGATCAGGTATTTAACAATTGCGATAATATCTTGCTTAGTTAAAACCTTGGTGGAATCTAAGGTATCTAACTTGAGTTTACGATTGATGCGGTATCTACCCACATCCCCCAAATCATATCGTTTATCAGAGAAAAACAAACGATCAATAATACCACGAGCTGTCTCTTCATCAGGTGGTTCAGCATTACGCAACTGACGATAGATATGCTCTACAGCTTCTTTCTCCGAGTTCGAAGTATCTTTTTGTAATGTATTATATATAATGGTATAATCGCCACTGTTACCAGCCTCTTCTTTCATCAAGATCACGGATTTAACCCCAGCATCGATAATCATATCAATATGATCATCTTCCAGAATAGTCTCACGCTCCATAATGATTTCATTACGATCAATAGAAACCACCTCTCCAGTGTCTTCATCAACAAAATCTTCAACCCATTTTTTCAATACCCTAGCAGCAAGTTTACGACCTACACACTTTTTCAAGCCCGCCTTACTTACTTTAACCTCATCAGCCAACTCAAAAAGCTCCAGAATTTCTTTATCTGAATCATATCCTATCGCACGCAGGAGGGTAGTCACAGGGAACTTCTTCTTACGATCGATATACGCATACATCACATTATTAACATCTGTGGCAAACTCGATCCAAGATCCCTTAAATGGAATCACACGTGCAGAATACAGTTTAGTCCCGTTGGTATGTCTACTCTGACCAAAAAATACACCCGGCGAACGATGTAACTGAGACACGATCACACGCTCTGCACCATTGATCACAAAAGTACCTTTAGGGGTCATGTAAGGGATTGTTCCCAAGTATACATCTTGTACAATCGTTTCAAAATCTTCATGCTCTGCATCATTACACGATAGCCTTAACTTAGCTTTTAAAGGAACGCTATATGTCAACCCTCGTTCGATACACTCTTGTATATCATAGCGCGGAGGATCAATGAAATAGTCGAGAAACTCCAAAACGAAGATATTTCTTGAATCAGAGATCGGGAAATTTTCAGAAAATACTTTAAACAAACCTTCTTGATAACGATTATCCGAAGTTGTTTCTAATTGGAAAAATTCCTTGAAAGATTGCAATTGTACGTCCAGAAAGTCTGGATAATCTAACACATGCTTACTGGTAGCAAAATTTACTCTTTCGCTGTGCTTAATATGGTTTGCCAAGGGATTAGGATTTATAGTTTATAAAATAAACTCCAAATGTTTTTATCATACCTGGTGATATGATAACTGTCTGTCAAACAGAAAAATGGGAAATACATAAATGGCAATAGACCCCAATGAAAATTAGGGTCTAATACCATTATATTGAGCTTCTGAGCTTACTTAATTTCAACTACAGCTCCTGCTTCTTCTAGTTGTTTTTTCAATGCGTTAGCTTCATCTTTAGTAACACCGGCTTTTAGTTCTTTTGGTGCTCCATCGACTAAATCTTTTGCTTCTTTTAAGCCCAAGCCAGTTAGATCTTTCACCAATTTAACAACAGCCAATTTTTGACCGCCTGCTTCTTTTAAGATTACATCAAACGTTGTTTGTTCAGCTGCTGCTGCTGGAGCATCTCCTCCTGCTGAGGGTGCTGCAATTGCAACTGCTGCCGCTGCCGGCTCAATACCATACTCATCTTTTAATATTTGAGCTAATTCGTTTACTTCCTTCACTGTCAAGCTTACCAGTTGCTCAGCAAACACTTTTAAATCTGCCATCTTTATTTAAATTTTAAAATTAAATACTTTGAATAAATTAATTAATCGAACTTTTAGGCGCTCGTTAGCCTCTTTCTTGCAAAGTTTTCACAATGCCTGCTAGCTTATTGCCTCCAGACTGTAAACCCGATAGAACATTTTTAACTGGAGATTGAAGTAATCCAATAATCTCTCCCACTAGCTCTTCTTTAGATTTTAAGTTCGCTAATGTCTCCAACTGATGATCACCAATGAATACAGCAGCATCAATATAAGCTGCCTTCAAAACTGGTTTATCACCTTCTTTTCTCAGCTGCTTAATCAGTTTTGCTGGTGCACTTCCTGATTTGGAAAATAAAATAGATGAGGAACCCTTCAAAATTGCATATAATTCCGAAAAATCACCCTCAGCCGCTTCCATTGCCTTTTGAATAAGCGTATTCTTTGCTACTTGCATTTTAATATCACTATCAAAACACTTGCGACGAACATCATTTATTTTTGCAACATTGAGATCCGCAGTATCAGTGATATAAAAGTTACCATATTCTTCGATCTGCCCCTTTAATGCAAGAACAACATCTCGTTTTTCTTCTTTTCTCATAACTTAGATCCCCGCTACTGTTTTAGTTTCTATTGCAATTCCAGGACTCATTGTTGAAGACATATGAATACTCTTGAAGTATGTCCCCTTTGCTGCTGAAGGCTTCAGTTTAGAGATCGTTTGAATAACCTCTAAAGCATTCTCATAAAGCTTATTAGCATCAAATGATACTTTTCCTATAGAAGCATGGATGATACCTGTTTTATCTACCTTGAAATCTATTTTACCTCCTTTAACATCTGTTACTGCCTTTCCAACTTCTGTTGTTACAGTTCCAGATTTAGGGTTAGGCATTAAATTCCGTGGACCCAAAACACGTCCAAGTTTTCCGACTTTTGCCATCACACTAGGCATGGTAATAATGATATCAACATCAGTCCACCCCCCCTCTATTTTGGTGATATATTCATCCAAACCCACATAGTCTGCACCTGCAGCTTTTGCTTCTTCTTCCTTATCCGGAGTACACAAAACTAAAACGCGTACAGTTTTACCAGTACCATGAGGCAAAGTTGCAATACCTCGAACCATTTGATTGGCCTTACGAGGATCCACACCCAAGCGCACATCGATATCAACTGAAGCATCAAATTTGGTTGTAGAAACATCTTTAACCAAAGCCGCAGCTTGCTCTAATGAGTAAGCTTTTCCTACTTCAAGTTTGGAATGTGCCTTTTTCTGATTTTTTGTTAACCTAGCCACTTCTTAAACTGATTTGTGTTAATTAATTATTATCCCAAGGTGAATTACCACTAACGGTAATTCCCATACTGCGTGCCGTACCCGCTACCATTTTCATAGCAGACTCTGTAGTAAACGCATTCAAATCGGTCATTTTATCTTTTGCAATGACCTCAACCTGATCCCAGGTTACACTACCTACTTTTTTACGGTTAGGCTCAGCGGACCCACTTTTTAATTTAGTAACCTCCAAAAGTTGTACAGCTACGGGCGGAGTCTTAATGATAAAATCAAACGACTTATCTACATACACCGTGATAACTACAGGCAATACTTTACCCGGCTTATCTTGAGTACGCGCATTGAATTGCTTGCAAAACTCCATGATGTTCACCCCCTTTGCGCCCAATGCAGGCCCAACCGGAGGAGAAGGATTGGCGGCGCCACCCTTGATCTGTAATTTTACTAAAGCACCGACTTCTTTTGCCATTTTCTTAATATTAATTGATCAATGTTCGTAGTTGGAAGCTATGTAACATTTAAGTTCTTTGTTTATTTAGTATTGTTTCACAATGATATACTGTATGTAGTTATTCCTTCTCTACTTGCATATAGTTCAGTTCAAGAGGGGTCTTTCTGCCAAAAATTTTAACCATTACCTTTAATTTTTTCTTCTCATCATTCACATCCTCAATAACACCCGTAAAGCCATTAAATGGCCCATCCATCACCTTAATATTTTCCCCCACATAATATGGCACATTCATAGCCTCCCCTTGAATTGTCATCTCATCCACCTTACCCAATATTCGATTCACCTCAGCCGGACGGAGTGGAACAGGATTCCCACTTTTATCGCCAAGAAATCCAATCACACTATTAATATTTTTAATAATATGTTCAAGCTCTCCATCCAAGGCAACTTCTACAAGTACATATCCGGGATAATAATTGCGCTCTTTTGCAATTTTCCTACCATCACGCATCTGATAGTACTTTTCCATCGGAATTAATACTTGGGGCACCAAATGCGATATACCTAGACGATTGACCTCAGCTTCTAAGTATTGTCTAACCTTCTTTTCTTTCCCACTAACAGCCCTTACAACATACCACTTTAATTGCTCCGCCATTTGTCGCCTTCTTTATGATGCAAAAGATTTATAAAACATTTTCAATACATTACCTGCAGACTCATCCATGCCCAAAACCAATAATGCGATAATAATAGAAGCCACTAATACAATTACTGCTGAATTTTGCAGCTCTAGCCAAGTGGGCCAGGTTACTTTTTCAGTCATTTCAGTATACGACTCTTTTAAAAATTCAACTACTTTGGTCATATTGTTCAGCGTAAGCACGGGAACAAGGATTCGAACCCTGATCAAAGGTTTTGGAGACCTCTATTCTACCATTGAACTATTCCCGTATATTCTTCAACACTATTTATATCCTTCAACACTAGATTATAGAACTCTTTGTTCTAAATCCTATTTATAAGAAAACATAAGTCCACAAAAGCAGACTTATGTTATCCAATTAACCTTTTTTCTGTTGAAATTCTATTTTACCTACTTAAGAATTTCTGTAACTTGACCAGCACCCACTGTTCTACCACCCTCACGAATAGCGAAACGTAGACCCTTTTCCATTGCAATAGCATTGATCAATTTCACTGTGATTGTAACGTTATCACCAGGCATAACCATTTCTACTCCTTGTTCTAGGGTAATTTCGCCAGTTACATCTGTTGTCCTAAAGTAAAACTGAGGACGATATTTATTAAAGAATGGCGTATGACGTCCGCCTTCAGCTTTTGACAATACGTAAATTTCTGCTTTAAAATCTGTATGTGGAGTTACAGAGGCAGGCTTACATATAACCATACCACGACGAATATCAGTTTTCTCAATACCACGAAGTAGCAATCCAACATTATCTCCTGCTTCACCACGATCAAGTATCTTACGGAACATCTCAACCCCAGTAACTGTAGATTTCAAGTTCTCCGCACCCATACCCAATATATCAACAGCATCTCCAGAGTTAATCACACCACGCTCGATACGTCCCGTAGCAACTGTTCCACGACCTGTAATTGAAAACACATCCTCAATTGGCATTAAGAAAGGAAGATCAGTCAATCGTGGAGGAATTGGGATATAGCTATCTACAGCATTCATCAACTCCATAATTTTCTCAACCCACTTGGCATCTCCATTCAATCCACCTAAAGCTGAACCTTGAATCACAGGAATATCATTTCCCGGGTATTCATAGAATGACAATAGCTCACGAATCTCCATCTCAACTAACTCTAATAACTCAGGGTCATCCACCATATCCACTTTATTCATGAATACAACAAGAGCAGGAACACCTACCTGACGAGCCAAAAGAATATGTTCACGTGTTTGAGGCATTGGACCATCTGTAGCCGCAACTACAAGAATAGCTCCATCCATCTGAGCAGCACCCGTTACCATGTTTTTCACATAGTCAGCGTGACCAGGACAGTCAACATGTGCATAGTGGCGCGTTGCTGTTGAATACTCTACGTGAGCAGTATTAATTGTAATACCTCTTTCTTTTTCTTCAGGAGCCGAGTCGATCGAATCAAACGAACGAGCTTCAGACAATCCTTTATCTGCTAATACTTTAGTGATAGCTGCAGTTAAAGTCGTCTTACCGTGGTCAACGTGACCAATAGTTCCGATATTTAGATGCGGTTTACTACGGTCAAATTTTTCTTTTGCCATGTTCTATATCAGTTATTAGGTTAATTTAATTATTCAAAAACACTTTCGAGCCAATGATGGGACTTGAACCCATGACCTCTTCCTTACCAAGGAAGTACTCTACCACTGAGCTACATCGGCTTTCCCATTCATTAACATCATTACAGGCTAATTGCGAGCAACGAACTAGCCCGAGGAGCGGAAGACGAGGTTCGAACTCGCGACCTATAGCTTGGAAGGCTATCGCTCTACCAACTGAGCTACTTCCGCTTTTAAAATTTATACTTATTATACCACTGCACTTCTCCCAATACAAAAATTTACAATCGATCAAGTGGGGGGAGAAGGATTCGAACCTTCGAAACCGAAGTAACGGATTTACAGTCCGTCCCATTTGACCGCTCTGGAATCCCCCCATACTACTAAATCGAAAGAGCCCCCTATCGGGATCGAACCAATGACCTACTGATTACAAGTCAGTTGCTCTACCAGCTGAGCTAAGGAGGCTTTATACTATATTTTGTATCTCAAACTAACAAGAACATCCGATATAGAACAAATCCAAAGAATCTGCTCTTTAAATCGGAATGCAAATCTACAAAAATTTAGGGTTGGACAAAATTTTTTGAGAAAAAATCAAAACAGATCCGTTTTTATCCTCCGAATAAAGTAATAACAATTAACGTATTACACTAAATCGCCCTAAGCTCCCCAAGTCTCATGTTTAACTTATGATTACTCATCTGCACACGAACTTTCTCTTTGTGTCTCATAATCTGCCTACGTAATGACTCCACCGCTCTATCAGTAGCCTCTTCAAAAGATTTACACTGTTCCTTAGCAAAAAGATCATTCCCAGGTATGATTAACTTAATCTCTGTTATTTTATTCGACTCGCTTTCTGCATTCTCCAGTTTCATATAGACTTCCGCTCCAATAATCCGATCATAGAATTGCTCTAGTTTGTCTGCTTTTTTTTGCACGAAATTTAATAATCTAGAACCTGCCGTAAAACGAATGGATTGCACTCTTACTTTCATAATAGAACCCCCTTAATTTAAGCCTTTGGATGGGCTTGTTTATAAATTGATTTTAATCGCTCGACTGTATTATGGGTATATACCTGTGTAGCTGCGAGACTAGCATGTCCTAACAACTCTTTTATCGCATTCATATCAGCTCCTCGATTCAACAGGGCTGTGGCAAAAGTATGTCTCAGTGTGTGCGGCCCCCTTTTTTCATTCGTGGAAACAAGAGATAAATACTTTTTTACTACACGATAAATAAATTTAGAATATACCTTTTGACCCACATTAGTAACGATAAGGGTAGAAGACTTATTATCGTCAAAAGCTTGCTCTTGTTTTTTTATCATGTATTCCTTAATAACACACATCAAAGAGGTATGAATCGGTATTATCCGTTCCTTATTACGCTTGCCCAAAACTTTAATGCTCTTCTCATAAGAATCGAGATCTTCTTCCCTTAGATTGATTAATTCAGCTAAACGAATCCCCGTACCGTACAATAGTTCGATGACCAAACGATCACGCAACCCACTAAAATCATCACCGAACACATTTTGATCATCCAAGAGTTGATCCATCCGTTGTTCTTCTACAAAAACAGGTAAACGCTTGGGCATTTTGGGAACTTTTAGCTGCAACAAAGGATTCTCATCGACCAACTGTTCCCTAACCAAGAACTTATAAAATGAGCGTAAACAGGAAATTTTTCGATGAATTGTTTTTGCTTCTACCCCTTTTTCTAGAAGATCAACCATCCATGAGCGTACATGCACATGCCCAGCTCCTGAGATATCCAAATTAATCTGCTGAAGATATTCTGAAAATTGAGAAAGGTCCTTATTATAAGCTATAATCGTATGCTTTGAGAATTTTTTTTCGAATTGAAGATGTTTAACAAAAAGCGCTATAAACATATATTCTATGAATTATACACGAAAAGCACCAGCAAAAATCAATTGAATTTTTAAAGTAGTCTACCAATGGGAACTGATTAAAACAGCTCTAAAAGACGAAAACTATTTGCCGCATCACACTATAGTGAAGGTACAAATAGTTTTCTAATGTTTATATTAAACCGAAAGAGTACTAGATTTGCTCCTGGTTAAATCCTTGCTTGTAAATAGCTTTTTTAATTTGCATTCTACGCGTTACAGATTTCTTCTCATAAGCTTGACGGCTACGCAACTCTCTCAAAACACCTGTTTTTTCAAACTTCTTTTTGAAACGCTTTAATGCTTTGTCTAAAGACTCTCCGTCCTTGATATTGATGATAATCATAAACCCTAAATACCTCCTCTCAATGGGAACGCGAAGTTAATCAAAAATCTAGAAATCAGAAGAATAAAATTTAGAAAGGCACTAATATTTCGCGGGCAATAACAACTTTCTGAATCTCAGAAGTACCCTCACCAATAGTACATAATTTCGAGTCACGATAATATTTCTCAACAGGAAAATCTTTCGTATAACCATATCCCCCAAATATTTGAACAGCCTCTGTTGCTACGCGCACACAAACTTCTGAGGCATAATACTTTGCCATGGCGGACTGCTTAGTCACAGAAAGGCCACGGTTTTTTAAATCAGCCGCTTGCATAATCAGTAGCTCTGCAGCTTCAATTTGAGTAGCCATATCTGCCAATTTGAATGATATTCCTTGAAAACTAGAAATGGGTTTACCAAATTGATGACGCTCCTTAGAATAGGCCACAGCTGCCTCAAAAGCTCCTTTTGCTATTCCTAAAGACAAAGCTGCGATGGAAATACGCCCCCCATCCAATACCTTCATAGCCTGCTTAAAGCCGTCGCCCTCTTTGCCTAACAAATTTTCTTTAGGGACTCTGCAGTTGTCAAATATCAACTCTGTAGTTTCTGAGGCACGCATGCCCAACTTGTTCTCCTTTTTGCCGTGAGTAAAGCCAGGTGTGCCTTTCTCAATAACTAATGCAGATACCCCTTTCGAGCTCCCCTTCTCACCAGTCCGTACCATGACGACAGCTATATCACCAGACTTTCCATGAGTAATCCAATTTTTTGAACCATTCACCACATAGTGATCTCCATCTAAAACAGCCGTCGTATTCATCCGCATAGCATCAGATCCGGTATTGGCTTCGGTCAAACCCCAAGAACCTATCCATTCGGCCGTTGCTAATTTGGGAAGCCATTTACGCTTTTGTTCTTCATTACCAAAAGTCATGACATGACCCGTACAAAGCGAATTATGCGCAGCAACAGACAAACCTATCGATCCACAAACTTTGGCTATCTCCACAATAACATTAACATATTCAAAATAGCCAAACCCTGATCCACCATATTCTTCTGGAACCAGAACTCCCATCAAACCCAATTCACCCAGCTTTTTGAATGTTTCTATTGGAAAAACTTGCTTCTCATCCCAGTCCATCACATGCGGGCGAATATGTTTTTCGGCAAAATCACGCACCATGGTGGTGACCATTTGCTGATTGTCTGACTCCGAAAAGTTAATCCCAGCATAATCTTCTGAAAGCGTAGCATGCATGCGTATATTCTATTTTAATTTGATAGCGAATGTCCAAAAATCGTTGGAGATTATCAAACCTCTGCAACCAAAACAAGGAGCTTGTCTAAAGTTTAATTTTCCCGAATGATGAATAGGTAACAATAGTTTTGCAATCACCCTTTGTTTTTGGGTTGGAACAATACTGAGTACAGCATCGCCTTGTTTTATGTGTTGATGAATACTCCAATAATTAAATAATGAAGCGGTCCCATCGATAGGAGCCTTGATTAAATAGGTTTGCGCCCAGATTTCTATTTGTGATTTCAGAATTTGCATACTCTGATTGAGAGCCTGCTCATGTCTTTTATTTTCCCGACAAGCCTGATTCTGCAACTGTAGCTTGCTTTTTTGAAGATTATTAATGGCTAGCTTATTGTTGATGTTTGCAATTTTGACATTTTCATATGCTCGTTTGGTAGACAAATATTCCCGCTGTTTATCTTCATGCTCTTTTGCACTGATCGATCCATTGTGAAACAACGTATGATAACGTTTGTAATCTTTTTCAACTAAAATTAACTCCTGACGATAACTTTGTTCTTGACTTTGGTACTTACCTTGCAATAACTGGTACTCGGCTAATTCTTTATCAATAATTGCGATTTCCTTTTCTTGTGGACTAATTTCTAATTGCAATTGATAATCCTTATAACTTTTTAGAAAAGAAAGAAAAACACCTGTCAGATCGCCCATTTGCCATGTGCTATCCAACTGTATTTTAGGTAGTTTTTCTGTTTTCAATTGAGCTTGCAGCTGCTCAAGTAGATCAAACACGGCGTTTACATCCTGATCGTTCGCTGAATTTTCAACCACCATCAATACATCCCCTTTGCGAACCAATTGATTATTCTTGACGCGTAGTGCCGTAATTTTACCATTGGTTTTAGCTACCAACGTAACAGGTGGATTTGTCGTAGTAATGGTTGTTTTTGCTGAAAGTTTGTCCGAATATTTGACAAAAAAGGACAAAGTGAGCATCAGAAAAATAATCAAGAAAATAACCGATATCCCCCAACGCACTATCCACTTAGGAACAGCAGTAAGCAACTCATTAACTGCCTCCGACTTCAATTCTATTTCTTCCCTCATGGCTTAACTCCCCAGCTCCAACTGATTTTTTACTAGTTCATAATAAGTTCCTCGCGCATATGCTAACTCAGCATGGTTTCCCATCTCGACAATACGGCCTTGCTCCAACACAATAATTTGATCCGCATGCTTTACCGTACTTAAACGATGTGCAATCACCAAAACCGTTTTACCCTTAAAAAATTGATTCAAATTGTTCATAATCAGCCGCTCATTGTTCGCATCTAGAGCACTGGTAGCTTCATCAAAAAATAAATAATCGGGATTTTTATACACTGCCCGAGCAATTAAGATGCGTTGCTTTTGTCCGGTACTCAACCCAATGCCTTCCATGCCTATTTTGGTATTGTATCGAAGTGGTAAGGATTCAATATATTCTTTGATGTTGGCCACTTTTACTGCATGAAGCAATCGCTGTTTATCAATATCATCAACCCCCACAGCAATATTGTTAGCAATTGTATCCGAAAAAATAAATCCCTCCTGCATTACTACACCACATTGATTACGCCAGGCTTTAGGCGAAATGGTCTTTAAGTTTTGATTCCCAATGTATATTTCACCCCTATTGGGTTCATAAAATTTGAGTGCCAGCTTCATCAAGGTTGTTTTTCCACTCCCACTGGCACCAACAATAGCCGTTACCTTATTAGCTGGAATATGTAAATCTACCTCCTTCAAAATCATATCCCGATGCATGCCCACATACTGAAAGGATACCTTCTCAAATCTAATCGAAGCAGTAATGTCAACCGCTGCAACTTCATTCATTGCGGATTCCTCGTTTGGTTTATTATGAATTTCGGATAAACGCTCCAAACTCAGCTTGGCATCCTGCCAATGCTGTGTAAAGACCACCAGTTGCATAACCGGACTATTTAATTGCCCGATGATATAACTAATGGACAGCATCATCCCCAGCGTAATTTGTCCATCGATAACCAATTTAGCGGCCAGGAAGGTAATGAGGATATTCTTCAATTCATGAATCAAATTAGAGCCTTCATTTTGCATTTGCTCCAAGGCCAGACCTTTTAAATTGATTTTAAACAGACGCACTTGGATATTTTCCCACTGCCAGCGTTTTTGTCGCTCGGCATTGTGCAATTTGATTTCCTGCATGCCCGTGATGAGCTCCATTACTTTGCTCTGGTTCTGCGCATTCTGCGTAAAGCGCTTAAAATCTAAATCAGCACGGTATTTTAAGAAAAACAAAATCCAAACGAAGTACAGCGCACTCCCGATAACAAACACTGAAAAAATAGTGACGTTATAATAAGCCAACACGCCACTGAAGACCATTAGGTTGACCAATGAAAATAAAACACTGAGCGTGCTGGATGTTAAAAAGCTTTCAACACGTTGATGATCATCAATCCGCTGCATGATATCACCCGTCATCTTCGAATCGAAAAAAGCAATGGGTAGTTTCATCAACTTCACAAAAAAGTCAGAAACGAGCGAAATATTAATCCGACTGCTGATATGCATCAGGATCCAACTTCGGATAAGTTCGATGGTTGTTTGTCCAAAAAATAACATCAGTTGTGCAAACAAAATGAGATAGATGAACTTGATATCGTTGTTTTACACGCCAATATCGACAATGCTTTGGGTCAGAAATGGAAGAATTAATTGCAACAAGCTCCCCGCAAACAGACTGATGATCAGTTGTATCAACAGTTTTTTGTAGCGAAAGAGATACTGAGAAAGAAAGGAAAATCCACGGGGTTTTATGGTCAACTTACCTAGGTCCAATTTTTCTTCTTCAAACTCAGGACCAGGTTCCAATAAAAGTAAAATTCCCTGATGACTATCGCCCACCCATGATTTTAAAAACTCAGCTTTGGTATATTTTAATAAACCATGACTGGGGTCAGCCACAAAAACAGTATCCTGTTTGACCTTATAAACAACTATAAAATGCGCCTGATTCCAATAAGCAATACAAGGGAAGGTAGCATCCGCTATAAGCTGCTCAAAACTCACTTTAACACCTAAGGTTCGAAATCCAATACTCTCGGCAGCATAACTAAGACCCAAAATGCTACTTCCTTCGCGTGTAGTTTGGGCTCGTTCTCGCAGCGCTTGTAAAGAGATTATTTTGCCATAATATTTGGCCACCATTCGTAAACAGGTGGGACCACAGTCCATATAATCGGGCTGTTTGTAAAAGGGGAAACTCATTTTTTAGTTCATATTAATCTGGGAACTCGGCCAGGGTGCACAAGGCTCTTTTCCTTACACGTTATAAACAACCTCTCGCTCACTTTTCTCTCTTCTGGCCAAGGATGTATGGTATCGATACAACCAATCATACATCAGCATCTCATAGGTACGTTGTCGGGCTTTGAAAATGCGATTAAGCATCATGTGAGTATAACTTGCTATTAGGTCGTTGAGCGCAACCTGCAATTGTTGCTTACTTTGAAGCTCAAGCACTTGATCAACCAGGGGCTGTATTTCCCTACTTTTCCATTCTAGTAGATCTATTAAAGGGCGTATTTCGCGCGTAGCATCTAGCTCCCGATTCAAAATATCCGTTACTTCGTTGCGCACCTTACGAAACTTGACGTCCAACTGAATCTTTAATCCTTTACCTTCTCCATGCTCCTGGATGAATGCATTTTTCAATTGTTCCAATAAGCTGATCTTTCTATCTCTGCTCAATTTGAAATTATTTAGAAACTCATCTACACTCCGCAAGGCAAACTGCCATCGGATCTGTTCACCCGCTTCTCCATCAATCGCATCTATCAACTGCAGCGTAGCCATACTATCGATAAAGAAAATAGATTCAGCAATTGCTATCGAATTAACACCGTAGCGCTCCAGTTCACGCTTATAAGTATCGGTTTGGACTCTGGTAATTAATCCTTGTCTTATACGCGGGGCGATGAAATTTTTAACGGTCTTAATCACTTCGCCCAGTTTGCTCATATCCGAAATATGAAAACGCACACGAATATGCAAGTCAGGGTCAGCATAGCGGATAAAGAAAAATTGATCGATCCATCCTCTTTCCAATAATATCTCTGCAAGGGGCTTAATGGAGTCGGCCAATAGTCCATCCGCTATTTTAACACCACAGTAAAATTTATAGTACAACCACTCGCTACCAAGGCTAAAACTGCGTTGAGCAAGTTCGGTCGGACTATTTTTAAGCATGCTTGTCTTTAGTATAGTCTCCTGCGAGGATGATGTAACAAGGCTTTTTTCTTTTAGAAGAATGGAAATAAACTCATTGGTATATCCACGCCCTGCCTGATCTTTTATCAACAAATAATCAGCATGAAATAAAAATTCTTCCAACACAATGCGGTCTTTCTTTTTAATACTGGCGACTAACATATTCAGACTCAGTACATCATCGAAATTGATGAGCAACTCATTATCTCCTTCAGCTAAAACAACTTGTTTTGGGATATTCCAATGTTTTCGCCACTGGGCAATTTTTTCTAAATAATCAGAATTGGTATCATCCAACAAAATCTGGAAATCAGATTTCAATAATTGCCATTTCGCACGTGCCAATATCACATTTTTATATTCGACACGGGGTAGAAATTGATAATTATCGCTCAAGCTTCCCCAATTGAAACCGAATTCTGACTTTTCGAAAAACTGAATTTGCAAATCACATAAAAACTGGTACACAGGCAAGGCGTTGAATGAGTAATTATGTGCCGTGCTAAGTCGAGGGATAACTTCCTTATCCAATTTTTTTGAGCGGAGGATTATTTTGTTGTTTTTCACGGAGACCATCAAATCCTGTAATGGAATTTGATTTTCCACAGACATAGCCGATTTTCCTAAATATGGGATCTCATAATTCCGTAAAACAGGACGCAGCAAAATATTGCCTAAGCGACTTTCGGGCAAATGAACAACTTCAGCTAAAATTTTATCGGGATACCTGCTCTGTTCATGAACCGTAATATCCTTGATCATTTGATGAATCATTTCCGACCCATAAGCAAAGCGACCCAATAAATTAGCAGCACTGGAACCTCCACAACTTTGCAGATAGATTTTACCCTGACCAACCAAACGAAACATCATTGCTAGTGTATCGGGCAGCATATCTGTATGAATGCCTATTCCCTTCACAAGATCATCAGTAAGTGATACCGTGTAATCTCCTCTTTTAATAGCCTGGATAAACTGATCGTGCAAAAATTGTTGCTGTTTATTCCAGCGGATATCCGGCAGTTGCCCTCCCGCTGCAGGGATGTAAATATCATCCAGCAGCGCATTGATTCCCGATGTGTCTCTTCCGGTGTAGCCAATACCCGTTTCGGTATCTAAAACCTCCAATAGCGAAACTTCAGAATCTTCATACTGGCTGTAAAAATTCTCTTTAAACTTTTTGAGATTGGCACTTTCATTCTTGAATGAAAAATGATTCAGGAAATGAATCGTCTCAAGCAATTGTTCTTGAATATGCCGATTAAGTGATGCCGTAGGGGGTATTCGATACAAATCCGTTTGAAATAGCTGATTTTCCTCTATTGAGGTACCGAGGGCTTGTAAATGATGATAAATAGACCGATAAGACACTACATCATTTCCCAACTGCTGATCAATGGCTTCAATTTGGACTTGTGTGGCTTCTAAATGCTGAATAATTGTCACTAGTTCCTCGTGTTGCGTGCCAAGGGCTTTCAGAGAACGTATAAGTTGATAAATAAATTCATCTCCAGTGACAGCCGGTTCCAACTCGCTCACCAATAATTGACCTTGAATCAGTTCCTGGATAAATGCTTCGGCGTCCGAAGCTGTAATTTCATCATCTACCAATAATGCAACAAGCTCATCAATTAATACTCCTAGCCCTGCACGCTGCAACACCTTCTGTAGATATGCCGAATCATTCACACTGCTGATTTGATGGACACGTCGATTGTTTACGTATTTGTATTCCACGTAGCGCATGCTTTCTCCAAATGCATACAGGCTATTATTCGGATAGAAACGCAACAAGGGCAAAAGCACCGGATGTGTATTAAGCTGCTGTGCCAAGGCACATAAATAATTCATGTCTAAGCGCGTATGACGCTTGCTAGCATGCTCCAGTATGATTTTACTTTCGTCGCCCCATGTACCCACTCCACAAGCAGCAAATAATCCATAAGGCGTACATCGGCTTTGCATGCGCGTACAATACTTATACAATGCAATGACTAGTTTCTGAATTTCTTTTTCATTCTTTAGCTCATGCCCATGCCACTTAATGAGCTCATCATATAGTACAGGCGAGGCCAGATAAATCGCTTCTTTAAAAAATGCTTGCTGGCTGAACGCCCACAGTTCTTGTTCTAATAATGGGTTGGTTTGTAATGGAAGAAGAGGAGTTCTAAAGATAAACTGAGAATGGAATTGATAATTCATGAAAAGAATAAGAGAAATAAAAAAGCGGCATTTAAAACAGGGCCTATTTAAAGTTTATTTTATGAAATCAACAAACACTCATCCCAACTCGGCTCAAAATCAGCCACAGCACCAATCAGCGCTAAGCCAATACCCGCAATGCCTTCAAGCAAGCCTGTACACTTTTCGTAAGTATGCTCCTGCGTTGCATTTCCGACCCAAGCTTTATAACCCGCCAAACCGTCTGAGAAGGTAGCCATTGACAATGTTTGCTGGTACCAAAATAGTGCTGCGTCTTTAAAAATTTCGTTGTGTGTGTCTTGATAAAAGCGATTGAAGATATGAGCAATACCGGCTGCACCGTGGCACAAACCCGCATCGCATACCCGATTTTCTTCCAAATCCCTTCTTTTGGCTGTATAAGTCATTATTTCTAAGACTTTTTCTTTTAACCCGGTATCATCGAATGCTTGAGCCACTTGCCATAAAGCACAACATACGCCCAAATCACCATAGCACCACGCCAATCGAGTATCCCGATCCATTTCCGTATCAGCTTCGCTAATAGCGTAAGCATAATAGGCTTTATGAATCGTAGGGTCTTGGATATGGTCTAATAAATAAGCTACAATGCCATCTAGTAAATTTTTAGATTTTTCGGGATTGATATGAAGTTTATATGCTTTTAGCAGAACTACCAAAATACTTGGAATACCATGGGAAAGACCCAGATTAGTGCACTCTTCTAGTTGGCCTTCTTTATAATGGTAGTTCCATTTTTGTTTGCCATTGTCATCCATCATACTTAACTGCTCAATAATGGCTGTAATATTTTCGTGAATGGTTGGATTAAAGTTCTTTTTTAAGAAATATAAAGCTGCCCCAAGCGAACCATGCATGTAGTCGTAATTCCCTCGCTGCATCTCACCGAGCATATAATTTGAAACAATCGGATCAATATCAGGGAAGATTTCAGCGGTATCTACCTCCATAAAGTCACTTGCCCGTACAAATTCAGTCGCCCAACAAAGTCCAGACACTCCGCTGGCAAAGGAAAAATGGGGCGATGGGTTATTTTCGAGTCCATCATAGGCATTACCCATTAGTGCTGCAGCTATATTTAGGTTTTGTTCGTCTTGAGTTAGTTTATAGTAATAGAAAAAAAATAGCGAAACACCCAAATCCCCACCGAACAGATTTTCTTGCCCGATAGCAGTTGGATTAGCTAGTAGCTCTTCTTTAATCTCGTACAGTTTTGAATAGATAGATTCTTGTGTGGATTGTTGGGTAATTAATGGGGTCCAGGGCATGTGATTTTTTTAGAAAAAGACCAGTGGAAAAAAATTAGGTTGTGTACTTAAATAATACGCATTACAAAATAAGTGTCAAGAAAAAATCATTAATAAAATGATGAAAAGTTTAAACAAGCTCACTATGTGATTTGAGAGTTGAAAGGTTCCACCGAGCAGTATATGGATCATAATTACATGGCGTTGTAGACTTATAAATATTATTTATTTGATCAAAAACGATGGGGCGGGTATCAAAGCAGATATACCTAAACTCACAATTTTGACACCCTTCTATTTGATCTTTACTAGAGTACCAAAGTGTCTTAAAATGCGGTTTGTTGATAGCAGAAATAATCGTATCCGAACAAATGTTGCCAAACGACTCCATATCATTTATTGTATTCTTGATATTCCCCTCAATATCAATAGTAACTTTTCCGTTGTAGTACGGATTTCGAAGACGTGATTCAAAAAAGAACTCAGAATTGAGAAAGAAACTACTAAATGAAACGGCACTCTTTTCTTGAGAATTATTCAAATTATCTACCCTGTGTTTAATACATAGGCTATCAACTGTTGTTTGTAAATCAATGGTATGATTATAAAATGTGACGCATCGTAGCTGGACATATTTATTTATGCTATTCAAGAACATTTCATCCATTACTTCACTATGATGAGGAAGTAGAACTTCAAACATATTTAAGTTTGGACAATGTTGAATAAGTTTTGCTAAGAATTGAGTAAAACATGCTATGACATCCAAATCTATACTACCCAGCCTGAGTTGAAAATACGAGCATCCTAGCTCATTCAGCTCTATCATGGCAATGTCATATGTGTAATTATGGTTAAACTCAATTATTGCATTTGAAATGAGGCTTGGAGAAGCCCATTTCTTTTTCATCTTTGGGAAAAGTTTTGTCTCCTCTTCATTACACCAAAATATTAGTTCATTATCTTCTAAGCAGTTAATATATTCCTCCAATATTTCCCGATTATTCTTATCTACTAAATCCATTAATTGATGAAGAGAATGTCCTTCAAATTCCTCGATAAAATAATACATAGATTGGGGAATTATATATAATTTTCCCCTCCCCACATCACATATTGTCGCTCTTTGAGCACCCTTTACAGGTATGCAATCTGCAAAAAGCATAAAAACTTGACTTCTTGAGGACACTCTATTCATTTGATAAATCGAAAATTAGATGGGGAGCCGATGCAGCTTCAAAGTGATTCTACTTTCATCAATATTGATATAATCCATTTGCACAAATCCATATTCTTCATTAAAGTAACTCACTAATTGGGTTGTCCCTAAACTGCTTTTTGCACTAGCTTGAATAATCCAACAAGGAATAGTGGTACCAAGTATGGAAATTGAAGTTTGGCCCATTACCCGATAAGTATACTGATTAAGGATCCTTCCTTTCCATACTTTCCACCTCGGATCAGACCAATGATCACCAATTGATAAACTGTCTGTCCATTGCTTTCCAACTGCCAGAGGGTATTTTATATATGGGAAGGGGTTTAATTCTAGAATTCTAAACAGATAAACGCGGGGGGGATGTAGCCATACATTGTGTTTGTTATCCACAAGCCCCTGCCAAGCTTTAGTAAGCAACGGATCATAAGTGGTCAAGGTCTCCGATTGATATCGACTAGTACGTTGAAATAGTGTCGGCTTGATTACCTTAAAACTAATTTGCTTAACTGAATAGAGATAATTATCTACAACTGATTCAGGTACCAAATAAAAATCTTTCCCTGGAGCTATCACTACTCGATAGGAAGTATCTCCTTTAGTATACTGATAGTCAAACTGAAATAGCCTTTCTCTTCTGTAAATCTTATTGTCTCGATCAGGATTAAATACACGCTTGATATATTTCAATGATTCATAACATTGTGCACTGCTTAAAAATTGAGCAATCAGCAGAAACAAGATCAATAATAACTTTTTCATGAAATAAATAACACTCGAATTGAAACAAGTGGGATTTTTATGACAAAAAATCAATACTAATTGGTTTATAAAGAGGCGGCAGAATACTTGTCCTAGAACCTAGTATCTCTTTTGTAGCACTAATTCTTTTTATCGGTCCCTTACTAATAGATGAGAATTCTGTCAGATAATAATAATTAAGGGGTAGTTTGGTGTGTGTTTTCTTTATATCCAACAGTATATTTTTGATAGTCTGTGCTTCTTGGATACTCTGATCGAAAGCATCGCCCTCAAGACACCTTCTGTACCATGCTACAGGGAATAACTGGGTAGATAGGCTTTCTCCTTTGATTAAGGTTTCATTTTTATCGACACATAAGTGTTCATTTTGTATATCGTAGCCATTGACTCTTTTCCAAGGAACCTGATAGTACTTTAGCCAAGTTATAACCTCTTCGGTAGTAGACTCAATTTGCGATTTGCTTATTATGAGAATCATAAAGCTTTTGGATCGTCCTAAAACGACTACAACAAAGAGGCTTCCCCATTGTAGTCGTTTTAATATTAGTCCTTTCTCTTTGATTTGTGGTAATCAACACCATCCCTACTTGCTGAAAAAGTTTCGTCCTTGTCCTTTGTCTTAGCAGACACCATCCCACCGAATAAATAGGCTAGTTGACTATTGTCCACAACTTCAAAATTTTTACTGTTCAGTTTTTCAAGCGGTTTTTTAAACAGATTTTTCATAATTTTTTTGCTAATCGATTATTTATTTACTAAAATTTCAGGGTATTGTATCCAAATCATATCACACATTTTGATACAATACCTGCCTTTAAAACATTGAGCAATAACAACAACCACATTTCACACTGTGAACATTTTTTTGAAATTAAATGATGTTAATTTTTCAATGAGATTTATAATTTAAATTATTAATATTTATGGCAAAATATTTTTATCATAAATATTAATAGTATAAAATGGAATGAGATAGCGTGTTGCGATGTCAAGACAAGTCCTGTATTGTGCTAGAGAGTCTTTCCTGTTTTATCCGAAGAAACACCTCGCTTAACTCTGTGGACGTAGTAAGCGTCCCAGAGTCGCCTCACTAGGCTTAGTAAAAAAGGCAGGCACAGGAATGCAAAAAACACCAAATCTTGCCCAAGGTCAGATAATAACGACATTCTTCTATTGTTTAATAAATTTTGACAAATACCTAACTAATATGAACCATGAAACATGTTACAAGAAAAAATTATTAACAAAACTAAAACAGCAAATCCAACCAAAGCCGATTCAAAATAGATAGGCCATTCGAAGAAGCTACTGTTAGTCCCAACACTATGCTAATTAAAATTCCAACAAAAAGAGTCCTTATATTCACATAAGTGTCTTTTCTACCAAGCCCCAAATTTCACTCTATAATTTAAAATAATGAGTCAACGTTGAAATACACTGACTCATTATCTAGATATTCAGCTAAGCTACACAACGGATATATGACCCAGGGCACGTAAATTGACTTGTATTACAATGTTGGGAATAAAAGTTCGTTGCAGGAACTCTTGGTATTCCTGGAAACCCATTAGGTTTAACAAACGACGGCCACCTAAGTCCCCCCTTTGCTCCATCCATCTGCTCATCATTTAACTTGGCAATCGTTTCTTTGTTTAAAGAAAGCTTTTTCTGAAATTTTATCTTTTTCACGATGTTTTCCACTGTTTACCTGTACACAGCAAGGTCTATATTAAAAATAGATTAAATAAATGTTTTTATTATTACGTAATTTTTAAAACATGGAGCAATAGTAATAATCATATTTCATAGTGTGGATATTTTCTTGAAATTAAATGATATTAATTTTTTAATTAGATTAATAATTTATTATATCAATATTTATGAAAATAATTTATGATTAATTAATGCTTTTGGTGTATTGAATCGCGTATCTACTAGAAATAAAGAATGATGTTCATTCTTTCAGAAATACACTATTTTTACCGCTTACCCAGACTCAGGTGCGCGCCATTTTATTTAAAGAAATTAACGAATTCTTCAGCTCGCTAGTGGCTTGTATTGCTATTGGTGTATTTTTAGTGACCACGGGGTTATTTCTTTGGATTTTCCCCAACTCCAGCATTTTAGATTATGGCTATGCCAGCTTAGACAGCTTATTCGCCATTGTCCCGTTTACCTTTATGTTTTTGATTCCAGCCATCACCATGCGCGCCATTGCCCAAGAAAAAAGGGAAGGTACTTTTGAACTACTAACCACACGTCCGATGAGCGACTGGGAACTAGTTCTAGGCAAATATCTGGCCTGCTTATTGATTGTCCTCTTGGCTCTGGCTCCAACACTAGTTTATTATTTCAGTGTATACTGGCTTGGGGTAATTAAAGGTAACCTCGACACCGGTGCAATTATCGGCTCATACATTGGTCTATTTTTACTTGGAGGTGTGTTTACCGCCATTGGTATTTTTGCCTCATCAATAAGTAAAAATCAGATCACGGCATTTATAATTGCTGTGTTCTTCTGTTTCTTCGCCTTTAGCGGACTTGATGCCATCAGTGGACTACCTTCCCTGCAACATGCAGCTGCTTACCTGACCACATTAAGCATCAATGAACATTATCAATCTATTAGCCGGGGGGTTTTAGACACACGAGATCTGCTTTATTTCTTGAGTGGGATTGCTTTGTTTCTAGTGATCACCAAAACCATCATAGGGAGCAGAAAATGGTAAATCAACGTAAACGTGACCTAGGCCATCTTGCGCTTGTTCTACTAGTCATTACCGGCTTAAATTTTCTTTTTTCCACCTTCTTTTTTCGAATTGATTTTACCAAAGAGAAGCGATACACCCTTTCTCCAGTCACCCAAAAAATACTTCACAATTTACAAGAGGATATTCAGGTCACAGTTTATCTACAGGGTGATTTGCCTGCAGGTTTTAGACGTCTCAAAAATGCGACTCAAGATATTTTAGTCGACTTTAAGGCCTATTCAAAAGGCAATTTCCAGGTCGACTGGATAGATCCACTTTCGGGAGATAGCAAAACACAAGAAAAGACTTTTCAAGATTTAATCTCAAAAGGGATAGAACCTACCTTCTTGAGCATCAAAACAGAGGATGGCCTCACCCAAAAAAATATTTTCCCAGAAGCTTTGATTACCTACAATGGTAAACAGATGGTAGTTAAATTGCTGCAAACTCGATCAGGATCGTCTCCAGAAGAAGTACTCAACAACTCCATTCAAAATTTGGAATATGCTTTTATCAGTACACTGAAAAAAATAAGTAGTGGAGGAAAGCCACGTATTGGCTTCACAGAAGGACATCATGAATTAAGTGATTTGCAATTAAACGATGCGATGAAGTCGCTATCGGATGGCTATGAAGTAGGCCGAGTGAATTTGAAAACAATTTCCTTACAAGGATTAGACGGGCTGAGACTTCTCGTTATCCCCAAGCCAGACCAGGCCTTTACAGAAGCAGAGAAATATAAAATTGATTATTTCGTCATGCACGGCGGACGTGTTTTATGGGCACTCGATAAAGTAAGCGCAGAACTCGATAGCTTACGGGGAAGTAGCACGCAATATGCTTTCCCAAAAGACCTCAATTTGGATGACATCCTCTTCAAATATGGCATCCGAATCAATGATGACTTAATTGCTGACATGAACTGTGCTCAAATTCCAATCCGTGTAGGCAGTGTTGGAGGACAGGCGCAAATGCAATTGGTTCCTTGGCTATTTTATCCCATTTTCGTACCCATATCCAAGCATCCGCTCGTAAAAAATTTAGATGGAATTAGGGGGGAATTTGCCAGTACACTAGATACCATTGCGACGAAAAATGTACACAAAGAAATTATTCTAACATCTTCGCCTTTTAGTAAAAAGCTTAGCGCCCCTGCTTTACTCTCCCTGCAAATGGTAGAGCAAGAGCCCGATCCTAAAGCTTTTCAAAGCACGCCCAAACCCGTAGGCATTTTATTAGAAGGCTCGTTTGCTTCTGATTTTAAGAACAGACCAGTCCCCAATGACATTACCACCCCAGCTAGCATCCCATTTACTAGTAAAAAGACTAAAATGATCGTGATATCGGATGGAGACATTCTGAAAAACCAAGTGAGTGGGGCTGATGGATCTGCTTTCCCGTTGGGCTATGATCGATACACCCATCAGCAGTTTGGCAACAAAAGCTTTCTACTAAATATGGCCGATTATCTAACTGACGATTCTGACCTTATCCAGCTGCGAAACAAAGAAATCAAATTACGTTTACTAGATAGAGCCCGAATTCGGGATGAAAAATCCCTTTGGCAAGCGTTTAATATGGGACTACCTTTGTTCCTATTATTGATCTTTGTCTTGTTGCAACAGTATTACCGCAAACGAAAATATACCAGCTAATTTATTTACCTTCGCGGGACTTATTTTTGATAAGTTCGCACGCAATGATGATATTGAGCCGGCATAAAGTTTATTGATATCATCGGCTATCTTAACTCAGTTTAGCATATGAAATTTGTTGTATCAACATCCACTCTATTAAAGCAGTTACAGGCTGTTAATGGAGCATCCAGTAGTAGTACTGTATTGCCTATACTCGATAATTTTTTGTTCGAATTAAAGGATGGAACACTGATTATATCTGCAACCGACTTGCAAACAAGCATGACCACTTCCTTGCCAGTTGAATCTGAGGAAAATGGTAAGATAGCCATCCCATCAAAAATATTGATTGATACACTCAAAACACTACCCGATCAGCCTATCTCTTTCACCATTGATAACAGCACTTTTGCCATAGAAATTAATGCTGACAATGGTCGGTATAAGCTTAGTGGAGAAAATGGAGAGGATTTCCCCAAAATACCCGAGGTTGAAAATGCTTCTTCAGTAGGACTTCCTGCTTCAGTTCTTGCTGAGGCTATTAATAAAACACTTTTTGCGGTAAGTAATGATGAACTACGACCTGCCATGACAGGTGTATATTGCGAGCTAAGTCCAGAGCATATCACCTTTGTATCAACTGATGCACATAAACTGGCTCGTTATCGAAGAAAAGATACCCGATCTGACTCAGCAGCTTCATTTATTATCCCCAAGAAAGCCCTCGTCCTACTGAAATCGTCTTTGCCTGCTGAAGATCTTACTGTTTCAGTAAAGTATAATCATACCAGCGCTTTTTTTCACTTTGGAAATATCCATCTCATTTGCCGCCTGATTGACGAACGATACCCCGATTATGAAGCTATCATTCCTCGAAATAACCCCAATAAGCTAACCATAGATCGCAGTTTATTCTTGAACTGTTTGAAACGAGTAGTCATATTTGCCAATAAAGCAACCAACCAGGTGCGCTTGAAAGTAGGGGGGAACGAATTGAACATTTCATCAGAAGACCTTGATTTTTCTAATGAAGCGCATGAACGCCTGAGCTGTCAATATGAAGGACAGGATATGGAAATAGGCTTTAATGCCAAATTTTTAATCGAAATGCTTAGCAACTTAAGTGGTGAAGAAGTCATTTTTGAAATGAGTACACCTAATCGCGCAGGCCTCTTGAGCCCACAAGCTCATGACCAAGAAGAGGAAGTACTCATGCTAGTGATGCCTGTTATGCTGAATACACATGTCTCATTAAACAAAGTCTAAAAACCCATATTGATTTAGTAAGCCTATAAATCTTCGCACATAAGTACATTACACAATTTGGAAGTCATCCGCCATATTATAGACTTTACGCTGCACATTGATCAGCATTTAGCTGAAATTATTCAGCAGTATCAAACCGGAGCCTATCTCATTCTATTTCTCATCATTTTTGCAGAGACTGGTTTTGTGATCACCCCTTTTCTTCCTGGAGACTCCCTGCTATTTGCCGTAGCAGCATTGATTGCCAAAGGCGATACCGGACTTGATATCCTATTGATGAGCACACTGTTATGCTTGGCTGCCATAGCTGGGAATACCCTTAACTATTATTTAGGGCTATATATAGGCCCCAAAGCATTTAAGCCCGGCAACAGAATACTCAAGCTCGAATATTATAACAAAACGCAAGATTTTTTTGCCAAACATGGTGGTAAGGCAGTGATATTAAGTCGTTTTTTACCCATTTTCAGAACGGTAGCACCCTTCGTTGCTGGGGTAGGGGGTATGTCTATTAGACGTTATACCTTATATAATGTGGTGGGTGGTGTATCTTGGGTACTTAGCTTTTTACTGTTGGGTTATCTCTTTGGGAATATTCCAGTTATCAAGAACAATTTTACCTTGGTCATCTTAATCATTATTTTCTCATCAGTTATTCCGCCACTTTATTCGGCTCTGAGATCGAAGAAGCATAAAGAGGGGGATGTCATTTAACTCGGCTTTTTAGTGCTTTTGAAATATATTGATTGTGTTTCCCTGCCAGATTAGATCATATTGACTCCTCTTTAAATCTCAACCCATATTCGAGTGCTCTAATCAGCCAAAAACAGTGATACGTCCCAAATAAATTATAGATCCAATAATGGACAGACTATTTTATATCATTTTCAACTCCTACTCTGCCCGTAGCATTTAATATCACTACAGACAGAGAAGGAGTATACCTCAATGTTCCTCCTCCCGACCAATAATCCGCCCTTTCTTGTAGCACTGCTCTTCTTTTTCAGCATGCTTGCGCTCCTGATCACTTGCAACGCCTGATGAAAAATTAGCTAGATTAGGCTGTCCAGCATCCACCCAAGCAGAATACCAAAAACTAGCTACTGCAAGTATGGATGCTCGCATTTGCCGCTCAACCATTCCATTCAAGGCAGCATGATAAGCTCTACAATAAGCTCGGGAGTAATTTCTCACTAGTTTGCCTTTGCGCTTGCTAAAACTACATTTCTTATCTGCTGGAAATTGCTTGCTCAAATTAGCTTCGATCATTAAAACCGAGTCTTTATAGTGAAAAGTATGACGAATAATTTTCCAAGCCTCACGCAATGGATCTTTAATATATTTTACTTTCCCCACGATATAATCATACTGATCAGCAAATAACTCTGGCAAACGACTTTCCCACAAACCATGTATTCCGACTTGGTTGGTTAACTGTCCATTGTAGTTCTCTGTGGTATGTAATGGAACATGTGCGTCGGCAATATAATGTCCAATATCTGCCGACAAACGTAGAATACGCAGCGAATCCCTTGCCTGAAACGCTTTTACCAAGGCATAATAGGACTTTTCAATTTGCCAAGGCACAATTCCATTTTTCTTGAGCGTGTTTTCTGAATATTTAGCTACTGCTGCTTTCCATTTTTCTGGAATATGATCAAAAGGATTTATCCCATACCGATCCACATCCAAAAAATGCCGAGGAGCCTCCATAGTATCTACATACCGTCGTTTGTCCGGATCGACTGCGTGAGCAGTAACAAAATCAATATTTGATTTGTAAAAGCGTATCATGCCCTTTGGTAATGAAAATACTGCATGATTGTTGATCTGCCGATGAGCAAAAAAGCCCCAGGAGGAACACAGAACTACCGTACAAATAAGTACCGGGATACGAAAAATCTTCAAAATATTACTAAAACAAATAAAATACATCCATAAAAAATGTCTGGGACAAACCAATAACTAATTCCCTTTTAATGCCATCAAATATACCCCAATACACAGCAAGAAGATGCTTGATTTTCACAAAATCATGAAAAACGGATTTAGAACTTGTTTAGAATTTATTTGATTTTATTCTTTTGGTTCTTTTTGGCTGCATTTTCTTTAGATTTTTTCACCATAGAAGCCCCGCTATGGCTCCAAAATCTGCCTCATTTAGCTCAAAAATAACCTGCAATAATTTCATAAAATAAACTCTAAACAAGCTCTTAGTTTTTGTCCTATTTTTGAACATCTAACTAAGAAGAAACATGTCGAAAAAGTATAACGCTATCCCAAAATCTACCCATAACCATCCCAATAAGTTAGCAAGTGAGCAACAAAATCATCAAATGATTATCCCTGTGATTTTTATCGCACTTTATTTGCTACTCGACTTTATACCTGAGTTTGGTTCACTCGACGTAGCAGGTCCACAATGGATTTATTTCTGCATTATAAACGGAATTAGTACGGTATACATTTTTTACTATTCAAAACAACACGGCTATGGGCAAAAAATCAAAAGAATTCTCTCCATTAAGTTAACCCAGATTTATATTTTCCTGTTTGCGCTTGCCGGGCTCTCCATCTTCTTTGCCATTAATCAAACGGAATCTTGGGTTTGCTATGCTGGATTGATCAATACAACCATTGCTTTTTTCAATATTGCCATCCTCTTAAGTGGGCGAATGAACTCTTTCAAGCTTATTACTCAACTTGTTTCTGCCATAGTACTCATCCAAGCGCTCAGCACACTGGCTGCATTTTTTGATGGGATTAATCACATTCCCCTGGGTGAGGTCATCAGCAGCTTAAAGGGAAATACGGGAAACAAAAATACACTGGCCACCAGTTTAGTAGTCAAGCTAGCTTTTGTGATGTACGGGATCTATGCCTCCAAGTCATGGACTAAGTTTATTCATGTACCCGTACTGATTCTGGGAACCATTGCTGTATTCATCCTCAGTACCCGCTCTGCCTATATGGGTTTATTCTTACAATTGGGAATACTTTTAGTTTTTGGCATCCTACAATCCCTCAAGGCACGAAAACATAAGGAAGTTCTGACGCAAATAGGCCCCATTCTACTTTCAGTTGTATTTGCTTTCTTTATTGCTCAAGCCATACTGATCAATGTAGGAAAATCACAAGCAAGCAAAAACACACTCAGCTCGGTAACAGAACGAATAAGCTCTATTGCTTCCTCCACAAACTCCTCTAATGCAAGACGACTAGAATTGTGGGAATCAAGTATCGATTACATCAAAAAACACCCATTCATGGGAGCCGGCTACGGAAATTGCAAACTAGCCATCATTCCATACGAAGATAGATTTCAGATCGATTTTAATTATGGTAAACACCTTCACAATGACTTTCTGGAAACAGCCATGGAACTTGGTATCCTGGGCGGACTTGCATTCTTCTCTCTATTTGTCTGCGCTTTAATTTATACCATCAAAATATGGAAATCGCAGGCCCATGACCCACTTAAAAACATAGCCGTTTTTTCACTCATTGCCCTAGCTGGATATTTCACCGATGCTGTATTCAATTTCCCGAGTGAGCGCCCGATTATGCAAGTATTTTTTGCTTTAATTCTGGCTATCAATGGCTGCACATTCCTAATTAATAAGGATGAAAAAATAAACCCAATTCCAGTTAACAAAAATTGGCTTTCAGCAATATTTGCCCTAATTACTGTAGGCTTACTGGGCATTGCTACCTATTATAAATATTTTACTTATCAATCTTTGGTTATTCAGTCAGTCATCGCTCAAGATGATTTTCCAAATACAGCAAATCACTCTTGGAAAGAAATCAACGATCAATTACCTGAAATTCCTAACCTAGCTGTACTGGCAAATTCTCCTATCGATGTGATCAAAGCCTGGTATCTTTCTCGGGGTGGAAAATATGATGAAGCCATGGTACTCCTGAATAAGAGCACAAAAGTAAACCCATATAACATGGCCAATGAATATGTGAAAGCACAAGTATTTTATCAAACGGGCAAACTAGATAGTGCTTTTTACTATGCCCGTAAAGGCTTTTACACCCGACCGGCCAATATCGGCTACTACGGCCTATTTACCGACATTGCTAAAAGCATGAAGGATACCATGGCCATCAAAAATGCTTTTAAAACTTGTGTCAAATACCGAGGCGATGTACCCAATGTATGGAACAAGTACATCAATGTTTTGCTGAGCTTAAACTATAACAAAGACTATTTACTTGCCATCGCATACTCTGCAGAAAAGCGTTTCCCTACTGATAAAACAATTCTGAAAAACAAATTTATCATCAATGCGACATTGGCTTCTAACAGTGGATATATTAAAACACTTCTTAGCAATTCATTAAAAATCATTGAGCTAGACCCAACAGACTATGCCTATATCGAAAATGTGGGGGCATGTTATTTCATGCTTAAACAGTATGATTTAGCACTACCATACCTCGACAAAGTAATCTCAGCCAAAACCTTTACCAATGGGAAATCGGAATACATCAAAGGCTTATGTTTAATTAATTTGGGCAAAAAAGAAGAAGCTTGTTTCTATCTCAAAATTGCTGATGCCAGGAATTTTTTGGGCGCCCAAAAACTAGTTTCTACTTATTGCAAATAAAAATTTATGACTACCCTTAAAATCCACTTTGGATATTGAAATAAAGAGTCTATATTTGCATTCTTAAAATTTTAGACGAGAGCTAGGCAAATGGCAAATCATAAATCATCGATTAAACGGATTAGAGCAAACGCTACTAAGCGTTTACGTAATAGATATCAAGCTAAAACGACAAGAAATGCAGTAAAAAAATTACGTGCTTCTACAGATAAAACTGCAGCCACTGCGCTTCTTCCCAAAGTAATTTCAATGCTTGATCGCTTGGCTAAGAAAAATATTATTCACAAGAACAAGGCTTCAAATAATAAATCAAAATTGACAAGATTTGTTAACAACTTGAAGTAAGCGAAGTTTTTGATTTAAGGTTATGGAATGGGCTCTATAAAACAGAGCCCATTTTTTATTTTCGGCTACGTTCCACTTATGAAATCTACTGGCCAAAAAATAACCATCAAATCATGGGCTGAAGAAGATCGCCCTCGCGAAAAACTAGCCATCAAAGGCAAAAGCTTTTTAAGTGATGTTGAACTCATCGCTATCTTGATTGGATCCGGGAATAAAAAGGAAAGTGCTGTTGAACTTAGTAAACGAATCCTTTTTACTTATAATAATAACCTAAATCAGCTAGGAAAATTGAGTATTCAAGAGCTGGCTAAATTTAAAGGCATAGGGAAAGCGAAAGCATCGGCACTCATTTTTTTGCCCATAATAACCCATCTGGCCATTTAAAGCCAAGCCCGGTATCGAACTAACACATAAACTAGTCGCTGCGGGGCAGATATTAGACATCGTCACTTTCAATCATTTGATTATTGCCGATCATGATTTTTACAGCTTGCCGACGAAGAAATGATACAAAGCCGTCAAATGAATTTTAAACAAGCTCTTAGACCAGCTCAGAAATAATACGCACCTTTGCTGGCTTAAATTTAACATTCATGTTTGAAAATAAAGGCCGTACAGAGCTCAGCCAACTCGGTGAATTTGGGTTGATAGATCATTTAACCAAGGATATTAAGCTAAAAAATGAATCATCTATCAAAGGTGTAGGTGATGATGCTGCTGTCTTAGATTTTGATAGCAAGAAAACGCTTATATCCACAGACCTATTACTAGAAGGTATCCACTTCGACCTCAGCTACACCCCACTAAAACATCTAGGCTATAAAGCCATTCAGGTCAACCTAAGCGATATTTATGCCATGAATGGCACAGCTACTCAGGTTACTGTTTCAATAGGCTTATCGAGCAAATTTCCCCTAGAAGCAGTAGAAGAGATTTATTCAGGTATTCAAATAGCTTGTGAAAAATACCATATTGATCTGATTGGAGGGGACACATCTGCGTCCAAACAAGGACTTGTCATTAGTGTAACCAGTATCGGCTATGCCCAAGAAAAAGACATCTGCTACCGAAATGGAGCAAAAGAAGGCGATTTGATCTGCGTATCTGGAGACTTAGGGGCAGCTTATATGGGATTGCAGCTACTCGAACGTGAAAAGTTGATTTATTTGGAAAATCCAAATATCCAGCCGGACCTGGAAGGCAAAGATTACATCGTAGAGCGTCAATTAAAACCAGAAGCCCGGAAAGACATTGTTGAATCTCTCGGAGAATTAAAAATAAAGCCCACCGCAATGATCGATATCTCAGACGGCCTGGCATCAGATATCCTACATATTTGCAAACAATCCGAAAAAGGCTGTACACTTTACGAGGAAAAAATCCCCATTGATCCCATGACCTACGACACCGCTCGAACATTTGGAATCGACCCGACAACTTGTGCCTTGAATGGGGGAGAAGACTATGAACTCCTATTTACAGTTGCACAGGCCGATTATGAGAAAATCAAACATAGTGCCGATATCTCTATCATCGGTCATATTACAGATGCTACCTCAGGCTGTCAGCTCATCTCCAAATCTGGAAATGCTCATTCATTAAAAGCGCAGGGTTGGAATGCATTCAAAAAGAGCTAATCCTCTTCCTCAACCAACAATTTGGGGTCTAATGACTTGCTTGCTTTGGCCCCTAATTTTTTGATCTTTTCGGCAGTAATGGTCAGATTTCCCCGCCCATCGGACAGTTTATTCAATGCGCGTTCATAGGCGTCTTGACTTTGCCTGATTCCCTTACTAATACTCTCCATATCACTTACAAATCCCACAAACTTATCGTACATCTCACCACCTAAACGCGCTATTTCCAATACATTTCGATTTTGTCGCTCTTGCTTCCACATGCTGGCAATTGTACGCAAAGTGGCTAGCAAAGTCGACGGACTAACTAAAACTACACGCTTATCCCAAGCAAAATTGAATAATTCGGCATCCTGCTGAACCGCTACACTAAAACAAGATTCAATAGGAATGAATAACATGACAAAGTCCGGCGAATTAATCTTATATAGATCACTATAATTCTTGACAGACAAATCACTCACATGATTTCGAATAGATAAGAGGTGTTGTTTAGTAAAAACCTCCCGCTCCTGATCCGCATCAGCATTCACCAAGCGTTCATAAGCAACTAGGGACACTTTAGAGTCAACTATCAAATGTTTATTGTCTGGTAAATCAATAATCACATCCGGCTGAAAACGCCCCCCATCCGCAGACTGAAAACTGGCTTGAACACGGTATTCCTGATCCTTAACCAAACCTGAGCGCTCTAAAACACGTTCTAAAATAATCTCACCCCAATTCCCTTGCTTTTTAGTATCTCCTTTAAGTGCCCGAGTCAGATTTTGGGTTTCGACACTCATGGTCTTGTTCAAATCAACCAGTTGGGTAATGACACCTTTAAGTATATTGCGCTCATCTGCTTCCATTTTATATACCCGATCTACTTTTTCCTCAAAGGCTTTAATATTTTCTTTTAGTGGATTTAACAGGATATCCAAGTTAGTTCGGTTTTGTTCAGCAAACTTGTGGGTTTTCTCCTCGAGGATTTTATTTGCTATCAACTCAAAATCCTTATTAGCCTTCTCTTGGCTCTTCTCACGATCTTGTATAAGCTCCGCGATTTTCTCTTTTTGAGCAATGAAATAAGTCCTGGAGCTTTCTAAAGATTGGTTAGCCTTAGAAAGCTTCTCTCGCTCCTGAGCCAACTCTACTATCAAGCGCTCTTGTTCAGTTTTAAGCAGATCAGTAATATTTTCTTTTTCAAGGATTAGACTCCTGCAGCGTTCCTCTGCCTTAGCCAGATCTATTTTATAACGATCAAGCTCCGACTGTAGTTGATCAGACTCTGGTTGATTCCCTTTTTTGAAAGCCTTTTGCTGTTGCAAAAACAATACCAAAGCCACCAGTAAAATCACTACAGCAACAAACAATATTCCCAAATTCATAGCACAACGATTTAGTCGCGAAAATACGCAATTCAGCTCGTAAAGGCCTGTAGACGAGGTCTTACTTTTCATAAAAACGCTGCAATGCTTCGAAAAAATGTGTAGCATTGCAGCCATTTTAATCGTGAAAATCATCTTTCTACCCACCTATGAACCTTCTCCGTCTACTGGGCTGCATCATGCTAATGGTGCTGCTTTCTATCCAAACAGTTATTGCCCAGCAATATCCCGTACAAGTGATCACCCAATTATACCCACCGCATACGCTGAATCTGCCACAATGGTACAATGGCAGCAGTGAAAAACTAGTGGTATTACTCACCAATCAAGACTTCTATCGCACGACAGATGTTCGTTTGCGTTTGCAGATCGAGGGTCCATCGGTGCGTTTGTCGAGTAGAGTTGGAGCTCATTTGCCCATTATTACCTTGAATTCAGGAGAGCCCGTGCGGCTATCATTGGGGGATTTGGCACCCTATTTTAACCCA
>SSFR01000020.1 GCA_008015505.1 Pedobacter sp.
CACACTTTGTTCGCTTAATCAGCTTAAGCAGTTTTTGGCCACTGACCATCGTAAGCACCACCGCCGTAAGTGATTTTTTCGGCACTTACCTCAAAATGGATATACATGTTGTTGTCTGATCCTAAAGACATAAAATCTACTTCATGGTCGATTACATAGCCGTTTTCCCACTTTAGAGTAATCAAAGTGCCTTCTTCGTGCGATTTGTTAAAGATGATTTCGCCCTTAGTCGGTTTGAATTTACCGTTCAGTAAGCTTTCCATGATGTCCGACTTGTCGGTAGCTTCTACGGTTACTTTAATGATTGCATTGGAAGGATCTGAGGATACACGACCCGATGCATCGGCAGAACGTGCTACTTTGTAATTTAACTTTAATACTTTTTGAGCGCTTCCTCCATTGAATTTCAACATTGCTCTAGCGTTTTCTGCCATTGGTGTAATAATTTATAGGTTTGGTAATTAATTTAATTCGGTCGCGAATGTATGTTATCCTGTTAAGAGCCAGTTAAAAAAATAGCCATGTGATACGGATAAAACCATCTATTATAATAAGGGAGCATCGCTTATCCACTGGTATTTAATACTTCGTTGCTTGGTGAGTATCTTATTATTTCGAATATTCTCCAAGAAAACAAAGACGGCATCTTTCGAGTTTTTTTCAGAGGAAAGGTTTTTATAGGCAATAAAATAAATGGGGTATTTCTTCTTACCCTTTGCAGGTTTAATCGCCTTTCCTGAGCGTATTTTATAGAGGTAGAGTGACTTGTTGCCACGACCAGTGGACTTGTCTACCAAAATAATTTCGGGTACGCGAAACGTTAACACACTTTTAGCTACAGCTTCTTTATAGGTCATGGGACGATTTATTTTCCCATTTTCTGGTGTTAACTCCTCTGGGAAGAGGTTAATAGCATATCGTGTTTTGGCATTGTTTTTTACTTGTTTCTCTCCATCATTACAACTGTATAGTATAGATGTTATGGAAATCAAAATGAATAATAAACGATAAGTATTAACGGTCTTCATGGATGAGGTATAGTCAACAGTACTATTGTAGAAGTGTAAATAGGAACCTGCTGTGTTTACAGGTTCCGTATCAATTGATTTGCGGCTAATCCTGAACGTATTCTGCATCCCACTCATTCCCATCATCACCTTTGTGCCCGTCCAATTTGATCACAAAGCTTTTTGCAGGGAAGTACGGGGTAAGACGAATATCCAACCAAACGCGGTCTTTCTGATCGCGATCTTGCTCGAAACGTACAATTTTGAATTTTTCGATCAATTTGTCTGCTCCTTTAATGCCATCTAAAAACTTCACAATTTGCTTTCTCAAATCTTCCTCGTTTCTAGCATTCCAGTTTTCAAACGCGCGTCTGTTCAGGAAGTCAAGCAATACCTTGGTAACGTGATCAAATACTCGTACTACCGAATAGGTTTGCAAACCGATATTATCCCCGTTGAATAAAGTTTTGGCAGAGAAAGCCATGATCTTACCATATTCATTCACCATGGGTACCAAGCCCATTTTTTCCAATTGAGAAATCTCACTTTTCTTGAGCTCAAACTTTACCGCATCCACTTCGTTAATGCTACCATGCTTTTTACCTGCCGCCACCTGAGACATGAGGGTTTTGTAGATTTTACCAGCTAAGGAAGTTGAAGGTGGGATGTATACGTTTTCTTCTTCGCCCACTTCTTCCGCTCTGCCACGGCCAACGATCCAGTTACAAGTCATGATAACATTGCTTCGGTATACGTCGCCGCCTGTAAGATTCGCCGAATGGAATAGATCTACCACATCATCCATTTTATCTAGATTGGCAAAATCGGTTACGAGCATGACTTTGTTCTCATTACAAATCTTGGCCCATTTTTCTACCACCTTGTTCGACCCTAAATAGCCTGGGATGGCAAGGATGGAGTAGTTATCGCGCAAATCCAGACGATCGTAGTTTTGTTTAAACTCAGCACCTACATGATCAATAAAAATAGGGTTGTCTAGATCAGTTACTTGCTCTAAAGAAGCATTTAGGATATGTACATTATCTACTTTATCCTGCTCCGTGTTTTTGTAGAATTGAGCAACCGTGCGGTAACCAGTTTCTAATTCCCTTGTTTGATCGAGGGTGTTTTTAAGATTTTTTTTGATGGAGTTTGCTGCTTGTGTTGCTTTGGTTTTGCAGGATTCTACCATTTTGTCGATAGACTCGTTGCTTTCTAATAAATTAACCCAAAGGTTTAATTTCTGTAGCAGCTCTTTTCTTTCGTCACTTTTGTTGCTGTCTGTGAGGAATATTTGCTTGCGCGCTTTTCTGCCAGCGTTCATATTAGCGATTCCTTCAATGACAGATTCGACGAAACTAAATCCGCCTATTTTATCCAATATATTAGGTGTGCTAATTGCTTGTTGTGATTGCTGCGCCTGTGTTTTGGCAGCAGTTTGTGTAGTTGACATGATGTTTTTTTAGATTTAATGCGCTTTCCTTAATTGTTTTCTAGTTCTCCGATGACATTTTTAAGCGTATCGATGAAAGCAGCTTTAGCTTTATCATCGTTAAGCATATTGGCCAACACTTTATTGTTTCTCAGTTGGCGAACAATATTGTTGTATTGCTCTTGCTCATTGCTTAAACCTTGCAGAAATGGAGAGTTCTGTGTGAGGTTTTTAGGAGTGAAATCTCCTAGGTTCTTAAACCTAAAGTCTTCTTCTACAGTAGTCCCATCTTCTGTTTCGTGTGTAATGGAAATGGAGGGTGAAAAATGTTTGAATACATCCTCTACTGTTTTTAGCCCTGTAACAATTTCAGGGTTAATGGTGTCTTCGGTCGTCAGCTTACTGACGATTAATGATTTGTTTTCTTGGATCTCCTGGATCGCTTCGTTGGCATCTGCTTTTACTTCATTGCCACCAACGCCGTAACTGAACATGGTCATATTTGTTTGGAATTTTAATTGTGTACTAATTATAGGTTCGTTAATGGATACCTCACTCGATGTTTCGATCGGAGCTCGTGGTTCCTTCTTTATATATTTTAATAGGTTTTTGAAAAACAACACTTTGATTACGTCTTAATCAAGTACGCTCCATCCTGCTGTTATTTTCTCAGTTGGAGTGATATCTTTTTCATTTACAACAATGTTTTCTTTTCGCTGACCGATGTAGTCGAGTTCGCTCAGTTTTGACAGCATGCGTTCTAGGCTGTTTAATAAATTTTGAATATCACGAAAGTGGTTTCCACAGTTGTTGTGATCATAATTTATTTCAGTTACTGTAGAAAGCTGATTGAGCAAGGTGTGTTGAGATATTTCACTCCACTCATAAGTATAGTTGAGCATTTCCTCCAATGCTGCGGCTGGCATAGATTGGGTAGCATTGTATAGATGAAGTGCCAGTTGAGCAAAAATATCAACCATATATATGGGAGGATGCTCTGGGGCAATATTCCGAAATTGGAAATAGGTATTTGCGTAATGATTAATTAAGGCGTTGCATAATGATTTTACATTTTGTGCAAAGGCCATATTTTGTTGTTGATTGGGCGTTTTCTGTATGATTTTGAATGCATATTGCTGTAGCCTCCCTATAATTTGCCTGAACTGGGTGTGGTACTGCATCAGTTCATAATGACTTTGCATACTTGTACAAGGTGGAATAAAATCATGATCAGCTTTGATACCACTATTGCTAAGGGTTACTTTCCCAATAATCAGATAATTTCCTCCGGCGTGTTTTGTATTGACAAGTCCTGCTTCTACTAATTCAATATGATACTTAGCTAATGTGTGCGGTTGTCTGGGGGGAACTTCCTCTGGGTCGAGATCGCCAAAAGCAACTTTATCAAAAGGATTGACACAGACTAGAATATAGTAATCGACGTCTTGTTTGTTAGTATTAAGCGTGCTGGAAAGCAATTTCACACTTGTGGTATAATCAGAAAGGCTTATGCGGTAACCAGATGCTGTAATGGCGTTGCAGTCTTTAATAATTAATTGCACGTCATTGGTTGCTGTTCCATAAATCTCAAAGACGCCCTCTTTCTTGTCTTTGCTAGTAGTAGTCGGTAAAAGTCCATAGTTGAAATTATTTAGTGCAAGGGAGCTAGTATCTCGCAGGGTGTCTATGATGAAGTTTTCCTGCGCATCAAAATGTTTCTGTGAAATTTTCATGCCATCTATCCAGTTGATGGCAT
The DNA here is from genome assembly GCA_008015505.1 of Pedobacter sp. Taxonomy (GTDB): domain Bacteria; phylum Bacteroidota; class Bacteroidia; order Sphingobacteriales; family Sphingobacteriaceae; genus Daejeonella. The sequence continues at coordinate 4,196 of SSFR01000020.1, forward strand.
GGTGCTTAATGGGTTGTATCATATGCCTGTATTTATGCTGTTATTTTATTTGATGCACTGATTAATCTGCTTTCTTCTTGGTGCTGAATAACCCGTTTGCAGATAACCGTGTCGTTTTCGAAAATCCGGTTGCTGGTTAGGTTTTGGTCAAAGTCGATGTACTTCCTAGAATGAAACAGTGACTTTTTCGTGTAAAATATCCACGAATAGGGCTCATGTTTTTCATTATTTAGTTCTATTAAGCTATTGGGATTCTTATTATTATAATCATGAGCGAATTTGTAAAACCAGTCGCCAAACGAAATTCCTTTAGGGAGCGTCTTTGCTTTGATTTGGAAAAGGTTCCCATCGGCTATACGCTTTGTGAGTTCGATATTCACTACTATTAGTTTGTTGTAGTCTATCCCTGCAAAATCTATCGGCTGCTGCTCAGGGTTATGCTGCCAGGTTTTATAGATATCAAAAGGTATGTTCATGAACTGGAGGTAGCAGTACCTAAACAATTGTGGGATAATAAATATGAGCATGCTTGTTGAAGCCATTGCGCTATACCCATCAAAAGGACTCATCAAATCGAATACGTGAATGAAAATGTATGTTCCCAGCGTTAAACAGGCCATAGTCGTTAGACACTCAAATACGATATTAAAGGTTACCGACTTATTGGTGTCATTGAGATAATTGCCCATCCTATTGAGATGGAGTATACCAAGCGGTAGATAGATGATCTGAGCCAGGATGTACCAATAGGGGTTAAACATATTGCCTGAAAAACCTAAGAGACCAGGTAACCCTAGGCATAGTGCGCCAATCAGTATATAAAAGATGAAGACCTTGGTTTTGAGTTTTGGCATCTTTTTCTTCATCACACCTAGGATGGTCATCAATACGATTAACATCAATGGGAGTAGTAGATATTTTATAAAAAATGCTTTGATGATTAGAATGTCCATGTGTTGTTTATGAAATGCTATAGATTATAAAAATGTGGAATACCCTAAGCGGTTATTGTTTCCCTCATCTGTTAAAGAAAAAGCAGCATATTCCTTCTCTGTGATAAAGTCCTCTTCAACTTTTACCGTAGCTGGGAGGCAGTAGTCATACACCGTTTGTAGTAGCTTACGGAGGTTGCTACCAGGGATGTAATCCGTTAATTGCTTATAGGGGATAGGTCCGTAGTGTACGGCCCAGTTCCTTTCACCATCTAAGTGATGCCCACTTAAAATCGAACTGATGCCCAAATGCATTTTGGAAAGCACTAAAGAGTCAGATACATCATTGGTATCGGTAATTTGATTGGGAACGAACGTAACCTTTACCGGTATTTGTAAAAAAGCACTCATGCATTTCTCAAACCACTTTTTGCTTCCCCGGGCTGAATGAAAAAAAGGCAATAAATAGAGGAATATCTTCGCCGTATGTGCGTCAAGTAGATTTATCAGAGGCCATAATTCACCTATAGTTTGTGTTAATAGTTCACTTTCGTTAGCGATATCATACTGGGTTTCTATCAAAAGTGCCATTAGCTCGGTGTAATAGGCTTCCATTTCAAAGGGTTGAAATAGCTTACGGGCGTTACTTTCAACTTCTCGTTGTTGTTGGATCCTATTTTTAATGGCGGGAATGTCGCTTGTTACATCGCCCAAAGATGGTGGATAAAAAAGACCCTCTGGTAAGTAGTCATATAGCCCTTCTCTACGAGTTTCGATGATGGCTATTTTTTCGTCAAATTCTCCATATGCTTCTTGAACACGTTTAATATCCTTACGGAATGATCTGTCATTGCTACCTATTCGCTTAATAAAAATGTGATCAACCTCTTGATGGTATTTCATGAGGTTTAATGCAACTATTTCCGCCTTGTAGTCTGTTTGTAGATTGTTATAATCTATTTTGTTACTTACACTTTCAAATACTTCGGTCATTCGCTCCTTTATTGTATATCCTCATTCACTACCTGTACTTGGTATTCTATACCATCTATTGCTCTGGCTACGATTTGGTTCTTGATTGAGATAGCCATATTGTCCCAATAGGTGCTGCCATAGAAGCCATACGAGCTCGGAACAATTTCGATGTTTATCGTTCGAAGAAAACCCTCCTTGGGTTTACTGCTAATCATAGTACCCCTAGTTATTCGAACCTCTTTCAAATCATCTTTTAGCAATAAGCGACAGAAGCTCTTTACATCTTCGATGGAAATAATCTTATCTCTGGTTGTCAGGGCATATTTATAGGCCTGTATGGCATCAGCGCCTTTTTGTGCTTTTTCACCCCCTTGTGATTCTGTTAAGAGCGTAATCGTTCTATTTGAGCCTGACTGCGTTTTTTGCTGCTGCATAAGCAGGGTATCTGCTCGGATATGATTGGCTAGTGCGCAGTGGGTGATCCAATAAGCAGTTTTGATATGTTCGGAACCCTCAATCGGATCGACAATAACATAGTTGACCTTTTGTATCATCTCGCGTTCGGCGTTGGTGATATTTTGGTTCAACGCTTTCATTTGAGTCGCCATGGTTTTTAAGGCAGCTTCAACTTTATCTCGGTCTAGTATCCCGAATGCAGATCCCTCATCTCTGGTGAGTTCTAAGATGTGAGCTATCGTGTCTAGCGCATCTCGTTCACTAAATCGCTCCATTCCTCCCGAACGAACTGTATAGAGACCCTTTTTTGAACCCTCGTTTGTAAAAGGAATTTCTTCATACTTCCTGCCGAATCCATCAACCACTTCTTCTACATATAGAAAATGTTCTCCTGTATTTGTCGATAGTGGGATATTATTTCCCATTTCATTTAGCACGTGATCTTTACTTTTCCATGCTTTGTTATACACTGGAAAGGCATTCAATACAAATGAAAAGTTTTCTAGGATCTCCATTGAATATTGCACTGGGAATTCTAACTCAAGCCAGAGGTAATGCTTATCGGAAACCAGCTGCTCAACAATTTGATTGCCTTTAAGAGAAGCTAAGACCTCCGGTAATTCTCCTGGCCCACTAATCATTTGATAAGTCAGACCCGCTAATTCAATAAACCTGTGTGCGTATATCGTTTTGATATCCTCCTCAATACGCGTCTGTATGGCATATGCATGGAATATTTCTTCGTAGCCCGATTTTTGTTCCTGCTGACCATAACTCAGGCCTGATTTTACTCGAAGTGTCGTTTGGCTGTTGGATATTTTAATAAACGGGAGGAGTTTGTATACAAAGTCCAAGTGCTCAAAGGTTGGATTTGAACAATACACATTCAAGCTAGATGGAAATTGCTCACTCGATATATATGCCGACACATCTATTCCTAAAACAATTTTTCGGTGGCCTAAGGTGCTACCTGGAATTCTTGCGACCGGCATTTTATTCAATCCGTCTAGGCTATAACACGTACTTCCAGTAAACAGGATGTCAGTTTTGGCATGAACCAATCGGATATGATCTACCGGTGTAAACGGAATCTCTATTTGTAGATCAGTTGCTGCCTTTACTGAGGAAGGGAACTGGCGCTTTATAAAAAACTCACTATGGCTAGGCAAAACCTCATTCAAGTCCATTGGGCTGGTAAAAGCAATGGCATGAGCAGGTCGCGGAGAAGTGTATAAAGACGGAGTCAATAGCTTAGCCATCTTTTCTAATATGCGTGCATTGATTGCCTGAACCTCATTGTTTACCTTAAAAACTTCGGTACTAAAAGCCTCCATAAGCAACCTTACAAACGGATCTATAGCATTGGTGCTTTTTAAGCCCCATAGCTTTACAGCATTTTGAAGCATTCGAGCCTTGATGGCTTCTTTAGAATAAGTGTTTATTGGGGTGTTCATTTATAATATAAAGGGGGTTATTACGAGAGCCAACGTTTCAAATTTCCGATCGCTATAAATACGATGACCCAATAAAGAATAAAGCAGGCGTAGCCAATTCTTCTATTCCGCTTTGTATTCATAGCTGCATCTTTGAACTCATTGTAAAGACGATCGAAGTATTTTTTTTTGACAAAAAAATAATAATTAACAAATACTAGTAATGCCATTGCGGCAATAATCTGACCCCGTATTTCTATTGTTAATGGACCGTCAAAAAAACCAGTAAAAGCGATAAAACTATTTAAGGAAGCCAAGGCGATAAAAAGTATAAAATATTGAAAAACTACCAAGACTATTACGCTATTAAAATATGGTGCATTACTTTCATCTGGTTTACCATCTTTATAAGCCAGGTTAAATAATAAAAAAATAAGATATTTCAACTTCTGCATTAGCGCTTGTTTTTTATGTGTTCGTATAATCCCTCACCAAGGTCCCAAGCAATCATTCCGATGTTTCCAGCTATTACAAGAGGCACTAATGCTGATCCGCCAAAAGCAGCAAGCCCAAGTAAAACCAATCCGCATCCGAGTTTGGCATAGTTATTAAAATTTCTATTCGTATATAACTCGTAGGCATTGAATAAAAGTCCCAAACTTCCTGTTACCCCGCCAGCACTACGTAAAAATCGCGACGGGGGCAACTTCATAATACGAGCTCCAATGTCAGCCTTCAAAAAAGCTGCATCAAGACAACCATTCATAATATTGAGCCCATCTAAGAAATAAGGAGAGGCTTCAACTTTGACAATTTCCTGCTTTGTCGAATTCGAATTAAATGTAGACACATTAGCATTGCGATTACGACCCAAAAAAGGATCATTATCCAAGCGTTTTTGAAACTCGGATCTCATATCCCTTGGTTTAACACCATTTGTAAAGGTTGCTCTCGGTGTTGTTAAGGCGAATACGAAGTATTGTTGTTCTTTGCGGTCAAAAAGGGAACCTGGTTTGTTACGAGACGCAGGAGTATCCCAAAGGTTTCTTTCGGGTTTTCTGTCAAAAAAACCTCTTGCAGTGTTAGACATATAATTTTTTTGTTTTGTTGATAATAAGGTTGAATACAAACAATTTAATCAATAGACATCGGGCCAATAAACAGCTCGGTGGCAAAACTGTATTGTTCACCTGTTTCTGCTAGTTTTCCATTGATGGCAATCTTTGCTCTCTTCTTGATTTCACTAAATTTTTTGGTGCTATAGGTATGTTCTACTTGTTGGATATGAACTTCGACTTTAGGCTGCAACAGACGGGGCTCGTAGTTCTTAATCTGCCGTTTTAAGCTTTCAATAAAAATGGCTTCCCATTTTACGATGGTCACAGCGTTATCAAATTCAAATTCCCATACATCATTTCCGAAATCAGAATCAAACCTATTTTCATGCTTTCTAGAAGTGATTAATAACATGAGATTTTGCGCAACACTTTCGGCCATGCTGCACGTTTTCATTTTATCATCCCCATTCAATAATGCGTCAGGATTAAATGGAATTTTACAATAGGAATTAATCATATGGCATTATTATTTAATGATTTACTAAGGATCATACTTTTTAAGAGTAGAAAATCGGGCATCATATCTACCGGAAGACATAGGGATGCTTCGCTACGTTCCCCTAGTTCTTTTAAGAGATCAGGATTCCATTTATTTAAATCCGATCGGTCTATCGCCATTTCTTGGCAAATAATTGCCAGATCAAAGGCATTATTGATTGTGGTACTAACTAAAGCAGGATCGATGTATTTTTGAGGAGCACTGTTTTTCTCTCGAGTGTCCTTAAAAGCAGACATTTTATAATCGGCACGTAAGCGGCTAAACTCATCGGTTGCCGCGCAAGCCACCATAAACTTATGTACATGACCAATGGTTTCAGCCGGTAAATAGGTGTAATATTGATCATACCTATTTGATCTTGCTTTACGCATAGCCTTATCTACTGCACCTTCTCCGCAATTATAGGCTGCCACTACAGCAATCCAGTTTCCATATTTCCCATACAAGTCTTTTAGGCTTTGAGCTGCAATCTGTGTGCTTTTATAGACATCGAACCGGTTCTGAGCAGATAGCCCATAAGTACTTGCATGGCCTACGGTGAACTGCCAAAGTCCGCCAGCCCGGGCACTCGAAATGGCGTTTTTATTAAACCCAGACTCAATCATGGCTAGGTTTCTTAAAAACTTAGGTAAGCCGTGATTGGCCAAGGTATTTTCGATGAATGATACTAATGTGCCGTTTTGGGCAATCATGGTCACATATCCAATCGTTTTCTCCTTGGGCACTTCTGGCTTTGCTATTTGCTGGGCTGATACTTGGTAGCTTACAAACAAGACGGTTACTACTATTAGTTTAAAACATTTAGAATACAAGCTGTTTCTCATCTAAAGGATTAGTGATTTCCCAGTTAACTTTCTGCTCTTCTTCATTCCACGACACGGCAATCTCCTGCCCATTTTTCACCTCTTCACGGACAATCATTCTCGAGATAGGTCTTGTCAATTGTGAGCGTATTACTCCACCAATCTGCCTGGCTCCATACTTGCTATTAAATCCGGTCATGGCTAGATTTTTCACAGCCTCATCACTGATACTGAATTTGATCGACAAGCGCAACAAAGCATCCAACAATGATTTCAGCTGAATGTTGAAAATACGTTCAGCTATCGACTCAGTAATGGGGGCAAAAGGAATGATCTCGGTAATACGGGCCAAAAACTCCGGACGAAAATGACCTGACATCAGCTGCATCAATTGGGTCGATGATGGAATTTGCTTTTTTTCAAACTGGTCGACGATAGCTGCACTACCAATATTTGAGGTAAACAAAATAAGTGCATTGCTGAAGTCGCCTTCCTTGCCGAGTTTGTCATGTATTTTGCCTTCGTCCATCAGTTGAAGAAATACATCAAACACGGATTCATGTGCTTTTTCTATTTCATCAAAGAGCACAACCGTATAGGGTTGCTGACGGATTTTGTTCACTAACATTCCACCTTCTTCATAGCCAACATATCCTGGGGGAGCACCATATAAAAGTGCCGCCGAATGCTCCTCTTTAAACTCCGACATGTCAAATCGGATCATCGCCTTTTCGTCGTTAAACAGTAGTTCAGCTATTGATTTGGCTAATTCAGTCTTACCTGTACCGGTGGGCCCTAACAAGAAAAATGAGCCGATGGGCTGCCCGGCTTTAGCTAAACCACTTCTGTTTTCTACAATAGCATCCGAGAGTACCTTCAATGCATGATCTTGACCGATCACTCTTTTTTGCAGATAAGATTCCATATGAAGCAACTTCTCCTTCTCTTGAGCTTGGATCTTACCAATGGGAATATTCATTTTGGCAGCCATCACCGCCGCGAGCTCTAGTTTCCCTACTTTCTCTCGCTTAATAGTTGCGTAGCTTAATAGCTCCTCGTATACGTTATTGATGAGCTCCTGCACTTGTGTAACCGATGCTGATGGGTCTATTTTAGGTTGATCTTGTAATGAACCCCATAAAATAGGACTGATCCGATTTTGGAGTTGA
>SSFR01000002.1 GCA_008015505.1 Pedobacter sp.
CGGTTAAGGATTGAGCCCATGGATAAAAATCCTGTACTAGACCCTGCTGATTAGCAAGAAGTACCAACGGTTTATGCTGGTAATAGCCAATGTATTTTCTGAACAAGTTTTGCCTTTGATCCAAAGAACCCCAGACTTCATCGGCATTTTTTAGTAGTACAAAAGCAGATTTAGCGATATCCCAATGTCCTTTTGCAATGGTTTGCTCACGCAGTTTTTTTGAAAAAGTCAGCGTGAGGCCGGTGCTATCTTGCAGTCTGATTTGCCCTTTTGCATCAGCTTTTTCATTCCAAAAAGTTTTAAAGTCATCTTCACTTTCAAAGCCAAGCGCACTAGGAAATTTATTGGAGTGGCGCTCATAAATGCGCTCTACTGATGGCATACCATAATTTTCTACTGCTTTTAATGGAGCCTCTCCACCGCTAGGCATAGCTTTGAAATAAGGAGTTTCAGCACGGTTAAATAACTCACTCATACCCGTATTGTGCTTCCAGTAATAATCTTTTATTACCTTTTCTGCAGCGTTTGGAGCTGAATCAGAATCGACTGGAGTTAGTTGCTGCTTTTCCAGCTGAGCATCTGTTAATGGTTTTACACTACAGCTGCATCTCCAGCCATTGGGCGGATAATATTGCGTCCAAAAGGGATCATCAGTTCGTAATACCAATCCATTTAAGCGCTCATGTTCAGCACGCACGCGATTATCGCCCTTCGTTTGATATTGCAGCCATGGGAAAACTTCTTTTTGCTCTTGTATCTCTAGCCACTTTTGCCCCATGATGGTGCCTCGAACTACGGCTTGATATTCTGCTTGCGCATATTGCCGATTGTATCGTTCATCAATAGTTTTGACATGCTTGTAAAACTCGGAGAATGGCCTTTGAATGCCATTTTGATCGTGCACCGCAGCTCGCATTTCCTGCATCCGGCTGTAGCTTTTAGCTAATCCAAAAACGTACACATTGTTTTGTTGAATGCGAAGCCAACTTTCTTGCTCTGGGGATTTATCGATCGAACCCATTTTTTTAAAGTTTGCTTTGATGCGGCTCCAAAGCGAATCACCATTGCTCAAAGCAAGCTCGGGTGAGGTAATTTCTTTGGGTAAACTTCCTGAGTGAATGGCCGTCGCTATTTCGGTTAACTGTTTATCCGTGGCTGCATTCATTTGCACTAAGGGTTTTGGTCCATTTATCCAGTTCAGCTTGCCAAACAAATTGGGCTTTTTCGGTGGTGCTGGTTGAAAGATCGCTACCGCTAAGTTTTTTGACAGCAGCCTGTTTGGCTTCCGCATCGGGTTCATCAAAGGCGAACTTTGCATCATTAAGTAGATATCCTTTGCTGATTAAAAAAGGAAACAGCTGATAGTTGATCACATTTTCCAGCCAGCGCATGTCACGCTCAATATACTCGTTCATCAGTCGCTCATGCACTTCGGCTGCGCCTACGAAGCTTTTCTTATCCGAGACACCGGTCTGTCCTAAAATCAATTTGGAAAGCTGTTCATCGCAAAATCTGGCCTGCTCTAGATAGACCTGATAGGCATCCGAATGCTGGCTTTCGTGAAATTCCACCTGATCGTCGATGTGTAAAATCGCGTAGCCATTACTACCAATTCCTGCTGCCATCATTTCTTTGGCGTCGAGTTCTTTCGCATCGGTACTAGCCGTTCGAATCACTACCACCGGCATCCCAAATTTCTCTGAACGCACCGACCAGTCTGAGCGTGCATTGCGCTTCCAAATTACTTCGGGTACGGCATCTTTGAGCAAGCCAAGATTATCAGCCCCGCCAACCTCAATCAAGTATTCATTAAAAGGTGCTTCTCGGTAAGGAATGCCTTTATCTTCACCTATTTTAGCAACCACCAAACCTTTTTCAGGGATGACTAGATTCCGATCGATCAGATGCACTCCAAGAAAATGTCCATCCTCCATTTGCCCAAATTCAATCAAGGAATGACCATAAAAGAGGCTATCCAAAGCCAGATTCATAAAGTCACCAAACCATGGGCGTTTGAGTAAGTCGGTCAGCTGTTGATTTGCAGTGCCACCTTTCAATACCGCAAAAGGTGCCCCTGTGGTTTTTATTTTTCGGCTATTGATCTGGCTAAATAAATGTGCATCGCTCAAGGCCAATTGATAAAGTGCATACAAATCCGTGCGATCAGGCCTATCAGGGTCAGAGGCACTTGCTACAGCACGCTTCCAAATACTCATTTCGGCTTTGGCCATGGGAGCGTTCGTGCGTTTGAGTTGGTACGATAAACGGTTTTGTTTATCGGTTTTAACCAGTTGAAATAACGGCTCAGGCGTTTTACTGTTTTTGAAGAATTGGCTGACGTAGTTAAGTAATCGCATATTTTTTTAGATTAAGCTTCGTTTAGTTTGACTTCCCCAGCGGAAGGTCTGCTGGCTTTCCCCAGTTTTTGGATTAACTCTTCTTGGCAGATCCAGTCCATTTTTTCCATCAGCTACGCGCTCTAGAAAATTAATGGTTTCGTTATAGGCTGCTTCCACATGTGGCGCAATGCGGTGGTTAGGCAGACGCTGGTAAATTAAATGCAACACCAGATTAACACCGCATTGTACCAAATGCATGTTACGCTCAGCGCCGCTGCTAGCAAATATTTTTTGCGTATCGTAGCGATCAAACAAGTAGCTTTTGAGTGTATCCAAAGCCATCGCTTCGGCACTAGTTAAAATAGCGGGATTGACTTGAATCATCGATTCGAGATTGTTTTGCTTGATTTGTGGTAAGTAATCGTCGCGTGTAATCATATTCTTCGAGTTGAGAAGCTTTTGTATTGTCCCGTCCGCGGCTTAAATGCTGCACTGCGCTGATATCGATTTAATAAATCCAGAGCTGCCGCATCTGCATCGGGACTATCGTCATGCGATTTATAGCCGGGTTCAATAGCTAGCAATTGAGCAATACCTACTTGCATATCGCCATTAGCGCGTTCGGCTTGGTTATAATAAATGCGTCCTTGTTGATAAAAAGGCAACATGGCTAAGATCCGATCGAACTTATTGCCTTTAGGCCGCTGAGCCTGAATCAGACTGATGAGATAGTCATATTTGCTGGCCACTTCTTGGTAAACCATCTTTAATGCATCGTTCCAAAACTGACTTTCGAAATACCAATTGATGTGTACCGATTGTGGCTGAGTAGCCATATAATCAAACATCCAGGCAATCGCAGTCTCCATTTTGCATTGTTGTACCATAGCTTTGATGAGGTAGAACTTCCCTTCCTTTAATCCCCAAACTTTGATGGCGTTGAAATCCGCTGTTTTAGCATCAGAATAAGCTACATCCCAGTAGCCAATGATGCCCTCGAAATGATCGAGGCGTGGAATAGCGCACCAATGAATGGCTTCTGGTTTGAAAATATTACCCTCTATATAAGGTGCATTATTATACTCGGCTTGGAAAGAAAGTGGCCCCATCGCATCCAATTGATTCTGATAGAATTTTTTGCTGTACTTCTCAGGCCAGGTGGGATTTAACTGTTGGTCTGTGGCGTTTTGCTGAATAAATTGAAATCCTTTTTTATGGTCGCGGATATGCGTGAGAATAGTTTGCGGCGCAAAAATATTATTCACCTGAATGAATCGACTCCCCCGTTCATCGAGCGTACCCAGTAAATCTTCACAAATCCAATCAGCATATTCGCGCAGGCGCTTGGGATTGCGGCAAACTTCCTTGGTGTCCAAATCGTCCGCCACGATATAATCAGGGCGATATTGCCGGTGACGCAATCCACGCGGGCTTTGGCCCATACCAATGGCAAAAAAGGCGCAATCATTTTTAGTGATAAAGCGTCCTTCTTCCCAACTGCCTATGCTTTGTTGATTGCCAAAATCGTGCGCAAGTAATTGATTGGCTTCAAACTCAGCTTGCAGGTCTGATAGCAGGATATGCGCCTTTTCTTGGCTCTGACCTACAAGCAACATCACTTTTAAGTCGTCATTGATCCATAACCAAAGAGGAAGCAGAATGTTCAAATGGGTGGATTTAGCCAATCCTCGTCCCCAGGCAAGCAACAGTTTAATGTGTTTATTGGCCTTGATCTTCTTTGCCGTTTGAATATGGAAGCTGGCTGATGGTGAACTGGCATAGCGTTTAAAGTAGGTATCGATAAAAAAGCCATAGTCAGCTTTTGCCCGATCAATTCGTGCGATTTGTTCGGCCTGTGTTTCAAAAGGATTGACCGTGTTATCTTCCGAAATACTTTTGATTAACTGGCGATAGCGTTCGAGCGCTTTTTGGTTTTTACTCATTTGGCTTTTCTGAAGAATCGTTTTCTTGAATTGGATGCTAACCCTGATTGTTTGATTTGGCTCATTTATACGAGCGTTTAAAAACTATTTAAAAGGTATTTAATTAGCTCCTGCCTGTTTGGCTTCCAGGAATTCCAGCATTAACCCACCCAACAGCTTCGTTTCCTTCGGATGATGGCGCAGTAGCCAAGAAGTAAACTCGCTAAAACACTCGATGTAAACGGCAATAGAATGATCACTCAATCGCTCGATTTCTTTGCCGATGATGGACTTGGCATCATATAATTCTTTGGTGGGTACACCGCCAATGCTCCTTATCTTTTCGTTGATGGCTTTGAGTTGGGCATAGCTATCCTGCAAGAGCTGCGAGCGTGTGACGCCTTGCAGATTCTTCATCTTTTCCCAACCTCCGTCTTCAATCCATTTGCGCAAAGTCTTCTCGGTGACGCCGACCATTTCGCTAATGGATTTGCGGGTATGGGCGCCGTGAATAAAGAGCTCTTGGGCCAAAAGTTTCTTGTCTTTGCTGGTGTTCATAGGGGCAAAACTTAGAACAAAAAATGATTTAAAAAAATGATTACGCAAGGCTTAAGTATCTATCAATCAACCTTGTGTAATTGATTTTTTATTCCAAATCAGCACTGAATATTTGTGCCAACAAACGACCCAAACATGCGATTTATCATCAGCGACGAGAGTGTAAACAGATACGGATATCGGATTCTTTCCCGAGGAATGAGCACGAGCTATTTTGAGAAAAATCCAGTAGTGTTTTACAACCACGGCACTTCGAGTCTGCCCATCGGCAAAGGCAAAGACCTGCGCTACGAGCCCGATGGCAGCATCACACTCGACATCGATTTCGATCAGGAGGACGAGCAAGCACTGGCCGTGCAGAAGAAGGCAGAACGTGGATTCCTGAATGCATGTTCGGTAGGCATCGATGTCCTTGAAACTAGTGCCGATGAAGCTGTACTAATTGCTGGTCAAACTCGCCCAACTGTTACTCGCTGCGAACTTTTAGAACTGAGCATTTGCGGCATTCCTGGTAATCGGAATGCATTGCGCTTAAATGGCATACAAACAGAAAATATTGAACACATACTACCCCAAATCAATCAACAAGAAAAAGTAAAACTGAATATGAAACCTGCTTTTGACTCATTCGATTTGCCAGAAACGGCCGCCGAAGAAAATATTCTGGAGCAATTGGCTGCCTTAGAAGAATCCGACCCGGATACGACCGATCCCATTCTAGCTAGGCTAGATGCCATCGATAAAAAGATTGCTGAGCTATCAGCTACCAAATCAGCAAAAATTGCCAGCAAAGAACCACGACTATCTGATTTAATGAAAGACCTCCGTAAACAGGTCGCTCCCAAACAAGAGATGACCTGGGAAAAATTGCAGAAACTATCTGATGCGGAATTTGAAACCTATCGAATAGAGCATCCAGAAAATTATAACCGACTGTTTTACGGTCATTATGGATTTGAACCGCGCTACTAAACCTTACAAAACACAAATACGATGTCAGTAAAACAAGAAATATGGATCGGTGAGGTCCTTCGCAAAGTATCCACTTTAGAGCAAGCAACTTTTTTAGACGGCCTGCCTGATTATAGCTGCTATGTCAATAACAATGTAATCCACATGACTTACATGGGCGTGGAACCTAAAGTGCTGATCAATAATAGCACCTATCCACTGCCTACTTCAGTGCTAACAAGTGAGGACATTGGTTTGTCCCTGAATAAATATCAAACGGAAGTGACCATCATCACCGATGATGAACTGCATGCCAGCGCATCATACCGAATGAGCGTTACTCGCGATATGCATGCTGGAGCGATCACCAAAGAAAAATTAAAAAAAGCCTTGCATGCCATTGCACCAGCGAAGCACACCAAAGAAACACCCGTGCTTACAACAACCGGTCCTGAAATAGATGGCCGAAAAACACTCACACGCAGCGATATCATCCAATTGAAAAAAGCTTATGATCAATTGGAAGTTCCACTTGAAGGTCGTCGTTTAATCCTCTGTCCAGATCATACCGGTGATTTACTGGAACTCGATCCAAAGTTTGCCAACCAGTATTATGATTACAAAAGTGGACGGATTGCAGGATTGTACGGATTTGATGTGTACGAATACGGTGCGGCACCCTATTATGATCAGGAAACAAAAACGAAGAAAGCTTTTGGCCTAGCACCTGGTGCAAAAGATGTCCAAGTCAGTGTCGCTTTTTACGCGCCTTTTATCGCCAAAGCAAATGGCGAAACCAAAATGTATTTCTCAGAGGCGAAAACCAATCCGCGGATGCAGGAGAATGAGATCAATTTCCGCCAGTATTCCTTGGTGATACCGAAGAAGCAAATGTATTTAGGTGCAATTGTAAGCGGCAAAGGATGATCACGCTCGACAACCTAACCCTCGCCAGGATTGAAATCCTACATCCCAAACTGCGCTTGGAGGCCAAGGATATCTACCTACAAATCTGCCGCTGCCTGACGGGTAGAGCGCAGGTACGATTCAGCCAAACCTTCCGCACCATCGCTGAACAGAATGCACTGTATGCACAAGGGCGAACAACGCCAGGAAAAATAGTGACCTGGGCGGAAGGTGGGCGATCGTATCACAATTATGGTTTGGCTATAGACATCTGCTTGATCCTGGATGGCAAAACTGTGAACTGGGACACACTAAAAGATTACGATGGCGACGGTTTGTCCGACTGGATGGAATGTGTAAAAATATTTGAAAAACAAGGGTGGGAATGGGGCGGCAGGTGGCAAAAGGGCAAAACGGACATGCCTCACTTTCAAAAAACCTTTGGTAAGACCACCGCCTGGCTCGCTGAGCAAGTAAAAATAACGAGGAGGTCCTATGTCGAATTATAATGTATTGGAAAACATCAATTGGCTAGTAGCCGCCATCAGCACTTCGGGCTTGATAGGCTGGTTCCTTGGGCGCCGGCGCTCCAATGCCGAAACCAAGGGTGTGGAGATCGATAATGAAGAAAAAGAAGTGCTCGTAGACTTAAATAATATGGAGCGCATCACTAACCGCCTGAACGAGTTGATCGTTGCTCTAGATAACCAAATGGCTGAAAACATCAAACTCAAACAGGAGCTGCATGCCTTGCGCGTGGCGCTAGAGAATGAGCGAATGTTACATCAGGAATTAATCAAGAAATATGAAAAGAACAATCATAGCAGCTTGTCTACTGCTGAGCATGCTTAGTTGTAGGTCGGCAAAGCAACCGATACTAACCAGCAAACAAGCCAAAACGATCATCAAAGAGATCCCACGGGATAGCACGGTTACGATCCCTGCTGATCGCTCCAGCTTTCGGGCGGAATTGATTTCGGATCAAACGGGCAAGGTTGCTATCAAAGAGGTGCTGAACAAACAAGCAGGTAAACGTGCCAAAGCCCCACAGGTGCATCTAGCTGACGGATTGTTGCAAGTGGACTGCCTCTGTGATAGTGCCAGCATCTACTTGAATTGGAAAGAAAAACACATCACCGACATGCTTCAGGAGACGATCTATGTGCCTACAGAAAAGCCACTCAGCTCATGGCAACAGACACAAATTTGGCTTGGACGCTCGCTGATGATGCTCATGGGAGGACTCTTCGTCATCCTAGCGCTCAGCAACTATAGAAATAGATAAGAAAAACAATTAAACCAAATCAATGAACGGAATCACTTTTCAACGAGAGCAGGGCGGCTTGAAGCGCCAGGCAGCGGGCGAAGATCATGTATCGGCCTTGCTATTTTACGGGACGGAAGCGGCAGAACTGCCAGAGCTATTAGACATCTATAGCTTGGAAGACGCCGAGCGATGCAAGGTATCTAAGACCAAAACGCCCATCGTGCACTATCATATCGCAGAGTTTTTCCGTGTGGCGCCAGGGAGCAGGTTACTCGTACGCGCCGTAGCAGACGATAGCTATGATGGCTCATTTGCCGAAGTAAAACAGATGCAGCAACAAGCAGCAGGGGCTATCCGCCAAATCGGCGTATGGTTAGGGCAACGTAGCACGACGCATGTCTCCAACTTGAACAAAGCTTGCGAAGATTTAGCCGCGTTAAATATGCCTTTATCAGCAGTATTAGCTTACAGAATCACAACCGAAGAGCTAACTGCAATCCCTGCTTTGGGATCCCATGCATACCCGCGCGTATCAGTTTGTATTGCTCAGGATGGTGGCGGATTAGGTGCTGCGTTGCAAGCAGCCGGTGCGGGCAATATATCCATCACGGCCATTGGGGCCTGCATGGGTGCTATCGCACGGGCCAAAGTGCATGAGAGCATCGCTTGGGTTGAAAAACAAAACATGGTGAGTACCACTCATCCAACCACCAATGCCCGACAAAATTTTGCCAAAGAGTTGGACATAGCCGCACTAGTCGACGGGACTTTGATGGCTCAACTAACGCCCAGTCAGCAGGAGGATTTCGATCGCAAACGCTACTTGTTTTTGCGCAAGCATGTGGGCCAAGCGGGCTCGTATTGGAATGACAGCTTCACAGCTGACAAAGCTGATAGCGATTACGCCTACATCGAAAACAACCGCACCATTGATAAAGCGGTGCGTGGCATATACAAAGCGTTATTGCCTCACCTAAGCGGGCCAGTACGTATCGACCCAAAATCAGGAACGATTGCCATGGGTACGATCACTTTCCTGGAAACTCTAGCCGAGCAAACTTTAATCCGCATGCAACATGATGGTGAGTTAAGTGGCTTTAAAGTGGAGATTGACCCGAATCAGTCCATTCTGGGCAGCTCAAAATTGAATGTAGTGGTGAAGCTGATCCCGATGGGTGTGCTGCGCCAGATGAATGTAAGTATAGGTTTTACCGTAAAAATAGAGGAATAAGCAAATGAGTGAACTAAATGCAAGCCCTTTGATCAATGGCCGTTCCTATGGCTGGGGCGATATTATTGTAACAGTGGGTGCATTGCCCGTAACCGGCATCACGGCCATCAAATACGAAGAAGAACAAGAGAAAGAGGATGTCTATGGCGCAGGCCGTTACCCCGTGGCGCGTGGCTATGGCCGAGTGAAGGCTTCGGCATCGATCAGCCTTTCGGTAGAAACTGTGATGGCCTTAGCAGCTTCATCTCGTGATGGACAGCTCAACCGCATGGCTCCTTTTACTATCACGGTGTTGTACCAACCCGAAAGTGGCCCCATCGTCCGCGATGTGCTGATGAACTGCGAGTTCAAAAAACAAACCCGCGACTGGAAAGAAGGTGACATGAAAAAAGAAGTGGAGCTGGAATTGTTGGTTTCGAATATTGTGTGGAATAAGTAGAAGTTGTCTCTGGCCTTGGTGCGGTTGATCCGTGCCTTGGCGGAGGCGATAAAAGGCTCAGATAAATTTTTAAAACAATTTAAAATACCCAAAATGACAACTGAAAACGAACTAATCTGTGGTTTAACACCAGATCAAATTAATGAATTGAAGGCGAAACATGGCCATTTGAGCCTAGTGACGGTGATGGAAGGCGATGAAAAATATGAAGGCATCTTCAAAGAACCGACCATGGAGGCCCTGTCAGCTATCACTGCTTTAGCCAAACAAGATGAAGTAAAAGCGTCATTAGCCTTATTTGACAACTGCTTACTCAGCTGCGACGAGGCCATGAAGAAGCGCCCGCGGGTACGCTTATCGGCCATTGCTCAGCTAAGTGAAATCATGAAGCCGTTGGAGGGTCACATAAAAAAAGTATAGCCTCCCTGCACAATGGGGAGGATTTCATACGAATGGGCAATGTGCTGATACGAGCCAACTTTGGTCAGGTGCCTGAAAAATTAAGCTTGACAGCCTGGAGTGACCTTTATGCGGAAGCGCAGTGGCTGGAGCAATGGAGGTTGAGCAATTTAGCGGAAATGTTGGTTAAGATTTTGGGTGGAGGGAACGAGATACCTGACTAATACCCTTTACACCTTTAAAGAAAAACACTGCTCCACCACATGCAATGAGAAGCGCAAATAATAAGAAGCAAAACATTAGAGTTTTCATAGGAGATATTTATTTCATTATTACCATTAAAGGCTTGAATACGATAGAAGTTTAAAACTTTTGGGAACTACAAGCAGTTTTGTTCACCGTCACTCACTCCAAGTGACTCTAAAGATGGAACATACAACCGCCCAATTAAAGTCGAGTAGTTGAGGTGGTTTTGTTTGGCGTGGCTGTGTAAGTATAGGTGGGTGAATGTTGGCTTTGTTTAAGGTTTTGGTGATGCTGCTTCGAACAAGCATTATCTCTCCACAGATTCTTTAAAACTACGTAAGCTACGTATACCATAGCGATAACAATTATCCAATGAATTACCATAATGAGTTAATTTAATTGCCAAACATAATAAAAAATGAATAACAGACTGCATTACGGCATTGATTTTAGTATAAAGCCTATCAATATATTTCAGACAATAAATCAGCAGATTAATCAGGTTACGGCGAACACCAAAAATATGACGTATAACTTTGGTGAGTCTTGGAAGAAACTGCTATCAGTCAACCAGGCGCTAGAAGGTCTCCGAAACTTACAATCTGCACTAGATGGTGCTATTCAACCCGGTGTGGCATTAAACTCCTCATTGATGGATTTGTCAGCTATTACGGGGTTGACTGGCAATGCGCTGGATGGAATCAGTGATGCTGCCCGAGCTAGTGCACGGGCCTTTGGCACTGATGCGGCTCAAAACGTGGAAAGCTATAAACTCTTACTTTCCCAGTTATCCCCTGATATTGCTAAAAGTTCAGATGCGTTGAAACTCATGGGTGATCATGTGAATACGCTTTCAAAAACTATGAGTGGTAATACAATTGCAGCTACTGAGGTGCTAACCACGGCAATGAATCAATATGGCGTGAGCTTGGATAATCCAATGCAGGCCAGCAAAACCATGGCTGAAATGATGAATGTGATGGCTGCTGCTGCGAAAGAAGGCTCAGCCGAACTTCCACAGATCAAAGCCGCTTTGGAGAATGTAGGCATGGTAGCTAAAACTACCGGCGTAACCTTTTCTGAAACCAATGCAGCTATACAGGTATTAGACAAAGCAGGTAAGAAAGGAGCTGAGGGAGGTGTGGCTTTGCGTAATACACTGAGCATTCTGAGCGAAGGCCGCTTTCTACCCAGGCTAACCCGAGCCGCATTGGAAGAAGCGGGTATCAATATTGCGCAGTTGGTCGATCATACCACTCCTTTAACTGCCCGGTTAAACGCACTCAAGCCAATTATGAATGACACCGCATTAGTCACCAAACTGTTTGGAAAAGAAAATGCTGCAGCGGCTATCGCCTTAATTAATGGTAGCGAAGATATTGATGAATATAACCGTAAGATTCAGGGTACTAACACCGCTGTCGATCAGGCTAAGGTCGTGATGGGTAGTTATGCTGAGCACATGAAACGGGTAACCGCGGGTTTTGAAGATTTTAAAATTGGGGTATTTAATGCTACACAGGTACTGACTCCGTATTTACAAACTGCTGTGCAGACTGGAATTGTACTTGGTCAGACGCTTTCGGGATTAAATGTAGCCATAGGGATTTTTAGAGTAATGAAAGAACATATCATTGGCGGTATAAAAGCTATCAAATCTTTCACTATTTCCATTTTAAATGGCACCCTTCAAACCCGCCTCTTCGCCACCTGGCAACTCATTGCCAGCAAAACCTCTCGCATTTTCGCTAAATCCATCCGCGGCGTGCGCAATGCCTTCCTATGGGCCACAGCAGGCGTACGCACTTTTTCGTTAGCCGTGGCAAATATCCCTGTACTCGGCTGGATTGCAATCGCTGTGGGAGCAATAACAGCATCAGTAATATACCTCTGGGAAAACTGCAGGCGGTTTAGAGAGATTGTGTATGGTATTTGGGAGGTGTGCAAAATGGTGTTCGGAAAACTGGGGGCCATGGTGATAAACTTCTGGAATGGTACTATCAAACCTGTTTTTACTGCGATTGGAAACTTTGTTTCTGGCATATTCAGCTGGATTGGCGATACGTCCAGCGCCGTCTGGGCAGGCATGGTAGAGAGCGTCCAAGATTCTTGGACTACTATTTGCCATTTCTTCGGCAGTCTTTGGGAAGGTTTTAAAAGCATGTTCTCAGGTTTTGCCAGCTTCATTGATACCTGGATCGTGCAACCCATTGCTGGTGCTTTTAGCAGTCTTTGGAATTTCATCTGTGGGCTCTTTGAAAAAATTTGGTCAGGATTGAAATTACTCTTTGCACCCATTATTGAGTTGTGGAATAAGCTTTTTCCAGAAGATGGGTTGAAGAAAATTAAGCAGGCTTGGGCACTAGGAGAGAAAAAAGGCGCTGCTTCATTCGATGAATCGAAAAAGCAAAAGACGAATAATGAAGCAGAGGAAGAAGGAAAGTTTGGCAGTCTGCCTGGCGTACCCAAACTAGAAACTGGCAAAAGCAACTTAAAAGGCTTCGGCTCAGCCGCAGCCAGTGCAGCCCAAAAATCATCCAAATCAGAAAGTGCAGATGGCACCTCAAGAGCTCAGAGCGGCAACCGCAGCCTAACGATTAATAAACTCGTAGAAACACTAGTCGTCAAAGTAGAACGCTTGCCCGAAAGCAAAGAGCGCATCAAAGATGCCGTAGCCGAAGCACTCCTCCTAGCCGTAAACGATTACAACTTAGCTACCTAAATATGATCCCCATAAACACTTTACTCACCACAAGTAGCGTGGTGATGAGAACCTTTTTGCCCTTAATGCCGGGCTTGTATCGCAAAGGGCTAGCTACTCACCTGCCTGAGACGCCCAGTTTTGCGTCTTCGGATTGGGTAGGCGTACCCACGCTGACCAGCCTCGTGCTGAAAAAAGCCGATGGGCAGGAGTTGAAACTTAAAGAGTGTATTTGCATGGTCACCATGGAGAAAAACATTGTGCAAACTGCCCTGCAAGGCCGCAATGGCACCATCAAAGAATATGTAAGCGATGGCGACTACCAAGTAGAAATTGCTGCAGCTATTAGCTCCGAGTGCGATGCTTACCCCGAGCTTGAGCTCAAAAACTTGATGAGCTTCCTCACCAGCAATGACTCGTTGTTAGTAGGCGATGACACTTTTTTGAGCCTGTTTGGCATTACCAACTTGATTGTGAAAAGTTATGGCTTTGGCCAGGAAACACACAGCAATCGACAAACATTTAACGTGTGTTGCCTGAGCGATACAGCCTACGAGATCAAACTCAAGGAGGATTTATGCTAAGGCTACGCTCTGAAGTAACGATCAAAGGCGATCAAACCTGGGTGTTTGATGCGCTCTCGAGCTGCACCATCGTAGAAGATACGGAGAGCCTGACTGACACCTGCGTGATCACATTACCAAAAAAAATTCGCTGGCAAGGTGTTCCGAAACAAGAAAACGACGCGCTGAACTACATCCCGCCGATTAAACGAGGTGATCACATCATGGTGCGGCTCGGCTATACGCCGCCCGGCATGCCTCCATCGGATAGCGATTTGAAGGCGCGCTTTGTGGGCTATGTACGCCGGGTGGATGCTAAGGCACCGATTAAAATTGAGTGCGAGGATGGGATGTTTTTACTGAAAGTGGCTCCAACTAAGCAAATAGGTTTTCCCAATCCAAAATTGAAAGAGCTCATTGGCTTTTTGCTCAAAGGGAGAAACATCGCCTACCAAGTGATTGGTGATGATATTGAATTGGGACGCTATCGCATCACCCGACCTACAGTTGCCCAAGAACTAAACGAGCTCAAGCGCGAGCGTGGATTTAGGGCTTATTTCCGGCAAATGCCAGACAAAGCTGATCCCAGAAAAACAAAATCAGTGCTGTACGTCGGTTACGATTACCCTTTCGACATCAAAAAGAAAGAATCCTTTATACACTCTAAAAATATCATCAATGAAGAGTTAGAATTCCGCCGTGCCGAAGACATTAAACTCAAGGTAAAAGCTACTTCAGTCGATCGAAAAAATAGACGCTTGGAAGTGAACATGGGTGATAAAGACGGCGAAGAAATCCAGGTTTTTGCTAATAACATCGGCTACGATGCGCTCAAACTGTTTGCCGAAAAAGCCCTCGATCGCTATAAATACACTGGTTATCAGGGTAGCATCGAAACTTTTGGAGAACCCGTGGTGCATAAATGCGAAGGCGTGCATCTCGAAATCAGCGATGGCAATCAGGGTGATTATCTGATCAAAAAAGTGGAGGTGAACTTCGGCACCAGCGGCTACCGACAAAAAATCGAATTAGGTCCACCATTAAAAGTAGAAAAGAAATGATCATTCAAAACTTACAAAAGCTCGTCGACATCGGCGAGCAGCTTTACGCCAAGGTATGTACCGTTCACCGGGTTGACCAGGCAAACAAGTGTTGCGATTTGGTTCCGGTAGATGGCTCAGCAGAACTTTTCGAGGTGCCTTTTTATCTCGATGAAGCAGATGGTTTGTGTGCTTATCCAGCCGAAAACAGCCACGTATTGGTGGTATTTATCAACAAGCATCATGCTTGTGTTTGCGGAGTGAGTCAGGTGGATTTGATGAAGCTAATGATTGATCAGACGGAGTTTTCGGCAGCTAAAGAAGGTTTGATGTTGAAAAATGAAGGTGTTCAGTTGTCAATTAGCGAGGAAGGTTTTCTGCTCAAAAAAGATAGCGAGACGCTGAGGAAACTGATGGAGGATTTACTGAAGGAGATTCAAGCGATGGTGTTTACCACTTCACAAGGGCCTACCACACAATTAGTGAATGCCCCCAAGTTTCAAGCGATTCAAACACGTTTTAACAACCTTTTAAAAGACGCTTAAATGAAGGACATTTTATTAAACCAGGATAGCAATCTTCTAATTGAGCATGGCGACTGGCAGGTAGGCGATAGCCATCATCAACACATCGAGCTGTTGCTAACCAGCTTGCCCGGTCAGTGGAAAGAAAACCCCGAAGCTGGCGTGGGCCTTCCGCTCTCACAAAACGGATTGGTCGATGGCTTCCTCAAACGAACCATTGCCGTGCAACTCCAGGCCGACGGATTTAAACTAGATCATTTACAAATCACCGAGAAAGGAATCATCATCGATGCAAAACAGTTATAAACTACAAGAAGGACAAACGCTGCTGGATATGGCTGCACACCATTTTGGTTCGACGGAAGCCGCTTTTGAGATTGCTATGCAATCGGGCTTGAGTCTGACAGATGAGTTGCCGGCTAATAGCATCATCAGCTTACCCAAACTCAGTAAAACGGAACACATCAACCGATACGTAGTTGCAGCCATTGTCGATCGAAATGTCATCCCATCCACTGGCATCAATGCCTTGCACGAGTTTGGTGGTATTGGGTCGATGCAAGTGTGGGTGTCCTTTAAAATCGTCTGAATCAAAAAATCATATTAATCATAGTCATGGCACGCAGCATAGCAGAGATACAAAAAGAAATTATTACTGAAAAAGACAGAACCCCAGGGCTGGAGGTCCTTAACAGCACGAGTAAAACAGCTATTTGGCGCTTGTGGACTTACGTTACCGCTACCTCCATTTGGGCACTGGAGAATCTGTTCGACATCCATAAAAGAGAAGTTGATCAAATACTGCTGACCAAAAAGCCGCACAATTTACTTTGGTACAAGGCAAAGGCTGAAGCTTTTCAGTTTGGCAAGGAACTCAAGCCAGGTAGCGATTGCTACGACAATACTGGGGCGAATCATCTGGATGTAGCTAAAAGTCGCATCGTAAAACATGTAGCCATCGTCGAAAACAAAAAGAATGGTTGGGTGCGTATCAAAGCCGCCAAAGAAGTGAACGGTGAATTGCAAGCGCTTTCGAAAGCAAACCCAGATGAATTGGGCGCGTTCAATCGATACATGCAGTCGATTAAGGATGCTGGGGTAAAGTTATTAGTCGATTCACTACCGCCTGATCGTTTGAAAATGCACATCGATATTTATTATGATGCAATGGTGCTCGACGCACAAGGTGGACGTTTGGATGGGGCAAGCATCAAGCCGGTGAATGATACGATCAAGGCTTATCTGCGCAGCTTACCTTTCAACGGCGCTTTTGTGCTAGCCACGCTCACCGACCGATTGCAGGAAACGCCTGGCGTGGTCATCCCACAAATACGTCACGCATCAGCTACCTACGGAAGCCGAAAAGATGAATGTATTCCAGTGCGCTACATCCCGGATGGCGGTTATTTGCGCATCGATGACGATGACTTAAAGGTCAATTACATCCCGAGCCATGCCACACTGCTAGAAGGAACGGGCGAGTCGTGCACCCATCAAACCTACCAATCATGAGCGAGCAACAAACTATAAATACGACATTTGCTGACGCAGATGAACGCGCGAATCCAGCACTATTTCGTCTCGATTATCAGCGACTGGTAAACATGCTGCTGCCATTCAGCTTACGCAAACAGGACATGCATCTGCCTCACCTGGAGCGCAAGCATCGCATGATTGGCTGGCTGCATGCGCTAATAGCCCCGGTGAAGCGCCTTTATATGGAATTTTTGGTGTACCGCCATCGGGTCAATTATCAAATGGATCACACCGGGCAGGTAGTTTATCTCGAAAAGGTACTCAATGACCGCTTCGATGGTGCCGCAGAGCGAATTCGAATTAAAGATGGCCCCAAGCGAGATTGGACTTACATCTTTCGAGCAGACGAAAAGAAGCCCAAATATTTAACAAAGCTGTATCTGCACAACCGCCTCAGCTATGGCGATCAAGGAGTCGATTTTGAGATATATGTTCCCGCTGATATTCCCATTTGGACACATAGTGGCCTTTGGACAGAGTGCCACTCTTTAATAGACTATTACAAACTAGCCGGTAAAACGTATCAATTAATAAAACCATGAATAACATCGATTTTTCACATTCGGGCGGCTTTCCACTAGAGACCGATACCCTAGATTTTTTACAAAACAGCTACACCAACCCCATCAAAGCGCTCACCAAACTGGGTGGCGATAACTACATCATCAGTGGCGTTGAAGACGACGGCGCCCGAACCACCGACGGTTGGGTAGTGATCAAGGGTGACATCATGCCTTTTAAAGGCGATTTAAAACAAAACACCATCGTGGTAGTTGATTCCGTGCAGACGGTTGACTTTGAAAACGGCGCTGAGCGTGAAGCGTACTTTACGCGTTATGCCACTTTTGGCGTGAGTTTGCAGGCTATTCCCTTTGCTTCGCTGGCGCGGATGAATGATCTGCAGCAGCAAAAGAAGTATGCGGAAGATTTACGATCGGATCATGAGGCACATAAGGTGCATGTGACCAAGAGGACAGGCGAATTGCAAGCAGCGCATGAAGCACACAAGGAACATGTTGTTAAATGCACCGGTGAATTGCAATTGGCCCATGATTCACTTCGAAGCCGGACTGCTAGTTTAGAAAGAAATCATCAATTCGTACGGGGAATGATTATGGCTTGGAGTGGTTCTATTTCCTCAATTCCTTATGGCTGGCAACTGTGTGAAGCCCTGAAAGATCGGTTTATTCTGGGTGCTGGGGGGAGTTATGGTGTTGGTGCAACAGGAGGGGAAAAGGAGCATACGTTGACGGTGGAGGAGATGCCTTCGCATTATCATGGAGCTAATTTTGAGGCAGGTAGAGGTGATGGATTGAAAGCCAGTGGAGGGACTGCAGTTGATAGATATGGGGACAGACAGTTTCAAAATCAGAATGCTCACGAGTGGACAAAGCCAGTTGGAGGTAGTCGACCTCATAATAACATGCCCCCGTACTATGCTTTGGCATACATCGAGTATGTTGGATTCGATACGAATTACTAGCTATTAATACTAATGCATCATGGCAAAACAAGATAAAAGCAAATTAAAAGACTGGTTTAGAACTGGTAAATATCCCACGCAAGAGCAATTTTGGGACTGGATGGACTCCTATATCCACCGCGACGATCGATTAGGCATCGCTGCCAACTTTCCGGAGTTGGATGGAGTGCTTCGGCAAAAAGTGGATAAAGAATTTTTAAAATATCATTTAGAGAATAGTGATAACCCACATCAGGTCAGCAAGGCACAGGTCGGTTTAGGCAACGCGGATAATACAGCTGATACTGACAAACCTATTTCTGGACCTACCCGGGAAGCTTTGAATTTAAAGGTCGATACGACACATTTGGCGGATGTTACAAATCCCCATCAGGTCACTAAACAACAGGTGGGTTTGGGAAATGTGGATAATACAGCTGACTTGGATAAGCCAATATCAAGGGCTACACAAACTGCACTTTACGAAAAAGCTAATCATGGACATATCCACGATGTCGATTCGCTAGAAGGATTTGATACGGATGTTACCCTAGCTGCCAATAGCGATGAAAAGATAGCCTCACAAAAAGCGGTGAAGGCTTATGTAGATGCAGTGAATGCCAGCTTGCAAGCACGCGTTGATAAACTAGAAAAATCTCAATTATTACCCGGGATGATTATTGCTTGGAAGGGTGCTGTCGATACGATTCCAGCAGGCTGGAAACTCTGTGCCGAGCTAAAGGACAAGTTTGTACTAGGTGCAGGGAATGATTTTTCGGTAGGTGCCACAGGTGGAGCGCGCACCCATCAATTGACAGTCGAAGAGATGCCTGCTCACGGGCATCCCATCCGAAACGTGCTTGTATTAGATAATGACGGCGTGGGTGTTTTTAGTAGTGGAGACCGAACAAAATCACAATTTAACTCACCCAGTGTAGACTCAACCGGTGGCAATAAATCCCACAACAACATGCCGCCTTATTATGCGCTAGCATATATTGAATATGTGGGGCATGAAAGTCTATCTTCGTGATGAATTCCCAAAAGGAGTCCGTATCAACTACAAGTTTGGATATTCGAAAGTAGAAGTATTGACGGCGAATTATCCCGTGGAATGAATATGTTTAATCACCTTTTAAAGGATGTTTAAAGGGGAGGGTTTGAGAGGTAAAATTCACCCTAATTTTGGAGATGGTTTGAAGGAACTTGCTTACAATATGAGGGTGATTTTTTTGTAGTTTTGGTTTTGGAGATAATAATATTTTATAAAAAATATCAAATTGATAATTTTTATAAAATAAATAACCATTTATTAAATATATACACAAACTATTTACAGGTGATTTATGGTCGAGCTACAGCGACTGACTTATCATGTATGGTAGATGATGGGTCTGTTAGTCGTGATCAGATTACGCATCTACTATCAAATAATGCTTTTTGGCAATAGAGATCGTTGGTTGGAGGAGAAGCAGCCCTTAATACGGAAATACGAGCGATTGGATAGCTGTTTGATATTTGATGACACAATAGTGAAAAAGTCATACACAGATGAAAATGAGCTAATATGTTGGAACTATGATCATTTTACTGGTCGTAATGTGAAGCGGATTAATTTATTGACAGCATTTTATCATGTTGAGACAGACGAATCAGTTCACATACCTGTTGGTTATGAGTCTGTTTGTAAGAGCTAATAGATTTGTTGATTCCAAGACAAGCAAAGCAGCTTATAAGTAGCTAACAAACATCAAACAGACTTACCCCAAGTTGTACACTGCGTAACATGAGTTAAGAAATAAATAAAATTTATTTTGAAATCTCAAAAAACTATAATGGAAACTGTTGTTGCCACAATTGGGAATAATGTGATTTTTTGGCAATCAAATCCGCGTGTGTACCTTCTTCTACTACCAAACCTTTATCTAAGACAATAATTTGATCTGCATAATGGATAGTACTCAGACGATGGGCTATAACTAAAATGGTTTTATTCTTTGCTTTTAAAAACTGGATCATTTGCTGTACATACTGCTCTGATGCCGAATCCAAAGATGAGGTTGCTTCATCCAGAATTAGAATCTCTGGATCACGGTACAAAGCCCTTGCAATAGCGATTCGTTGACGCTGCCCCCCAGACAGGGTAGTTCCATTTTCCCCCAAATAGGTTTGAAAACCATTTGGTAAAGTTTCTATAAATTCAATAATACCCAGCTGCGTAGCAATATCAATAACTTTCTGCATATCTGGCTCGTAATCACCAACAGCAATATTATCAATCACATTACCAGCAAATAAATCAATTTGCTGAGGTACAACAGAAACTATTTTCCGAAGAGAGGTATTATTAATATATTTCAAATTGTACTGACCAATCGATATTGCCCCACTCTGAATCGGATACAAGTTTTGTAATAGTGACATCAAGGTCGACTTCCCAGAGCCACTTTCACCAACAATGGCCGTAAACTTGCCTTCGGGAATGATTAGATTTAACTCCTCAAACACATTCACTCGCGTACCATAGCGAAAGGATACTTTTTCAAAACGAATATCGCCAAGTTTATCAGGGGTTAAATCAATCTGTGTATCTGCTTGCTCTTGCTCCAAATCCATGATTTCAAATAAACGGTCAGCAGCAATCACCGCATCTTGTACCGTTTTATTCATACCAATCAAAGTAGAAACTGGGCCTGTGAAATAGCCAATCAAACTATAAAAAGAAAGCAACTCTCCCGGTGTAATCTGATTGTCCAAAACATAACCAGCACCTACCCACAACAAAACAATGGTAAATAAATGAGAAACAAACTCTGATGAAGTGCCTGAAAAAATGGCATTCATGCTCGATTTATAGATCGTATCAAGCAGTTTGACAAAACGCGTTTCTGTTTTTTCATTGGCATAGGCTTCCAAACCAAAACGTTTGATCGTTCCAACTGCATTGACACTTTCAAACAGCTGCGATTCTAATTCAGCAGCATTTTCCATCAAGGTGCGCTGCATCTTTTTGTTTAGCTTGTTGGTAACAAAATAGATTATGGTATACAATGGAACCACCGCCAACATAATAAATGCTAGCTTTCCATTGTAGGTAAACATCAGAATAAATGAGAAAATCAGGATAAAAATATTCACCAAGAAGCCAATACTAGCATCATTCAAGAAGGCTCTAATTTTCGCAGCATCATTAATACGTGATATGATTTCCCCCACCCGCATCGTATCAAAAAATTGCTGAGGGAGTTTTAAAAGATGCTTGTAGTAACCCAAAATGAGCTTGGCGTCGATCAACTGTCCGGTCTTGATCGTAAAGATAGTTTTCAGCGTACCAATGAATATTTCAATTAGCAGAATAAAAATCATTGCCACACCCATCATATTTAACAACCCCCGGTTATTGTCTGGCAATACATAATCAAACAGCTTCCCAACAAAAATTGATGTTGACAAACCTAAAATGGTGTAAATAATGGCTCCAAAAAGCACTTGCAATAAAATACCGCGATGTGATTTAATCAAATCCCAAAAGCGTTTCCCAATAGATACCTTTTCGTTCCCCGCATGAAACTCTTCCGATGGAAGTAATAACACCAATACCCCGGTCCATTCCTTTTTAAACTCCTCATGCGTTTTACGATGCATCTGCCCATCGGCAGGATCCATCACTTCGATATACTTATCAGTTGTCTTATAAATAACTACATAATGGTACAGGACTTCCTTTATCACCACATGCGCAATAGCAGGCTTAGGTATCTTAAACAAACTATCAAATGATCCCTTCACCCCTTTTGCTTCAAAGCCTAATTTTTCAGCAGCTTCGACCATCCCCAATACATTTGTTCCCTTTTTATCCGTACTAGCCAATTGACGTATACGCGCTACAGGCAGCTTTAAATGGTAATTTGCAGCAACTGATGCCAAGCAAGCAGCACCACAATCCGTAATATCACGTTGTTTTACCTTAATACTCATGGGGATATTTTAAACAAGCTTTTTATCTTAAAGAGAATTCCAAAAACTATTCTTCTGACACGTCTGACTTCTTTTGCGAAATATTTTGAGTTTGCTTAGGCTTGATCCAATTATCAATTTTATCATAGAGCAACTGATAAAGACTTCGCTCTGTTACTGTAAATCGAGCCGTAAAGGTCATCCCTTTTTTGATATAGCCTTTGTAGCCACTTTTTAGCTGCAAATAGTTCTTATCTAGACTGCACTTTACTTTAAAAAACAGTTGATTATTAATAATTGATGCATCATCAGCGACATCAATCACCTTACCTGTCAATATCCCCCACTGATTGTATTGAAATGCATCAACCTGGAAACGTACCCCCTGACCCTTATGTATCAAACCAATATCAGAAGGCTTCAAATAACAATAAGCAAACAGTCCACCAGCCGGTGAAATCTCTGCAATCTTCTGGCTAGCAATAACATATGATCCATCATGCAAGCCAATCATATTCTGTATTGAGCCATCTAGAGGCGCTTTGAATACACGTTGTTTTTCTTGTTCGTTGTAATCTTGTCTCGTACTTTGGAGCTGACGCAACTCATTACGATACTGACTAGCCTCGATTTGACATTTCGATTTGTAATTTTTACTAACCAATACCCATTTGGCTTTCGCTTGCTCAAAATCAAAGGTGTATTTCTCAAATTCTGCTGCAGTAAGTACCTGATTTTGATACAAGCTTTCATGACGCTTATAAATACGTTCCGCTTGCTCTTTTTCAAGATAGTTCGTCTTTAATTCCTGCACATACTGTTGCCAAGAGGCTTGGTATTGCCCAGTTCGAAGATCAGACAGCCTCAATGTGAGTTTATCTTGACCAAGTGCATAAATAATCCGATCCACATCCTGCAGGTTCTGATTCAACTGAGATAGCCGCGTTTGAAGCAAATCGCCCTGCGTCCTGGGAAGACTTGCATCCATGAGCAATAACGTATCTCCTTTCTTCACAGATTGATTGTCTCGTATCATCAGCTTAGTAATTCTGCCCGTAATGGGTGCAAAAAGCTGCTGTTTTTCAACCAATGGCTGAAAACCACCACCCATACTTTTCACACTGATCTTCACTTTTATAAAAGGAAGTGCTAACAAAATACCAGTAACAATTATCAATACAGATGTATAGATAATCTTGCTCTGTGTGCTGATTTTATATTTATAAGCAATCGCAGTATGCTTAATTGTTTCAGCCGTATAAGGAGATAAAGACATGCTATTTATACTTTGAGCTTATTTACACTTCTATTTTCACCCAAGGAACTCACTATTATTACCATTATAGAAGTTTTAACTTGAACTCAGTCCATTTATTGTTGAAAGCCCAAGCTAGCTACAACATATTAAATAAAGACAAATTTAATATTAATTCTAAATTAAAGACATAAATCATTGATCTTACACATCTTAAATTGTCTGAATTATGAGCCTGTTTGATTTGAATGATTGATACGACTTTTCAAAAATCATCTCACCGAATGGTTAATATTATTATAGCTATTTTAGCAGCCGTTATGGCTGATATTATACAACTTTTACCCGACTCCGTTGCCAATCAAATTGCAGCAGGAGAAGTCGTCCAGAGACCCGCTTCAGCAGTAAAAGAGCTAATCGAGAATGCAATTGACGCTGGCTCAGATAAAATCCAAGTAATCATTAAAGATGCCGGAAAATCGCTAATCCAAATCATTGATAATGGATGCGGCATGAGCCCAATTGACGCACGTAAATGTTTTGAACGTCATGCCACTTCAAAAATCAAGAAAGCAGAAGACTTGTTTTCCATCCGCACCATGGGCTTTCGAGGGGAAGCCATGGCTTCCATCGCAGCTATTGCTCAAATCGAACTAAAAACTCGTCGGCATGAGGATGAACTAGGAACTTTTGTTCAAATCGAAGGATCGGAAATTCTACTCCAGGAGCCCACTTCAACCGCGCCAGGAAGTAGTATTTACGTTAAAAACCTTTTCTACAACACACCTGCACGCCGAAATTTTTTAAAAGGAAATTCAGTCGAAATGCGCCATATAGTTGATGAATTTCAACGCGTGTCTTTGGCTCATCCAGAAATCTTTTTTACACTTCATCACGACGGGAATGAAGTTTTTCATCTGCCCAAAAGCAATCTAAAACAACGTATCGTTCATTTATTGGGTAACTCCTACAATCAAAGACTAGTTCCAGTAGAAGAAGAAACCAGCATCATCACCCTAAAGGGCTATGTTGGAAAGCCCGAATTTGCAAAGAAAACACGAGGAGAACAGTTTTTTTTCATTAATAACCGTTTTATTAAGGATCCTTATCTAAATCACGCTGTACTCACTGCATTCGAAGAACTGCTCCCATCAGACAGCTACCCGCTATATGTTTTATTTATTGATATAGACCCATCAAAAATCGATATCAATGTACACCCAACCAAAACAGAAATTAAGTATCAGGATGAAAAATCTATCTATGCCATTATCCGATCTGCAGTAAAACGCTCACTAGGTAGATATAACATTACACCAACTTTAGACTTTAACCAAGAAACTGGATTTAGTCAAATGATCACTCAAAAAGCACCAGAGGATATCACACCTCCACAAATTAGTTTCAACCCCAATTTTAATCCCTTCGCTACGGAACAGAAACCATACAAAGAATCAACTTTCAATCGATTCACCAATGCCGAGCAAAAAGGAATTCCTCAAAACTGGTCGACTTTATATACCATTGCAGAAGCCCCTATTGCACTACAGGAACAACTGCCACTAGCGAAAGAAACACCACAGGTAACCATCGCCGATCAAACAGTTGAAAAAGTAAGCAAACAACAAATTTTTCAACTACATAATCGCTTCATTATCTCACAAATCAAATCTGGATTTATTCTGATCGATCAACAAGCAGCACATGAACGAATTCTATATGAACGCTTTTTAAAGCAACTGAACGCCCATTCCGGCACTAGTCAGCAAAGCCTGTTTCCGCAAACAGTTGACCTCAATGTAAATGACTTCGAACTAGTTAAAGAACTGTTACCAGAGATTCAATCTTTAGGCTTCCTGATACGTGAATTCGGCAAAAACACCGTAGTGATCGAAGGCATACCAGCCAACATTGGTTCAGCTGTCAATGAAAAAGAATTACTAGAACAGCTCCTTGAGGGCTTCAAAAAAAATCGATCCCACCTACAATTAAACAAACTAGAAAATCTAGCCCACACCATGGCTAAAAATGCGGCTATCAAATCGGGTATCGTATTGTCTGTGGAAGAAATGAACCGATTAGTCGATGAGCTTTTTGCATGCCAGCTCCCCAATACCTCTCTACATGCCAAGCCGATAATTATTACTTTTACACTAGATGAGCTGAATCACAAATTTGAAAACAAATAGCTCTCAATTTGATATTTTTCAATGAACGCATACCGTACATCTCCATTTGCAAGTATCCCCCCAGTAGTAAAAAATCTACTTATAATCAATGTTATTTTCTTTATTGCTACACTGGCCTTTGAAAGTAAAGGAATTTCATTAATTGACCTACTGGGTGTCCACTATTTTGACTCCCCCAAATTTCGCATTTGGCAAGTAATTACTTATATGTTTATGCATGGCGGTTTTGCACATATTGCATTCAATATGTTTGCCTTATTCACTTTTGGGTCTACGTTGGAATATACTATGGGATCCAAAAGATTTCTAAATTTTTACCTCATCACCGGACTGGGTGCGCTTGCACTACAAATGCTTGTACAAGCTATGGAAGTACATCAAATAGCAGGAAGCTTTACAATTGATGTGTCCCAATTTACATCAACTAATGAAGCGCATATTCGAACACTAAGCTCCATCTACTTTGGACCAATGGTTGGTGCATCTGGTGCAATATTTGGGTTATTAATAGCCTTTGGCGTACTTTATCCAGATGTCGAATTACTTATTTTATTTATCCCCATTCCAATCAAAGCTAAATACATCATACCTGCCTATGTCGTATTAGAGTTGGTATTGGGTATCGCTCAGTTTTCTGGTGATTCAATAGCCCATTTTGCTCACCTAGGCGGAGCACTATTCGGTTTTATTTTAATCAAAGTTTGGCAACTAAGACGAATACGTAATTTCTGAGCTTTTTTAAATTTTATTTTATGAAATTATTGCAGGTTATTTTTGAGCTAAATGAGGCAGATTTTTCATGCCTTTAATTTATTTTTAAAGGTATTCAACTGTTCGCTTCGCTCGGGTTTGGAGCCATAGCGAGGCTTCGATGGCGAAAAAATCCGGGCGGAATTGTAACCAGAAAGAACCAAAAGAATGAAATTAAATAAGTTTTAAAACATGCTCTCTACGAATAAATCTATTATCAGAGAACTATATGATAATGTATTTCAATCAGGTAATCGATTGAATCTATTTATTGGTATTAATGTACTGATCTTCTTACTTATCAATCTGATTGCTTTTTTTGAATCTCTATTTACCAACACGACCCCAATAAGCCAATGGCTAGTAGCCCAACTAACTATGCCAGCCCCCCTATTGTTATTGGCAAGCAAATTTTGGACCCCATTCACCTATATGTTCACACATAGGGCTTTATTTCATCTATTATTTAACATGCTTTGGTTATACTGGATGGGACGAATCTTTTTAGATCTCTTGAACAAGCGACAATTTACATTCGTCTATCTAGTAGGAGGAATAACAGGGGCTATCTTTTTTATCATTGCAAACAATACATTACCTGCGTTAACTAATTCTTCAGTGATGCTTGGGGCTTCTGCTAGCGTGATGGCCGTCGTTGTTGCAACGGCAACCCTGGTTCCCAATTACGCAATACATTTATTGTTTTTTGGAGATGTTAAACTTAAATATCTCGCCTGGATCTATCTATTATTAGATATTATTGGCGGATCTAGTGGAAACCCAGGAGAGCGTATCGCACATATCAGCAGTGCAATACTGGGTTTCGTATACATCAAGCAGCTACAAAATGGCCAGGACTGGAGTACGATCTTTGAAAGACAACCTAAATTAAAGATTATCCAAAAGCGAGACGAAACCAAATCAACAGAGAGCGTACCTGATCAGGCTATAATTGATGCTATTTTGGATAAAATATCTAAGTCAGGTTACGATAGTTTGACCTCGTTGGAAAAAAGGCAACTTTTTCAAGCTAGTAACAAAGAATGATCCGAAAAAAGAAAACAGCGCCACGACTACATCTTTTCAATAAAATCATTCTGTTTTTCAATGGTTTTTTTGCAGTTGCATTGCTCCTGAGTTATGCCGCTTCCATTGTTGATCCACAGCTATTCTGGCCTCTCT
The DNA here is from genome assembly GCA_008015505.1 of Pedobacter sp. Lineage (GTDB taxonomy): Bacteria > Bacteroidota > Bacteroidia > Sphingobacteriales > Sphingobacteriaceae > Daejeonella. The sequence continues at coordinate 27,418 of SSFR01000002.1, forward strand.
CCTTTCTTGGACTAGCTTATCCAATACTATTATTCATCAATATTTTCTTTGTTGGCTACTGGCTATGTGGCCAAATCAAACTTGCACTTATTTCCTTTTTGACGATACTAATCGGATGGAAATTTCTGACCAGTTATATTGGATTTCGAGAGTCAACAGCTATTGGCGTTCCTAAATCTTCCCAGAACCTAATTCGAGTAATGACTTACAATGTGCATGAGTTTAAACAATTCGGTGACAAAAACGATATACGAACAAAAAATCTTTTTTTGGATATTATTCGTGAAGAGCAACCTGATGTAATTTGTTTTCAGGAATTCTTTACACGCCGCCGAAACGAATACGACTTTAAAAAGGCCATTGCCAATATCTTACACACCCCCCATTACTATTACAAACCCATTAAAGGAAATAGTTATGAAACCATAGGTTTAGCTATCTTCTCGAAATTTCCAATCCTAAATACAGGAAGCCTCACTTTTGAAAAACATAATAATAACGAATCGATATTTGTAGATATCAAAACCAATAGCCGGGTGATTAGGGTATACAATGTCCATTTTCAATCTATACGCTTCAAGCCAGAAGACTACAGGTATTTGGACAATATCAAAAGCCAAGTAAGCACAGATATGGAATCTCCACGCAGAATTGGTGAACGTTTGAAACAGGCATTTATTAAGCGCAGTAGTCAGGTAAAAATCGTTAAAGCACACACACTAAAGTGCCAACTTCCTTACCTTATTACAGGTGATTTTAACGACACACCTATTTCTTACACCGTCAACAGCATACTTTCAGGGGGATTGATTAATAGTTTCAGAGAGAAAGGAAGCGGGCTAGGTATAACCTATAACGGTGATTTTCCAAACTTTCAAATCGATTATATTTTGGCAAGCACTCCATTTGTTGTTAAAAACTACCGCATCATTTCCAAGAAAATATCTGATCATTATGCCGTGAGAAGCGATTTGGAGCTGAAATAAAGGTTAGAATAGACGCATTTCTTAGTGCTGGATTTCTTGTAAGTTTGCCACATGGACAGCAAGCTTAAAGTATACAATACATTAACCCGAAAAAAAGAACTATTCAAACCTCAAAAATATCCTTTTGTAGGCATGTATGTTTGTGGACCGACGGTTTACAGCGACGTTCATTTGGGTAACTGCCGAACTTTCGTTTCTTTCGATTTGATTTATCGATACTTGTTGCACTTGGGTTATAAAGTACGTTACGTACGCAATATCACCGATGCCGGCCATCTGGAAGGCGATCGCGATGAGGGTGATGATAAATTTACTAAAAAAGCTAAGCTAGAAAAGCTAGAACCGATGGAAATTGTACAAAAATATACCATTGGGTTTCATGAGGTCATGCGTCTATTTAATACGCTTCCACCCAGCATTGAGCCTACTGCTACTGGCCATATTTCAGAACAGATTGAAATGATTAAACAAATTATTAAACAGGGCTTTGCTTATGAAATAAATGGATCTGTATACTTCGATGTAGAAAAATACAGTGCCAAACACAATTATACCGTACTCACTAATCGACTGCTGGAGGATTTATTAACAAACACCCGTGAACTTGGAGGTCAAGACGAAAAGAGAGGACACCTAGACTTCGCACTCTGGATTAAAGCCAAACCCGAGCATATTATGCGTTGGCCATCTCCATGGGGTATTGGTTTCCCAGGATGGCATATTGAATGTTCTGCCATGAGCAACAAATATTTAGGAGATCATTTTGATATTCATGGCGGTGGTATGGATTTAACAGCCACCCACCATACTAATGAGATAGCCCAGTCTGAGGCTTGCCATGGCAAACAGCCCGCAACCTATTGGCTACATACCAATATGCTAACCGTTAATAGTACCAGAATGTCTAAATCAGCAGGAAATGGTTTTCTTCCAGGCGAACTATTCACTGGAAATCATCCCTTACTTCATAGGGGATATCCTCCCATGACAATCCGCTTCTTTATGCTCCAAGCACATTACCGCAGTACACTAGACTTTTCAAATGAAGCGTTGGATGCTTCCGACAAAGGATATAACCGACTTATGAATGCAGTCAGCTTACTTGATAAACTAAAGCCATCTAACCAGTCTAGTTGTGATGATCTTCTTTCCATCCAAGAACGCTGTTATGAGGCAATGAATGATGACTTTAATAGCCCCGTACTCATCGCCGAACTATTCGAAGTGGTGCGCATGATCAATAGCATTTACGATGGAAAAATGCAAGCTACCCAGAAAGACTTAGCAATTATTAAGCAGCTCATTCAAGAATTTGTTTTTGATGTATTAGGCTTACAAGAAGTCGAATATCAGGCACACGATATGTCCAAAATCATCGATTGGATTATTCAAATACGTACAGAAGCAAAAACTAATCGCGACTACACCCTATCTGATAAAATCCGTATTGGATTACACAATTTGGGCATTCAATTAAAAGACAACAAAGAAGAAACTACTTGGAGTAAAGTACTTTAAAATACAACCCCTTCTCTTCTTAAGCCATTTCATCTATTGTCTTCAAAATATATGACAAAGCTGAATCCCTATTCTTTCCTTTTTGGAAAACGCTCAGATAAAGTTTCAAAAACAGATTTGTCATGTATTCTCCTTAATCAGTATTAAGCTTCATTATTTTTCATTTTTTTCTTTAAAAGATAATTTTTTTATAAAAAAAATGTTTTATAAAAAAATTGACAAAAAATTAATTTTAAGTAAATATGAAAAATCTATATATACCGCTACAATTACTAAGTCTAGTTACATTATTATTTGTCTTATCCTGTAAAAAACAGGAGGTGCCAAGTTCTTTACGATCTACAAAAGAAGCTGATAATACTTCTGAGGGGAAAAATCCATTTAGAAATATGAAAAAGCTCCCTCAGCCAGGAGACGGTGCCAGTTACCTAGGAAACAACGAGAATACTAATCAACGACAAAAACAGCCTTGCAAAACAGAGATTATTACAAAAACTGTAGCCTTTGATGAACAACTCCTGCTAGCTCCAGGAGCGGATGTTATTTACTTAGGATCTGTCTTAGATGCCGGAAGCTTACCAACAGGGTCCTACCGACCTATTATACCCATTAAAAAACGTCCCATAAAAATATCTATATCATTACAAGGAGTCAATGGAGGTGTTGAAAAACTAACAAATGCCACCCTTAACGATACTAGACAAGCCATAAGTAATATGCTCAATCAAGCAATAACAGGAGAACAACCCAGTGAAATCGTCTATAACGTGAATCAGATTTATTCCGAAGATCAATTAAGATTAGCCATTGGCGCTAACTTTTCACTAAACAAACTGGCCGATATCAAAACAAGCTTTAATTTCAATGATAATAATCAAAAGACCAGAGTAGTGGCCAAAATTCTTCAAAAATATTATACCGTAGATATGAGCATTCCTGACGATGGCATTTTTGTTGAAGAAACCCCAGACCCAGCCAAATTTGGCCCATACTCACCAGTATACATCTCTTCATTAACCTATGGAAGAATGGGACTATTTTTTCTTGAATCAGCTTATTCAATAAATGAGTTAAGCACTGCACTCGAAGGCACACTTACTTATCTAACTCAAGCAGGCATAACTACCAATGGCGCAAATATATCGCCTAGCTATAAAGATATTTTGAATGCTTCTATGATTAAGGTTTTTACAACAGGTGGATCTGGAGAAGCAGCAGTTGAAGCAATAAGAGGATATGACGGGTTTGTAAATTTCATCAAATCCGGCGGTAAGTATAGTCAAAATTCAAGAGGAACCATTCTATCTTATCAATTACGCAATTTAAGTGACTACACCATTTTCCAAACAAAACTAACTTCCACCTATGAAGTAAAGACTTGTACCCCAATACCTACCTTCCAAAATGGACAGTTTGTAAAAAATGACGATACAGGTGAACTATTCATTTTTATGGAATCCAAACTACGTCGCATTCCTATTATAGTATTAAACAAGCTTTTTCACTGTCAAACATCTGATATAGCACATTATAGCAATACGCTATTGCAAAATACCCCTACATCAACCCCCATTAGCCACAACAGTGAATTAATTCAAAGCTTTTTTAATGGAGACTTATACTTAAAAGAAAATAACACCATACGGTTAATTCCTGATATGGCAATCAGACTTAAATATCATTTCAATTATGGTAATAGTACTACCAAGTTTTTTTTAGGATCATATGAAATAGGGACTCCTATTCAATAGTATTAAATGATCTAAATGATGCTGATCTCTTTCCTAAGCACTACCTTTGCCCCATGCATCCATCTTCCGGCCCTAATGTTCCAGTCAATAACTTTAAATCACTGGCTCGCATACTGACAAAAGTAGAAAATGAGTTGCCTGAGTCCGATAATATATTAAAGAATCTAACACCTAAGCATACTCCCGTGATCGGCGTCACTGGACCACCAGGCGCGGGTAAAAGTACTTTAGTAAATCAACTAATTAATACACTTAGCAAGGAGAATAAACGAATTGCGATTTTGGCGATTGACCCTAGTTCGCCATTCAATATGGGGGCTTTATTAGGCGACCGCATTCGAATGGCTGAACAATTTAACAAACCCAATGTCTTTATTCGATCTTTAGCTACTAGGGGCTCATTGGGTGGGGTATCTGCAAAAACCATTCAAATGACAGATGTATTGAAGTCTGCTGACTTCGACTACATCTTCATTGAGACAGTAGGTGTCGGACAATCGGAAATAGAAATAGTAGGAGTTGCAGATATCACCATTGTTGTTTTAGTACCCGAAGCTGGCGATGAAATTCAAAGTATCAAGTCAGGATTAATGGAGATCGCTGATATTTTTGCAATCAACAAAGCAGATCGCGATGGCGCAGACCTTTTTGCCAATACCATTCAAAAATTAGTTCACCAAAAAAGTAAACGCATCCCAGTCATTAAAACCATTGCCGAAAGATCAGAAGGAATCTCAGCGCTTTTAGAAGCAATCAAAAGTCAACCCTATTCAGAAAACAAACGAAAACTTCCCCTCCTTTTTGAAAAGGCATGGAAACTAATCCAAGACAAAAGAATGAGCGATATCGATAAAAAAAAGCTTCAGCAGGCTATTACTGAAGCTTCTAAACAAATTGATTTTAACTTGTATCGGTTCATCGAAAAATTTTAATTCTTCAATTCTTCCGAGAGTGACCATGAATTCATCATGCTTTCTATTTCCTCTGCCTCTAATGGAATATCAGCCATTAAATCTACATTGCCATCTGGCGTAATGAGGATATTATTTTCCAAACGAATACCCAACCCCTCCTCTTGAATGTAAATACCTGGCTCACAGGTCAAGATATTACCCACCTCAAAAGGTTTATGCCTACTTGCAAAATCATGAACATCCAAGCCCAGATGATGAGAAGTACCATGCATGAAATACTTCTTATAAAGTGGTTTCTTGGGATCTTGTTTAGCCACATCATGCTTATCCAGTAAACCTAATTTTATTAGTTCATTTTCCATAATTTTGCTGGTCTCATCATGGTATTCATTCCAAACAGTACCTGCCACTAACATTTTCCGAGCCTCTTTCATGACATGTAACACTGCATTATATACTTCCTTCTGACGCTTAGTGAATCTTCCACTAACGGGTATGGAGCGCGTCATATCTGCATTATAGTTGGCATATTCTGCACCAAAGTCAAGTAAAATAACATCTCCATGTTTGCATACTTGATTATTATCGTTGTAATGCAAAATATTTGCATTTGCTCCAGAGGCAATAATGGGATTATAAGCGTGTCCAGTCGCTCTCCCACGAATAAACTCATGGATAATTTCCGCCTCAATTTCATATTCGGAAACCCCTGGTTTAACAAACCTCAACACGCGAATAAATGCATCACGAGTAATGGCACAGGCAATTCGTGTCAAATCAACTTCAATGGCCGACTTTACAACTCTAAGATCACGTAAAATAGGCGCTGAACGCGTATAAGCATGTAGTGGATATCGCTCTTTTAGTTCTTGAATAAAGCGCATATCCCGATAAGGAACTGTATGCACATAACGATCATTCTCATTGGTATTCAGATAAATCGTTTCCGCATAGTGAATTATGGACGATAAAGTGCCCCAAAAACTATCCGACCAAAGAACACAAGAAATACCCGAAACTTTCTGAGCTTCTTCTTTAGTGTATTTATGTCCTTCCCAAATGGCAATTTGCTCACTCGTTTGCCTTAAAAAAAGAATTTCACGATACAATGGATCAGGACAATCTGGAAATAAAACTAGGATAGTCTGCTCCTGATCAATTCCCGTTAAATAAAACAAATCCGGATTTTGTTTGAAAGGATAAGGCTGGTCACCACTTCTAGGAAATTCGTCATTGGCTTGAAATATAGCTATCGAATTCTTTTTTAACCTGTCAATGAAATTTCTGCGGTTTTGGTTAAACAATTGTGAATCTATCGGGGCGTATTTCATTTCTCGTTTTGATAAAGTGATGAACAAATATAGCATTAAGTGCTTCGTATGTAACAGCTTAACATAGCATTCGAGCATTCACACAATCATTTTCTGTACTTTTGTAAAAAGTCATAAAAGCAACGTGATCATGATAGAAGTGCAGCATACACTAGTACAGGAAGATGTAATAGCCAAAAATTTTGTTTGCAATTTAAATCGATGTAAAGGTGCATGTTGTATTGAAGGTGACTCAGGGGCCCCTTTAGAGCAAAAGGAAGTAGCTATTTTGGAAGAAATATATCCATATGTCAAGCCCTACATGACTGTCGAAGGTATCGAAGCAATTGAAGTACAGGGAACATCCGTAAAAGATTTTGAAGGGGATTTAACCACCCCATGTGTGGACACCAATAAAGAATGCGCTTATGTCACTTGGGAAAATGGCATTACCAAGTGTGCAATTGAGAAGGCCTATGAGAATGGGAAAATTAATTGGAAAAAGCCTATCTCATGTCATCTCTACCCCATCCGAATCACTCCTTATCCTGATTTTGATGTACTTCGCTACGATCGCTGGCATATTTGCGCTTCGGCTTGTAGCTTTGGAAACGAATTAAAAGTCCCAGTGTATCAGTTTTTGAAAGAGCCTCTTATTCGTAAATATGGTTCAACATGGTACGCCGACTTAGAAGAAAAAGCAAGAAACAGTTCTACACATTGAAATAAAACATCTCCATTGAAAGGAATCATACTAGCAGGCGGCTCAGGCACCAGGTTGCATCCGCTCACATTGGCTATCAGTAAACAAATGATGCCCGTTTACGATAAACCGATGATTTACTACCCTTTGTCTACACTCATGCTGGCAAACATTCGAGAGATACTCATTATTTCAACACCACAAGACCTCCCCCACTTTCAAAGGCTGCTTGGTGATGGAAGCCGAATTGGCTGTCATTTCTCATACACGGTACAAGAAGTCCCCAACGGACTTGCTCAAGCATTTATCATCGGTAAAGAGTTTATTGGAAAGGATAAAGTAGCCCTGATATTGGGTGACAATATTTTCTACGGCGATGGTATGTCTGGTTTACTACAATCGATGAATGACCCAGACGGGGGACTTATCTTTGCTTACGCTGTTTCTGATCCAGAGCGATACGGCGTGGTAGAATTTGACCAAAATAACTGTGCAATCTCCATCGAAGAAAAGCCACAAAAACCAAAATCAAATTATGCTGTACCTGGGCTTTATTTCTATGATAATTCGGTAGTAGATATTGCAGCAAACATTAGTCCATCTGCTAGAGGTGAGTACGAAATTACCGATGTAAACAAAGAATACCTCCGGCTAGAAAAACTAAAAGTGGGCATTTTGGGTCGAGGTACAGCTTGGTTAGATACTGGTACATTTGATTCCTTAATGCAAGCAGGCCAGTTTGTTCAAATCATAGAAGAGCGCCAAGGCCTTAAAATAGGCTGCATTGAAGAAGTAGCATTTCATATGGGCTTTATTGATGCAGCACAACTACATACCATAGCTACCCCATTGATTAAAAGTGGCTATGGAAAATATTTACTGAACTTAGCCCGTCAATAATACCACCCATCCAAACAAAAGCTATTTTGAAACAATTGGTATCTTTGGCTTCCTCAGCAATCACAAAAAGAAAGATATTTTCATGAAAGTCGCTTTAATAACAGGTGTCACTGGCCAAGATGGAGCTTACCTAGCAGAATTTCTCCTCAAGAAGGGCTATTTTGTACATGGATTGAAACGTCGGAGTTCTTTGTTCAATACAGATAGAATCGATCATTTATACCAGGATCCACATGAAGATCATCTCAATTTAAGGCTTCACTATGGTGATTTAACTGATTCAACGAATTTGATTCGCATTATTCAGGAAACTAGACCAGATGAGATCTATAATCTAGCAGCGATGAGTCATGTCAAAGTTAGCTTTGACACCCCCGAATATACAGCCAATGCCGATGGAGTAGGTACTCTCCGTATCCTTGAAGCCGTTCGCTTACTTGATCTGGGTAAAAAGACACGTATCTATCAAGCTTCTACATCCGAGCTATATGGACTAGTACAAGCTGTTCCTCAAAGTGAAACTACTCCATTTTACCCCCGATCGCCTTATGCCGTGGCAAAAATGTATGCTTATTGGATTACTGTTAATTATCGAGAAGCCTATAACCTATATGCTTGTAATGGCATACTCTTCAACCATGAAAGCCCTATTCGAGGGGAAACATTCGTTACGCGAAAAATCACACGGGCTGCGGCCAAAATAGCACTAGGATTGCAAAATTGCCTTTTCCTTGGTAATTTATCCGCTAAACGCGACTGGGGACATGCTAAAGACTATGTAGAGGCCATGTGGTTAATCTTACAACAAGAAAAACCAGAAGATTATGTTATTGCTACTGGAGTGACTACCACCGTACGTGATTTTGTACGAATGGCATTTGCAGAACTTGGTATCGAAATAGAATTTAGTGGTAAAAATGAGTTTGAACGGGGAGTAATTATTGACTTGGATGTCCAAAAATGCATGAACCTTGGTTTGAATATAGAGAAACTTAAATTAGGGCAAACCATAGTAAAAGTAGATCCCAAATATTTTCGCCCGACAGAAGTTGACCTTTTACTGGGAGACCCAACAAAGGCCAAAACTCAATTGGGTTGGCAACCCAAATATGATCTACCCGCATTAGTCCAAGACATGATGCAATCAGACCTGCTTCTAATGAAAAAAGATGAATATCTTAAACAAGGTGGATTTAGTGTACTAAACTATTTCGAGTAGCCTCCCCTCTTCCTCGAACACTTCTTCCACCACTTGAGATGGTTCAGAAAGATTGTTATTCCAAACTAGTTTCCCCGGATTAAAAACAAAATAAGCTCCGCTGAAACACATCATAGCCGAAATACAATAAAACAACAAACTAATCAATACTGCCATATGCTGATTAAGTGCTAGATAATTCGCCCCATATACGAAGACTAATTCTCTAGCACCTAACCCACCCACTGTGAAGGGAAAAACTGCTACTAACGACGATACCAAAAAAACAAGCAAATAGGGTAAATACCCTCCCTCTAGGTGCAATGCGTAAAGCAGAAAAATGGCACATATCACCAACATAGACTGAACAAGCAAAGCCTTAATATGTGCCTGTAAAAAATGAGTATTATACTTGTTAAAATAAATATATATTACCAACCAATAAACTCCTGTTCCTAAAATCATCACTACGATAGGTATCCAAATGGGAATATGAAGTCCAGGAATAAAAACAATAAATACAGAAGTAATCAAACACAATGCCCACAAACCACTTAGTCGGTCAAAAAAAATTGATAAGAGTAAATCTCTACCTCGTGCATTGTACTTTTTCTTTAACAAGAAAACTTTATAACCATCCCCACCTATTCCGCCGGGTAGAAACAAATTATAAAACATACCCAACAAATACACTTTAAAATTGAGCGTCCCCGAAAGATACACCCCCGCACTTTTGAAAAATGTATTTAATCGCGATGAAGCAATAACTTGTGAAATCACAAAAAATAGAAGAGCAAACAACAGATAAAAGATATTCGCATGCTCAAATGCTTCTCTCACATCCGTAATTTTCACCTTTTTAAAAACCAGATATAATGACAATCCAGTAATAAATAGCTTTAAAAATAACTTAGTAAAGCTCCAAAGCTTCTTCTTATATCTAGAAAGTACGAGTATAGTCATCTATTCGCCTAATGTTTTATTGTCAATCAAATTTATATTGTCCTTTTAGCCTTTTCATAACGCATCATTTCCCCATAATTCAGCCCCTTAGACATCGCATTTACAGTCATTGCGATCCGCTTTGTTCTAGTTTCAATTGTTTTAGCACCATTTATCCAATTGATAAAATAATTACGATGAGACTTTGGCAATTGATCAAATTGCTCCGCAACAGTTTCTGCTTCCAAACAAAGTGCTAAATCATCGGGTATAACTATATTAAAATTTTTATCTTCTTCCAGATCAAGATGCAACAATGCCCCTTCTCCTTTGCCTATCTTTTTCCTCAAGCTGGCCTTTAATGGTAAAATAAAAGCGCCTTCCCCCATAGGAAGTAGCGCTAAACCTGCTATTTGAACTGCATCCAGACAACCTTTAACCCTAAAACCCGTCCGCGTATCTGCTTTGAGCTGCTGGGCAATATCCGCTGGAATATCAACATATGTCCAGCCCGTCTTCTCACCTTTTTCTTCAAAACGACAGATAATTGTCTCAAAGCTAATCATATCAAGACTATTTTATAAAAGGATTCAAAATTTGCCTTCCACTCCCAACCCAAATAATGCAAAATCATACTTTACCGGATCAACTGGATCCAACTGGCTCAAATGCTGGGTAAGCTCCATGGCTGTCAACCAATCCGTCTGTTTGCGAAGAATAAGTCCTAATCGCCGAGCAACTCGATCTACGTGCACATCACAAGGACAAACTAAAGCAGCTGGTTTAATTCGCTTCCAAATACCAAAATCAACCCCTCGATCATCGGCACGTACCATCCAACGTAAAAACATGGTCAATCGCTTACAGGTTGACTTCTGCAAAGGTGAGGAAACATGCTTCTGCGTTCGTTTTGGAAAATCAGCAATAGCAAAAAAAGTTTGACGAAAATGATTTAAAGCCCGTTCCACCCCCCACATAGACTGAGCATTTTTGCCCTGAGGGAAAAAAGCCGTTTCTAGTGTATCCGATTCTTGATAATGCTGTTTAAAAAATGTGATGAAATAAAGCGCATCTATATCATTAAAAGTGCGGTGCTTAAAGCCAATAAAACGTTTCAAATCAGCCTCTTGATGATTCTTGATAAAGTCAAAGGGTGCGCCATCCATCAAACAAATAAGCTCTTTCGATTTATTAATAATGGTCGTTCGCCTTCCCCAGGCCAACATAGCTGCCCAAAAACCCATAATCTCTCGATCTTGCTGAAGCGAAAACTGATGAGGGATCACAATTGGATCGGACTCGATAAAATCAAGCCGATTATACTGATCTACTTTAGTATCTAAAAAATCCCTCAACCGATAAAATGAAGAATCAGTGAACTGATGACCACTAACCATCTGATCCCTTAAGCAAGTGCTTTATTTAAGTCAGCCAATAAATCATCAATATCTTCTACTCCCACACTCAAACGCAATAAACCATCAACTACGCCCACTTTCTCACGCTCCACTTTAGGAATGGAGGCATGTGTCATCGTTACAGGATGATTCACCAGAGACTCTACCCCACCTAAAGACTCGGCCAAAGAAAATACCTCAAAAGAAGATGCAATACGAAAAGTTTCTTTCAAATCAGCATCTCGCACAGTAAAAGAAATCATTCCCCCAAAATCGCGCATCTGCTTTTTGGCAATATCATGATTGGGATGACTTTCAAAACCTGGCCAATATAGTCTATCAACTCTAGGATGGGCTTTTAAAAATTCAGCCACACGACGACCGTTTTCACAATGCGCCTTCATCCGCAAATGAAGCGTTTTGAGCCCCCGCAAAACCAAAAAACAATCCATTGGACCTGGAGTTGCCCCACAAGAATTATGAATAAATGCCAATCGCTCATATAATTTTTGATCATTCATCAACAAGGCTCCCATCACTACATCAGAATGTCCTCCCAGGTACTTAGTCACTGAATGCATGACAATATCGGCTCCTAAGTCTATCGGATTCTGCAGATAAGGAGAAGCAAAAGTATTATCCACTGCCAAAATAAGCTGATGAGTCTTAGCAATTTGCGCTGCTGCTGCTATATCTACAATCTGCATCGTTGGATTAGTTGGCGTTTCTATCCACAGTAGCTTGGTATTCGGATTGATATACTTATTGATTTCATTCACATCCGCCATATCAACGAAATGAAATTTAATTCCATACCCAGCGAAAACCTGCGTGAACATGCGATAAGAACCTCCATACAAATCGTTCCCCGTGATCACTTCATCACCTGGTCTAAGTAGCTTAATCACTGCATCCGTAGCCCCCATACCACTAGAAAAAGCCAGGCCATAGGTTGCATTCTCTAATGATGCCAAACAGTCTTCCAGTGCCTTCCGTGTCGGATTTTTACCTCTAGAATACGCATATCCTTTATGTTTACCCGGTGATTCTTGCCAATAAGTTGAGGTTTGATAAATTGGCGTCATAATCGCCCCTGTTGCTGGGTCTGGGTGTTGACCCGCATGTATTGCTTTTGTTCCAAATTTCATTATATTGTGATAAGCTATTTTTCTCAAAAATACATCTTCTTACATGATTAAATTGAATCATACATCTACCACAACGTTAAAATGCGTTTAAGAAATTAAATCTATTTAACCATGAAAAATAAACTTTATATAGGGCTAACTGCCATAAGTGTTATAACCTTCTCATACTGGTCTTGTAAAAAGGCAAATCCAACAGCAGACAATCAGGACATTACTTCCGTATCAGACAATGCGCAAGTTGATGAAACACTAACCGATGTTTCAACCAACATTAATTCTATAATTATTGAGAATCCAGACTTACTTTCTGGTGATCTCACTAAAACAACTAATGCTGAAGCGGCTGCCGGAGGCACTGCTAGTACTTCGGGCTTAGGGGGGAATCCGCAAACGAGTACTCCTTGTGCCACCATCAGTGTGACACCTACCAATAATACTTGGCCAAAAACAATCACCATTGACTATGGATCTGGATGCATCAATACAAATGGTGTTGCACGGCAAGGGCAAATTATAGTTACGCTTTCAGGGCCGCTCACAGCAACAACATCAGCCATGACAGCTACCTTCAGTAATTATGTTGTCAATGGAACCAGCATCGTAGGAACTAGAGTAACTACAAAAAGCAGAAATACTTCTGGAAATTTGATCTTCAGCCATGTCTCCACAATTCAGTTGATAAATGCCAGCCTTAGCCTTAATGTCACACACAATTCAACCAGAGTATTCGAGTGGATTACTGGAGCTGATACCCCCTCACGACTAGATGATATATTTTCCATCACAGGGTCCGGATCAGGAACTAACTCCAGAGGCAACTCATTTACCACATTAATCACCAAGCCACTAATTAAAAAAGTAATATGTCCATTTATTGTATCGGGAACCATTCAAGTTACAGAAACACCAAGCAACTGGATTCGAGTTTTGGATTATGGAGACGGAACCTGCGACAACTTGGCAACAATTACCATTAATGGTGTGAGTAAGCCAATTAGGTTACGCAAATAATAATGCAAGCCCTAATTTGGGATTTCAATTAAACTAAAAAGCCATTTGAATTTCCAGCAACTCAAATGGCTTTTTAGTTTAATAAGCCCTGGCAAATAAAACGCGCTGCGAAGAGGGTTTTCCTGTCACCATACATTGCCCCACCTCCTGTTCGCTATTCAGTGGAATACAACGGATAGTCGCCTTGGTTTCATCCTTAATTTGCTTCTCGGTTTCGGGCGTTCCATCCCAATGCGCTAAAATAAATCCTGGATGCTCATCCAAAACACGCTTAAACTCCGCATAAGAATCTACTTTCCGTGTGTTCTGTTCCCTAAATTTGAGCGCCTTGTTATAAATAGTAACTTGAATATCATCTAAAAGTTCAACAATAAATTGATCCACATGTTCCCGACTAATAGTCTGTTTTTCTTTCGTGTCCCGACGAGCAATCTCAACAGTTCCATTTTCCAGATCACGACCACCAATTGTCAAGCGAACAGGAACCCCTTTCATTTCATATTCAGCAAATTTATACCCGGGCCGCTGCGAATCGCGATCATCATACTTCACAGCAATATTTTTCTTTTTTAGTTGACCCACTAAATCCTTGGCTATGCTGGAAATTTGATCAAACTCCATTTCGGTTTTATAAATAGGTATAATAACCACTTGAATTGGTGCTAATTTTGGAGGTAGCACCAAGCCAGAGTCATCCGAATGAGCCATAATCATACCACCAATTAATCGGGTAGAAACGCCCCATGAGGTTGCCCAAACATGATCTAATTTCCCGTCCTTACCCGCAAATTTGACATCAAAGGCTTTTGCAAAATTCTGACCCAAGAAATGTGAAGTCCCGGCTTGTAATGCTTTTCCATCCTGCATCAAAGCCTCAATACAATAAGTGTCTACGGCTCCAGCAAAACGCTCACTGGCCGTTTTTCGACCACGAACAACCGGCATAGCCATCCAATTTTCAGCAAATTGGGCATATACTTCCAGCATGCGCTCTGTTTCCTCTATCGCTTCTTGAGCAGTGGCATGTGCTGTATGCCCCTCTTGCCATAAAAACTCGGCCGTACGCAGAAACAAACGTGTGCGCATTTCCCAACGCACAACATTAGCCCATTGGTTAACCAGAATAGGTAAATCTCGATACGATTGTATCCAGCCTTTATATGTGTTCCAAATGATTGTTTCAGACGTTGGCCGCACAATGAGCTCCTCTTCTAACTTAGCATCCTGATCAACGACAATATTCCCTTTACCATCATTTTTTAGACGATAATGGGTAACCACTGCACACTCAGTAGCAAAACCCTCCACATGAGATGCCTCTTTAGAAAAAAAAGACTTTGGGATAAACAGCGGGAAATAGGCATTACTATGACCTGTATCTTTGAACATTTGATCTAGAACAGCTTGCATCTTTTCCCAAATAGCAAAACCATAAGGTTTGATCACCATACATCCCCTTACAGCTGAATGTTCTGCAAGATCAGCTTTGGCTACCAGTTCATTATACCATTGTGAATAATCGTCCTCTCTGCTTATTAAACCCTTACTCATAGTAAAATAATTTTAAATTGTGCTAGACAAAGGTATAAAAACGCCACATCCTTAAAATAGCGAATCAATATTCTTAAAAGAATCTAAACCATTTTTAGCACGAATCTGGAAAAACTGAGTAACTCAACTATATATTTCAGCCTACCAACTAAAACAATTACAGCTTGTTTATCAGCAGATTAAGCCAAATATTACTAAAAAACCAACGAAATCACTTGACAAAATTGGTTTTCTATCTATATTTGCAGACGTAAAAACGCGAAAGTAGCTCAGTTGGTAGAGCACGACCTTGCCAAGGTCGGGGTCGCGAGTTCGAATCTCGTCTTTCGCTCCAAATCCCTTCCATAATCGGAGGGGATTTAAATTTAAAGACCAACCGATTGCCTAGGTGGTGGAACTGGTAGACACGCAGGACTTAAAATCCTGTTCGCCTTAAAGCGAGTGCGGGTTCGATTCCCGCCCTAGGTACAATTTTAAAAAGCCACATTAAATTTAGTGTGGCTTTTTTATTTAAGTTATCTATAACAGGATCGTAACAATCTGTGAAAACCATTTTTAAATTTTACCTCCATGAAGAACGCTACCCTTATTACTACAAGCACCTCACTCGAAGGATATCAAATCACCAAACAACTCGGACTAGTTCGCGGAATTACAGTTCGATCTAGAAGTATTGTTGGCAATCTAGCAGGTGGATTTATGACCTTATTCGGAGGAAGAAGTACCATCTATACCCAGTTATGTGAAAAAGCCCGAGAAGAGGCTCTACTACTCATGATCGAACACGCTGAGGAAATAGGCGCCAATGCCATTATTGCCATGCGCTATGACGCAAACGAAGTTATGAGTGGCTTAACTGAAGTACTCGCTTATGGAACCGCAGTTGTGGTAGAAGAACATAAATAAATACTATAACTTATCTTTTAATTTGAAATAAAATATGCAGGGATACTTAAAATTATCCTACAGTATAGCCATTGTCTGGCTATTTAATACCGCTTGTAAAAAAGAAACATCGACTATCCCAAATCAATCAACACCTACTCTTACTCTCAACAATAGATGCTTGGGAACATCTGGAAGTAAAATCCTCAATAAAGGAAAAAAAGATACTAAATCTAAAAACCCAGCCAACAGACATAATTTAGTTAGTAAAAACAAGCTGGGAGAAATGACTCACCCCGACAATGCCGTTGAAAGTCCAGTTAAAAACTCTGCCTGCTCGTGGACAATGCTTGATTCATCAGGTAAAATTATCAGACAATCCCCTTACGATAAATATGGAAATCCTCGTGACATGTTTCCCAGAAATACCTCTTCTCCACAGTCCGCTAGAAGAAATAGTGATCGAGTTATTGTTTTTCCAGCAAAATATTCGCCTCGTCCTGGACAAAAAAACAAAGTTTCCCCATCTAACTCAAATATGAATAACAACCAGGATGACTATGTAAATCTTAAATTCGATATAGAACTGGAACAATCTTGGTAACTCTTGGTTTATTTTACATAGATAAAATTAGATCAACTTAGTGTCAGAACTTCAGCCCCAATCAAACTATGCCTATCCGAAAAACAGTATCGCCCTTTCACTTTATACTCAGAAATGCGGAACTTCCAGATGCCCCACAAATGGAATACATTCAATCTAGATGTTATCCAACATTATCTCAAGAGGAAATAATTAAGAAACATCATTTCGAGAATCATATTAAACTTTTTCCGCAAGGACAGTTTGTCATCGAAGATAAAAATAAAATGCTCATTGCCACCACAAGTACATTTCTTTGCCACTTCCCGATATATGATCATACTTTTTTGGAAGCTACAGATCAGCTTTGGCTCACTAAATCACACCAAAAAGATGGACAGTGGCTGTATGGCGTAGATATGGGAGTACTTCCCGAATACAGAGGCAAAGGACTATCTAAAGAGCTTTACAAAGCCCGACAGGAAATGT
The DNA here is from genome assembly GCA_008015505.1 of Pedobacter sp. Taxonomy (GTDB): domain Bacteria; phylum Bacteroidota; class Bacteroidia; order Sphingobacteriales; family Sphingobacteriaceae; genus Daejeonella. The sequence continues at coordinate 44,704 of SSFR01000002.1, forward strand.
GCCAAATACTTGGCATCAAGGGTCAAGTTACAGTAGGAATGCCTATTGGTTACGGCCAATATCAAAACCAATTATCCATCACAGCTTATTGTGAAAAATTAAAAAACAATGAACTAAGTGATCCCACTATTTCTGCACAAAGAAAAGCTGGATTTATATGGATTAAACCCATTTTTAATTATCTTAGGGACCCAGAAGCCGGCAACGCAGGTATTTTAATGTATTTTCCACTAGCTGATCAGTTTAAAATCGATTTTAACAATGGACACACTCATGCCGAATCAAATTAAAAAGGTTACAGAAATTCCAGGACCAACAAGCAAAGCAATTCTAGAGAGAAGGGCCAAAGCTGTACCTAATGGCCTAGGAAGATCCACTGAAGTCGTTGTCAAAAGCGCGAAAGGTGCCTTAGTATGGGATGTCGATGGTAATCGACTCATTGATTTTGCTGGTGGTATTGGCATGCTTAATATTGGGCATTCTCCAGATGAAGTCATCGATGCGGTAAAAAAACAACTGGATCAATATATACATCCATGTACCCTGGTGACAACTTATGAGCCTTATGTGGAACTTGCCGAACAGCTAAATGCACTCACCCCTGGTACATTCGCAAAAAAAACACTTTTAGCCACGTCCGGGTCCGAAGCTGTGGAAAATGCCGTCAATATTGCCAAATACTATACCAAAAGAAATGCCATCATCTGCTTCGAAGGATGTTATCATGGAAGGACCCATATGGCACTCAGCCTGACTTCCAAATATGGACTGTTCAAAAAAGGATTTGGCTCATTTGCTTCGGATATATATCGATTAGAATCACCACATGTCTATCGAAAACCAGCCCATTTTACGGAAGAAGAATATATCGATTACTGTATTGAACGATTTGATCAAGCCTTAATTGCTCAAGTAGATCCATCATCTGTGGCTGCCATTATTATTGAACCCATCCAAGGAGAGGGAGGATTTATTCCAGTACCAAAAAAGTTTTTAGAGAAAATACGACAAATATGTAACGAACATGGCATTGTATTCATTGCCGATGAAGTACAGTGTGGAGCCAGCCGGACAGGTAAGTTTCTTGCTATCGAACATAGTGGAGTCATCCCGGACATAGTAACTATGGCTAAATCAATAGGGGCTGGTTTACCTATCAGCGCTGTGACAGGTAAAGCCGAGATCATGGATGCCCCACACCTAGGTGGTTTAGGAGGCACGTATGGAGGCAGCCCCATCGCTATTGCTGGCGCAAAAGAAGCATTGAAAATATTAACCTCGGCCGAGTTTTTAAGCAGAGCTAATCGTGTTGGTGAAATCATTAGTGCAAGGCTTCTGGCTATGAAAGCCAAGTATCCATACATTGGCGATGTCCGTGGTGTTGGCGCCATGAAACTTATGGAATTTGTCAAAGATCATCAAAGCAAAGAACCTTTCATGGAGCTAGCCATGGCAGTAATCAAGAAATCTGTATCCAATGGTCTAATACTCATCCGGGCGGGTCTTTATACCAACTGTATCCGTTTCCTACCCCCCATTATCATTACCGATGAACAGCTCCACGAAGGCTTGGATGTAGTAGAAAACGCCATTGAAGAAGTATTGAAAGAAATGCCTTAAACAGGCTCTTAGTGATGAAACTGATATTTAATGCCCAAATCATCACCATGGATGGAAGCAATCCTAGGGCAGACTCCATGGTGATCGATAAACAAGGGATAATTAAAGCTATCGGCAACTATACCTCATTAAAAGATAATTTTCCAAGCGCAAAACCTTTAAACTTCCAATCTCAAACGATCTTACCGGGATTTAATGATGCCCATATCCATGTTTGGAAAATTGGACATTTACGTACCACCCTACTTGATCTTCGTGGCACCACATCCATCAAAGAATTCCAACAAAAACTAAAACACTTTGCCAATACAAATAAAGAAAGCCTCTGGATACTGGCCAGAGGAATCAATGAAGCAACATTAAAAGAAAAAAGACTTCCCACCAAGACAGATATTGATGAGGTTATTTCAGATCGACCTGTATGGATCATCCGAACATGCGCTCACATTGGCATAGCCAACTCCCTAGCCCTGGAACAGGCACAAATAAATGCACAGACTCCCATACCTTTTGGCGGCGAAATAAAAAAGCATCCCGATGGTGCCCTCAATGGTATCTTCACCGAACGAGCTATGGGGTTAATAACTGATCATATTCCCCAACCAACTAAGGAATCATACGCCAAAATGGTCATCGAGGCACAGGATTATTTAATCAGCTTGGGCATCACCAGCGCAACAGATCCCGCCGCCGATGCTACTTTACTTGAAACCTATAAAGATTTAGATAAGCATGGTTTGCTAAAAATGCGTTTCAATGTATTTGCTTTACGAGTACCAGATGGAGGTGATCAAATTCTCTCACTACCCGAGTTATACCAATCGAAACATCTACAAATTACAACAGTCAAGTTTTTTGCCGATGGAGGACTAAGTAGTACTACTGCTGCACTTAATATTCCATATAAAAACATGTATGACTATAAAGGCGTACTTAGGCTCTCTTACGATTTATTTATAAAAGCAGCCTCAGATGCTGTATCAAACGGATTTAGAGTAGCTACACATGCCATTGGGCATGAAGCTATTGATCTATGTGTGGAAGTATATCAGGCATTGAGCCGCATCAATAAACAATTAACCCACCGAATAGAACACCTGGGATTCTTAGAACAAAAACATATTCCTACTTTTCAAACACTCGGTATCAGCGTAGCCATGCAACCCATCTTTCTATATGAACTCGCTAGCAATTTCAAAAACACACTGCCCAAACAGCTACTGGAAGAGGTCTACCCTGTCCGATCGGCTCTCGATGCAGGTATCACTCTAGCTTTATCTACGGATGGGCCAGTGGTCAAAGAAATTAATCCCTTCTGGAATATAGCAACAGCAATAAGCCGACAATCCTCGACAAAAGATTGCCTAGGCCCTAACCAAAGAATCTCATTAGAAGAAGCACTACAAGCATATACTGTAGGTGGTGCGCAGATGGATCATCAAGAAAATAGTAAAGGTAGCCTTAGCATCGGTAAAGTAGCTGATTTTATTGTTCTTGATCAAAATCCATATACCAGCCCAGATTTGAAAACAATAAAAGTGATGGAGACCTGGATTGATGGTAAGCAGGTATTTTAAGAAATTAGGATTAATGGTATTGCATGAAAAAATAAAAAAGCCAACCTTTGCAGCTTAATTCAAGATCGTTTGTGACGATTTCGTGGTTTTAAGCATATGGCAAAAGCATCAGACATAAAAAATGGCAATATCTTACGCTTCAATGGTGAACTAGTAACTGTTGAAGAATTTATTCATCGAACACCAGGCAATCTTCGGGCTTTTTATCAGGCTCGCATGCGCAACGTAAAAACAGGGAAATTAGTAGAATACCGCTTTCGAACAGATGAGGAAGTTGAAATTTGCCGGGTAGAAACCAATGATTATCAATATCTCTACGACGAGGGGAATTTCTTCGTGGTCATGGATAATAATACCTATGAGCAATTTAACATTCCCAAGTTCTTATTCGGCGATGCTGCTAAATTCCTAAAAGAAGGTATGAATGTGATTGTTGCTTTTGAAAGTGATGAGCCCATTATGGCGCAAATGCCATCCAGTGTTGAGCTAGAAGTCACCTATACAGAACCTGCTGTCAAAGGTGATACCTCCTCGGGAGCTCAAAAATCTGCCACAGTGGAAACTGGTATCGAAATTCGTGTTCCCCTATTTGTCAACCAAGGCGATAAAATACGCGTGGATACCCGTACAGGAGACTATATTGAAAGGGTAAAACAATAAAGCTGCCTCAACCCCGGAAAAGGGGGTAGGTGAGAAACTATGGTAACTCTTCAGATGAAAAGATATAATAACCCATATCTCCACTTAAGAATTTGTTTTGATCGGCATGGTCAATCATATTTTGAGTGATTGTTTGAAGATATTTCACCAAGTATGCAAGCTTATCGGCATCTAGCTTCTTTTCATTTCTTAGGTCCCCTACACTGTACAACTGCAACACCTTGTTTTTAACAGGACAACCAATAATTAAGCCTAGTGCATCTGCTATTCGCATGTTATCAATTGCTAGTTTTTGACGTGAGTGGCTTTGTGCTTCCTTAATTTTGTCCACCAAGTCCTTGTAGATATGTCGACGCGTAGCATGCTTGCGTAGATCATAAGAATGACCATTGATTGATTGCATATTTTGCAATAATTCATTGTATTCATCTGAACTGAGAACCAGCTTATATACTTTATCTTCAATAGTTGTCGCTACTGATTTGGTGTATATAAAACCATCGTTTTTGAAGCAATCCCCATCATGATTACTTGATCGATCAAAACCTTGTTGTTCCAAATCTTCAATAACAAGGGGATTAAATGGCTCACCTTGAACACCTACACTCATTAATTTATTGTATAAACTACTTGTGATATGATTATTATCCGCCACGGTTTGCTTAAGCAAAGTATCTATACCCGACTGTAAAAACCGCACAGCCATATTTTTCCCCTTTTCAGGAAACATTAACCCTCCCTGTACCATGCTCTGATTCGGATAATCCAAGAAAAATACGTTTTTGAGCGTATTAACTTCTTTAAACACCTGATTTTCTTTAATATCCTGAAGAGATACTAATTTCTTTCTTTTGGCGTAAGCAACCTGTCCAGCTGACTGAAGAATTAAATTTTGACTCTGTAATACAAAATCATTTGCACTAGAAAAATAAATATTCCTGGCCTGAAATGATAATAATTTAGCATTAACACCGCCTATTCTGCTAACCAATTCCGAAGCATCCTCACTGGCATTGCCAACACACCCAATAAGCACAATAATATTATTCTCCCCCCGATGGCCAGCTAACAAACTGGCCGCCCCAGATAAGCCTGCATACATTGCCGAAGCTCCATTATCGCGAGTATCACAAGATAGTGGTCGGCTCGTCATCGAGAGCAAATATTCCGTAATGCTTTCAGGTTTTGTTGTTAAGGGCAACACATCCGTTACTCTTTGCCTGATCTTACAGCTCGCTACTTCCATATTCGTGTAAGCCACTATTCCATAACTGACTCGTGCGCCCGGTAATAGGTTATTGAAACTATTTTGTATCGTTTGAAATATATTGGATAGATAAGGAAAAACACCAGCCATTCGCTTATTCCCTTCTATAGCAAAAACAATATTATAGGCCTTCGCAGCATTAGCTATTTGGTTATAGTCTGCATAGGTAATCGTATTTCCATCTATTCCGAAAACTGACCGCTTACTCTTATCATATAGTGTAATAGGTAATTCCGTTTTAATAAAAGTATGCCCATCTTGCTGCATTTTACCCCTGACTGGTAATTGCACACACCATGGCGCAATCTTTCCCTGCGATTGCACATCCTCCCAAGCTGGACCAATGAGATGATCTATTTTATTCTTCACACGTTCATCTTCGGTCGTATAAAAAGAAACATCTTTACCCAAACGATCTTTCAAATCAAAATATAACTTAGAGCCCCATTCTTGTAATAATGCAGCTGACACCCATCCAAATATCGCCCCATTTACACCATCAGTAATAAATTGGGCACTTTTACCTACCAAACAAAATTGCCTATCTGGTGAATATTTATACACATAAACGTATTGCTGAAACCCTAAATACCCTCTTATCCCAGACATTACACTTGGACTAACCCAAACCTTTATACTATCCTTATGTAACCATTTAGCACATTCCCGTATGCTTTGTGGTGATTTTAAAACAGTGAGATACCGTTGAGGAACCAATGTACTGGAGTCAACATAAGCATTGTTAGTAAGCAAAAGTTTACTTTTATCTACCCAACCATAATAAACCGCTTTTGTTCTATCCGAGATCCGCCTGGGCCTGGGAAATAATTTTCCTCCAAGTATGCTAGGATCATACTTGACAAGCTCTAGAAACCCATCTCGTGCATTGATCACATAGCAACGCTCCATCATGCCAATCTTATTCAACTTGACTATCCCACCAGGCTGCGAATACGTTACATTATCAGACCGATCACTATAAACAATCCATGGTTCTACGCTTCTTTGACCTTTACCCTCCACAATAACATTAGGATATTCGTTCTGAGCGGGCCTCCGCTGTACAGATACACCACGAGGAGGTCGTTGTGGCATGCTCACATCCGGAACAGTTGGCACTTGGGGCATGTCTGGAACCCCTGGAAGCTGGGGTAGTTGAGGAACATTTTGAGCAAAACTCCACCCAAACCAAAACAACAAAATAGTAATATAGCTAACTGCTCTCATACACCAAGGCTAATGTTGTTTTACATGAAGATGCATGACACATGAAGCAGTATCTGCTACAGCCCTTCGATCACTGGTTACAGATCCAATAACTACCCCAGCGTCTAATCTCAAACCCATACAGTAAGAAAAAAAATCATTAATCTTTTTCCCATCAATCGTCACAGGAACATGCTCATCTTTACAAAAATATTTATTAACCAGATAGTAGTAATTCTCATTAAAATCTTTTCCATTAGCAATACGTTGCAAACGAACCCTGATATCTCTATTCACAAGATCAAGCATCCCAATTGCATCTGTAGAATCCTGCTCAGTATATGGAGGCAATATCTTCAAAACAAACAAAGCAGGGTATTTACTATTTTCAGACATTAATCGAATATTGTACGTACCCGGATGATCATATTTATGCATCACCATAGCTTCACGAGAATCCACACCGGGCCCCTCTCCCATATTCCATCTCCAATGTGTATCATGACCTTGGGCCGTAAATAAAAGATATTCCCCCTGAAAACCAGACAAAGGCCCATCAATAGTAATCACGTCATTATCTGCAACAACAGTAGGTTCATCAAACACATTAATTTCCATCATTTGTGTTAGCTCATTGTCTACGATCAATTTGATCAAATATCTACCCGCCCGCTTATAACTATGAAAACCATGCCTCACCACGGCTGAACTTCCATCACCAAAAAGCCAAAGCCACGAACTAGCCATTCTAGTACTATCAACAAAAGAGAATGGTTTGTTCACTGGAATTGCAATAGCACCAATGCGCGCCAAAACACTCCGCCTAGGAAAAACAGACTGTATAGCCCATATACTAAAGCCTGTGGTAAGTACAATGAATAGAATAATCAATATTAATCTAATCGTTTTCATTGAGACGCACTTTGATCACCCCTTTGTTGCTGAACAACCTTAAGATTCATCTTATTTTGATTCGCTTTAAAGCCTATCTGACACTTCTGTAATTGGTCCTTAAAGAGCCGCACATTGCTTTGCTTCTTCTGCAGTATTTTTTTATCCTCCAATAACATCAAATACAAGTTTGATGTTTGCTCAAATATTTTATAATGAATATCACCTTCACTCTCACTGTAATATGACTTAATATTTCTAAGCTGATTCCTTATATCATTATCTGCATAAATGGCATTTAATGCCGGATTAAATAGCTTAATTGCCTTATAGGTAGTATCAACTAATGCCAACGCCTCTTTTTGTTTTTTCCAAAAAATTCGCTCTTTTTTAACCCGCTCATAAACTAAGGCTCTTGTTGTTTCATCGTTGGTATTGTAATTTCTAAAAGCCAACCAAGAGACACTAGCCACACTGCACAAGAGAACAAGTAGCAAATAAATCAGATAAACATTGGCTTCTCTGGTGCTTAAATTCGATTTCATTCCGCTGGGGGTTCATCGACAGGCGTTCCTGCCTTCTGTTTCTTCCTTAATTGTTGGTCCTCGGCTATACAGGAAATTAAATCTGTGCGTAATGCTTCTTCATCAATACTGACAAGCCGAATAGAATCTTTTATACTCAACAGATTATTAATTTTCTTACTCAGATTTTTATAGGCAATAAAGTTTACTGCAGTATCACCAACCCCACTGAGCATGGTTTTATTTAGTTTTTCTTTCTCATTACTAATTAAACGCTGCAATTCTAAACCATTCATAACCTTTTCGGTATTAAGCAATTGCATGTGCGTATAGATCGATTCCACTTGATCTGAAAGCAATTGATACTTGACCACTAACTGATCATATTTATTCGCTTTTTGAACTAATAACCCCCCTTCCGACTCGGCCACATTAAAATAGGTATATACACATGCCAACGACCCTACAAATAGTATAGTAAAGTTGATCGCAAAAACCCCAACTCTTCTATTGATTTCGGAAGCATTTAATGGTCTCATAATTGAATGATTAATAATATTTAAACTCTAATTAGTATACAAATTCGCACCTACTGGCTCTCTCCTCTGGAGAAAGTCAGTAGGGCTTTAGTCTATCGTTTTCCATTTCTGCCTAATACCTGATGAAGATTGCCTCATTTCAGACTGCTCAGTTATGACAATGTTATCCTTACGTTGTCCAATATATTCTAGCGTACTCAAACGTTTCCAAACTACACCAAGCATATCCAAAAACTTAGCAATTGAGTCAATGCTCTCATAGCTGTTCTGATGTTGATAAATAATACCAGCACACTGAGCCAAGACCCTACCAAAATTGCCCGGAGTAACATCTATCCATTGATAAAAATAGTTTAACAGCTCTTCCCGTTCCACCGTACTAAAGCAATTCACTACAACCAGTAACCTACTAGCCAGGGTTGAAAAACAACCAATCATCACAATTGGAGGTTGGTGCCTAACCATATTTTGATATTCAAACTGAATATCAGCGATATAGCTCAATAGCTCGCGGCAAAGCATATTAATCGTACCAGACAAGCCTGGATGCTGATGCCGCAGTTGTATCTTAGCTATGATTTTTAGTGAGTCTGCCTGTAATGTGCTTAATGCATCTCCAAAATTCCTATAATATTGAAGTAGAATTGGATGACTAATAACAGCTGTACATGGAGGAATATAATTTTCATCAATCAGAAATTGATCTCCATGCCGAATGATTCTTCCAACGGTAAGATGAGTAGCACCATCTGAATTACCCTGATTTGCCGGTAAGACATTCAGCACGTATTTCGGCCCTACGTAAGGGACACGGGGAGGCACCTCTTCGGGATCAGGATCTCCAACAGGAACCCGCTCTTCTGGAATCACCCGTAAAACCACGTCAAATATCTGTTCATCATTCGTGCCAGAAAAAGCTTCGGCTGCAAAAGAATGCGTATACATCACAGCCTCACTATCGTATTTGGGATTAATAGATATTCTCAGTCCCCCAGAAGTCACCGCATTCAGCCCATTCAACACAATTTGAACAAATTGATCAGACCCAGAACGCTGATTAATCTGTATATCAATCGAACGATTTTGCCCTAAAAAAGGAGGCAAAACACCATAATTATAGGTATTAATGGAGATCGAAATAGTATCTCTGATCGCATCGTAAATACTTTGCTCATTTTCTATAAAATGAGCCTCACTGAATTTCATGCTACCCGTCCAATTGATAGGCAAGTATTTTCTTGGTAAAATCATCTCATTTATTTTAATAAACTATTCATCTGATCTGTCATCCATTTTTGACTTGCTTGTCTCCCTTGGCCTACTACCTGATTTCTAGCCCCCTGAGCCAAATTCTGCCCTTCTTGCTGCACCACATTAACTCCCCCCTGATCTCCCCCACTAGCTTCTCCATCAACTGGCTGCGGTTGAGGACCTTGTTGAGCATCAACCTGTTGTTCTAATGAGCCTTGTGTTAAGGGCTCTTGACTGTTGGTTACTGGATTGTCCACACGCTCCTCTATAACCCGTTTGGCAACAATCACACTTCGATCGTTAATCCGATTCTCATAGATTGTTTTTTCAAAATCGATATAACGCTTCGAAGGCCAAAACCGTGGCTTCACATAAAATACCCAACCAAACTTTTGGTCATCATAACTCATGCATTCAATGGGATTTTTAGGATATTTTTTATTAAAATCTTCCAAAAAACGCTGAAACCACTCTTGAAAAACAATATTCTCGGGAGCCTTCGCTTTTACCTTGGTCCTACTGATATCGTCTCGATTCTTATATAGTTCAATCTCAAAAACAAACATTGTATCGAAATGATCATCAAACCAATTATAATGCCACTTGTCATCGTAATACCATACCTGATAGATCTCAATTGGTATAGCAAGCAAAGCTTCAAGCGTATAACTGAAAAGAAGAGGAATGAAAACATACATCAGGGGTGAAGCTGCCATCAAACCATAATCAATCTCTGAGAAAAAATGAAAGACAATCAGGAAAATGGACGCCGCCATCAGTGTTGTAATCAGTAAAGCGAGTATTTGTATTCCCTTCTGACCCTGCTCCTTATCAATCACTATTTTGGGGTAATACCTGACGTACACATAGCCCATTAAAATACTATAGGCTGCATTGATCACATATATACTTGGCATATAAGGCCATTCCGTGAAAACTAAACAGACTGGGATAGCCAAAATAATTGCCCCTAACAAAATAATCGCAATTAACTTTTTGTGATTGACTACTTGGTCTTTTTTAGCAACAAAAAATAGTACAATCGCAGCAATAAGTGCAATAACAAATATTACAATAGGCAATAAAAGCACACGAATCATCTACGCTATTTTTTGTGAGTATTTAATACTTATTATTCGTATTGAGTACTCGCTCCATTATATTACTGAGCATATTATTTAAATACATCTTGCTTTATACCGAAATAATTGGATTTAAATGAAACTCTGTTCTAAAATAAAAGGCTTCAGCCGTTTCCTTTATTAAAGCATTCACTGTAATGGCTGCCTGTTTTTTCATTTCCTTATTCCCAGAGACCGTATTATAAACTTCTTCATCACTGATTTTGATGTTTACATCAACCTGATTTAATCGACGTTCGTATTTCTCAATTGCTCTCAATAGCGAGCCTCTAATTTTTTGTTCATAATCATCTAGTTTAACCATCAGCTGAAAATCGAAATTCCATATCTCACAACCAAAATTCATATCACCTTGATGCTCACCATAACGCGTCTCAATCATCAGTTGAATATGTTGTGCAATAGATTCCCCCAATGAACATGATGGTAAATTTTTACCCTGAAATATGTTTTCAAAAGCAAGTGGTATCTTGTAATACATCCGTTTCTTAGCTAAAAAATGTGTTCGTACCTAAATAATAAGTTGCTGGTCTTTGTTTGGGTTTATTAATCACAATTAGATCTTTTTCGATTGGAATTTGCGGATCAAATAACCAAAGAAAAAGCTCATTTAACAGGATATCATTCTTTGATTGAGAAATAAACAAGGCCAGATTTTTATCTTCTATTGGACCTACTTGGACATGAATAACTGGTATGGTTTCTGACGATACTCCCCCTAAAACAGAAGATACCCCTAGCCTCGACTCATTTAAGGACAAATCAGAATATACTTTTCTCAAAATAGTTTTGGTCTTCAATATGATATTCACATTAACTCCTAAAAGCAGGGATAGAAAGCCAGATAACCGTTCATGGTTATTGCGCAATTGATGGATAATAGGAATCGTATAAAGAAACAAAACTGATTGTCGCTGATCCAATAATTTAAAAATAGGCCAACCAATGGCAAATTGATTGATAATAGGCTCCAGGTTTTCGTAAGCTCCGACATCTTCACGATAAGCAATACTCGTTCCATATCGATTAATCAGTATTTCAAATGGAAGAAAAAACTGCCTAGCCCTTTTTTCCTCGGCTCTGGTTTTACTTACCCTCGACCGGACATTATTAGAATGACTATACCCATACTGTTTATGAAACAGACCTTCTGGAAGCGTATCATAAATACCTGCTCTATTAGTTATAATATAAACGTAATTATCCGCCCCCTCACCCAAACGTTTCAGATGTATACGTTCAATGTCCTTCGATGAACTTTTACCAATAACTCCATTAGGTACAATAAGGATTTTTTTCGGATCTACACCCTGCTTGATTAGGCCTACAGCAACAACCTCAGCCCTAAAATCGGTATCCAAGCCATTCTTACTAGCATTCAGTTCCTTAATAAGGTCTGCATTTATCATAAGAGGGATCAATTTATTTTTATATTAATTTAATTTACTAAAAATTAATCAATATAACAACCCCACAAACAGCACCTCATAAATTACCAAAGTAGACACACCCAAAATAAGCATCAATACTATCCTGTAATTGAAATTTTACCACCAATACCACACATGATACTCGATGTCTTTAGCAAAATTTTCATGCTATTTATGGTCTCAGGATCGCTTGTTCCAGTCCAAGTCTTTGGTATAAGCACAGGAGCACAAGGGACCGGTACACCACTAGCTGCAGCTGTCAGAATATTACATGTTCCAAATGGCGTAACAGTCGTATCCATCTCTGTTAATACCAATTGTCCATTTACAGATAATATGGGCTGCGAAGTTGCAGTAAGTACCCCCGGAGCCGACCCAGCCATACACTGAACTGGACACGGACTAAGTGCATATAGTTTGGTAATACTCATTGTTCATCCATTAAAATCCATCAACTCATTTTAATCGTAGGTCCTTTAATATCCACCCCTGTACCACCTATTTCAACAGAACCAGCTCCCGATTCTTGCTTAATTGATGTTGAAGCTATCTTAACACTAGTAGAACCGGTCTTTTGCTCGATAGCTGTTTGGGCTTCCATCGTAATATTTTTAGCAGTGATCTTCACATCTTTATCAGCTTTAAGAATAATACCACTACTGCTCATCTCAATACTATTTTTGTTATTATCATCTGTGATCTTAATTCCATCTTTAGTCATCAAAATAGTATTTTTTGCCTCGTTAGCCGTCACTTTCACACCATCTTTATTCATCAAGACAACATTTTTATTCTTATCAGTAATGGTAATGCTTTCAGCATCCTGCTTATCATTAAATTCAATGACATGTCCACTACGAGTGGTGATACTTTTGATATCATTATTCTTGTTATCATCCTTGAGCTTGGCTGTTTTACTATTATGAAGCCCACCCATAACATAAGGGTGATTCGGATGACCTCGATAATAACCAACCAACACAATATCTCCTACCTCGGGTATGAATAAGATGCCTCGATTGGATTGTTCTTTTCCTCCCGAATACGGACTCAAACAAGGCATAAAAAACGATTTATTTAACTCAGGATCACCATCATTCCAAAAGAAGCGTACCTGCACGCGCCCACTTGCATCTTCAGTAGAAATGACTTCGGCAAGTTCTGAAGTAGCCTCATAGCTTTTGGGCATGTTAACCCGATCTATAGGAATGAACTTTGCTTCTTTATCTATCGCCCTCAATTCATTTCTATACATATTTTCTTTATTCGAGTCCCCCAAGTAATGTGTAATGGCAATCACTCGACACTGCATAAAGCTTTTTTCAGCACTACCATCTTGTACTTTAATTGACAACTGATCACCCAATTTAATTGTAGGCTTATTACACTGTCCTTCTAATACCAAATTTTGAGTCAACTGCTGTCCACTATTATAATCTGCTTGTTGTTTTACTTCATCGGAACTATTAGGCTGCCAGGATAGATATTCATGACCACTGATCGAACTGAATATATTCTTTTGTGCATTATTGATCTTATCAACCCCATTATCTCCATAACTACCAGTTTCAGAATTTTGTTTGAAACTTTCCCCAGATTGATGATTATAACCCGCAGCCCCTAATCGAACTGGACTTACATTTAGCCCATAACGTATACCAGAAAAATCTGGTCCTAATACTAAAGCATGGGTTTGAGACTTTTTCGGATTACCAAAGTATAACGTTTTATCGTCCACATAGAACCATTCTCCATGACTAATAGCCAATCGATTCAAAAAATCAAAGACATTCTCTTTATACTGTACAACATAAGGTAGCTTAAGATCATTAGCAATATGACACGATAGCCCGCAATAAGGGCCCATCACACCCTGAACAACCTTTTTAACAACATCTTCTAATTTTTGCTTCGGATTTTTAGGATCCTTATCAAAAAAAGAGCGGGTTCTAGACACATTAGACAAAACATAACTACCACTATAACCAGAAATACGCAAATAAGGAACTACATTATTTTGTACCTCAACTGCTATATTGGTGATCAGTCCATTAAAATTAGACATATCGCCACCATCTTCCCCCCACTGGATTAAGATCTTTTTGCCAACATAATTAAGTGCCACATCTTTACCATCCTTAATCAAAAATGCACCGCTAGTTAATTTCATTTCATTAACTGGAACATTAAATGAAAAACGATGATGCGCATTAAATGCTTGTTCTATAATGAGATTAAGAAAAATCTTTATTTCCTCTCCATCAATCTTAATCTTTGCTATTACTGGCTTTGCTGTGATCATATTAATAACATTTAGTATAAAAAATCAACATATAGCACACTGTTTAACTTTATGACAACCCATTCCAAAACAATCGATATATCCTCGATGGATCAGACTGCTGCTGTAATTTTTGTAGCAATACATCGCCCCACTGAACCGTATCCTCTTTAAAATTATCAGTCGTATGGATATAGATATCTATTGATCGCACCAATCCTTGCTTAGTTCCCTTACCAATCATCAATCCACTCTTCACTTCTACCTGTGAAACATTTTCACCAAGCTGATAATGAATAAAACTTTTAATATCCTGAGCAGATACAATTTGCTCTTTAGTAAGCAAAACGTACTGATATGCCCTAATTTTTTCCGATTCATCTTGTGTGTCTCTTCCACCCCTAGTGGATGTAAGTAATACACACCCAACCTGACTAGAATCTTGTATGTTCTGCACAACCGTTCCCATCCTAATTTGATTGGCGTTTTCACATTTGGTTACCCAGAACTCAGCAGTAACTACCTCACTTGGCACTTCTTTCTTTAGTATAATATATTTCGATGCTTTATCTTCTTCATTCTTGTAGTTCCTTTTTGTTTGGTCAACTACTGCATTAAGCACATCTATTAACTCCTGATTATTTCCCCCATTTAGAGCAGCAAAAGCTTGAACCTCATTTTTAACAAGCAGTTCCACATCCTTAACGAGATTATATGCATCTCTTCGATCAAATCGTTCCAAACCTGATTTTCTAAGCGTATAAGTATTCACTTCTTCACCAGATTCTCTTAATTCTGTACGGTGATAAGACCCACTAATTGTTCCATATACACTTCCTTCACATAATAACCGCTCTGTACTATCGCAAACAAGCGGAATAAGCCCTGTATTAGTTGTTGCTAACTTTAACTCTCTATTAACTACAGGAAAGCAGTTAGTATTTATTAACATATCACCTAAAATATCCGCTTCCAGATAAACAGGTAATTCAATACGTAACCACAACTTCTTCTCAGTAAAAAACTGTCCTAACTGCTCTTCCGAAAAGTAATCTTTAAAAATAGCAGGATACCCTTCTACATACTTCTGCAGCTCTGCTATACTGCTACTCACTGTAAAAAATTGACTCTGGTAACTATTTTTTATATCATTTGCAACAAGACTATATGTCTCTAATCTTTTTATTGGATCGTTCTCATAAGATGTATCAGCATAAACAAGCCCCTGACTCATTTGAAGTGGCATCTCCCCATCAATGGTCCACTTGGACATAGTCATACTCCTATATAAATCATTTCTCGAGCCTAAATTAGGCCACTCAACAAAAAAAGACAAACCCTTAATATCATGAAGCTGGTTCGATATACTAACCCCCAACCACACATAATTCTGAGAGATACTCCCTGCAGTAGGCGTTGTCGTAACTACCTTATAAATGCAACCATCAACTTTACACGCATTGGAAGCGGTAATTAGATCAGTCACCTCAGCATGATACAATAAGATATTGTCAATAGGTGTAAATGAAAACTTCTGGTCCTTTTGAGCCCCAATACCAGCTACTTCATATAAAGTAGTTTCATCGATTAATTGGGTAGTTGGACTACAACTCGCATGCATCACTGCATGAGCAGGAACAACAGCAGTTAATTTTGTCGGAGTAAGCGTATCGGCCAGATACTCTACCAATCGCGCATTCGAAACTTCTATATTTTGCTGTACTTTAAAAATTTCAGCAGCAAAAGCTTCCATCAGCAAGCGAACCACCGGTTCTAGATTATCATTATGCTTGATCCCCCAGAGGTCAGCGGCAGAATTTAACATTCTACCCAAAATGGACTCTTTACTAAAATCTGGTTGTTGCATAAGCCATTTCCTAAATTAATGGATGTAACATTTATCCGAAATAATACCTCCTAAAATTAGGGTGGATAGATACCTATCATTTTACAATACCACAATACAGAGAATTTAATACTGGTTTGGCGCCTATGAAAAACATTAAATTTGATTAGAGGAAAAGAGGAGCATATTTGAATTATAACATACTCACACTTTTACCCTAATCAAATTGGAATAAGTATAGTTCACTACATACAAATAGATAGCATAATACTTATTTCTTAACAGCATCAAACCAATCTTCTTGAGCGATAAGTGGTCCATCAGTAACTTTACCAATATCTACCCTGATTCCAATAGCATCACCGTAGTTATCTATGCCTGTAATTCTAACTTTTTCTAACTTCACAGTGTGATCAGAACTACTTCCACTAACTTCATTGGTCAAAAGCTCTCCATCCATATACTTTCTTTTAGCCATTGAATCATAAAGACCTTTTTTCTCACTATCCGCTAGCTTAATAAGAACAAGGGAACCATTTAAATACGCAGCGAAATTATTACCACCGCCTGATCGCTCACTAAAGCTGAAATGAACCGCTTGTTGTAAAGTATACGACTTACCATCCAGTTTTAATAAACCACCTGTTTCTTTTGCACTTTTAGTTGCCATAATTTTAAAATTTAATTGTTAATTTATTGTTTATTTATTGTTTATTTATTTTATTTACATACGGATAACAAAAACACATTCTCTCTATTAAGCATCCCCCTTCTGTTGAACGTCGCTCTTCCAAGTTACACTCTCGTCCTCTCCCTTATAACCATCTAGCTTCAAAACAAAGCTCTTAGCCGGAAAGAAAGGCGTAATATGAATATCCAACAGAATACGATCCTTCTGATCCTCATCACGCTCTAGTTTCATAATGTTAAAATATTCGATTAACCGACCATTTCCAGTAACAGTATTGAGATAGTTCACAATCTGATCTTTTACATCCAGCTCTACACTCGTGTCCCAATTCTCAAAAGCACGCCGATTCAAAAAGTCAAAAAGTACCTTAGTAATATAATCGAACACACGAACTACGGAATAGGTTTGTAACCCAATATTATCCCCATTGAACAGTGTTTTTCCCGAAAAGGCCATCACTTTACCATACTCCTGCACCATCGGAATCAAACCCATTCGTTCCAATTGAGATAACTCACTTTTAGTAAGATCAAAAGCAGTAGCATCAACTTCATTGATTCCTCCATACTTCTTTCCCGCAGTAATTTGAGACATCAACGTACTATACAATCGCCCAGCAAGTGCTGCTGAAGGCGGTACAAATAAATCTTCTTCCTCATTAACCCAGTCTGTTTTACTTCTACCAACTAACCAGTTACAAGCCATCATCACATTAGCACGGTAAGCATCTCCTCCTGCCAAATTAGCAGACTCGAAAACCTCCATCGCGTCATCTGGTCGATCGAAATGCTGAAAATCAGTTACTAACATCACTTTATTATCATAAGCCATCTTCGCCCAACGCTCCACCACTTTATTAGATCCCAAATAACCCGGAACAACTAATAAAGAATAGTTTTTCCGGAGATCCAATCGATCAAAACTTTGTTTAAGCTCCTTAGCAATCTTTTCTATAAAGCGAGGATTATCTAAATCTGTCAATTGATCCATCGAAGCATTCACAATGGATATATTCTTCAACTTATCTTGCTCTGTATTTTTGTAAAATAGACTCACAGAACGATAAGATTGCTCTAATTCACGGGTCGAATCTAAAGCACGCTTTAGATTTTCTTTAAGGTTTTTTTCCGCCGATTGTAACTTAATATTTCCTTGTTCAACAATTTCAGCGGTGGAAGACGCTCCTTTAAGTAAGGATATCCATTCCCCCATCTTCTTTTTCAAAGCAGTGCGTTCCGCCTTCTTACCCCCCTCTTGTAGAAAAATATCTCTGCGCGCCTTACGCTCTGGATTCAAATTCTGAACCCCATCAATCAAAGCCTCGAGTAAAGAAAATCCGCCTATCGATTCCAGTTCAACTGCACTACTTACCTTAGCCTCCTGCTTTTCCGGAGCCTTTCCCAGTCCTTCTTGCTCTACTGCTACACTTTTAGCCATAACTGCCATTATTTTATAAAATCGGTATTTTTATTTCTACCTAGTACTATTAGGCAAAATCTATTTCTTATTCTATTTATTTATCTAATTATTTATCAGCCTTATCAAGCTCAGCAACCAGCTCCTCTAATGCACTAAGCAATGCTGCTTTATTCTCTGGACTGTTAATGATCTTTTGTAATACTTTATTAGTCTTAATCTGTTTTAAGATTTGAACATAAGCTGACTTTCGATCATTCACTTCATTAAGATAAGCACTACGCTCAATCAAACTTTTCGGATTAAAATCACCCACATTAGTAAAACCAATCGTCTCCTTTACCTCCATACCCTCTTCTGTTTCCATTTCCACATTCACAGATGGCTTAAAGTGCTCAAAAACAGCCTCAACAGTAGTCAAACCCTCTACCACCTCTGGTTTGGTTGGTGCTTTATCTGTTAACTTTTGTGCAATCAATGTCCTATTATTGGCAATGGAATTAATCCCTTCGCTTGCATCAACCTTTATCTCATTACCTCCAATTTCGTAAATCATGATCCTATCTTTTTAGTATTTAACTTGTTTTTCAAACCCAAATAATAAACATGCTTACAGCACATTATTAATCATTAATTAACAGTATTTTATTTATAAAAAAATTACAAAACAAATAGTGTATTTTTTACACTAACCATAAGTAAATCTACAACTATTTTTTATCACAAACAAGATATAAATAAATTTTTTTTAAGAAATATATAAATTTATTACATAATCAATTTTATCACACCCAATCAACTAGTATAAAAGTACATATGGCAACACATTACCACATACCAACACTAAAACAAGATTTATTAATATGTATTTAATACTAATATAACTAAATTAAAAAACATATCACAATACAATAACATAAATAAAACTACTTATTATTTACGAAATATAGAATATGGGTTACTTTACATTCCAGTCGCAACGAATCTATAAATCTGATATATTTTATGCAAACACTAATCTTATATTAACTATTATTAACACATACAAAAATCAATTGAGTGACATATATATTAATTCATTAATTATTGATTAGTTATTTTATAATCTGATCTATTACACAGATAGCTAAAGCATTTAACATATGATGATGCATCCAAATGATATAACTTTTTCGAATGCATACAAAAGCATAAATTTTACCTTTGGACTATCTTATGATCACTAGTCATAAAATTTAATCCATCAATTGACCTAAAAATTGCACATGAGCTGGAAGAGATACACTTTGGCAAAACAATATTGGATTACTTCTTGGCAAGAGATTAACTACAGAAGATCATTTATTATCGGATTTATATTCCTAACTATCACACTCAGCATAATCTCTCACTTTTTTCAAGCCATTGAACAAAGAGAAGGTGTGCTACTACAGGATTGGATCTTAGCTAAGATACCTGCTCAGGATGTCTCTATTCCCATTTTTATACTTATTTGGAGTACAGTATTTTTATTAATCATACGATCACTACAAGATCCGCAACTATGTATCACATTTTTATGGTCATACATCCTACTGACTTTATCAAGACTAATCACTATTGGTCTAGTCCCCCTCAATGCACCATTAGACTTAATTCCCCTAATTGACCCAATCAGTAATCAGTTTTATGGCACTAAATTCATTACCAAAGATCTTTTCTATTCGGGCCATGTATCGACACAATTTTTAATGTTTCTATGTTTTTCCAAAAGAAATGATAAAATACTGGCACTGTGCACCACCATAGGGGTAAGTATTTTAATCTTAATACAACATGTTCACTATACATTGGACGTAGTCTCAGCTCCTATTTTTAGCTATATCATATGGACCACTGCACGAAAAACTATTATTAAACACGCTCTAAAAAAATCCTTTAAATAATTTTTAACAATTAGAGCCTTCCGTAAGTTTTAGACATGCGGATGACATATTTATTATTTTTTATGTTTAACATTGCGGTTTGAAAAACCGTCAAGGTTTGAATTTTCTTTTTTCCCGAAACTGATTTTTTTGTCTAGAGCTGCCCTAATATTTAGGCTCAATCCGAGATTAAAAAATGTCAATAAATATTAATACACATGAAAAAATTAGATTGTCCCCATTTTACATTGACAGAAACACTGACTTCAGAACAACTAGATTTTTTCAAAGTAAATGGCGTGATTATCTTCCGAAAGTTTGTTGAACCAGAAACCGTAAAACTTTTCTTGAACGAAGTACAAAAAGTAGAAAAAAAGTGGTTAGACGAGGGCCGCGATAAAGTAAATGGCGTCCCATTGAAGTTTGGAAAGAACGAAAACAATGAAAAAATCATCCAACGTCTTTGCTTTTTATCCCTACATAGTGAGGTATTAAGTGCTTTTTTAAAAGACCCTCGCTTAAAATCACTCATCGAGTTATTGCACCCTTTTGATGGACGCATCGGTGAAGATGAAAAAGACGGCCTGGTACTGAACAATTACATTCGAACCCCTAATAGCAGCTTTTCTCAAATGGGTTGGCATACTGACAGTCCTCGGGATCTTTTTCTAGGACAACGAATTATGCCCATGCTAAATGTCGGTATCCATCTGGATTCCTGCCCATTTGAAAATGGAGGCTTACGTGTTCTTCCAGGGACTCATCGACAAGGTATTTTACGACTTCTATTTAGCAAGCCCTATTTTGTCAATAATAAACCTGATCCAAAAGAAGCTGGTTTCGATATTCATGCAGGTGACCTTACTGTACACGATGGGCGTATCTGGCATCGTGTACAACAATCTCCTCACTTTGGAGAAGCCAGTAGACGGCGCGTAATGTACGTACCTATTATTACAGGGAAATACCTACCCAAAACGGAGCATAGTAAAACCCCATTCTACCATCGCTTTACCCACAAGGTACATAACTAACCCTATTTTATCATGTCATATGCATTAATAACCGGTGCTAGCAAGGGAATTGGAAAAGCCATGGCACTGGAACTTGCTAAACGCAAACACAATCTGCTGTTAGTTGCTCGGTCTGAAGATTTATTAAAATCAGTAGCAAAGAAAATCACCCAACAATACGCCATCAAGGTGGATTACCTTGCCATTGACTTATCCTTATCAAACAGTCCAAAACAAGTATATGATTGGTGCATAGCTAATAACTATACTATCGATGTCCTAATTAACAATGCTGGATATGGCATGAGTGGCACATTTGACAAATATTCTCTTGCAGAAGACTCGAACATGATGCAGGTTAATATGACCACTCCTGTTGGACTATGCCAGCTATTTCTCCCTATGCTCAAACAGCAATCCAGGGCCTACATTCTCAATGTAGCTAGTACCGCGGCCTATCAGGCTGTACCCGGATTGACACTGTATGCGGCGACTAAAATATTTATACTCAATTTTAGCCGTGGCTTACGTCAAGAGCTTAAAAATTCATCAGTTTCGGTGAGTAGCATTTGTCCTGGTGCAACAGATACCGAATTTTCGACTCGCGCTAACGTAGGTAACAATGCCTTAAAAACAGCACAAAAAGTCAATATGAACCCAGAGAAGGTTGCACAAATTGCTATCGATGGCATGTTTAAAAATAAAGCCGAAACTATACCTGGATTAATTAACAAGCTCAATGTGTTTGCCGCATGGCTCTTTCCAAAAGCACTTTTAGAACGAGTAGCAATGAAACTCTACCTAGAATAAGTTGCTTTTAGCATTCGGTCTTTCCCTCTAATATCTTTTCGTAACTCAATTTCCTGGAATCCTTTTCTGACGAGCAAATCAATCGTCTGCTGCCCAAAACGCTCATTAATTTCAAAAAATAAAAATCCTTGGTCATTTAAGTGGACTAAAGCAAAATCCGCAATCTGATCGTAAAACAACAAAGCATTGTTATCAGGGACAAATAATGCCAAATGAGGCTCATAATCCAGTACATTAACATGCATATCACTCTTTTCAGATAACCTCACATAGGGTGGATTCGATACAATCACATCATAGCGCTGATCCAAAATTTCCGAACAAGGATTTAAAATATCGTCCTGTATAAATTGAACCTCTACTTCGTTGCATATTGCATTCTCCCTAGCTATCATCAAGGCAGAAGCCGAAATATCCACCGCAAAAACAGATGCATTGGGCAAATTCTTTTTTAACGCAATCGGAATACATCCACTACCCGTGCCGATATCTAAAAGCCTCACCCTAGTCTTCTCCAAAGGAGGGGGAGCTCCAACCCCACTACCATAACTTCCCAAAGAAACGCTTTTAGTTATGCTTAAAATCCAAGCAACCAGCTCTTCTGTTTCCGGTCGAGGAATTAATACCGACGAGTCAACATGTAACTTCAATCCATAAAATTCGGTTACCGATAAAATATACTGTATGGGTTTACCTGTCTTAAGCTCAGACAAAATATGATCAACACACACCACCTCTTCAGCAGAAAGGGCACTTTGCTTGTGAATCAGTAGTTGTGATCGATTCATCCGACAAACATCCATAATTACCCAACAGGCCAAACTTCGAGCTTCTTCCATCGCATAAAGCGGTAGCAATTGCTCAATTATCTTTTTTTCTTGCGCCTCAATAGTCATGGGTCAAAATTAAATAAAGAGCTTGTCTAAAGTTTATTTCATGAAGCTATTGCCGGTTATTTTGAGCGAAATGAGGCGGATTTTGGAACCATAGCAGGGCACTATGGTGAAAAAACTCAACGAAATTGCAGCCAAAAAGAACCAAAAGAGAAAGATAAAATAAACTTTAGACAAGCTAAAAACCTACTTTTGCTGCGATGGATGAACACTCAATATACATGAGGCAAGCTCTCGAGCTAGCCATCAAGGGCTTAGGCTCCACCAGTCCGAATCCAATGGTTGGAGCTATACTGGTGTGTGATGGATCAATTATTGGCCAGGGCTATCATCAGAAGTTTGGAGAAGCACATGCCGAAGTTGGTGCCATCCAAACTGCATTTACTCATAATCCCCATACAACTGATCGCTTAAAAAGATCGACCTTGTATGTAACTCTGGAACCCTGCTCTCATTTTGGTAAAACTCCGCCATGCGCTGACCTGATTATACAACATCAAATACCCAGAGTAGTTGTCGGCTGCCGTGATCCTTTTCCACAAGTAAATGGCAAGGGAATTGAACGATTAAAAAATGCAGGTATAGACGTCATTGAAGGCGTTTTACAAGACGAATGCCAAGATCTTAACAAACGCTTTTTCACCTGCGTACAGAAACAGCGTCCTTATATTATCTTAAAATGGGCCCAAACAGGTGATGGATTTTTTGCACCCAAAGATGGTTCTCAAAAATGGATTACCTCCACTGAGGCCAAACAACTTGTACACCGCTGGCGTAGTGAAGAAGATGCGGTTCTAGTTGGCAAAGCTACCGCCCTAACAGATAACCCTCAGTTGAATGTACGAGAATGGACAGGTAGAAACCCCAAGCGCATCATAATTGATAAACATCTAACTCTACCAAAACACCTTCACTTATTCGATCAATCTATAGAGACAATCGTTTTTAATGCCTTAAAAACAACCATTGATGGCAACACCAAATATATACAGCTCGAAGACTTTGATTACCTCCTACCTCAACACATAGCCTATCAACTCTATCTAATGGATATCCAATCAGTTATTATTGAAGGGGGGGCACAAACGCTTGATTTATTCATTCAAGCTGACCTCTGGGATGAGGCGCGCATTTTTACTGGACCGCAAACCTGGGGAGAAGGTATTAAAGCTCCTATTTTGCCTCATCATACCACCGAGACGATACAAGTGGAGGCTGACAAACTAAACTTTGTCTACCACCATTAGCTAAATTCAGGTTGTACTGCCCCTATCTAAATGCACTAACAAAAAAGGTCCCAACACATATTGCTGGAACCTCTTCTCTATGAAAAAACAATGTTATACAATCTTTAGAAAGCAAAACCTAGACCCAGAGAAAATACTTTATTCTTAGATGATAAATTCTCATAATTATTAGTCAGATTATTAGTCAGCCCCAAACCATACCCCGCATTCACACTAAGACCATTCTTCAATTGGTAACCGAGCAAAAAGTTCATACCAAAATCTATTGAACTCATATCTCCTTGTTCACCAAAGTCGATGTCGTCTATTTTAGTTTTACTACTATAACTTCCAGTAAATGTATTTGTTTGTTTAATTGTACGTTCGTAGTCTCCAAACAAAGCAAGGTCTACGTAAGGCCCACCTCCAACAAAAATTTTACCTGCTCCAGCTTGAAAGTTAAATACAGCATTCATAGGAATTTCAAGATACCAAGGAGAAGCCTTAAAAGAACTAGTCACATTTAGAATATCTCCAGAAGAAGGCATCCGCAGACTTGATGAAGTAGTTTTTTTAAATCCCTTACCAACCAAAGTTAAACCAGGCTGGAAAGTAAACACCTCACTAAAAAGGATATTAACCACACCACCCACATAGAATGAAGTGATTGATTTAGTATCCTCTTGTGAAATAGTTGCAAATGTTGTTCCTGCTTTTGCCCCAAAAGTAACGCGATCGCTGCCCACATACTTCTGAACATTCTGTGCAAATGTAGAAAGTGAAATCAATGAGATTACACCAACTAAAAAAAGATTCTTCATTAATTCAATTTTAAATAAATAATATCGCGAAATTAACAGATTATAACTTAATTATATATATATAAATATAATATTTAACATTTTTTGGTAATGCTTCAAAATGTATGATGTATTAAGGAAGATAAAACAGTAAGGACGTTTTTTATGTTTATGCTACTAAAAAAAAGCCTAGATTATCCTCACTGTTTAGGAACAAAAGTGATAAAAAATGGACATAAGCAAAATGGGATGCAAACTTATCGATGCAAGAATTGTGATAAACAATTCCAGGATACCTACTTATACTTGGGAGCAGAAAATAAAACAAAAATATTGGCAATGAGAATGTTAGTTAGAGGATCTGGCATACGAGATATCTCGTATGTTTTAAATATCAGTCAAACCTTTGCATTACAAATCTTAACATCTCAGACTGACATTGAACTAAAACCTAGGTATTCGATATACGATCGAGTACAGGTGGGTGAGCTTTATAGCATTGTTGGGAGTAAAGAGAAGAAAGTATGGATGCTGTATGCTTATTGTGCAAAACTAAAGAAATATTAGCCTTAACAATTGGCAAAAGAAGTAAAAATATCGTTAATTAATCATTAAAAAAAATAAAAAGAATCTCAGTTAACTTTTGATTTACCAATCATTGGAAGTCCATTAAAGAAGTTTTTCATCCAGATTACCACCTAGTAGGAAAAAGATTTACGAAAGCTATTGAAGACGTGAATACCTCTTTAAGAAATGCTTGCAAAAGATTAATACGAAGACCTACTCCTTTCTCTAAAAAATTATTTAATCACTGGACTACTATCAAACTTGTCATGCATCACAAAAACTTAAATCTATCATACATTTAAAAACACAACCCATTATTTAACATTTAGGTGATTTAAAATTTTCAAGTTATTCTAATTGGTTTATTAATTTTTTTTATAAACAGGACAGAAAAAGTGATCCAGTGTAGCGCCATCCAACTGGAGATAGTAGTTTCAAATCGATTAATTAAAGCCCTAAACCCATCAATCCAAGCATTTACCCGTTCAATAACGATTCGTTTTGGTATAGTTTTTCATCAAAGAAGTGGGTCTCCTGGCTGTTTTGCTTAGTGTTTCTTGGATTAATTTTGATGTTGGCTTCGATCTCATTTTGGCTGCAAATAGTTCTAAGTTCATAGGAGTCAAAACCAGCATCTGCGTTAAGAAAAAAGCCTCTAATATCAATATCAGCTGATTTTAGTTGATCGCCCATTTCCTTAAATACTTTCTCTATCTCAAAAAGATCATGATGCGATGCATCCTTGGGAGTGGACATGGCGCAATCATCTGGCCTGAATTATCAGCCAAGAACAAGCTGTTAGTAGTATTTGAGGCTTTTCTCCCTTGATATCCTCAGCCTGTCCGCCTTTCTTAGCGGGCGTATGACTTCCGTCCAATTGCACGCTCGACATGTCTAGTTTACATCGATTATTTGCTAATAACTTGATCGAGCTTTTTTGCCAAGATCCATCCTTAACCCATTCCCTGAAATGATGATAGATTGCTTTCCAGCCCGTAGTTGCTTCCGGGGAAAAGTGCCGAATGGGTATCTGATGCCATTTAGGGCCCGAATCTAAGCGGTAAAGAACAAAATCAACTATTTCATATAGTAGAAGTAAGGGCTTTGGACCACGTTTTCTCTTACTTAAATGGGGAATAATATATTGCTCAATCATATCTTTGCTCAGGATTCCCAGTTCGGATGTTGTGTTTTTTGTTTCACACCACAAAAATCAACTTCTAACTGGGTTTTCTTTTTACTGACATTAAAACTTTAGATCACCTCATTAATAAAATAAAGAAGAAATGTTTCAGAAAACAGTGAAATTATTTAAAGCGCTCTTGCATAATTTTCTCTAATGCAAACATTTCATCGCGAAGTTTAGCTGCTAGTAGAAAATCTTTTTCTTTTACCGCAACATTCATTCCCTTTTTGGTGTTATCAATGGATTTTTGCAGCTCTGGCTTGGTCATATATTGTACAATGGGATCGGCAGCTAAACTGACAGGTAATTCCTTTTCAATGTATGGCTTCTGCTGAACGCCACCTTTAAAATCCATCACTGATGTCTGCTCAATGATTGCTTGCTGAGATTTGCCAACTGTCCGTGGGGTAATACCATGCTCCTGATTATAGGCTATCTGTTTCTCTCGACGACGATTGGTTTCATCGATCGTGATCTGCATACTTCCAGTAATGATATCGGCATACATGATCACACGTCCGCGATCATTACGTGCAGCACGTCCAATGGTTTGAATCAGTGACTTCTCAGAGCGCAAAAAACCTTCTTTATCTGCATCCAATATCGCTACAAGCGATACCTCCGGCAAATCCAAACCCTCACGTAACAGATTAATCCCTACCAACACATCAAACTCACCCAAACGCAAACCCCGGAGTATTTCTACCCGCTCGAGCGTCTTGATCTCAGAATGGATGTACCGTACTTTAATACCCAAACGATCCATATACTTGGTCAGTTCTTCGGCCATTCGTTTGGTCAGCGTCGTAACCAGTACCCGATCGCCCTGCTTAACTGTTCGATCTACCTCATCGAGTAAATCATCCACCTGATTGATAGCTGGTCGCACTTCAATCGTCGGATCAACCAAACCCGTCGGGCGAATGACCTGCTCTACCACCACCCCTTCCGTTTTGGCAAGCTCGTAGTCTCCAGGAGTTGCACTAACATAAATAGTCTGGGGTGCCAATGCCTCAAATTCATTGAAGTTGAGTGGACGATTATCCAAAGCGGCTGGAAGACGAAAACCATACTCCACCAAAGCCAATTTACGCGAACGATCACCACCATACATAGCTCGTATTTGAGGGATAGTCACATGGCTCTCATCAATAACCATCAGATAATCTTCCGGGAAATAATCCAACAAACAGAAAGGCCGCATTCCTGGTTCCCTACCATCAAAGAATCGGGAATAATTTTCAATCCCACTGCAATAACCTAGCTCACGCATCATCTCCAAATCATAGTTGACCCGTTCTTCCAAACGTCTGGCCTCAGCTAATCGTTTTTCATCGATCAGTTGTTGTTTGCGCAGTTCCAACTCTTCTTGGATAGCCCAGATAGACTTGGTGAAACGATCTTTAGGTGGGGCAAAAAGATTGGCTGGAAAGAGTGCAATATGAGTCATCTTTTCCAGTGTTATAGCTGATACTGGATCAATTGAGCTCAGCTCTTCGACCTCATCTCCAAAAAAAGAAATGCGATAAGCATAGTCCAGGTAGGCAGGAAAAATATCTACCGTATCACCATTAACCCGAAAAGTACCTCGGCGAAAATCCGTTGTTGTGCGTGCATAAAATATCTCAACTAGACGATGTAAAAAAGCATTCCGACTGATAGTATGACCAACAGCAAATCGAAAAATCGAATTCGAAAAGTCCTCGGGATTACCCATTCCATAGATACAGGAAATAGACGACACCACAATCACATCTCTACGTCCAGACATTAAGGCTGAAGTCGTTCGCAAGCGTAGTTTCTCTATCTCATCATTAATCTGAAGATCTTTTTCAATATAAGTATTGGAACTAACGATATAGGCCTCAGGCTGATAATAGTCATAATAAGAAACAAAATAGTTGACCGCATTCTCTGGAAAAAACTGTTTGAATTCTCCATAAAGCTGGGCGGCCAAGGTTTTATTATGACTCAAGATAAGC
The DNA here is from genome assembly GCA_008015505.1 of Pedobacter sp. Lineage (GTDB taxonomy): Bacteria > Bacteroidota > Bacteroidia > Sphingobacteriales > Sphingobacteriaceae > Daejeonella. Next base: position 73,426 of record SSFR01000002.1, read on the forward strand.
GTAGGCCGTTGCGTATGCTGGATCACATTGGCAATAGAAAAAGTTTTACCAGAGCCTGTAACACCTAAAAGCGTTTGATAATGCTCCCCTTGTTCCAAACCCTCAACCAATTGACGAATAGCCTCAGGCTGATCCCCTGTAGGAATATATTCCGATGTTAGTTTAAATTTCATACGTAATCAAAGATAAGCATTTTAAAAAGTTGTCTATATAACAACATTTGGTTATTTTTGCATTGTACTACTTATAAACTTTAGACCAGCTCTTTACCTGAACAGAATTATTAATGCACATCATCTATCAAAAGAAATTGCAAGATTTTGCCAAAAAACATGCAAACACGATGAAAAGTCTATCTACATGGAGAAAAGTAGTTCAAAATGCAAAATGGGAGCAATCACTGGATGTATTAAAAGATTTCCCCAATGCGAGTATCATTCCAAAAAGCCGAGCTCGTTTCAAAATTGTGGGTAATCAATACCGATTAGTTGTCGAGATCAATTATTCCGACCAAACTGTCGAGATAAGATTTATCGGCACCCATTCGGAATATGACCATATAGATGCAACAACTATTTGACAAACAAAAAAGAGCTTTATAAACAGGCTCAATTAAACATAGAAAATATATGAGCAGCAACAAACAGTGGTTTTTAATAGAAAATGAGCAAGAGTACAATCACGCTTTACTTCGCTATGAAGAAATAAAATACAGTGAAAAGTGGACCCAAGAACATAAAGAAAAGTTACTTCTAGTTCATCTGATTGAAACTTATGAAAATAATCACTGGGATTTACCCGACGTTGACCCTATAGAGATGATTAAAATCAGAATGGAAGATTTCGGATATAAAGCTACTGACCTAGCAAAAGAATATGGAGATAAGGGAGCGATCAGCAAGGTGCTCAATTACAAGAAGCCTTTATCATTAACTATGATTCGAAAATTTAGTGAACTATTGCACATTCCTGCTTCTGAATTATTGCGCAAATATCCATTATTGGTTTAATAAATAGGCCCAATATGTACTAAAAAGGCAAATCATCATCCGGACCATCTTCATAATTCACTTGCTCTTCCTGTTTAGGGAAGCTTGTTAATTTACCCTCTGCTACTCCAAGAGCATCACTCACATCTTTACGACCCAACATCGTCAATTGATCTGCGACGATCTCCGTAACCTGTTTTTTATTCCCCGCTTTATCTTCAAAAGAACGCGTCCTTAACTTTCCCTCCAGATAGATCAGCTTGCCTTTTTGTAAATATTTAGCAGCAATATCTGCTAATCCGCGCCACGCCACAATATGATGCCATTCTGTCTGCTCCACTTTTTGTCCATTTTTGGCAATAAATGCTTCTGAAGTGGCTAATGAAAATCTGGCCACAGCAACACCTCCCTCCAAATAGTGAACCTCCGGATCTTTGCCCAAATGACCAACCAGGATGACTCTATTTACACTCGACATTTTTCTACTTTTTAATTTGAAAATTAAACCAGATACTTAGGCTCCCTAATTTATATAAAAATCAGATTAAATACGCCTCGACTACACTGTACAACGATTAATTCTAAATCTCTTCGAACCATTTGTTAAATCAACATGGATAATATCTAAATACAAACCACAGTAATTAGATTTGCGTTGAAATAAAATTCCATTTCAATAAACAACCTCACCATTAATATTACCTGATACAAACACAGTAGGCTCAACCCTTATGAGACAACAGATATACATCATTATTGGATTCATTGTATTAAATATAAATGCATGTAAAGAAGAAAAGTTACTCGAAAAAAATGATAGTAAATCCAATGTACAAACGGTAACATCAGGGACTTCCTATTATAATAATCGAACACGTTTATTCCCTAATAATCTTACCGGGAGAACTTCTATAAGTGTCAAATTTCTAGAAGAAACTACTGAAAATGAAGCGACTCGAAAGCTGGTTAAACAATATGCAAAAGAGTGGGAAGCCCATGGAAATATTTCCTTCGAATTTGTAGGAAAAGATGCAAACAATGCAGATATAAGAATAGCCCTAAACTGTAAACTAGATCAAGGTGTAGGTGGAAATTCTGAGGTAGGTTTAAACAAATATCTTTCTCAGAAGATACCCACTATGCGTTTTTCTTCCAAACTTAAAACTGACGATCTTTACTTTAAACATGTCGTTTTGCATGAATTTGGCCATGCATTGGGTTTAGATCATGAACAAGATAACCCCAGAAGTGTAGTAATAGATCGAAAATCTAATAAAAAAATGTATTCCAAATATGACAGGTTTTCTATTATGCACTATAGCTACGATGCTAAATCAACTACCGATGGTTCTATCATTTACACAAACTATAAGTTAAGCGATGAAGACAAATATTTTATAGGCACCCTCTACCCCTTCCCTGCTTTAGAGGATTACACAAAACATAATGAAGAAAAAATTTACACCATAGCAGGGGGCTTAGATATATGTCAAAATAAGCTAACTGGTCAGATTGTATTGTATCCACTGAGAAAATACGGATATATGAGTAAGGTAACAAATGATATTTACATGATACGTGATAGTAAAAATCGTAAATATGAATTTCTATCCAGCAACAATTTCGGAACTTCTAGGTTTACAACTGTTAACGGTTTAACCGCCCCTATTCGTATCTATAGAAACAACGAACTTCTTACTAATGAATGGATTCAATCATCTTCTGCCTACATTAACTCCAATGAAGAGCTTTATAGACTAGACGAGAGACTATCCATATACAGAGATCCATCAAATGATAATATCATTCTATTTCCTAGAAATATAGATGGGTGTTTAAACAAAAACGAATATCATGAATATGACATCCATGATGCAGATGAAAAACATTTCCATTTTAATTCAAAAATCAACCTCCTCAGCTACAACACTGATACCTGGAAGAAGTTTGTGAACATTAATTTGAAAGCCCCCATCGTAATCTATAAAAATGGAAAACTCGTGCAAAGAAAATGGCTGGGATACGATACGAATAATTCGCTCTTAAGACAGAAAATTGAGAAACACGTTTATAAAATAGATCAACAACTCGATCTATTTATCGAAAAACATACCGAAAACATTATAATTTACCCCTGCAAATCAACCGATTCTAATCGTGAAAAACGATCCGCTTCTACAGAAGATAACATAGTTTTACACGGCGGCTCTGGGGAAAAGTACTTAATTAGCTCACAACAACGTTTTTGGGGTAGAACTCCCACTGATCTAAGCATTGCTTTTAAGATATATAGATCTGGACACCCCATCTCTTCTTGGATTAGCATAAATAGTATTCCAAATATCATAACTCCCTCTATAGATCCTTCCACAGAAAAACAAAAAATATACACCATAGATGGATTAAACATCTTTAAGGTAAAAGACACCAACAAAATCATTCTTTCTGGGGAATTGCATAGCGACAATAAAAATGAATACCAAATAAGAGATCAATCTCCGAACAGGGTATATGCTTTTAACCTTTCGAATAATAAAGATTTTCAAAATAAAGAACTCACTACAGACTTAATAGCTCCCATTGTCATCTATGTAAACAAAGGAGGAAGTTGGGAGCACCTTGAACAAAAATGGATTGGAAATGAATAAGTCGGTCTAAAGTTTTAGTTTTTTGATAAGGCTTCCACCTTATCAAAAAAATTAAAGATCAATTTGGGTTTTGCTAGTGCTTTCACATCCTCATCAGCAACATAGAACCAATCGTGTTGCGCCCGATAATCTTCAGAAAAATGCTGAATCTCGATAAATTGAGCAAATAACTTTTGATGTGTCAGTAGATGTTTCACAGTACTGGAAACGGAACAAACAATCACCTCATCTCCAAATGCTTTCTTGAACATATCCATCTGAACCACTTCTTGTGCTAATGCTGGAGCCTCTGTTTCAAAAAGGGGAAGTTCATACAAATTTTGCCAAATATCATTAGGACCCCGCTTATTCATAAGTATTGCTCCCTCTTTCCTGGCCACAATAAAATTGAAATAGCGCTGCCGCACTTTTTTAGCTTTGATTTTAACAGGTAATACATCAATCAGCCTCAATTGAGCTGCCTGACAATTACTATTAATTGGACAATTTACGCAGTCTGGTTTTTTAGGGACACACTGTAAAGCACCAAACTCCATCATGGCCTGGTTGAATATTCCAGGTTGCGATCGATCCATAATTTCACCAGCTAACTTGGTAAAACTCAATTTCCCCTGACTCGTATTAATAGGAATATCAATGCCAAAATATCTCGAAAGTACCCGAAAAACATTGCCATCTACGGCGGCTCTCGGTTCATCATTTGCAAAAGAGGCAATAGCCGCCGCAGTATATTCACCGATGCCCTTCAGTTTGAGTAAAACCTCATAAGAAGTTGGAAAATGCCCAGCATAGTTTCTCATGATTAGCTGAGCAGTATGATGCATATTTCGACCACGAGAATAATAGCCCAGGCCTTGCCAAAGTTTCAATATCTCATCCTCACTTGCGGCAGCAAAATCTGCAATACTTGGGTAATAATCTACAAATCGATTAAAATAAGGCAGACCCTGCTCAACCCGGGTCTGCTGTAAAATAATTTCAGAAAGCCAGATCAAATAAGGATCGCATGTATTTCGCCAAGGTAAATCACGCTTATTTCTCTGATACCATCTAATAATCTCACTAACCATTTTTCTCTTAACATACAAGCAACCCTTGCGATATGAATTTATTGATTTTATTTGCCATTACCGTATTCTTGGTTCAAACCTTTAACTACTTCTTTGGTTATATCTAAAGTCTTATCGGCGTACAATAACCCAGGATTCGACTTAGAATAAGTTAACACCATTTTATATCCCTTATCTTTTGCGTGCTTTTCTAAATATTGAGCTACTTTATCATAGAGTTTTTCGTTTTCAGCAGCTTCCTCTTTCACAAATGCATCACTAGCATTTTGACTATAAGCGGACAATTCTTGCTGTTTACGTACCAAACGTTGTTCAGTAGCAGCGCGCTGCTCGGCACTTAAATTAGTCCCACTCTTTTGGTATGAAGCTACTTCTTGCTGGAAAGCCGTTCCCTTGGATGCTAAATCTGCTTGTGCTTTCTTAGATTTCTCTTGAAGTCGGCTCCTCAGCTTTTTGAAGTAATCGAAATTATTAAGCAAGGAATCCAAATTGACATAAACAATCTTATCCGTACTCACTATTTTATCAGTTATGACCTCAGACGTCCCAATTACTGATTTAGCCTGCTCATTTTTTTTACACCGATTGCAAGCTGTAAACAATAGCCCTGCTGCCCATATCCAAGCAGCACCACACAGATTAATTGCTAATTTTTTATTCATGGCTCGAGTTCTTTTAAATACGAGCCAAATATAATGTATTCCATTAACCTGATTCTTAATGAGCGACAACACCTTTTAAATTATTTACCCCCTACTAATACCAAAAATTGAGCAAAAAAAGGCGTATTTTTGAGCTTCTTTTTTGAGTAAAGTATGAGCGCAGCATCGGTAGAAAAATCAAATTATTCAGCAGATAATATTCAGGTTTTAGAAGGGCTAGAAGCCGTTCGGAAACGACCTTCCATGTACATTGGAGATACGGGATTTAAGGGATTACACCACTTGGTTTATGAGGTCGTCGACAATTCAATCGATGAAGCTTTAGCTGGTTACTGCACCGATATTAAGGTAACTATCCACACAGATAATTCAATCTCTGTAGAAGACAATGGTCGAGGAATTCCAACAGCCATGCATACCAAGGAGAAAAAATCTGCTCTAGAAGTGGTGATGACCGTTTTACATGCCGGAGGAAAGTTTGATAAAGACACTTACAAAGTTTCAGGAGGACTCCATGGCGTCGGGGTATCATGCGTGAATGCTCTATCTACTAAATTAACTGTAATCGTACATCGCGAGGGAAAAATATTTACTCAAGAATACGAGCGAGGTAAACCTCTGTTTGATGTAAAAATCATCGGTGAAACCACTCAAACAGGAACAATTGTTACCTTCCGTCCTGATTCAGAGATCTTCACCCTCACTACAGAATATAAATTTGACACATTAGCTGCTCGTTTACGTGAACTAGCATTTCTCAATAAGGGTATCCGTCTTAGCTTAACTGATGAACGCGAACAAAATCCCGAAGGACTTAACTTACACGAGGCTTTTTACTCGGAAGGTGGTCTGAAGGAGTTTGTCAAATACCTCGATGGAATGCGGTCTGCATTAATACCAGAGCCAATCTATTTAGAAGGAGTAAAACAAGGCATTCCTGTTGAACTTGCCTTGCAATACAATGAGACTTATACAGAAAATGTACACTCCTATGTCAACAACATCAATACACATGAGGGGGGCACACATGTGGCCGGTTTTCGTAGGGGCTTAACACGTACACTCAAAGCTTATGCGGAAAAATCTGGGTTGCTAAAAAACATGAAGGTTGAAATCACTGGCGATGACTTCCGTGAAGGCCTAACTGCCGTCGTTTCTGTTAAAGTACAAGAACCTCAATTTGAAGGACAAACCAAAACCAAATTGGGCAACAACGAAGTCATGGGAGCTGTCGATATAGCCATTGGCGAGATTCTTGGTAATTATCTAGAGGAAAATCCGAAGGAAGCTAAAATGATCGTTAATAAAGTGATCCTAGCAGCTACTGCTCGTGCAGCAGCCCGTAAAGCCCGAGAAATGGTGCAACGTAAAAGCGTCATGGGGGGCTCTGGATTACCCGGAAAACTAGCTGATTGTGCTAATAATGATCCTGAGGAATGTGAATTATACCTCGTAGAGGGTGACTCTGCAGGGGGAACTGCCAAACAAGGTCGAGACCGTAATTTTCAAGCTATCCTTCCACTAAAAGGTAAAATCCTCAACGTAGAGAAAGCCATGGAACATAAGATCTATGAAAATGATGAAATCAAAAATATGTTCACGGCTATGGGGGTTAGTATTGGTACGGCCGAAGATGACAAAGCCCTAAATTTGGATAAATTGCGCTATCACCGTATCATCATCATGACGGATGCCGATGTAGACGGATCACATATCACAACCTTGATTCTGACTTTCTTCTTCCGATACATGAAAGAACTCATCGAGTTTGGATACGTTTATATTGCTTCCCCTCCCTTATACTTGGTAAAAAAAGGAAAAGAATTTGAGTACGCCTGGAATGATGACCAACGCGATGCTGCTGTTCAACGCTTGAAAGGTGCAGGAAAGGAAGATAGTGTACATATTCAACGCTATAAAGGTTTGGGAGAGATGAATGCGGAACAATTGTGGGAAACAACCCTCAATCCAGAAACACGCACGCTTCGACAGGTAACGATCGAAAATGCAGCAGAGTGTGATCATATTTTCTCTATGCTCATGGGAGATGAAGTTGCCCCACGTAGGGATTTTATTGAGAAAAATGCCAAGTATGCACGGATAGATAGCTAAACCATGTCTATTTGTATCTCAGGCCATACTGGTTTTGTTGGGGTCAATCTAAAAAAATATCTCAACGAGAAAGGCTATGAGATTACTCTTATAAATCTTCGTAATTCCAATACAATTACTTTTCCTTCAAAAGCAAAAGCCATTGTTCATTTAGCCGGGAAAGCCCACGATCTAAAGAAGGTAAACCAGCCCGAGGAATATGATGAAGTCAATTTCGGATTGACTAAACGTATTTTTGATGCCTTTCTAGTATCCGACGCGGAGGTCTTCATTACCCTGAGTTCTGTCAAAGCTATCGGTGATACAATCGAAGGTGTACTTACTGAAGATACCCCAGCAAACCCACAAACACCCTATGGGCAGAGCAAATTATTGGCGGAGCAGTATATTCTAAGCAAATCCATTCCACCAGGAAAACACGTATATATTTTGCGTCCATGTATGATCCATGGACCTGGAAATAAAGGAAATCTCAACTTATTATATGCCCTGGTTTCGAAAAAAATTCCTTGGCCACTGGCTGCTTTCAACAACAAAAGATCCTTTCTTTCTATCGATAATTTATGTTTTGTGATTCAGGAATTAATCGATCGTAGAGATATACCGTCGGGTATTTATCAAGTAGCTGATGACACCCCCTTGAGCACCAATGTCCTTGTCAAACTCATAGCTCAGGTTCTAAATTTTAGCCCCCGTCTATGGGCAATCCCAAAAAAAATCATCGTCGGAATAAGCAAAGTTGGGGATATACTCGGGCTTCCACTCAATACCGAAAGACTCCAAAAATTGACGGAGAGTTATATAGTGAACAATGAAAAAATAAAATCGGCTTTGAAAAAAGAACTCCCTTTATCTAGTGTAGAGGGCTTGATCAAAACTATTCGTTCGTTTGAAAATAGACATCATTAAACTTTTATGCAGAAATAATCAAGGATAACTTACTCAAACCGATGATACCCAGCACTTACCTACTCACTATTCCCTTAGCTTTTCTTTTCTTTTTCGTCGAGCTCCTTTATTTCCGAATCGCTAATCACTTTAGTATTACCGATAAACCCAACCACAGGAGTTCCCATTCTAATATTACCATCCGAGGAGGAGGTATTATATTTCCATTAGCCATCTTTTGGTACTATCCTTTTTCAGGATTTAATCCCACGTATTTTTGGTTTGTTCTGGGATTGGTTTTGATTAGCCTTGTGAGCTTTTGGGACGATATGCATCCTGTTTCCAATCGCCTCAGACTAACTATTCACTTGTTATCTACTTCTTTAATCTTCTATAGCTTAGGACTATTTGGCTATCCATTTTACTTGATCATTCTGGGATATATTTTAATTATCGGCACCATCAATGCCTATAATTTTATGGATGGAATTAATGGCATAACCGGACTTTATAGCTTAACCTTCCTAATCAGCATCATTTGGTTAAACCAAACCATGCACTTCATTGATAATTACATGCTGATCCCGATGCTAGCAAGCTGTATCGCTTTTTTATTCTTCAACCTTAGAAAAAAAGCCAAATGCTTTGCTGGAGACGTTGGAAGTGTAAGCATGGCCTTTATCATTTGCTTCCTACTGATTTCCCTTATCATAAAAAGCCAAAACCCGGCTTATCTAGGTTTTTTATTTCTCTATGGCATAGATACAATAAGCACCATTATTTTTCGCCTAATCCGTAGGGAAAATATATTTGAAGCCCATCGCAGCCATTTTTATCAATTTTTAGTCAACCAGAAGAAATTATCAGCATTAAGCGTATCCACGGCTTATGCCTTAGCCCAACTATTGATGAATATATGGCTAATACAGCAAAATAAATATTGCTTTGACAATAATAATTTACTAGCTCTCATAACGATTGCTCTAGTACTTTTTGGAGTATTTGTTTGCTTACGGTTTATTGTCGAAGGCAGAAAAAGTATCTTAGGTATTCACACGTAGAAGGGCATACTCCTTAATTATTCATTTCAAATACACTAGAAAAGTATGAAAACATCCTATAAGGGTAAGACAATGGTTATCATCACAATGCTATGTACATTTACTGGTATAACCTTTGCTTTGCCATGCCAAGAATATATAGTCTTGATAGCCTAAACCAGGATCGCCATTTAAAAATTAAACCAAGCAGCACCGATTCGATTCTACTATCACTAACTGGGATACAGCGAGCCAAATTTACTATGACCCTAATCTCAAAGAAGACAACATTCTCTTGTGGTTAGCCGGAACTGGAGGTACACCAGATCACAATCCAAAAGCTTTTTTTGAAACAGCACTTACTCAGGGCTATCGTATTATTTCTTTGTCCTATATCACTGAACCTGCTGTTGCACAAATATGTACTGTGGGGCCTATATTGAGAAACAATCCTGACTGTGCTAATCTGTTTCGTAAAAAAAGAACCTATGGTGATCCAAACATTTGGCTCCTTCCAGATCAGCCACAAGATGCCATTGTTTATCGACTCAAAATGCTACTTCAAGATCTTGCCCATATGGATCTAGATGGACATTGGGAGCAATACCTTAAAGACGACCAAATTAATTGGGAAAAAATTGCTGTGTCAGGACAATCACAAGGTGGAGGTATGGCTGAATATTTAGTCAAATACGAAAATCTAGCTCGAGTGATTTCCTTTTCGGGAAGATCGGACTACTCTTCTCCTAGAGAAATAGCAAAATGGTACTTTATCAGTCAGCGCACACCAGTATAAAGATGGTACGGCACCTATCATATTAATGAAAACGAAGCTGCTATATTAGCTGAAAGCTATCAAGCACTTAAAATTCCCTTAAGACATATCTATGCACTTAAGCTTCCGTTACCCAATGCTATAGCACCAACTAGTAAAAATCCATATCATGGACAAGGAATCAGCAATCCAGCCTACAGCGATATTTGGATAGAAATGCTGGGTAGTGGTATTAATCACAATTAAGAACTCCTATAATTTGATTTCTTCTTCCGCAGCATTTAAAAAGTGAAACTCTGTGAGATAGTAAGAAGCCATCCCCTTTACTTTAATCCACTTTCTAAGATTAAGGAACCATTTCCATTGCAAAGAAGGAAATCCCTTTTTAATGTAAGCTTCAATATAGGGATGAACTAAAAGCGTAATCTGTTTCTCATTCTGTTCATTCAAGATATACTTCAAATTCCCTTCTATATCATCCATCAAAATAATACTCGCTTTAATTTCACCGGTTCCATTACAAGTTGGACATTTTTCATTAGTGATAATATTCATTTCCGGACGAACACGCTGACGAGTAATTTGTACCAGGCCGAATTTACTTGGCGGTAAAATATGGTGTTTGGCACGATCCAAAGCCATCTGATCCCGCAAGTAGTCAAATAATTCTTTACGACTCTGGGGCTTATGCATATCAATAAAGTCAACTACCACAATCCCTCCCATATCGCGCAAACGCAATTGACGAGCAATTTCTCGGGCAGCCTCTTTATTGACCATCAATGCATTTTGATCCTGATTTTCCTGACTGGCTGTCCTATTACCACTATTCACATCAATCACATGAAGTGCTTCCGTATGCTCAATAACCAGGTATGCCCCTCCGGGAAGATTAACAGTCCTTCCAAATGCTGCTTTTATTTGTTTGTCAATGCCAAAATGCTCAAATATAGGCTCCTTGCCTTTGTAGAATTTGACAATATTTTCTAGATCTGGAGAGATTTCATGAATGTATGACTTAACCTCTTCATAGATAGCCGGATCTGCCACATAAATATGTGTAAAATCAGGATTTAGTAGATCGCGCAAAATAGTTGATGTTCTACCCATTTCCCCTAAAATTCGCTTAGAGGGCTCTGTTATGGGTAGCTTGCGAGAAAATGTTTCCCATTTAGCAATCAAATCCAATAAATCCTTTTGAAGTTCAGCGACCCCTTTATCCTCAGAGACTGTACGTATAATTACACCAAAATTTTTGGGTTTGATACTTTCTACTATCTTTCTCAAGCGGGTACGCTCTGCACTACTTCTAATTTTTTTCGAAATAGAAATAGTTTCAGAAAAAGGAACCAGCACCACAAATCGTCCTGCTATAGAAATGTCTGTGCTCAAGCGCGGGCCTTTTGTTGAAATAGGTTCCTTAACAATTTGCACAGGTACAAGCATATTGCGATTTAATACCTCAACAATTTTACCTGACTTATTGATATCGCGCTCCAGCTTCAGATTGGCAAGAAGCGTATCTTTATAGCTCCCATTTTTGATTATTTTGGTCAACTTGATCAAAGAGTGAACTTGTGGGCCCAAGTCAAAATAATGCAAAAAAGCATCCTTTTCATAGCCAACATCAACAAAACACGCATTCAAGCCAGGCATTATTTTTTTAACCCTACCTAAATAAATATCGCCAACAGCATAATTGTTGTCGATTTGCTCTTTGTTAAGTTCTACGAGTTGCTTGTCTTGCAGTAAGGCAATAGTCACCCCATTAGGCGACGAATTGATCACTAATTCTTTTACCAAAAGCTACGAAACAAAAGATGACACACTAGTCGTAATGTCATCGGTGAATACAAAAATTAATTAGAAATAAATGAGTAAAGCCAAACCCTTATGTATTCTCATTGTACAAAGATTAAAGGTTTCGTTCCCCCCTACCCCTATTACTTATTTTTTCTTGTGTCTATTTTTTCTCAAACGCTTTTTACGCTTGTGCGTAGCCATCTTATGTCTTTTTCTTTTTTTACCACTTGGCATAATTCTAGTTTTTAATATTATTAATTTATTTTTTTAATTCTTTCACTTTTCGATCTACAAACTCATCTAAATTGGGATCAGTTGCTAACTCCTTGGTTTTGATATAAGCAGCAATTGCTTGCTCCTTCATTCCTATATTTTCATAGCTTGAAGCAAGATAAAACCAAGCCTCAGACTGACCTGTTTGCGAAGTAACTACCTTAAAACGGGCTATTGCTTTTTCATATTGACCTGTTCTCATAGAAAACAGACCTAAGCTCATGTTTGCTTTTATATTCTTTGGATCTTCCTTTACAACATCACGTAGTAAAAGAATGCCCTTCATTGGATCTGAACTTCCAGTCACATAAGCAACCCCAAGCCCTATTTTAGGATCTAAACTGGTCGGCCGTAGTGCTTCCGCTTTTTGGTAAGCCAAAATTGCTTTCTGAATTAAAGCAGGCTGCACCAACGTATCTTGCATATATTGATATGCACTTGTAAACCGATCCCCGGCCATCAGCCAATTTGTATAAGTATTTTCTTCTTTTGCAATAAGCTCCCAATAAAAGGCACTAGGAGCAGGAATATTTACATCATCCCACCTTTGAGCCAACTGCTTTTGCAGCTGCAATCGTTCCATACCAGAAGTTTTTATCAGGGCTTCTTCTAGATATGTAATCTGCTGTGTGAGCTCTTCGTTGAGTGTTTGCTTACCCAAAATGGACACCGACTCCAGCGTTACCCTCGATGACCGATCACCCGCTTTATGCTGATTTGTTTTCGCTTGTTGTTTCTGAGAATTTGTCGTTAAACCTTTGATATCCAAAGAATATAAAGCAGCCATTAAAACAACCACTAGCCCAACAACAACGACTTGCTTTCTATTCAACATCTAAAAACAAATTACACCACCTTAGCCTTCTGTTTATTCCCATTTTTAACTTTTTCTATAAAAATCTTGGCGGGTTTAAGCGTGGGTACAAAATGTTCAGGAATGATGATTGTCGTATTTTTAGATATATTACGTGCTGTCTTCTCCGCTCTTCTAGTCACTAAAAAACTCCCAAATCCTCTCACATATACATTTTCACCATTAATCATTGCACTCTTCACTACATTGAAAAAAGCCTCTACGGTCTCTTGCACATCTACTTTCTCGATACCGGTTTTATTGGATATTTCTGCAACAATTTCTGCTTTGGTCATATTTTATTAAAATTTGATATTCGAAAATACTTAGCTTTGTTCCAGCTTTTTCGGGTTCCAAAGGTATCAGTTTAAATTCTATTTTGAAAATAAATCGTTGTTTTTAAGACAATAGATTAGGCCCTACTTCTTTCAAAGAAGTAAACATAAATACCTTATTACCTTACTGTAATCAGTTTCTGCTCAACAGCGTTTTCAAGATACCCAAATGCCAAAGTGTTTTCTAATGGTATATTATTATCTCTTAAAATAGCTTCAAACTCACTGGCATAAACTGGATTAACAGCCACCAAAAGACCACCACTTGTTTGTGGATCGGCAAGAATATACTTCTGTCGATCGGTAAGCTCAGTAACCTGATGCCCATAGCTTGCCCAATTGCGATTAGTCCCACCCGGAATTGCCTGCTGATCCAAATATTGATCCAAGATAGCGAACCTGGGCACTTTGTTAAATTCAATCACAGCTCGAAGGCCACTCCCCACACACAATTCTGCCAAATGCCCCAATAAACCAAACCCAGTCACATCCGTTATGGCTTTAACATAAGGCAGCTTACCTAAAAGCTCACCAATGTTGTTGAGTTTCGTCATAGCTCCAGAAGCCACATCAGCATGCCCTGCTTTAAGAATTCCTTTTTTTTGTGCCGTAGTTAGAATACCAACACCCAAAGGTTTGGTCAAATAAAGCAAGTTTCCAGCTTCAGCAGTCGAGTTTTTTTTCAAATTTTTGATATCAACAATGCCATTCACCGCTAAACCAAAAACGGGCTCTGGACTGTCAATACTATGACCCCCTGCCAAACTAATCCCTGCTTCTGCACAAATTGCACGCGCCCCCTCAAGTACTCTTTTAGCAGTTTCCGGGGCAAGTTTAGCAATGGGCCAGCCTAAAATAGCAATAGCCAAGATCGGCTTGCCCCCCATGGCATATACATCACTGATGGCATTGGCGGAAGCAATACGCCCAAAATCATAAGCATCATCTACAATAGGCATAAAAAAGTCAGTTGTAGAAATAAGTGCTGTCCCATTTCCCATATCATACACGGCGGCATCATCCCGGGTATCATTTCCAACCAACAACCGTGTATCACTTGGTGTTTTAATTGGACTATGTAGTATTTGATCTAAAATAGCCGGACTGATTTTACAACCACAACCTGCACCATGAGAGTACTGTGTTAACTTAATTTCTTCTATTTCGTTCGTGTTCATCGAATGGTATTCATAGAGAGCCGATCTAAGGTTTATTTTATTTCATTCTTTTGGTTCCTTTTGGCTGCAACTTCGTTGGATTTTTCGCAATAGTCTCCAACTATTGCTCCAAAATCCGCCTTATTTCGCTCAAAAATAACCGGCAATTACTTCTTAAAATAAACTTTAGACCGACTCAGAGTTTATATGTTGTTCTTTAATCGCTTGAGCCAATTTTATCACCGATGCTGCATTTTGCACAGCATGAGCACTACTACACTCGACCTCATAGATCGATGATGGCATACGTTTGCTCTGCCCAATTTGGTATGTCTTATCATAGTAAACTAAAACCAATCGAGTAAAATCTTTGATTCGATTTTCCTGGATGGCTAATAGGGCTTCCTTGGTTTGCACTGGACCCAATCGTTTCCCAATTCGCTCCGTGCATGTTATCAGAAAATCTTTATCGAGCTCCCCATACTCATCAGCTAAAAATTGGATACGCACCTCCAAGGGAACAAGCAATTTGATTAAATTGGTTACACGCATCTGTTGCCAAAGTGGATGAGGAATTACACGCTTGCCAATGGTAATACTTTCATCTTCAATCCAAATTACTTTTTGAAGATCCATTTTTTGCAAAGCAAAAGCCAAATCATTCTCAAATTGCTCTTGGGTAGGCTGTATCAATGTCCCCATCGAACCGTAAGAAGACCCACGATGCTGGGCCAAATCTTCTAAATCAATCACCTGTTCACCTTGATTTTTCAACACGCTCAGTAAAGCTGTTTTTCCCGATCCTGTCATTCCTCCTAGAACAAGTAATGAAAATGTCTCATTAAAGCTATCTAATACCCATCTACGGTATTGCTTATAGCCCCCCTCAAGCACACGCACCTCAAATCCATAAAATTGAAGCACCCAAGCCATAGCAGCACTACGCATTCCTCCTCGCCAGCAATGAACCACTAATCGTTTACTAGGAGCTATTTTCAGTACCTGCCTGATAAACCCAGACCATTTCGTCCCAACTAGATCAAATCCCAATAAAATGGCTTCTTCACGACTGCATTGTTTATAACAGGTGCCCACCTGAACGCGCTCTTCATTGCTAAAAATTGGCAAATTACAAGCCCCAGGTATATGCCCTTGCTCAAACTCCAAAGGCGTACGTACATCCACAATCGGGATGCTTTCAGCAAATGCTAGATAATCCTTTATACTAAGCCGATGAATCATGCTGGTTGTAGCTGACGCAAATAGAGCTGAATGGTGTTTTCGAGTCCTAAATATAATGTATCACAAATCAATGCATGCCCAATACTAACTTCCAAAAGATGCGGGATGTGCTGGACAAAATAAGCCAGATTATGCAAATCTAAATCATGGCCAGCATTAACCCCCAAAAGGCATTGATTAGCCATTTTTGCGGCTTCGACATAGGGCTTGATGGCAGCTTCGCGATTAGTATAATATGCTGAGGCATAAGTTTCAGTATATAGCTCAATCCGATCGGTTCCTGTGCTAGCTGCAGCCTCTACCAGCTGCTCAATAGGATCTATAAAAACAGAAACACGTATTCCTGCTGATTGGAATTCGGCAATGATATCTTTCAAATAGGCTTGATGCTTAATCGTATCCCAACCATGATTGGAGGTGATTTGTCCTTCTGCATCGGGAACTAGGGTAACTTGTGCAGGCTTGGTCGCTAAAACCAGATCCACAAATTTTCTCTCTGCGGGATTACCCTCAATATTAAACTCTGTCGAGATGACTTGTTTCAGATCAAATACATCTTGATAACGAATATGTCGCTCATCCGGACGAGGATGAACCGTAATCCCCTGCGCCCCAAAACGCTCCGCATCAAGTGCCATATTGACCAGGTTGGGATTATTACCCCCACGTGAATTACGCAGCGTAGCGATTTTATTAATATTTACTGAAAGTCTTGTCATTGGCCAAAAATAAAAACCCTTTCGTTAATTAACGAAAGGGTTTTTATTGTCTAAAAATCAGTCTAATCCCTCCTCCAAAAGCTGGGAAGAACAACGTTTTCTAGTAACGATAGCTATCAGGTTTAAACGGCCCCTGAGGAGATACTCCTATATAGGCAGCCTGATGATCGCTTAATACATCCAACTCAACACCAATTTTAGCCAAATGCAAACGGGCCACTTTTTCATCCAAGTGTTTTGGAAGGGTGTATACCTTATTTTCATACTTGCCATGATTGGTCCAAAGTTCTATTTGTGCTAACGTTTGGTTCGTGAATGAATTCGACATCACAAAAGATGGGTGGCCCGTTGCGCAGCCCAAATTCACCAAACGACCTTCAGCCAAAATGAGGAGATCTTTCCCATCAATAGTATATTGATCTACCTGTGGCTTAATCTCTACTTTGGTATTACCATAGTTTTTATTTAGCCAAGCCATGTCGATCTCATTATCGAAATGGCCAATATTGCATACAATGGCCTTATCTTTCAATAGTTTAAAATGCTCAGCACGCACAATATCACAATTACCAGTGGCTGTTACTACGATATCCGCTTCTTTCACGGCACTAGCAAATTTCTTCACCTCATAGCCTTCCATAGCCGCTTGAAGCGCACAAATAGGATCTATTTCGGTCACGATCACACGAACTCCCGCATTGCGAAGTGAATCTGCTGATCCTTTGCCTACATCACCAAACCCAGCAACAACAGCCACTTTTCCAGCCATCATTACATCGGTAGCACGGCGAATGGCATCCACCAGCGACTCCCGACATCCATATTTATTATCGAATTTGGACTTGGTCACCGAATTGTTTACATCAATAGCTGGCAAATGAAGTGTTCCATTCTTCATTCGCTCATATAAACGATGTACTCCAGTAGTGGTTTCCTCAGATAAACCACGAATACCTGCAATTAGCTCCGGATACTTATCAAATACCATATTGGTTAAATCGCCCCCATCATCCAAAATCATATTTAGAGGTTCTCTATTAGACCCAAAATAAAGCGTCTGCTCGATACACCAATCAAACTCTTCAGCGGTCATTCCCTTCCAAGCATACACAGGAATTCCAACAGCAGCAATAGCAGCAGCAGCATGATCCTGAGTAGAAAAAATATTACAAGATGACCAGGTTACTTTTGCACCAAGCTCAACCAATGTTTCAATCAACACAGCTGTTTGAATCGTCATGTGTAAACATCCGGCAATATTGGCCCCTTTTAACGGCTTGGATGGACCAAATTCCTGACGAAGTGCCATCAAGCCCGGCATCTCAGCTTCAGCTAATTTGATCTCTTTACGGCCCCACTGGGCCAATGAAATGTCCTTCACTTTGTAAGGAACATAGTTCGTCTCTACTGATGACATAGTTTTTAGGTTTTTTTTGATGAGTCATAAAAGTAACTATTCTCAGCACAAGAAGAAAGACAAATCCTTAAACACGCTCAATTACAGTAATTTAATCTCAAACAATTTATCCCATTTCCAGTATTACGTAACTAACTCCCTGGCCAAAAAGCATCTTCAATATGACGCAAACAATGCCGACCTGAAGAATTAAACAAAATGGAAATAATATCAAAACGGATCTCCCCTCGATGGTTCATCATATGGATATATGCTTCTGCGGCCCGATCCATCAAACGCTGCTTAGTTCGACCAACAAATTCTTCTGGCTGACCAAAGCCATATCCGCTTCGAGTCTTTACCTCCACAAAAATGATTCTATGTTCCTTGTAGGCGATGATGTCTATTTCAGCCCGCTTAAATCTCCAATTAAGTGCTAAAATTTCATAACCCAATCCCTCCAAATATTCTTTTGCCAGGTCCTCTCCATAAACACCCAAAAGATGATGCTTTGCACTCATTTATTGATCACTGCACCTAGAAAACTCGATATTCCTTTCTCAACCTCTTTCACCTGCATATATCGCTTCATCAAAATAGTTTGATTATCGATATCTGTTTCCTGCTGAATCTCTACACGAATGTTATTTAGAATATGATCTATTTTCCGCTTCTTGAGATGAAATATTCCACCGAGAACGGTTGCTTTGAGGTTTTCACGCTCATTTTTGACATAAATTTTTCGCTTGGTATACCAATTATCACTTAATGTATACGGTGATGAAACTAACGAAATTGATAAATCTACTATGGCTACGTTATGATGCTTAATAAAATCTTGTTCGGTTGGTAAACGCCCTGCACTCATTTGGGTTCGATACTCCTCCAAAATAGTCTTACACGCTATATGATCAAACTCAACATCAGCCAAGTTGGCTAGCATATACGAAGCGATATAGGTCTCCTGCTGATCGTCCCATTGAACCCGCTCAGCCCCATATTGGAGTAGCAAACGAATAATTTCTTTCTCTTGAGGCTCATCTGTATGAGAGATGACTAAGCGCTTCTCTGGGTCCTCAAATAATTTGGGGGCCGATTGTTCCGCAGCCCGCTCCGCTTGTCCGGAATCTCGCTTCCATTTGCCTAAACGTATTTTATTCAGCTCCGAAACCAAAATCCGCTCCTCCATCTGCAGAAGTGTACTACACTCCCGTATAAAAACAGAAGCTTTAATGCTATCCGGTATTTTGGCTATGCTCTCCACAATATCGTGGATGACACCGGCTTTTTTGATAGGATCAGTACCCGCCTCCTGAAGTAAAATAGAGGTTTTATATAGAATGAAATCTTTTTGATGTTTCTCGATATAAGCCTTAAAAGCTGTACTTCCAACCTTACGCACATACGAATCTGGATCGTGCCCATCTGGGAAAAGAACGATTTTCACATTTAAGCCTTCTTCCAATATCATATCCAAACTCCGTAAAGAAGCCTTAATACCTGCCGCATCTCCATCATAAAGAATCGTTACATTTTTAGTAAAACGACCAATCAAACGAATTTGCTCAATAGTTAGAGAAGTACCCGATGAAGCCACCACATTCTCAATGCCCGCTTGATGCACCGACAGTACATCAGCATAACCTTCTACCAAATAACAATTATCTATATCCCGAATCGCTTTTTTAGCAAAAAAGAGCCCATAAAGCACATTCGATTTATGATAGATGCCACTCTCGGGCGAGTTGACATACTTTGGAACTGATTTATCAGTCTTCAGTGTTCGTCCACCAAAAGCAACAATCCGCCCCGTAAAGCTGTGAATAGGAAATATTACCCTCCCCCGAAATCGATCATAAAGCTTATCTCCATCCTTGCGAATGGTGAGTCCCGTTTCTTCCAGAAAATCGCTTTTATATCCTTCCAAAAGCGCTTTTTTGGTCAATGCATCCCATTGTTCAGCGGAATAACCTAATTCAAATTTTTTGATGATGTCTTCTCTAAAACCACGCTCCTTGAAATAACTGAGTCCAATGCTAATCCCCTCTTGGCTCTCCATTAATTGTGTCCGAAAGTATTTACCTGCCCATGCAGAGATGATAAACAAACTTTCACGATGATCACTTGCCACCTGATCTTCGGATGTGTTCTCCGTCTCCTCGAATTCGATTTGGTATTTATTTGCTAAATACCGAAGTGCTTCGGGATACGAAGCATGCTCATGGTCCATCACAAAACGAACAGCGTCTCCGCCCTTGCCACAACCAAAACACTTAAAGATCCCCTTAGCCACAGATACATTGAACGATGGGGTTTTCTCATCATGAAAAGGACATAGACCAATCAAACTAGTCCCACGCTTTTTCAAATTCACAAAATCACCAACAACCTCTTCTATTCGAGCTGCCTCAATAACTTTATCTACTGTGCTTTGTAAAATCATAATTCCATGTGATGGGCTGAGAGCCTGTTTAAAATTTATTTAATTTTATTGTTATGGGTCTTTTTGGCTGCAATTTCGTTAAATTTTTTCGCCGTAGAAGCCCCGCTATGGCTCCAAAATCTGCCTCATTTCGCTCAAAAATACCCTATAATAATTTCATGAAATAAAATTTAAACAGGCTATGAACAAAAATAAGCTTTTGTTCATAGCCCTATCGCCATGTTAAGCCCAATCCAAATGAATCAGCATTTAATCCATTAGATTGCAAGTAGTGTCCATACCGTAGCTCTATCGCATTTAAGTGATTCCAGCCCAATATACCCCTAGGTGGAGCTATTCTAACATTTCCCCCCAAATAATTACTCGTCATTGTAGAAAGATCGTAATCACTGGTATAGAAAGGCTCATCAATTGTATGCATACCATATGGAGCGAAATATCTTGTCCCATGCTGCATATGAAGCCTGTAAAAAGGACTTACAGAAAAAAAAGGCGTGATTTTAAAAGGTACTTCTAATTCAGCGGTATGTGCATTAATCCCCCAATTATCAACATAGAAGCGATAAAAAGATCTAATGATTACTCGATCAGTTAAAAAATAGTTTGTTCTTAGACTAATAGGTAATTTATATCGACTGTTTGGCAAATTTTCTACCTTTTCAGACCCATCAATAAAATATACCCGGTGGATTTTAATCGCCAACAAACCATGCTGATAACTCGGCTCTGCAATAAGTGCCACCTGCATTCGACGGTTGATCACCTGCGATAATAAAAATAATGTACTGAATGAATTACGAGGGGAATGATCAATTGGTGTTGGATCGTCCACATTACCTGAACCATAACCTGGTGGGCGCAATTCCACAGGAAGTATATCTGCCCAAGTGTCAAGGTAAACCTTCCCCTTAAAACTAAATTCACGATTCTGATCTCGAGACAATTGACTAAACTCCAATCCCAATCCGCGCGACTCATAATGATACTCGTGGGAGTAGTACCCCGTCAAACCATAGGTCAAACCACTCTTGGGATTATTTACACTCCAAGTCACAGAGGGATAAATTCTTCTATCGTGTCTTGAGGCTGCAGATAACACATCATCTAAACCCTCGATATGACCAATATGGGCAGATGATGCCGAGGTATAATCATCAATACCTAACTTAATATCTAAACTATGATTACGATACTTTTTATCATACTTGGATAACTTAATATCGATCACACCCGACGCATCAGCCAGATTTTGTGTACCAATACCTCCCGTCACAGCTGAGTTGTTTCCATCCTGACGATAATAGCCAGATACAAAGTTGATTTCTTCCAGCCTCAATTTGCGATTATAATAGGGAATACTATCTCGCATGTGCTGCGCAAATGAGCTAAGCACACTGAAGTACATAGCTAGAATGACTAGCTGAATAAATCTCATCATAGTATTCCCTATTTAATTACAACCACAACCGCCACCACTTTTACCTCCATTAGCCCCTGAAGAACCTTCGCGATAAACCTGGAAATTCAACTCCATCGACTGGACTTGACGCGGTGAGAGTATCATCTCTGAATCCCTTAAATAACTCTTCTGAAATGACCTCACTACTGCACATGAAGACAATAATCCCAACACTAATACAGACACTAACAAACCCATTTGTATTTTTCTTGCTTCCATAAAACCCTCCTTTTAAATTGATCAATGTCTTCCTAGAAACTCCCTATACAATTACACCCCCTTTATTGTGGTCCCCGCTCTTCAAAGAATTTGTAATACTTTTCTTCCTTAGTATTTTCCTTATCCTTTGTCTTATCAATCAAGGTAAGAACATAATAATATGTGCCATCTGTAAGATGATAGGGTGACGGTCCATCAGCATTCGACATACCACAGAAAGAAACATCTGCATTGTTATAGTGCGCAATAGAAAAAACTGTCACTCCCTGTCTGTTTACAATATCCAATCGATTATCTGGATACTTCTCTATATTCGATACTGTCAAACAATCATTTATTCCATCTCCATTATCCGATACTCCTATGATAATATCTATTTTCCTATTCAGCACTGTGATAACTCCAGGATTAACCGTAAAGCTTACACTAGACCCTTCAACTTGAATATGCGTTGGTACATCGCTACTGCTCGAGGCCGTTATGCTAAACGAACCCCTGCCACTTCCC
>SSFR01000022.1 GCA_008015505.1 Pedobacter sp.
TAGTTAGTTTGCCCGCTGGGGTAACTTCGGTCTTTCCAATTACGGTGAGTTTAAGTATCAATAGTGCGAGTGATTTATCATTATTGGCGGGCTCACCAGCGATTGATCCAGTAGTAGTAATTCCAGCAGGTAGCAACTTTGGTTCCTTTAGTGTGACGGCCTCGAGCAATAGTGATCAGCCGGCGCATATATTGGTAGATGGTAGTAGTGTTAGTTTTACAGTGAATCAGGGTGTTATAACGGTGATTAATAAGAAAGTCGATGTGGGACTAGGTGTGTCTGTTAATCATGATGGTCTTAATGACTGCTTGGTGATTAGGAATATTGAGCGTTATCCAGACAATCGTGTAGATGTTGTTGATCGTCACGGTGTAACGGTTTATTCGACTAAGATTTATGACAATGTTGATAGGGTTTTTTGTGGTATATCGAATGTTGATTCTTCTGCTTACCGATTACCTTCAGGCCCCTATTATTACGTTGTTAAGCTAATAGACAAAACCCAAGACCCCAATAATACTCGTGAAGAGACATTTTATAGTAATTTCGAAATAAAGGCGCCACAGTAGTGGGATGAGTTAAGCAACTGAAATAAACATGGACCATTATTTACCTGTACTTGATTATGGTGTTTCAATTTTGGGGTAGGTTCTTCATCTATTGTGGAGGTAGTCGATGATGATATCATTTTAGCTTGATCTAGGGAAACCCTAATCTTTTGATGAGTCTATCCATTTGGAAATTAGGCTTTCTAGTTTGTATCTTGCGCATTCTTCCTTGAGAAGTATTAAAATCTGTTTTTTATGGGAATAATGAGCTTTCTGCGGAATCGCGCAGGTATCATCCTAGTTGTAGTGATCGGGTTTGCAATAACTGCATTTTTGATAGGGGATGCTATTCGATTGGGTTCTCCATTTTGGAGAGAGAAGGAAAATGAGGTGGGGATTGTAGCGGATGAGGTCATTGTACTTCAAGACTTTAATAATAAGGTTGAGGCCAATACAAACAATTTTAAGCGGCAAATGGGGCACCAAAATTTAAATGCACAGATGACAGCTTATGTGGTTGAAAATACGTGGAATCAAACGGTTTCTCAGATATTAATTGATAAAGAGACTAATCGTTTGGGCATGCAAGTGAGTAAAAATGAGCTTAATGATTTGATCACTGGGAAAAATCCAGATCCTAAAGTGGTACAAACTTTTGGGGATCCTCAAACGGGGGAAGTGAATCGATCTCAGTTAGGTGCTTTCCTTGAGCGTGTTAAGACTCAGGACCCACGAAGTGAGATGAGTCAGCAATGGACTTCTTTTCTTTTGGGTATTCGTCGTAACCGGTTGGCTCAAAAGTATAATGAATTTGTTCGCAATAGCTTATATGTTACTTCTCTTGAAGCTCGTGAGGATTATAATCAGCGTAATCGATTGGCAAATTTTCGCTACGTTACATTAGATTATGCTTCTGTTCCGGATAAATCTGCTTCTATCACAGATCAAGATTATAAAGATTATTACCAGGAGAATAAATATCGCTTCAAAAATCCGCAGGAAACCAGAAGCCTGGAGTATGTGGTTTTTGATGCTATTCCATCTCAGGCAGATTCGGCAGAAGTAAAAACAAAAGTAGATAAGCTATTTACTGAGTTTAAAGCTACCACGAATGACTCCTTGTTTGTTGCGATTAATTCCGATACAAAACGACCCATCTCTTATATTGAGAAAGGTCATTTGGATCCGAAAGTTGATGCTGTGGTTTTTGAGGCTAGTAGAGGAGCACTGGTGGGGCCGATATTTAGCAATGGTGTTTATACCATGGTAAAAGTTTTGGATGGAAAAATATCCCCAGATTCAGTTCGGGCAAGTCATATTTTAATCAATCCGACAGCGGAGGGGGGTATTGAAAAAGCAAAAGCAAAGGCAGACTCAATCAGAAATATCATTCAAATTGGGGCCGAGAGTTTTGCTAGCCTAGCGTCAAAATATGGTACAGATGCTTCAAAAGACAAAGGAGGTAGTTTGGGAACATTTGGTCGAGGCGCAATGATACCCGAGTTTGAAGAGGCGGTGTTTAACGGTAAGTCGGGTGATCTGAAAGTTATTACTACACAGTTTGGTGTACATGTTATCCGAATTGATAATCAAAAAGGAGCATCAAAAGTGGTGAAAGTAGCTCTAGTGGATAAAGCTTTAGTGAGTAGTTCCAAAACACAGCAAGACTACTATGCGAAAGCATCTGCTTTTTTAAGTAATGTAGATGATGCTGAGTCATTTGATGAACAGGCTAAAAAGATGAAACATCCTAAGTTACTTGCTGAAAATGTATTGCCCAATTCGGCCTCAATTCCAGGAATAGATAGTCCACGAGAAATAATACGCTGGGCTTACAAAGCATCAGAAGGAGATATAGCAAAACAAATTTTTGAATCCGGTAATAAATTTGTGATAGCTAAGCTATTAAGCATTCAGCCTAAAGGAACTTTGTCTTTGGAGCAAGTGAAAAAGCAAATTAAACCCTTGGTTGTAAACCGCGTGAAAGCAAAGTTACTGTTGGAAAAGCTTGATCATGCTCTTGCCGGAGTTTCATCTATTGATCAAGTAGCAGCAAAATTGAACAAATCAGTTGTTCCTGTAGAAAATATTGTTTTTGCCAATCCAATACTCCCTGGGATTGGTCAGGAAAGCAAGTTGGTTGGTACACTGTTTGGTTCCCAGCCGAATAAGTTATCTAAAGCAATAGATGGCGATCATGGTGTATATGCATTTGTAGTGACTCGATTTACTAATCCAAGCCCCTTGAGTAATGTCTTGAGGCAGAAGCAGCAAATTGCTCAAAATCTTTTGCAGCGTGCCAGTAGTGAAGCCTACAAGGTGCTCATTGATCGAGCAAATATTAAGGATAATCGTATTCGATTCTTTTAAGATTGGCTAGATATAACATGCTTAAATTGTATCCGGAAAAGAAAGTTAATTTCTTTTCCGGATTTTTATTTAAAACGAGATGGATATACAAAAAGAAATCATCAATAAAGTTGCAGGAAGTAACTTAATTACATTTGATCTAGCGGATTTGTATCCTAAAGGAGAACGAGTGTTGTATGATATCAAAGAACATCTTTTTCAGGGCCTGGTATTAAGGGAAAAAGACTTCCGTGAGATGATCAAAAATGAAGATTGGTCTAAATATCGAGATCAATATGTAGCTATTATTTGTTCCTCTGATGCCATTGTACCTACTTGGGCATATATGTTGTTAGCTTGTAAGCTTAGTCCCTATGCAAAAGGGGTTGTTTTTGGCAGCTTGGAAACATTGGAAACTGTCGTATTTGATCGGGCTTTGGCGCAGGTGGATTTAGAGCAATATCGTGATCAGCGTATAGTGGTGAAGGGTTGTGGGGATGTACCAGTACCCGTTTCATCATTTGTTGAACTAACTTTCAAATTAACCACTGTAGCTAAGAGTGTGATGTATGGAGAACCCTGTTCCACGGTACCCATTTATAAACGTAAGGTTTAATCATTAGTATGAAAATATATCTCCCTAAATCTGGATTAGTTTTTTTCTTAATGCTCACATTTGGACATCAATTAAGTGCGCAAGAGCTTCAAAAGAAAAAAGAGCTCGTTTTTCAGGTCGGTGAAGAGCTAAAATATAAGGTGAGATATGGTGTTTTCACAGCAGGGGAAGCGAGTGTTCGTGTGGATGATAGTGATTTAAAGTTTGATAATAATCCTGTTTTTCATTTATCTGGAGAAGGACATACAGCAGGAATTTTTGCACTTTTTAATAAAGTACGAGATCGTTATGATTCGTATATCGATCGAGAAGATTTGATGCCTTATTTGTACACAGATAATATTAGAGAGGGTGGATACAGGCGGAATGACAAAGCCAGATTTTATCAGGACAAAAGGCAGATTGTATGCAATACGAGTACCCTAAAATGCGAGAAACAAACCTTTGATTTGGTTTCGGCCTATTACTTTGCCAGGAGTTTGGACCTAACAAAAATTAAGGAGGGAGATATGTTTAGCATCAACTATTATTTAACCAATGAGGTTGCTAAGGTAGATATCACCTATGTGGGCAAGGAGCGAATTCAAACAAACTTAGGCTATATGAATTGTTTGAAGTTTAACCCTTCGATCCAGCCCGGACGAATTTTTAAGAAGAATAGTAAACTATATCTATGGATTACCGATGATGGTAATCGAATTCCAGTAAAAGCACAAGTCGAGATAATTTTGGGCTCTGTTGTTGCTGAGTTAACAAGTGCTAATGGGCTTAAATATCCAATCGTTGCTGATAATGTTAAACCTTGAAACCGCCAGCTGAGAATTTTTTTCGAACTAGTTCTCAATTTAGTATTCCTCAGTGTCCTGTCCACATCGATTTTTAGGCTATCATGCTGCTGATAGTTTACTTCCTGACTGGGAATTTGATTATTTGTTTATTGGGACATTTAATCCAGTATGGGATTTTTCCACAGGTGAAAATGCATCCTATTTCTATGGTAGAACAAAAAATAACTATTTCTGGGATTTAGTTCCAGAAATTTGGGCATTGCAGAAGATGCGCACTTTGGATGTGGCTAAGTGGCAACAGCTATTGCAGCAGCACCAAATAGGTGTTACGGATTTGATTCGAAATATTGAAGATGCAAATCCTCAAAACGCTCAGCATCAATGTTGGTTAAAAAGTAAATCAGATGGAGATTTGGTTCGATTCCAGCAAATTGTATGGAATACTTCTGAAATCCTTCGAGTGATAGCTCGTAAGCAAAAGCTTAAAGGGATTTTTGTTACCAATCAGCGGGCTCCTGGTAAAATAGAGTATCAAATTCATTTGCTTGAACAAGCAGCTAATCGACATCAGATTTATTTTGCGCGATTGATTACTCCCTCAGGCGGTGTGCGGTTTCAGTTTTCGAAAGTGACTAAGCTTTATGAGGCGTTGCTTGATTCTTGGAAGCAGAAAATAGATCTTGTTTTAAAAAGGTTCTTATAGTACTCCAAAAAATGTGTAGCATTGCAGCCATTTTAATCAAATAAACTGAGAATCATCTTTCTACCCACCTATGAACCTTCTCCGTCTACTGGGCTGCATCATGCTAATGGTGCTGCTTTCTATCCAAACAGTTATTGCCCAGCAATATCCCGTACAAGTGATCACCCAATTATACCCACCACATACGCTGAATCTACCACAATGGTACAATGGCAGCAGTGAAAAACTAGTGGTATTACTCACCAATCAAGACTTCTATCGCACGACAGATGTTCGTTTGCGTTTGCAGATCGAGGGTCCATCGGTGCGTTTGTCGAGTAGAGTTGGAGCTCATTTGCCCATTATTACCTTGAATTCA
>SSFR01000003.1 GCA_008015505.1 Pedobacter sp.
AGTCAACTACTTGATCAGTAGCATTGGGGTGGTTGCACCATCGATACATTTCTTGCCTAATTAGAAGGTCTATCGCGTTTGAAAAACGCCTAATATCCTCATTGGTTAGATGAGTTCCCAATGTATTTTTACCTATATCAAAGTCAAATGTTGCACCCAGATTGAGTTTTTGACAGGGTTTCACCTTTGTCGGGTCTTTTTTATCAAACTTATTGAGCATACTACGAAGTAGTGAACTAACGTAGTTATGATCATAAATACAGATGCGTGTGCCATATTGTACCTCTAAATAACTACGTATATATGGGTAAATAGGGATGCGGATGATGTACATACTCTAGCACTTTTCTGTCAAATATATTGAAAAAATAATTCTTTATAGAAAAAATAATTCGCTTTCCTGCCAGAAATCCCGATAAACTAGATTTTCTGGCAGGAAAAGTGTGAAAACAATTTGAATATACTATATAGTGCCTTCGTCTATTTTAATCATTCCTTTGAAGTAAAAAGAGACTTGCTGTAAAAATTTGAATAAGATTTTTAAATCACGTGAAGGAGAGCGGTCGTCTGTTCCTTCAATCATACGGTCAATAACATGTTGAAAGGTAGTTTCAAAATCTTCCAAGGAAAGACCTATTTCTTTACATGAAGTTAAAAGGCTAGATAGATCGGCAGGTGTTAGTTCAACATGTTTTTGTGTGCATGATGTAATGCCTTTGGTTTGCTTCCAGTTCATTAAAACAATATAATTTTTAATTAATAAATATTCGGCAATACTAGCGTACAAAAACCATTTATTTAAAGAAACGCACCCTGTTTTTACACCTAGGGGGCCCTGTTTTTACACTTAGTACACACTTAGGGGTGCTAATTTTAGGTCTAAAACGCATCATTTACGATTAGCTATTTGAAAATAATATCAGTTCGTAGGAAGATTACTCAATTTTTCTACTAATTGAACGCGGCGAACTCTCCAGTGTTTTGTTTTTGGAACACTTGCTTTTTGGTAAATATTAGCGATGTGACAGTCCACAGTTTTAACAGATATATTTTGTTTTTTAGCTATTTCTTTTATGCTAACTCCAAAATCAGCCTTAATTTGTTTAGCAATTTCGTATTCTTTTGCAGAAAAATTAAAGTATTGACAGACATAATCGAATATAAGCGCGTCGCCTTCTTGCAAAACTTGATCTCTATAAAAGAAATTATGGTCGAATGCCAAAGGATTCAACGATTTTAAAACTTCTTGATCTTCTATGTCTATAATAAATTTTTCAAGACTATTAGACAATTGCGATTTAGTCCTTTTGATGAATTTAACTTCTGAACGAACAAAATTTTTAATAAACAAGGCATTAAAAATCAACAAACTGCTACTAAAAACGACATGAATAATCCATTGTGGCTGGATAAAACCAATATCTATCAAGGAAACCATCACCCAAGGCGTGATTGAAAGAAATATAATCTGGCCTTTTTTTGTTAGTTCACTATGCCCTTTTTTGTATTCCTTGAACAAAATTATTACTGAATAAATGAGTATGAAAAGACCACACATGCTGGGGAAATGAGACACGCATTCTTCTAGAGTCATACCCGCTCGCTCCTAACTTCGTTAATGAAATGGACTTTTCTTTGACTGTAAAATTGATGTAAACTACCTATACAGACATTTTTGTTTTGAGGAGAAGGCGTGAACATACGCGAATATAAATAAATATTAATGCAGAGCTTATTTATATTTAATCTATCTAATTAGTATATTAATATATTTCTTGATTTTGGATATCCAACTTAGGGGCTGATCAAATTCAGCTTGTTCGCCTACATCCTTTATTTTAACTGGCCTTTTCATCAAAATATCCGTTTGAATATCGCCTCCAAAATCAAATAAATGCGTATCAAAATAGATGAATCCCCATTGTCCATAAAAACGTTTTGCACCTTCATTTTTGTCTGAAACGCCTAGCCAAATAGTTTCAAATAAATGCTCAGAAGCAAAATTTAAAACCATGTGCATCAGCGCATTGTCAACATGCAAGCTTTGAAATTCTTTCAGTACATACATGCGCTCCAACTCGATACATCGTTGCTGTTTCAATAAAGGGTGATCTTCATCTTCATCGCTTACCAATTTGCAAAATCCAACAGGTTGCTCGTTAACTCTAGCGATGAAAAAATGAACTCGCGGTGTGTTGAACTCTTTTTTAATGGTTTTAAGCGTGCAGTTTTTCTCGAGGTGTTTTTTTAAATAGACCAGATCATCAACCTGCGCATAAGACTCAATAAACGTCGCGCGTGCTAATTTTGCCAGGCCTTCAAGATCCTCAATCGTGACACAATCAACGACAAGACTCATTTGTTTTTTATTTCAAATTTAACAAATTCTATTTTTTTATGCCACTATCGACTATTTTTAGGACGATACACAGTCTAAAAAAAAATCCACTTTTGACACCGCGCCCATAAAAAATGCCCGACATTTTTGAAGCCGGGCATCTAAAAAATAAATGCTTTTTAAAACTATTGTTGTTTTTGGATAGCAGTCTCGGGCCATGCTTGCTCCAACAGTTTGGTATTGCTAAACACAGCTGCTACCGTTTCGATCGTGATGCTTCTAAATGGCGTGATGACCGTGAATGTATCAAAATTTAAGCTTTCAGATCCTGTTTTTATGACCTTTAGGCCACTTGCTGTGCTGATTCTTTCGTCGACAATGGTTTCTCCGAAGATTTTTTTTGAGGTGATTGTTTTCTGATTGTGCATTTTTTAGGTTTTTGTAAATAGGCTCAGGTCGTTGCACAATCAGCCGGATGACCGGATAATAGCCGGACTTTCACCGGGCGCCTGAGCTTTATTTTGATTAAGAAAATACTGGATTGCTCCAGCTGATTGTGCACATCAAACCTGCAATAATTTTTTCAGAAATACAAATCATTTTTAGACGGAACTAAAACGGCCTCCTCCTCTCCATACTCAATGCCCATTTCAGCATATTTTGCTTTCAGCAGACTGGTGTTCTCATTTCTAATTAAATCAATGCCTAGCTCATTGTACTTAAACTGGAAACACCAGGCGCGTTTGCCTCCAAAATGCTTTCTTATTCGAGCAACAAAAGTTTTAGCATCGCTTTCTAGATACTTCTCCAAGGTAGCTTTATCCAGCATATTGGGGTCTTTGCGCTCTTGTAAAGCCTTGGCGTAGTCGTGATAGATATCTTGCACACGGATAAACAGATAACCATCTTTTAAAACAAAATGCCGGTCTTCTACGAGTTTATAGGCATTGAATAGGTATTCAACCACATCCCAAAATTTGGAGGTGTCATCAGAGCCTTTGAGTACAGCAAACTGGCTAATCAAGGTTTGTTTCACATCCTCTTTAAAAGCGGTCAAATGAAAAGGCAGATTTATTTTCGTAGCGATCAGCTCAGCAGTAGCTATTAAGGCTGCATAATTCATGAATATCCGATCATCCACATCATTGTTATTGACTGACTTGATTAGTTTTTTTTGCTCAGCCTCAAAGATGCCCTTGAACTGCTTTTCAAATAAAGTGCGATGGCGCAACAGCTCGACCGTGATGTTGCTTAGGCCCCTTTCCTCCATCATTTGGAGTTTTCTAAACTCTTCGCGCTGAGCTTCTGTGAAATTGGTTTCTTTTAATGAAATCAACATGCATCGGGTAAAAAAAGCATTTTCAATCGTTGGCATTTCTTGCCCTGATATAATGCAAGCGGACTGAATGGGGGTGCTTTCGGTGTTGAATGTGTTGTCTTTTTTACCTCGTTCATAACCGATTCGATCAAAAATATTTTTCAAGGACTCAATCGCCTTAGAATTTAAGTTGTTTTTGTACTCATCCATCCAAACAATAGCATTAGAAAACTGACTCAGTTTGCGCATAAATCCAACTACTGTGCTGGCTCCACCCAGCATAATTTGATCTTGCCCTTCACCAAACATCCGCATCAGCGAACCAATCATGGTTCCCTTACCCGTGCCTCGTTTTCCGTAAACAAA
This sequence comes from Pedobacter sp., assembly GCA_008015505.1. Lineage (GTDB taxonomy): Bacteria > Bacteroidota > Bacteroidia > Sphingobacteriales > Sphingobacteriaceae > Daejeonella. Next base: position 4,023 of record SSFR01000003.1, read on the forward strand.
AAGTAGGGGGAAACGTCTACCCATGTCTTTAAAAATGATATCTGAAAAAATGGACATGATGTAAAACACAATGGCTAAGCACCCCGGTTGGTTATAAACTAACGCATACTGTTTGGCCCAAGTTTCGAAGCTTATTGGTGTATTGGGTGCCTTAAAAATGAATTTCTTGTAATTGACATACATATCTTCTTTGTCGGAAAACATGTTTGATAGTGCAGGAATGAAGTAGTTTTGAGGATGTTTGTTGCCCTGTGAATCTGTTACGTAATGTTCCACTATCCCATATTCATCAATCGGCAGAAACTGCTGGATATGCGTATCAAAAATCCCATTGGCAAAGGCGTAAAACTGACCGTTTTTATGCCAGCCCAGTTGCTTCACCAGCTTGGTAGGGCGTTCTTCACGTTGTAGCTTGTCTTGCAGACGACATAAATCGGCTTCGCTACCAAAAAACAGGAAGTTTCCTTGCCGAGCAATCACCTTTTTGAAGCTGGCTACTGAGATAAAGTCATCGGTATTCATTTTGACTACTGTCGCATGACCATGAATATTTTTAATATCCACCAAACGGAAAGCTTCTTCCTCACTAGTGGCCACATGATACAGGATGCGCATGTTGAAATTAGAGATATTAACCTTCTTTCCTTTTAAGTCTAGGCTCCAATAGCTGCCTTCATTTTCCCAAATGCCAAATTTTAAGTAGTCCTGTACATTTTCTTCTTTGCCAATAATTGCTGAATAATCGGCTTCGGCCTTGGCTTCCTCGATGGTCTTGGGTAAGGATATTTTGATCCCATGATTTTTGCAAAGCGCAAAAAACTTAGCGGGGTTTTTGAATTTAGTCTTTGCCAATGCATCATCAAATTTTTTATCTGCTTCGGCTTGGTCATATCCGTCATTATATTGTACTGCACGGTGATACAATTCGCGAGCTTCTTCTCCCAATGTGCTTAGAGCAAATCCGATCAACAACCAATCGTCATAATCAGCACTGATATCAATCTTCCCAGCTTCGATTTGTTCCACACAAAAGTTTACTCGTTTTAAGTTTTTTAGACGTTCGTAATCTCTACTGCTGACTGCTCGCTTTTCTTCCTGTTCAATACGTTGCTCATCGTTAATAACTAGCGTTGCTAATTTCTCTTGAGCAACTTCAAGGGTGAATAGTTTGCTATCCGGATTAAAATACGCCTGTGGATCATGGCTTACAAAGCATGCGCGCGCGACATCTTTTCCCGATTGGTCGACCACGAGTGAGGCTGTCTCAAAGAACTTAGTTAGTGCAGCAAAGCTTTGTAAATGCAAGCGAGGTTGAATTTTGACCAGCACTTTGAGCCCATTTCCGCCGGGTGAGCGGAAGCAGGCTAAGGTGAAGTCTTGCTGACAAACATAGTCGAAATATTCCTCGGGGTTGATGTCGTCAAAATCGAGACAAAGAATGCCACTATGTTCGATTAAACTTTCGGTCAGACGCTTTTTGAATCGACCAGAGAATGTGAAATAGTCCAAGTGTTTTTTGATCACGCTCCTTGTATGCGGGTTGTCAGAGCTTCGTATTCGCTCGATATCTTCTTTGTACTCATGACCGCGAATAAGCTTAATGGCGTACTTGACATCGATGTCTAAAGAAGGAACTATATTGATAATACCTTTCCTGTAAAATGAGAATTTCTTCATTTTTCAATGGGGTTTAATGATTTGATTGGCTGAAACTATTGCTGCTGGTAGGGGTTTAAGAGAGATGCGATGATCTTTTCGACATCTGCTGGATCACTACAGGTGACCTTGATCTTCACTAGACCATTTCGGGCATGAACAGCAATCAGGCCAGATGGTTCAATTTCTGTTTTGATGATTTGTGGATTGTAGATTTCGCGGGATGTTTTTTTCTCGGTTAGCATATGAGATTGTTGTTGTAAATAAAAGCCCAGGTCGCTGCTAACCGAGCCGGAGAACCGGGAAGTGCAGGACTTGCACCTGTTCGCCTGGGTTTTATTTGGATTAAGAAAAATTGAATTGGATTGCTCCAGTTCGGTTAGCGTCTCAAACGTGCGATTATTATTTGAGAAATGCAAATTTTGATCTGGCTTTGCATCTTCAAGTTCTGTTTTGATGATCGGTAAAGTGATCTTTTTGGTTTTGGGTGTTTTTTTCTCGTTCTGCATGAGATTAAAAATTGTAAATAAAGCCCAGGTCGCTGCAGAACGAGCCGGATAATCCGAAGTTGCAGGACTTGCACCTGATCGCCTGGGTTTATTTGGATTAATGAAATTCGAGTTGGATTGCTCCGTCTCATTCTGCGCTTCAAACGTGCGATTATTATTTGAGATATGCAAAAGCATTTTATAAAAAAGATGTGTATGGTGTGAATATTGGAGCATTTGGATGATTTTTTATTCAATCGCCTGTCCCATGCTGTCCCGCTCTGTCCCATAAAAAAGCATGTTTTTAGCTTTTGTTTATTTATAATATATTGATATATAGATAATTAAATAAATAAAATAGTCATGGGACAGACGGGACACGCGGGACAGCGCGTTTTTTGTTTTTGGTAAAAACATGTTTTTAACTGTGCAGCTGTTTCAAAACAGGCCCCATTTCCAATTGTTCATATTCAAGAGCTAAAAGATCGTGTATAAAGCGCGCAGCTGCTTTTTCTCTTTCTATAAGCTGTTGGAGCGTTTCTCTGAGTTTGTTTGCTAAAAGATCTACTGCATCTTCGGGATAGTCTATGTTTGTATGGGCACTTTCCACCTTTGTAAGGCTAGATTCTAAAAAAGAGATTTTCTTTTGGCATTGATGGAGCTCCTCCAGCATGGAGTCTATGGCTTCGGTGTTAATCATAGTGTGGTTCGATTTTGTGGATTTAAACTAGGTTGAGTTGATGGGCTAGGATAGCTAAGGCAGGTTTTCCCCAAATTCCAGCTTTTTGACAGATTTGCTCTTTATGATATCGAAGGGTGTCTTCTGCAATGAATAATTCGGCACAAACTTCTTTATCAAGCTTAGCTTGTCCGATCAATTTCAATACTTCTAGATCACGTCTGCTGAGTATGCCGTTTTTTAGTTGAATAGATGCACAGAGCTTTCCCTCATGAGGACATTTCCCACGTCGTCCACACTCGATATATTCCGAATGAATGATCATCCCATCGGCAGTGATGTCCGGATTTTGATCGAATCCACCAAAGCGACAAATAATATATTGTCTGAATTGAGCATCTGGATCAGTAATATCCCAATCCGCCAATGCTTTTAAAGCTTTTGGGTTTTTAAGCATATCTTCTTTGATGATTTCCAAGATTTGCGCAGGGATGTTTTCGAAGGTGTAGGTTTTACCTTGGTGTAAACAGCGGATTTCGTTTTGATAGACAAAAAATTCAACGCCATTGTCTACTAGACCTGCTGGTAGCTTTTGATTGTGATCGATTAAATTCATAGAACTGGATTCAATTTGATTTTAAGAATAGTTTTTTCTTGCTCTGGTAGGTTGCATAGTTCAATGGCTTGTTGTATCACCAGAGTGTTATTTCTCTTTTTGATCATGACCATGCTTACAGTAGAATGGCTTTTGTTGGTCATTGCTGCTGATTGATTTTGCCATCCCTTTGGAAGGCTACGACGAATTTTGTTTAGATCCCTCTTTCCTAGTGATGAATTCTTTTGACGCATTTTCGGGATTGGTTTAGGTAGTAATTGTGTTAGTTTTGTAATTGAAGTTACATTTCAAAGATGATAAAAAAATTCACAAGTGAAAAAATATTTCAATAATAAAAATTAACAAATCATCTAACTATCTCATTATTAAGTAATTTAAATTTTTAAAAATATGTCATCTGTGCAAATACAATTGGGAAATAGGATAGATAATCTGCGTCGTAAGAAAAATATATCTGTAGAAGAAATAGCTGAAGCAATGGGAACAACGACTAGAAATGTCTACACTTTATTAAAAAAAAATGATATGTGGATCAGTCAACTTTGGACTTTAAGTGAGCAATTGGATTATAACTTTTTCGATCTACTCAAACCCGCCGTTACCAAAAATGCTACTCCAGAACTTAGTGAGTCTAGTATTGGCAAAGAGGAACATAGAATCCAGTTTGATGTGACCTATCCCACAGAAGTAATGGACAAGTTAGGTGTCTTTATGTTGCATGTGCAAGCCTTGGCTGATGAGATGGGGTTTAAGTTGAGGTAGGCAATAAATGGGTGGAATAAAACATCGTATTATTTCACCCTAAGTTTACAAAAATCTAAAAATAAGAATGTTACAAACAAAAACTTACTCCTGATGGAGGTACACAAAAAACAAAAACCCTCTTTCATTTTTTATACCTATTCTACTCTCCTTGTACTCCTTTCAAATCAATATATTTTGGCTCCCTTCTCATCAAGTATAGCATGTGCCCAGCTATTTCTAGCTGCTGATAGATTTGAAAACCAAATTTTTGATAGAGTGACAAATTCTGCTGCGTTGAGGTCTCCAAAAAGAGTGGACGATTTCTAGAAATATCTTCTCGGACAAGCTCATTCAGCCATTTGCTAGCTACTCCCCGCCTCTGATAGCTTGGATCCACCCCACCAAACCATAAATGACAGATTGGCTCGTCTGGATACTGTCTCTTAATTAGAGTAGATCTTTTGAGTACCTTCCAAACATTCATCACTCCGATACTCTTCCAAATGAGCTCAATATGCCAAGAGATTGTCTTTAAGGTAGTTCGTTGTTCATCTGGAAATAGAATCAAAGCACAAGCATGTCGCTCAGGTGATAAAAACACCTCCCCAAATGCAAAACACATTTCAAACGAATAGCTCATCAACTCGCTGATTCTACGAATTCTGTTTTTGTCTTGCTTGACTACAAAATTGACGCTTTTGTTATGGTCGAAGGCTTTTGTGAGTATATCGACCACGATATGCTTATCGCTATATGCTGCTCTGATCATAAGCAGCAAAAGTAGTACTCTAGAATTACGAAAATAGGCCTTATCTAAATATATCATCAACCAAAAAACAAATACCCCACACATACAGCTGCAACTACACCTATTAAATCAGCCAAAAGCCCCGCAGTGATAGCATATCTCGACTTTTTAATCCCTACCGAACCAAAATAGAGTGCCACAATATAAAAAGTGGTATCAGCCGAACCATTAAATATGCAGGAAAGCCTACCTACAAATGAATCCGCACCAAAGGTTTTCATCGATTCGAGCATCATCGCACGCGCGCCTGATCCAGTCAATGGCTTTAAAAAAGCGACAGGCAAAGCATCTGTGAAACGAATATCCGTACCTAAATGAACAAACACCCATTTAAATCCATCGACCAACAAGCCCAAAGCCCCTGAATACCTCAAAACACTAATTCCAGCAAGCATAGCCACCAAGTAAGGCATAATTCTCACAGAGGTTTCAAACCCTCCCTTTGCCCCTTCAATAAATGCTTCAAAAACATTCACTTTTTTCCATACTGCCCCCGCAATCAACAAAACTGGAATAAATAAAAGCATCGCATTGCTAAATACTTTCGATACTTCCGTCAATTGTTCCTTACTCAAGTAAACCACAAAATACCATACCAGTAGACCTATAAAAGCGGAAAGTCCCCCTAGGCATAACATCACCACACGATCCCACAGATTTATCTTTTGCCATACAGCACAGATTAGCAAACCGGCCACCGTAGCCACATAAGTAGCTATAATACATGGAATAAAAATGTCGGCGGGGTCTTTAGCCCCCAGAATAGCACGTTGGGCAATAATACTAATCGGCAATAAGGTCAGACCAGAAGTATGCAGCACTAAAAACATGATTTGCGCATTCGAAGCAGTCTCTTTCTCTGGATTGAGCTCCTGCAAGCTTCCCATGGCCTTAAGCCCCAATGGAGTAGCTGCATTATCTAGTCCCAAGAGATTAGCCGAAAAATTCATCATCATCTGCCCTGTTGCTGGATGATTTGGGGGAACCTCAGGAAACAACCGACTAAAAAAAGGCCCCACCATACGCGACAAGAATCGAATAGCTCCAGCCTTTTCGCCCACATTCATGATTCCCAACCAAAAAGCCATTGTTCCAATCAAAGGAAGCGCAATATCCATCACCGATGATTTGGTCGAGTCAAATAGTCCATCTACCATTAACTTAAATATTTCCGTATCTCCCAAGAAAACAAATTTGACCACCCCCACAGTAAAAGCGACAATAAAAAAAGCGATCCAGATATAGTTTAATGCCATCTTAGAATAAAATTTCGCGAGTTACAATTAAAATGAAACTTTGAATAGCCAAACTTACACTCATTAAGGTCGACATACAACAACGCCCATCAGAATAAGTATATTTGTTTTTATTTCATCGCATATGGGCGTATTATCTGATCGAATTAATCGACTTACCGAATCACAAACCATCAAAATGGCCAAGATGGGACGAGAGCTCGCAGCAAAGGGCATCGATGTGATTAATCTTAGTTTTGGAGAGCCTGATTTTCACACGCCAGATCACATCAAACAAGCTGCCAAAGACGCTATCGATGCTAATTACACCTATTATACCCCTGTTCCGGGCTATCCTGAGTTACGAAAAGCAATCGCTGCCAAATTGAAAAGTGAAAATAATTTGGACTACTCCTTTGATCAAATCGTTGTTGGAACAGGTGCCAAACAAGCCATTGCCAATGCTATTCTATGCACCATCAACCCTGGTGATGAAATTATTATACCCACTCCCTACTGGGTATCTTATTCAGAAGTCATCAAGCTTGCTGATGGAGTACCTGTATTTATAAATACTACCGTTGATCAGGATTTTAAAATCACCCCGAAGCAACTTGAAAGTGCCATTACCTCAAAAACCAAACTTTTCATGTTTTCATCACCTTGCAATCCTACAGGTAGTGTGTATTCCAAAACTGAATTGGCTGGACTAGCAAAAGTTTTTGAGCAAAATCCGAATATTTATATTCTATCCGACGAAATTTATGAGCACATCAACTTTATAGAAAAACACGAATCGATTGCTCAATTTCCAGGCATAAAAGAACGTGTCATCCTGATCAATGGCTTCTCTAAAGCCTACGCCATGACAGGATGGAGAATTGGCTACTTAGCAGCAAACAAAGAAATAGCTACTGCATGCGACAAAATGCAAGGACAGGTCACCTCAGGAACCTGTTCCATCACCCAACGTGCTGGCATTGCTGCCTATACCGGTGGGCTAGATACAGTGCTAGCCATGCAAAGCGAGTTCCTGAAACGCCGTAATCTGGTTTTTGAACTCCTTCAAAAAATCCCTGGACTAAAAACAAATCTACCACAAGGTGCTTTTTACTTTTTCCCAGACGTGACTTATTATTTTGGAAAATCCTATAATGGAGAGACTATTCATAATGCTTCTGATCTCTGTAACTACATCTTAGCCAATGCCCATGTAGCTATTGTTACAGGAGATGCCTTTGGTGATCCGAAATCTGTCCGTCTTTCTTATGCTGCTTCTGAAGAGAAGCTCCGAGAAGCGATTAAACGTATTCAAACAGCGTTGAAAAAATTAAGCTAGTTTCGCCCTGTGCATGCAAAAGTTATTTGATAAGTTCAACACGCTAAATATTTTAATTGTTGGAGATGTAATGATCGATACCTATATCTGGGGACATGTCGATCGTATTTCACCCGAGGCCCCAGTACCAGTTGTTTCCACTATAAAAAAAGAAAGCCGATTGGGTGGAGCTGCTAATGTCGCACTCAATGTACAATCACTAGGAGCAAACCCCTTGATCTGTTCTGTGATTGGAGACGATATAGAAGGCAACCAATTCCAGCAACTACTGAACGCCCAGAACCTCAGTAATCAAGGTATTGTCCAAGTTAAAGGTCGCCCAACAACAGTTAAAACGCGTGTGATTGGCCATCATCAACAAATCGTACGCATTGATTCCGAAACTGATCAAGCTATTTCTCCTGAGACCACTACATTGGTATTCGACAGAATCAAACGGATTATTGAAAACCAAACAATCCACGCCATTATTTTCGAGGATTATGATAAGGGTTTAATCACAGAGGAGTTAATTAAGCTCACCGTCGGGTTAGCAAAAAAGAAGCATATCATAACTGTCGTAGACCCCAAGAAAAGAAATTTTTTACACTACAAAGGCGTCACTCTTTTCAAACCCAACTTAAAAGAATTAAGAGAAGGCTTAAAAATTGATATTAATCCCCAACAAAACCACGAATTGGAAGATGCTATCGATGTACTGCAAAAGCAACTGAATGCTAAAATGATAATGGTCACCCTATCCGAACTGGGTGCCTATATGAGCTCTAAGAAAGGAAAAAAAATAGTCCCTGCTCATGTACGTGATATTGCAGATGTTTCAGGAGCTGGCGATACAGTTGTAGCCAGTGCTACACTTTGTTTAGCAGCCGGCTTAGATGAATTTTCAACAGTACTAATTGCCAATTTAGCTGGCGGACTCGTATGTGAATATGTTGGTGTAGTCCCTATCAAAAGGGATCAATTACTTGCCGAGGTCAAAAATTTATTTTGACTTCAACTATAAGGCCCCATGTGCTATGGTTTATGGCCACATTTTAGCTGAACCCTGCGGTTCTAAAAATGCGCATGCACTATTCAAAAAAACGCTAACTTTACGCCTTCAAAATTATTATTGCTCCGCATTTTATGAAGTTATCTCAATTTAAGTTTGATTTACCTGAATCTTTAATCGCTTACACTCCTGCTGAAGCTCGTGACGAGGCCCGCTTACTGGTCTTAGATAAGAAGACAGGAGCCATTGAGCATAAAATATTTAAAGACGTATTGGGCTACTTCAATGATAAAGATGTCATGATCTTGAATAACACCAAAGTTTTTCCTGCACGCATGTATGGCAACAAAGAAAAAACCGGTGCAACCATTGAAGTATTTCTACTTCGTGAACTCAATAAAGAATTGCGTTTATGGGATGTGCTGGTTGATCCTGCACGCAAAATACGCGTAGGGAATAAGCTTTATTTTGGAGACAACGATCTACTGGTTGCCGAAGTGGTGGATAATACGACATCGCGTGGTCGTACCATTCGTTTCTTATTTGATGGTACAGATGAAGAATTCAGACGCAATATTGAAATCCTAGGCGAAACACCCCTACCAAAATATATTAAACGCAAAGTCACTCCTGAAGATAAAGAGCGTTATCAAACCATTTTCGCTAAAAATGAAGGCGCTGTAGCAGCACCGACGGCAGGCTTACACTTTAGTCGTGAACTCATGAAACGCCTTGAACTGAAAGGTGTTAATTTTGCAGAAATCACCTTACATGTTGGCTTGGGGACCTTCAGACCTGTAGAGGTTGAGGACCTAACGAAACATAAAATGGATTCAGAGCAATTTATCATTGAACAAAAGGATGCAGATATTGTAAACAGAGCTATCGAAGAAAAACAACGTGTTTGTGCCGTAGGTACAACAACCATGCGGGCCATCGAATCTTCTGTTTCTGCTCATAAAACATTAAATCCGGCCAGTGATTGGACGAGTAAATTTATCTTCCCTCCATACGATTTTAGCATTGCTAATTGTATGATCACAAATTTCCATACACCAGAATCAACGCTCTTGATGATGATTGCAGCTTTTGGGGGGTATGAACACGTGATGAATGCGTATGAAGTAGCCGTTAAAGAGAAATATCGCTTTTACAGCTATGGTGATGCCATGCTAATTATATAGAAAAAGGCCTTGCTAAGCCCCCAGAGGAGAGCGGCTTTCATATTGCAATTCGTAAATTAACCCCATGCCTCAATACGCCCAAAAATACATCGCCATTATTGTTGGTGGAGGATCGGGTACTCGCATGGGATCTGAACTGCCAAAGCAATTCATGTTGCTCAATCAGAAGCCCGTATTGATGCATACCATAGCGGCTTTTCATCAGTCTGAGTTAAGTCCAAAAATTATTATCACATTGCCTAATGATTTCCATTCATATTGGGAAGAGCTTTGTCAAACACATCAATTCACTATCCCACACTCGATAGCTATTGGAGGTAACCAGCGATTTGATTCCGTGAAAAATAGTCTGGCTCTAGTGCAAGGTCCCGCAATTATTGCCATTCATGATGCGGTGCGCCCATTGGTGAATAATCAAACGATCACCAATTCTTTTTTGCAAGCTGAGCAACATGGAAGCGCCATTGCTGCCATTCCCAGTACAGATTCTGTCCGACAAATTTCTGGAGATACTTCCACAGCACTTTGCAGAGAAAACATCTACTTAGTTCAAACGCCACAAACCTTTAGAAGCGACATCCTTGAAAAAGCGTATCAACAAGCTTATCATCCTGAATTTACAGACGATGCCGCTGTTGTAGAAAAAAGTGGATTCCCAATTAAATTGATTGTTGGGCAAAGAAACAATATTAAAATTACCTTTCCGGAAGACCTCTTACTCGCTGAATTCTTTTTATCCCAAAGCCAGTCCAAAAACTGAATGACAGAAATATTCATCTCCCCAAAAACTCATTAATGATACAATAATGCAGGCGCTATTTCATTTCTTGTCTTTCCGGACTCAGCCATCAAAAGTTTCAAAAATGAACTACCACCTGTTTGAAAGTATCTAATCTCTATCTTGTGCAATCCCTTAAGCAAATTTACACCTCCTGAAAGCTCAAAGCTGGCATGCTTCCCATCGTTATTGACAATGACTTGATCGTCAATTAAAATTCTTGATCCATCATCGGAAAGACTTGTAAAAACATAAGTCCCATCCTGTGAAATATTAATATAACCCTTAAAAATCAATCCATAACTACGTGGCTTATTGTTAATCCCAGTGAGCTTCAAAATGCTGGTTACCCCTTTTTCCGAAGCATGGAGTGTATCTATAGCTAAGGTTGTTTCAAACTCACCCGGAACCAAATAATAATTTAATCCCGGCCGAACAAGTGTATCAGAAATAGGAACCGGTGGAAACGAGTCATGGTTAACCATACTTACAGTAGTCACTGCACTTCGCTTTCCACTTGGAGTAATGACGATGGCTTTCAAGGTGCGCTTTTCATTTTGAGGCACCTTAATCTCCAGAGGCTGGTCATACATTAAATCCGTTTCCCTGGGGGTGTAACCATCAATAGTATAATATATTTTGGCTCCCTGCACGGATGGGATTAATTTAAACTGAAACTGTGAGCCCACCATACTCGTATCCTTCAAACCAATAACTGTAGGGACTCGATAATTGACCGCCTGTCCATCCAATTTAGCCAAATGCAACGCCACTCGATTTTGAGAAAAATTATTATAATCTTTTCGATCCAACGGAGACCATGCAATTTCAGATAACGCGTAGATCCGAGGCAAAACCATGTATTCCACTTTTGAAGTCGTTTTCATGTATTCCGTCCAAACATTGGCCTGTACACCAATAATTCTTTTTTGCTGTTCTGGAGCAAGTGTAGTAGGTGTTGGGTTATACGAATAAACTTCTTCCAATGGCGTATAACCACCAATTGATACTGGTTCTTGATCTGTTCGACCTTGTGCATGATCAAAATAAACATAGTTGCCCGGAGTCATGATTGCATCATGATTCTGCTTAGCAGCAGCAATACCTCCTTCTACCCCTCGCCAACTCATCACGGTTGCATTCGGAGCCAATCCCCCCTCCAATATTTCATCCCATCCAATAATCTTACGCCCCTTGGAGTTGACAAATTTTTCAATGCGCTGGATAAAATAGCTCTGTAGTTCATGTTCATTTCTTAATTTTTTATCGCGTATACGCTTCTGACAATAAGCACATCCTTTCCACTTCACTTTTGGGCACTCATCTCCCCCAATATGGATATACTGGCTCGGAAATAAATCCATCACTTCACTGAGTACATCTTCTAAAAAAGTAAAAGTATTTTCCTTCCCAGCACAATAAACATCTACAAAAACACCCCAACCCTCAGCCACCTTGAATGGACCAGGATTATCACCACAAGCTAATTCTGGATATGCGGCCAAAGCTGCCACAGAATGTCCAGGCATTTCAATTTCTGGAATAACTGTCACAAACTTAGAGTTCGCATAAGCCACCACTTCTTTTACTTCCTCCTGTGTATAAAACCCCCCATATCGCATATTGTCAAACCATTGTGGAAAACGATCATGGTAATTCCCAATTAGCGTTTGATTACGATAACTTCCTATTTGGGTTAATTTAGGGTACTTTTTAATTTCAATGCGCCAGCCCTGGTCTTCGGTTAGGTGCCAATGAAAAGTATTCAACTTATATTGAGCTAGTAGATCAATATATTGTTTGATAAAACTTACCGGGAAAAAATGCCTTCCGACATCCAAATGCATCCCACGATAAGCATATCTGGGATAATCTTCTATTTCAACTAAAGGCAAGCTAATGGCCTCGCTATATCCTTGTTTTTGTGGGCAAAGCTGCAACAAGGTTTGTAGACCATAAAACAAACCTCGCTCAGTTTTAGCCTCAAGCCTCACCCCTTCCCAACGAATACTCAATCGATAACCTTCTTCTGATAAGTCTAATTTTTTATTCACAACAATTTGATAGTACATATTGGGCTGGATATAATCAATATGCTGCGTATCAGTATGCGCTGTCACGATGTTTTTTGCAAATGCAACTAAACTCGGATTTTCAAAACCAATAGCTTGCAATTGAATAAATACCCCTAATCGAAACACACCATCCGTCTTTTTAATGGACACAGGCGCAGGAATGATTCCCAAATTGGGATCTGTATTTTCTTGAGCAAAGCTTATCTGCACTTGTAAAAGTGGAAATAGTAATAGAAAGAAAATCTTCTTCATGAGCTGAATTCAATTGAAGGTTAGTTTGCAAATCTATCGTTTAAAATGAACCAAACATATCCAATTTACTTTTGCTCTCATGAACTATAATCTAGCATTTGTATGTGCCAGCTCATGGTAATTTCATAAACGCGTTTGATCTGCATATTCTCTATTTTAATCAATTTTTATTTAGACTAATTACATTCAATATATTTGCGGCCAAATTTAAACAGACTCTAAGTCTTATTTCAGATTTATTTTATTCAACATGTCAACAAACTACTGCGGAAACGGGATGGCTTGGTCTCCATCACGAAAAACAAAACAAGATAAAGAGACTATAGAATTAGTTGAGGCACTGATCAATACCCAACTAGAAGAGAAACTAGGATCAGCATTTCAAGATATCAAATTCACGGCAGGGCAATCTAAGGAGATCATCGAACGCATTCGTAAAGGAGATAATAATATAGACCCCTTAAGTGCTAAAACTTACCTATTCTCCAATGAACTATCCGCGTTCAATTCAAATCCAGAGATTGTACGTGCGTTGAGAGTAGCCTGTGAATTCGTACGCGTGGGTGAGGTTGTTTCAGATGGAATGGAGACCAACCCAAGACTAGCCATCAAAGTAACTAATAGCAGCTTTTATAATAAGCTTGTTAAAAGAACCGGGCAAGTGCACCTAGCCGCCTCAGCGACTATGACATTTTTTGCCATTAAAACTACTTGGCAAGCATATGCTTCGGAAACAGAAGGGTCTTTATCTGCTAAAGCATCCGCTATAGCCAATACCACAGAGCGTTTAGGCGATTTTGGCAGTGATATTTTCGAAACCATTGCCGAGTGGCGCATGGTGAGCAATAGTTCATGGTTCGATAACCCGAAGATAAAAGCGATTAATAAGGCATTACATGTCACTTTTTCCGGTGCGGAGATCCTTGGAAAAGGGGCAGAACATATTAGATACTTAGTAGACGAAGACGTACCTCTCTTCATGAAAGTTACATCAACTTTGAGTGTTTTACTTGATTCGGGGGGACTTGCCGCCCATACATGGGCTACGGAGGCTGCTGTCAAACAGGTTGAAAGTATACAAGACGAGTTAAAGAGGAAAGTTGTAGAAAAACTCAAAAAGACACTCAATATAGGAGATGATGCGCTTAAAACCATGACAAAAGGAGAAATAGACGACATCATTGACAATCTTCCAAAAGGGAAAATGGGCGAAATCATTAAAAAGCTTCCAAAAGAAGAAATAGATGACATCATTAAAAAGTTTCCCATCAAAAACACAGTTAAAGGAGGCTTAATAGGTGCACAAATTGCTTTTTTAACAGCTGATTTAATCACAGGCGTTTCCTCCCTAAATGCCCTAGATCAGCATCAAAAGAATCTACTTCAAAAAGCTTTGGAAAATCCTGATCAAGATCATTATAAACTCTTGACAGATTTTTACAAAGACCGATTTGCTTCCGATTTGGGATTTTTGGTAGGAAAAACGGCAGTTGACGTTCTTTTCACGAGCGTTTCAACAGCACTCATGTTCACTGGAGCCGGAATTCCCATAGCCCTAGCAATCGATCTGGTTGGAGCCACTGTATCTTCTATATTGAGCTATGCCCAACAACAAGAAATCGAATCACTCGCGCTCAAGCGCATGTCAGAAATTAGAAGCTGGGAAGCCAATAATCCTGGAAAAAATTATTTTGATCGGACCTTTGAAGACAGATATAACCAATTGAAGCCTTCTCTTCGAAAAGCGGTTAAAGTATTCCTAGATAACTATCAAGCAGACCGTGCCTTTGTCCTCACGCAACTTTGTACGACTGACCAAATCAATGAGGCCGTAGGACTGTTCTACAAAAACAAAAATGGATCGTCCAGTGACCGGTTATTTGTGGGTGAATTTGTTAATAACAGTGAAGGCAAATTACTCGAAGAAAAAGCTACAGAACATATTGCTATCGATCAAAAAAAAGGAATAATCAAGATTTCCAAATCCAATGATAAAAAACAGCTCCTTTATGCGAGTCCTAACGCAATCCTCCTTCCAGGAGAAGTACAATGGAAAAAAGTTGATACTGGAGAAATATCAATATGGAATGAAGCCAAAAAGATTGGTCGTGAAATTAAGGGGTGGCTTGCTGAACATGTATTCAATGGAAATGGTAATAGACTTGGTGTTGGGACAAGTGTTAATGCTGGAAAATTCGTAGGTGCCAGGGATGTAAACGGGCATGATTATTTTTTTGAGGATAAGGAAAATGAGTATTTACTCATAGAAAACCTCAAAAATTGGGATATCAATTTGGGAAGCGATAGCAGTTTAGCCGATCTTACCAAGCTTACCACACGTATTGTCTTGAATAAAGTTGAGACATATGAAGTATATGTACCCAATGGTGGTTACATGCAGGGTTCTAACGGAAGATATGAAACTCGTAAAAAAGTTGTTCCCGACAGTAATGTCACAACAATTAGGATCAAAGCCAAAAGCGGTGACGGAGATGATAAATTCTTCCTTGGCACAGGCAGTCATGATATTGATGCTGGTGGCGGTTTCAATGCGGTGGATTATAGTTTTATTAATGAGCAATCAAGTATTCGTATTCAAAAAAGTAACGATTTTCAAGATGAAAACATGTCACTTTCAGCAGAAAAAACAATTAATGGTTTAGTATACGAAGAGTCTATAGAAAAACAACAGATACACCTTGGATCGAAAAAGTATAACACCCAATTCCGTGTAGTCAAAAATAAGGATGTCAAAAATTGGAAAACCGAAGATACGCTTAAAAACATCACCAGTTTCCGCCTTGGAAAAGGTACCAACTACTTAGATCTGACAGATTCGAATCGTTCTATACGGATCGAAGCGATAGGCTACACCAATGATATCAAACTAGGTCGTGGAAATGATGAAGTTATCATCGAAGCCAATACTAGCCTCCAACACACAAATAATAGACAGAGTCACATTCGTACACGTGGTGGGAAAGATCATGTCGCTATCACAATAAAGCATGCTAAATGGCGTGAAGAATATTACAATGAGAATTTTATATGTGGAGGAACAGACTTTGACTCACAAAACAATCCTGCCGATTTACAACAAAAAGACACCATAGAATACGCTATCAAGGGAGACTATGCTGAAGATTCTTTCATACGTACCTTCTTTCTTGTAAATTCTCTCAAGGGAACACCACTCCCAAGTGATGTAAAATATGGAACGTATAAATTTATGGAAAGCCAATATGGAGACAGAGCGCGTCTACATGGTACTTGGGTAACCCACAAAGGTCAACAGCTTATCGCTATCAGGAGTCAATATGGGATAAAAGTGACTTGGCATGACCGAAAAAGCCTTCTTTCAACAAATCCTTTCTATCATGATTTAAAGGTTCTATCACAAGACGATGGCTATCTTAAAATAGAGCGCTATGCTCCTGGCCTATTCTACTCTCATGACAAAGAGAAAATAGTAGTAGGTGCACTTTCTAACAAAAAACTGGTCGGAACCGACTATGTGGTACATATGGAAAACCTGATACTCACACACGACGACGATGAGATCGATATTCAGGATTCCTCAGGCCATCGATCTTTAACGATATACACCGGCAACGGAGATGATCAGCTCAGAATGGGTAAAGGTGCCTACACGATATATACCGGAAAAGGATCTAAAACAATCAAACTAGGAAATGGATTCAATCGGGTATATCATCGCATAGATGAATTAACAGACATCATCGAGGCAGATGAAACAGGCAATAACTGGCTAAGCTTTGAAAATAATTCTGATCTGTTTGATAAGGATGGCAAACGCGCCATCTCTTCCTGCACAAAGGATACCCCATACCTGAGTAAATTAGGCGTACAAGTCGATCTTAAGGCAGGTAAGACTTACTATTATTTTAAAGATGAATTCTTTAAACAGTTAGCGGATCTGAAAATAATACACTACGATAGAAGCGTCCTGAGTCATTTAGACGACGAATCAAAGGCTCGTCTTCCAGCTAAACAAGGAATAGGCGATACGATTTCTGGCTTCCAAAATATCACTGGAACCAGATTCAATGATATTATTTTAGGTAATGAAAAAGGCAATATCATTGATACAGGAGACGGTGATGACCAAGTCAATGCACGAGAGGGAAATGATGATATCCGACTAGGCCGAGGAGCTGATAAAGGTTACGGAGGCTCGGGTGATGACATATTTATTCAAGACTACGACGATGCCACAGACGAACTTGACGGAGGCTCAGGTTCCAATCTTGTAGACTACAGTAAAGCCAAATTACCAACTGAAATAGCCAAAATACATGGGGGGCTAACTATTAACTTAGAAAAGGGATCAGCTTCTTTAGCCGATGAAAAAAGGCTTGACTTATTACGTAAAATCCAACATGCCATTGGTACAGCACATAACGACAAATTTGTTGGAAATAGTGAAGACAATCATTTTTATGGCTTGGATGGGCTCAATCGGTACGAGGGCAAGGGAGGTAAAAACTATTTCTATGGTGGAAAAGATCAAGATCTATACATAGGCGGTCTAGGAGGTGGTTATGATACCATAGACGATAAAGGGGGTGATCAAGATGTTTATCGAATGGATATGATTATTGATCAAAACAAATCATTCATAGAAAAAGAAGGAAATGACGTAATCATGAAGTTCAATAATGGTCTCAAAACAGTTAAAGTACTTGGACAATTTGATAACAACAACAGTTATCGAGGTGTTGAATATCTTCAATTTATGGACGGAAGTACCTATAAAATGAGTGAGATACTTGGATCCGTCAGTTCATGGTCAACCGGCCATAGTTTTAGTAGTCTCAATTTTGATTGGACCAACAAACAGAATCCAAACCCAATTCCAACAGGCTGGTCCTAATCATTAGCTTGAAAATACCCCACAAAATATTGGCTGAAACTGCCCTAAAAGGCGACTTCAGCCAATAAATTTTCTTTTTCAATTTCCCCTTCTATAGTTCTCTTATTCTATTTCCCTTATGCCATTTAAATCATTTCCAAACGAACGACAGTTGGACATCAAAGACAGTGGATTTGCCTGCCTGAAAATGCTTGCTAAGCACTATGGCAAATATTATTCCCTACAATTTTTCCGCAATCAGTGTGGGGTAAATAAAGAAGGTCCCACCTTATTAGACTTGAGCTATGCCGCTGAAAACATCGGATTACGCACACGATCTATCACGACAACCGTCGAAGATCTCACTGATAACATGCCACTCCCATGCCTAGTACACTGGAATGGCACACATTATGCCATCATCTATAAAATTGAGAGAGGGCTCATCTACGCCTCAGATCCTACCCAAGGTTTAATCAAATGTACCCTTAACGACTTTGCTAAAAAATGGCCCAAGAATGAAGACAAAAAGGGAACATTAATGCTTCTGGAGCCTCAGGCTAACTTCAAACAACGCGAAAATGGCGAACACATCGAACGTAAAAAGACATTTGAAAACATTTTGGGCTACTTCAAACCCTACAAGAAAAGCTTTCTTAATTTACTAGCAGTAATGTTCATTGTTACTGGACTACAGGCCCTGCTCCCTTTCATTTCCAAAGCAGTGATTGATATTGGTATTCAAACGCAAGACCTCCATTTCATTAACATTGTCCTGATTGCCAATATAACCATCATTGTTGCCGTCACACTATCCAATCTGGTTCGCGATTGGATCATGTTACATCTGGCATCACGAATCAATATCGCTCTGATTTCTGACTACCTCATCAAACTGATGAAGCTCCCTATCACCTTCTATGAAACACAAATGATTGGTGACATCTTGCAAAGAGCCAATGACCATGAACGCATTCGAAGCTTTATCATGAACAACTCGTTAAGCATTATCTTTTCAACCTTAACATTCATTGTCTTCAATATCATCCTGCTGATCTATAACAAGTTGATCTTTTGGATTTTCTTGATCGGCAGTGTGTTGTATGTGCTTTGGGTGCTCGCCTTTTTACGTATCCGAAAAAAAATAGATTGGGAGTATTTCGAAGTCGAATCCAAAAATCAGAGCTACTGGGTCGAAACCATTGGATGCATCCAAGACATTAAACTCAATAATTACGAAAAGGCCAAACGTTGGAAATGGGAAGGTGTACAAGCCCGGTTATTTAAAATCAATCTTAGAATGTTGAATATCAACAATGCCCAGCATTCAGGAGCAAATTTTATCGATCAAATAAAGAATATACTCATCACTTTCTTTTGTGCTAAGGCGGTCATTGCTGGCAGGATCACCTTTGGCGTAATGATCTCTACTCAGTTTATTATTGGAATGCTCCATGCTCCTGTCACACAGTTCATCCAATTCATCATCGCTAGCCAGCTTGCCAGAACCAGTTTTTTGCGTCTCAATGAAATTCATCAACTAGCAGATGAAGATGAAAACATGGGAACCGACAATCTTTCATTACCTACCAAAAAAGATTTGATACTAGATGATTTAGTCTTTCAATATGCGCCAGGGGCCTCACCTGTACTCAAAGGGATTCGTTTGATCATTCCCGAAGGAAAAGTGACCGCCATTGTTGGTGATAGCGGAAGTGGAAAATCAACATTATTGAAACTTATCCTACGATTATATAAACCCAATTATGGACAGATTCGCATTGGCGATATGAACGTAAACCATATCAGCCTGCGTCAATGGCGCAATCATTGCGGTGCTGTCATGCAAGATGGAAAAATCTTCAATGACACCATCCTCAACAATATTGTACTTGATGATACCCACATCGATCATGATCGCTTAAAATATGCTGTCGAAACTGCCAATATTAGTACCGAGATTGAGCAATTACCCCTAGGCTATCAAACCATCATGGGAGAGCAAGGACGAGGCTTAAGCGGTGGGCAAAAACAACGTATACTTATTGCTCGAGCTTTATACAAAAACCCCCAATTCTTAATTTTTGACGAAGCGACCAATGCCTTAGACACCATCAATGAACAGAAAATAGTAACCGCCATGGAAGATGTATTTCGGGATAAGACAGTCATTGTGGTAGCTCATCGCTTAAGCACTATTCGCAAAGCCGATCAAATTGTGGTCATGCGCGATGGCCTAGTAGTCGAAGTTGGTAATCATGAATCCTTGATGAAAAACCAAGGACGATACTACCAACTTGTGCAATCTCAGGTCGACCTACTATCCACCGTCGAACTTTTGACAGAACACCAAGATTTATTGGATCAAAAGCAAGAGTCTGCCTAAACACCAACAAAACATACACAACACACCCATACTAATGAACCCACCAGAACGCACCGAAGAAATACAAGATATCATTCAACGAATGCCAATCCATTTTGGCAAATGGATATCGATCATTGTTGCATGCTTAGCCATTATTCTATTACTACTTGGCTGGTTTATTCGCTATCCCGACTTAGTCACGGGACAGGTAACAATTAATGCCAATAAATCACCCATTAAATTAATTGCGAACACTAGTGGCGAACTACATTTAGTTGTTCAATCGCACCAAGATGTTAAAGAAAATGATTATGTAGCCTATATCAAAAATCCAGCCGATATGGCAGATATTAAAAAGGTCAGCACCTTAATCCGCTGGTTTAACATCAACGATGACCATGCTGTCGACAAACTAATGCTTTTTCCCAAAACGGTTTCTTTGGGCGAATTGAATGTCAAATACTTCAGTTTTATTCATGCCTTACAACAGCTAGCCAATTATCACAAGGAAAACTTATTCGCCAAGCAACGAGAAGTATTAGCGCAACTACTCATTAAACAAGGCGAAGTATTACAAGCATCTAAACAAAAACTACTGATTAATCAGGATACACGTGCACTTGTCAAAAAATCCTACACACGCGACTCGACTTTATTACACCAAAACGTATTGTCACCTTCTGATTTCAACAAAAGTGAAATAAACTACTTAGAAGCCAAAGATCACTACCAGAGTATGCTGCGTGAGATCAGTCAACATGAACAACAAATCAAGGAAACAGAACACAAGCTACAACAAATCAATATCCAAGAGCACGAAAAACAAAAACAAATGCATCTGGAACTAACTTCTTCATACATCGATTTAGCTGATCATTTGGAACAATGGGAACAGAAATATGTGTTCAAATCACCCATGAATGGCAAAATACAATTCCTCAAATTTTGGACCAATAATCACTTCGTACAAGCAGGTGAAGCCATTTTCACCATCGTTCCTAGTCATAATACCCTGATTGGGCAAGTAAATTTACCAGCCTCAGGTGCAGGCAAAGTAAAAGTGGGACAGGAAGTGATTCTTAAGTTAGATAATTATCCCTACGTGGAATATGGATTTATCCGAGGTAAGGTGCGAAATATCTCACTGACGACTAATACCATGCAAACACCGCAAGGTATTATCGAAAATTACCTGGTTACAGTTGATCTACCCAATCAGCTAAAAACAAATTATGGTTCGCAACTGGATGCCAAATTTGAAATCAAAGGCTCGGCAGAAATTATCACCAAGAGTAGACGATTACTTGAACGCTTATTTGATAATTTGAAACCTATGGTAAAATAATAAAGAGCCTCACTTAAGCCCTCCTATATCCCCAAACCAAACTAATTGATGATCAGGCTGTGTATTTAATTGATTGATGGGATAAAACAAAGCAGGAACTTTAGGTCATCAATCTTTTAATAACACAGCCCTTCAAAAGGGTAAAAAATTACGCTTAATGGATTTTTCAGTCAAATGCAACTACACGATGACACTTGTCAGTAGATTTACATGATGAATACAATACTTATCTATTTCACGGAAAGCACTTCAAAACTTAGCGACTATACATTCGATCACTACCTTCAGAAACTTCCACGCTCAGAGCAAGAAAAAATCAAAGCTTTCAGGCGATGGGAAGATGCCCAGTCTTCCCTATTGGGTAAAATGCTATTAAAAAAAGTACTGTACGATTGTAACTTAGGAGAGCATGGGCTTGATCAGATACAATTAACTCAATTTGGTCGCCCATACATCAATTCGACCATCGATTTTAATCTGACACATTCAGGAAATTATATCTTATGTGCAAGCACTCAAAATGGCCGCTTAGGTATCGATATTGAAAAAATAAATCCAATCCAACTAGCAGATTATCGATCTGTTTTCAATGCAAAAGAATGGGATTCGATCGTCAACTCCCCTTCTCCAAAGATTCATTTTTACAAACTATGGACCATTAAGGAAGCCGTACTCAAAGCCCAAGGGAATGGACTCAGTTTCCCCCCCAACCAAGTCGAGGCACTACACACAACAATAAACATTGAAGGGAAACAATGGCATTATCACACCATCGAACTAAACGAAAATTACATATGCCATTTGGCAACAGATATCATTTGCCCGGAAATACTGCTAATCCAAATGAATATGAATCATTTGGATTAGCTACTCCCAGCACTTTAGGATAGAATAACTTCCTTTGCTGCTAGATAACGTTCTGCTTCTAAAGCGGCCATACAACCTGTTCCAGCCGCTGTTACTGCTTGACGCCATAATTTATCTTGAGCATCCCCGCAAGCAAAAACGCCTTCCACATTGGTTTGTGTACTATCTGGCTTAGTAATGAGATATCCTGTTTCGTCCATCTCGAGCCAACCCTTAAATATTTCTGTATTGGGATTATGACCAATAGCCACAAAAAATCCAGTAACTGATAAGATGGTTTCCTCATTATTTTGATTGTTGACTACCCGAACACCGGTTACATTTTTTCCATCTCCTAAAATCTCCTTGGTCTCCGTGTGATAGTGAACCTCAATATTGGGCGTATTCAGTACGCGATGTTGCATGGCTTTAGATGCTCGAAACTCATCTCGACGAACGAGCATATGCACTTTACGACAAAGCTTGGCTAAATAAGTTGCTTCTTCAGCCGCCGTATCACCTGCTCCAACAATGGCCACATCCTGCCCTTTAAAAAAGAAACCATCGCAGACCGCACATGCAGACACACCAAACCCATTGTACTTCTGCTCGCTTTCCAAACCTAACCACTTAGCTGATGCTCCAGTTGCAATAATCACCGTATCGGCAGTGATTACTTTGGTCTCATCCACAATTACCCGATGTACTTTACCTGAAAGGTCTACTTTGGTGACATAACCAAAACGAATATCCGTACCAAATCGCTCCGCTTGTTTTTTAAAATCCTCCATCATTTCGGGTCCCATAATGCCTGTTGGATAACCCGGGAAATTTTCTACATCAGTCGTTTGGGTCAGTTGTCCACCTGGAATAATCCCAGTGTACATTACTGGTTTCATATCCGCACGCGCCGCGTAAATAGCTGCCGTATAGCCAGCGGGTCCAGAGCCTATAATGAGGCATTGTACATGTTCAATCTCTTGAGAATTCATTTTCTTACTAATTGGACATCAAATTTAAACCTTTAATTGGCATGCTTAAAAGTTAAACGAATCTTCGTTATCGTCACAGTGTCACAACCACTTTTCCCTGTGTCCTACCTGTTTCTACTTGCAGATGTGCCTGAGCCATTTGATCGAAAGCGTACGCCTTCATCACATGTGATTTGATAATTCCTTTATCCAACAAATTAGCGATGGATTTCATATCCTCTCCACTAGATTGCACCAAGAAAAAATAACCATTAACCCCCTTAGCCTTAGCCTTTTCAACCACAGACTCAGACAACCCAGATGGAATACTGATTACTGTTCCCCCTTTTCTTACAATACCAATAGATAAATCGACATTATCTCCACCAACGGTATCAAAGACAAAATCAATATCCTTGGGTAGGTCCTCAAAGGGCTGATTCTTATAATCAAAATGTGCATCAGCACCTAAACTTAACACCAAATCCTTATTTGCACTAGACGAAGTACCAATCACATAAGCCCCTAAATGCTTTGCTATTTGGACAGCATAATGTCCTACACCACCTGCAGCGGCATGAATGAGCACTTTTTCTCCGGCTTTTAATTTAGCCTGAGAAGTTAATGCCTGCCACGCGGTAAGTGCAGCAAGTGTAGCCGCGGCGGCTTCTTGATGGGATATAGAAGTCGGCTTTAATGCCAAATGTGCTGCTGGAGCTGCTACATACTCCGCATAAGCCTGGCCGTGGCCTGGAAAATTAACCATCCCAAACACTTCGTCCCCTTTCTTAAACTGAGTAACCGCCGTTCCTACTTCTACAATAATACCAGAGATATCCCAACCTAAAATCAAAGGACTGATATCTTTCAGCATCCCAGCCATACCCTTGCCAGCACGTGTTTTAACATCAACTGGATTAATACTAATTGCTTTTACCTGAACCAAAACATCATTGGCTGAAATACCTGGCATAGGGAGCTCTTGAGTAACTAAGTTATTCACATCTCCAAAATTTTTTAATACGATTGCTTTCATCTTTTTGTTTTTAAAATCCTATTTATACAAAAATGGTTCTATTTCATCAGTATATAATTGTACAAATACATGTTTTATATGTATATTTATTGGTATGGCAGTAACTAAGAACTTATATCAACCTTTCGAAATCGAGTATAAAGAGGTAAATGAATGTCCAATTGTTGGACATAAGCATAATTTTTTTGAACTCGTGTATATCATTGATGGAGAAGGTATACAATGCGTCAATGAAAACCTATTTGAATACAACAAAGGACAACTATTCTTACTAATGCCACAGGATTGTCACTCCTTTAAAGTACATAGTATCACGAAATTTTTGTTCATTCGCTTCAATGATATCTACTTAAAAAAACAAGACAAAAATTGGATACAACAACTAGAATTTATTTTTCAGAATACAAACTCTTTACCTGGCTGCATCCTACGAAACCAAGGCGACAAGATATTAGTAAAAACATTAATAGAAGCAATAGTTCGAGAGCATATCAATAAGCAGCCATATCATCGTGAACTTATTGAACAATTAGTTAACACTTTAATTACCATTGTGGCTAGAAACAGCTTTATGCATGTTCCAGAAAAACTAACTCAACATGTTGAAAGTAAATCTCCTCTGCATATTATCCATTACATTCACCAACATATTTATACGCCTAGTCGTTTAAGAATTGAACAAATTGCTGAACATTTCAACCTATCGGTGAACTACGTTAGTGAGTATTTTAAGAAACATGTGGGTGAAAGCTTACAGCAGTATATTATGAACTATAAATTAAGATTAGTAGAGACTCGTCTGCAATACAGCAGTATGCGTATGAATGAAATTGCTTATGAACTCAACTTTACAGATGAAAGTCATCTGAATAGAATATTTAAAAAATATAAAGGACTTAGCCCCTCTGAATTTCGGAAAGCAACAAATAAAGGCTTGATAACACATGCATAAACAATGGATCAACGGCCTATGGTGCGAAGCCATAGACCACACTACCTGGGAACTTATCAACCCAGCCACGGAAAAGATTATCCAATTAGTCCCTTATGGTAATGAAAAAGATCTATATATGGCTGCCGAGGCTGCAAAGGATGCTCTAAAAAACTGGAAAAGAGAAACCCCATACTTCAGAGCTAACTATCTAAAAAGAACAGCCGAAATTATCCGCGATTATGCAGAATCCTTTGCAGCTAAAACCACGCTCGAAACCGGAAAACCTCAACATGAAGCTGTAAGTGAATGGCAATCAGCAGCGAATCTTTTCGAATGGTATGCCGAAGAAGGCAAGCGAAACTACGGATACACCATTCCCACCAATCGAATCGACAAACGCGCTCAAATTATTTATCAGCCCATTGGTGTGGTTGGCGTGATCACCGCCTGGAACTTTCCAGCTTATAATCCAGCCCGCTCTGTATCAGCCGCTCTTGCGGCTGGCTGCACTGTTATTTTAAAAGGATCAGAATATACGCCACTCAGCTCCTTCAATCTAGCTAAAGCTTTTGAACTATCCGGTATTCCTCCAGGGGTCGTCAATGTCATTAATGGTGATGCACCATCCATTGGCACAGCAATGTTAGCTCATCCTGATATCAAAAAGATCAGCTTTACAGGAAGTACTCGTGTAGGCAAATTTTTAATGGATGGTGCCGCAAAAACACATACCAAGCTTTCTCTAGAACTTGGAGGCAATGCACCTGTCATTATTGATGAAACTGTAGACATCATACAAGTTGCCCAAGCAGCCGTCAAGGCCAAATTGCGAAACTGCGGACAGGTCTGCATAGCTCCGCAGCGATTCTATGTACAGCAATCCATTTTAGATCGATTTCTAGCTACTGCTAAAGAAGCTATCAATGCTGTAAGTATGGGTGAAAACACCAAGAAAACCACACTACTTGGCCCACTAATCAATAAAAAGCAGCAAAATCACGTACAACACATTATCGAAAAAGCCCAGCAAGAAGGGGCCCGTATTTTTCGCAAAAACAATAGTCCAGCAAAATGGGAGGGGAACGGCTTCTTTGTCTACCCCACAATCATTCATGCTAAACAAAACATGTCATTTATTCAGGAAGAATTTTTTGGTCCGATCCTATGCCTCATTGGCTATGATACTAAAGAAACGGCTGTGCAATGGGCTAATGAAACAACCTACGGACTAGCTGCTTACGTGTTTACCAATAACCTTCAAAATGCCTATTTCTATGCCGAAAATCTGGAATTTGGCATGGTAGGTGTCAATGAATGGGCTCCACAAGGAGCTGAATTGCCCTTTTCGGGATGGAAACAAAGTGGCTTAGGACAAGAATCTGGTGCAGAAGGGTTAAGAGAATATCTTGAGCTTAAACTGATCAGTTTTGGAGGTATTAATAATACATTGTAAAATGAAATAATTGTGGTTCTTAAAAGCATCAATCCCTATACTTTACAAACGGAAGCAGAATATACTACCTTTTCAAAGGTTCAAATTGATCAAGCACTTATCCTTGCTCAAAAGGCCTACCTAGATTGGAGGCAAACTTCATTTAGCAAACGTCGTGATCTCCTATTACAAGTAGCCCAACTATTACGATCAAAAAAAGATGAATTAGCACGGCTGATAACCACTGAGATGGGCAAAGTCCTCACTGAATCCCATGCAGAAATAGAAAAATGCGCTAATCATTGTCAATACTTTGCTACCCATTCTGAAACATTTCTACAGGACGTTACAGTCCAAACAAAAGCTCACCGAAGTCTTATCTCATTTGAGCCCATTGGGGCAGTATTGGCCATCATGCCTTGGAACTATCCTTTTTGGCAGGTTTTTCGATACTTAGCTCCCACGCTAATGGCAGGTAATGTAAGCCTCTTAAAACATGCTCCTAACGTAATTGGCTGTGGCATTGCCATAGAAAAATTGCTCCATGAGGCTGGTTTTCCAATTGGGGCTTTTCAACATTTGATCCTTAACACCAACGATATCGAGCAAATCATTCAGGCGGATATCGTACGGGGAGTAACCCTCACCGGTAGTGAGTCTGCCGGATCAAGTGTGGCAACCCTGGCCGGAAAACATATCAAAAAATCGGTACTGGAACTCGGCGGATCGGATCCTTTTATTGTTTTAAAAGATGCAGACACCGCCAAAGCTGCTCATGTTGCTGTCCAATCCAGATTTCTTAATGCTGGGCAAGCCTGTATTTGTGCCAAACGATTTATCGTAGTTACTGAAGTATTCGATGATTTTATCCAAGCCTTTCAAAAAGAAATGCAATCCTATAAACAAGGGGACCCACTTAATCCGCACATAAAAGTTGGCCCCATGGCCCGAATTGATCTGGCCCAAAAGCTAAAAAGTCAATTAGACCACAGCGTTGCTAAAGGTGCACGTATCCTAGTCGGAGGCGAGGTCAGTCAATGTGCATTTACACCAACTTTAGTAGACCGTATCCTGCCTGAGATGGTCATATTCCAAGAAGAAACCTTTGGACCTTTGGCCGCGATCTTGCGAGTTAATCATCCCCAGGAGGCGATCTACATTGCCAATCAATCACGCTATGGCCTAGCAGCATCCCTCTGGACCAATGATATTGAACAAGCCTATCACCTCGCTAGAAAGATAGAGGCGGGAAATGTATTCGTTAATTCTCTTGCCTACTCAGACTCGAAACTACCCTTCGGCGGAATAAAAAAATCTGGTTTTGGACGCGAACTATCTGATTATGGTCAGAAAGAATTTACGAACATTAAAACGATTGTGATAGAAGAAGCCTAGCCTAATACATATCGAGGTAACCATCCGCTCTTTTTGTAATGTGCGTCATATTAATCTCCAGCACTTAGGACAAGGCTTTTTACTGCCGATGAACTTAATGTGACTGTTTGAGTACTAGCTGGAGAACCATCTACACAAGCCGTTATTTTAAGATGTTCAGGACATAAACTATGTCGTTCATTTAGATAGATAATTATCGTTTTTGATTCACTTGATGAGACCTCGATCTTACTTGGTGGTCCAAGAAGATATGCTGCTCCTGCCCCTTCGTATGTGAGATTTACCATAATATTTCCTCCATTACCTATAGAAGGAGACTTAAATACTTTTACTGTGATAGAAACAAATGCATGTATATTTTTTCGTTTAGCATTATGGGCTGCTTCTAATAGAAGTTTGCTAGATTCTGACAATGGAATAACTAACAATGGCGTATTTTCAAAATCAATTGAACTGGCTGTTATATCAAGATTTTTAGCATACCGGACATATGGTTTTAAAACAAGATCAAACTGGTATTGATGCTGTCCCTTCGGTATCACCACAGACGGTGGCGGGTTATCCAATTCCACTTGTCCATCATTGCTATAAGCAAGGGATATGGGTAAATCGGATAAATTATTGACGTGGCATTCAGGGATACTGATGGTAATAGGAATACGCTCTTTTTTACTTACTAAATCAAGCTCAGGTTCACCTGCACTTAAAGCAAGACCATTTGCTGCTGGTATTATAAGTTCATTTAGAGAGGGAGTATAACCACGTGCATGGGTTAATATTTGAAGTTTCTTAGGCTCATTTGCATAAATTTTTCTTAATGGCATATCAAGGGTTTTACTAAACTCCATCTCATTCATACTTATTAATGAAGGTGCATTATCTAAATAATTTATACCCGTTCCCCAGTAAGAAAAATCTAAATCAATTTTTGCTTTTGTAGTACGTGTTACCATTAGTGAAACCCTATTATTACAACCACTAGCCACCTCATTTAATTTCATATTTGTATCCATGGGCTCAATGGTTAATGTACTCATATTACTGAGCTCACCTTCTTCCTGCACACATATGACCAATTTGTATTTATTATAACCCGCTCTATAATAAGCTTCCTTGAATTTTACTCCTATCCCATAATAGGGGTTCGCGTACCATTTCCTAGCACCTACTTTAAACAAATCGCTCACCTTAATCTGAAGGTTTTCTTGTCCATCTATATAATCCTTGATAGCTGCACCACTGATTTCTCTAGATCCATCAACAATCTTGTAGCTAATCAGCAGTTTGATGGTTGAGCGGTTCGGATAACGATCGTGGTGATCACGCGTAATGTCGGGGTTTACGTAAAAAAGATATTTTTTAGGTTCAAAGGCTGAAGGTATATAGCCTTGATCATCAGCAAGATCAGCACTAACTGATGGAACAAGCTTTATCGAACAGAGAGTTATAATAGCTAGGGAAGGCTTTGGTACATGCACTCGCCGAGTGGTTACCTGCGCTCTTACTAAACTACTGAATAAAATAAGCAATGACGCTATAAACAAGGTCCGAACAGAAAAACAACTTTGTTTCATGTTTTTAACAAAAAAACACAAAGCTATTAATGTGCCATTAAAATAAAAACATAGTGATTAATTTTCATTTTTAACAACATAGCTATAAATCATATTTCTCCTACACTGTTGGCAAATCTCATCATCAAACCGAATCCTTCAAATAAATTTGCAGCGCTTTCATTTGCTTGCTATTAAGAACAATTAAAAGTTCTGCCTCGGTAGCCAGACGAATATTTTTCACGGACTTAAAATGCTTAAGCAATTTATTAGCCGATATCTTGCCTATTCCAGGGATTTGCTCAAGTTCAGTACTTAGTGTGGCCTTATTTCGCTTTTGCCTATGAAAGGTAATCCCAAATCGATGTGCTTCATCTCGTAATTGCTGAATGATTTTTAAGGACTCAGACCGTTTGTCCAGATACAACGGATGTCCGTCTCCAGGATAATAAATTTCTTCCAGGCGCTTGGCAATACCAATCACCGTGACTTGCCTTTCAATACCTAACTTTTTTAAACTTTTGAGGGCAGCGGAAAGTTGCCCCTTTCCCCCATCAATCACAATTAACTGCGGAAGAGCTATATTTTCTTCCAATAGCCGACTATATCTTCTGAAAACAACCTCTTCCATGGTTGCAAAATCATTAGGACCGGCTACTGTTTTCACATTAAAATGACGATATTCTTTTTTTGCTGGTCTAGCATCCCTGAAAACAACCATCGCAGAAACCGGATAACGCCCCTGAATATTAGAATTATCAAAACATTCGATATGCTGAGGCAGCTGATTCAGCCGAAGGTCTTTCTTCATTTGCTGAAGTAAACGCTCCGTTCTGAGCTGTGGATTGAGCTTCTCATACTGATCCAAGCGCTGTCGCTTAAAAAAAAGCACATTGGTTTGAGATAGTTCCAATAGTTTCTTTTTCTCACCCAACTTAGGCACAGTGAACTTGATTTCTGGATCATGAATACCTAATTCAAAAGGAACAATAATCTCTCTCGAAGTACTATTAAAACGTGTTCTAAACTCTGAAATAGCAATAGTTAATAATTCTGCCTCTGTCTCATCGAGACGTTTCTTAAGCTCGATAGTTTGGGTTTGTGTCACCGTCCCACTGATAACCTTGAGAAAATTGACAAAAGCGTATTGCTCACTAGAGGCAATACTAAAAACATCCACATCTGAAATAGAAGAGTTTACAATTGTCGATTTACTCTGATAATGTTCTAACAACTCATATTTCTGTTTCAAGTGATGCGACAACTCAAAGTTGAGTTCTTCAATCGATTGATCTAGTTCTTCTTTGAGTTTTTTAAGGACTATTCCAATCTTCCCATTTAAAATAGCCTTGAGACTTTCTATACTTTGATCATAATCGCCTTCCGACTGAAAAGCCTGACATGGGCCTTTACAATTTCCTATTTGGTACTCCAAACAAACTTTAAATTTCCCGGCAGCTATATTTTCGGGTGTCAATGGTAAACTACACGTCCGCAACGGATATAATTCTTTAATCACATCCAAAATTGCATGCATCATGCCCACCGAAGCATAAGGTCCAAAATAACTTGAACCATCCTTAATCCGATTCCTAGTCCAGAAAACGCGGGGAAAATGTTCATGTTTAACTACAATCCAAGGATATGTCTTGCCATCTTTTAAAAGGACATTATACCGCGGCTGATATTTCTTGATCAAGCTATTCTCTAATAGCCAAGCATCAATTTCGGTATCAACGATAGTAAAGGTAATTTGGTTGATTTTACCTACCAACACCCGCGTTTTTGCATTAACATGATAGCTATCCTTACTAAAGTAAGATTTAACTCTGTTTTGGAGGTTTTTTGCTTTCCCAATGTAAAGGAGCTTTCCTTGCACATCCCAGAACTGATAAATACCCGGTTTAGCTGGAATTTTCTTCAATGCCGACTGATAGTCAAATTTCTTCATAGAGCCTCACGCTACTCTCTCTTTTGAAGAGGTTAGAGATAGATATTTGTAGTACACAAGATCGAATTTCAACTTGCCTTTCTCTCCTTTAGAGAGGACTAGGGTGAGGCTGTTTGATGATAGTTAGAACAATCCGTTGTGATATCAATCCCATTTTTAGGTGGATCAAAGTCGCCTTTGGAATATTTTAGTGTTGGATCAGCATATACTCGCTTCATAAATAGCGCAAAAACAGGTAGCGCCGAATTTGCCCCTTGCCCCTGAACAGTCGCTGAGAAATGAATCGCTCGATCTTCACAACCCATCCACACACCAGTCACCAATTGCGGGGTAATTCCAACAAACCAACCATCCGAATTATTCTGTGTAGTTCCCGTTTTCCCCCCCATTGGGTAGTTCAGATTATATTTGAAACGTAGCCGAGCAGCTGTACCTTCTTGTACCACATCTTTGAGCATATTCACCATGGTATATGCATATTGCTCATCCAACGCTTGCACAATTTTAGGTTTTTGCTCATAAAGAACATGACCATTTTTATCCTCGATACGTAACAAGTAAATCGGTTCAGTCCAAATACCATGGTTTACAAATGCAGCATATGCGCCCACCATATCATACAAAGAAGCATCAAATGTTCCCAAACAGATGGATGGATAAGCCGGCACCTCACTTGTAATCCCCAATTTCTTAATCAATGTAACTACAGCCGTTGGTCCTACTTCTCGCATCAAATAGGCTGTAATATAGTTTTGTGACTTAGCTAAAGCCCGTTTTAAAGTTAAATACCCTGTTATCGTACTTTCCGACTTGGGAGTCCAATCATCAATTGTAACGGGCTCATTTGCCACCTGAAAACAAGGTGAAAATCCCTTTTGTAACGCAGCCAAATAGGTAAAAGGTTTTGCCGTAGAACCTACCTGACGGGTTCCAATTTTCACCTGATCATATTTAAAATATTCATAGTTGGTGCCACCCACCCAAGCACGTACATAACCCGTTTGAGGTTCCATAGCCATCAATGAACTGCGTAACATGAGCTTATAATATTTGAGAGAGTCCAAGGGTGTCATGACCGTATCAATGTTACCCTTCCAAGTGAAAATACTCATCTTAACACGT
This sequence comes from Pedobacter sp., assembly GCA_008015505.1. Classification (GTDB taxonomy): domain Bacteria; phylum Bacteroidota; class Bacteroidia; order Sphingobacteriales; family Sphingobacteriaceae; genus Daejeonella. The sequence continues at coordinate 36,694 of SSFR01000003.1, forward strand.
CGATTAAAGTCGGCCCTGATTTTCTGCTCTGATTTTCCCTCTGCGATCCCCTGACGATATCTTTCCGATCGTTTAATTCCTTGATCAAGCAACATTTCAAAACCCTTAAAAGGGTCCCTTACTCCCCATTGTGCATTAAATTGGGCTTGAAGCGCTTTCAAATGTTCGGCCTGAGCATCTTCTGCATAACGTTGCAAACGCGAATCGATTGAAGTATATATCTTAAGCCCATCTCGATCCAGATCATAGGGGGTACCGTCCGGCTTATGAATATTGTTTTCTTGAAAAATAGTTTTAATGTCCTTTTTTAATACCGAACGAAAATATGTAGCAGAGCCCTCTGTATGATCAGCAGGACGAAACACCAAAGACAACGGCTTTCTCTGTAGGAGCTCCACCTCTGCCTGACTCAGATAACCTGCTTTTTCCATATTACTTAACACCGTATTCCGACGGGCTTTAGAACGTTCAGGATTTCGAATAGGAGAATAATAAGATGGCCCCTTTAACATTCCAACCAACACAGCAGCTTGTTCAGGAGACAGCTTATCAGGATTAATATTAAAATACGTACGTGCAGCCGATTTAATCCCGAAAGTACTATATGAACCAAAATCGACTGTATTCAAATACATGGTGATGATTTCCTCTTTGGTGTAATTGCGTTCGAGTTTAACAGCAATAATTAGCTCTTGTAACTTTTGAATAAAACGTTTAAACGGATTATATGCTCTTCCTTCCTGTGAAAATAAATTGAGAGCCAACTGTTGGGTAATGGTGCTTGCCCCCTGCTTCTTGCCTACCAGGTTATAAAAAAGGATGGTAAATGTTCGCTTAAAATCAATCCCAGAGTGGTTGTAAAAACGAATATCTTCCGTAGCAATCAGGGCATTAATCACATTGGGAGAAATTTCATCATAACGCGCATTTGAGCGATTTTGAATGTAATACGTACCCAAAACAACCTCATCACTAGAAATCACCTCAGAGGCCAAATTGCTTTTTGGATTCTCTAAATCTCTAAAAGAAGGCAGTTTCCCAAATAGTCCCAAACCTGTGCCTAATAAGAGTACTGCACAAAAGGAAACTATTCCTAGGATCCATTTCCAAAGCAGATTATTATAACGACGAATATCTTCCCTGCTCAGCTGATTATTCATGATTTTACTTCAAATTTTGTATCTCAGTCTTAAAAAATTCGATATACCAATTAATCACCTCACCACTAGTTAGCTTATCGAAATTTTGCTTACTGATATAAAATATACGGTATTTATTAGCGGGCACTTTCATAATCTGTGGAATCAGTGGACTAATTTTTGCATAATAATCAGCCACCGCATCTTGGCCAGAAAATGCCCCCACAAATATCAGCTGATTTTGATTATCTGGCAATTTCAACTGATGTTTAATTTGCTTGTCAGGGAAACGGGTTCGATTAAATTGCCCTATACCAAAACGAGACGAACTTAAATTGAACGTTTGTTCCGTCACGTGAACAACAAAATAGTACTCATTAGATACTTCCTTAGAGAAGAAACCATTATGTAAAGGCAAAGGAGCTGCTTGAGTTGGACTAATAGATCCATTAGATATTGATGGTTGAACTTCTACAGGGGGAACCTGTACAATATTTGTCGGTGTAGCAGCTTCTATTTTAGACATTGATAATATGGCACTGGTCGGCGTAATTGCTTCCCCTCGGGGAACTGGCAGTGCATTTGTTGAAGAAATAGCCTCCACTTTAGGGCTAGATACCACAGGGTTTGGCGTGATAACTTCCATTTTAGGCTCTTCAAAAATTTCGCGCATGGAAGGATCATTATCAAGCAGTGCAACCCGACGATTAACAAATATCTTTCGATGTTTATTAATAAATAGCAGTTGTTTTTTAATGAGTGGTACAACCAAACTATCGCTAACAAAATCGGTGGTAATTTGTTTTAACGAAGTTTCAAATACATCCAATTTATGGGTATGACCTATAGCCAAGGCATTAAGATAAGCCAGTTGCGGCGATAATTTATTAACACCAAACTGATTCTGAGCATCACCGATATACTGTATTACTTCAGGATATTTTCTATCCGTATAAGTACAATAGATTTCATTATAAAGGCGATTAAGTGCTTCTTCCGATTCATTGGTATGATGCCCTCGATTGGGATTTAAAATCGTTTTTGCAAAAATACTTTCTGGATATTCATTTAGAATAAGGTTCCTATAATACTCTGACTTTGCAGGGTCTCTAGATTCATATAAACGATACAAATTATAGTACGTAGCCAGCTTATTGCTATTATTTGGGTACAATACTAATAACTTCTCATAGGTTCGAATGGCCTCTTCTGGGTCATTAATTTTTTCACGATAGTGGGTTGCGATATCAAAATAGGCTGAAGCAATCCTTTGATCAGAAGCGATACATTGTTCTGGAGTTAGGGGCACATTCATGACAAATGTACGCTTAGCCTCATCAAACTTTTTGAATGCAGCAAAATCCGTCGTATTGGTGGCAGCAGCCACATCAGCATGGCTAGAGAGATTATTTACACTGGCAATAGCAGCATTTAAACGCTGACTAATACGCCAATTATCATCCAAGGGCCGATCGCCCCAGCGTCGTTTAAAAGAGGAAACCCCTTGGCTTAATGCAAGTGCATTATTAAAATAAAATGTCTGATCTCCAACTACTGGCTTTTGATCCACTGATACTTGATTAGAAGCAGTAAGTGTATTGGTACTGGCATGCTGCTGGGCCAATATAGAATCTATTTGAGCATAGCGTTCATCTTCTGGAAGTTGAGCTAATTGCTGCAACTGATTTTCTTTAGCTATTGTACTCAATCGATTCGCTAGCAATTCGATATTACTTGCTTTTTTCTGTATTTTCTTGTAGTCTGGGTAATCTTTAGACAAGGCCAATAGCGTACTATCATAATAGGCTTTAGATTTAATATAATCTGGTTTATTAAAGTAGATATCTGCTAACTTGAGATAGGATAGCCCTTTTTGATTTTGATTTTTGGTGCTTTTGCGGATAGAAATTTTATAATTTTCAATGGCATGATCAATATCTTTTTCCTCTTCATACACTTCTCCGATATGATAATAAATCTGATCGATTAATTCCACATTATTATCATCTTTAAACAATTTTTTCAGACGGGCGACACGATCAACCTTGGCCCCATTTTCCTCAGCTTCGATACTAATTCTATTCAAATTCGCATTAAAAGCCATCGTAAAATCCGCATTACTTCGAACGATCTTCGTATAATTAGTATATGCTAAATTTATTTTCCCAGTCTGCTGCTGCAGCTGAGCCAACAAATAAGTCCAACGAATTCGATAATATTTTGTTCTGACCAATTTTAAGGCCTTTGACAAAGAAGTAATAGCCTCTTCATTTTCACTTTTATAAATGCACAGCTGAGCTTTCATCGCATAAACATCAGCAGCCGATCTCTTTTTTACATTGATATATTTCAATGCGGTGTCTATCGTCGCCGACGCTTCATCCATAAGATCCAACTGAATCAATGACCGCGCCTTCCAAGCCAAACTGGCTTGACCCATATCACTTCTTCTTTGCTTTTTTTTACGGCGATCATATTTGTAATGATCATAAACATAGTCGAAGAAGCCCAAAGCATTAAAAAAGTTGGATTTGAGATGATTGGCTTTAGCTACTACAAAATAAGCATCTCCAATGTAGTGACTTACTGTTTTTTCATTGATAATCTTATAAGCCTTTACAATGGCCTCATCCAGCTTTGAATTTTCAGCTTGAGAAAGCGTTTCATTCGGTTCTGGATAAACAGCTATCAAACGCGCATAATTATCTGGATAAGCTAATCGAATGTTCTGCTCACTTTCATCTAACAATAAATTGGCATTATAAAGTATGTTATAATGAGCTGTTAAATTTTGCAAGTTACGGTTGAAAAGCGTATTCTTTTGGGAAAAACACGCTACTAAAACACAAAATAACAAGCCGAAAAATAGTTTAAAAAGTGCTTGAGTAAGAGAGGTCTTCAACTTTTTAGTTTAAAATTTCACAAAATATGCACTGGCTTATTCCATCATGGGCTTTTATTATTTGCCAGAAAGAGGCCTTCGGTAAATATAGTGTTTAATGTATTTGTTATTCACAGGACATGACCAATGAGATTGGCGTTCAAAAGAACTGAGTTAGCACCGAATCTAGAATTGAGAACGTACGGCTTTATTCACATCCAAAACACCTGAACCCCATTTAGGGTTTTTATACTGATTAGTGGAACTTTTTTTTAATATATCTAAGATCTCTGAGGCAGATTTTTTTGGGTATTTACTCCAGACGATGGCTGCCATACCTGCCATCATAGCTGTTGCTACTGATGAACCGCCATCTACAGCTGGAATATCTCCACTTGTTGCTAGAGCAAGTGACAGAAATTTTTTATTACTCTGTTGCATAACGGCAACAAAATCTACTTCTGGTCCCTCATGACAAACATCACATATTTCTTTCAGATTATCTTTTATTCCCGTAACAGCAAGCACCTCTGGCATGGAAGCAGGGAATATAACACCCCAGTACTTAGTTAAGGTAAATGAATCAGCTGTTGTTCCAGCTGCACAAAAAATTAATTTACCACGGTTAGCTGCTTTTTTAATTGCATCAGCAAGCATACCATCCCAAAATATCAGGCCCATACTCATGCTTATAATTTTTATATCTTCTCTGTTGGCAGCCAAATTAAAAGCTTCAATGACACCTAAAATTTCAGAGTCTGTGCTTATTACTACATCTTCCGAAGCTTTGGCAGTTACCAAATCACAGTTGTATGCCACACCACATGCATTGCCATCAGTACCTCTAGGTGCAGCAACTACTCCTGCCATCATGGTGCCATGTCCACAAGGGTCTCCAGGTGCCTTTGGTTCGTCAAGTACAGCATGTCGTCTACCCATAGGAGTTCCCCTGTCTCTATAAAATCTGCTTGGGCTATAATCAATTACGTCCCTTAAAGTCACTACATGCTCAACACTACGACCGATAGATTCCCCCTGATTGAAACTAGATTGTAGATTTTCTTGATTTAAACTGCAACCAGTATCAATAACCATCACCTTAATTCCTTTTCCAGTACTTATTTTCCATGCCTCCGGTATATTGTGGTAGGCATAATTCCAGGACATCTTACTATTAGGTTGAAGCAATTTATAATCTACATTAGGACCCAAGATCCCTCCATAGGGATTTGCTCTATTACAGCCAAGACCACCTGAACTACTCTGCAATTGATTCCCCTTTTTTTCACTATCAGAGAAGGGTGCATAACCCATAGGCTCTACATAACGCACCAATTCAGACGCCCTAAGCTTTTCTATGGTACCCAAACTGTAAGTAGGAATACAGACTACAGGTAAATTATTGTCTGAGTAAATGTCTAGCCTGTCTATTTTTAGATCGGGTTTGTTCTTCTTTTCCTCTTCCCACACCAACTTTAGGATTTCTTTTTTGGCTTCTTTACATTCTTGGGATTGTATATTGATTCTGTGTATCTCGGCATCAACCCGCTCATTTGTCCAGCCTTTTGGTTTGTAACCAATAGACACAGTATTGCCCGAATGTGTTAAAGCGCTCCAAACTACTTGTTCACTTGCATCGGCCCACCTAAAATCTTTTTTAACATTGATAATCTTAGTAATACAGCTATCAATTTGGCCTCTGGAAAGTAAATTTTGGGTATTTCTAACAGGCACAGGCTCTGGCGTAATCGATGCTCTGTTGCATGAAGACAGAAGCAAGAGTAAATAGGTAAAATGCAATGAATGAATTTTGTTCATACGTAATTCTTTATTTTGATTTTGTAATAGTTTATATATTTCTTGGATGGCCATTCTTAGGTAGTCATGGTACCGTGGTAGAAGAATTTTTGAGTATATATTTTAACTATAACTTGATTTAAAATTAATTTCAAATTAATATATACAACCTGCAAGACTAAGCATATTTTAATTCTTTTATTACTTTAAAATAGGTTTAGTATAGCTAACTATTTGATATTGTGCTATTAAATATTTTGAGCTTTTTTAAACTCTTAAATAAATTGAAATATTGTCCTCGATCGTATCTTTGTTCAAGATTCCCAGTTCGGGTATTACTTTGTGCTGTAACTATTTTTGGGTAAGCCTTCATTGTTTTAACCATGGAAAAAGAGCCTTCAAACTATCTAAAGTATACAGGCCTAGCCTTTCAAATGATAGGCATTATCTGTATTTGTGCCTTTTTAGGCCATAAAGCAGATACCCACTTTCAACATAGCACCCAATGGATAACTGCACTAAGTTGTATCATTGGGGTTTGTTTATCAATCTATCAAGTAATCAGACAACTAAAGTGAGTACAACACGATTTCTAATTTATTTCTTACTATTTTTTATCATATCAACATCAATTCCTTATTTCATTCAAAGAAACAACGCCTTATCTTCGATACTAATCCCTCACTTTTGGCTACTCTATTTTATATTTAATGGCCTTACGTGCATAACACACCTAATCGTACGCTGGCGAATGAAGATCAGTTATCGAGCATCCGGTGAGGCGTTATTAGCTAGCACAGTCTTCCGACTAATTTTCAGTATCATCCTCATATTCGTTTATCTAAGTGAAATAGAAGTTAAACCAGGATTATTTTTGATCAATTTCTTTTACATCTATTTATCCCACACTGTATTTGAAATTTACTGTTTGTTGCGTAACTTGCGCAACCAAACTTTAAAGTCACTTTCCTGTAAATAGATGGATCTGAGCCACATTTTTAATTCTAAAAAAGTACTTGTTACGTTCTTTTATGCCGTTTTTATTTTCATATCCTTTGCAAAAGCTCATCCATCAGGTGCACATAATTCTGAAGTAGACCAAACAGAAACACTTACCTCAGGCGAAGAAGAAGACATCACCAAGGTCATTTTACACCATATTTCCGATGCACATGACTGGCATTTCTGGGGACATGGTGAGCATAAAGTAGGACTACCTCTACCTGTCATTTTATGGACTAAAAAGGGTCTGGTTACCTTCCTATCAAATAAATACGATAACGATAAAAAAGGTCAAACTGTATTTGAGGAGAAAGGCCAACAGCTAGTTAATTTTCATGACAAGTATTACTATCCATCACCAGAAAAAAACGCAGAAGGCAATTATGTAACATTGGACGAGAACCATATCCCTACCAATGCTAAACCTTTAGATATTTCCTTTACAAAAAATGTAGCATCTATGTTTATTTCGATAACTATCCTACTAATCATATTCATTAGTATTGCTAGATCATACAAAAGACGTGAAGGAAAAGCTCCAAAAGGGCTACAATCATTATTAGAGCCTGTAATCTTATTCATACGCGATGACATTGCAAAACCTCAATTAGGATACCGTTATGCAACATTCATGCCCTATCTTCTGACTGTATTTTTCTTTGTGTGGATCAATAATCTTTTGGGATTAATTCCTTTTTTCCCGGGGGGGGCCAATTTAACTGGAAATATTGCCGTAACCCTTATGTTAGCCTTGTGTACTTTTATTCTAACAACCATTAATGGAAATAAAAACTACTGGGGCCACGTATTTAAGCCCCATGTACCTTGGTGGCTATATCCATTGATGATTCCTGTTGAGATCATTGGCTTGTTTACTAAGCCCATGGCATTAACTATCCGGTTATTTGCCAATATCACGGCTGGACACATTTTGATACTAAGCTTGATCTCTTTGATATTTATTCTCAAGTCTATTTTTGTGGCTGGGGTTGCGATTCCTTTTGTACTATTTATTAGTTTAATTGAATTAGTTGTAGGATTTATTCAGGCATTTATTTTTACTATTCTATCGGCCTTATTTATTGGAATGGCTATTGAAGAACATGCCGAACACGGTGCTTAAATTTTATTTTTGTTTAACATATATTTAAAAATCAAAGTAATGATAACTGGAAGTATTGCTGGAATTGGTGCTGGATTAGCTGCTATTGGCGCTGGTCTAGGTATTGGACAAATTGGTGGAAAAGCAATGGAGGGTATGGCACGTCAACCTGAAGCAGCATCTAAAATCCAAACCGCGATGCTGATCGCGGCAGCTTTTATCGAAGCGGTAGCACTGTTTGGTGTAGTTGTAGCTTTCTTGGGTACGAAGTAATAAAATTAGAAGGACTGATGCGATTGGCATCAGTCCTTCTAATTTTAATCAGTTAAAAATCAAAACAAAAATAAATTCTTTTTAAAATATGTTGATGTCATTGAATCCCTTAGTGAGCCCTGATCCGGGATTATTTATTTGGTCTACAGTGGCTTTTATTCTTCTATTTTTCTTGCTTAGCAAGTTTGCATGGAAGCCTATAGTGAAAGCTTTGAATGAACGCGAACGATCTATTGAAGATGCCTTGAGTAAAGCAGAAATGGCTAGAGAAGAGCTGAATAAGCTTACTAGTGAAAATGAACATTTGCTAAAGCAAGCTCGAATCGAACGTGATGAAATCTTAAAACAGGCTAAAATTCTTAAAGATCAAGTTGTGAACGATGCAAAAGTATTAGCTCAGGTTGAAAGTTCAAAAATGATTGAAAAGGCTCGACATGAAATTAACAATCAAAAAGCTGCTGCTTTAGAAGATGTTAAAAATCAAGTGGCAACACTTTCATTAGACATTGCCACCAAGATTTTACGTAAACAATTCGAAGATCAAAAAAAGCAACAAGCTTTGGTTAGTGATTTTCTGGAAAGAATTGAATTAAACTAACCGCCGATTGATTAAAAAGATCTTTTTTAGCCTTCATAAATAAAAAAACTGGGCTTAAATAGAAAAATATAGCATATGTCTGAAGTAAAAGTAGCATCCCGATATGCCAAATCCTTGATTGACTTAGCTCAAGAACAAAATGTGCTGGAATCAGTTAGAAGCGATATCGAGCAATTTATTGATACGTGTCGGGTTAATCCCAAACTAAGGGCAGTCCTAAAGAATCCGATCATCGGTTCAGAGAAAAAAGTTTCTATTCTAGAAACCATCTTTGCTGATAGATTAGATGCCCTTATTCTTTCTTTCTTTAAAATTGTAGTGATGAAAGGTCGCGCTTCAATCCTATATGTTACAGCGAAGGAATTTATAAACGAGTATAATCATCGTAAAAATATTGTAAAGGCTGTTATCACTTCAGCCATCGCCTTAAACGGAGACAACCAGAAAAAGGTAAAACACACTGTTACAGAAGCTACTAAAGGTGAAGTTATTTTGATTGAAAAAGTGGATCCAAAATTAATCGGTGGTTTTATACTAAAAGTAGGTGATAAGCAAATAGATACGAGTATAGCTAGCCAAATACAAAAACTGAAGAAAAAGTTTGCACAAAAAGCAGTAGTAGCTTAAAAGATATTGATCGATAAAAATCAGAATTAAAAATGATAGAGGTAAGACCAGACGAAGTTTCGGCGATTTTAAGGCAACAATTATCAGGCTTCAAATCAGAGGCTGAATTAGAGGAAGTTGGTACTGTACTGCAGGTTGGAGATGGTATTGCACGTGTTTATGGTTTAACAAAAGTCCAATCAGGGGAACTTGTTGAATTTGATAATGGCTTGCAAGGTGTTGTGCTAAATCTTGAACAAGATAATGTGGGTGTCGTATTGTTAGGCGCTTTTGATGAAATTAAAGAAGGTGATACCGTAAAACGCACCAATAAAATTGCTTCTATTAAAGTGGGTGATGGTATGCTTGGTCGTGTAGTAAATACGCTTGGGCAACCTATCGATGGCAAAGGTCCCATCACTGGAGACACCTATGAGATGCCTCTGGAACGTAAAGCGCCAGGTGTAATTTATCGTCAACCAGTAACTGAACCATTACAGACTGGCATTAAAGCCATTGATGCGATGATTCCTATCGGTCGTGGTCAGCGTGAACTCGTTATTGGTGACCGTCAGACAGGTAAAACAGCTGTTTGTATTGATACCATTATCAATCAAAAAGAATTTTATGAAGTTGGTCAGCCTGTATTTTGTATTTATGTAGCTATTGGACAGAAAAACTCCACTGTAGCACAAATCGTTCGTACACTAGAAGAGAATGGGGCTATGCCTTATACCGTGATCGTAGCTGCCTCAGCCGCTGATCCTGCACCAATGCAGTTTTATGCACCATTTGCCGGCGCTGCCATTGGTGAGTTTTTCCGCGATACGGGAAGACCAGCTCTCATCGTATATGATGATTTATCCAAGCAAGCAGTAGCTTATCGCGAAGTATCTTTACTATTACGTCGCCCACCAGGTCGTGAAGCATATCCTGGGGATGTATTCTACTTGCATAGCCGCTTATTAGAACGTGCTGCTAAAATCAACTCGAATGACTCCATTGCTCAAGCCATGAACGACTTACCAGAATCTATCAAAGGTATTGTGAAAGGAGGCGGATCATTAACTGCACTACCAATCATTGAAACGCAAGCTGGTGACGTATCTGCTTATATCCCAACCAATGTAATTTCGATTACAGACGGACAAATATTTCTAGAGTCTAACCTATTCAATGCGGGGATCCGCCCAGCCATTAACGTGGGAATATCTGTTTCTCGCGTAGGGGGTAACGCACAAATCAAATCGATGAAAAAAGTTGCCGGTACCCTCAAACTGGATCAAGCACAGTTCCGAGAACTTGAAGCTTTCTCCAAGTTTGGATCTGACTTAGATGCAGCTACTAAATCTGTACTAGATAAGGGAGCTCGAAATGTAGAAATCCTAAAACAAGGTCAATTCTCTCCTGTAGCTGTAGAAAAGCAAGTAGCTATTATTTATGCCGGTACTAAGGGGTTGCTACGCAACATACCTGTTAATCGGGTAAAAACATTTGAAGAAGAATACATTCAGCAACTGGAACAACGCTATCCAGAGGTATTACAAGGTTTGAAAGCAGGTAAACTAGATGATTCAATTACTAGCACACTCGAATCTGTAGCTAAGGAATTGGCAGGTAAATATTAGGGGGGATACGCAATACTAAAAGATGGCCAATTTAAAGGAAGTAAGAAATCGCATTTCATCAGTGAGTTCAACGCAACAAATCACTAAAGCGATGAAAATGGTATCAGCAGCAAAGCTGAAACGTGCAACAAACGCGATCGTACAATTACGACCATACGCGAATAAGCTGAAAGAATTATTAGCAGCCCTACCAGCAGATTTAGAAGGTTGTAACTTCCCACTTATACAGGATCGAGGACTTAATAAAGTACTACTCGTTGTTGTTAGCTCTAACCGTGGACTTGCTGGTGCATTCAACATGAATGTGATTAAAGCCGCTAACGGGCTTATCACTGAAAAATATGCTGAACAGCATCGTAAAGGTAACGTGCACGTGATGGCCATAGGAAAGAAAGCCCAAGAATTTTTCGAAAAGCGTCAGTTCACTGTAATTGGTAATCATAATGACCTATATAATGCACTTACTTTTGACAATGTCTCAAAAATTGGAGATCAAATTATAACATCGTTCATTGGTGGTGAATATGATCGTGTAGAACTAGTATATAATCTGTTTAGAAATGCAGCCGTACAAATACTAACAACGGAACAATTACTACCTGTATACTATTTAAAAGATACAGCGGCCCCCTCTTCAGCAAAACATACCGACTATATATTTGAACCATCACAGGTGAAAATCCTCGAGCGATTAATTCCCCAATCTGTTCAGATTCAACTATACAAGGCTGTTCTCGATTCACATGCTTCAGAGCATGGTGCTCGAATGACCGCAATGGATAAGGCTACGGAAAATGCTGGGGATTTATTAAAAGCACTCAAACTATCCTATAATCAGGCCCGTCAAGCAGCAATTACTACAGAACTAACAGAAATCGTAAGTGGTGCCGCTGCATTAGCTAACGGATAATCTAAACCACCAAATAACTCAAAAGAGGATGCCCTCTTAAAGAAAGAAAGCATCCTCTTTTTGTTGTATCTACAAGGGTAGTTTCTTCGTCTATACATACTATTACCCCACTCTCCCTAAAATTCTATCTTCAATATTCAATAGGTCATGTGTATAAACTACTTTCCCTATCATTAACCATTGAATCGAAGTCTTTTCTACAAAACTTACCCTTTAAATCCTGCATTTATAAAAACAAATGTTTTTGTAGGAATACTTTTTTATTTTAAAAATCGTTAAAAGATAAATAATTAATCAATAGTTTATTTTAATTAACGAAAAAATAATAAAAATGAATCGACTAGAAACAAACATGTATGACATCCAGGAAATGAATGTCGAACAAATGAACAAATTAAATGGCGGCCTTCTTCTTGGAATCACACTGCTAATAGCAGTAACTGCGACAGTAGTAATAGGATCAGCACGTGTTGCCAAGCTGATAGTAGATTATAAAAAAGAACATTAACTGTTATAAATTTTGGCAAGCCTGTGCACAAATCACAACAAAATGGGAAACACAAAAATAATGTGTTTCCTTTTTTGTTACACACAATTTAGAACAAAGACCCTCAAACACCCATAATGCGACTGAAATGGCACTTTTATAAAGCATTATCTCACATCATTTTCCACCTAAATAATACCTCATTGCCTCTGGTAAATAGTGTTGTATTTGGGCAATCCGAGTTTCATCACTTGGGTGAGTACTCAAAAATTCAGGAGGTTTATTCCCATTTTGCTTAGAAGCTGTTGCCATGCGTTGCCAAAATTCAACAGCTTTATTCGGGTCATATCTAGCCATAGCCATAAATATTAAACCTAACCTATCTGCCTCACTTTCCTGATTCCTAGAGTATTTTAATAACGCTACCTGCCCTCCTACACCATACAGCTGTCCCACTAATTGTTGAGTCGCCTCTGATTGACCACTGGTAGCCACCCCTAATGCACCACCTCCAGCTTGAACCAGTAAAATATGAGAATATCGCTCATCAGTATGCTTAGCAATGGCGTGCCCAATTTCATGCCCCATCACGGTTGCTAAACCAAAATCATCCTTAGTAATAGGTAAAATCCCCGTATATACCGCTACTTTACCCCCAGGCATACACCAAGCATTCACCTCCTTGCTCTCAACTAAATTAAATTCATAATGAAAATCATACTTATCACCAAAACCATTGGCTTTCATATACCTACTAATTGCACCAGCCAATCGCACACCTACCTGTTTCACACGTTTTGCATCTGGAGAATCGGAAATAACCTTTGTCTTAGGATCAGATAGAAACTGTTTATATGCCTCGGCCGATTGATCCTGAATAGTCTGACTATTGACCAAACTTAACTGACTCCGCCCTGTTAATGGAACTTTTGCACAAGCAAAAAGAATACTTGTCAGTACAACCATGGAAAACAACTGAGTGAGCTTCATAGATCGTATTATTAAATGTGAATCATACTTAGAGCCGATCTAAAGTTTATTTTATCCGATTGAAAAAATCAACCTTAGACTCTTTGCCCTTTAGCAATCGTTCAATATTCTTCTGATGCGTTACAAGCACCAGTATACAAATACACATACCATAGAGTATCACGGATCGTATTGGAGATTGAAAAATAAAGATCATACTCAATGGAAAAGTAAACCCAGATACAATCGAACTTAAGGATACATAGCGGGTCAATATCAACACCGGTATAAAAACCAGTACACAGATTAAAGCCCCTCCTGGATGTACAGCCAATATCATTCCAAATAATGTAGCGATTCCCTTCCCCCCCCTAAAGCCCGCAAATACCGGAAATAAATGTCCCATTACAGCAACAATACCCAAGGCTAATTGATAATTCACAAACAACGTGGAACTTTTAGGGCCTGTAACCGATAACCCAATAAAATAAACAAGATTCGTCGCTGTCCAGCCTTTTAAGATATCTAATAGCATCACAGTAATACCCGCCTTCTTTCCTAGAACCCTAAAAGTATTGGTTGCCCCAGCATTTCCACTACCATATTCGCGAACATCAATTCCATAAAAGGCTTGCCCTATCCATACAGCCGTAGGAATCGACCCAAAAAGATAAGCCACAATCAAGGCTGATATTGAAAATATGGAAATCATTTAAACAATTAAGATCAAAAACAAAAGCATCAACATTTAATGCCTTCATTAAACTTGTTATTTAATCGCCTTTAGACTCATATCTATATTTTTTACAGAATGAGTTAGAGCCCCCATTGAAACATAATTGACGCCACAGGCCGCATAATCTAACACATTATCCAAGGTAATATTACCCGAAGCCTCTGTCTTAAATTTTCCATCAATCAAGATAACAGCTTCTTTTAATTGATCATAACTAAAGTTATCCAATAATATTCGGTCGATCCCCCCTATAATTAATACCTCTTGTAGTTCTGCTAGATTTCTAACCTCAAGTACAATAGGAATAGTTAATTCTTTTTCTTTCAGATATTGATGTGCTGCACTAACAGCGAGCGTAATGCCACCCGCATAGTCAATATGATTGTCTTTGATCATCATGGCATCATACAAACCAAATCGATGATTAGTCCCCCCTCCTATTTTAACAGCCATTTTTTCAAGATAGCGCATCCCAGGTGTCGTCTTTCTCGTATCTAACACCTGAGTCCCTGTACCTTTCAAGAGTTGGACCACCTTAGAGGTCATCGTAGCAATACCACTCATACGCTGCATCGTATTTAAAACCAAACGCTCAGCAGCTAAAATAGCATGAACACTACCCTGCACACGAAACACCACATCTCCTGGATAAATAGATTCACCATCAGTTATTAATTGCTCAATAACCACTTGTGAATCAACCATTTTAAATATCTCAATAGCAACAGCACATCCAGCCAAGACGCCCCGTTCTTTTACTAATAATTGAGCAATGCCCGTCGCGTATTTAGGAATTGTTGAAATCGAAGTATGATCCCCCTGGCCAATATCTTCTAATAAACCTTGTCGAATAAACGGCTGTAAAACTTCTTTATCCAAATCCATGAGTTTAGGAAAAGGCAAAAATAGAAATACTTTTGCGCTTTATGGGGCGATGTCCTTATTGTTTTCGATACGCATTTCCGTGATCAAAAACTTGTTGCCACTATTTTTCATCGAGATAGTCGTACGAAATGAGCCTTTATTTGTATTCATCACAATAATAACCACCTTGTAGTCCATTTTTGAGTCAATGCGATGAATAATTTTGAGGGAAGTTAATTGATGCTTGGAAAAGAAATCACTTAAAATACGTTCTGCTTCTGACTTTGGACAGTTTTTTTCGTCAGATACCATATCCATCTCTACAACTTCAGCAAAATAGCTTGCAATTGCTCTACTATCAGCGGATTTTAAGTGTGATACTACCTCTTGAATGACATCCGCCTGTGAACAATACGCTTGTAAGGAAACCCCAATAAATG
Organism: Pedobacter sp.; assembly: GCA_008015505.1. Classification (GTDB taxonomy): domain Bacteria; phylum Bacteroidota; class Bacteroidia; order Sphingobacteriales; family Sphingobacteriaceae; genus Daejeonella. The sequence goes on from SSFR01000003.1 coordinate 52,126, forward strand.
CAAAAACTGAAACGAGTACCGCTAATCTTGTCTTCACCCACAACTTCTTTACGAACTGATATTTTATTTCCATGTCTTTCATCACCACCTCACAAAAACTATATACGCAATCAAATTTAATAAAAATTCTATAAATAATAGAATAAAATCATATTAATAAACTAAAAATGAGCAACTTATAGAAAGGCCTAAAAATACCTAACTTCGTGTTCAAAGTCCTTTTGAAGTTGAACCAAAGAAATTATACATAACATAGTGAAAGATAAAAAAGTAATATTGCTCATCTTGGATGGATGGGGCTACGGAAAACGAGATAAATCGAATGCAATCTATCAAGCCAAAACACCTTTTTTTGATCAGCTACTGGCTAAATATCCCCATTCCAAACTACAAGCATCAGGTGAAGCTGTTGGGCTCCCAGAAGGACAAATGGGCAATTCAGAAGTTGGACATATTAATCTAGGTGCTGGCCGCATCATCTATCAAGAACTTGGTCGGATTAACCAGGCTGTCAAGAATCGTGAGTTCGATACGCATCCCAGATTGAAAATAGCCTTTGATTACGCCAAGAATAACAACAAGAAAATACACCTGATTGGTCTGCTCTCGAATGGAGGTGTACACGCACATATTGATCATGTCAAAGCGCTTTGTGATGCTGCCAAGACCAATCAAATTAAAGATATATTTATTCATGCTTTTTTAGATGGACGAGATACAGACCCCAATTCAGGCTTAGGATTTATTGGTCAGTTAGAAAATCATCTTCATCAGTCTAGTGGAACCATCGCATCCGTTATTGGCCGCTATTATGCCATGGACCGTGATCATCGATGGGAAAGAATTAAAAAAACATATGACTTGCTCGTATATGGAACAGGAAAACCAAGCACCAACATTACTGAAACCATCAAAGCATCATATCAAGAAGGAATTACGGATGAATTTATGCTTCCCATTATTCAAACAGATCAATCAGGTAAACCTATAACAACTATTCAAGAGGGTGATGTGGTTATCTGCTTCAATTTCCGTACAGATCGTGGTCGCGAAATTAGCATGGCTTTAACGCAACAGGCTTTTCCTGAATTCAATATGAAACCTTTAGGGTTACACTATATCACCATGACGAATTACGATGACACATTTAAAAATGTTCAGGTCATTTTCAACAAAGAGGATGTCACCAGCACCTTGGGCGAAGTGTTAGACCATTATCACAAAAAACAAATTCGTATTGCTGAAACAGAGAAATATCCACACGTCACATTTTTCTTTTCCGGAGGCCGAGAGAAGGAATTTTCAATGGAAAAACGCATTATGATTCCTTCCCCCAAAGTTGCTACATACGACTTACAGCCAGAAATGAGTGCCAGAGGTATTACAGAGGCTATATGTAAAGAGCTTTCCATGAGATGGCCTGATTTTGTGTGTCTCAACTTTGCCAATCCCGACATGGTTGGTCATACGGGGGTTTTTTCAGCAGTTGTTAAAGCCATTGAAACTGTTGATCATTGCTTACAACAAGTTGTAGAGTGTGGTATCACTGGTGGATATTCTTTCATTATCCTAGCTGATCATGGGAATGCTGATTATATGATCAACGAAGATGGATCTCCCAATACATCTCATACTACTAATCCAGTTCCATGTATTTTGATTGACACAGAATACAACCACATTCAAAACGGAAAACTAAGCGATATTGCGCCCACAATTCTAACACTAATGGGCATCCCCATCCCCGAGGTTATGAAAGGAAATGTACTGATATCATGATGAAGAAATATGTTATTCTTTTTTGCACTGTCATCCTGTGTATTTCCTGCCACGACAGGACAAAAAAACAAAAGCCTAAACAATTTTTTAGTCTGAAACACTTTTTTGAGCAGGAAGAAATCCGATTATCAAAAACAAAAAAAGACATCCATATAACTAAATCAGTTTTACACAATGGCCAGTTCGAAAGGAAAAACATTATTATCCAGAATTGGAAAAATGAACTCAGCACCTTTATTGAATCAGATATCAATAAGCCTGCTTGGAGGGACAGCTATCGTACGCTAGGAGACAGCACACATATCTATTATTATGCTTTAGATAGCAATCTACGCACGCGCAGCATTCATGTTCAAAAAAATATCGCCGGAATTGTTCGAATAGATATTATTAATAAGACAAGCAATTTATTATATCAATCACACGAACACTTGATTTATATACCTGACTCAATATACACTATTAGAAAAAATCAACATGTGATTTTACTTGGTAACAACTCCTACCTCATCAGTGGTAAATTCGGCTATTCTCTCCCATCAATACGACCATAAATCATGTTCATAGTCCATTAACTCTTTTTTAATTCGTTCTGATTCGTATAATCTATCAATGCCCTGCGAATAATCTTTGATCCGAAGATCTTCCACATTTGACTCCTTCACAATATAACTCGAGAAAATGCGCTTAATGAACAAGTCATCGTAGCTCAAATTCGTTACATCGTTTTTTCGATTAGCAATAGCCTTGGTAGCAAACAAAGGCCTCGCTTCCGGATAGTAGACCCAAAAAGCGGGCTGATCCTCTAAAGACAGTCCAGCTGCTTTAATTTTAATCATCGGAGCTATCCCAACAATTCGTGGCTCAAAAACGGAACGTTGCTTGTCAAATATCCAATCTTCCTTAATACGATACTTGGTCACACTATCTGGATTGAATTCACCTGGTTTTACTGTAGACCCGATCGTATTTCCATCTTTATCTAAAATAGGTACTAACACACTATCGGCTAATTTGCCCATCACCTGTTGTGGAGTCAAAATGGATGAAAACTCATCTCCGTTCACATCTCCCTTCCTTGGTGTTGGATCATATGCAGTTAATTCCCCCGCATTCACCGCATCCAAAATAATATCGATCAACCTGGCTTTCGGTGCTGCAAATACATTATTCAACTTCTCTCGAAGATCAATTTCTCGCCAGATACGCTTGGAGTAAATCACATCTGCTTCTCTCATGGCTGCATAAGGTGTTACTTTTGCATTTTGAACAAGCTCCTTTTTATAATAGCCATCAACTGGTCGGTCAACCTTTTGAGCGGATTTTTCAGTAGATGAAACTGATTTAGTCACACCTATTTGCGTAGTAGGAGATGCTCCTGCTGAGCCTTCATTAAACTGAACCGACGTAGTCGTACCACTCAATGGTTTGCTTGGCAGAGCAGGAGCAGCAGTGGGCTTTACCAACTCATTCAACTGAACCGATGGACTTATTGACGATTTATTAGGCCGAGTAGACGATTTCCCCCTACTCCGTGACTTAGGTGTCTGGGCAAATGACCAGACACTCAAAAGACAAAACAACCACACTGTAATATTTTTTTTCATAACAGACTAATTTGCTGTAAATACGACCCCATCTAACTGTCTTGGTGAACCGTCTGGACCAACCGCAACAATATTATCAAAAATCACCCGCGTACCTGGTGTTACCCCAGCAATTGCTGCCCGCATAGAAGCACTAAATGTATTACTACTTGACTGCAAAACTACTGCATCCGCACGAGGCTTTGAAATGATTAGATTGAATCTTGTTACTGTAAACTTTGCATCAAAATCGAAATTATCTAAAATTGCAAAAAGAGCATCCTGTGCTTTAATAGCAACAGCACTCATACTACCTCCAGTCTTTCCTCCAAATTTCGCTTTAGGATCAGGAATACGCTTTACTCTAAAATCAGTAGCTCCAATTGTTTGAATTCTACCATTTACTTCAGCGGCCACTGTAACCTTTGCTGTTGAACCAGGTGTCTTCACGGTAACAGTGTACTTGCCATTAGCTCCTACAATATTCCCCCCCGTCATACTTATCTTTAGCTTCTCCTTGGAAATCCCAGGTGCTGATATCGATACCGGATTAGGCACCCCAACATAAAACACATTCATCTTATCTGCTGAAACAATAGCCGATGGCCGAGCCACTTGATATTTTTGTTCTGGAGTACGATACTCTTTTACCGTTCCATCAGTTTGTCTGATCCGAATAATACCCGTCCAACTAAATATACCTTCACTACCCGTATTAACGGAATAAACTCCTTTTCCTTCTTTCACCGGCAATGTTGCTCCCCCTACTGTAATATCTGGATTGGTTCTAGAATCTGACGCAGTTAAGAACACTTCTGCTGTGTAAGGTTGTCCTTGAAGGACATACGATGTCGGAGCGATAGCTACAGCAGAAAATCGATCCAGATTAACCACTGCCACATCCATCTTTCCTAGAACTTTCTTCACCACTTCCGCTTCTGCATTTCTATTATCTGACTGAATTTTGGTTAAAATAGTCATCGCAGCCGTTAAAGGAGTCCCTTCTCCAAAGTTAACTTCCTCCCACGTACCTTTACCACCCGAAACAGCCTCCTCCGGATCCTTTGCCTCAAGAGAGAAGGCAATATCTTTACGATCATCTGGGTCTAATAACTGAACTAACTTCTGACGCGTATCATTAATTTTCGCTTTTAGCTTTTCACCCTCGCCACGATTAATCATGATACCTTGGGCGATATCTAAATTAGCTCTCTCAACTAGATCACCTGTCCGCTTATCTCTACCTTGTCCTTCAACAACGAACTCATTTTTTAGTTTTTCTAAATAAGCATTAAGCTCCTCTGAAACCGCTTTTGCTTTTAATGCTTTTTCATAAAACGGTCTAGCTCGCCCGGGCTCATTTTTAAGCTTGGTTTGCTCAAATGCAGCAAACAGCTGTTCTGTACTTGTATTCACATTAGTCTGTGATGTACTCAAACTATCATTCAAATTCTTAAAAGCATCTAGAATGGAGTCTGAAACATTCAATGCTAACATTGCGAGCAACACCAAATACATGATGTTGATCATTCGCTGTCTCGTAGATTCTTTACCTCCGGCCATGATTTATGTTAAGTTAAAATCAAAAAACTTAAAATTAACCTCGAGTTTGGTTCATGGCACTTAACATATTTCCATAAATCGCATTCATGGAAGCTACATTCTGAGCTAATTTCCCAATCTCATCTTTAAATCTTGTCGAATCTTCCATAGAATCATTAAAGTTCTTCATCGTAATCGCAATATTCTGATAGAACTTATTCATGGATTTTAAATGGGCATTCGAATCCTGTAGTTCTAGTTCATAAACAGCATTTAAAGTAGCCAAGTTTTTTGTCAGTGTATTCACTTGTTCATGATAGGCTTTAGAATCTGAAGTAGTCTTAGCCATCTCAACAATATCTTCAGAAGCTTTATCAAAGGAAATACTCAATTCGTCAAAACGCTTAGATGCTGATTTAATCTTTGATGTAAACTCAGAAGTGGCAACAGAAATATCGGCAGTATTTGATATAGCTACCACTTTTTCACCGAATGTGCGTAGCCCAGAACCCAAGCTTTCGATCAACTCAGGACCTATCTTTGCATCCGTCATCATTTTGTCTAATGCTGCTGTGGAAGAATACTTAGGGCCTCCACGATCACCACCGCCCCCACTGGCTGGGCCTTCATACTCTTCAGCAAGTTCCGGATATACGCGATGCCATTCCGGATCTTTAGGTGGTGGGAAAAAACCTGTCAAGAAAAACAAACACGCTTCAACCCCTAGGCCAAGGCCGATCATATAATTTCCATAAACCCCACCCAGGTGAAGAATTTTAAATAATGCACCAACAATCACAACACTCGCCCCCCACGAAATAGCAACGTGTAGCCAATCGAAATTTTTCTTCTGCTTCATAAACTTAATAGCTTACAGATTTTTGATAATTATAGTTTGGATTGATTTATATTTTAGTATCTCTTAAGTATTCTTTAAAAAACATCTCTAATCCCCAGCATACATCACAAATATGGGTTCTTCTATTCCCTTTATGATGCCCCAGCGAAGATACATGCTAATGCGACCATTTCCATGTACTTATCTATAAAATCCTAAGTTAAAATAAGTTAAAGTCTAAACTTCTTAATGCCTATCGTGGATGTCGCGCCCCTGAAACTTAGAGATACAGCGAAATCCAATATATGACTTTGCAGTGTCCTGATACTCAAATGTACTTGTCGAATTTTGCAAGAAATAACCGATGTCTTTCCACGACCCCCCACGAACCACCTTACGCTTCAATACCTCGGGATCAGTAGGTTTGGCTTCATATTCATAGGTTGGATTAAAATCATGTGTAAAAGACGATGCGGCTTCATCAAAAGCAGATGAGGTCCACTCCGCCACATTACCGGCCATACAATATAAACCAAAATCATTCGGGAAATACGATTTTACATCTACTGTAAATGCACCTCCATCATCGATGTAATTACCGCGACCAGGTTTAAAGTTGGCCATTAAACATCCTTTAGCATTTCTAATATAAGGCCCTCCCCACGGATAAGTCGTTCCAACACGCCCCCCACGAGCAGCATACTCAAACTCCGCCTCTGTTGGCAAACTATATTCAGACCTCGTTGGTAAATGACGGCTCTCTTTATAAGAATCATTAAGCCTAGTGCGCCAAATACAAAAAGCCCGCGCCTGCCTCCATGTTACTCCCACTACAGGGTAGTTTGCATAAGCCGGATGTGAAAAATATCCACGAACCATTGGTTCATTTTGTGCATAGGAAAAGTCAGCTAGCCAAACTAAGGTATCTGGATAAACAGCTACTGTATCACTCAAAATAAAATCAGAACGTTTTTTAGAATGATCCCCCCTACTATTAGCTGCTTCACGCAGTTTAAGAAAAGAAAAGTTATACTTCAACAAGCGCACATCAAGCTCGTTTTTATCAAAAACACGATCCTCTCCCTGATAATACATCGGCTGCATCTTGGAGGCATATTTGGCCCCCCATAAACTACGTCCATTTCCCACCTTGGCCCAATTAATAAATTTTTTTGGCCGAACATTCAACGTGTCTCCTTTTCCTTTGGGCTTGATATAAAGTTGCTCATCCTGAGCATAATTGGTTACCGCTATCGAATCTCTAACCCAATTTACAAATTGACGGTACTCACTATTGGTGATTTCCGTCTGATCCATATAAAAAGCTTGGATCGTAATTTGTTTGTTTTGTGATAACTGAGACGAAGTAATATCTTGATCTGTTGGTCCCATAATAAATGAGCCTGTCGGAATATAAACCATTCCATAAGGAATTTCTGCCTTTTTAAACCGCTTGACCGGAACTCCAACTAGCTCCCCATTTGATCCACCCCCACTACTACCACATCCCACAAGCAATAGGCCAAATGTGCCTAAAACTAGAATTAAAAATACACGCATCATCTGTTTATATTTTAGGAGCATTTTACGTACCCAATATCTCTAAGTTAAATAATTAAAAACAACTGTGCAAAAACTTTGACTAATAAAACCTTAGTACAAGTTATTAAAAATAAATTAAAAAAACAATACCCGTACTTAATATATTAAATCATTATAAAAAGGTCTTACCATCGTACTCAATTACTAAAACACCAATGACCTACTTTATAATATTCATACAATTAACTATAAGAAAATATATTTTACCAAAATAAGTCTATTAATCGAGAATACATCTTGATATGGTATGCAATATTTCAGCTACCTTCGACCTAATACTGACCAAATCAATAGGCAAATCTATGAATTTATACACGATCGATACGGGATTCTTTAAACTAGATGGTGGGGCCATGTTTGGTGTTGTTCCAAAAAGTATCTGGCAAAACCTAAATCCTCCAGATGAAAACAATCTGTGCACCTGGGCCATGCGATGCTTATTAATAGAGAATAAAGACAGATTAATACTCATCGACAATGGCATAGGAAATAAACAGGGTACCAAATTTATGAGCTACTATTATTTACATGGAGATGATACTTTAGATCGCTCATTGGCCAAGCATGGTTTTTGCTCCGATGATATTACAGATGTCTTTTTAACGCATTTACACTTCGACCACTGTGGCGGATCCATCATCCGTGAAGGCGAAAAACTAAAACCTGCTTTTAAAAATGCTATTTATTGGAGTAATCAGAGTCACTGGGACTGGGCCATTACACCAAATGATCGAGAAAAGGCCTCTTTTCTAAAAGAAAACATTCTCCCTATTCAAGATAGTGGGCAGCTACAATTCCTACCCATGGAAGACGGCATCACTTTTGCTGATACCATGACCATACGCTTTGCTTATGGTCATACCGAGGCAATGATGATCCCACAAATTAGCTACAAAAATCAAACATTACTTTACATGGCCGACCTCTTACCCGCTACCATGCATATCCCAATTCCCTATGTTATGGCCTATGATATGTTCCCATTACAAACCTTAAAGGAAAAAAAACATTTTCTAGAGGAAGCTTTCACTAAAAAATACATTCTTTTCTTTGAACATGATCCCAAGGTAGAATGCTGTACCCTACAACAAACCGAAAAAGGTATCCGCTTAGCAGAAAAATTTAAACTAGCTGAACTGGATTAACTATTATTTATTCAATGACCAAATGTTACTTACTAGGCTAGACATCAAAGGTTTTAAAAGTTTTGGAGACAAAACAACAATCCATTTTAACCAAGGCGTTACAGCAATCGTTGGACCCAATGGCTGCGGAAAATCAAATATTGTGGACGCTATTCGTTGGGCCCTGGGCGAACAAAGTACACGAATCTTACGCTCAGAAAAAATGGAAAATGTCATTTTCAATGGGACCAAAACACGTAAGCAGTCTAATTTAGCCGAAGTATCCCTCACTTTTGAAAACACAAAAAACATACTTCCAACAGCATTCACACAAATTACACTCACCCGAAAGTTATACCGAACCGGCGAAAGTGAGTACCGTTTAAATGATGTACACTGCCGCCTCAAAGACATCACCGACTTGTTTCTTGATACTGGAGTAAGCCCCGACTCCTATTCGATCATTGAACTTAAAATGATCGACGAAATTATTGCCGACAAAGAGGGCTCTAGAAAAACTTTGTTTGAAGAAGCATCCGGGATTTCTAAATACCGACTTCGCAAAAAACAAACCTTCAGCAAACTAAAAGATACTGAAACTGATCTCAGTCGAGTAAATGATATCCTTTTTGAAATTGAGAAGAACCTTAAAACACTTGAAACCCAAGCCAAAAAAACCGAACGCTACTATCAGCTTAAAGAAGAGTATAAGTTCTATAGTTTACAGCTGGCCTCTTTCCAACTAATTACTCTAGACCAATCACTAGAAAAATTAGACGAACAAGAAAAGACCCAGCATCTAGAAAAATTGAATCTAAACACACAAATAGATATCCTAGAAGCCGATTTACAACGGCAAAAACTGGATCATCTAACCAAAGAAAAGAACTTATCCACTGGGCAAAAGGCCCTCAATGAATATATTGCCCAAATACGCAGCCACGAAAGTGATCAGAAACTAAAAACTGAACAGTTGAGGTTTATAGAAGAAAAGAAGACCCGACTTACTGAAGCCCTTGAACGCGATCGAAATCAATTAAACCAAATTCACGACCATCTCCAACAACTAAACAATGAACTTATTCTGGAAAACCAATCACTAAAACACATCCAGGAAAATCTAAAGGAATACGAACTTCATGTCGAGCAAACACGAGCAAAACAACAAGAAAATAAGCTGACTCTTGATCACCTGATCAAAGAAAATGAAAGCCTACAAAATCAATTCTACAAACTGGAGAAAGACCTAACCATTTTAGGTATCCAAAAAGAAGCACTTTTGCAAGAAAGTAAACGAAATCTACAAGACACTAATCACAGAACACTTGCACTGGATGAATTTAAAAAAGTTATTAGCACACTTCAATTCGAGCTTCAATCGAAGCAAAGCACGCATACGCTTCTACAAAAACTAGAAGATGATATCGAACAAAACATAGAAGCATCCAAGAAATTAATTAACGTTAATGAGGAACATTTGCACGCCAAAAATCGTCTTTTAGATGCTAAAAACAATGAATATAAACTCCTCAAATCACTACTGGATAGCTTAGAAGGATTCCCAGAGTCAATCCGATTCTTGAAAAAAAATATGCATTGGGCCTCCCATCATACTCCTTTACTTTCAGATATTTTCTTCTGTAGGGAGGAATACCGAATTCCCATAGAAAATTACCTGGAACCTGTCATGAATCACTATGTCGTAGAAACGCAGATTGAAGCAGTACATGCTATCCAGCTATTAAATAAGTCGTCAAAAGGGCGTGCCCACTTTTTTATTTTAGATGCCATTCATAAACCCATTCCCAGCCAACCGTTACCTACCACTGCCCATAAAAACCAATGGATACCCGCACTTCAAGTGATAGATGTCGAACCAAAATACCAAGCCCTCTGTGAATCCTTATTACAACATGTTTATCTCCTCCAAACTAATGAGAATGAGGAGCTGGAATCAACTCTACCAAACCAAGATGTGATTCTTCTAAGCCGCACAGGTCAATTTTCAAAATCTAGAATAAGTTTATCTGGAGGATCTATTGGGCTATTTGATGGCAAACGCATTGGTCGGGCCAAAAACTTAGAAAGTCTTGGAAAGGATATCACTTTACTTGAAGAAGATATCACCAGGCTCAAACAGGACATTAACCAAGAGAATCAGAAACTCAACACTTATAAATCTGCTTCAAAAAAGCAAGAAATCCAGCAAATCCAAACCGATATCAACAAACTTCTCCATGAGTTAACCTTGATTGAAACCAAAGAAGAACAGCACCTCAGTTTCATCCAAAATAGCCAAAATAGAAAGCATGACATCGAAGAAAAAATAACTTCTATTGACCAACAAATACTTCTCATCACTCCGGAACTACATGAATTAAAATCACAACAACAACTAAAAGCAGACCTACTTGCTCAGCAAAAACAGACTTATACTGAAGTAACCGAGTTGCTTACACATCACTCGGCTACTTATAATCAAGAAAATATTCGGTTCCACCAACAACAAAATAAGGTTGCTAATAGCAACAGAGATATTCATCTCTATAACGAACAAGAGCAGAGACTAACTAATATTATTGCAAGTCATGACCAAGAATTAACACAGGCTCGTATAGACATACGGAACATCCTTCAACATTCAAAACATAACAACGAAGACTTATCTCTCATGTACGCCGAAAAAGAAAGCATGGAAGAAGGTTTACACGAACTCGAGCAGTTATTTTACACCTCACGCGGACTAACCACTGAAACCGAAGAAAAAATAGCCCGAATACGCAAAAACAAAGAGCAAGTCGACCTACTTGTTAACGAAATAAAAGACAAAAAAAATGCACTAAAAATTGAGCTAAACGCACTTAAAGAGCGTCTATCTATTGAGTTTGCTATTGATATCCACAATTTACTAGATACAGAAACTCCCCAAGAAGAAAAAGAGGAGGCTATACGTGAAAGAGTTAATCGCCTCAAACAAAAACTTGACGAATTTGGGACCATTAATCCCATGGCGATGGAGGCTTATCGAGAAATCAATGAACGCCACACCTTTATTCAAACTCAAAAACAAGATTTATTAGATGCCAAAACTTCTTTAATGCAAACAATTAAAGAAATCGACGATACTGCCCGCGAAAAGTTCATGTCTACATTCATCAGTTGCAGAGCACATTTTATGAATGTATTCCGCTCTTTATTCAACGAAGAAGATAGTTGTGACCTCATACTAAGTAATCCAGATAATCCTTTAGAATCAGATATTGACATTGTAGCCAAACCCAAGGGAAAACGACCACTTTCCATTAATCAGCTTTCCGGTGGAGAAAAAACACTAACTGCTACTGCATTACTCTTTTCGCTGTACCTGCTCAAACCTGCTCCATTTTGCATTTTTGATGAAGTAGATGCTCCACTAGATGATACCAATATTGACAAGTTCAATACGATTATACGCCAGTTTTCTAATCAATCGCAATTTATTGTGGTTTCCCATAATAAACGTACTATTGCGAACACTGACATTATTTATGGCGTAACGATGGTGGAGCAAGGAGTCTCACAAATTGTAGCCGTTGATATGTGTGAAGCAGTGTAACCCCCCTATTTGTTATCTACTGCATTACCATCCTTAGCGTCCTTAAATTCTTTGACACCGCGGCCCAAACCACGCATCAGTTCTGGAATTTTTCTTCCCCCAAACAGTAATAAAACAACCAATAGGATAACTAATAATTCAGAGCCACCCAGACCAGCAAGCAATAATAGATTAACTATCATGGTTGAAATTTTTAGTATTTGACTTATATTCCTTGTCTTTAGCTTGCTTAGCTACATCTGAGTCTTCCAAAGCATGATTAATATTTTTATGAATCTCCTGCTTCACTCCTTCAGATGCATCTTTAAATTCACGAATACCTTTTCCAAGGCCTCTGGCTAGTTCCGGCAGTTTTTTTCCACCAAATAGTAGTAAAATAGCAAACAAAATAAGCATCGTTTCTGATGCGCCTAAGTTTAAAAATAGTAAAGTATGATCAAACATAATAACCGATAAATACTGATTTGTTAAAAAATCCAGCTACAATTTCAGCTGGCTCGAGAATTTACACATTTAGCTGATTTCGAATTAAATAAATCAGGCATAGTTAATTGCACTGCGAAGATACAGATAAAAACCAACATGTTTTTTAATTTGCTAACCAGCTTTCTGGATTCAACGGCGCAGCTCCCTTACGAACCTCAAAATGAACTTGTGTAGTTCCATCACCAGTATCTGTCAGTACTGTACCAATAGCTTGTTTTAAAGAGACTTTCTGTCCTTTGCTGACATTCACCGAACGCAAGTTCGAATAAACTGTAAAGTACTCCCCATGCCTAATTAAGATAGCATAAGACCCCGCAAAATTTTGTACCGTAGCAACCTCTCCCGCAAAGACCGCCCTTACAGTGGATCCAACTGCTGTTTTGATGTCCACTCCATTATTTTCAGTCTTTACATTGGCTCCATAACGATGCATACCGAACGATTCCATAATCACACCATTTGTCACTGGCCAAGGTAAATTACCCCGACTACTTGCAAAATCAGAAGATAACTTAGCCGCTTCAGGCGTCGCTGCCAATATGCTTGAACCTTTTGACACCGGCTTTGAGCTTGAAGCATTTTTGCTATTTGCCTTTGCTTCAGCTTCAGCTTTGCGTCTAGCTTCTTCTATCTCCCAATTAATTGCCGCTTGTATAGCTTTATTTAAACGCGCAGATTCTCTTTGTTTCTGACTAAGTTCCTGTTTGAGCTCCTTCTCCTGCTTGTTAAGCCCAGTTAATACTTTTGCTTGATTACTTTTTTGTTTTCCTAGCGTCTTTTTCTCTTTCTCTTGATCTTGAAGTAAATGGTTCTTCTCCTGCTTATCGTGATCTAGTGCAATGATTTTAATATTAAGCTTTCTTTGCGTGTCTTGCATCTCAACAGCCTGTTTTCGTCGATATTCACCAATTTGATGCAGATATTTTAAACGTTTATAAGCCTGATTAAAATCCTGGGCCGCGAAAATAAACATCAACTGATTGTATGAATCTTTATTTCGAAAGGCAAATAGAATCATCTGCTCATACTCCTTTCTGAGCTGAGCGAGTTGCAATTGTAGCGAATGGACCGTACTAGTATTTTTAGATATCTGATTTTTTAGCAAGAAAATTTCAGAATTGATCGTAGCAATCTTAGCTTCACGCAAATGAATCTGCGCATTTAATGCTTTTATCTGCTTTAGTGATAGACGTTTACTACTTGAAGTTTGGTTTAGACTACCATTAAGTGCTTCTATCTCCCGGGTAAGTGCATCCTTACGACGCTTGAGTTCAGCACTACTTTGAGCAAAGGTGTATGAATCTATACAAACACCAATAAAAACCAAAAAAAATACAACCCACTTCATTGGTGTAAATGTATTTAATTTTTGACTGAAAACCGTTTAGGAACCGTGAATGGAAAACTTAACACTTCATCTAAATCTACCCTAGCATAGTGCAAATCTAATTTAATATACCGATCATTCACCTGAGATTGCATATTTACAGACTGAGGTATGTTCTTACCCGAAAGTGTCATAAAATCAGCATAGTCAATAGTCAAACTTTGATTGTTTTTTTCCCCACTCAAACTAGCCTGAACCAACTTATTCCATGCATTGAACTGATAATCAAAAGCTAAAGAGTGAACACCTCCATTGAACTTCGTTCTATCTCCATCGATAATCATTCTAGAGGTATCCCCCATCCACTCGGTAACGGCATTTCCTATCAAAACAGCTTGGAGTGCTTGAAAATTAATCTCTTCATGTGTAAACTGATGAATAAAGCTAAAAGGCTTAACTGTATAAGTGCCTTCCAAACGATTGAGTACTTTAATACTATCTGGGGTAATTAGTGCTCTTGCCACCTCTAAACCTACCAAAGCCGTTACCGACACCCATATTACCTCATCTTTTTGCATACGAATATTCATCGTCACATGGTTATGGCTATCTTCCATCGTTAACTCAGCCCTAGCCTTAATTACATAGGTATTAAAATTAGCCTGTGCTTCACGAATCGCATTCAAACGCTCTTGTTTATTCTTACTCTGCTCCACCACTACACCATCATTCATAGATCTTTGTTTTTTCAGTGTCTCTTTCCGCAACTTACATCCCCCCAACAAGATTAATAATCCAATAGATACCAATGCACTATTCAATATACTTCTGTTCATTAATTTTTTTTTCTAATTGGTATGACTTATTTCCAGCAGCTTTTGCTTTCCTCCATTGTTCAAGGGCTTGTTGCTTTTCACCCAGATGGTATAAAATATCACCACAATGCTCCAGCTCAGTACCGCTGCCTACTCGATTATCTTGTATGGCTTTTTCAATCCAAATGCGAGCCTCATTATATTTTTTCTGCTTAAACAGTACCCATGCATAAGTATCCTCTACTGAAGAATTGTTTGGATCAAGTATGATCGCCTGCTGAATCATCTGCTCCGCCTTATCAAGTGCCACCCCCCTGAGGGCCAAATAAAATGCGTAATTATTTAAGGTATAACTATTCAAAGGATTAATCGCTAATGCTTTTTCAAATGCTTGATCTGACTCATTATATCGCTTCAAGGCATTATAAGAATCTCCTAAAGCAGCATATAACTGATCCAAGATTTGTGTATTGTCCGATCCAAGATTCACCGCACTGGTAAGATATTCAATGGCCTTCTCATGTTGCTGTACCCGCGCATAAGCTATCCCTGTAAACAAATAAAGTGTTACCTGATTAGGGAAAATAACCAATGCCGATTCCCCATCAATGATCACTTGCTCAAAATCATCACCACTAAGTTCAATCCGCAGTACCTGCTCCCACACTTCATAGACCTGACTATTGAGCCTAAGCGCATTTTTATAGGATACCAAAGCCTCTGGATATTTCTGCTCTTGAAACAACACATCCCCATAAATAGCATATGATTTCGGATCATTCGGAAAAGCACGTGTCGTTACGGCAGCTAAGTCTTCTAATGAAGCAAAATCGAAAGCATCCCTTAATAATGGAAGAAATCCCAAGAGAACACGTACTTGATCATCAATACTTAAATCCCCCTTTTCAAAAACTACTTCGAGTGCCGCAAATGCTTCATCAAAACAATTTAGATCCTTGTAATTATCCGCCAAAGCCAATAAAATGAGCGTATTCTTAGGATCGATGGCCTTACCTTTTTGTAATATTTCAATAGCTTTCTCTCGATTACCTAACTGCGTGTATACGTCTGCTAAATAAACATAATTATTAACATTGGCGGGATCGCCTTGAATCAATTTTTCAAGGGTCGAAATAGCTTTAGTTGACTTACCCTTTTGAAGATAGATTTGCTGACGCATCTTAGTAAGTTCATCTGAAGACCCAAAACGCTTCCCGATCTCCTGATAAACACGATCAGCTTCGTCCAATTTATTTTGATCAACCAGAATGGCCGCTTTAGCCAAATAATACGCCTGATCATCTGGAGCCAATCGAATAAGCTGGTCGTAAACCCATTCCAACTGAACAGCATTACCTATTTTGACATAGATGTCCTCTAAAAGTATCCAATACCAAAAATTATTGGGATTAATCGTGGTAGCTTGCTGCATCAACTTTTCAGCATCCTCATTATTATTTTGAGCATTATAAATAGAAGCCAGCTCATACATCGCTGCATCATTAGCTGGGTCAAGGTCGATTACCCGTTTAAAATAATCAGACGCTAAGGCCCTATTTTGAATCACCTTTTCACGTAATCCATCCAAGAAAAACTCCTTAACCCGCAAACTATCCGCCGCACTTAACACCTTACCAACAGCAGTTTGCCTAGACTTTGTCTGCTGAGCAAGAGACAAAATCGAAAATGAAATCAAAGTAAGAATCGTTATTCCTTTTTTATACATGATAAGCATAGATCCAGATTGCATAGAGGCAACCCTTTATATTGAAGATTAAAAAAATCAACTTACACGACTACGTACTAAGGTACTCAAATTACCTGTTTATATTTTTATAAAAACAAAAGACAACACACCAAGAGCACATATTCATAAAAATAGCATCAAAAACACAAAAAAATGATTCATTTTGTAATAAAAAACATATTTTATTCATAAAAAATCACAAAAAACAAAAAATAGTAAACAAAAAATATATTTTAGCATAAAAAAAGATATAAAAATATGTCAAAATTAAGATTTAGTGCCTTAAACGCTGTACTTTCAAGACATATACCTAAAACAGAGACACCTTCACCGAAGATTTCTGATTTTTTTGGGACTAATGTCTTCGATAAGAAAAAAATGAAGGACTATTTATCCAAAGAAGCCTATCAAAGTATTATCAATTCCATTGAACTAGCCGAACCGCTTGATCGTGTAGTTTCGGAACAGGTTGCCTCAGCAATGAAATCTTGGGCCATGAGCAAAGGTGCCACCCATTATACGCACTGGTTTCAACCCCTAACGGGCACTACAGCTGAAAAACACGATTCCTTTTTTGAGCCCACTGCTGATGGCTCTGCCATTGAAGCCTTTTCAGGTACTGCACTGGTTCAACAAGAGCCAGATGCCTCAAGCTTCCCTAGTGGTGGTATTCGAAATACCTTCGAAGCCAGAGGATATACTGCCTGGGATCCTTCATCACCAGCATTTATTATGGAAAGCAAATCGGGTAAAACCCTCTGCATTCCCACTGTATTTGTTTCTTATACCGGTGAAGCCCTAGATTATAAAGCACCACTACTTAAAGCCCTATCTGCGCTGGATAAAGCAGCTGTAGATGTTTGCCACTATTTCGATAAATCGATTGAAAAAGTAAATGCCTCATTAGGTATTGAACAAGAATACTTTCTAGTAGACCTGGCGCTATTCAACGCGCGACCAGACTTATATCTTACAGGAAGAACCCTATTCGGACATATGTCAGCTAAAGGTCAGCAACTAGAGGACCATTATTTTGGGACTATACCCGAACGGGTTTATTCGTTCATGGTTGATTTTGAGATTGAAGCTTTAAAACTAGGTATTCCCCTAAAAACGCGCCATAATGAAGTTGCTCCTTCTCAATTTGAATGTGCTCCTATTTACGAGGAAATCAACTTAGCCATTGATCATAATCAACTGCTCATGGATTTGATGGAAAAAATAGCCAAAAGACATCACTTCAAAGTACTCCTACATGAAAAGCCTTATGCAGGCATCAATGGATCAGGAAAGCACAATAACTGGAGCATGATTACCAATACCGGCAAGAACTTGCTTTCACCTGGTAAAACACCCAAAAACAATTTGATGTTTTTGACCTTTTTTATCAACACGATTAAGGCTGTTTATGAGCACGCTGACCTATTACGATCATCCATCACATCGGTAAGTAATGATCATCGCTTGGGAGCTAATGAGGCTCCACCTGCCATCATCTCCATTTTTCTAGGTAGTCAACTCAGTGAAGTTTTGGATGAATTAGAAACCTCTCGTCTTAGTAAAAAAGTAAAAGAAGATAATACACTCTGGCTAGGCATTCCCAAAATACCTCAGATTTTGCTAGACAACACCGATCGTAATCGTACCTCTCCCTTTGCCTTCACTGGAAATAAGTTTGAATTCCGGGCAGTGGGCTCCTCAGCAAACTCCTCGGCGCCAATGACCATTCTCAATGCCATTGTCGCCGATCAATTGAATGCGTTTAAACTAGAGGTCGATAAATTGATCAAAAAAGGAGAAAAAAAGGACTTAGCGATTCTAACCGTACTTAAACGTTACATCAAGGAATCAAAAAATATCCGATTTGAAGGCAATGGGTATAGCGAAGAATGGGAAAAAGAGGCTAAGGATCGAGGACTATCCAATATCAAAACGACACCTAAAGCATTGGATGCAGATATCAGTCCTAAAACCATGGACTTATTCCAAAGAACCAAAATTTTCAGTAAACGAGAAGCACATGCCCGTCATGAGATTAGACTGGAAAGCTTCTACAAAAAACTTCAAATTGAGGCTCGAGTAATGGTAGAACTCGTCAAAAGCACCATTATCCCAGCAGCTATCACCTACCAGAACCGTTTGATTGAAAACGTAAAGGGCTTAAAAGCGATTGGCTTAACTGAAGATACTTATGAAGCACAATTAACTATCATTTTAGCCCTCTCAAAACATATTAATGCCATCAAAACAAATATAGATACCATGGTTGAGGAGCGTAAAAAAGCCAATAAAATTGAAGATTCGCGCGAACATTCCATTGCTTACGATGAAAAAGTGAAAGCCTATTTTGAGCCTATTCGCGATCACGTAGATCGCTTAGAACAATTAGTGGATGATGAATTATGGCCATTGCCCAAGTTTAGGGAATTATTATTCCTGAAGTAAAAAAGCCTCACCCCAACCCTCTCCAAAGGAGAGGGAGTTCAAAATTTACCTCTTAATAAAACGCCTCCCATCAGACCAAAAAACTTCAATGATAACCCGAAGGCGTCGCACTGATACGTTTAATATTGGCTCCTAGGGCCTTTAATCGTGTGTCGATATCCTGATAACCGCGTTCGATCTGTGCAATATTATGGATGATCGATTTACCTTCCGCTGATAATGCCGCAATCAAGAGAGAAACACCCGCTCGAATGTCTGGCGAAGTCATCTCGATTCCCCTTAATTTTATTTTTTTGTCTAGACCAATAACCGTCGCTCGATGTGGATCGCAAAGAATAATTTGAGCACCCATATCAATCAATTTATCTACAAAAAACAAACGACTTTCAAACATCTTCTGATGAATAAGTACGTTTCCCTTAGCCTGGGTAGCCACCACCAATACAATACTGAGTAGATCCGGAGTAAAACCTGGCCAAGGGGCATCAGCTATGTTCATGATAGAACCGTCGATAAATGTCTCGATTTCATAGTGTTTTTGAGCTGGGATAAAAATATCATCCCCACGAAGAAAAAGCTGAATACCTAATCGACGAAATACATCTGGAATAATTCCCAGCTCCTGATAATTCACATCTTTGATCGTAATTTCCGACTCCGTCATAGCCGCTAACCCAATAAAAGAACCCACTTCGATCATGTCTGGCAGTAAACGATGAGAAGTACCCCCCAAATGATCAACCCCCTCAATATGCAATAGATTGGATCCAATACCAGTAATTTTTGCCCCCATCCGATTGAGCATTTTGCACAACTGCTGCAAATAGGGTTCGCATGCTGCATTATATACAGTTGTTACCCCTTTTGCCAAAACAGCTGCCATCACTACATTAGCTGTCCCGGTAACAGAAGCCTCCTCTAATAAGATATAAGTACCTTTTAGCTGACTAGCGTCAATATGGAAGAAATTATTTTTACTATCGTACGTAAACTTTGCACCAAGCTTTTCAAACCCAAGAAAGTGTGTATCCAGGCGTCTTCGTCCTATTTTATCGCCTCCTGGTTTAGGAATTGCGGCTTTACCAAAACGTGCTAACAAAGGACCAACGATCATAATCGAGCCACGTATACTACCGCCCGAGGCTGAGAAAGTGTCTGACTGAAAAAAACCTAAATCAATATCCTTAGCCTCAAAAGTATAGGTATCCTTACTAAGCTGATTCACAGAGACCCCTAATTGAATCAAAAGCTCAATTAGCTTATTTACATCTTTGATATCAGGTATGTTGCTGATGGTAACTTGTTCTTCGGTTAAAAGCACAGCAGAAATCACCTGCAATGCCTCATTTTTTGCCCCCTGTGGAACGATTTCACCTTTCAAGGGCTTTCCACCCACAATTTCAAATGCATTCATGGATTAATTATTTTTAGTTTTAGAACCCCAAAAGAAATATCTAATAAACTTTAGATCGGTCCCTAAACATGATGCACTAAATACTCCCGCTCCCCATGCAATTTTACAGGTCGTTTCATCATCCAGTCCGTTTGCATTTGCCCCCCTAAATCGAATAGGTGAGTATCGAAATAAACAAAGCCCCACTGCTCGTAAATCTGTATGGCGCGCTTATTTTGTATAGAAACACCTAACCAAATGATCTCAAAATTGCCTCGAGCAGAAAAATTAAGACTTTCGCCAAGTAAAGCATGTCCAATATGCATCCCTTGAAACTTTTTTAGCACATACATACGCTCCAATTCAATACACCGATGAGAATTTAATTCGGGATGCTGCTCGTGTTCATCAGATACAAGCTTACAAAACCCAACTGCTTGACCATCTACTCTAGCGATAAAGAAGTGATTGCGCGGAGTATAAAACTCTTTTTCAATTGCCTCTAGTGTATGATTTCTTTCCAAATGTTTCTGAAAATAGACCGGATCATCTAGATGTGCATAGGATTCGATGAAAGTAGCTCGCCCAAGATGTGTGAGTAGTTCAATGTCGTTAGAAACGACAGGTTCAATAGAAAGTGCCATTTTTTTGTTAATACCTTTTTCCTCCGCCTCCATTATTTCGCCCGCGATTATTGGCAGAAGAGTTATTTCGATTATTATTTTGCCGATTTTTATTACCCCCACTAGAACGCTGTTGCCGATTACTCGGATTAACCTGACGAACATCCACACGGTTTAAGTTCACATTATCCTGTAGCTGAAGCTCCCCATGAGATAGCTCACGTAAATCCTTGATAATCGTTTCATCTGAAACAGTATCCTTATTCCAAGCAACATAAGCTGCTTTCATGGTATTGGCAATCATTTTGACCATTTGCTGCTTACGCTCGGGATTATCTATCATCTTAGCTTTATCGATCATCAACTCAACCATTTTCCCATAATGCTTATACTTTATCCGCTGTTGTGGATAAGCTAAAGGAGCCGGTTTAAAGTGGATGGCATCTTCAGATGGTTTGGGATAGGAAGAGTCAACGTCTATTTTAAAATTAGAAATGATATGTAGATGATCCCACAACTTATGTTTAAAGTCTGCCACATCACGCAAATGTGGATTTAAAAATCCCATTAAATCAATCACCACTTGGGCATATCGATTACGCTCATTTTTAGTAGGTAAACTACAAATGTACTGAACCATGTTCTGCACATTGCGCCCATATTCAGCAAGAATTAGCTTTTTTCGAGTAGTATTATAATCAAACATCATCTTGGCGTATTGATCAACAAATTTTTAATAATTAACAATCGTAGTACTCACTTCACGATTTTTAATTTAGCAAATTTAAGTAACAATTGCTTCTGTCCTAGGTCCTTGAAAAATATTGTTGCTTTCCGATCTGATGGAGATCCATCGAGATTAATCACCTTACCATAACCGAAACGCTCATGCTCTACTTCCATACCCACCTGTAAAGCCGAGGTATCAGAGGGAACAAAATCTTTACTAGGAATATGCGCTTTGGGTAATATGGAGGTTGTTTTTGGTTTTGAAACTACACTTTTGGACTTACTAAACGTCTCTTGACTTTGCCAGGATGTGCGCTCTTTACTAAAAGAAAAAGAATTTCCCTTCATTTGTGATGCCACAGACTCCAATTCCAAGTATTGCGGATCTATTTCATCAATAAACCGGCTAGGTTCACAGCTATGTAAACTACCCCAACGATAACGAGATGTGGCATAACATAAAACCAATCTTTTTTTGGCCCGTGTAATGGCAACATAAAATAAACGCCGCTCTTCTTCCAAATCAGTACGCGAATTTAAGGCCATCTGTGATGGAAAAAGATTCTCTTCCATCCCCAGCACATAGACATAGTCAAACTCAAGCCCTTTAGCTGAATGTACTGTCATCAAGGAAACTGCATCTGCATTCGGATCTTTATCACGATCGTCATTGGTGAGCAAAGCAATGTCTTGCATGAAAACATGCAAACCTCGATCAGCTATATCTTCACGCTCACTAAACTCTTTAATCCCACTTAAAAGTTCCTGAATATTCTCATAACGACTCAAACCTTCTACTGATTTATCGTCATACAAGTCTTTTAATAACGTCGACTGTTTAGCAATATGAGTAGCCAAACTATAAGCATCGTGCGACTGAGCCATCACCTGAAAACTTTGTATAAGTACAGCAAAATTGGAAACCGCTGCTGAATTTCGAGCGTCCAAATACTGAGAAGCATGACAAATAACTTCCCAAATAGAAATATTGTGCTGACTAGCTGCCAATATAATTCGGTCCAAGCTGGTATCACCAATCCCTCGCCTAGGATAGTTAATCACACGTTTGATCGCTTCTTCATCATTTGGATTATACGTTAATCGGAAATAAGCGATTAGATCTTTAATTTCTTTACGTTGATAAAAAGATACCCCGCCATAAATTTTATAGGGTGCATTAAGCTTTCTCAACGCTTCTTCCACCGCACGCGACTGGGCGTTGGTACGATAAAGAATGACAAAATCACGGTACCTAGCCCCTGTATTGCTTCTCTGTTGGACAATGGCTTCAGCTGCGATCTTTCCTTCTTCATTATCACTAAAAGCACGAATAACCTGGATTTTATCGCCAATCTCATTCTCTGAAAAAACTTTTTTCTTGAGCTGATTTTTATTGTTAGCAATCACACTGTTTGAAACATGGACAATATTTTGTGTCGAACGATAATTTTGTTCTAATTTAAAGACCTTCAAATCAGGGTAATCACTTTCAAAGTTTAAGATATTCTGAATGTTTGCCCCCCGAAAAGCATAGATGCTTTGGGCATCGTCTCCCACGACACATATATTTTCATGAACAGCAGCCAGTTTTTTCACAATCAGATACTGCGAAAAATTGGTGTCTTGGTACTCATCAACCATCAAGTACTTAAACTTGTTTTGATATTTATACAAAACATCGGCATGATCCTTGAAAAGCATGTTCGTTTTAAATAGCAAATCATCAAAATCCATCGCACCTGCTCTAAAACAGCGCTGAACATAGGTCTGATAAATCTCACCTAGTCGAGCCCGTCCGCTCGAAGAATCCTCGGCCTGTATGCTCGCATTGGCTAAATACTCCGAAGCAGATACCAAATTATTTTTTGAAGCTGAAATACGACTGTAAACAAAATTGGTATTGTACAACTTATCATCTAGAAGCATTTCCTTCACAATGGTTTTGAGCAAATTTTTGCTGTCGTCGGTATCGTAAATGGTGAAATTTGTGGTATAACCTAGCTTGCCGGCTTCTGCACGAAGGATCCTAGCAAAAATAGAGTGAAAAGTTCCCATCCAGATATCGTTTGCTTTTGGTCCTACCGCATGAGTAATACGCTCACGCATTTCTTTAGCCGCTTTATTGGTAAAAGTGAGTACCAAAATCTGGAAAGGATCAATCCCTTGCTGAATCAAATGGGCTACTCGACAAGTAATCACTTTTGTTTTTCCTGATCCCGCTCCCGCTACAATCATCACAGGTCCTTCTGTTTGTTCTACCGCCGCTCGCTGCGAAGGGTTTAATCCATTTAAATAGTCCAAAATATAATCGTGTTTTGACATTTATCCCACATTTTCATAACGCATCTGCTCAGCCATGTGCTTTGAAAAAATCAATAACACGCTCTACCATTTGATTTTTAGTCATATAATCCGAAGCCTCAAGCCTTATTTTTTTATTTTCAAACTTTTTCTTCATTTCTCCTAACAGGTAGTTTTCAAGCTCCTCTCGTGCAGTAGTTGGCCCAAAAATAAAAATGTCCGTATAAGATAATAATGCTTCCGCTATCTGCTTATAAAATGCATGTATTTGATTCTGTTGTAGTTGGTGTTTAGTGTATTCATTATTCGTTGAGTGATATTTTCCCACCCTAGTTCCATCTGCAGCTTCTCCCGGAATCCGTTGCCTACTCTCTAATGAGGAATGAATTGTGTTGATAATACCTTGATCAATATAAGGCCTAATGAAATGTGCTTCTGAATGATCAAGCCAGATGCCGATATATTCTTTATTGTTTGTATACTTTTCCATGCTAGTTCATTTTTAAAAGTTTAAACAAGCTCAGTAACTAAAAACTTACTTGTAATCCGAAGACCTATCCAAAACTTTATGTTAAGATGAAGCCATCATCTTTACAAAATCATCAAAAAGGTACCTGGAATCATGTGGACCAGGGGAGGACTCCGGATGATATTGCACTGAAAAGGCTTTCTTCCCCCTGATACGAATTCCCTCGATAGACCGATCGTTAAGATTGACATGCGTCACTTCTACCTGGTCAGATTGATAAATATCTTCAGGAACAACTCCAAAGCCGTGATTTTGAGACGTGACTTCGCAATGATCAATAATCACATTCTTTACCGGGTGATTAAGCCCACGATGACCATTAAACATTTTCACGGTACGAACCCCATTAGCCAAAGCCAATAGCTGATGCCCCAAACAAATTCCAAATAAAGGCCTATCAGCCGCTAGAATGTTTTTAACTGTTTCAATAGCATAAGGCATTGCTGAGGGATCCCCAGGGCCATTTGAAATAAAATAACCATTGGGCTTCCATTTCTCCATCACTGAAAATGCTGTTTGGGCCGGAAAAACTTTAGCATAAACACCACGTGATTCAAAATTGCGCAAAATGTTTTTTTTCACTCCTAAATCTAGCACAGCCACACGATAAGACGCATCTTCATCACCATAGTAATAAGACTCCTTCGTTGATACCTTTGAAGATAGTTCTAAACCATCCATGGATGGAACTTGTCCAAGCTTTTCCTTGAGTACATGGATATCCAGCACTTCGGAAGAAATAATGGCATTCATCGCCCCCTTATCACGAATGTGACGAACCAAAGACCGCGTATCTACATCAGTAATCCCCACGATATTCTCATCCTGAAAATAATCTTGAATCGATTTATTAGCTTTTTTTCTACTATATCCGATATTAAAGCTTTTACAAACTAAACCCGCTATCTGAATACGATCCGACTCCACCTCATCGGCATGAATACCATAATTGCCAATATGCACATGGGTAGTTACCATAATCTGTCCGAAATAAGACGGATCGGTAAAAACTTCCTGATAACCCGTCATTCCGGTATTAAAACAGACCTCCCCTGTAGTCGTACCAATCTTTCCAGCAGCTTTCCCATGATAAATAGTTCCGTCTTCCAGAAGCAGAATAGCAGGCAATTTGGTGTAAGAGATCATTTTAATATTAGGAATAAATAGTACTCGGCAACAGTAGCTCCAAATTTATCCGAATTAATTGGACGCTAGCTTCATAAACGTGGGAGACGAAGTTATACTTTTTTTAGGAGATGACCCTTATACCTTTCTTACTTCGTCCCCATAACGAGAAATCCAGATAGCGAAGATACATGGTTCCCTTTTTGATTTTCTTGATCAAGTGAATGCCACCAATCTGTTACTTCTGTCTCAGTAAAGACCCCTTTTTCAATACCAGTAGCTAAAATTCCCCCATATATTTCTTTCAAAGCGTCACATGACATCATATAGCCAAACTGTTTCACCGAACAGTCTCTAAAATTGGCATTGTTAAAATGACTCAGCAATTCTGACCCAATTCTTCCATTAGGGAAGCTATCAGAAATAAATGTGATAATTTTTCGCGTTAAGCTTTTATTAGGATGAGCGATGATTAGTCCGTCCATATCTACATCAAATGCCAAAAGCCTACCTCCTGGTTTCAATAAACGATAAAATTCTTTAAATGCCCGATCCAATTCCTGAACATAAAGTAGTACTCGCTCTGTTCTAATTCGATCAAAAGAAGCATCGGGGAAAGGCTGCTCCGTTGCACGAGCCATTTGAAAAGTTAAAGGTAATCCAAAGGTTAAATACTGTTTTTTGGATACTTCAATCATGCTTTCACTCATATCCGTTCCAACAACTTTACCTAATGGACCAACCCGTTTAGCCATTTCAAAAGCTTGATTCCCCATTCCACATCCAACATCAAGAATGGCATATCCTTCTTTAATGTCAAGCCATCTCAATTGCTCCTGTAAACACTCCTGAACAGACGGGGCTGCATTAACACGTAATAGTAAATTAATGAGAAAATCAGACTGTGCATGATCTACCTGCTGAAAGCCTGTGGCAATGTCTTGTTGTTTCATGATAGTTTCAATTTATGATGGGCCAATATAGAAAAATTGGGGGTTACAACCATTTTTTACCACCTTTGCCCTTAACGTATAAATCACACATTTCGGACTTAATAAGACAAAACGAAGCCTTAATATTCTCATATCGATTAAAACCACCATCTATAAAAGATCATGTCTATTCAAAAAGAAATCAAACGAATCACTACAAACACGATTCAGGAAATGAAACAAAACGGTGAGAAGATAACGATGCTCACAGCCTATGATTTTTCAATGGCAACAATTGTAGACTCAGGTGGTGTGGAAATTATTTTAGTAGGAGATTCTGCTTCAAACGTCATGGCTGGACACGAAACCACCTTACCCATCACACTTGATCAGATGATTTACCATGCCGCATCGGTGGTACGCGCAGTCAAACATGCTTTAGTGGTAGTTGATCTCCCCTTCGGTTCCTATCAAGGCGACTCAAAAAAAGCACTATACTCGGCAATACGTGTCATGAAAGAATCAGGAGCACATGCAGTTAAATTGGAAGGAGGAGCAGAAGTTAAAGAATCTATAGAGCGTATACTTATGGCTGGTATCCCTGTAATGGGTCATTTAGGATTGACTCCTCAATCGATTTATAAATTTGGGACCTATCAAGTTCGAGCTAAAGAAGCAGCAGAAGCAGAAAAATTAAGACAAGATGCCCTCCTTTTACAAGAAATAGGCTGTTTCTCCATAGTCTTGGAAAAAATACCTGCTGGGCTCGCTAAAAAAGTAAGTGATGGCTTAACTATTCCAACTATCGGTATTGGTGCTGGCCCATATTGTGATGGACAAGTCTTAGTCATCAATGATATGCTTGGTTTAACAAAAGGTTTTAAACCTCGATTTCTGCGTCAATACCTGAATTTATATGAAGAAATTCACGGGGCAGTAAAAAGCTACGTGAATGATGTAAAAAATAACACCTTCCCTAGTGAACAAGAGCAATACTAAAATGCCTCGCACCGATATTACCGATGCCGATGTCTTATTTGAAGACAATCACTTAATAGCTATCAACAAACAGGCTGGAGATATTGTACAAGTAGACGACACAGAAGATGAGCCGTTAGACGAAAAAGTCAAACGATATATCGCCCAAAAGTACCATAAACCTAATGGTGCTTTTTTAGGTGTTGTTCACCGATTAGATCGTCCAGTTAGTGGTGTGATTCTTTTTGCAAAAACAAGTAAAGCACTCGACCGAATCAACCAGATGTTTAAAAACCGCGAGATGAAAAAGACTTACTGGGCCGTGGTACGCAAACGTCCAGAGATTACCGAAGGTAACTTAGTTCACTGGTTAGTCAAAAATCCACAGAAAAATATAACCAAAGCCTATGATCAAGAGGTTCCGGGAAGCCAACGTGCCGAATTAAATTATAAACTGATTGGAGAATTAGATGGTTATTATTTAATAGAAGTAGATCCAATCACTGGCCGACCACACCAAATACGTGTACAACTATCTACATTGAATTGCCCTATCGTTGGTGATAATAAATATGGCTATCCAAGGGGAAGTCTCAAAAAAAGTATTTGTTTACACGCACTCAAACTACGCTTTATTCACCCCGTAAAAAAAGAACTTATCGAAATAGCTGCCCCCCTACCTAAAGATGGTTTTTGGGAACGGTTTGCCATTTTTGCTTCCTAACATTTTCATCACTTGTCTGACAATTCCCATCACCCCTTTATCCTAATTCCAAACCTAGAAGACCACTTTTTGACCAAAAGTGTTAACTCATCATCCAAGGGCTATATCTAGCCTGTGAATGCATTATCCTCTATATTATTAGTGCTAAGTACTAATTATGTACTTATACTAAAACTATGACACATTGCCCAAGTAAATGGACTATCCTGTCCTTCCTACTACTTGTGAATGTGTGCGTGTACGCACAACCCAAAGAATACTTCCATTTTCCAAAATCTGTTCCCAAGCCGCACTGGTTTGATCAACTAGACTGGAAAAATATCAATGTGTTCAGAAATGATTCAATTATTCACAAGTTCCAAGAGGAGAATAGATTAGAAAATCCGAATGAAAAAAATCTTCCGAAGAACCCTATCTCGAAGCTTATAAAAGATGGAGAATAAGTGTCCAGCCTTATATCAAATCAGATGGGAGTCTTGATTTCACTTTAAAAAAATCCACAACAAGCAATAAGACAAGATCCGACAAATTATCATTCAACGCCGGAAATTGGACTTTCTTAGGGCCAAATGAAGCGTATGGAACGGGCAAGATAAAGGGCAATCAACAAGCAAATATTTACACACTATCCATTGATCCAAATAATCCTAACATCGAGGTGATCTAAAGTTTTCAATTTATTCTAATTGTTTTATTAATTTTCTTGATGAATAAGACAGAAAAAGCGATCCAGTGCAATGCCATCCAGCTAGATATGGTAGTTTCGAATCAATTAATTAGGGCTCTAAAACCATCAATCCAAGCATTAGCACGTTCAATAACAAATCGTCTTTCGTCAAAGAAATGTGCTTCC
Organism: Pedobacter sp.; assembly: GCA_008015505.1. Classification (GTDB taxonomy): domain Bacteria; phylum Bacteroidota; class Bacteroidia; order Sphingobacteriales; family Sphingobacteriaceae; genus Daejeonella. The sequence goes on from SSFR01000003.1 coordinate 81,199, forward strand.
TGATTGTCTTCTTTAGTGTTTCTTGGATTGATTTTGGTGTTGGCTTCAATCTCTTTTTGAATGCAGATGCTTCTGAGTTCATTAGAGTCAAATCCAGCATCTGCATTAATAAAAATGCCTCTGGTATCAATTCCAGCAGATTTTAGTTGATTATTCATCTCATTAAACGCTTTTTCTATCTCAAAAAGATCATGGTGCGATCCCTCCTGCGGTGTGAACATAGCTAGCATTTGACCGGAATTGTCACCCAGGAACAAACTATTAGTGGTATTTGAGGCTTTTCTTCCTTGATAGCCTACGTCTTCACCTCTTTTTTAGCTGGCGTGTGACTTCCGTCCAGTTGTACGCTCGACATGTCTAGTTTACATCGATTATTTGCTAATAACTTGATCCGTTTTTTTTACCAAGATCCATCCTTAACCCATTCTCTAAAATGATGATAGATTGCTTTCCAGCCCGTAGTTGCTTCCGGGGAAAAGTGCCGAATGGGTATCTGATGCCATTTACAGCCTAAATCTAAGCGGTAAAGAACAAACTCAACTACTTGATATAGTGGAAATAAGGGCTTAGGACCACGTTCCCCCTTACTTAAATGGGGAATAATATATTGCTCAATCATATCTTTGCTCAGGATTCCCAGTTCGGATGTTGTGTTTTTTGTTTCACACCACAAAAATCAACTTCTAACTGGGTTTTCTTTTTACTGACATTAAAACTTTAGGTCACCTCATCAATAAGCCTGGCAATGTGCAAATTATTGAAATCAGAGTTTTTGACCTATTTGCACACCTGGTTTATCAATCCAAAACAGGATCAACGGATATTAACTTATCCGGCTTTGATCCAGGTATCTATTTTGTGGAACTCACAACACCATATAAAACTTATAAAGCCAGAAAAGTGATCATTCAATAACACACAGTTATTAACAATGCTTTTTTGATTAAAAATAAACTTTTAGTTAAATTTATATATCTTTATAATTAATCAAGAGCAATGTTCAAGTGGTGTACACAGCTCATTCTACTCTTTCAACTTTTGATGAGTATTTTCCTGTATGCCCAATCCCAAAACCCTCTTGGCTTACCTACCTCCACTCCAAAACCTCCTTGGGTCGATAAACTAGATTGGAAGCATATTAATGTATTTCGAAACGACTCTATCATCCAAGTGTATCGTAAAAAAGAAAAGACGTTAAAAAATCCCGATAAAAAACAGCCTTATGAAGAACCCTATTACGAAGCCTATCAAAGATGGCTTAGAAGCATCAGACCTTACATACAACCTGATGGAAATGTAATTCTCCCTCCTGTAAAGAAGGTCCCAAAAAGAAAAAGGTAACCGATTGTGTTATGAAAAAAACTTTTACATATATCGCCCTACTCTTCATCCTATCCCTAAGTAGTTCTTACTCATACGCCCAAAAAAGTGACCCCCTTGAATTACCTTTTTCCGAACAAAAACCCGAGTGGGTCGAACAACTTGACTGGCACAACATATCGAAACATGAACTCACTATCAATGCGAGTATAAAAAAAGCTGACAATTTGCTAAAAGCCAAACCTGAAATAAAAGCCATAAGCTCTAAATCAAATGAGCCTACTAAGGAAGAACCATACCTTATGGCTTACAGAAGATGGCTCAGAGCCATGCGGCCCTACATTAAAGAAGATGGAACAATTGACCTAGCACAAAAAAAAAGACGATAGTACCTATTGCAAATAATACCTTACCTATCGCTGGAAACTGGACTTCTTTAGGGCCTAAAGAAACAATGGGTGACCGTACCGACCCCAACAACAATCCACCAACGATAAAAAGTTGTTACAACGCAAATATCCGTACACTAACAATTGACCCTAATGATCCTAACACACTATACGCAGGCGCCGAGTCTGCGGTTGTTTTCAAGTCTACAGACAAAGGACAGCATTGGCAATCGATCAGTGATTCATGGGCAGCCTACGAAAACATATCCGCCATTACAGTCTCAAAACAACATCAAGGCACCATCTTGGCTTTATCTGGATTTTATATGCAAGGTGATCTTTACCGATCGACAGATGGAGGTAGCAGCTGGGAACAACTACAATCAGGGATAGGAAATAATTGGAGTGGCGGTAGGAGTGTAGCTATACAATATAATCCCACGTCCAATCGGGTTTACCTTGCTGGCAAAGATGGTGTTTATATATCAGATGACGATGGTTTGAGCTGGCAAGTTGCTACAGGAACTAATTCCATTCTAATAACTGATATTGCAATCAACTCTACAAATAGCAATATCGTGTACGCAGTAGGAAGTAATGCATCATCTAATCTTGTTCTATTAAGGTCTATTGACAATGGTAACACTTTTCAGAATGTAACAGGTACCTCTTTTAACATTGATAACCATGGCGCTAAAATTGGTGTTACCGATGCTGATGGGAGTATAATATATTGTATCGTTCTAACTAACTCTGGTCCAAAGCTTCTAAACAGTACAGATAGTGGACAAAACTGGAAGTTAAAATCTTCTTCCTCTCAGACTGGTTACGAAGGATCTAATACAAACACAGGACTAGGGGTGTCTAATGGACAGGGATTTTATGACTTGGCCATTTTCGTTGCACCAACAGATCCCAAAATCCTCATTGTCGGCACAACAACTATGTACAAATCTACTGATGGTGGGCAGAATTTTAGTCCGCTGGGGGGGTGGAGCTACGGACCATTTGGTGCATTCCAAGATGATACAAGCCACAGTGGAAACATCATTCATTCAGATGTTCATAGCATATTGGGCGTCTCAGGTGATACTTACATTGCCACAGATGGAGGAATTGCTCATTCTACCGACATCTTCACTAATCCAAATAATGCAGATGCCCGTAATAATGGGCTTTCAGCGGCTGAGTATTATGGTTTTGGACAAGGTTGGCAGGATGATTTTGTCGTCGGTGGAAGATACCATAATGGCGACGCCGCTCTATTTGAGGGCTATCCCACAGGTACTGCCCTTTATATAGCTGGAGCAGAAAGTCCTAGTGGAAATGCCTTGCCTGGATATTCGATGACAGCTCGATTTTCGGACCTCTACACGACCTATATCATACCACCTACGCCTTCACGTACAGCATTAAAAGAAGCTCCTGGCATCCAAAGCAATATGGGACCCCATTCGAGAAATCAATGGGATGGGAATATCATTAGTAAATTGATGACAGATCCGCGATATCGCAATGTACTTTATTTGAGTGGCAATAGAATAAAAGACGGATATGGGAATACCGACGAAAGTAGTATTCTTTGGAAATCCACCGACACAGGAGTTAACTACACCAGCTTACATAACTTTGGCAGTACTGTTTGGCGATTTGATATTGCAAGAAGTAATCCAGATGTAATTATTGTCTATACGGATCAAGGACTTTATAAAACAACCAATGGGGGCAGTAGTTGGAATCCTCTCCCCTCTCCTCCTGGAGTAACCTATAGCAAAAATCTTTTTTCAGACATTTCCATTGATCCTTCGGACGAAAAGGTCGTGTTTCTAACTGTCACGAATAGATATACTAACGTTACTAATTGTACCTTATTTAAGTCAACCGACGGTGGATCTACTTGGAATAATTATACTGGTAGCATAGGAAATGATCGAGCTACCTACTTGTGTACTGATGGCACAAACGGTGGAGTATATGCTACCACAACTTTTGAGCTTCCTGGAAAAGTTTTTTATAGAAACAAGACAATGGGTGACTGGGTGAATTTTACTGGTAACCTACCAACCAACCAAGCAATAACGCCTCCTGGAGCCATCTTTTTCAGAGATGATAAAATTCGGATAGCTGGCGATCGTGGAGTATGGGAATCGCCACTATATACCCACCCAAACCCCATTGCTCAACCCATGGCAAGTGCACAATCTGTCAATTGCGATCAAGGCACTGTCAATTTTTATGATTATTCCATTTTAAACTATAAAGGAGCTTCTTGGCAATGGAATTTTCCTGGCGCTGCTACAATTAGTGGGGCTACTACTAAAAATCCAACTGCAACTTATGTCACACCTGGCACCTACGATGTTAGTCTCACTGTAAAAGATGCTTCTGGAAATACAAACATACATGTAGTAAAAAATATGATTCAAGTCCTTTCTTCAGGAATGAGCGGCATGCCAACACCTACTCCCATTATTACTGCAAATGGACCTACTACTTTTTGTAAAGGTGATTCTGTTGTACTTAGCTCAAGTACAGCGAAAACCTATCTATGGAGCAATGGGCAGTCCACTCAAAATATCACAGTCTCCGCCTCTGGATCTTACACAGTTAAAACAACAGCCGATATTTGTACCAATGTCGCAACCTCAAATCCCACTGATATTATAGTCAAGGACAGCCCACAAATACCTATCATTTCTGGTGATTGGCTTATGCTTTCCTCTAGCTCAAATGATAACAATCAATGGTATTTCCAAGGAGCGCCAATTAATGGGGCTACAGAAAAAAATTACCAAGCAGCCCAGATTGGACAGTATACCGTCATGGCAACTAGTACAAATGGATGCTCAACTGTTTCTAGCCCATATACCATTTCTTCTCTCGACTTACCCACTGACAATGATTTTATTATCTATCCCAATCCAAGCGATGGGCTATTTCATATCAATAAACCTAGCAATATACAAATTACTGAAATTCGGGTTTTTGACTTATTTGCACATCTAGTCTACCAATCCAGAACAGGATCAACGGATATTAATTTATCCGGATTTGATCCAGGTATATTTTTTGTAGAACTCACAACACCCTATAAAACTTACAGAGCCAGGAAAGTAATTTTACTCAATAACACACGATAATTATGGCTTGCCTAAACGGAGAAGAACTTTCCAGATCACTGATATTGCACATAAATAGGTCGAGGCTTCAATTTCATCAGTTCATCGGGAGCCATCATATGATGAGGTGTTTTTTTCAGATCATTTTTATAAAACAACTTAAATCCAGTAAACTGGACCGGTTCCATATAAATAAAATGACGATAAGACCCTCTTTTCAACTCAGGCTCACCCCAGCCATCCATATTCATGACTAGCTGGACCTCAGGATGTAGCTTGATAGACTTGCTATTGGTCACCATATTTTTAGTGAAACGATGCACTACAAATACTTTGGGTGTTAAATGGTTATCACGAACCAACTTTGCCAAATAGTCTGAACAATAGTTAATATCTGCTGCATCATAAGTGCCAATTTTTGTACCCGGGCGCAAGCCGGTTTTCATTGAAAACTCAGGATCAATACCAAGATGTACTTGAGGTAATTTTAAATATTTCTCTAAAAGGGGTAATTCAGAACGAATATCACTTAGTGCCACTTGGATATCTAAAAATACGATAGCGTCTCTTTTCTTTGCAATATGCAAAACAGAATCTATTTGCGTCTCAGGCATCCGATAACGATATTTCCCATCTTTTCCTGGACTACCTTGGGCCACTACAGCAATATAGTGTAAAGCAGGTTGAACTGGTGTAAGAGAATCTACCTTTTCCCATGCACGAACTTCTCCATCCAATTTAGCAAGCATCTCATCGGGTGGCAACTCTCCTAATATTCCCATCTTTTTGGAATACAAATTTCCATAGTAAGCAATAATACGCTTAAATGGAAGAATAGCCTCGGCAAGTGGATAAGGCTGATTTTTAACCGGCCAACGTCCAGTAGTATCTCCATTAGCCAGATCGGCCAGTTTCTGATCATATTTTACCGTGTCTAACTTCGGGACAATAGGCTTAGATTGCTCTGATTTGAGTAAGATATGTTTCTGTTTTGTTGAATCAGTAAGAGCGGATAAGTTTTCAGGATTCGTATTTTCCTTACAAGCAATAAGCATCGTATATGGAAAAATAAAAACCCAAACAATAAAAATATTCTTCGCAATAATCATGTATTTCGAGATGATGAATAAAGATATGGAAAAACTAAAAATAAACTGACACTTCCAGTAGAGCTTTTTATAAAAAGCAATCCATCCATTACATCATGTATACCCCCATCTTATTGCGATCAACCTTATATTCATATTACTTTAAAATATTAATTTTTATGAAAAAAATATACATTGCAATAACAGAATTAACACTGCATATTATCTCATCCCTCTTCACACATTGTGAAATATGACAAAATATCCTCTATTGACACTTCTTACACTAATAGCAATAACATCTTTTGCACAAAATAGCTTATCAGGAAAAGTAGTTACTAGTCTAAGTAATAAACCATTAATAGGTGCTACGATCTATTTAACTGACTTAAAAACAGGAACAAACACTCAAGAAGATGGTAGTTATCAATTACTTAATGTTCCCAGAGGCTGGTATCTTGTTGAAGTAACAATGCTTGGCTATGCATTCCAAACTAAAATCATAAAAATTGAAAACCAGGTTACACAAGACTTTGCACTTGAAGAATCACTAAATGAGCTACAAGAAGTGATTATTACAGGTACTTCAGTAGCTACAGAGCGCCGTAAAGCGCCCACTTCTATTACCAAAGTGCCTAGTAGCTATCTACAACAAAATGCTTCTACCAACATTATCGAAGCAATTTCAAAAATACCAGGTGTTGCGGGTATCACAGATGGACCTGGCATTACTAAACCAGTTATCAGGGGCTTGGCCTATAACCGGGTGGTGACACTAAACGATGGTATTCGACAAGAAGGACAACAATGGGGCGATGAATTCGGCATTGAAGTTGATGCCAATAGTGTCGACCAGGTAGAAATATTAAAAGGCCCAGGTTCATTAGCCTATGGTTCCGATGCCATTGCTGGTGTGATTAATTTAATCCCAGAAAAACCGCTACCAGAAGGTAAATTTAAAGGTAATATCCTTCAAAGCTATCAAACCAATAATGGGTTAATCAACACCTCACTACATGCCTCAGGAACTAAAAATGGTATATCCTGGAGCGGTCGATTAACAAACATCATGGCACATGCCTACCAAAACAAGAATGACGGTTACGTACTAAACTCCCAGTTTAACAACTTTGCCTATGATGGTACAATAGGTGTACACCGCCAGTGGGGCTACTCACAAGTACATTTCAGCTACTTTCAATTACAAACCGGCATAGTCAGCGGTGAACGTGATTCGACTACAGGAAAGTTTACTCAGGCCGCATTTGATGGGACTAATCAATTCAGCCTTATTGCGACCGACCAAGAATTACATTCATATACCCCTTTTCTCATTAATCAAAATGTACAACATTACAAAGCTGTTTGGGATAATAGCTTTGCAATAGGCCCAAGTCGTATTGCAGCTAAACTGGCATTCCAGCAAAATAGTCGCCAAGAAAAAAATGACCCCACTATACCCAATACATCAACCATTTTTTATCTTCTCAATACAGTAAATTATGATGTAAGGTATATTTTTCCCGAAGTCAATCATTTCAATATCTCGGCAGGAACCAATGGCATGATCCAAGATTCTCAAAATAAAGGAACGCTGCTGCTCATCCCAGAATACAATTTATTTGATTTAGGAGTTTTTACTATCGCCAGCAGGGCCATTGGCAAATTTAGTTTGAGTGGGGGGAATCCGCTATGATATGCGTCTCTTCAACGGGCATGATAACTATATTGATGCAGCAGGAAATGAACTCCCAGCGTCTTACCCCAATGCAATCCATCGCTTTATTGCATATACCTCCAATTTTAATGGTCTAAGTGGAAGCCTAGGCTCAACTTTTAATATGGACAAAAACTTTTATCTGAAAGCAAACATCGCACAAGGATTTCGTGCACCTAATGTCGCTGAATCAGGTTCCAATGGCATCCATGATGGAACGGTGGTGTATGAAATTGGCTCTCCAGATTTAAAACCTGAAAAAAACATTCAGATTGATTTTGCCGCGGGAGTTCATTCAAAAGATATAACAGCAGAAATAGCTCTTTTTAACAATCAAGTTAATCGTTTTATATACCCCAAAGCTGTTTACGACAGCAACGGAAAACCTGTTTTAAACAACTCTACTCCTGGTTTTCCAAATGCTCCTGTATTTAAATATACACAGGGGGATGCTATACTTCGAGGAGGAGAAGTTGTATTGGATATTCATCCTAGTACTTGGCCCTGGCTAGATTTTTATGCTGGATATAGTCTAGTTGATGCCTATCTGAAAAACCAACCCGACAGCACAAGAAACTTACCCTTTATACCGCCCGCACGTTTAAAATCAGAAGTTACCTTCACTGCAAAGAACATTGGATCACACCTTTCGAACACCTATTTTAAGATAGGTCTACTGCATAGTTTTGAACAAAAGAATCTATATCAACAAAACGCCATTTATACGGGTCTCTCATCTTATGAGCTCCAAGCAAGCCAAACACCAACTCAAGGATACACCCTGTTGAATATCGGATTAGGAAGTGACATCGTACAAAATAACCATAAACTATATACTGTATTCATATCCATAGATAATCTTGCGGATATCCCTTACATGGACTATATGAGTCGTTTTAAGTATTATCCAGTAAATCTCGCAGGAAATAACAGAGTAGGTGTATATAATATGGGTCGAAATGCAAGTATTAAACTAATTATACCTATCAATTCTTCTAAAAATTGATAGGCATCTCAATTAGATACTGTAATAGTAAAATTATCCGTATACACTTGATACTGCTTAAGCGGCCTACTTGCTGGAGCCCTCATCGCTGTTCCATCAAGTAAAGAAAACTTTCCCCCAGAACAAGGGTCCGTTGCAAGATAACCAGAATTATCAGGCACTAGAGCACATTTTTTTGATGGATTTACCGTGCTGCATCGATCAAAAGCAACATAGGCATTATTATCAGGCCGTCTGCAAATAATTAAACCTGATACGCCATAGCCCAAAAGCACAACCACTCCTCCCCCATTGGTTAAACTACTTAAACGGGGATCACTCAATGATGCTCTAAAACTAACAGGCACACTAGGAATATAGTCCTCTTCTTTTCCACAGGCTGAAACAAGGAGCAAGAAGAGAAATAACAATAGCTTAGATGGTTTCACTAGATAAACTCGGATTGAAATTGTTTTAAGAAACGTACATCATTTTCAGAAAATAAACGCAGGTCTTTAATTTGATATTTCAAATTTGCAATGCGTTCTATTCCCATTCCAAAAGCGTAACCCGTATATTTTTCAGAATCGATGCCACAGTTTTCAAGGACATTGGGATCAACCATACCACAACCTAAAATTTCGACCCAACCACTATGTTTACATAAACCACAACCATCACCCTTGCAAATCGTACAAGAGATATCCATCTCTGCAGAAGGTTCAGTAAAGGGAAAATAAGAAGGACGAAAACGAATCCCAGTACCTTCCCCAAATAACTCCTGAACAAAATAAAACAAGGTTTGTTTCAGATCAGCAAAAGACACATTTTCATCAATATATAATCCCTCCACTTGATGAAAGAAACAATGCGCACGAGCCGAAATAGCTTCATTCCGATATACACGACCAGGCATAATAGCTCGAAAAGGAGGTTTCCCTTCTTCCATCATCCGTACTTGCACAGACGAAGTATGGGTACGCAAAGCAATATCTCCCTTTTCACCTCCCTTTTTAATAAAAAAAGTATCCTGCATATCTCGAGCGGGATGTTCTTCCGGGAAGTTGAGTGCAGAAAAATTATGCCAATCATCCTCAATTTCTGGCCCCTCAGCTACACAAAAACCTAACTTTTTAAAAATATCTATAATCTCTCCTCGAACTAAAGACAAAGGATGACGAGCCCCTAATTCCATCCCCTGGCCAGGAAGCGTTAAATCTTCCCCAGCACCAAAAGCCTGACCATTCGTTTGAGCACCTAGCGTCTCTTTCAGTTGATTGTACCTGGTTTCAGTCAGCTGTTTAAACTCATTTAGCGTTTTACCCAGAGTGCGCTTTTCTTCAGCTGAAACGGTTTTAAACTCGTCAAATAAATCTTTCAACAAGCCTTTGGTTCCTAGAAATTTAATACGGAATTTTTCTAGCTCTTCAGCTGTTTGTGGAGTAAATCTCACTACTTGGGCAGTAAATTCATTTATCTTTTGTTGCATTATATCAAGTTATATTTAGATAGTGCTCTGCAGATAGCACCGGTATTTGGGATTCTTTATAGTCCTTTATATTTCTGGTAACAATCAAGTCACACCTATTTTGTGTAGCAACAAAATGCTGCATTCCTTCCTCCACATCATCAAAATTACTGTTTATTGCAAGGTTAATACACCCTACATCAAGTACAAATATCTTCAAAGTATTCAACAGCCTCATAGTGTTCTTTTTGGCCTCTACCTTACCCAACGTTCTAGCCATAATAGAATAGATATTGGCAATCACTAAAACAGATGTTCCCATTTCTATTCCTTTGTGCTTTGCCTTAGTTAAAACACGTTGACTAAAACTGCAGTATGGATGCCTTTCTAACAAAACATCTAGCAACACATCGCTATCAATAAAAATACGTTTATATGCCATGTTTACCTTTCAGGTATTTAAACCGCTCGTCTTTCAAGTCAATATCATTAGGGATCTTCCCTTTCAAAATACCTGTTAATGCCAAAATATCGGGATCAATGTCATTTTCTACATCAACATTCCGTTTAATCAATTGATCTAAGTAATTTTGCACGAGCCTCGATAAACTAATATGTTGTTTTTCAGCATACTGTTTTGCACGATGAATTACATTTGAATCTATACTCAATGTTAATTTAGAAGATGCCATAATTGATACACTTATACGTACAAATATAACAAAATTAATACGTGATTTTACAGTACTTTCAACTGCTTACCCACTTTAATAAACGCCTGAATAGCTTTGTCTAAATGCTCCTGATCATGTCCTGCTGATAGTTGAACACGTATCCGAGCTTTACCTTGTGGCACTACCGGATAATAAAAACCAATCACATAAATCCCCTCGTCCAATAATTGACTGGCAAAATCCTGCGCTAATTTGGCATCATACAACATAATAGGCACAATAGGATGTATTCCAAGTTTAATATCAAATCCAGCTTCCGTCATTTTCTTCCGAAAATAGCCAGTATTTTTTTCCAGCTTATCACGTAACTCAGTCGTTTCACTAAGCATGTCCAACACAGCAATCGATGCACCTACAATAGCTGGAGCCAAGGTATTTGAAAACAAATACGGTCGCGAACGCTGCCTAAGAATCTCGATCACCTCTTTAGGACCTGAAGTAAATCCGCCAGATGCACCACCTAAAGCTTTCCCTAAAGTACCCGTAATGATATCTACCCGGCCCATCACACCATGATGCTCGTGCGTACCCCTACCTGTCTTACCCAAAAAGCCCGAGCAATGACATTCGTCAATCATCACTAAAGCCTGATATCGATCCGCGAGATCACATATTTTATCTAGCTGGGCAATTGTTCCATCCATAGAAAAAGCACCATCAGTCACGACAATACGATGACGTAGATGTTGTGTTTCTTTTAGTTTTCGCTCTAAATCAACCATATCATCATGATTGTAGCGATAACGTTGTGCTTTACATAAACGAACCCCATCAATGATAGAGGCATGATTTAAAGCATCAGATATAATAGCATCTTGCTCATTAAACAAAGGCTCAAATACACCTCCATTTGCATCAAATGCAGCAGCGTATAAAATAGTATCCTCTGTGCCTAAAAACGCTGATATTTTTTGTTCAAGCGTTTTGTGTATATCCTGTGTTCCACAAATAAAACGAACTGAAGACATCCCATAACCATGACTATCAATAGCGTCTTTGGCAGCCTGAATCACCTTCGGATGCGAAGAAAGTCCAAGATAATTGTTCGCGCAAAAGTTGATTACTTGCCTCCCTACTTGCACCTCAATTACTGCTCCTTGTGGCGTAGTAATGATACGTTCGCGTTTATATAAACCCGCCTTTTCAATTTCAGCTAGCTCTTGTCCCAACATTGGCTTTAATGTCTTATACATATCTAATAGATTTGGGCAGCTAAATTAGCAAATCCTAATACTTATCTTTGTGATCGTTTCACGCTGCCATGCAACAGTATCAACGTTATCATGAGTTCATATCAAACACTTCTTTATTACTGCTATACACCCTTGGTTGAGGCAGAACAATTTGCTGCGGAACATCTCAGATTCTGCAAGTCTTTGAATCTTGTTGGACGTATTATTGTGGCTGATGAGGGCCTCAATGGAACTGTATCGGGTACCAAAGAATCCTGCAAACAGTATATGGATACTGTTTTGGCAGATCCTCGTTTTGCTCACACCGATTTCAAAATTGATGAGGTGGATAAACCCTCTTTCATTAAAATGCACTGTCGATACAAATCGGAGATTGTACATTCTGGTTTGCGCGATCCACAGGTCATCAATCCACGAGAACGAACAGGAATACACCTAGAGCCCAAAGACTTTATGGAGATGAAAGATCAGGATGATGTTGTAGTACTAGATGTACGTTCGGATTATGAACACAATTTGGGTCGATTCAAAAATGCCATCACCTTGGATATTCAAAACTTTCGTGAGTTTCCAGAAAAGATCAACGAACTAGCCCAGTATAGGGACAAAAAAATTATAACTTATTGTACCGGCGGTATCAAATGCGAAAAAGCTTCCGCCCTCTTGTTGCACGAAGGATTTAAAGAGGTTTATCAACTACATGGAGGTATCATTAAATATGGGAAAGAGGCTGGAGGTAAGGACTTTGACGGTAAGTGTTATGTGTTTGACAACCGCGTAGCAGTTGATGTCAACACGATTAATCCCACTATCGCTTCAACCTGCCGAAACTGCGGGACTAGCACCACAAAAATGATCAATTGTGCCAACCCGGAGTGTAACGAACATTTTACCCAATGCGATGCTTGCGGAATCGGATTAGAGGGCTCTTGTTCCACGGACTGCATGAAACACCCACGTAAACGTAAATATGATGGGACGGGATATTATGTTAAAATCCCACAATAGAAACAGCTTATTCTTTTACCCCGACAACAATAACCGATAGTCCAAAAAAATGTTTAAAAATAGAATCAAGCCCCTTGGCTACAGGGAGCAGCATTTCGTATACCCTAGTTTGATTGGATTTGATATCACTGCGCTTAAAAACTCCCCCCATAACAACCCAACCCAAAATACCCAGAAAATTGAAGTATCGCTGATGAATAATAGAAAGCTCGGGGGACATTATATTCGTCAATGTTTTGATAGTATAACGTCGATAATGCTCCAAACTTCTATCAATCCCATTATACAATGTATTAAATGCTGGTACCAAAATGATCATTTTTCCTCCCTTTCGCAGTAATTTTTTTGCGTTCCGAATAGCTCCACGATCATCCTCTATGTGTTCAACAACATTCAGTGCATAAACTGTATCAAAAGTATTCAGTAGATGCCTGTAATGATTATCAAAATCTGTATGAACCATATCTAAATCAATTATTTGGGGTTGATAGGCCATAAATTTATCCGCCAAAATAGACCGGTAATTTTCCCTAATGTCACTTAGTACAATATCATGCCCATTCTCCAAAAAATGAGTTGAAATATTGCCAATTCCACTGCCTATCTCCAAAATATTCCCACTACAATGAGGCACAATCGTTTTATACATCCAGTGATTAAAGTTTTTGGCTACGTTAATAGCCTCCAAAACTTCCAATCCTTCCTGATCTATTTCTTTGTACTTAAAATCTATCATTTGGCCAAAGATTATATTTAATGATACAGTAAATAGCCCTAAATCCATCTTTCCATCCTATTTTTTTCCCCTCCTCAAATGTTCTACCATAATAAGATATCCCCACTTCGTAAATCCTAATCTTGGGAACTCTGGAAAGCTTTGCAGTCACCTCAGGCTCAAAACCAAACCTTTTTTCTTTCAAAGGCAAAGATTTAGCAATATCCGATTTAATCAGTTTATAGCATGTTTCCATATCTGTCAAATTGATATTGGTAAACATATTCGATAAATGCGTTAGAAACTTATTCCCTATCGAATGCCAAAAGAAAAGAATCCGATGTGGTTTCCCTCCCATAAACCGACTCCCATAAACTACATCCGCAAAACCATCAATAATTGGCTTGAGCAATACATTGTACTCCCTAGGATCATATTCTAAATCAGCATCTTGTACGATTAGATACTCTCCCGTTGCCAAGTCAATGGCTTTGTGTATTGCTGCTCCTTTGCCTTGGTTATATCTTTGATTAAACAAAACAATTCCCATCGAAGGATTATCCGCAATATAATTCTTAACTACATCCTCAGTATCGTCTGTAGAGCAATCGTTAACTATAATAATCTCTTTCTCGATGTTATTTATTAACTCAGCCTCTTTAATTCTATTTAAAATTAAGTGTATTGTACTTCCTTCGTTATAGGCAGGAATGAGGATAGATAATTTTTTAATCATAGCAGTTCTAATAGACGAGGAGAAATCCAGATCTTATTTTATTTGTTAACATGCCATTATTTCAACGGCGAAGCAGTAACAAATCGTGATGCATAAATATCCAATGAATAATAAAATTCAATAATAGCCAGCAATATAACTAGCCAATCAATGGGTAGCCTAATTCGAGGTCCATTAGCAACAGGTAATGTTGGAATAATTAAGTAAGCAAGAAGCGATAAAATAACCAATAGATATAAGTACTTCTTATCCTTAGCCATTCGAAAAAGATGCTTCAGCACCAAGATGCCTATAAACAAATAGATGATTACAAAAAAAAGGAATATAAATACCGTATAAAAACCAATCTGCTTCAGAATTTTTAAACCTGAACCAACCTGATTGATCGCATTCATCGCCTTTATTTTGTTCAGCCCCCCCATAGAAGCATGTATTTCTTCTTTAGATAAAAAGAACGTAGATGCCCGAAAATAATGCGAAGAAGCCATATTTTTAAAAAAATGGGTTATTAGTACAATAGCTGTTTCCTTCGGATACTTTCTCATAGTTTCAAACGCAGCTTTACTTCTAAACGAATAAGCGTCTTCCCAATCTACCTTCTCTTTATTAGAAGCAATTGTACTAACCTTGATATAATCGTCTTCTCTATTAGCTAGGGTAAGAATCTCCTTAGCCTGATAATCATATAAACAAAGCGGCAGCGCATTTGACGGCTTCATCACACCATAATTGATATAATTACGTAAGCTGGACAGATTAGCTAAGAAAAATATGGAAAGACTAGCAACACCAATCATCACCTTGATCTTTTGATCTCCTATTGTTTTAAAGCGAATAGCCAAATAAAGCAGCATAAAAAATTCAGGAATCACATACCAAATTAAGGTCGGACGTACACTTGCTGCATACCCCAAAAGAAGCAAATGAAGTATACAATAACCCCAATTTTTCTCATTTATAGCCTTTATCCCATAATAAATACCTGCTACAAAGAAAAATGTAAAAAACAGATCATTTAATAGCATAGGGAAGTAAATCCAATAGGCCCCCGATAACCATAAACATATAAATACCGCTTTACTAATCCGCAGATCATTTTTGACAAAAAATTGAATAATAGCCGTAACGATAGAAAAAATCAAAGCTGAAAGTACCGCTTGAATCAAATAGGCTACCCAAAAAAAATACTTACCAAAAAGATAAATCAATGCCGACAAATAAGCAGGATACCCAACAGTGCGAAAATAATCAGGCGTATTTCCCCTCCCAAAGACACCAAACTGGAGAAAATTCCTAGCTGGGCGTATATAAGAATTGACATCAGACCCAAAAAATGCATTTTCACTAAAATTCCCTTCCGGCGGGTGTAAATTATAATTTGAAATCGGGTAAAAATAAAGGATACTAAAGTAAACTAGATTAGTAACCAACACCATAAAAAACTGGTGCCTAGGATTGGCAAAATCTATTTTTTTCAACATACTATTGAAGTCTTGATCGTCATTACTTACAATAAGTTACCGCAGTCTTCGCCGGGGGAAAATTTCTCGCATTAGCTAATTTCAAGAAGAAGCAAGCTTGTTCCTGCTTGCCTAATTTCGATAAACATATCCCTTTAAAATACTCTGGCTTTCCATTGGCATATACATTAGCAGCGATAATTTGGTCAAAATAAGGAACAGCTAAATCATATTTTTTAAGTACATAGTAACAGATACCTACATTTTCTGTATAGCTATTATCAACAGGATTTAGCTTATGTAGCTTTGAAAAATAAGTAAGTGCTGTATCAATTTGATTAGCCGCGTACGCGATGCCTGCTCGTGTGGCATAATTTCTTTCCTGAATAGAACCATCACTTGGAAACTGTTTAAGTGCTGAGTCTAGAATAGCTAATAGCTTTGTTTTATTATAATTCATATTCGTAAGCGTAACGATATAGGTATTCCAGATCATAGGCTCGTTTCGCATTTTAATACTTTTTTTAAACGCTTTATGAATACTAAGCGTATCGCCCCTCCGTACACACAAATTATTATATAAGGTATAAATAGCCACATTATTAGGCCTATTTTCAAAACTCTTACGACTATAATACCATGCACTATCCAACTTATTGGTCTGAAAAAAAACCTGAGCCTTTACAAACTCATTAGCCATATTATACGGATTAACTTTGGTGCTTCTATTCAATAAGACCAGCGCCTCGTCATATTTTTTATCGTCCAATAAATACCAAGCTCTAATCACATCGATCGGAATATTATTGGCATCCAAGTTGGGGGCATCTGGAAGTCTGTCATTGACCTCGCGCCAGTTATGCGTGGCTTTGTTCGGAAAATCTGATATCGTTAATCCTTGAGCAATTAATGATTGATAAGCAATGTATTTATAGTAAACTGCATCTAGTAAGAAAAGAATACTGATCACTCCGAAAAGAGTAGTAAAATTCACTTTGGTTGATTTGAACAATACTACCTTTTCTTCATTGGTGTCCATAAATACACTTACATTAACTCCTAGAATTAAAGCAAAAAGTAATTGCATAATAGGACGTTCAGCAGGAAAATTAAAAAGTGCATCTATTGTATAACCTGCTAATGCAATTAATGAGAATACAGCTATGACTTTATATTGATCATCGGCCTTTGACCTCCAAACTTTGACAGTATATACTAAAGTGCAAACAAACAAAGAAATAAATAGTAGTCCTCCTAATACGCCAGTCTCCATGGCAGTTTGAATGAAATCATCATGCAGATGCTTTGCAAACTGAAAATCACGTATCCACTCCTTCTCGTAAGGAATGATAGCTAACTTACAATTTCCAATACCTGAACCGATCAATGGATGCTTTTTAACATAATCCAAACCACCTAGCCACATCCTTACCCGTCCATCATTTTTGGTTGTAGCAGCAAGTGATTTCAACCGCTCTGTCACAGAAGCATATCCGTATCCACTGGCATTTACACTTAATTTTTCTGCGTGCTTTAATGACATTTGGGCAAATACAAACGCAATAAGTAAAGCCCCTACAACAGGAACAGCCCTCACCAAAACTTCTTTCGAAGTTTTATCCCTAAAATACTGTAGGAGCACAAGCCCCATAAACATCATCGTCTCCAAAATAAGACCCAAATAAGCCGAGCGCGCATTCACAAAAAACAATGCAATAGCTCCTAGAATAAGCGAGGGAATATGGATCAATCTTGACCATGATTTGAATGTATACACACAGTACATCACAAAAGACAGCTTAACAGCCATACTGGCAGCAAAAATATTTTTATTACCTGTATTCCCTTTGATATTATAAATCAATACGTCAAGCGAGGTGTTTTCCATCGATCCAAAGAAAGTGCTCAAGGTATTGACCGACTGAACTAACAAAATAATAGAAAGGATCTGTGCGATTGTTTTGAAAGCCAAAGTTCGGCCACTCAATAGAACAGCAATATTCAAAAAAGCAATAACGGTAATAATAACGGTTGTATAACAGAATAAAGCTTCTGTGCGATTGATCGCAAAAAAAATCGAAATACCAGCCCAAAGAAGAAAGACTACATAAGCCACTGTCATATAGCGACTAAATAATCTTTTTAAAACAGCCTCATATCCATGATCTTTGGAAAAACAAAAAATATACCCAGTACTAAGTAGATTGATCACTGCCAGATATACCCACTGAGAGCCCATCACATCAATCCCCCCCCACTCAGGCACAAAGTCAACAAGCAAATACAGCGTAATAAATACAATCGGAATAAAGTGCAAATAATTGGTTTTCTTGCCTGGGCTAATTCGCCTATTAGCTACTTTAGGCTCTCCAATGGAGACCTTTTTAGATGGTTTTTGTTTACCTGACATAGCAATAAAAAAATTTAGCTAAAAGTATATATTTTCCAAGTAATATATACTTTATCGACTATTAAGATTCAACCACGCATTCAACTCACCATACCTGTTGCTTAATTTGTAATCGCTACATGTACTTCGATGCCCTACTTCTTGATCATTCAGACATAAAGCCTCACGCATATTTATATAGATTTGCAAATCTAAAATTTATATCCCTTGGAAGATTTACTATCCCCCGTAACCCTTGATACAGCAATAGATTTAGGCTTATTACCTGAAGAATTCGATCGCATCGTCAATTTATTAGATCGTACACCTAACTTCACAGAACTTGCTATTTTTTCCGTCATGTGGAGTGAGCATTGCTCATACAAAAACTCCATCATATGGCTTAAAAAACTACCCAAAGAAGGTACCAAAATACTAGCAAAAGCAGGTGAAGAAAATGCTGGCCTAGTAGATCTAGGTGATGGCTTAGCCTGCGTCTTTAAAATAGAGTCTCACAATCATCCATCTGCCCTGGAACCCTATCAAGGTGCTGCTACTGGCGTAGGGGGAATCAATCGAGATATTTTTACCATGGGTGCGCGCCCTATTGCACAACTTAACTCTCTACGTTTTGGAGATTTAAAATTAGATCAAACCAAACGCTTATTACGTGGCGTAGTTAAAGGAATTGGAGATTATGGCAATGCCTTTGGCATCCCAACAGTGGGGGGTGAACTATACTTTGATCCCTGTTATAACGTGAATCCACTGGTTAATGCCTTGTCAGCTGGTCTAGTTAAAACTGACCAAACCGTTTCTGCCATATCTTATGGCGTTGGAAACCCCATTTTTATTGTTGGTTCAGCAACTGGCAAAGATGGTATTCATGGTGCTGCTTTTGCTTCTAAAAATATTACAGCCGATTCGATTCATGACCTCCCAGCTGTTCAAGTTGGTGATCCTTTTCAAGAGAAATTATTGCTCGAAGCAACCCTGGAAGTAATCCAAACAGGTGCTGTAATTGGTATGCAAGACATGGGCGCTGCCGGTATTATCTGCTCTAATGCAGAAATGTCAGCCAAAGGCCAACACGGCATGTGTATCAATCTCGACCAAGTGCCCACACGGCAGGAAAATATGCAAGCATTTGAGCTTTTACTATCCGAATCGCAGGAACGTATGCTGATCGTGGTGAAAAAAGGTCGAGAAAAAGAAGTTGAAGCCATCTTTGACAAATGGGATTTAAACTGTGCTAAAATCGGGGAAGTAACCGATACCAACCGCTTACAATACTTTATGCATGGGCAATTGGTTGCGGATGTCCCCGCCGATGCGCTTGTACTGGGAGGTGATGCCCCGGTATATCATCGGGAATATCAAGAACCAGCTTATTATCAGGAAAACTTAAAATTCGATATCAACACTGTACAAGAACCACAAGACTTAAAAGCAGTTGCTGATCACTTAATTACACATCCTAACATTGCTTCCAAACGCTGGGTGACTGATCAATATGATTCCATGATTGGAACATCGACCATGACCACTAATCAGCCTAGTGATGCAGCCGTAATACATATTAAAGGCACTGAAAAAGCTATCGCGTTAACCATTGATTGCAATGCCCGATATGTCTATGCTGATCCTAAAAAAGGCTGTGCCATAGCCGTAGCTGAAGCAGCCCGAAATATCACCTGTGCAGGAGCCGAGCCCCTGGCCATCACTAACTGTTTAAATTTTGGCAACCCATATGTCCCAGAGGTGTACTGGCAATTTGTACAAGCCATTCAAGGAATGAGTATGGCCTGTACACAATTTGAGACTCCAGTAACTGGAGGTAATGTGAGCTTTTATAACCAATCTGCTGATGGGGGACCTGTTTTCCCAACACCTACTATTGGCATGCTGGGAGTCCTGGATGATATCAAAACCTTCATGACCTCCCATTTTAAAGCAACAGGCGATCTAATTTATCTACTGGGCGAACAGGTAAATGATATTTCGTCTTCTCAATATCTAGCTTCCTATCATGGTATCAACACTTCTCCTGCTCCTTATTTTGATCTGGAAAAAGAATATGCTTTGCACCAAGCCATGAAACAGCTCATCAAGCAAAAAATAATTGTCTCAGCACATGATGTTTCCGATGGAGGACTTTATATTACACTACTTGAATCGGCCATGCCTAACTCATTTGGCTTTGCCATAAATACCATCCCCAGTTTAAGAAAGGACGCTTTTCTTTTCGGAGAAGCCCAAGGAAGAATAGTTGTATCAGTCAATCCTCAAAATCAGATATCCTTCACTCAACTGATAACTAATCTCAACATACCCTTTAGCCTACTCGGATCAGTAACTTCCGGCTTTTTAACTGTTGATGAACACTCTTTCGGCTCGATCACGCAAGCCAAATACAGCTATGATCATGCATTACAGCAAGCACTGGAAGAATAATACAATCTTAATTATCTCTTAAATAAGATTTTATTATTTTCGGATACCGTTTCTAAGAAACGTTAAACTCACTGCCGTTTTTCATGAATCAAATGAGAAGAGTATATCTGGATTTAAAAATTTACCTCAAAGCACTATCATTTTAGAAAAGAGGCTAGCTGCTATCAATCAGCTAAGATTATAAGGAACTTGTTTAAAGTTAACCCATGAGAAAGTCTATGCAAAAAAACAAGATGGTTAGAAAACATGTGTTAGTAGTAACTGTTTTACTTGCCTTGTTTAGCGTTAACTTCGGTGTACAAGCACAACAAATTATCATCACAGGAAAAGTATCTGACGCCAAAACAGGTGAACCACTACCCTATGTATCAATATCTGCCAAAGGTCTAAAAATAACTACCACCACTAATTTTGATGGAATCTACAAGCTAGTACTCAATACCAAAGTAGACTCAATACGAGCTGGTTATGTAGGCTATATCAGATGCGCTAAAGCAGTAAATTCAGCGGCCAAGCAAAATATTGACATTCAACTATTCCCAGCAACTACTATGCTGGCTGAGGTAGTAATTACGCCTAAAAATTATATAAACCCCGCTTGGGAAATTTTACGCGAAACGATAAACCATAAAGCTAGAAATGATTTTCGTTCGCTCTCATCCTTTCAATATCAAAGCTACAATCGCATTGAACTAGATGCTACTAAGATCGATGAGAAGCTTAAAAAGAGAAAATTTGTCAAAAACCTACTCCCACTCATGGATAGCCTCAAAAAAGTGGCTGGAGAAGGGGAGCCTATATTGCCACTATTCGTCTCTGAAACTATATCCAATTACTTTTATCAACAGAGCCCCGAAAAGAAACGTGAAAATATCATACGAACCAAAGTTAATGGGGTTGGTTTTGAAGATGGTACACTGGTATCTCAACTGGTAGGAAGTACTTTCCAACAGTATAATTTTTATAAGAATTACCTAAGCGTTGGCGAAAAAGACTTTATTTCTCCCATTGCTAATACTTGGCACCTAAACTACGATTATGAACTAGAGGAACGCTACGCCAAAGTTGGTGATCATACTTGCTTTAAAATATCTTTCAAACCCAAACGAGAAAAAGATCTGGCCTTTACAGGTACGATGTGGATTACACATGACACCTATGCCTTATGCCAAATTGTAGCCACAGTGGAACCTTCTGCCAATCTAAATTTCATCGAAAAGATTCGTCTCCAACAAGAATCAACACCTACAGCAAGTCAAGCATGGCTTCCTGTCAAAATGCGTATATCGGTTGATGTGGGTCAACTGGCAGAAGGCACAACAGGATTTCTGGCTAAGTTTTACACCTCAAATACAAATATCCAAACTAATAAAATATATGAGCCTCGCTTCTTTGATGAAGCAATCGTACTTAGTGATGATGTGGATTTAAAAGATGAAAAATTCTGGAATCAGAATCGGCATGATTCATTAACTGTTGCTGAGAAATATGTCTTTAGCATGATCGATACGGTGAAAAACGTACCAGCTATTAAAAACTACATCGATATTATAGACATGCTCATCAGTGGCTATTACAAAGCCGGCAAAATTGGCTTTGGACCTTATATATTCGCCTATGCCAATAATGATGTAGAAGGGAACCGTTTTAGACTTGGCTTCAAAACGAATGCGGATTTTAGTAATCGATGGATATTAAGTGGATATACAGCTTATGGAACCAAAGACACGCAATTCAAATACGGTGCTCAGGCTGATTATATTCTATCCAGAAAACCATGGACTCAAGCTGGAGTATCCTATACGCATGACTTAAATCAGGTCGCTTTATTAAGCGATAGTTACGGATACACTAAAAACAATCTATTTAGCGCGTTTACAAAATTTGGCCAGATTAGCAAACGCAGGGTATTTATGCAAGATGTTGCTCAATGCTATATCCGAAGAGATTTATTTAAAAATTTCACACAACAGGCTACACTCTCGTATTGGACTTTTGACCCATACTATATATTCGAATACTATGATCAAGTGAATAATCAGTTACGGCCTAGTTTCGCTACAACAGAATTACAGCTAGAGTCCAAATGGTCTCCTGGTGTCCATGTCATCCAGTCTCAAAAGCAAAATCGTCCTTTAGTCATTAAAGGAGAACATAGTTATCCCACCTTTACATTTCGCTATACGCATGGTTTTCGAAATGTGTTTGAGAGTGATTTAAATTATGATAAGTTTAGTTTAAATATCTCTCAAACACTGAAAATGGGTCTTATAGGTCGTGGTAAATATTCCCTGACAGGAGGATACATCCCCTCAAGCGTGCCTTATCCCATTTTAGAGAATCATCTAGGAAATGGCACCCTACTCTACAATCAGAATTCATATAATTTGATGCGTTTTTTTGAATTTGTAAGTGATCGGTATGCCGGCTTGCAGTATTCGCATAACTTCGAAGGATTATTGTTTAATAGCATACCCTTAATCCGCCATTTAAACTGGCGCTTAGTCAGCACAACCAATGTTTTATTTGGTTCCATATCAGACAAAAATATTGATCTAATACCCAATAACAGGTTACTCGAAACCAGAGGACTTGACCCTTCGATTCCATACGTTGAAATGGGCTACGGCATAGAGAATATTTTGAAATTTATTCGTGTTGATGTTATTCACCGATTAACTTATCTAGAAAATCACAACCCTCCACGAGTAGGTGTCAGATTTTCAGCACAAATCAAACTGTGAGTAGGAATTATGATCTTTCATTTCAAACAGTTTGCCGTCAATCAGGCTGAATGTACCATGAAAGTGGGTACCGATAGCGTACTTTTAGGTGCATCAGCCCATATCAAAAATCCCAAAACCATCTTAGACATTGGTACTGGAACAGGCGTTATTGCCCTGATGCTTGCCCAGCGCTTTCCCCAAGCAAATATTGACGCCGTAGAAATTGACCACACTACCGCACAAATGGCTATACATAATTTTGAAAATTCCATTTTTACAAATCGCATACAAGGGTACCAATCTTCATTTGAAGACTATCTAGAACAAAATCCCAAAAAAAAGTATGATCTCATTGTTTCTAACCCACCATTTTTTATCAATTCGCTAGAATCAAGCAACTTAACAAAGAAACTAGCTCGTCACACTAACGAACACTTTTTTGAGCGTTTCATTCAAGACGCAGCTTCACACTTACAACAAAGTGGGGCTTTATGGCTCATCTTACCTCCTAAAACAACACAAATCGTAAAAAACATTGGTCTGCAGTACCAACTTTTTTTACAACAACAAATACAAATACACTCCTTTCCCCAATCTAAACCTCACCGTGAGCTCATCGCCATGGGTTTTCAAAACAAAGAACAACTATCACAATCTCTGGTGATTTATGATGCACCAAAATTACATTCCAAAGAGTACCAACTTCTGCTCAAAGATTTTTTGATTATTTTCTAAGAACCGCTATCAAAAACACTCAATCATATATTTTTGACTCGAATCCAGTTTTTAGTAAATGATCCGAATAGGCTTACTCTCTGACACCCATGGCTACCTAGACGATGCCATTTTCAAACACTTTGAATCTTGCGATGAGATTTGGCATGCCGGTGATTTTGGTAGCCTCACCTTAGCCAATCAATTAGCCGACTTTAAGCCTTTAAGAGGTGTTTACGGCAATATCGATGGCAGAGATATTCGAGCTATCTATCCCGAACATCTTCGATTTACCTGCGAAAAAGTTCATGTCTGGATGACACATATTGGTGGCTATCCTGGGAAATACCATCCTAAAATTAAAGCAGAACTTCATCAAAATCCGCCTCAATTATTTATTGCCGGGCATTCTCACATTTTAAAGGTAATGTACGACCCAAAAATAAGCTGTCTCCACATGAATCCTGGAGCTGCAGGAAAAGAAGGCTGGCATCAAGTTCGCACTTTACTTCGATTTGCTATTTCTGAGGAAAAAATACATACATTGGAAGTCATCGAGTTATCAATGAAATATTAACTGATAAAGACCTGGTTCACATGCAAATAGTACAAACATTAGGACAATTTATCATTGAAAAACAAAAGGATTTTAGATATGCAAAAGGTGAGCTCTCCAGACTACTTCGAGACATTGGCATTGCTGCTAAAATTGTGAATCGCGAGGTTAATAAGGCCGGGCTGATGGATATACTAGGCGACAACGGGACCACCAATATTCAAGGCGAAAGTCAAAAAAAACTAGATGTTTATGCCAATGAACAATTTATCACTGCCTTAAGAAGTGGGGGTGAATGCTGTATTGTAGCTTCAGAGGAAAATGATGAATACACCCATCTCGATGGAGAAATTTCAAAAGATGCGAAATACATCGTCGCCATTGATCCACTTGATGGATCATCTAACATTGACGTCAACGTAGCCGTAGGAACCATTTTTTCGATTTACAGACGCCACTCCACTGAAGGGAAGGCAAGTATCAACGATGTACTTCAATGTGGTACAGAACAGGTAGCCGCAGGGTATATTATTTATGGATCATCTACGATGCTGGTTTATACCACTGGAAAGGGTGTTAATGGATTCACGCTCGATCCATCTATTGGTGAATTCTGCCTTTCTCACCCCAACATGACAATCCCCAAAAATGGAACTATCTATTCCATTAATGAAGGGAATTACGTCCACTTTCCCAATGGTGTAAAACAATATATTAAGTTCTGCCAGGTGGAAGATAATGCCACTAAACGCCCTTATTCCTCTCGCTATATCGGCTCTATGGTTGCCGATATTCATCGAAATATAATCAAAGGAGGCATATTCATTTATCCAACAACCTCAAGTGCCCCCAATGGTAAACTACGTTTGGTTTATGAATGCAATCCCATGGCTTTTATCATTGAACAAGCCGGTGGCCGTGCAACCGATGGATATCAGCGTATCTTACAAAAGGAAGTCACACACTTGCATCAGCGCTCTGCCATCTTTATAGGGTCTGAAAATATGGTCCGTCGTGCCGAAAAATATATGAAGGAATATTCACCCCTAATTTCCTCGCTCATACCCAACATCGACCAATAATACCTCCTGTTTACTTGCTTTTACTGCCAACTCGTCGCAGCGCTCATTTTCTGGATGACTAGCATGTCCCTTGATCCAGACAAATTTGACAGCGTGCTTCCGATACACATCCAAAAAACGCAACCATAGATCTGCATTCTTTTTTCCTTGGAAACCCTTCTTAGCCCACCCAAACACCCAACACTTCTCTACCGAATCAACCACATATTTTGAATCTGAATAAACCGTTACTTCTTGAGCTTGTTTTTTAATCGCTTCCAGACCTATCACTACAGCCAACAGCTCCATCCGATTATTAGTCGTTTTTTGATATCCACCTGAAAGCTCTTTATAGTATTTTCCTGATCGAAGGATTATACCATACCCCCCAGGACCTGGGTTGCCACTAGATGCACCATCCGTATATAATGCTATCATCTGACCTTTAGCAATGCCCCGTATGCCCATATCCACCAGCACCACGAACTGTTTCTGAAAGTACATCCACTTCCTCCCAATTCACCCCAGCGTGGGTAGCAATAATCATCTGCGCAATCCGATCCCCGTGTTTGACTTCAAAAACAGTATTGGACAGGTTTATTAGCAGAACTTTAATTTCGCCACGATAATCAGCATCAATGGTACCAGGGGAATTTAGCACCGTAACACCATGTTTTAAAGCCAGTCCGCTACGTGGACGTATCTGAGCCTCATAACCCGCAGGCAACTCTAAAAACAACCCAGTAGCGATAAGTGCACGCTCCATCGGCTTTAAAACCACCGTGTTTTCTAATGATGCCCGCAAATCCATCCCTGCAGATAATACAGTTTCATACCGCGGTAATTCGTTGGATGATTGATTGATAATTTTAATAGTCATGATTTAATACTGAATAGTTGTATTGATACTTTAAACAAGCTCTTTATCTTATAGCAGTCAATGGGTAATTGCTCATCAAGCGTTTAATCCACGATCATCGGCTAACATGACCCTAGATAGCTCTCGTCGTTCGATAATAAAAACAGCAATCATAAATAACACCAAAAATATATTCCCAATAACTAAATGATGATGGAACACCTCAAAAGACAGGTATACAATCCCAGAAGAAACTAAGAGATACATCACATTCTTTTTCAGTTGATAAGGAATGGGGTAGTTTCGCTGTCCCATCACATAAGATAACACCATCATCGTCGCATAAGCGATTAAAGACGCCCAAGCCGATGCCCAATAGCTATAACGTGGAATAAAAAATACATTCACCAGGATCGTTAAAATTGCTCCAACACCCGAGATGTACAAAGCATAACGTGTCTGATCCGATAGCTTATACCAAATCGATAAATTCATATAGATCCCCAAACTCACATAGCCAAACAATAAAATAGGAACCACACCCAAACCTGACCAATACAATTCCTGTTGTGCCGGATTACCCTTGATAAAATATTTAAGAATTTCAATATTGGCCGTTAATGCAATAAAAATGATTGAAACAACAATCACAAAATAGTTCATGATACGGGAATACGTTTGCCTAGCATTTTCGGCCCCAGCATGGCTAAAGAAAAAAGGTTCTGCCCCCAAACGAAAAGCCTGAACGAAAATATTAAGAAAAATAGCCAGCTTGCAACAAGCACCATAAATACCCACGTCCTGCTGACCAGCGCCCTTGGGTAAAAGAAAACCCAAAAATATCTTATCAATGTTCTCATTAATGATAAACGAAATATTGGCAATGAGCACTGGAAAACTGTATATAAACATTTCTAACATCAGCTTGCCATCATATTTCAATTTGAGCTTCAAAAACTCAGGAAGCAACAATAATAATGTCAAACAACTGGCAATGAGATTCGAAATAAACACATAACCGACCCACCCAGAGCGATACCACTGGGAGAAAAACAAAGCGAACGATCCACCCGATTTAATCAAATAGGGAATCAGAAATATGAACAGAAAATTACATCCAATAAAGGTCAGGATATTCGCTAGTTTAATCATGCCGTAGCGCATGGGCCTTTCATCAGCCCGAACCTTAGCAAATGGGATCACTGCCAAAGCATCTACTACCAGTATATAAATGAAGTATTTTACATAACGAACATAATCCCGGTGGTACAGCCCTCCGGAATCTCTTTGCATCCACCGGGCAATATCATCCGCAAAAAAGATGGTAAATAATAAAAAGGAACAGGCCGTAAAAACAATCGCCATAAATGTATTGCTGTATACCTTGTCTTTCTTCTCCTGGTATTTATTGAGATAACGAAAAAACGTGGTTTCCATTCCCATTGCCAAAACTGCATTCAGCATCGAGGCCCAACTGTACATGAATGTAAAAATGCCATAAACCTTGGCACTATACAGACGCACATAGATAGGTGTCAGAATAAAATTAAGCAGCCTGGAGAAAATGGCACTCAGACCATAAATAGCCGTTTGGCCCGCAAAACGCTTTAGGGTTGACAAATCTCAAGTGTATTAAAGCCCGCTCTCCTTCGGAGGGGGTTGGGGTGAGGCCTTTCTTTTCAGTATGTCAAAATTACGATAGTTTTTGAGTTCGGCTTCCGTGGTCTCTATTTTTTCTACAATAGCCCTGTCTGATCCTTTATGGCAAAACTCCAAAAATTCACCCAAAGAAAAATCATCCCCCTCAGCCTCGACATACACCGAACCATCTTTCTCATTTTTCACAAAACCCTTTACCCCAAGCTGATCGGCTACCGCCTTTGCCGTTGCGCGATAAAAAACACCCTGCACTTTACCATATATCTTGATATTTAAATGCTTCATCAATCTAGTATTCTAGGTGAGCTACTCGTTCTTTCTCTTTCAAAAAATCTGTCCATAACTTCTGCATGATTGTTGCGGCAGGCTTTACTTCAGTAATATCAGAAGCAATTTGCCCAATTTCTAATTCCCCCTCATCCAAATCTCCTTCAAACATGCCTCGTTTTGCACGGCCACGCCCAAGCAACTGAGTCAATTCATCACGACTTGCACCAGCTAATTCTGCTTGCTCTACCTGTTTATAAAATGCATTCTTCAACAAACGAACAGGAACTACTGATTTGAGGCTGACTTTGGTATCACCCTCATCGGCATCAATAATGGCTTGTTTAAATTTTGGATGTGCAGAAGATTCCGTAGCTGCTGCAAAAAGTGATCCGATCTGCACTCCATCAGCACCCAATACCATACTGGCTAGTATAGCTTTACCACTTGCAATACCACCAGCTGCTAGTAAAGGGATCGAAACAATCTCCCGAATCATGGGAAGTAAACAGAATGTGGTAGTTTCTTCACGACCATTATGCCCTCCGGCTTCAAAACCTTCGGCTACAATAGCATCTACACCACAATCTTCTGCTTTCCTAGCAAATTTCTTATTGGCTATAACATGCGCCACGGTGATCCCCTCATTTTTGAGAAAGCCCGTCCATGTAGCTGGATTGCCCGCAGAAGTGAATACAATTTTTACCCCCTCTTCGACAATGATCTTCATGATCTGATCGATGTCCGGATATAACAAGGGCACATTAACACCAAAAGGCTTATCTGTGGCTTGTTTACAACGTCGAATATGTTCCTGTAATACTGATGGATACATAGACCCTGCTCCGATTAACCCCAAACCTCCTGCATGAGATACAGCTGCGGCTAACCGCCACCCACTACACCAGACCATGCCGGCTTGTACAATAGGGTAATCTATCCCAAATAGTTTCCTGATTGAATTCATAGCTGCAAAACTGCAAATTATCAGAATTTTTTTGGGTTAAAAGTTAGAGCCTGTAAGGACTAAAACAACAAGTGTAAAAATATAGGGTATTAAAAAATGCATTGAGATATGAAAAAATAAGATTTTTATAAAAAATTGGCCTTTCCAAAAAGTATCACTTTTGATCATTTTTATACCATCTATGGTTTATTTAACTATGGCATTCAAAGAATAAAAATTCCACTTATTATACTTTGTCGGCCTTTTTTACTCTGAAGTGATTAAAACTTTAAATCACTTCAAAAAGAAAAAATAATAAAAGACAATACGCATCAAATAAATTTTGATGGGAACACGATTACTAAAGCCTATGATTAAGTATATCGTTCCATGGAGGCCTTACTTTTTCAGGCTTTGCGTATGAAAACCGAAAGTCACAACTTACACGGGTATTGTCAGTATCATTGAAATAAGTACCGTGCTTGAGTAACCCCCCATCCCAAAGTAGAGCTTGCCCATATTTCAAATTCAATGGCTCATAATTTTCAGAATTGTATTCAGTCTGACAATAAATAGTAGAGCCATCGAATACGTCCGTAAAAGGTAAGTAGCAATTGATTTGATCAGGTCTGCCAGTTACCTCAGTATCTCGATGAAAATCACTCACCGTACCTGTGCCTGCCAAGTGAACACGCATTTTGGGATGTTTAGAATAACTAATCTTATTTGCATAATTGGGTGCAATTAAATCTGCTATCCATTTGTGATATACTTTGTAGAACACCGCCTCATCTGGCAAATCTTGCATGACCTTGCGAAGTATCAGGTTGTCATTATAGTAAAAAACATCCCTACCAGTTTGTTTTCTCCACGCTAGATGTAGCTTATCCAACCTGGGTACCTTAAACACTTGTCGCTCTAGCACCTTACTAAACGGATACCGATCGATATCATAGGACAAAACAATAAACTCCTTTCGCATTAGATTGGACTTTTTGCTGAAAACCCGTCTAAGTTTAGGCATGTTCTCACCATATTGTTCACTAAATCAGATCAGAAATATATTTATTAACCACCGTACACACATAGTTTTGCTTTTCCCATTTATGCCAAAGCAACAAGCCCCCTTTGGGGCCGTTTTCATAGGCCATGGTAGCAAGCGCTGCTTCTGCCCATTGAGGAACAGCGGGACCACTATAAGCAGGCCTACTTTCAAAGACCTGTGCTCCGTAACATTTATGTATCTCAGCCTCCTGCTTGGCATACGAGCTACCAAAAAGTTCTATTGATTTGATAATCGGATCCACTAAAAGATAGACCTCTCCCCCATAGCATGCTTTATTTCCTCCCATCCAACTGAGCCTTCCATCCTTAAATTCAAAAGAGTTTACCTTAACACCATTGATGTCTAAACCTCCTTGAGAAATATGGAACTCATTAATCACTTTAGCAAAACGGCCAGTAGTACGCACAGCAAATGTCCCATAAATGGCTTTGATATCGCTACTTTTAGTCAAATAAGATACCTGTGATAAACTATTTTTACGATCAGGATCAACTTCATAGGCAATAAGATTATTGCCTACTGGGGTCGACTGCGTATCAACCCAAACCTTACCAATCATTCTACGCTTACCTTTAAGGTCTATATCTGGTCGAAGAAATCCATTGCAAGGAACTTGATTACTATTTTTCCATTTAATAACCCCGTTTTGGAAGGTATAATTTCTTACCCGATAGCTATTAATGTAAAGTATACTCTTTCTTCTATCGGCCTGATTTCCAATAATACAAATTACTAACTTTTGCTCTGGTTCAATATATACACCCGTCCAAGGGAACAAGGTGTTTCTATTAATAAAATCAATAGAATGATGCAAATAAGCCCAATCTAGCTCCAATTTATGTTCAGCTAACCAGGTATTAAATGCCTTACGGGCTTGCACTTTGCTCTGACCCAAAATAGCTTTGAGCACCTGAGTAGCATATGGTTTGTTGGTCAAAATTTGAGTGATGGCCTTCTCCGTTGGCACAGACCGCTGGTAAGCCCCTTTAGAGGCAATTTGAATCGCACCTGAATCCCGCGAAGCAAGCAATGCTCTTTCTTTATCCGACAGCCCAATAAACCGTGGATCGTTTAGGGCCTGTATAGGGTCTTTTGCATACAAAGCTTGTAAATCGGTATCAAAACGCAGCTCTATTAGAAAATTGCTAGCAGCAGTCTCCCCTTGCCACTTATAAGAAGTAGGTATTTTAAATTTGGCAAAATCATCGAAGGCTTCCATTTCACGAGGACCGTACAACCCAATTTCGCGTAAAGGAGACTTAGGTGTGACAATATGCTGCCCTTCTTTAATAATTCCGAGTGCCTTCACTGTAGCTAGATGTGAAGGAACTACATCCCTAGGAGGAATATAAAAAGTAGAAAGCCCTGTAATCTTAACCTGATTATCTGGATCATGAAGTTCACTAAGTTTGTATGGCTCTATCAAAGGCTCAATGGTAGGATAACGGGAACCAATGTAATGAACCACCTCATAGTCTTGACCGTAAATAGATTGTAACCATTGGATAAAAAAAGAGAAATTATTATTGAGGTAACCTTGTCTTCTATAACCAAGCTCACCAATAAGCCCCACCTGCCAAAGAATCACATGCAAGCTAGAATCAATATTTCTTTGACGTATCAAGCAGTCTGTTGCCTCATGTGTTTGTAATCCTGGATGACAAGGATCTACACCTAAATCAGCACAAAGCGTATCCAAGGCACACACCCCGGCTTTCATCACTGCCTTATGGCCTTCTCTACGAGCAAGCTTGATCGCTCTATGGGTTGAGAGTACAAATATTCCGGGATGACCATAAAATATTACTACCACTTTGAGCCCCTGACGGACCCAATAAAGCTGTGCCTCTGCCATCTGCATATAGGTAATATACCTAACCTTATTTTCACCATAAAGCACATATAAATCCATTGCATCTGGTCTGAGGCGTTTAAGCCAAACGATGGTAGCCGGATCAGCCACACAAAACAATACTTTATCAGCGCTTTCAATCAGTTTTTGATCCCCAAGAGAAACACCAATCGTTTCTATTCCCGAGCCAATGATGGTTAATTCACCTGGCTTAGAATTGGGTAATACTTTGGGCTCCGGTATTTCACATACTTCATCTTTGAGGGAAGCAATACCTTGTGCTAATTCCTCCCAGGCAAGCTGGTGATCTTCATATTTGGGATATGATTTATTCATGTGTCGACATTTGAAATGATCTTAAGAGCTTATTTAAAAATGCTCAACTAGCACTACCTGAGACCTAACTAATTTTGGTTAAAAACTGAAGCGCTACTCCAGCTCCTACCTTGATAGGCAATATCTTGCCATTATACTGATAGGTTGCTAACGTGTTATAGGCTTTGTATTCATCAGGACTAGCCGCTTTTACCATCGCATCTACAGCAGCACTCTGATCACTTGCACTCCATCTCCAGGCAGCAAGCTCTGCATCTTCAGTATCATTTTTAGAGGAGAGCATACCTGCAATCACCATTTGCTGCTCAGAAGCACCTGGTACCTGCTGAGCATAATCAGCAAAAGTATTCCAACGGTCCTGAACAGAATTAGCTGGGTTGATCATATAGTTCATCAACAGGCCTAGCGGGGAAGATTCTGAAGGCTGCATACCTGCATAACTTTTCCCAGCTTTTTGATACCATAGTTCCAGTAATTTTTGCGCGCCAATCATACAGCCCATCACAGCTGCATTCTTTAATATAGCCTTCATGATTGTCCCTTTGTTATTCCACAAAGTCTGACCAATATTTTTTACCAAACCGCTCAAAGAAGGGGCATCAATATCAATATCAGTATCAATATCAGTGTCCACATCAACCACACTATCGACTACATTATCCACTACATTATCCACTACATTATCCACCACTGTATCAATATCTACATCAATATCTACATCAATGTCTACCACCACAAGTGCGTCAATATCTACATCAATATCCACGTCAATGTCTACATCGGTATCCACATCTGTATCTACATCAGTGTCTACATCGGTGTCCACATCCGTATCAACATCCGTATCAACGTCAGTATCGATATCCACATTCACTAGATCACCATTGACTTCTCCGGCATCCGTAAATACCTCATCAAGCCAGCTAGCTACTTTGCTTAAACCAGTTTTCACCGAATTGATGATCGCTGCTCCACCTGTTTGTAACGCACTATACAAAGCAGGCAAACTACTTCCAATAGCAATAACTGTATGCACAATCATGATCAAATTGATCGCCGTAAAGGCTAAATAAGCCAAATCGTACACACTCATCCACCAGGCCAGTTGGGGTACTTGATAAGGCTGAGCAATGACGTTGTTGCCATCTACCTTACCGGTGAAGAACATCTCATATGTCCCCGAAGTACCCCCATGTAAATCCATATCTTGCAACACGGCCGTCATATTAACCCCAGCAGTATCACTAGCCCCAGCTGAAGTAGCTAAGCCCCTTGCATAGTTCAGGGTAATACTAGTACCAAAAATGGGATTCCCACCCGAATCAAAACCTGTTACTGGTTTATAACTCACAGTGCCATCAACATTAAACACAATTTCAGCTGATAATTGCTTAGGCAACACCAGGGGAATGACAGGCTGTGGATTTTCTGGGCTATAACAATAATAAGTACCTGGCCATGCTCGTCCATCATTTTCTGCCCAATATGATACAGACGAAAACAAACCATAATCAAATGGATATTTATTGCTACTAAACCAGGCGTTGAGCAAATTTTGCTGCTGCGTTAAATCGGTATTATTTAAAATAATACTGTTGATTTGCAACGAATTAGGGCTGTATGGACTTCCTTTATAAGATTGATAGAAACTAAATGCAGCTTGTGCGTTGGTAATTGCATCAGCACCGATGACGATATTGGTATCCCCAAGGATATTGGTCACCGCATTGCAAACTGGCAATCCTGTGGTTTGTAGAGCAAAGGATAAATTTTCCAATGGATTATCTGCCGATGGAACATAAACCGACTTAGGATCATTAGCATTCACCGTACCTACTTTGGTGTAAATGGGATACATCGTCTCTGGATTGGAAGCTGATGCACCCGAAGGCACCGTAAAGGTGAAGATATCTAGGTTTTGATTCAGTTGATTGTTGATATAAACTGTGTTTGGCATATCGATGCTGATTAAAGGTTGATGAAGTGAATTACTAGCAGCCTAAGATGCCATAAAAGTTCATACCGATAAAATAATTTTAAAAATAATCGGCATGAACTTCAAATGGCGTACTTGTGTTCTGCTACCCCTGATAGAACAGCTTCGGGCTTATTTAAAAAGCTATTCACACTTTAGAGAATCCGAACCGTCTTTGGAGAGGTCCGGTAAGAGGCTTAAATAGCATTATTTGATCATTTCAAACTCTGGCTCAATAGGGTCTTTAGCTTCAGGATCGTTAGCTTCTCGCTCTTCAGCTTGATTTTTCTCGGAGTTCTCTATGTTCTCGCTGACTTCCTTACTGGCTTCATTGTTTCTCTCAATTTCTGCTTTGGACTTATCAGAAATTGTTTTATCCATCTGGCTGGTCAAATTACCCACATTGCTTTGGATATCCGAAAAATTTGCTTGCTGCTCCTTCACCACCCCATTTAAATCCGCTTTTGATGCATTATTGAGCGCGTCGTTCGATTTTTGAATAGCTGAAGCATTAGACTCTAAAGATTGTAATTGAGATGGGCTCATCTGCGACTCATATTGGGCCAATTCTTCTAAATTATTCGCTTGAGATTTTAATCCATCCTGAAGATTACCTGCATTCAAATTGTCAACAACACTTCCCGATTCCCTCGATAAATTATCCATTGCTTCTGAAGGATCTTTAGGGGGTATACCTTTGTTATCACTTATTTTTTGAACAACACTATCTATTTTTTCATTGAGTGTTTTTTGGAATTCGTCCATTTTTTGGTTGAACTCATCTTGTGCTGTGGTTGTTTTTTTACCTGACAATTTCTGTTTTAACCATTTGCCCATACCATAAAGTGAAGTTGCAAAGAAGTGTAGCATCATAATAGCTCCACCTATTTCCATGATAGAATTAAAAACTTCAGCAGAATTTTTAGGATGGAATAAGGTGTTCCAAAAATCTGAACCGCTTGGATCATCTTCTAACTGTGGCTGATCAAAGCCCACTGCAGTAACTCCATCAACCGAACCAGTGATGACTGGCAGTATTTGCGTATCGGCAGGCACCTGAGTAAACAGACGCTTAAGCTGAAAAATTCCTTTCAAAGCAATTGCAGGCACATCCACGTTGACATCATTGACAAATACCCCACTAGAATAAGTCAAATTCATCGCCTTTGAAGAATCTACATCTACTGAATTAAGATTACTTGGATCTTTTGCTGGAGTGAAAGTACAGATATAGCCCCCATTAGCTACCGTTAGATCCAAAGTGGCAGGCTGCTTTAATCCAAGCTGACCTACAAAACTGGTTGTTTTCCCATCACTACTATACAAATAATAAATAACGCTTTTATACTGTGCCCATATGAAGGGGAACTCATTGTAATAACTTTCCACAGCAACCAAACTTGCCAGCGTTACGTTTTGAAACTGTTTAGTACTTTGAAAAAACGCATTTACACTTTGAGTAATGGCATCAGAGGTATTAGCCGTAGAATTAGGGCTACCATCAGCCTGTGCAGAAGCAGAACTAATTGTTCCAGACATAGCTGCTTGATAATTCTGGGCTAGCTGTGAGGTAGGATATGCTTGAATAGTTTGATAAAAAACATCCGCATTAGCAATAGATTGTTGCTCTGCACTAGTTGCTGTTTGCGGGGTAAAGTTTGGCGGCGTTACAAAAATATTTTGCATCAAACCAATATTGGCCAAAGGATAATACCAACTAGATGAGCTTACCAACAGATTATATACCAGCGAATAAGTCTTCTGACCCGTTTTAGGATCAATATAGTATTGATCCAATACAACAGTTCCACTTTGGCCGACTTTGATTACAATCCCGCCCTCAAGCGTATTCAAAATCTCAAGACTTTGATCATAAACTGCAATGGAACTCTCCTCATTTCCATCCTGTGCTGTGGTAGGAATGATGATGACTGCATCGGTGTTACTTTGATTGGTTACCTGACAATTTTTTGAGGTATCCGTGGCATTGGGAGTGGTGTTTTGATCCATATTTTTAACTTTTACGTGAATAATTACTCATCAATAACCTTGATTTCATTCAGCCTTGGTATATAAACCATCTAGAACAGTCTAGTATAAGAAGTAAAAAAACGGGGTGTATTAAGCAAATAATACTTACTAGCAATGCATAACTTTAATTGCTAATAGTGAAATAATTACTACACCATATGGATAATTGGTAGTCTTCTTTCGAATGATTACTTAACACAAGATAAACCAATTATCAATATTTTTTTAACTATAGATAAATTATCAGTCATCAATTTCTCCATAGTTGTTGAATCAAAATGTTGATTACTTTTTGGCTTTTCGTTTTACCCCCTATAAAGGCAGCTTTGGATTTAAAAGCGAATAAAGAGCTATTCACACTGCCAACACACTAGCCGGGTTTGATACCGATGCCACATTAGTCGCCAGCAGTGATGAAAAAATAGTTTTGCAGAAGACGGTGAAAACTTACGAGGATACCATAAATGGTACTTTACAGGCGCGAATTGCCAAGTTGAAAAAATCAAAACTGATACCCGGAATAATCATGACTTGGCAGGGTGCTATCAATACAATTCCTGCAGGGTGGAAACTTTGCCAAAAACTGAAAGTCAAGTTGATTTTAGGTGCTGAAGCAAATTTTACCGTAGGGGTGACTGGTGGGGCGTGCACGCATCAGTTAAACATATCCGAAATGTCGGCGCATAAACATCAAGTAGGTAAAGTGCTCGCTCCTGACAACTACAAAAGTTCAGGTAGTTTTCATCCCAGTGACAAGGAGAAATCAGAATTTAGGCCATTAAACAGTGAGCAAATAG
Organism: Pedobacter sp.; assembly: GCA_008015505.1. Lineage (GTDB taxonomy): Bacteria > Bacteroidota > Bacteroidia > Sphingobacteriales > Sphingobacteriaceae > Daejeonella. The sequence goes on from SSFR01000003.1 coordinate 118,819, forward strand.
GTGGCAATCAAGCCTTCAATAACATGCCACCATACTGTGCCTTGGCATACTCTGTCTCATTTCGCTCAAAAATATCCTATAATAATTTCATGAAATAAAATTTAAATAGGCTCTTAAACCAATTTGCTTACTGCAGATGCCTCCGTCAGATTCAGGCCATCCATCGCTGTAATTAGGTTTAATCCGGGCCGCTTACCCACTTCAAGTGATCCAAATTTTCTATCAATTCCCAAATGCATTGCCCCATTCAGCGTTGCCCAAGCAATACTTGTATCTAAAGAAATAGATGGAAAATGCTTACTGATTGTTTTGAGCTCCGATAACATACATAACTTGTCATTCGAAGCTAAACTATCAGTACCTAAGCTCATTTTCAATCCATTAGCAACAAATATATCAAGCTTGGGAAGCCTATTTTCGATATAAAGATTTGCATTGGGACAAAAACACCAGGTTATATTTCGATCTAAACGATTCACAAAAGAAATATCTTTCAAACTCGTATACGTATTATGTACCAGGAGCACCTTTTGTTTCTTCGATAATAATGGCACAATCGATTGTATAGAGTCACGGGCTTGTGGTTTGAAGAATTCAATATCGAATTGCATTCTTTCATAGAAACCTACAAACTCTCCAGACTTGTATCGATAAAACTTATTCTCTTCATCCGACTCCTGATTATGGATCGTTAAAACATTATCATTATCACGACAAAAGTGCCGCAGATGACGAAACAAATCTTTAGAAACAGAATAAGGTGCATGTGGTACTATCGATGTTGGCAGTGAACCAAACTCATCTTTCACAGCTAAACCTGTATCAAACAGCTCATCCACCTTCTCTGGATTAAAACCGAATAATTCAATATAACTATGGTAATAAAGCGCACTACTTTCTTTAATTTTTTTCGAGTTAGCAGTATTACAAATATCCCCAACAGCAACAATCCCATTTTCAAACATCATTTGATCGGCCTTTTCCATGGCTTCTTGCACAAGGTCATCCTCCACCACTCGCTTGCTGCCAATAATGGATTCAATGAACGCAATCAGACCCGCTCCTTTGGAAATCTTTTGATGCAGATGAGATAATTCCAAATGACAATGCGAATTCACAAAACCAGGAACAATAGTGCCTTGATGATATTCTACTGTTTGCCCTTGAAGCTCAAGGGCATAAGCATTTTCATAAATCCCTATAATTTCGCCGGCCTCATTAATAGACACAACTCCGTTTCGAATAGGTTCTCCGCTCACAGGTAGTATGTAATCCGCAGAAAAATTCTTGATCATTTAGACGATATTTTTACAATAAGATTCGGTAAGGCACTTAGCTATATCTTATTTATTTATTATAGCACAATACACACCACACAATAAGAAAAACAAGCAACAAAAACAAATAAAACACTAATTAACAGATAGTTACAAACTATAAAGTACCCGTAAAAAAGCCAATGCAAAAGTATCAAAAAATATCAATAATAGTATATAATAATTATAATATTAAAAATATATAAATAAATGGAGACTTAACAGCGATTAAAGGTGCCTAATTTTAGAAATTACTTTAGGCTGACTCAAACTCATTCTTAGAACGCAAGCCCCCCTTACAACAAATAGGGGCTACTTCAATCGAAGCAGCCCCTATTTGGACATAAAAACTGGGCTCAAAGCCCTACTACCTTACCAAATACGTACACGTTCATTTTCTGGACGATACATTTTATCTCCAGGTTTGATATTAAAGGCTATATAAAACGCATCAGTATTTGACAACGGTCCATTTACGCGGTACATTGCCGGAGAATGGGGATCTGTATTAATACGCATCCGAATCGCCTCGTCTCGTAGTTTAATTCGCCATACTTGAGCAAAGGACAAAAAGAAGCGCTGATCAGCAGTAAGACCGTCTACTTTTTCATTGCGCTTTCCCTGTTCGGTCATCTTAAATGCCTGGTAAGCAATAGCCAAACCACCGATATCTGCAATGTTTTCACCAAGTGTTAAATTACCATTCACCTTCAAATTGTCTAAGACCGCATACTGATTATATTGATTGACAATAGCTTGTGTTTTTGCTTTGAATTTTTCAGCATCTACTTTTGTCCACCAATCCTTCAAATTACCATTTTGATCATATTGTCTACCCTGGTCATCAAAACCATGGGTCATCTCATGACCAATAACAGCACCAATAGCGCCATAGTTAATCGCATCATCAGCACCAAAATCAAAGAATGGGAACTGTAAAATTCCTGCTGGAAAAACGATTTCATTAAAACTTGGATTGTAGTAGGCATTCACTGTAGGTGGCGTCATCCCCCACTCTGTTCGATCAACAGGCTTATTCAGTTTTTTGATCATCTCCTGATAATCATGTCTACTGATAGACTGCATATTTTGATAATAACTTGTACGATCTATTTGTACATCATCGTAGTTTTTCCACTTATCGGGATAGCCAATTTTTTTCATAAACTTCTCTAATTTGGCTAATGCACATGCCTTCGTTTCAGCACTCATCCAGTCTAATTTCTCGATACGCGACTTATAAACTGATTGCAAATTATTCACCAATACCAACATGCGTTCTTTCGCCTCTGGCTTAAAATACCGAGCAACGTAAAGCTGACCTAAAAGCTCGCCCAAGCCCCCGTCTACCCCCCTGGCTATTCTTTTCCAGCGTTCTTTTTGCTGCTTTTGCCCATTAAGTGCTTTCCCATAGAAATCAAACCGAGCATTGTCAAAGTCCTTACTTAAATAGGGCGCAGCATCACTCACAGCCTCAAACTTGAGTTTTGCTTTCCAAATGGCTATGGGTTGGGTTTTGAGTAGTTTATTTAACGTTTGATAGTATTTAGGTTGGCCGACTAATAATGTATCTGTTTTTATCAACATGCGATCTAGCACGTTTTTTAAATCAATATCTGGAATCTGCTTCTGAAACTCAACTACCGAAAACTTGTTGTAATTTTTAATCGGATCACGAAGTTCAACGGGCGTCGAGTGCGACCCGGCAATAGCTGTTTCCAACTTTAAGATGGCGTCGGCTTGCTTACTAGCAGTAGCTCCATCAAGCCCAATCAACGTAAATAATTTGGCGATGTATGCCACATATGCTTTACGAATTTGCTGTGTAGCTACATCATTATTAAAATAATAATCCCGATTGGGTAATCCTAAACCTGCTTGACCAAGGCCCACTGTATTTTTAGTACTGATTTTATCATCGGGACCTACACCAAGCCCAAGTAAAAATTCATTTCCTTCTTTATACTCGTCAGCGACCAGATTAAGTAGTTCTTTATAATTCGTTATGGCATCTATTTTACTCAGCAGTGGTTTTATAGGACTATAACCCAACTTCTCAATATGGAGCGTATCCATGCCACTCAAGTAAAAGTCAGCTACCTTCTGCTCGGTGCCCCCACCAGGATTATTTTTTGCAGCAATTTCTTCTAGTATTTTCTTGATATTCTTTTGATTATCATCCGCCAAAGTATAAAAAGACCCCCAAGCTGTTTCAGATGCAGGTATTTCAGTATGCTTCACCCAATTACCACTTGCATATTGGAAAAAATTATCACCCGGCCGAACTGTAGTGTCCATACAAGTTTTATCAAAAAACACAGTACGCACTTGGGTACTACCCTCATGATTAGAGCTTTTGTTCTTGCAAGCTACCAAGCTTAATGGCACTGCTAACCATAGTAAATGATTTAACTTCATACTTCTTTTATTTTTTAATTTAATTGCAAGTATAATAAATTAAATCACCAAGAAAATAAGAACATAAGAAGAATTAATGGGCTGACGTGTGTCAAATCACCCTCACCAACAATGATCCTAAATACAAGCCCACTACACTTAAAACAAAATTGGCTGCAATATTGGTGAACCCCAAACCATCCTGACCTGTTTTGAAAAGCTCTACTGTCTCAAAAATAAAAGCAGAATAGGTACTAAATCCTCCACAAAAGCCAGTGATCAATAATAGCTTAAGATGATAATTCAGATTTAGCCTTTCAACCCCCAACGTCAAAATAACACCAAATGCCATACAACTTAAAAAATTAGCCGTAAGCGTTGCAAATGGGAATGACAGCTGCCAAATTTTATAAAACTTTCCAACCAGTAGACGAGACACACTACCCAATCCACCGCCCAAAAATACCAATGCGATGTCTTTCATATAAGTATAGGTTTATTCATCATTTAATAAAGTACACGAAATTTGATGGTATGATTAATTTGTTTTAACTCTTTAAGCACTTGTTTGTCATACTGACTATTGATATCAGTTATGGCGTATCCAATTTGATCATTAGTCATCAGAAATTGTCCAACAATGTTGATACCATTCTGAGCAAAAACCTGATTGATCTGAGCCATCACCCCAGGAACATTCTCATGAATGTGAATTAAACGGTGCGCACCCTGCATTCGAGGCAGCTGAAGATTGGGGAAGTTTGCACTCAAATAGGTGTCTCCTTTATTAATAAAATCGATCATCCGCTTGGGAATAAATGTAATATTGCGCGGATTATTTTTAGGATCGTCAAATACGACTACTCCCATCTGGGTACACACATTCAATGCTATTTTTTGCTTACTACTTCCCAGATAACCGATCACCTTGAGTTTTGATGCCAGTTGTAATTTTTCCTCATTCAAAGTCCCACCATCAGATAAAAGAATCATATCCACCTCAGCCATATCATGCATTTCAATATGCTTTGCCTGCTCAATAGCAAATCCATCTTTTTTGAGTAATTGCACCGCCTGATCAGGCACCCCACCAATCACTAAACATAAAATTCTATTCTTCGGGTAGGAAATAGCCATGGGTAACTTATTTACGTACAAAAACTCATCAAAGCTAGGTGTGATATGATCGGCCTTTTCAAGCACCATTTTACGTTCAATATTTTCAGTAAAAGCATAAAATTTTTTAATCATGCCCAGTTCTTTTAATTGAAAGTCAGAATAACCATCTCCAATACCATAGACCTCACCCGAAAGCTGCAGGGTCTTCAATAGTTTCACTTTCCCACCCTCTTCCGAAAGTGGGTTACGATCATCATATCCAATAATATTCCCCAAATCATCAAACAGGAAACTATTGGCATAAATATTTTCTTTACGAATATGATAAGGAAGAACAACAGGAGTGATGAACTCTTTGAATCCACCGGAAACAATCAAAACCTCATCCGCATGTTTTTTAAAAAAATCTTTATTCCGCAAAAAAGAAGCAGACACTTTTTTTTTCAAACGTGTAACGAGCTGCTTGAGATGCGTCAAATTCGCCTCTAAGAGACTCACTCGCTGATGCAAGCTCTCTCGAAAAGACAGCTTCCCCTCCATAGACAACTGAGTTAAAGAGTCTATACTTTGATAAATGACTTCTCTATCTGGGTGTTTTTTTAAAGAAATACGAGCAAGCTCATCCAATGCTTCAACTTGGGTAAATGTGCTGTCAAAATCAATGATGTAAGTTGCTTTCATTCTTCAAAATCATATTTAAGAAATCAGTTTAATTGCTGAATCGGAAAGAAAACCCTGATCGCAAATTTCTGCAATAACTTGCTTAATTGGTCTAAATTCAAAACTAATTGCACTTTGAATTTTCGAATTTAAATAAACTCTTTTCTTAAACATACTTGGTGTCATTTCTTTTGTCAAAAGTAAACTAGCCCATGCCATCCAAGACCTTAGCTTTTTGCGAGGCGGATTCACACACAAACGATGAGCAATTTCTGCAAACAAGTCACGATAAAACCAATTTTCGGCGCTAACAATATACCGTTCCGCTGAAAAATCACTATTCATTAGTGCTATCATGCTCTGAGCCACATCTTCCACAGCCACAAAACCACATGCACCTTGAGGATAATACCACTGCCCCTTTTGAACCATTTTAAATAACCCCCCACTTCCACATGTTTCTGCATTTTTCCCCAAAATAATGGACGGGTTTACAATCACCGCATTTAGTCCCTCAGCAATAGCTCGAAAAACTTCCATCTCACTCTCGTATTTTGAGATAGCATAATTGGTTCGTTTACCTGTCAAGTCCCAAGAGTCTTTCTCGGTAATAAACTGATTTAATTTACCATCCCCCAAAGCCGCAATCGAACTCACATGTACTAACTTTTTAATATTTTTTTGCAAACAAAGATTCACCACATTGGCTGTGCCTTGCACATTGGTTTGTAGCATTTTCTTTTTGTCGGAGGGCTCCTTCGAAATCATCGCTGCACAATGATACACTTGCTCTACATGCTCAAAAGCCTCTTCCAACGAAAAGTAATCCAGCACATCGGCATCCATCCAATAGATCTTCTTTTGATTCTTTAAAATATCAGGGACTAGCGAAGTACTACGCTTTATTGCCCGTATGGGCTCATGGTGGGATATCAGTTGCCGAACTAATTCTGAGCCTAAAAATCCCGTCGCACCGGTAACCAAGATCATCGAATGATTTTTTTATATACGTGCTCAAATTAACATAATAAAGTTGATATTTGATTCTCTCCTTTTAGCTCAATACCATGTCGTTAGCCTCTTTTTTTTCGCCTGTAGATTTAAGTAAGTTATCCTATAAACACGATGACTACATTTCTAATATGGCAACAAGCGTTACCATCCACCAAGGAGTTTTTCCTGATTTAGCTAATAATAGCTACGATATTGCGCTCATCGGCGTACTCGAAGACAGACATTCCATCCGTAACAAAGGAACAGCCTTAGCTCCTGATGCTTTTCGTAAAAAATTTTATCAATTGAACCAGGGAAGCCACCTAACAAGAATTGTAGACTTAGGCAATATCAAAGCCGGCCACAAATTATCAGATACCTATGTTGCACTCAAACTGATCCTTGTTGAACTAATCACCCTAAACATCACCCCCGTCATTATCGGAGGGGGACAAGACCTCACCTATGCACAGTACATGGCCTATGAAGATCTGGAACAAAGAGTAGATCTTTTAGTTGTAGACTCCCGCCTGGATATGGGAGAAAACCCAGAAGGAACAATCGAAACCACATCCACTTCCTATCTGAACAAGATATTCTTACATGAACCCAATTACCTTTTTAATTTTAGCAACCTGGGTTATCAAACCTATTTTGTTCATCAAGACCATCTTAAGGTACTAGACAAACTCTATTTCGACGCGCATCGCTTGGGATCCTTTTATGGCAAGATTAACTTAGCGGAACCCATCATCCGAAATGCCAACATGATCAGCTTTGATATCTCAGCTGTTCGATCATCTGATGCTTGTGGTAATGCGGGTGCCTCACCCAATGGTTTCTATGGAGAAGAAGCCTGTGGAATATGCCGCTATGCTGGGATGAACGACAAGCTATCATCCATTGGGTTTTATGAATTTAATCCCCTATGTGATCACCAAGACCAAACGGCGGCACTCCTGGCTCAAATGGTATGGTACTTCATCGATGGATTTTATAATCGTAAACACGATATCCCACTACAGCCAAAGTCTCAATATATAACCTATAGAACCAGCCTAAAAGATGGCTCACAAGAGCTCGTATTCATCAAGAGTAAAAAAACAGATCGCTGGTGGATGCAGGTTCCTTACCCGAGAGGCAAGTCACAAAATGAGCGTTTTCATCTGGTTCCTTGCCTATACGAGGATTACCAAACAGCAATATCAGGCGAAATGCCCGATCTTTGGTGGCGGACACATCAAAAATTAAGCTAGGAGGGTAATATAATGTTAAAGTGCTTGCTTACTTCCCTAGTCCTATTGTTGCTAACTTCTTTTTGTTGGGCAGCATCCATCCTCATTCCAATGGATGAAGAACAAACTAATCACCTAAAAGCCTATGGAATCACTTTTTGGGTACTTAAAAATGATTCTGAAGCTGATTGGCTGCTAAACTATCGAGGAGGCAGCTTTTTAATGAAATACTCCCCGCTCATTGAAAACGAATGTAAGATACGGGGTGTTGCCTACGAAGTGATTGCCGATGCAAAGGTGACTTCTATACTAAGTGAAATTGCTGACCCATCGGTCAACATGGATATCGTCAAGTTGGAAAAAGCACCTAAAATTGCCGTTTACAGCCCAAAAAACAAATTGCCATGGGACGATGCAGTGACCCTAGCGCTCACCTATGCTGAAATACCCTATGAGGTGATCTATGACGGTGAAATCTTAAAAGGTGTACTTCCCAAATACGATTGGCTGCATCTACACCACGAGGATTTTACTGGACAGTACAGTCGCTTTTGGAATGCTTTTCACAATGCCAGTTGGTACATCGAAGATGTCCGACTACAAGAGGAATCTGCCCGACGAAACGGATTTAAAAAAGTATCTGAAATGAAACTAGCTGTAGCCAAAAATATCGGCGATTTTGTGATGGGGGGCGGATTTATGTTTGCCATGTGCTCGGGGACTGAGACTTTCGACATTGCCTTATCCGCTAATGGAGTCGATATCTGCGAAACCATGTTCGATGGAGATGGAGCAGATCCTGGAGCACAATCTAAACTTGATTTTAGCAGAACCTTTGCCTTTCAAAACTTCAAGTTGAATATGAATCCCCTCAGCAATGAATTCTCCAATATTGATACAACCCCAACACGAACAATTGATCAAAGCAATGATTTTTTCACGTTATTCGACTTTTCGGCAAAATGGGATGTAGTGCCCACCATGCTCACCCAGAATCATGACAAAGTGATTAAGGGGTTTATGGGAAAAACAACCGCCTTCCGCAAAGAAGTGATCAAACCGGATGTAGTCCTGATGGGTGAAACCAAAATTGCAAATGAAGCCCGTTATATTCATGGGGAATTTGGCAAAGGACAATGGACCTTTTATGGCGGTCACGACCCTGAAGATTATCAGCATATCGTTGGCGACCCCCCTACCGATCTCAGCCTACACCCCAATTCTCCAGGCTACCGACTAATCCTAAACAATGTACTCTTTCCGGCCGCAAAGAAAAAGAAACAAAAAACCTAGGCTTTAATTATAGAACTTCCAACTAATCCCCATTTTAAATGCTCCATCTTGCATGGGATACCGATTAACAGAATAATACCCTTTAGCAAAGGGTCCTCCTTGGTTAATATATTCGTATTTAAAGAAGAAATTCACGCGCTTCAAATTCGCTTTGAGCCACACATCAACCACCGGAAAAGAATCAAATACCTGGACCCCAGAATAAGCAGGATCCTTAGGATCGGCATTATTATTATAAAACTGCCCCACATTAATAGCATAAGCCGGTGCTTCAAATAGCGTATGATAACGCACATCGAAACCAATATTGGTGAGCAACACTTTGAAGAGGCGATATTCGTAATAAAAACTATTATACGTATATAGATTAGGCGTACTTAGCAAATCCAAATCACTGCTTTTCTGGTAAACAACATAATTATCTAAATGAAACCTACCCAGCTTAAAATTCTTAGCCACACTAAACTTGAGTAGATTAATCATCGAGCCTACCTGTGTGGGGATAATCTGTTTGGGGGTCGTTTCTTGATAGTATAAATAGTTTGATAGTAAGAAACACTCAGCCTTTGCCGCAAATTGAAATTTCGGATTCTCATACAAAAAAGACAGATTATTGATCTGTGTTTTTGAAAAATTCAAATCCCATTGATGAAATTGGTAATTCACGCGCTCGAATAATTGCTCGGGTGATTTATTCTGTGAATAAGCACCAAGCGTAACCCGCCCAGCAGTCCGACCAAATAAAAACCTGACTTTGGCATCGTAGAAGAAATCGCCTACGTGCTTCCCTTCTGCAATATGCTGCAAATCGATCTGAATAGATACCCGATCACTAAAACGATAGCTGGCAACAGCTTTCAAAGTGATGTCATCAAAATCCATTTCTAAGGCTCCCTGCTGATAATCATACCAATCATATTGAACCCCAACATCTAACTTGACCTCATTTTTTACAAAACCGAGTGATTTTCCACGCAAATAAAAACTGTAAGCAAACTCATTACTCCATCGCTTGATCTGTGTTCGATCATCAGTAGTTGTCAGGCTAAGACTACTTGGGAATAAGGGAAAAACACCATAATTATCGGGTTCATTACGAAAAAATTGGTATTGATTATCCGTGTAACTAGTCGCATAAGAAATCCGTTGTCTTGGCAAAAGCATCGTTTTATTTGTTACACTATCTCTTTTACCGATATAATAAAACTGTTTTAAAAAGAATCCTCCATCTTTCCATACCCAGCGGGGCATATTATCTCCAATAGCACTTAATCGCGTACGCTCCAATATCCTGGCTGATGCTGCCGATGAAGTAAAAATGGAATCATTGACAACTGAGCCATTTTCAGCTGCTTTCATGTTATTGAAAACCGTTGTAGCTAACAACATATATCGTTTATTACGCGACTCGTACCAAGTAAATAAAGCTGCATTCAAATGATCTACATTTTGGTTAATATAGGTCCCACTGGCAGCTATTCGATTGTAATTACCCCCAAAATTCCAACCAGGGGTTATATTCTGCGCATGCGTGACTCGAAATAGCTCTCCTCTTATAAATCCTCCATCAACATAGTACAACTCAGTGTAAGGCGATTGAGCACGATAATAGTGAACCGAATCAATCGTCAATCGATACCGATCCAGTGCATGAAACCCCGCATTAAAACCAATCGTTTTCGATGGATTAAATAACAAATCCCGGTAAGGCAAACCCAAACCACCCAAACCAATGCTTGGATCTTTGGGCTGATTAATGGGACTATAATTCTGAAAATTAGTGATGGCTGTATCAAGTGGGATCAATTGTGTACTATCTTTTAATAGCTCGGCAAGTGTATATCGAACATGCTTAGCCGTATGCACAATCGAATCTTTCGCATTTTCTTCTTTTTTGCGCAAAGAATCCATACTGAGCTCCTGCTTTCCTTGTTTAGTTGAAGAAATCTGTGCAAAAGTACTTGCTGTGGCCAAACTGATCACCATCAAAATGGCTACACTTATTCGTGTTCTCATATCCTACTATTTAATTGAAGCCGCTAACAAAGGCATTGATCAAACCATCCCATTTTTTTTTATCCTGATCATGAATCACTGCCTGAATCGGCAGATAATATATGGGCACTTGGCTCAAAAACTCAGTCAATGAGGGGTCTTTTAAGCGTTGTGCATCTTTCTCTGTGGTAATAACCAGCTTATCTGTAGCTAAAAAATGCTGATACGCAGAGATTATCTCAAGCATGTTTTTCCGATTGTAGACATGATGATCGGGATAGCAATGATGCTGAATCTGACTTGAATATTGTCTCAACTTTTGCACCAAAGGCTCCGCACCAGCAATACCCGTTACTAACAAGATTTGCGTCGCCGAATAGATTGAATCCAAACTCCGAACAAATGAATGATCTTCAACCCTTCGCAGATCTCCATATTCGAGATATGAAAAAAACACCTGCTGATGCTGATATGGCTTAATGCGAGCAATACACCTCTGACGTACCTGCTGACTTAAAGAGAAGGGCGTTTTTGTTATTAAAATGATATTGGCCCGCTTTCTACCCCATAGTGGTTCTCTCAGATCACCTGTTGGCAATAGCCACTGAGGCCGAAATAATTTATTAAAGTCAAAAAGCAGAATGCTTAAACCCGGTTTAACTGCTCGATGTTGATAGGCATCATCTAGTAATATGAGTTCATGATTTTTAACCAGCTGGTTGATACCCGCTACCCGATCCTCACATACAGCTATTGTACACCCAGGGAACTGATGTTTAAACTGTAATGGTTCATCTCCAACCTCCAGGCTCAACGAATCCCTACTGACCAGTAAAAACCCCCGAGTCTTTCTTCCATACCCCCGACTCAGAATAGCCAATGCGTATTTGTCCATGAATAGTTTTGCCAAGTAGGCAGTTATTGGACTTTTACCTGCCCCTCCTACCGCTAGATTTCCTACCGAGATAACCGGTATATTGAGTGCGTTGGATTTAAATAAGCCACAATCGTAAGCCAGATTTCTTAAAATAACCACCAGCCCATAGCATAAAGAAAAAGGAAATAAAAGCAGGCGAATTAATCTCATCTGGTGCTATTTATCGCAAAAATACACTTTTGATCAGTATGCGGTAATTAGTACCACAATCCTTCAACTCGCGCTATATGATCACTAGTTCTTCCATCAAATAAAGTACATTCATATTTTTAATGGCACCTGGCTAAATCTTATGATTATAGCTGATTCCCATAATAAGGTAACCACCAACCACCCTCGCAACACCCCAAAACAGATTAATCAATTTTAGAATGAAATAGTTAAATTCGTGGCTATTTTATTCATTGACAATGAGCAAAGCAATTATCAAAACAGAAAAAGGTGACATGACCGTGCAATTCTATGACAAAGATGCACCCAATACTGTGGCCAACTTTCTAAAACTATCAAAAGAAGGATTTTATAACGACGTGACCTTTCATCGAGTAATACCTGACTTCGTCATCCAAGGTGGTGACCCAACAGGAACAGGAGCAGGTGGTTCTGGCACAAAAATTAAATGTGAACTCGACGGAGATAACCAATACCATGATCGTGGCGTACTTTCTATGGCACATGCAGGTCGTGATACCGGAAGTTCACAATTTTTCATCTGCCATAGCAGAACCAACACAGCTCATTTAGATCGTCACCATACTTGCTTTGGGAAGGTCATAGAAAATGTAGACGTGGTAGACAATATCCGCCAAGGAGACAAAATTTTAAGCATTGAAGTGATTGAAGAATAGTACTCAATACTAGAGAAATATGAACTTAAGAGGACTAATATCTGTATCCGGTAAAACCGGACTATTTAAGTTGGTTGGTAAAAATAAATCCGGCTTTATTTTAGAAAGCTTGGATGAGCAAAAGGTAAAAATCATCGTGAGTATGACTACCTCAAAAATGGCTTCATTAGAAGATATTACCATTTTCGCTGGTAACTCGGACCTAAAGCTGTCAGCTATTTTTGAACAAATGAAGGCAGCCAAATCCATTCCTGATAACAAAACTGCTGATAATAAAGCACTCCATACTTTCTTTGCTGAAGTTGCACCAGATTACGACACAGAGCGTGTATATACTTCTGACATTAAAAAGATCATTAACTGGTTTAATATTATTAAAGTACTACCACTCTTTACAGAAGAGGCTCCCGAGCCTTTGTCAGACGATAGTCTTACTTTAAATACAGAAGCAGGTAAAAAAACGGAATCCAAGGTAACTAACGAAAAACAAAAACCTACCAAAGCTGCTGCTAAAAATACAAATAGACTACCCCAGAAATCGACATAATCATTTGTTTCTATCCTCTTAGCCCCCCCAGGAGCCAAAAAGGTTTCTCTCCTAAAGAAGAAAATAAAAGATAATTGCACAGATGACGATAGTGATCAAAAAGACAATCCAAAAATATTTTTCTTCTTTGGAGGGGTCTAGTGCTTTAAATAGGTATATATCACAAATATTTTGCCATGCTCAAAAATGATGATAAGGTTCTCCTTTTAGGATCGTATAGGCTCGATAAAGCTGCTCCATAAAGAATAGCCGCACCATTTGATGAGAAAAAGTCATTTTCGACAAAGAAATCCGTTCATTCGCTCGGCTATAAACACAAGAATCAAATCCATAAGGTCCCCCAATCACAAAAATTAAATGCTGTACCGCACCAACCATTTTTTTGTTTAGAAACGTCGAAAAATATGTAGAAGTCATTTCCTTGCCCTGCTCATCCAATAAAATTAAATAATCAGTAGGATTCAACTGTTTAAGAATCAGTGTCGCTTCCCTAGCTTTCTGCTGTTCCTGTGAAAGACTTTTGGTATGCTTCAATTCAGGCAATTCAAGCATCTTGAAGGGAACATAATGCTTTAAGCGCTGAACGTATTTATCTATTCCTTCCAATAAATAATGATCTGTTGTTTTCCCGACAGTTAGTAGTGTTATTCTCATCTTATACAATCTATTTCTGGCGTAAACTAATCTCTGTCAGAGTTACTTCAAAATAGTCACCGAGCCTGATTTACTGATTTCTTTCCCATTCAAACCAAGTCCATCAATGACATAATAATACACACCTACTGGCAAAGGATTCCCCTGATAAAGTCCTGTCCAGTTATCAGCATAGTCACTAGAGGTAAAAAGCAGTACGCCATAGCGATCAAAAATCCGAATTTTATACGATTTTAAATCCGTTACGTTAACTACAAATTCATCATTAGTGGAATCTCCATTCGGAGTAAAAGCAGAATGATTCCGAATCGTTCCATCTTTTCCAATAAATAGTGCAGTATGAGCAACAGCCTCATCAGGACAAGATCCACTGGCAAATGCATGTAGATACACTGCAAATAAGCCTGCGCTGGTATATACGTGCGTGGGATTGACTTCACTCGATGAATTGCCATCACCAAAATCCCAGAGATAATGATCTGCACCAGTTGAGGTATTCAAAAATTGGATCAACTGTAGGTTTGATGATTCAGAAAGAGACTTTGAATTAAAATCCGCTCGTGGCTTTTCTGATACCGGTGGCACAGTAAAACTAGCCGTAGCACTTTTACAATAATCGCCCATAGCAGCAACCAAGGAATACACACCCGCACGATTGCCAGCATCCACAGGAATAACCACACTATCTTTTGATGAGGTAAATCCATTGGGACCAGTCCATTGAAAGGACATATTCGATCGCATGGGAGTATATAATCGAATGGTATCACCCAAACAGTATTGCATTTTACCCCCATCAATTACTGGGGGCAACGGTTTAGCCAGTGCGGTAACCACCTTGGTATCTATCACCTCACATCCTCGATCATTCAAAGCCTCTAAAACAGCTGTTTTCAAGCCAGATGTGGCATACCTAACTGTAAATGGCCCCTCGCCAGTGGTTGTACTGATACTCGCACCCTCCCCAAAGGTCCACTTCAAATTGGAATAATGGGTAGATAAACTAATAAATGTATAAGATGGGTCAAGTGGACATGTGTTATTTTCTACAAAGTTGAGTTTTGCATTGGGCCCCACAAACTCTCCCGTACCTCCAAATTCAATGGTAAATCCATGTCCACTGCTATCAAAATTATTGATCAGAAGCCCATAAATATGTCCTTGTATCATATCCACATACTTAACAAAACCATTTTGTCCATCAGCACATCCTGGCCCTTCACTGATATCTGTGTCCGTTAAGCTCATACCTGTTATCGTATATACATGCTGTGTTCGCGGATCACAATCAACCCCCCGCCCAGCAGCACATCGAATAGCATTAGCAGGGCGCACTTTTGAACAATCATCACTTGTTCCTAGATCAAATAGTACCCAATCAATATCATCTCTAGAAGATGGGGTAATGGTAAAGGTTAAACTACCATCATTAGCCGCTATCCATTTATACCATACACTATTCTGCTCAGAATTTACTCCAGGTGATGCCATACACGTTCCAGCAGCCTCATTGACATTAGCTCCAGCGCCGGTCACATTAGTTTGTGTAAATAGCTGCTTATTACATAAAAAAGAAGCCGTACCACAATCCTGACCTACCCTAAGAACAGGTGTATAATTATTCAAGCATAATTTAAACGTCCCAGTATTACTACCACTAATTCTAAAATAGTAACGTTCACCAATAATCAAACCTCCTTTATATAGCGTACTAAGATTACCAGTATGTGTTACTGAACTATAGATTCCATTACCACAATCCTGAAAAAGCAAAATTGTAGGAACTAACAAAGTCGCAGCCGAACCATTTACAGGGCCAATGGCGGTAATATTCACATCAGACCGATGTGCAATAAAAGTAAACCAAACCTCCCCTGTCGAAGAGCCAACGGTAGTATATTCTGTATCTCCCGAACAGTAATTAAGTTCATCAGCCTGGGTCAACAATTTCTTAGCAGTACTACACGAATTGTTAAGTACTTGAGTAAAGCCTATTAGACTCATCGAAACACCCAGAATCGTCAAGATGATTACTTTCAAAAATCATGTCATTATTAACTTAAAGTTAATAAATTATATTATTAAAGTTAACAAAAACTTAACCTTATAATCCAACCAATCAAAACTCAAATCCACAGAAACAGTTCTTAATCGTTTATCTTTGCAATCTTAATTTTAATCATCATGCTTAAAGGATTTTTCAACATACCCTCTCCCACCAATGAGCCCGTTTTAAACTATGCCCCGGGCAGCAAAGAAAGGATTTTATTAAAAGAAGCCATTGTTCAAGCAAGAGCACAACAGGCAGATATTCCAATGTATATTGCTGGAAAAGCCATTTTTACCCATAAAAAGCAATCTTTGTACCCCCCACATGATCATCAATATCTGCTAGGACACTACCATCAGGGAGATAAAAGCCATGTGCAACAAGCCATTGACGCTGCACTTGCGGCCAAACCGCAATGGGAAAATTTATCGTGGGAGCACCGTGCATCCATATTTTTAAAGGCTGCAGATCTGATCGCCGGCCCCTATCGCTATAAACTGAATGCAGCAACCATGTTGGGGCAGTCAAAAAACGCATTCCAAGCAGAAATAGATTCCGCCTGTGAGCTCATTGACTTTTTGCGCTTCAACGTAAAATACATGACCGAAATTTACCAACAACAACCTCCTATCTCCGCTCATGGTGTTTGGAATCGTACCGAACAGCGCCCATTAGAAGGATTTGTATTTGCATTAACACCCTTCAACTTTACAGCCATCGCCGGAAACTTACCCACATCCGCAGCCATGATGGGCAATGTGGTCGTATGGAAACCCTCCAATACCCAAATTTATTCGGCTCACGTATTAATGGAAATTTTTAAAGAAGCTGGCTTACCAGACGGCGTTATTAATTTGATATATGTTTCTGGACCAGACGCAGGTCAGGTTATTTTTAATCATCCTGATTTTGCTGGAATCCATTTCACGGGATCAACAGCCGTATTTCAAGATATCTGGAAAAATATTGGGAATAATATCCACCGCTATAAAACCTATCCCCGAATTGTGGGCGAAACAGGTGGCAAAGATTTCATTGTCGTTCACGGATCTGCCGACCCACAAGTAGCCACTACAGCCCTCGTGCGTGGAGCTTTCGAATATCAAGGACAAAAATGCTCTGCCGCATCGCGCGCCTATATTGCTAGCTCTATTTGGTCAGAACTAAAAACACTGATACAAAAGGATTTAGCGACATTAAAAATAGGCCCCGTAGAAGATTTTAGCAATTTTATTAATGCTGTGATTGATGAAAAATCATTCGATAAACTGGCAAAGTACATCGACAATGCTAAAAATGATCCTAATGTGGAAATTATCGCCGGGGGCCAATACGACAAATCAAAAGGATATTTTATTGAACCAACAGTCATCGTCACTAAAGATCCTTTTTACACAACTATGTGCGAAGAGCTCTTTGGACCAGTCTTAACCATTTTTGTTTATCAAGACCAAGATTTCGAAAAAACACTTGAATTAGTGGATCAAACGTCGATATATGCACTAACAGGAGCGATTATTGCTCAAGATAGATATGCTCTGGAAAAAGCAACCCAAATTCTACGCAATGCTGCAGGCAATTTCTACATTAATGATAAGTGTACTGGCGCTGTAGTTGGTCAGCAGCCCTTCGGTGGAGCCCGTGGATCAGGCACAAATGATAAAGCTGGATCGATGATTAACTTATTACGTTGGGTTTCTCCTCGTACAATCAAAGAAACCTTTAATCCACCTAAAAGCTATCGTTACTCGTTTCTAGAAGAGGCTTAAACTCAAAACCTTTTCATCGAAACCTATAAATCACACCAACCCCAATTTGCGGGAAAAGGGTTGGTGTGATTTTTTTTATTGATCTATTGCAGTGTAATGCTCACCCAGCGCAAAAACCTTTCCTAAGTTATCTGCACTACTACAAGACACATTTAAATCCTTCACAAAACCACTATCTAATTGGATAATCCAGCCATGTATTTCTAAATCAGAACGCATTTTCCATGCATTTTGAACAATAGTTGTTTTGCACAAATTGTATACCTGCTCTACTACATTCAGCTCTACCAGTCGATTCTCTCGCTCAGTTTTATCAGCAATCAAATCCAACTCATAGGCATGTAACCGATAAACATCCTTAATATGACGCAACCAATTATCAATCAATCCATACTGTTTATTACCCAATGCGGCGGCAACTCCTCCACAGCCATAGTGCCCGCTAACAATAATATGCTTCACCTTTAACACATTCACTGCATAATCAAGCACACTAAGCATATTCATATCTGAGTGTACACAAACATTGGCAATATTGCGGTGGACGAATACTTCTCCTGGTTTTGTATTAGTTACTTCATTGGCCGGCACACGACTATCTGAACAACCGATCCACAGAACTTCTGGACTTTGACCTTTAGACAACTTGTTGAAATAGTCAGGGTCTTCGGCTAATTGATTAGCTACCCAATCCTTATTCCCTTGCAAAAGCTTATTATAACGGTCTTGTTGTGGTAACCTAA
The DNA here is from genome assembly GCA_008015505.1 of Pedobacter sp. Lineage (GTDB taxonomy): Bacteria > Bacteroidota > Bacteroidia > Sphingobacteriales > Sphingobacteriaceae > Daejeonella. The sequence goes on from SSFR01000003.1 coordinate 137,375, forward strand.
CATTATCTGTGATATCTACTTTATTCTTTGTATTCATAAATTAATCTCATTTAAAAAAACTTTAAACCTCTTCTTTTAATTTGGGGACCCGATACCAATTCTTGATATGAACTAACTCTACCTCAATCCCTTTTGTGTACGCATTCATACTAAAATCGTGGATAATTTCTAACACATCATGATCAATAAAACGGGAGTTCGTTCCATCGATAATTACCTTGGTTTTCGGTGGTAAATGTGTTAACGCATATTGAATAGCCGCCTTATTCAAGAATGATACCTGCTCTGCTAGTTTCATCCTCGTAACATGCTTTTTACCATCTTTTTCAAGATGATAAAAGTAAGGGTTTCGCAGACTAACACGCAAAATATAATATATCCCCACCAACATCCCCACCGCAACTCCTTTTAACAAATCTGTAAATACTACCGCTAATACTGTAACAATAAAAGGGATAAACTGATCTTTACCACTCTTCCACATCTTACGAAACAATTCAAGACGCGTTAATTTATAACCAGTCAACAGCAGTATCGACGCAAGACACGAGAGTGGAATAAGATTGATGCAGGCAGGAATTAACAAAAAAGAAAGCAAAAGTAAACAGCCATGTAAAAAGGCACTCATTTTCGTCCGACCTCCAGCATTCACATTAACGGATGAACGCACAATTACTGAAGTCATAGGCAATCCCCCAATCAAACCACTCACCGTATTACCGATCCCTTGAGCAATTAGCTCTCTGTTCTTCGGTGTACTCCGCTTGATTGGATCGATTTTATCAACAGCTTCTATATTTAATAGGGTTTCCAAACTCGCTACTATAGCAATAGTACCTGCAACTTTCCAAACCTCAGGATTTTGAATAGCTGCAAAATGAGGGTATCTGAACAAACCTAAAAAGCCACCCCAAGAACTTACTACAGGTATTTGAACCAACTGATCAGCCTGTAGGGCAAGGTCTGTATGCTGAAAAGCAACACCCAACAAAACACCTATTATAACAACTAAAAGTGGGGCTGGAATAAAGCTAAGTTTCTTAACTCGTGGCCAAAATAACAAGGTGATCACAGATAAGGAGCTAATAATAACGGCGCCCATACTAATCTTTTTCAAAGCCAGTGCCAGTGCTGAGAAAGCATTTTCACCACTAATCTCGACAAATTTCTCACTCCCTATAAAGTCTGCATCATAGCCTACCACATGCGGCAACTGTTTCAGAATTAAAACAATTCCGATAGCTGCTAGCATACCCTCAATCACTGACGAAGGGAAATAAGCACCAATAGTCCCAGCCCTCAAAAAGCCTAAAAGCACTTGCATCAACCCCGCAAGTACCACCGCTAATAAAAAAATTTCATAAGCGCCCAAACCAGTAATTGCACCTAAAACAATAACTGTTAAACCCGCGGCTGGCCCAGTAACAGAAAGCTGAGATCCACTAAATAAAGACACTACGATGCCACCTATTACCCCTGTTAATATACCCGAAAACAAGGGAGCTCCTGATGCCATAGCAATGCCCAAACACAAAGGTAAAGCCACCAGAAAAACAACAATACTTGCTGGAATATCTCGCTTCATATTTTTAGCTAAAAAATATTTTTTCATACTCCACCCCAACGAATCATTTTGATTTTTTTTCATTTAAAGAAATAAAAATAATTATTAAGAATAATATATTCTAATAAAAAGAATACAATCGAAAAATTAACACAAATAATTAAAACAAGATTCGGCTATGTAATAAAAGCCTCTAAAGGAAAATCATATTTTTATACTTCCGTACGAAATATAACTACATACCAAAACCTCATAATTCCATAAAATGGATTAGATTTTACAGGCAAGTAATACCTTAATCTTGCAATAACATTTTGTATTGGTTTATTTTAACCCAACACAAAATTAACAAGTAGATAAAACATTAGGTGGAGGAGTCAACACATCAGGATAAAAGTGCTGAACAAAGTCTTCGTTCGTTGTAACGAATTTAAAACATACATCATCATTGATGTATTTCCTAAAATTAAACTGGTAGATACTTTCGAACCAATCGGCTAATGATATCTTTTTACATGAATCACCTTTGCAATCTGGTTTTTCTGTCTCCAACTCCATCATTTCTTCACAAACCACTTTATACTGAGCATCATATAGAAGAATACTCAAAGCAAGGACCACTATTTTAGCTAAGCCAACGAATAATAAAATATATTTATACAACCTAACTTTTTGATTCATACTAAGCAGTTCAACACACTATATCTGTAGAGTGAGCGACAAATTTAGCACCAAATCAGTTGAATAAAAAGTTAAATAAACTTAAAATGTATATCGAATAGATAGACCTAGACCTCCTACATCAATTGATGCGTTGGGAGAAAGTTCCAAAAAGGGCACCCAATCGAGTGAAATATTGATAGGTGCTTTTTCAAATTTGTAATCCATACCAATCACGCCATTGACACTCACAAATAGGTCACTTGAATCCAATCGCTTATCTTTTCTAGAGCCCAAGCCAGCTCCAGCACCATAGTACCACAACAAACCTGGAGTAATATTAGTTTTGGCATGAACCTCATATAAGCCAGTTAAACGAGCATAAGAATAATCACTTCCAGAATTAAAGGCCAAATTAAAATCTAAGGCTTTGTCTTCCGCAACCCTAGTTTTAAATGTAATACCATTATAAGTACCTAAACGTATCCCAACCCCATCCATATATGATTGCGCATTAACCTGAATTGTTGACACGAAAATTAATCCAATAGCAACAAGGATTGTACTTAGCTTATTCATAAATGTTAATGTTTCCTACCTGATGATATAAAAAATACTATTATAATTAAGAATTGCAGTTTAAAAATTAGACCTGCTCAGCTAAAGTACCACCTACCAAAGCCTGTTCACCCGTTACCGCTGCTCTTACCTTCATCTCTAGTTCATCCATCAGATCAGGATTATCTAATAAAAGCTGCTTAACAGTATCTCGCCCTTGCCCAAGCTTACTAGTCCCATAACTGAACCAAGATCCTGATTTCTTGATAATCTCAAAATCAACACCTAAATCAATGATTTCCCCCACTTTAGAAATACCCTCTCCAAAAAGAATATCAAACTCTGCTATACGGAATGGAGGGGCTACTTTATTTTTAACAATCTTCACCTTCACCCGATTTCCGAATACTTCATCACTATCCTTAATTTGAGAAACACGACGAATATCCAAACGAACAGAGGCATAAAATTTTAACGCATTTCCTCCTGTTGTAGTTTCTGGGCTTCCGTACATCACACCAATTTTATCACGCAACTGATTAATAAAAATACAGCAGCATCCGGTCTTAGAGATCGTTCCAGTAAGCTTGCGCAATGCTTGCGACATTAAACGCGCTTGAAGGCCCATCTTTGAATCACCCATTTCGCCTTCAATCTCGCCTTTAGGAACCAGGGCTGCAACCGAATCAATCACAATAATGTCAATAGCCCCCGAACGAATCAAATTATCAGCTATTTCTAAGGCTTGCTCCCCATTATCAGGCTGAGAAATGAATAGATTCTCCACATCAACCCCTAATTTTTGCGCATAAAACTTATCAAAAGCATGCTCCGCATCTACAAAAGCTGCAATCCCACCTTTTTTCTGAGCCTCGGCAATCGCATGAATCGCTAAAGTCGTTTTTCCTGAAGACTCTGGACCATAGATTTCAATAATGCGCCCTTTCGGTAATCCACCAATACCCAAGGCAATATCCAATCCCAAAGAACCTGTAGATATGGCTTCAACTGCATCGATAACTGTATCACCTAACTTCATGATGGTCCCTTTGCCATATGATTTTTCTAGTTTATCTAGTGTAAGTTGTAACGCTTTTAGTTTTTCTACGTTGCTCATTTTACTTGATTTTGGTTTGAATTTGAAAACATGAAGTCGGAAGAAATCCTGCCAATTTTCGGAGTCAAAAATAGAGATAATATATTAGATCCGGTCTAAAGTTTATTTCATGAAATAAACTTTAGACCGGATCTAAGTTAGTCCTAACTGACGTTATGCATCTTAATCATCTGAACTATGATTGGTTTGATTTGAATGATTAATATGATTTTTCATGTATTTAATTTGTTTTTTAACGACATTTTTAGACAAGCTCATCATCTCAATCATACGAACCATAGTTCAGACAGTGAGGGTAATGCAACTAGATATTATTTTTCCATTTGCTCAATCACTTCCGGAGTTACTCCTGTAAATGAGAACCCACCGTCGTGAAACAGGTTTTGCATTGTCACCATACGTGTCAAGTCAGAGAACAAACTCACCACATAATCTGCACATTGATCAGCTGTTGCATTACCTAAAGGAGACATTTTTTCTGCATAGCTAATAAAACCATCAAATCCCTTCACCCCAGAACCCGCCGTGGTGCGGGTAGGAGACTGAGAAACCGTATTAATTCGCACACGCTTCTTAACCCCATAATGATACCCAAAGCTTCTGGTAATACCCTCTAACAAAGCTTTAGCATCAGCCATATCATTGTAATCAGGAAATACGCGTTGCGCTGCAATATAGGTCAATGCAACTACCGAACCCCATTCATTGATGACATCATGTTTCATCGCTGCTTGTAAAATTCGATGTAAACTCATGGCAGAAATATCCATTGTTTTGTGCATAAAGTCATAATTTGATTCTGTATAATGGATACTCTTACGCACATTTGGGCTCATCCCAATAGAGTGTAACACAAAATCTACCCCCCCGCCGAAGTGCTCTTTTGTTTGGATAAAAAGCTTATCGATATCTTCCGAGTTCGTCACATCTGCGGCAAAAATAGGAGCCTTACAAGCATCAGCAAGTTTGTTAATCTCACCCATGCGCAAGGCAATAGGTGCATTACTTAATACAATTTCGGCACCCTCGCTGACACAATGCTGGGCCACCTTCCAAGCAATTGATTTTTCATCTAGTGCACCGAAAATAATTCCCTTTTTCCCTTTCAATAAGTTATAAGTCATATTATAGTTTTTTAGTGTTATGCCATTTATAAAACCTACTAATCCCACAAAAAACCTTATCAATAGGCCATATCCAATAATTCCCTCGCATGTTGAAGTGCATGTGTTCCTGGATTCTTACCACTTAACATCTTGGCAATTTCAATTACACGTGCAGACTCGTCCAGCTGTTTAATGTTCGTACGTGTATGATGCTGCCTTTCATCTTTATAAATAGAATAGTGCATCTTTCCCTTGCTGGCAATTTGAGGTAAATGACTAATGGCTATCACTTGTATAGATTCTGCCAATTTTTCCATCATATGGCCCACTTTTAAAGCGATTTCACCTGAAATACCTGTATCAATTTCATCAAAAATGATTGTGGGCAAGGCCTTATGATGAGCTATTAGCGATTTTATACTGAGCATCAAACGCGAAAGTTCTCCCCCCGAAGCTATCTTATGAACAGGTAAAGGCTGTTGTCCTTTATTGGCACTAAATAAAAATTGAATTTGATCACATCCCGTGGGTCCAAACTGGTCCGAAGAATATACTTCATTACTAATCTGCAATACAGCATGTGGCATCCCCATTTCTTTTAGACATTCCTGTACCTGATGCTCTAATGCCGGAATAATCTGTTTACGCCCACTACTCAAATCAATAGCCTTACCAACCAGTTGATCCTGTAATCGACTGATCTCCACTCTCAAATGCTCAATCTCTGCATCTGAAGAAGATATGGCATGCAATTTTTGACTGATACTTTCCTTAGCAAGAAGTAATTCAGAAACAATATTTACATGATGTTTTTTCTGCAAGCTATACAGCGTGTTTAATCGATCATTAATTACTTGAAGGCGATCTTCATCCGTTTGAGTTGACTGTGCTATTTGGTCTATCTCGTAAGCAATGTCCTTAATTTCGATCAAACTACTTCCCAAACGCCCTGTTAGTACCCCCAGTTCGGCCTGATGCTTTTCAGCCTGCTGCAAATCCTGTATGACTCCCTTCAATTGAATCGCTACAGCCTGTTCATGTTCAGTCAATAGATAACTTGCTCGAGTAAGATTTTGTTTGATATCTTCCGCATGTATTAATCGATCGAGCTCCTGCTCCAACTGCTCCTGCTCTCCTACTTTGAGTCTAGCCTCATCAAGCTCGTCAAATAGAAATTGATAGTAATCTTGGTCGATCTTAGCTTGCACACATGTCCGCTCCATTTCTTTCAGCTGTACGAGCGATTGTTGATATACTTTATACGTATGCTGATACGAAGCCAACAGCGATTGATTCCCAGCCAAAACATCCAATACAAACAATTGAAAATCTCCCTGATTCATCTCCTGGGTAGCATGTTGAGAATGAATATCAATTAGTTTTTCACCCAATTGTTTCAAAAGGGCAAGAGTAACTGGCGTGTCATTAATAAACGCACGGGACTTTCCATCCACAGCGACCTCTCGCCTCAAGATAGTTTCCTCCTCATAGTCCAAATCATGATCCGCGAAGAAGCTAGATAGCTGATAATCCTTGATTTGAAAATAGCCTTCGATGATACATTTCTTTTGCTGATTGAAAAAGTATTTACCCTCAGCACGCTGGCCGAGAATTAAAGATAATGCACCTAAAATGATAGACTTGCCTGCACCAGTCTCCCCTGTTAGAATCGTCAGATCTTTGGAAAACGAGATGTCCAATGTATCAATTAAAGCATAATTGCAAATGAGTAACCTACTGAGCATTGGAGAATGACTAAAATCAAATGCACGATGAGCTATCTTATTTTTTCAACGCATCGTATTTAAACATATTAGGAGGATCTATCTGGCTGAGTATAGAATAGGCTCTCATCTTTTCGTCAGGAGTAGCTGCACTAAAAACACCGATCAGCTCATCCACCTTCGCTAACATAAATAACTGGCTTAGCATATTTCCCTGCCTTTGCCTGTCTATTGTCTGCACCTGAGACAAAACAGAAAGAATGGCCTTCCTACCCTCAACGGGATTAATTCCCATCACATCCAAACCTCGACGGTGATAAACGTACAAACCTTCGCGAATGGGGTTATAGTCTGTATTCGAAAAATTCTCTGACAACCAATATCGATTCCTAAAACTTTCCATAGCCTTCCAACCTTTATCAGAAGCCCCTTGCGCATTATTGAGCACAGTTTGAGCTCGGCTATAAAGGGAGGTTCCTCCAAATTTTGAAAAAGTATCATAGTCCATGCCCAGAATGGTAAATGCATAAAAGGACAATAGCGAGCCTAAATTGCTGGTATAACTTTGCTCCGAAAAATCTAAAGACTGCCCCTCCAGATAAGTGAAATTAAACTCTTTATCATAAGTATTTAAAATCGTGCTATTATAAGATGTTCCATATACTGGCCTACTTGATTGTATTTGGGCTTCAGCTGTAAAACCACTTGCTCCATCCCAGGCTGTAATTGTAATGACAAAACTACAATCGATACGCTCTATCGGCTGCAGCATATCATCCGTCCATTTTTTATTGTTGAGAAATTCCCTGATTGTTTTTTCGAGTAGGTCAAATGTGCTTTTATTGACTGAGGGAAGCTTTGGATAAAGTAACTCTACCCGAGCATTTAAATCTTGAGAAAAAGCACCTAGTGATAAAAAAATAAGCCCGCAAAAAAGAAAGTACTTCATACGCGTGACAAAGAGCATAAAGCTACTATTTTTCGACAAATATCTTTTGCAACCGCTGATTTAGATTTGAGCTCGATATATTCCTTATGATGATTCCGATCAATAATTGTTACTTTATTCGTATCTCCTTTGAAACCAGCACCCTCATCCCTTAAGGAATTTAATATGATCAAATCCAAATTTTTGCTTTCGAGCTTTTTGATTGCATGCGCTTCTTCATCCGATGTTTCTAATGCAAAACCCACGATGACTTGTCCTTTCTTTTTGTGCTTCCCTACCGTGGCTATAATATCTATTGTTTTTACAAGACTAATATTAATCTCATCCGAATCTTTTTTAAGCTTTTCACGCGCTACTTCTTTAGGATGATAATCTGCCACGGCTGCACACATCACTACAATATCACTCTGGGGGATCACCTTCTGAACCGCCGCAAACATTTCATCTGCAGATACCACATCAATACGCTCCATCTGGAGGGATGTGCTCAATGATGTTGGGCCACTAATAAGTGTTACCTCAGCCCCTAAACTAGCCAGCTCTTCTGCAAGCGCATACCCCATCTTTCCAGACGAATAGTTGCCAATAAATCGCACAGGATCAATAGCCTCATAGGTGGGTCCAGCAGTAACCAGTACTTTTTTACCGCTTAGTGTTTTTTTTTTGAAGTTTTCGGCTATTTGCTCAATTATAATTTCTGGTTCGGCCATCCTTCCTTCACCGATCAGACCACTAGCTAACTCACCATAAGTAGGTTCAATGAGCTTATTTCCAAAGCAAACCAGCTTGGTCACATTTTGTTTGGTAGCTGGATGCTTCCACATATCCAAATCCATTGCTGGGGCAAAATAGACTGGACACTTTGCTGACAGGTATACTGCCGTAAGTAGATTATCACACAAACCATGAGCAAATTTGGCCATGGTGTTTGCACTTAGTGGGGCTATAATAAATAGGTCAGCCCATAACCCCAGATCTACGTGATTATTCCACTCACCCGTATCGGACTTAAAATAATTGATTAGAGCTGATTTTTTTGAAAGTGTTGAAAGCGTAAGTGGAGTGATGAAATTAGTAGCATCTTTAGTCATAATCACCTGTACATGTGCTCCAGCTTTCACTAACAAACGCACCAACAAAGCTGACTTGTAAGCAGCAATACCACCACAAACACCCAGTAGGATATTTTTATCTTTAAGCATATCCATTGGATATTTTGAAGGGGGAATTAATTTTACCCTTTCGAAGGATTTCTATAGTATACCTTACCATTTAGAAACTCATCAATAGCGACTAGTGTTGGCTTGGGTAATTGTTCGTAATACTTAGATACTTCAATCTGCTCTCTATTTTCGAATACTTCTTCTAAATTGTCTCCAGAGGATGCGAATTCCGCCAATTTGTCCTGAAGCTCTTCCTTCATAGTATTAGCTAATTGGTTTGCTCGCTTTGAAATAATCGCAATCGACTCATAGATATTATTAGTTGATTGATCTAACTTGCGTACGTCGCGTGTGATCGTACTGGTTGTTACCACGGTACTTTTATTGCTCATTTATGTCGCTTTTGTAAAAATCAGTTTTTTTGTGTTTTTTCTTTTCCGTTTTCCGAAGCCAATAATTCCTGCACCTCGAAAATGCCCTGTTCAGAACTTTTCTTGAATTGGCTAGCTTCCTTTAAGTATTTACTTATGGGATACTTAGTCGAAAAATCAGCATAAAGCTGAATCACCTCATTAAATCGCTCTTCCTGTTTACTTTCAAAGCTATTCTTGGCTAGTAAATACTGTGCTTTAATGCTCAAGAACTCCATTTCCTCTGCATACTTGGTATCAGGAAAATCCTTGGTTGAGTTTCTGAATGCAATAATTGCCGATTTATAATCCCCCAGATCTAAGAAAAGTTTAGCATTCATATATGACTTCAGTTCGAGTTTACCCCGCAAATCATCGATTAGCTTACTTGCTGCTGGCACACGCTCACTTTTAGGGTACAGATTGATGAATAACTGCAAAGCATCGATTGCTTTAACCGTATTTTGTTGATCGAGAGAATATACCGGCGACTCTAAATAATAACACTTAGCCGACATAAATCGACATTCTTCTGCTCTGGGGCTATTGGGATAGGTCTCTGCAAATACTTTAAAATGATACCTAGCTGTGGTGTAGTCTTTCAGCTTAAAATTAGTATAAGCATAATAGTAGTATAAGTCCTCTGCCTCCGTACGACCTCGGTAACGTTGCACCAAATCTTCAAACAAAAGCAAAGCCTTATTATAGTATTTATTGTTGTACAGTCGAAGAGCCTCCTGATATTTTTTAGTCACATCATTACTTGCTCGTAATTGATCAAATTTACTTTTACAAGCACTGATCCCTACCACAAGTGATAAAAAAACCCAAAAAACTAGTAATCGCTTGTTTTTAAACATAATGCAAAGTTAAGCTAATTCGCAATAGGAATCAATTCTTTCCAATCATCGAATGACAACAAATCTGTGTTTTCTGCCCCATACAGTCAGTAACTTCCTAATCCATCCCTTCTCGATCCTTACTCTTCACCAAGTTTTTATAAACCTCTCAACAAGACAGAAAATACGCTCACACATCTAATTTATAATCTATTTTTATTTAATTTATAATTTTATTTTAATATACTTAATATTTGCACTTCAAAAATAAATTTATTTTAAAGTCAAGATTATGAAGCGTTTGATAAAAAATAAGCTAAATGTACAGGAGATGAATCTGGCAACAATTAGAAACACAAATGGAGGAATGCTTGGTGCAGCTATAAGTAAAATTAAGATAACTCCAAAAGGGGTGGCTAATGCCATCGATTATTCATGTAAAGCACAGCCTGTATCAACAGGTACAAAGAGCCAATAACCTCCCAAAACCTTCTTTTACGCCCATAAAAATAGAAAATGCCAAGTAGTGCTATTCTAGAAATGTATAAAACTAAATAGTATAGCATATGTCACTATGCTTAATCTGGGGTGCCTTTACCACTTCATCCTAGGCAAAGGCACCACATCCTGCCCGACAAAATCCTGATTCAAGAATTTGTAATGGGCTGTGATAGCAATCATCGCCGCATTATCGGTACAATACTCGAATTTGGGAATAAAAACGGTCCAGCCGTTTACAGCTGCAGCCTCAACCAGGTCACTTCGAAGACCCGAATTAGCAGAAACTCCTCCTGCAATAGCAATACGATTGATGCCATAATGTTTAGCAGCTAATTTTAACTTATTAATTAGAATGGAAGTGATTCGCTTTTGAACCGATGCACAAATATCTGCCAAGTGGTTAGCCACAAAATTTGGATCTTGTTTCATCTGATCCCTAACAAAATACAGAATTGCTGTTTTCAATCCACTAAAACTAAAATCAAAATGAGGTATTTGGGGCTCTGGAAATTGAAAAGCACGCGGATTACCCTGCTGCGCATAACGATCAATCAATGGACCACCCGGATAAGGCAAGCCCAATATTTTAGCTGTTTTATCAAAAGCCTCCCCCGCAGCATCGTCCATTGTCTGGCCGACTATTTCTAAATCAAAATAACTTCTTACCAACACAATTTGTGTGTGCCCACCAGAAACAGTCAAACAAATGAAGGGGAACTCCGGTTTTTGATCATCAATAAAGTGAGCCAAAATATGCGCCTGCATGTGATTCACCTCAATCAAAGGGATTTTCCGAGCCAACGCAAAGGACTTAGCAAAACAAACACCAACCAAAAGAGAGCCCAATAAACCTGGTCCACATGTAAAAGCTATGGCATTCACATCATTTTTGCGTATTTTAGCATTGTTAATCGCTTGCTGTACGGTTGGAATGATATGCTGCTGGTGTGCCCGCGAAGCAAGCTCCGGTACCACACCACCATAATTCCGATGAACAGCCTGGCCAGCTATAATGTTTGAACATATTTTACCATCGATACATATTGCAGCAGAAGTATCATCACAGGAAGACTCTATAGCTAAAATAATAGGCAAATCGTATTCGGTTCTAAATAATTTTCTGATTAAAAAACAAAAGTATCAAAAAAGTACTAAAAATAGCGTTCTGGGCCCTGATCACATTCCTAATGTTGATCGCAGGCTTCCTATTTGTTCTTCAGTTTAAGCCCGTACAAACTTTTTTTGCGCAAAGAGCGGCTCATTATCTTTCTTCCGAATTAAAAACACGCGTTGAAATCAATGGTTTATACATCAAACCATTCAAATCACTAGTACTTGAAGGCCTATATATTCAAGATTTGCAGAAAGATACCCTACTCTATTCCGCTAAATTTACTGTTGATATCAAAGATCTTTCCATCAAAAAAAGAAAAATATTAGTAAATGATATCCGACTGGAAGGCAGCCAGATTTATCTTAAAAAATATACCGATCAAACAACCAATCTGACCTTCCTCATTAACTACTTTAATAAAGGACCAAAAAGCAAATCAAAACCATACGATGTTTTCTTTAAGAAAATTGTTCTGGATAATATTGCCTTCAAATACAGAAATTTTGGAGACACCTCCAAAGTGAATGGTATCAACTTTGAGAATATCGGATTAAGTAAACTGAGTGCAACCATCCTAGACCTAGAAACTAATAAACATATTGCCAAAGCGCAGCTAAACAAACTAACCTTTCATGAGAAAAGTGGATTTTATCTCAAAAATTTAAGTGCGCTTGCCACAATCGACAAAAACCAAATGGAGTTCAAAAATCTTTCTCTGGAAACTCCAAACACCAAAATGGGTGATTATTTTCTGATGAAGTTTGGCACATTCAAAGACTTTGATTTGTTTAATAGTAAAGTCTATATGAGCGCTCATTTTAAGAATACACGCATTTATTCCCGTGATCTGAGCTATTTTGCTCCAGGACTTCGCAAAATGAATGTCGATATCGAACTAAATGGACAAGCAACAGGACGCGTAAACAATATCAAAGCCCGAGCACTGTCTCTTAAAATTGGCAAAACTACTTATCTAAAAGGCGACTTTGACGTTAAAGGACTCCCTCTGATCGATCAAACTTTTGTGGATTTGGATCTTAACCAAGCCTTCGTTAACAAGCAAGACTTAGACTATATCATCGAAAAAATTACTGGAAAAAGAGATAAACTAGTTCCCCCAATTGTGAGCAAATTTGGTAACGTCAATTTCAAAGGAAGATTCACCGGATTTACTAGTGACTTCATTGCTTTTGGTGAGTTTAAAACAAAATTGGGTCGCATTGTTTCCGATGTCAATATGAAAATCGACCCCAAAGGGACCCCACACTATTCAGGAGCTGTCAAGGTTGACAACTTTGACATTGGAAATTTAATTGATGATACTAAACTAGGTCGCGTTTCATTGGAAGCAAATGTAAAGGGAAAAGGATTTAATCTAGCCCACTTAGAAGAGCAGGCAGAAGGGAAGATTGCATACCTCGATTTCAACGGATATCGCTATAAGAATATCCAATTAGATGGGAACTACCAAAACAAGGAGTTTAAAGGCAAACTGCATATCAATGACAAAAACCTAAACTTATCCTTTAATGGTGCACTTGATCTCAATTCCAAACTTCCCATATTCAACTTTACTACGACTATTGGCAAAGCCAATTTGAAAGAATTAAACCTATATAAAGATAGCTTGACCATCAATGCTGATCTAAAAACCAATTTTTCGGGAAACAATCTCAGCAATATCCAAGGCAATTTCAACATTCATCAAGTCTCCCTATCCAATAGTAGACAAACCATGGTGATTGACAGTATATCACTAAAAGCAGCTGGAATTGGTAACAACCGAGTACTTGCTTTCAAATCTGATGTGTTAGATGCTAGTATCCACGGAAATTATGATCTTAGTACACTACCTACCTATTTCTTAACCGTCATTAAAAAATACATTCCTTCGTTACAAACAAAAATAACCAAGCCCCAAAAACCTCAAAATTTTGATCTTGAATTGAAATTAAAAAACTTTGAACCTGTTCGCACTTTTTTTGCACCCACTATTCGAGTGCCGCATGGGGCTATTCTAACTGGAAAATTTTCCTCCGAAAAAAACTTAGCAGTCATCAACGCCTATGCAAAATTTATTCAATACAAAAAAATTAAGATCCATGATCTAGTCATCGATGAAAATACAAGTCCTACCCAACTAGATATTTTTATTGCTTCCGATCGAATTGATTTTACAGATAGCTTATTTGTTAAAAACATCAACATTGCAAATATCTTGCGTAATGATAGCTTGAGCCTAAACGTGAAGCTATCTGACAAAAATGCGACCAACCAGTTGGACTTAAATGGCTTGATCGAATTCAACACCGATGCTAACTCCAAAGCAAAACTAAGCCTACTCCCATCAGAAGTAATTATTAACCATGAAATCTGGAAAATTCATGATAAGGTAACCTTCGATCTCGACCCCGACAAATCAAAAATAAGAATCAACAATTTTGGACTAGCTCGCAATACCCAACTCATCACAGTCAATGGCACCATTTCATCCGATCCCAATGATGAACTAATTATTGGTTTTAGCAAATTTCAACTAACTACCCTAACACCTTTAACCAAAGGACGAGGTATCTATTTAACTGGAGAACTAAATGGACAAACAACACTAGCCAATCTTCAAAACCAGCCTAACATACAATCGAATATTAAAATCGATTCATTAACCTGCAATAAACTATATGTTGGTGATCTATATTTGGAAACAAGCTTGAATCATGTTAGTAAACTCATTGCACTTAAAGCCGGCATTTCCAAACAAGAAACAAAAACTGTCCAAGTAATAGGCACCTATAACCTAGACAAAAATGATTTAAATGCAGATGTACAAATCATCAATAACCCCGTAGCACTTTTACAACCCTTCCTAAAACATTTGGTTTCAAATTTATCGGGTGCAGTATCTGCTGATTTAAAAGTCACTGGTGAGTTAACTAAACCCCAAATCAATGGTACCATAAACTTAAATGAAGTAGATCTTACCATCAATTATTTAAAAACACATTACCGAATATCCAATGATCTAGTGGTAAGAAATAATGTCATCCATCTTTCACACTTTATACTTAGAGACCAAAACAATCACAAGGCCATAGCAGACGAAGGAACTGTCGATTTAAACAATTTAGATAATCCAGTCATCCATGCCAGCTTAAAAACAAACCAATTTATGGTTCTCAACACTAGCTTGAAAGATAATACATCCTATTACGGAACCGCTTTCGGTACCGGTACTTTTGAGTTTAATGGTCCAGTAGACAATATGTCGATACGAATTACTGCGAGAACAGATGCAGGTACTACCTTTAATATCCCACTCAACTTGTCTGAAAGAATTAGTGAAAATAACTTTATCACCTTCGCAAAAAAGGATTCTACCCATACCAGTAAGCAAGCATTAAATTACAATGGGCTAACGCTAAACTTTGATCTAGAAGTAACTGATCAAGCTGAAACAAACATCTATACTTCAATAGGTAAGTTATCTGGACGAGGGAATTCTAATCTTAATTTGAGTATTAACCGTTTTGGTGACTTCAGTATGTTCGGCGACTACTTCATCACTCAAGGTAAATTTCGATACAATGCTAGAAATATCATTGATAAGATATTTGACATTAGCCCGGGTGGTACTATCCGGTGGACAGGGGATCCTGCCAATGCTTCTATTCATTTGAACGCTATTTATAGCGCCCGTACCAATGTCAAACCGCTTTATCTTGCAGCAGGAAGAGACCCAAAAGATCAACGCGTAGTTGCAGAGGCAGTCTTGTACTTAACAGGAGACCTTCAAACACCAGAAATGTCATTTAAGCTGAATTTTCCCAACGACTCCTATATTAATGATGATCTTCAAGGCTATCTATCGGACATTAGCAATACAATGTCGCAGGCTTTCAGTCTAATCGTTCAACGAAGCTTTATCGTGCTATCTGCTGGAAATAATTTAACAAATGACCCCAATAATCCAACCAGAGCAACTGCTGGGGCAGCCACAACTAAGATCGCTACCGAAACTGCAATCAATAGAGCTACGGATATACTAGCCAATTCACTCAATTTACGATATGTAGATTTTAGTATTCGACCACAGGAAGATTATTCTGCTTCTTTGCGCTTATGGAATGATCGGCTAATTATTACTGGTATCTATACAGATCGATCGGCTGATGTACAAAATATAAATGCTCCCACTTACTATCCTAACTCCCCACTTGCTGGAGATGTACGCTACTTAATTAAAAAAGATGGAAGCTTAGCTGCTAGTATATCCAACAAGCCCCCCCAAAGAACAACATTAACAGATCCCAATAGTCCAAGCACCCAAAACATTAATGCTTTAGGATTAACCTACAATCTAGAATTTGACGGCTTTCTCGATTTTAAATTGATCAAAATGCTTATTGGAAATAAACGAAAAGAAGAGCACAAAAAAAAGTAATTATTAATTTGCGATAGTGCTTTTTAGTATCGACTTACCTCGAATGTCGAGAGTCCACCCGCCAAATGGATATCGACACGATGCGAGGCCAAACCAGCATAGTTATCTGAAAGATATGTTCCATCTTTTTGTTTGGTAAATCCTTCAAAATTTCTAGATGATAAACCACTATCCAATTGGATACGACATGAACTAGCTATGGGAACCTGAATAACTACTTTAGCCACACCCGCCTCCACATGAATGGCGCTAAAGGGCTGAGAAAGACCTAATTTAACATGAAATACAGCAGCCCCACCCTTCAAAGTCAATTTCTCTACCTTGAATTTGCTTAAATCAAAATCGGTTTTTCCTGCCCCTATTTCCACATTCATCGTCCAACTAGGACGTGTATTCAGTCGTAAACTAGCTTCATTTGTAGTATCGATATCCCATTTAACTTTGCCATCACGCATCCGAAAACGAAGGATTTCTGTTGAACCTCGTGTCATTTTTTCGAGGGTGTAACTACCATAGTTTTGCTTAATATCTGCATCAAAAAGATTGGACGTTGTGTCCGATAAGCGATAACTCGTAGCCCCACCATTGATATTGAGTTCTGCCTTATTAGTACCTAATATATATGGTTCTGAAAAACTACTATTCGGATAAAAATATGAGTCTTTCTCATCTTCCATCTCACCCCACCACCAGTGGTGTGAATGCTTATGAACATGTGTACCTCGGTAAGCAATAAAAATCAAAGTAAAAATGGTCACTAGAATAGCCAAAATAGTCCCCCATAACGGATTTCTCTGACTAAAAAGAATATTGATTCCTATCAAAACAAAAATAACAGGCCAAAACCGCCAAATAACTCCCCAATAAAAGTGTATCACACCAAAATTGCTGAGCAATAGTATTAAACCTACAAAAATGAGGATTAGCCCCCATATTAGTTTTCCTGTTTTCATAAGTAAAGTCCCAGATTTATTGATTCATTGCTAATTTATCTGAATGATCATTTGATAAGAGCACTATATACCCCTCCTCTTTGCTTTGGCAATTATTAAAATACCTGGAATAATAATTACAAATGGCCATAACTTTCCTAAATCAAACCAAAACGGCACAAATCCAAACTCATCCAATAAGAAAAAAGCGCCAATAACGATCAAGAATAGTCCCCAAAAAACTCGTCCCATCCCATTTTTTTCTTTCACAGCCCCGTCAGGTGATATTGTTTCGCTATTCACTCCTTTTTCTGTTTTGGAGGAGATTCCTTGTATCGATTCTATAGATCCCGAAGGTACTGCAATCCAAAGGATGAGATAAATTAGCCCACCTGAACACCCCGCTACCAGAGCTAATAAAAAAGCAGCACGAACCCAACTTACATCCACAGAAAAATAGTCAGCCAGTCCAGAACAAACACCGGCTATCATTTTATTTTGTTCATTTCTTTGTAATTTCTTATTCATAGTGACTTGATTTAGTGTCGTTTATCAAAGCTACGAAAAAAAGATTCTTGACTTCAAGTTATTATTTTTAGAACAGATTTTTGGATAGCTTTGCACCAGACTTCTGTCCAAGTTTAATAGGGCTATTTGATGATATTTTATCCACTAGGCAAATATATTTTACTCCTAAAAGCGGTCTTCCGGAAGCCAGAAAAGTGGAGTCTTTACCGCAAGGAAATATTCCATGAGATGAACTATATGGGCGTTGGCTCATTAGGAATCATTTGTATCATTTCGATATTCCTGGGGGCTGTTACTACCGTACAAACTGCTTTTCAATTAGTCAGTGATTTGGTTCCAAAATCAGTTATTGGTGGCATTGTTCGCGATTCATCTATTCTAGAACTCAGCCCAACTATTTCAGCGATTGTACTTGCTGGCAAAATAGGCTCCAGTGTAGCTTCTCAAATAGGAACAATGCGCGTGACCGAACAAATCGACGCACTTGAAATCATGGGGATCAACTCACCGGGGTATCTTATACTCCCTAAAATAATTGGCGCAATAACCATGATTCCCCTATTGGTAATCATTTCCATAGCGCTAAGTATTGTAGGGGGGTATTTAGCTGGCACCGCTTCAGGAGCTGTAACTCCACAAAGTTTCATTGAAGGCTTAACCTCAGACTTTATTCCTTTTACTTTTACAGTATCGATGGTCAAATCGGTCATTTTTGCCTTTATTATCACATCTGTTGCTGCTTATCAAGGCTTCTATACCCATGGAGGTGCACTAGAAGTGGGACAATCAAGTACTAAAGCAGTGGTCATTAGTTGCATCATGATTCTATTTGCAGATTATATCGTTGCTCAACTACTATTATGATCGAGATTAAAAATATTCGGAAGAGCTTCGGTCATCGTACAGTTTTGAAGGGCATATCTGCTGAATTTAAAGATGGCATTACCAATCTAGTCATCGGTGGATCCGGCTCGGGAAAGACCACTTTACTCAAATGTATGGTTGGGCTACATGAGCCAAACTCGGGTTCCGTTTTCTACGATGAGCGTAATTTTACCTCCATGAACTTTGAAGCTCGGACACATGTTCGTACAGAGATTGGTATGCTTTTTCAAGGTTCTGCCTTATTTGATTCGATGAATGTGGAAGAAAATATCATGTTCCCACTTAATATGTTCACAGAGCTTAGCTTCAAAGAAAAACGTGATCGTGTCAACTTTTGTCTGGAACGAGTGAATCTAGCTGGAAATAATCAACTACTCGTATCCGAACTATCCGGAGGGATGAAAAAACGTGTAGGTATCGCACGTGCCATTGCAATGAACCCCAAATACTTATTTTGTGATGAACCCAATTCAGGTCTAGACCCCAAAACAGCTATTGTCATTGACGAACTCATTCAAGAAATCACCGAAGAATACCGTACAACCACCATTGTTGTCACTCACGATATGAATTCAGTAATGGGAATCGGCGAAAACATTATTTTTTTGCATCAGGGTACCAAGTGGTGGGAGGGGTCCAATAAAGAAATCACCACAACAGATAATAAAGAACTTAACGAATTTGTCTTTGCCAGCAAGTTTATGAAGAAACTGCAAAAATAAACCTCACTCCAACCCCCTCCAATCGCACGCTTTCTCCCTTACATTTGACAAATTAAACACCAGGGCCTACATGATTCAATTTTTAAATCCACAACATTTTAGCGACTATGAATTAATCGACTGTGGAAACTTTGAGAAGTTAGAACGTTTTGGCGACTTAG
This sequence comes from Pedobacter sp., assembly GCA_008015505.1. Taxonomy (GTDB): domain Bacteria; phylum Bacteroidota; class Bacteroidia; order Sphingobacteriales; family Sphingobacteriaceae; genus Daejeonella. Next base: position 156,749 of record SSFR01000003.1, read on the forward strand.
TTTTAATACGACCTGAACCACAAGCAGTATGGGACAAAGGGCTGACTGAAACAATTTGGACTAAAAAGCACCACATTCGCTTCAAAGGACGTTCTGCTACTTCCGGAGAATGGATTAAAAAAAAATCAGATTTACCCGATAGATGGCACATCACTTATAAAAACAAAGACATTCATATCCAATTCCGCTTGGGATTAACGTCCTTCAAACATATCGGAATTTTTCCAGAACAGGCTGTGAACTGGGACTACATTACCAAACAGGTAAAACGTTTTAAACATCAACAAGCTAAAGTATTGAATTTGTTTGCATATACAGGTGGTGCCTCACTTGCTGCACGGGCTGCTGGAGCTGATGTTACCCATGTAGACTCAATTAAACAGGTTGTCACCTGGGCGAATGAGAATCAAACACTTTCTAAGCTAAATGATATTCGTTGGGTAGTGGATGATGCGCTCACATTTGTCAAGCGTGAACTTAAACGAGGCAAAAAATATCAAGGTATTATACTTGATCCTCCAGCTTATGGACATGGCCCCCGCGGCGAAAAATGGAAATTAGAAGACCATATCCAAGAAATGCTGCATGATGTGATTAAACTTTTAGATGAAGCGCATTTCTTGGTCTTAAATACTTATTCCTTGGGATTTTCTTCCCTCATTGTAGAAAACTTAATTCGATCGTCATTCCCTAAGGTGCAAAACCTAGAAGTTGGGGAACTCTACCTACCTGCTACTAGTGGCTGTAAACTCCCTTTAGGTGTATTTGGGAAGTTTCATCAATAGAAATTTCTCTCCCTTCTTTATTCGTATCGAACTGGTCTAAAATTTATTCTAAGAAATAATTGCCGGTTTTGGAACAATAGTGGGAGACTATTGCGAAAAATCCAACGAAATTGCGGCCAAAAAGAATCAAAAGGATGAACCTTTAGACTAGCTCGCAATTTAATCAAGAAGCAAATATCTTTCTGATTATCTCTGTGTTTAGCGCCAACCCGTACTACTTAATAAATACGATTTCATGTGGCGTGTGAATTACATTCATTTCCCAAAAGTTTGTCCAAAAGCAACCCAAATTTAGCGATTTACAGTCCATCTTGAACCATTGAAGCGTGAGCTTTAGTCCCGTACACTCCATTATATATCTTAAATAATTGCAAAATTTAATATATTTTTAATACATTTGCAATGTTTTTCTTATCTAAATATAGAACGAAGGGAAGGATTATGAACAAGAAATACATTGGGGCATCCATATTACTAATCATTTTAATTGGGGGTGAGTTACTCAGCGCCAGTACACCTATTGTCACAGCCATTTCTCCTAAATCGAACAGGTTAACAAAACCAGTTAAATTAACTGAGTTTGTTAAAGTAGATGATCAAAAGATAGCTAATGAGATTTACTATCACTCGTTAAACTTTTCTGATGAACATTTACCTGCAAACGACACCAAAGTGAGAAAACAAATGAAACAAATACTAGCTGTTTATCATTACAATAATCTACGAAGTACAATTTTACATGATAAGGCTGCACGATGGTTTCCAATTATTAAGCCCATCTTGAAATCATATGGTATACCTGAAGATTTCAAATATGTACCACTGGTAGAAAGTGGCCTCTTAAGTGGAACTTCCCCTAAAGGAGCATCTGGCCATTGGCAATTGATGCCCCAAACAGCCAGAGACTTTGGGTTACGTGTTAATCCCTCGATTGATGAGCGCCAGGAAATTAGAAAATCGACTGTAGCGGCATGTAAATATTTAAGATTCTTGTATTCTCAATTCCATAATTGGGCACTAGTTGCTGCAGCATATAATGGTGGAGAGAATCGCATCAAACGTCGAATTAGGCAAGAGAATCAAGCAAATTATTTCAAAATGAACCTAAATCGAGAAACCGCCACATTTGTTTACCGACTTATCGCCGTAAAGGAAGTAATAGAAAGACCAACTTTATATGGCTATAAAAAGAAAAAGGTAAATACAATTTAGAAATCCACTATTTCACTTGTACTAGCTTATCTTCCTGCAGGCGAAACTGTGCCTTTATGAGCTCTTTCGATTTACTTGAAAGAGGTTGCTTATGTTCAGAGGTTACATAAATAACTTCAACCTCATCTTTGACTATTTTAATGGCTTCTATTTTAATTCGATCACCTAAAGGAGTCGCATTTAACGAGCGAGCCCACCCCTGCTCATTGAGCACCGCTACCACATAATGAAAGGTGCCACTTCCACCACCATCCCAAAGAAGCTCTACAACAGCATCCTTCACCTGATCGCCATTTAAGTCACCCAACACAATTTCACCCAAATAGGCCTTAGGACGTGATGCAGCTCCTGGTATATATGGTTTACCAATCCACTTGCCATTCTTCATTTGTATGGTATCCCCATCTTCAGTGGTATATTTTGCATTTTTCACAGCCCTGACAAACAACGATTCTGTATTCGAAGGCTTCTGTGCCCAAAGTAAATTAGATGAAAATGTACCTAAAATGATCAAAAAAGAAAATGAGTAAATATATTTTGATATCATAACCGATTATTTATAATAGTACAATGAATCTATTTTGATTTACACACTTGGTGGAACCTTCATAATAGTATGCCCCAGTTTATCTCGTTTTGTTCTCAGATATTTCTCATTGTGACAATTCGACTCAATCTCAATAGAAACATTTTCGGCAACTTCAAGACCATATCCCACTAATCCAGCTCGCTTGGTTGGATTATTCGACATCAAACGCATTTTTGTTACAGCCAAATCCCGTAAGATTTGAGCACCAATACCATAGTCTCGCTGATCAATCTGAAATCCTAGCTCAAGATTGGCTTCCACGGTATCTCTTCCGTTTTCCTGAAGATTATACGCATGTAACTTATTAATTAAACCAATCCCTCTACCCTCTTGATTCATATAAATAATTACACCTTTTCCTGCCGCCTCAATCATTTCCATAGCTTTGTGTAATTGTGCCCCGCAATCGCAGCGACAAGAGCCAAAAATATCACCCGTCACACAAGAGCTATGAACGCGTACCAATACGGCTTCTCCATCTTCCCACTGTCCTTTCATCAAAGCTAGATGCTGTTTTCCATTGTCTAATTGCGAATAAACAATCATTTTAAAATCACCCCACTGAGTAGGTAATTTAACCGACACTTCTCGTTTAATGAGTGATTCCTTATTCAGTCGATAAGAAATAATATCTTGAATAGATATTAATTTGAGATCAAATTTTTGGGCAATTTTCATCAGATCTGGTAAACGTGCCATCTGACCATCCTCATTCATGATCTCCACCAGAACACCTGCCGCATCAAATCCCGAAAGCCTTGCCAAATCAACAGCCGCCTCAGTATGACCTGCCCTACGTAATACTCCACCATCTTTAGCACGCAAGGGAAATATATGACCTGGTCTGCCCAAATCTTCCGGCTTGGTCTTGGGATCAATTAAGGCTAAAATAGTTTTAGATCGATCAAAAGCAGAAACACCCGTCGTACAACCATGCCCAATCAAATCAACTGAAACAGTAAAGTTGGTTTCATGCGTTGCTGTATTATGCCCAACCATCAGATCAAGCTGAAGCTCCTTACAACGCGCCTCCGTCAATGGAGCACAAATTAGTCCACGCCCATGCTTAGCCATAAAGTTGATCACATCTGGTGTTGCATTTTGCGCCACGGTCAGAAAATCACCTTCATTTTCTCTATCCTCATCATCCACAACAATAATCACCTTGCCTGCTTGTAAATCGCCAATTGCCTCCTCTATCGTGTTAAACATTATATATCCTCCCAAAATCTAAGAAATACAAAATTAAATAATTTGTTCATTGAGAGTTTATTTAAAGTTGACTCGCATTTGATCCAGATGAGCAATTAGTTAATCTATTAATCCTGTCTTCTCAAAATAAATTTTTGAAACAAACGCTTATAAAAATCAATGTCAAATACAACTGAATCTGTAGCTGCCTTATACGTAAAAAACGCACCTATTGGGGCTAGTGTAATTAACGCGATCCACATCCCCAATACTGGTGCAAGCGAACCATCTCTAACTGACTTTTCCCCAATGGTAGAAATGATATGATAAACCAAAAAACACATCACAGCAACCACAACTGGCAAGCCCAAGCCCCCTTTTCGAATGATAGCGCCCAAAGGTGCTCCAACAAAAAATAATACAATACAAGATAAAGAAAGCGTAAACTTTCTATGAAACTCCACAATAAAACCTTTTAATCGAGATACGTAATCTTTATCGAGATTTTTCTTGGTATTTAGCTCCATCCTAATCGAGTAAATTTGATCTTTAGCATATTGAATCGATTGAATACGATCTTTTTTAGGAAATGCTTCCAATACGTCTTTAACACGAGGAATAACCAACTGGGTGTTGTTTTTGGTTTTTTCCATACTTACTTTATAGTATGGTTTCAGCTCGTTGTAAACAGACTTTAAATTATTATCTACCATCAGCTGTACCGAATCTCTATAATAGCGCAACTGCTTCAGATTTAACATAATATCATTAGACTTAAACAAATTCTCATCCGTTCGCTGCAATTTGAACTCTGATAAATCAAATTTTTGCTCTGTTTCTTTAAATCTAAATCGGGTTAAACGCTGTCTTGGATTAAACATTCCATTGCTACCATTCCCCCCCGCCTCTTCATAACGGACTCCATCTTTTAATTTTAATACCAAATACTGCTTATTAGCCGATCTGAACATTTTCCCTTCTTTGGCTAAGAGTACGTTATCGTTGTCAGTTCTGGTATTATGCTCATAAATCATTACATCATATAAAGTTTGTCCATCTACATCTTTCTTTCTCGCTCGAATAGAATATCCCGATATACTGTTATTAAATATGCCCTCATCAATTAGAAATGCTGCTTTTTGATTACGAACATCATACAGCAAAGACCCCACCTTTAAATTCGCAACAGGTAATATATAGTCCGAAAACAAAAAAGCGCCCACACTAAGCATACTCACCACAATAACCAGAGGCATCATTGCACGCTGCAAAGAAATTCCTGCTGATTTTATAGCTACTAATTCATAATTCTCACTCAAACTACCAAAGGTCATAATCGACGAAAGAAGAATCGCCAATGGCAATGCCATAGCTACATTCGCAGCAGAGGTATACCAAAGGAGTTTAAGAATAACTATAGCTTCAAAGCCCTTCCCAATCAAGTCATCAATATATACAAACAGGAAACGCATCAACAAGACAAACATGACAATGAAAAATGTCACAATAAAAGGCCGTACGAAAGCCTTTAGTACGAGTAGATATATCTTTTTCACGCTGCAAAAATAAGGGAAAAATAAACAGGCGCATGAAGGTAACTACGCCCACATAAAAGCGGTAGCCTTATCTTGATGCATAATCAAATGATCATACTCAGATTAATTTTTAGGCACCTACGGCACTAATCAAGCATTCAATTTGGTTATCCCAAATTAGTTTACGCTCTTGAAGTGTCTCATCCGTTGCAAAATCCGTAATAGCTAGTGCAACATCATTGGTAAGCTCATCCTGTAAAACTTCCATTTCAAAATAACAATGAGGTTCATCATCTATCCATCTAAATTTGACAAGCTTATTGTCTTTAATCGATAGCAACTTAGCTTTTTGCTGCTCCCCATCCCATGTAAACGTATAGGTCTGATCACGGTAAATTACATCATCAGCAAACCACTGCGATAAGCCATTAGGCTCACTCAAAAAACCAAATAATATTTTGGGCGATGATTTTATTTCATACTCGAGGGTAAATTTTTTTTTCTCTGACATCCTAATTTAGTCTTTCATTTATGGGCATTTTTTTCACATTGCTTTCTAAAGAAAGGTAATTTACACTATATTTGCAAGCGTTCGGACACGATATAATTTGGCGGGGTAGCTCAGATGGTTAGAGCGTAGGATTCATAACCCTAAGGTCGGCAGTTCGATCCTGCTCCCCGCTACTTTTTCGCTTCCGCCCCTCTTTCATTTACATAAATAAATGTCTCTTTTAGGTAAAAAAAACTTTTCTTTAGGATTCCTGCGTAATCCTAATTTTTTACTCATTTTGTGGACACTTATTTGTGCAATCGCCAGCTTTAAACAATATGCCATATCAGATGCCCTAAGTGGGAAATGTGCTTATAATAATTTTAGGGTATTTATTTATAGTTTTAAACATTTATTAGCCCACCAAAACCTGTATGGTGCATATCCCGCTGAATACTTTGATTTATACCATTATGGTCCCATATTTGCACTTCTGATTGCACCCTTCTATTACCTTCCTATCGAAATCAGCTTGATACTTTGGGGTGCTTTAAATGCCTGGTGTTTGTTTAAAGCAATCTGGTCGCTTCCTTTAGATTCCCATGCCAAAGCTGCTATTATCTGGATATCGACCAATACATTGATCACAAGTACATTAAACAGCCAATTTCATGCCATCTGCGTGGCTATGATCATCTTGTCCTATACCTATATAGTCAAAAAAAAGGATATTTTGGGAACCCTATTTATTGTCCTTGGTGCCTTTATTAAGCTTTATGGTATCGTTGGATTAGCTTTCTTCTTTTTTAGTAAAAGCAAAAAGCACTTTATCCTGTGGTCACTCATCTGGACTATTGCTATTTTTATTTTACCTATGTTATTTTGTAAACTAGGCTATATCATTCAAACCTATATCGACTGGTACACTGACCTCATTCATAAAAATGGATCCAATAGCGACATTACCCAAACACGCTTGGATGTTTGTGTTATGGGAATGGTCAGAAGAATTACACACAATGGAACCTTATCAAACTTATATTATATCCTACCTGCACTGTTTGTTATGGCTATATCTTATTTCCGATTTAAGCTTCACAGACAAGTTAGTTTTCAACTAGCTGTACTAGCCTCGTTGTTATTATTTATCATTTTGGCAAGTACAGGCTCTGAGTCGCCAACCTATATTATTGCATTCCCGGGGGTAGGCATTTGGTATATTTTAGAGAAAAAGAAAAATATCCTAGTCATTTCCTTATTAATTATAACACTACTTATATCCAGCTTTTCACCAACTGATTTATTCCCAAGAAGCATCCGAATAAACTATCTGGAACCCTATGCACTGATGGCTCTTCCTGTATTTTTGGTTTGGCTGAGACTCAATTATTTGATGCTGACCAATCAGTTAAATCAGGTAAATCCCATAGTCCCAACACAAGCTCCAAATTCATGAGCCACTCATCAAAACAGATATCAATCGTCATTCCTGCATTCAATGAAAGTAAAAATATCAAACTCCTTGTTGATCGAATAGACGATGTGTTTGAGCATTTATCTTACCAATACGAAATTTTACTTGTAAACGATGGTAGTTCAGATACTACACAAAAGGTACTAGTTGAACTTAGTCAGATCAATCCAAAAGTTCACTATGTAGAGTTCTCCCGAAATTTTGGGAAGGATGCAGCACTAAAAGCGGGTATTGATCTGAGTCAGTCAAACGCCGTAATTACAATAGATGCTGACCTGCAACACCCACCCGAACTAATCCCTCAAATGATTAATCGGTGGGAAGCCGGTTATGAAGTCGTCTATGCTTATCGAAAAGAAGCCAATCCACATTATTCATGGTTTAATAAAATGGCCTCACGCTCTTTTTATCACTTAATCAATCAATTGTCTGATATTGATATAGAAAATGGAATTTCTGATTTCCGCATGATGGATCAAAAAGTGATTACCGTCCTAAAATCGATTAACGAGTTTGAGATTTTTTTACGTGGCATGGTCAAATGGGTTGGCTTTAAGCAAATCGGCATTGAATATACCCCAGCTGAACGCCTCTATGGGAATTCGACCTATTCTACCAAGGCACTTATTAAACTTGCTTTACAAGGAATAACTTCCTTTAGTATCAAGCCACTGTATACGGCCGTTTATTTGGGATTTTTATTCTCGGTACTCTCTCTGTTATATATCCCTTATGTAATTTATTCCTTTTACATCGGCGCTGAAGTTCATGGTTGGGCTTCAGTAATCATGACTATTGTCTTCTTTGGAGGACTACAGCTTGTCATTCTTGGGATTATTGGAATTTACATTGGCAAACTATTCCTACAGTCTAAACAAAGACCTAATTACATTATCCGAAATACAAGCCTTAAGGGAAGCCAATGATTTTACTGAGCTTTGATGTCGAAGAATTTGACATGCCTTTTGAATATGGAAAATCTATTGCTTTTGAAGAGCAAATCGCTATTTCCAAACAAGGAACAGTAACCATACTTCAGCTATTAAAAACCCACCAGATCAAGGCTACTTTCTTTTGTACTGCCAATTTTGCTGAACATGCTCCAGAATTAATTAAACAAATGATTCATTCAGGTCATGAAGTAGCTTCTCACGGTTACTATCACTCCAACTTTAAGACTGAACATCTATTACAGTCACGGAAGGCTCTAGAAAAAATAACTCAAACACCCGTTATTGGTTTTCGAATGGCCCGCATGATGCCGGTAGACGAACAAGAAATTGCAAAGGGTGGTTACATGTATAATACCTCTTTAAATCCTACCTATTTACCTGGTCGCTATAATCATTTTACTAAACCGCGTACCTATTTTATGAAACGTGGGGTGTTACAGATTCCTGCTTCCGTTAGCCCAATCCTGCGTATTCCGCTATTCTGGTTATCATTTCACAACTTTCCTTTAAGTATCTATAAAATGCTCTGCCGCTGGACCTATGCTACTGATCATTATTTGAATCTTTATTTCCATCCATGGGAGTTCACAGATTTAAACCAGTCGGATCGTTTTGGCTTTCCATCTTACGTCAGTAAAAACTCGGGAATAAAAATGACAGATCGGCTGGATAGTCTCATCCAATGGATGCTTAAACAGAACTATTCTTTTGGAACATTCAAGGAATTTATTCAGACCATCAAACCATGAGCTTTAGACAAAACTCCATAATATGGAAAGAAAGCATTCCGCTCACATTTTCTCAGCCAGCTGCAACGCTTTATAGGCATTTATGATTCCACCTGTTACACAGATATCTTTCAGCAATACTTTTTGCGTATCCCCATTTACCTTGATTTTCACCTTGTGTCCTACTTCAGTGACTGAATTCATAATGGCATTTTTGACCTGCAAAGCAGTCAATTTTGGATAATATGAACGAATCAAAGCTGCTAGCCCTGACACCATTGGTGCTGCCATACTTGTCCCATCAGCCTCTTTATATAAAGAATTAGGTATAGTCGATCTTATTTTAACTCCAGGAGCAAATACATCCACTGCTTTTTTTCCATAATTAGAAAAACTAGCTATTAAATCCTCATCATCCTTCCAGCTCGAAGCACCCACTTCTATCCATGCATCTGCTTGCCCTTTGTTGACACTGGTACTATCACCAAAATACTTATTCGGAAAATTATCTTGTTTCTCTATATTCTTGGTTTCGTTACCTGCTGCATGAACTAACAAAACATCCTTTGACAAAGCATACTTCACAGCCTCATCAACTACTTTTTTATCCCAAGCATAAGCTTTGCCAAAACTCATATTAATCACCTTGGCGCCATTATCAGCAGCATACCGTATCCCATTGGCTACATCCTTATCACGCTCATCCCCGTCTGGGACTACGCGGATAGCCATAATATGCGCCTGATCAGCCACCCCCAGTATCCCGATCGTATTTGCTCGAGACGCAGCGATAATACCACTTACATGAGTCCCGTGTTCGGCATCTGGCCCCGTTACATCATTATTACCATAAAAGTGTTCATTGCTATTGAGATAATTATCTCCAACTAGTTCTCTGGGATCGAAGTCGATATTGAGATGATAGTTTACTTTGGAGGTATAATACTTTAGTCCATCATTGATTTCCTCATTGACTTGTTTGAAATCCTTGCGTTGATCAAACAATGACTTAATCACCTTCAAAACTTTCTTCTCTGTATCATTTGTCAGATTGACATGATTAAAATCCTGCAAAGCAGGGTCTGACTTCCCCATCTTGACAACAAGACTATCCATCGTTTTTTTAATTATAGTTACTTGAGCAAGCCCCATCTGTGCATTTTCTAACTCATCCATATAATTGGTCACTAGCTTACGATACAGATTGAGTTCTACTTGTTCAGCATCAGTAAATTTAGTGGAATTTAAAGCCGAGGCATATTTGGGCTGCATCTTGCGAATTAGGCGGACTAGCTCTAGGTTATCATACTGCACATCCCCCCTGGAAGAACCAATAAAATCCCAGCCATTCACATCGTCCACATAGCCATTATGATCGTCATCTATGCCATTTCCAGCAATTTCTTTTGTGTTAACCCATATAGCTTGCTTCAAATCTTCATGACCAATATCCACACCACCATCAATAACAGCCACAACTACAGGTGTTGCCACTTTTCCTTTGAGCAACTCTAAATAGGCTCGCTCTGTGCTAATTCCAAACACACCGTCTTGTTGTAAATCTAAATTTTGCCAATTGGGTTTAGGGGTATTCTTTGTTTGGGCAAAACCATAAAAAGAAATAACAGTTAGTAAAAAAATGGTGAAGCTTCTCATCATCTAATAAAGTTTAAACTATTGGAAGATATGAAATCTTAAATTCAGATTGAAAACTCTCCCAAACTTAACTATAGTTTAGAAGTAGATAACTTTGAGAGAGTCTTCAAACCTATACCTTACCTTGGAATGCTTTGCACCAATTCTTTATGCACATGAGGTGCACCACAGGACAAAAGATTTTTGTAGTCAATACCTAAAATTTAAACAGGCTCCAAGATATTTTTCACACTCGCTCCTGCACAAACCACGAAGCTACCAAACCACTTAAAGTTCCAAACAGACCCACACCAGCGGTCATGAGTAATACTGCAATGAAGCGACCTTCGGTTGTAACTGGATATTTGTCGCCTTAGCACGGGCTGTGTTATACGAGTTTTGCTATCCTATGCTGATGTGGAACTAAAAGCTAGGCACTCTTCTTACCATCAGGTACAAGTGGATGAGCTCTATAGTTTTGTTGGAAGCAAGAAGAAGAAAGTATGGATTTTATATGCCTATTGTGGTCAAACCAAAGAAATATTAGCACTAGCCATGGAGAAAAGGATTAAAAAAATAGTAAAAGATCTTTTCGAACGATTGAAAGGCATTCAAGTAAACTTCTGGTTTACTGACGCGTGGAAAGCTTTTAAAGAAGTATTTCCAGTAGAAAATCACCTTATTGGAAAGCGTTTTACTAAAGCTATTGAAGGCGTAAATACCTCTTTAAGAAATGCTTGCAAAAGATTAATACGAAGAACTACTGCTTTTTCTAAGAAAATGACCATTCACTGGTGTGCTGTTAAGTCGGTTATGGTATCCAGAAATTTAAAGGCATCATACATTTAAAAACACAACCAAAGTTTTAATGTTGATTAAAAGAAAACCTAGTTAATAATTTTGTGTTGTGAACCAAAAATAACTATGGCCGCTTAAAACTTAACGAACTATTGTTTTCTTTTTAACATCATATCGGGCTCTAAGCACTTTTCAACTGAGATATGCTTATAATCTCGTCTGGTGTTAGGTCGAAATGAAAGAGCTGCATATTTTCATTCATGTTAAAATATGATTGTGCTTTTGGAATAACAATATTGCCTTGTTGTAGGGACCACTTCAACATAATTTGTGCAGTGCTAACCCCGTTTCTTGTTGCGATATGAACCAAGTGTGGATGAGTAAGAGATCTTCCTTCATCCAAAGGAGCCCATGCAACTACGGGTATGTTATTTTTTTTACAAAAATTGCTCAACTCAATATTTTGATAAAATGGATTGAGGTAAATCTGATTAACGGCTGGCCTAATAAGTTTTGAATTGATGATCTCATTCAACTGATTTATTTCATAATTGGAAACCCCTATAGATCTTACCCGTTTTTTTAGTAGTAGAGATTCGAAGCTTGACCAAATGGCCATACGCTGGGTCAACATGGGTGCAGGTCTATGTACCAGATACAAATCGAGGTAATCTAAGCCCAGATTCATTAAACTAGTTTCATACTCAGTATCAACCTTTTCAGCATCAATTTGAGAGGGCCTAAGTTTTGAAACGATAAACAATTCATTTCGGGGAACACCACTATCAGCAATAGCTCGGCCCACTTCTTTCTCATTTTCATATGCAGCTGCTGCATCAATATGCCGATAGCCTAAATCGAGTGCGGACCTAATTGCATTGTAAGTCCCAACTCCTGGTGTGAGTCGATAAGTTCCAATACCTAGCTTCGGCATATAAACATTGGCCGTAATTTGTTGCCTCGGGACAGGTTGATCATTCTTAACAAAGCTTTCTTTCGTGTAGTTACGCTGTTCTAAAAACTGGACAATGGTTGGATCTTGAATATACTCATCGATAAATTCCTCCAGTACTTTGTTTTCAACATGCTCAAAAGTAAAAATATGTGTATAGCTCGGAGATTCATTTGTAAAGACGGGGAGATGGTATCGCTTAACCATCTCATAGGAAGGCACAGGCAATACGACGCAAGGAGAGTATGGATTGTGCCAAGCATTTATACCTTTCTCTTGCAATAGTGAACAAGTATAATCGGACTTATCTATCGCCTCCTTCGTTCTACGCTTAAATTCATTGATACCAATACGCTTAAGTTGATGCAGCGTCATGAATGGCGAAAGGCCATCTCTACTACCGCCAATCGTGGTGTCGTAAGAAGAAGCACATTCTGCAAATATGGAACAAGGAAGAGAATTGATCATTTTCTTGCGTGCAAGAAATAACGACCCTGGAAGAGGAACCCCAATCCTTTTATGAAAACTCACCGATAATGTGTCAATTTCTGGAATTGAAAAGTCAAGAGAAAGAGGGTTTCCTTCCAAAAATGGAGTAATCATTCCCCCAAGTGCTGCATCCAAATGCACGTGGTATTGGTGTTGATATAGCCCTAAGTCCTTGATTACATTTATCAAGGCAGACACATCGTCAAAAGCCCCTTTGGCAACAGATCCAGAACAGAATCCAAAAATATATTCACCGTCTACTCCTGAGTTTAAAATTTGTTCACGCAAATGGCTCGGATCCATTTGGCCATTCGGATTCGTATTGATTTTTAAAACTGATTTGCACCGTGTAATCTGAGCTGATTTAGTCCAACTATAATGCGCATCAGTAGCAATTACGAGTGTGGGATCCTTGAGTTTTCTCATGCCTACATGCACTCCATGCAGATTAGAAAAAGTTGATCCTGGATTAAAATATCCCCATGCATCATCGGGCTGAAGCTTCAGCAAATCCGCAACGAAATAAACAAGCTCTCGCTCAGCATCAAATGTCACAAGGTGCCCACCCTGACCACTAAATGGATCGCCAAGGTTATTGATACAATGACCCAAAAGGGGCCAATATCCTAAACAACTTGAAACATCTTGGTTTATCTGTATTCCAAAACAACGCTTCTGCTCTTCTTCAAATTGGTTAGCAAGTAAAAGTGCTTCTTCATAAGGCTCTGGAAGAATAAATTTTTTATAGTTTTTTTTAACTATTTTATCGTTACTGATTCTTAAATCCATGAATATTGTTTCCTTTCGTTTAAAATATTTGATAGCAATAAAAAATGGTGTAGATGTTGATCGCCAATCCATCTAAACAAAAAATCCAACAAATGTAATTTCTTAAAAATTAAAATATTATCAATTTAAAACATATAAAAACAAATTTAAGTTAAAAAAAATAAACATTAATTTAATAAAACAGAACAAATAATTACTTATGCACCTTATAGTGTTTAAAGCAAAACCAATAATTTTTTCAGTTTCACAACTAGTTTATTTTAAAAATACTGACAATGAAATGGTGGCAGTGTATTTAATTGGGTAGTGTATCTAAATGGGTAATTTGATTGAATTTCTGATGAATCATAACAAATTTAATAGCTGCCCAGCTGTCAAGTTGGTTAGGAATTATAGAAACTTAAAGGAAACATACATTTAGAAACAAAACCGTTTTATTGTTTAAAATTTTAATTAAAAAATATTTTCATTATAAATTTATCTCGAAATGAAAATATCTATGTCTACAACTATAATTTCGGAACAAAATCAGCTGGGCTATTTCAACCTCATTACCTTAATTTTGTCGATTTATGTACTGCTTATGCTGGGCTTGAGTACGGTGTTGGCGTTCCCGACAGAAGTATTACGTCTAATTGAGGTGATTGATTTGGGTATTTGTTGTGTGTTTTTCGTCGAATTTCTCGTTAACTTTTATCGCGCGCCTCATAAATGGTCTTTTCTAAAATGGGGCTGGATTGATCTGCTGGCGAGCATACCTATGGTTGATGCACTGCGTGGTGCGCGGATGGTTCGCGTTATTCGGTTGTTTCGGATTTTAAGGGCTTTTCGGTCAATAACGCATTTTGGACATTATGTATTTCGTAATCGCGTGAAAGGTGCTTTTTGTTTCGTTGGTTTGATAGGTATCTTGCTGGTGATCTGTTCGTCTATTGCCATTTTACAAGTCGAAATAGATCCGAATAGCAATATTAAAACTGCTGAGGATGCACTTTGGTGGGCCTATGTGACTATTACCACAGTAGGTTATGGCGACAAATATCCAGTTACAACCGAAGGTCGCTTCATTGCAGTATTACTCATGACCGCTGGTGTGGGTCTGTTTGGAATTTTGAGTGGTTTGGTAGCTTCGTGGTTTGTGCAGGAGCGAGTGTGAAAAATATCTTGGAGCCTGTTTAAATTTTAGGTATTGACTACAAAAATCTTGTGTCCTGTGGTGCACCTCATGTGCATAAAGAATTGGTGCAAAGTATTCCAAGGTAAGGTATAGTTTTGAAAACTCTCTCAAAGCTATTTACTTCTAAACTATAGTTAAGTTTGGGAGAGTTTTCAATCTGAATTTAAGATTTCATATCTTCCAATAGTTTAAACTTTATTAGATGATGAGAAGCTTCACCATTTTTTTACTAACTGTTATTTCTTTTTATGGTTTTGCCCAAACAAAGAATATCCCTAAACCCAATTGGCAAAATTTAGATTTACAACAAGACAGTGTGTTTGGAAGTGGTTATTGACTTTTTTAGACAAAGCAGTTGTTCTTCGAATAAGCCTCTTGCAAACACCTCTTAGATAAGTATCTACACCTTCAATGCTTTGGTAAATTCTTTTCCAATTTTTTGCTTTAGTGTTGGAAATACAGCCCACCTAGTATTTCATTCTTTTTCTGGCAGTAGGCATACAAAATCCAAATCTTTTTTATTCCCAACAAAGCTATAGAGCTCATCTACTTGAACTTGGTCATAGTGTTCCTCATTGGGAGCTAGCTGAGTCTTATAATAGGATAATAAAGCTCGTAAAACAAAACCTGTGCTAATTTGTAATGTGTAGGTAATGTCTCGAATGCTAGATACTCGAACTAACATCTTTTTTATCAAGCTCTTGATATCTGAATTCGATCCCTTGTATATATCATTAAAGTGATAGCATTTTTTACATTCCTTAAACAGATGAACCTATAGCCCATTTTCCCTTCTTCCATTTTTTACGACTTTTACAGTGAGGCGATGAGAACGTGTTAACTTTATTTTCACAAATCAAAATTAGACCCTTATTACCTTATAATTTAGCATCACTCATTTAGATACACTACCCCATTTTTGGTGCTGCGTCTCAAATGATACTATTTGCAAATTTCTAACGCATCAATATGAAGACGACTTGTTAAATAATGAAGGTTTCTCGTTATTTTTTCGATGTCCCAATTCCACCATTTAACCCTGAGTAATCTCTTAATTTGATCATCTGAGAAACGCTTTTTGATTAATCGTGCAGGATTTCCACCGACTATAGCATAAGGCTCCACATCCTTTGTTACGGTTGAATTTGTTGCAACAATTGCCCCATCTCCAATAGTTACACCTGCCATAATAGTTGAATTGTAACCAATCCAAACATCATTACCTATCTTGATATCTCCCTTATTTGGGTATGATTTTCCATCCATAGCATGCTCCCAACCTTCACCAAAAACAGAAAATGGATAAGCCGTAATGGCATCCGTCAGGTGATTTGCACCATTCATAATGAAGGTAACATCAGATGCAATCATACAAAACTTCCCAATGATCAATTTATCACCAACGAAATCAAAATGATATTTTACATTTTTTTCAAAATTTTCAACATTTTCAAAATCATCATAATAGGTATAATCTCCAACAATAATGTTTGGATTGCGAACAATATTTTTTAGAAAGCAAAGACGATTGTAATCCTTTAAGGGAAATTTTAGATTCTTATCAGGTATAGTCATGATTTATTTATTCTAAACTTGTCTATAATATATTTCATGTCATACGTGGAAGAGGAGAACTTTAAACACAAAATATCTGGGTGGCTGGAATGCAATGTCTCTAGCAACTAAAAAACAATCATTCCATCTACTTGATGGTCCCATAACGCTTTAAACTTGCCATCTTTTCTTTTCATCAATGCAAAAAAAGATCCATCTTCGACGATCCTACCACCGTCCATCACAATAATTCGATCCATGTGTTTAATTGTCGAAAGGCGATGAGCAATAGCAATAACAGTAACATTACTGGCTTTAAACATACTATTGATCGATTTTTGGATTTCTATCTCCGTCAGTGAATCAAGGCTAGAAGTCGCTTCATCCAAAATTAAAATAGGGGCATTTTTCAAAACAGCCCTAGCAATAGCTATGCGCTGACGTTCTCCACCGGATAGTTTTACCCCTCTTTCACCAACCAAAGTGTTGTAACCCGCTGGCAAGCCCAGTATAAATTCATGAATATCAGCTAGCTTTGCAGCCTCTTCTATCTCCAATTGGGTTGCATTTTCCTTTGCATAACCAATATTTTCAGTAATAGACCGATGAAAAAGCATCACATCTTGGGGAATTAATGAAATCTGGGAACGAACGGAATCCGAAGTAGCATCGTCAATGCACTGACCATCAATAATAATCTCACCTGAATCAACTTTAAAATTCTTAAGCAAGAGTGAGATTAAAGTTGACTTCCCAGCGCCAGAATGCCCAACAAGACCGACCTTTTCACCAGGTTTAATCGACAAATTCAAGTTCTGAAAAACTCTACCCCCATCCTCATATTGGAATGAAATATCTTTAAACAAAATTTCTCCTTTCGAAACCTTGAGCTCAATCGCATCAGGTTTGTCTATGGTACTTTGTGGTGTTTGAAAAATGGTAAAAGAAGATTTGAAATCACCCATTTCGCGCATAAAACCCCCAACTTGTGATACCAATAACCAGAGATTATCAACCAGAAAAAATGCCATTGTCATCACAAATACAAAATCTCCTATTGTTATTACATGAACACGACGAAGGTATACCATGAAAACAAGTAACGAGAATAGCATAACAACATATAGCACTCCCCCAAATGTTGCCGATATTAGATCATATTTCACTTCATTATAATCTTTTTGTGCAACCTCAGTACAGCTAAAGACCTTTATCCTTTTCAATTCACGGCTACCAGATGCAAAAGAAAATATATTAGCAATATTGGCAATATTATCAGCAATTAAACCAATTGCTTGATGTTCGCTGTTACTTGTTTGTGTGGCAAGCTTGCCCAGTTGAAATGACCTCTTTAACATTATTGAGAAGAACATAGCACACCAAAGCACCATAAAAATAAACAACTGCAAATTAATGAACCCAAATGCAATCACACTTACCAATATGAGCAACAATGGCATCATAAGCCGATGATGCACACCAGCCCAAAAAGTATCATAGCCCATAACCATACCTCTGACTTTACTCGCAATAGACCCCGCATAGGTATTTTGAAAAAAACTATAGGAGTGGCCTTGAATATAATCGTAACACCTTGTAACAATATCAGCCCGAACAAAGGGTTGCGATTTCATCCAAGCAAAATGACTGATTCGCCATGCCAATTCATGAACTAGCAATGCACCAATATAAAATAGTATCGGGAGTAATAAATCCGTATTTCCAACCTCAGCATCATCACCAAAAGAATCAATAATAAATTTAAGTAAAAAAGCATTTACAACTTGGTAAAATGCTCCAATAATAGGAGCTTGTAGCATCAAGACATACCACCATCTATATGGCCTAATCACTGACCATAGAAAAGAAAAAATTGTTCGATCTTCTCCGTCTATTAAACTTCCTTGAATCATAATAGTATTTATACAATTTTATAACTTTTCTAAAACAAAAAAGCGTCTTCTTCAAATTGAAGAAAGACGCTTCTGTAAGATTTGGCACCGACCTACTCTCCCACTTTTTACAGCAGTACCATCGGCTCTGGCGGGCTTAACTTCTCTGTTCGGGATGGGAAGAGGTGGACTCCGCCGATATAGGCACCTTAATATGGTTGTATATCTACTTATACTAATATCTTAACACACTGGAAATAGTAATTGAAAATCCTTTTTATCTGCACTTATGACCCCTTTTTA
>SSFR01000012.1 GCA_008015505.1 Pedobacter sp.
ATCATAGAGGTACGATATCAGTAACGGTTTCCTTACCGTCTGGAGTGACAACAGCAGTACCGTTGGATATATCGTTGGTACAGGGATCAGGAAGTATTTTGAGTGGGGTTCCGGCGCCTGTGTTTCCGAGCGATGCGTTTATAGGAGCGAATAGTGGAGTGGGGTATATTAATGTAAGTGGGTCGAATATGAGAGATGATGATGTTCCGGCGGTTTTGATATTGGAGGGCTCATCGACAGGCTTTAAGGTAAATCCAGGTACGATAACGATATACAATAAGCGCATACATGCATTTATGTCGGTATCGGCGAATGGGGATAATATCCATGATTACTCAGAGATCCAGAATATCGAGAAATATCTAGATAATGAGGTAGATATAATAGATAGATGGGGAGTTTTGGTATGGCGAGTTAAGGGTTATAATAATCAGGATAATGTATTTAGGGGAAGGAGTAATCAGGGGAATGGGTATGATTTGCCTGAAGGGACCTATTATTATGTAATTCGGTTCTATGATGAGACAGGGGAGATAAATATCTTCAAGGGCTCTTTACAGCTGAAAAGGGGTACTACAGGGCAATAAAAAGCCTTCTTTCAAAGAAGAGGGGTGTTAATAGTTATGTATTACTTATCATAATATTCCTACAAAACGCGACTGTTAACAGTCGCGTTTTGTATTTTCGGATAAAATTTAAGCTGTTTTGCTTTTTTGGGGGTAGTTCTAATTTCTTTGAATATCTTCTGTTTCTGAATTAATAATTATAAAAATACTTATGAATGATACTAAAATAGCGATCGGCTCAGATCATGCTGGCTTTGAATATAAGCGGGCCATTATTAATTTTCTTAGTGATTATCAACTTAGGGATTTCGGTACATATAGTGAGGAGGCTGCCGATTATCCTGATTTTGCACATCCTGTTGCATTGTCCATCGAAAAACATGAATTTGACTTTGGTATATTAATTTGTGGAAGTGCCAATGGTGTGGCTATTACGGCTAATAAGCATGCAGGAATTCGAGCGGCCATCTGTTGGACAGAGGAGTTAGCACGGCTTGCTCGTGCACATAATGATGCGAATATTTTATGTATTCCTGCTCGTTTTGTATCATTGGAGGTGGCGCAAAAAATGGTCGATCGATTTCTTTACACCTCATTTGAGGGGGGTAAACATGCGATTCGAGTGAATAAAATAGATTGTTGAAAATTATAGTATCATTTAATTTTTACCAGTACGAGTTTGTTTAAAAAGTCTATGAAAGCCTCTAGGAAACTATTTTTTGTAGTCATATCAGCTTATTGTGTATTGATATCTTGTTTGCATATAGGAAATGTATACGCTCAGGATATCAGTGCGCAGAAATATGCAGGATACATTACTATTGCTGGTGCGCGCAAGCACTTAACGATTATTGCCTCTGATGCCTTTGAAGGCCGTGAAACAGGGAAGTCTGGAGCGAATAAAGCAGCAAATTACATTGCCGGAGAATTTAAAAAACTAGGTTTAGTAGCTCCTGTTTCCAGAACCTATTTTCAAAATGTGCCTTTGAAAGATTCTTCTTTAAAAGCAGTTAATGTGATGGGTTATTTAGAGGGAACGGATTTAAAACATGAGGTTCTTGTTTTTTCGGCGCATTATGATCATATCGGTATCAGTTTGACAGGGGCAGATCGAATCAATAATGGTGCAGACGACGATGGGTCAGGTACGACAGCCGTTTTAGAACTTGCAAAAGCATTTGTCCAAGCCAAGAAAGAAGGTAAGGGGCCACGAAGAAGTATTCTTTTTTTAACGGTAGTAGGAGAAGAAAAAGGACTCTTGGGCTCGTCTTGGTATACAGATCATCCAATATTTTCGTTAGAGAATACCATTGCTGACTTGAATATTGATATGATTGGCCGGGTAGATCCCGCACATGTAAGCAATCCAAACTATTGCTATTTGATTGGGTCTGATAAGTTGAGTACAGCTTTGCATCAGATCAGTGAGCAGGCCAATGACACTTATACCAAGTTGGACCTTGATTATAAATACAATAGTCCGAGTGATCCAGAGCGCATTTATTATCGATCAGATCATTACAATTTTGCAAAACATAATATTCCCATTATTTTTTATTTTAATGGCGTACACGAGGATTATCACAAGCCTAGTGACGAGGTGAGTAAGATCAGATTTGACTTACTGGTGAAGCGGGCTCAATTGGTTTTTTATACAGGTTGGGAACTGGTCAATCGTGATGAACGCCCTAAAGTTGATGTGACAAATGATATGCCTACTCACCGGTGATAATGTCAAATTTTAGAGTAACTGAGGTTAGACAATGTTGATTCTTTTGGGGACTTTAATGATTGGTCGAATCCAGCCATTCATTAGTGCATTCAGTTTTCCCAAATAGGCCTCGTCGTTGTGTTTTACAAGAAGTATACTGTCTAGAAAAGACAAATCAGATTTGCATTGATTTTTTGTATTAAAGTACTTTCTTCTTAAATAAATGATCAGTAGAGCTATTCCTTTCAAGATATCAGCTCCCATAAATGCTTGATACCTGATAAGTTTATATAGCTCTTGACCCATGTCTTCATAAAAGATCCCATTTGTATCCCCTAGTTTTGTAGTATTATCTCTAATTGCGTTGCCTATTAATTTCGAACCTATCACTTCTATTTGGGGATCGCCGCCACTAAAGTCACTGGCATAATCTCCCAAGGTCATATAGATAAAGTTCTGCTCAAAAAATTTTTTATTTGCTGGTATGGTGATACAGCGAGAGCCGAAGCGTGATTTGTAAGAGACTGATTTTTGAGGATTTAAATAAAAAAATACGAAGTCTACATCATTAAGGGCTTGTATATCCATGGCTTGTGTACCTGATGTATAACAAACACCGTTAGTATCGAGCCAGTATTTTGAACGCAAAGTATTAATCTCTTCTGGGGCCGTAGTTTTATGGTGAAGAAAAAAGGTTAGACTCATAAAATCCTTAAAAAACCTTAATTCTTTAGATGATAGTCTAGCATCTATATGTCTGTATTTATAGAAATAACTGGTTAGCTCACCGTCAAGACTTTTAAAATCATTTAATCTAATATCAATTCTATCGTGATAATTTCTAGTAGTCATTAGGTGCAACAAATTAGAAATATTATCAGACGAGACTGCTTTAAAGGCATCCAAATAGGGTGTTGTGAACCTTCTCTGAAATGCGACCTGGTTTTTGCGCAGATTTTCTTCTAAGTTTTGGATTTCTCGATAGATTGCTGTTTTTTCAACACGTGTCCTTGCCATTTTATCCATCAGGTCCTGCATTTGCTCTTCTGATAGAATTAAATTCATAGCTGCATTTGGTAAAAGTGAATTTAGTTGCTCTTTTTTTGAGTTGATAGCAGCTTGTAAGTCTAGTATTGCACTTTTTATAGTTCTTATATCTAGTTGTTCCTGAAGGCTCATACCAGGTTCGGAAGAATCTAGCAGCCCCTGATGGGCTTGTCCCGCACCCATTAAGGAGTATGTCTTATTGATATGACATTTTTTGAGATTTTGCGCAAATTTTCTTAAAACATCGCACTGTCTGGGTGTTAATTCTTTCATCATATTGGAATGGCGGACTTACCATATGATGAAATTATTAATAAATTTTTAATGAATTTTAATTATAAAATTAATTAACTTTTTTTAACACTATGGTGAATCAATGGCTATCATTTAAAATCAGAGCTTCAATATTAATGCTAGAATCGAATTCGAGCCAAGTAGTTTTTTACTTTGACTAGTGTTGAAAAACTGTGGCTTAGCAAAGATTGATGGTAGTGAATAATTTTAGAACGGTTTATTCATCTCCAATTTTTGTACTGATTAATCAATCCGTTGGTCGAGGAATCGTGTGTCTGAGTGGGTTGTTGGCCAGCCAGTTCTGGCAATATTTTTCCAGCTAATTGCTTGCCGAGCTCTACACCCCACTGGTCGAAGCTGAATATATTCCATATTACACCCTGTACAAATATTTTATGTTCATACATGGTAATGAGTGCACCTAGGTTCTTGGGGGTGATTTTTTTGATGAGTATCGAGTTGGTTGGGCGATTGCCTGAAAATATCTTAAAGGGCTTTAGCCTATTGATTTCTTTATGATTTTTATCCGTCTGTTGTAATTCGCTGGCTACTTCTTGTTCCGTTTTTCCATTCATAAGTGCTTCTGTTTGCGCGAAAAAGTTGGCAAGCAACATTGTATGGTGTTCTCCCATGGGGTTATGACTTTGTGCTGGAGCGATAAAATCGCATGGAATTAGGCTCGTTCCTTGATGGATCAGCTGATAAAACGCATGTTGGCCATTGGTACCGGGCTCCCCCCAAATGACTGGACCAGTTGCATAATGAACGTGATAGCCATTCCGGTCGATTGATTTGCCATTACTTTCCATGTCTGTCTGTTGGAAATAGGCAGCAAAGCGATGTAGGTATTGATCATAGGGTAAGATGGCATGGCTGTTGGCATTGAAAAAGTTAACATACCAGATGCCTAAAAGTGCCTGTATGACTGGAATATTATGGTTAAAATTAGTTGTTCGAAAATGTTTGTCCATTTGATGGGCACCATCGAGTAATTCTCTGAAATGATCAAAGCCTATACTACAGGCAATGCTCAGGCCAATGGCGCTCCAAAGGGAATAACGTCCACCGACCCAATCCCAAAAAACAAACATGTTTCCTGGATCAATTCCAAAAGCTTTCACTGCTGCTGCGTTTGTTGATATGGCTACAAAATGTTTGGCTATATCCTTTGTTGAGCCCCCATTAGCTAAAAACCAATCCCGTGCCGAAAATGCATTGGTCATGGTTTCTTGGGTGGTAAATGTTTTGGAAGCAATCATAAACAAGGTGGTTTCTGGATCTACTTGTTTCAAGGTTTCAGTTAGATGAGTTCCATCCACATTGGATACAAAATGGAGTTTGAGATGATTGCTATATGCTTTCAGTGCTTCTGTAACCATCACTGGGCCTAGATCAGAACCTCCAATGCCAATATTGACTAGGTGTTGAATAGGTTTGCCAGTATAACCCTTCCAATGACCTGAAATAATTTGGTTTGAGAAGATTTTTATCTGATCCAGCACTGCATGTATTTGGGGTAAAATGTCTTCTCCATTAACGTATAAACCGCTCTTTTCTGGACGACGTAAGGCAGTGTGTAATACCGCTCGATCTTCTGTTTCATTGATTTTTTCTCCATTGAATAAAGCCTCGATGGCATCTTTTAGCCCACATTCTTGCGCCAAATTAACCAAGAGCGATCGAGTGGTTTGGTTGATGTTGTTTTTGGAATAATCAAAAAGGATATCATCCGCTTGAATAGAAAATTCGCTAAACCGGTCTGGCGACTGGGCAAATAGTTCACGTAAATGTATTTGACTAATGTCTTGGTAGTGACTCTTTAGTGCTTGGTATGCTTGGGTTTGGGTGAAATCAATCTTGGGAAACATGTTGGTCTAATTTTTTTGTTATATGCTCCAGGTTAGGGCTTAATAGTTGATTTGGGCATAATAAAGTAAACTTTCTCGAATAGCCTCTTCGGGACAAAAAATGTTGATGTCGCAATGACCAATTTTACTTAGTAAAGAGAAATTAATACGATCGGAAATGTTTTTCTTGTCATTTTTCATTATCTCTAGCAAATTTGGGAGGGCAGAATCTTGTAGGTTATATTGTGGATAGTGTGCTAAAATCGTTTGTTGGATTTCAGAAAACTCATTTTCACTTAATCCATTCTTTTTCATGGACAAATAAGCTTCACAGATAAATCCGATAGCAATGGCCTCACCATGCAATAGGGGAGATGTATCATGCTTAAGTGAATAGCTTTCCAGGGCATGACCAATCGTATGACCAAAGTTGAGCGTTTTTCGTAAGCCCTTTTCGAGTGGATCAATAGTGACGATTTTATTTTTGATCTCGACAGATCGACGAATCATTGTTGGTATGACTTCGTTGGGTTGGATATGTTGTATTTGTTTAAAAAAGGAAGCATCGTAAATCAGACCGTGCTTGATGAGTTCCGCAAAACCAGATCGGAGCTGTCTTTGATCTAGGGTTTCTAGGAAATCAGTCGCTATAAAGACTGCTTTGGGCTGGGTAAAGGTGCCAATGATGTTTTTCACATGATCGAGATCAATGCCTGTTTTTCCACCTACGGAAGCATCCACCTGTGCTAGTAAGGTTGTCGGGACTTGTATAAAATCGATTCCACGTTTGAAGGTAGCAGCAGCAAAGCTACCCATGTCGGTAACCACACCACCACCTAGGTTGATGAGTAAGCTATTTCGATCGGCTTCAAAGTCGATCAGTGTTTTCCAAATGCCGATGCAGAAATCGATATTTTTGTTTTCTTCCCCAGAATCAACTTCGATGACATCAAATTGGACGATGTTGGCCAAAGTATCTTGCAGAATGGGTAAACAATATTTTTCAGTATTTGTGTCAACCAGTACAAATACTTTGGAGTAGGTATTTTCAGAAAGAAATTTTTGTAGTTCTGATAGTTTGTGTTCAAAAAAAATGGTATAACCTAGGCTTTGGATCGGTTTCATTGGATGGAAATTAATTCATTTTGGTATGCTACGGTATCGCCGCGTTTTACTTTGAGGCGTTTGCGGTAATCGATTTTACCATTGTATTTAACAAGTCCTTGGCTAACTACCTGTTGGGCTTCACCCCCGGTTTGTACCAGATTGGTAGCTTTTAGTAATTGAATGAGGGGGATAAATTCTCCCTGAAGCTTAAATTCGATCATGATGCAAATTTACGAGAAAGCTGTATGTAGATTTTCCAGAACTACAATCCCATGCCACTTTTCTTCTTTGCACGATTATTTTCTTCATTTTGCTGGCCTTCATCTTTGATTTTGTTGTTGCCAAACTTGTAGGTGATGGATAGCTTGAAGTCGCTATCAGGGCGGAAAGAGAATTGTTGATTAATTTGATTGATAAACATACTGCCATTGAATTTTCGTGATTTTAACACATCCGTAGCATTGATGGCGATTTGTATTTTTTTATTTACGGCCATTTTTAGACCTAGATCTAGGCTGTAGGTTGTATTGATTTGGTACAAGCCATCTTGCGAAGGTAATATGCACCAAAAATTTATGTCTCCTGAAATGGTCTTGGCTTGATCTAAGCTGATGGAATTATTGGTGCTAAAATAAGCTCCAAATCCTTTCCCACTTAATTGTGTTTGTGGTGATGAAGAGCTGGCTTTGGCGTACCACAGTGAAATCATATTTGTGTTTTCCAACCAGGTAAATGGATGGAAAGCACTCATTGTATTCAGTTCATAGAAGGTTCTATCGACGAAATTCTGGAAGCTTGAGGATTGAATGCCGTTATTGATCGTGGTTACTTCTCCGACGCCCCCAGTGAGATGGTCATAGGATAGTGAGATAATGGGAAATCCTTTATAACTATGGGTTAGTTTGATGTTATTACTAAATGAAGGCTGCAAGAATGGGTTTCCTTCTGTATAAGCATTTGGGTTTAAATAGGTACGGAAGGGATTTAATTGGTAATAATTAGGGCGCTCGATCCGTCTGCCATAGCTGATAGAGAATGTATGTGTATCATTTTTGGCAAAGGAAATAGAGGCTGTAGGGAATAGGGCCATATATGGTGTTGTACTGATTTGGTCAGTAGCAGTTGTTCTTACTTGTATTTGTGTGAATTCTCCCCTTAATCCAGCATCGAAGTTCCACTTTTTAACGTGTTTATTGGCACTGGTATAAAGTGCTTGCGTGTTTTCAGTATAATGAAATTGGTTGGTTTGGGTATAATCAGGCTGGTAAGTACCACTGGAAAGCTGAAATCTGGAAACATCATTTTGGATGTCGGTGAAGAAAAGTTTTCCACCTACAGCAAGACTAACAATTTTGAAAGGCAATTGTATATCTGTTTTTAGGGTATATGAGTTGATGTTTTCTTTATTTCCGGATCGAAACTGGGAGAATGAATTTGGCAGGAGCAAGTCGTTTGTAGTATAATCGTTGTTAATCAATGTTCTGTCGGTATTGTTTGCCGAGCTAAACCAATCTCCATGGATGGCTAATTTCCTTCCTATTGTATCTATTTGGTGTTTCAAATCAAGACCTATTGTATGGGAGCCATTTTTAGTATCATTGTTTGCATCCGTGAGGGTTGAGTAGCTAGTTGCAGGATTAGATAAGTTAGAAGTCGGTGAAGTAATGTTTTCTTTCGTATTTGGTTTAGATGTGCTGCCGTCGTATGATAGTCCCAAGGTGGTTGCTTTAGATAAGTTGTAGTCTGCACTTACTTGCCCAGACAGGGACTGATTATACGCGCGTATACGTTGATTTTGTTCAAGTATTTGTGTGGGATAAAAAGAAGTAAGTTGTATAGTCTCCACATTTGATCCATCTGTCAGATTCACATTACCGTGAAGCTTCCATTTGTTCTTATTGTAATTCAGATTACCTCCAGTGGATCCTTCGGGATAAGTCGTTTGGGTATAGCCCAATCTAACAGTTCCGCTATAACCCAGTTTAGTGCTTCGTTTGGTGGTAATATTGATTAGTCCATTGGTTCCCTGTGCATCATATTGGGCACCTGGGCTATGGATTACTTCAATTTTTGAAATATCATCCGCCGACATCGACTTTAACAGATTCTGTAAATCGTCACTTGATAGTTGAATTGGTCTATCATCAATCATTACGGTTACATTACCTTTCCCAGGCAATGAAATGCCCTTATTATTTACTTGCACGCCGGGGGTTTTTGCCAAAGCCTCTAAGGCATTTGCGCCAACAGTGCTGGTACTGTTTTCTACATTAAATATGGTTCGGTCTGGTTTGGTTTCAATCACTGGTTTTTTGCTCACTATAGTTACTTCTTGCAACTGTCCCGATAGGGGAAGTAATTGGATATCTAGCGAAATGTCTTTGGTTACCTGAATTGGTATTTCTGTTTTAGAAAAACTAATACAGGATGATATCAAAATATAGTCACCAGTTCTAATACCTGATAGTTTATACATACCCAAATCATCAGTAAGTGACTTTTTGATAATCACATTACCCTTTTTTAAGATTACAGTTGCAAACTCGATGGGCTTATTCTCCTTGTCCAGTACCTTACCTGTAAGCGTATATTCCTGTGCATAGGCAAATGCAGTGACTAGTAAAGCAATAAAGGAGGTGATTAATTTCATGATGAGATTATTTAAAGCCGTAAAAGTATCAAATGATCTTATAAATTAATTGAACATTAGAACGTGCTTATGGGATACGAAGTACTAACACTATATTTGTGCCCATGCATAATAAAACAACAAAGGTGGGTTCGTCTAAGAATAAGTCCATATCATTTAACAATACAGAGGTTGCTTTCAAGTACAAAACTGATGCCGATCTGGAGTTGGCTTATCGCTTGTTTAGCGTTATTAATGTCAATTTTTTGGCCAAAATTGGGCCTCCAATAACTCGTTTTGCGATGACTATTGGCTTGCCGGTTAAATCACTTATTAAGGCAACTATATTTCGCCATTTTTGTGGTGGTGAAACCATTGCGGAGTGTGAGCCTACAATTGAGAAATTAGCTACAGGGGGGGTAGGAACAATCTTGGATTATTCAGTCGAAGGTGAAGAGGAAGAAGCCGTGTTTGATGCGACTTGTGAGGAAATTATTCAAACCATTCTGCGTGCCGATGGGGATTCTCGTGTTCCGCTTACAGTATTTAAAATAACGGGCTTGGGGCGTTTTGCTTTATTGGAAAAGATAGATGCTGGGCAAGCATTATCTGACCAGGAGCAAGCCGAGTTTGTTCGTGTGGAGCAACGTGTAGATCGTATTTGTCAAATCAGCCACCAAAAAGGGGTGCCTACCATGATCGACGCCGAAGAATCCTGGATACAGCAAACTATCGATCGCCTGGCTATGGATATGATGCGTAAACACAACCGTGAGAAGCCGCTGATCTACAATACGTATCAGCTTTATCGTTCAGATAAGTTGGCATCTTTGAAAGCAGATATTAGTGTTGCGCAAAATGAGGGATTTATTCTAGGGGCTAAGATTGTGCGAGGGGCCTATCTCGAAAAAGAGCGTAAACGAGCACAACAATTGAATTATCCATCGCCCATACACCCAACAAAACAAGCTACTGATGAAGCTTATGATCAGGCCATTGACTATTGTGTAGCGCACATTTCTGTTGTGGCTTTCTTGGCAGGTACACATAATGAGTCTAGTTGTCAGCTATTGATTGAGCGAATGGATGATCACCAATTAACTCATCAGCATAGACACATCTATTTTGCACAGCTTCTGGGTATGAGCGATAACCTGAGCTTTAATTTGGCAGATGCGGGATACCATGTAGCCAAATATGTTCCCTATGGGCCGATTAAGGCAGTTCTTCCTTATTTATTTAGACGGGCACAAGAAAATACCTCCATTGCAGGACAGATGGGACGTGAATTAAAACTGATTATCCAAGAAAAGAGGCGTCGGCGATTGGGATAAGTGTGCTGGGGTAGGTGCATAAAGTAGGAGCTTGAATAGCTTATGCTGATTTTGCATCTTTTGAATATCGATGAAAACAAAAGAAATTCTTGCCTAAGCAACGCAGCCTTGATGAAAAGAGCAGGGCTGCTATCTTAGATTTAATAGATATTAAAGCCGAAAATGATATGAAAGAAATGCAAGCTCAATTCAAAGCTATGGATACTCAGTTTAAAGCTTTAGATAAGCATTTGTTATCTATTGAATCCAGGTTTGAGTCTAAAATCGGTAGTGTGGAGTCTAAGCTGGAATCCAAAATTTCAACTATTTTTTGGGTAATAGCAGTGATGGGTACGGCTATAATGGCGGTTATTTCAATTGTTGGTTTGAGACCTTAATTTATTTCTTTCATCAAATAAGCTTTAAAATCTATAAAGCTTTTACTCAATGATACGGTCTCACTTTTTCTTCTTTTAAGTGTTTCTACTTGCTGAGGTGTTTCAATTTGAGCCGCGATAGCTTCAGGAAATACCTCTGGAAATTTACAAGGATGTGCTGTAGATAAGAAAATGCCTATGGCTGGCTCCGGATGATTTGATTGCCACTTTTTGAGTGCTAGCCAGGCGATGGCTGTATGTGGACATACGATATAGTGATGCTCTTGGTAAACACATTTGATGGCCTGAATAGTTTCATTATCTGAAAAAGAATAACCTATGATCATTTTCTTGAGCGCGTCCACATCCTGGTCAAATAGGTTTAGGATACGCGCCCAGTTACTGGGATTGCCTACATCCATGGCATTCGAATAGGTTTGCACGGATACTTTAGGTTGATAAATCCCAGTATGAAGAAATATTGGAACGGTATCATTACTGTTAGTTGCTGCCAGAAATTGTTTCACAGGTAAGCCCATTCTCCAAGCCAGAATGCCCGCAGCCAAATTTCCAAAATTGCCACTCGGAACAGAAAAAACCACTTCTTGTTTGTTGTCCTTTTGTGCCTGAGCATAAGCATAGAAATAGTAAAACATTTGTGGTATAAGTCGGGCGATATTAATTGAATTGGCAGAGGTGAGTCGAAACTTGTTGTTAAGTTCAGCATCTGCAAATGCTTGTTTTACTAGTGTCTGACAATCATCGAATGTTCCATCGATCTCAATGGCATGAACATTTTGCCCATGGGCAGTCAGCTGCATTTCTTGGATGGGACTGACTTTCCCTTTGGGAAATAAAATGGTTACATGTGTGCCTGGTACATTTAGGAAACCCAGTGCAACAGCTCCGCCAGTATCGCCGGAGGTGGCTACCAGTACGTGTAGCTCTTGTTTATCATTATCTCTTAAAAAATAACTCATGACGCGGCTCATGAAGCGTGCGCCAAAATCCTTGAATGCCAGTGATGGCCCGTGGAAAAGTTCTAATACAAAAGTATTGGTATCGAGTTCCACGATGGGGGCATCAAAGTTAATGGCTTCCTCAATGATTTTTTTTAAGTCGGGATGTGGAATAGCATCCTGCAGTAAGTTTTTAGCCACATGAAAGGCTATTTCTGGTAAGGTGTAGTTGGTAATATGTTTAATCCATTCCGTATCCAAGCGGGGGATATGCACAGGCATGTAGAGGCCTTTATCTTGAGGGAAGCTATTAAATACAGCCTCTTGAAAAGGTACATGAAGCTGGGGATTATTGGTGCTATATAATTGCATGGGTTTGTTAGGAATGAGATGGAAGAGTTTAACGGTCGACTATTATTCTCGGTCCTGTAGCATTAATGGGTGATTGATAGGTATTACAGGTAATATCCAGTGAATGTAAGTGCTTCCTGATTTTCGTGTTAATTTGCTCGGCTTTTTGTTGATCTGGAGTGAATGCAAACACAGAAGGTCCAGATCCAGATATGCCAAAGCTGAATGCTCCATTTTCCATGGCTAGCTGTCGCATCATGTAAAAACTAGGGATGAGGATGGCACGAGTTGGTTCGATTAAAACGTCCCGCATACTTCGTCCGATGAGGTCCATGTCTTTCATGAAAAAACCACTAACTAAGCCAGCAATATTACCCCATTGGGTGACTGCATCCTTCAACAAAACTTTATTCCGAATCATCTGGCGCGCATCTCGTGTGGGAACATCCACGTGTGGGAAAATGATGGCACAGTGTGTTCTGGGTAGGGTAGTTTGATGATATCTAAGGGTTCATAGCTTCGAATCAGTGTTACACCCCCTAAAAGGGAAGGGGCTACATTGTCTGCATGGCCGGTGCCACAGGCTAGTTCTTCACCTTTCATCGCAAAGGGGACAAGTTTTTCTGGACTCAAAAGATTGTCAAATAGGGTATTGATTGCAAATAACCCAGCTACGGTGCTTGCCGAGCTCGAGCCAAGTCCACTACCAATGGGCATTTTTTTGAAAAGCTCAATTTCTACCCCTTGATCTGCTTTCCCAATGTGATTGAGATAGTGTTGTACACTTGCACTGACTGTGTTTTTTGTGGGATCTAAGGATAGTCGACCTTCATCACCACTAATTTTTTTGATTTGAACGCCAGACTCATTAGTCAGACGCATCAGCACCTCGTCTCCAGGCTGGTCTACTGCAAAGCCAAGAATGTCGTATCCGCAGATAATATTGGCTACGGTTGCAGGAGCAAAAACGCGAATAGATCTACTCATCTTTTAGGCTCCCACATTAACTAAGTCCGCAAATACGCCTGCGGCGGTTACTTCGGCACCGGCTCCAGGTCCTTTTACCACTAAGGGACGTTCTTTGTAGCGCTCGGTCGTAAATGAAATAATATTATCACTACCTGAAAGCATATAGAATGGGTGATTTTCATCGACCATTTGTAGGCTAATGTTGGCCCTGCCATTTTCGAGTTTTCCGATATAACGAAGTGCTTTTTTGCTAGCCTCAGCTTTGTTTTTTAGTTCGTTGAAGTAGGATCTAGAAGCTTTTAGTTCAGTATAAAAATCATCCACTGATTTTGCCTTCAAGCAGGATTGAGGTAGGATACTTTCAATATCGACATCTTCTGCTTCTAGCGTATATCCCGCGTTACGGGCCAGGATGAGCATTTTTCGCATAAAATCGGTGCCTTTCAAGTCGTCGCGAGGGTCGGGTTCGGTATATCCCTTTTCTTGGGCTAAGCGGACAATGTCATGGAATTCCGCATCACCTTTGAAGTGGTTAAAGATGAAAGAAATTGTCCCCGATAGGATGGCTTCAATGGTGATGACGCGGTCGCCACTAATCATGAGATCTTTAAGTGTTCGGATGATGGGTAATCCAGCTCCAACATTGGTTTCGTAATAAAAATCGACTCCATGTTGTCGTGCCGTATCATGAAGGCTTTTATACTGTGCATAGCTTGATGAATTGGCTAGTTTATTGCAGGTGACAACAGAAATGTTCGATTTAAATAGTTGCTCATAAAACTCAATTGGGGCGGCACTAGCTGAATTATCCACGAACACACAGTTGGGTAAATTCCTGTTTTTCATTTGCTCAATAAAACTGGGTAAGTCGGCAGACAGTTCGGAACTTTCCAGTACTTGTTCCCATTCTTTGAGCGGTATCCCTTCTTCATTGAAAGCCATTTTTCGCGTATTACTGATACCAATCACTTTGATTTGAACGCCATTATTATACTCTAGAAACTGGCTTTGGTTATCAATTTGATTAAATAGTGTTTTGCCGATATTCCCAGTACCGATGCAAAAGGCATGAAGTGTTTTGTTCAATTGGGTGTAGAAGGCATCATGAACGGCATTGAGTGCCTTAGCTAAATCATGGTTGGCTATAATCACGGAGATATTGTATTCGGATGATCCTTGGGCGATGGCACGAACATTGATACCATTGCGACCTAGGGCGTTAAATAATTTACTGGCTATTCCTGGTGTTTGTTTCATGTTTTCGCCAACGATTGCCAAGACTGATAGGTCATTTTCAACGATGGGTGGAGTTAGTTTTTTGGCTTGTAGTTCGAGTTCAAATTCTTGTTTGATTAAGGTTTTGGCTTCAGCAGCGTCTGCTG
Source organism: Pedobacter sp. (assembly GCA_008015505.1). GTDB lineage: Bacteria > Bacteroidota > Bacteroidia > Sphingobacteriales > Sphingobacteriaceae > Daejeonella. The sequence continues at coordinate 14,553 of SSFR01000012.1, forward strand.
GATGAACAGCAAAAGTGATACTATGCTCCGAAGAAGACTGAGTAATCAGGATTATATTAATTTGTTCTCGCGAAAGTAAAGAAAATAACCGACCACTAAAACCTGCTTTACCAACCATTCCGCTACCCTCCAGATTAATTACACTGATTGCATTGATAGAGGAAATACCTTTAATGGGTAAGTTCGATTTGGCACAGCCGTGTCGGATAGCTGTTCCTACAAAATCAGGTTCGAAGGTGTTTTTAATGATGATGGGGATTTTTTTGATAAATGCTGGGATCATCGTTGGGGGGTAAATGACTTTGGCTCCAAAGTAGGACAGCTCCATTGCTTCGATGTAGGAAAGTTCGGGGAGTGAAAATGCTTTTTTTACAATTCGGGGATCGGTCGTCATCATGCCATTGACATCGGTCCAGATTTGAATTTCAGAAGCATTTAAAGCAGCACCCCAAATGGCAGCGGTATAGTCGCTTCCTCCTCGGCCAAGTGTGGTTATTTTACCTTCGTCATTGCTGGCGATGAATCCGGTAACAAATAATAGTTTGTCTGGATTAGCTTGATGAAAATTACGAATAAGCACCTCGGTGAGTAGGGTATTTACATGAGCCCCACCAAAATGACTGTCTGTTTTGATTAGTTCGGTTGTATCTACGAAGAGGGCTTCGGGAAAATATTGTTCGGCTATTTTGCTGATCATGTAAGTGGAGCATCGTTCGCCGTAGCTCAAAATTAAATCACGTGTTTTGGGTGTAAGTTCTTGTAAACTACTCACACCCTGTAGAATATCTTCTAGCTCGTTGAAAAATAATTTCAACTTGGTTAGTACCGGATTTTGTAGCTGCACACTTAGTAGGGTCTTGACAACAGAAAAGTGCTTTTCTTGGAGTTTTTCTAGTTGGGTGGTAATCTCTTTTCCCGAAGCGGCTTCTTCTGCAGCGTAGAAGAGTAGATTTGTGATTCCACTCATGGCTGATAGAACGACGATGGGTTTGTCGAGTCTTTCCTTTTTTACAATGTCAATTAATGATTGGATACTTTGTACAGATCCAACTGAAGTACCTCCAAATTTTAAAACCTTCATTTTGCTCAATTTTATTTAAAGAAAAAGCCCTCCTCTTTGGGAGGAAGGCTTTTTCTGGTTGTTTTATTTTTTATACATATACCATCAATAAATCTTCCTCCTAGCATCCGTTGATGTAGTTTCAATCGTTATGGTCATGTTTGTGTAAAAGGCGTTACTCATAATCTGCTGAATCACAGGTAATAATAAAAGTTAAATTTTGAATATCCAAATAAAGTAGTATGTATTGTAATAGTGGCCTCAATATTGAGACCACCGTGTCTGTTTACACATGTTTAGTTATTCTACGAGGAAACGACCTAATAGCTTTTCTTGTGTATCAGGTAAAATAATTTGTAGAACATAAGATCCAGATTCAAGTGCTTTGGTGATACTTACTTTCTCGTTTACTTGAATAGTAGGTCTGAGGTCTGAATAGACTTGGGTACCTTTAGAAACGTTATATATGGTAACCTCGGGTAGATTAATTTCTTTTTTCAAATTGTTGATCAAGAATTGAGGTGTACCACCCTGGGGTACGGGGTTTGGAAAAATAATTAAACCACTACTAGTATTACCAGTAAGTACTGGACCAGTTCTGATTGTTCCATCCGCACTGAAGTATTGTACAGTGGCTGCGCCCTTTGAGCCACTACACTGTGGTGTAATTTTAACCTTAAAGTAAGTGTCAGAATGCAGTGGATAACTGGTGCTAATTTGCATGATGTCGAAGGGGTGTACGGCCCCAAATCCTGTTACAGATAAGCGCTTACGTGCTTCGCTGAAATCCTCATCGCCAATGGCATATTCAATGTAATATCCTTGTGAGCCAAGTACTGGATTCCATGTAATATTATATTCACTATCAATGTCCTTAATTGCTTTAATGTTCGTTTTGTCTATCCAACAATCGGGAACTGTGGATAAAAACTCTATTTCAGGAGAAGGGTCTAGCCAGGTACCATTTAATCCGCATTCGGATGATACACGGGCTACATATACCGTACTTATATCATAAGGTGTTTTTGAATCAGTAAAGGTAGGCTGAAGTGGGTTTTTAGTTCCACCATCATATTGTCGATCAATCGAGTAGGTATATATTGTTCCTTTATCCCAAGAATCACTTTTTCTCTTGATTTCTAGTTTAAATTTTGTTGCACTAACAGGCGCATCCCAAGAAAATACAATGCTCCGATCTGCATTATTTTGTGCTGTGGGGGCCTTGGTAAGTGGGGAACAATCGGTGGGCTGTTCTATACTATAAGTCTGAGCGTCGTAATTTAGGTGAACACTAGGCTGCTCGATGGAGTAAGTCCAAACATGCGTTTTAGTTGGCAAATAGGAATTGCCAAATGTGGCGGCCAATTGGTTATAGAAATCAGTCGAAATACCATCATTCATGGTCATTACATTCGGATATTGATGTAAGTATTTATATAAATTACCAATTTCTTGCTTTGGCTGATATCCTAGGCTACCAAGGTCACTACTAGAACATTTTGCATCTGTTGCTCCAGCAGTCATTTGATAAAATTGATTGGGCTCAAAGACATACTCTATGAAATTGGCTATACTAGTAAATTGTTTTCCATCGTAATCAATATATGGAGCAATATCGATTGGGCTACCATCATCATTTCCTGTAAAGGTATAATCTGAGGTAGGATATAAATCGACATAAGCTTTTACAAAGCCAGGTGCAGAAGGCCCATATCGCTCTATGGTAAAGGATGTTGTGGTTTCCTTTGTGCTTTCATATGATTCCTGGAAAGAAGTAGCGTACTCATCCTTATAGCTGAAACCAAACTTTTGGGCTGCGGTTTGTTTTGTACCGATGGTGGTTTTGGTAGATAGATCAATTAATCCTTCCAGCTTAATTCCCGCACTAGCTTCTATTCGTGTAGATAATTCTTGACCAAAGTCATATTCTGTTTTACTGGTCTGGTCATGACTCATTGACTTAACGGCTGTATTAGATGAGGTATAACCGGTTTTAACTATCGAAGACTGGGTAAATGAATCCCCATAATTCAGTTGGTATGTTTTGGCTATTTCATACTGAGAAGTTACTGTATAGTATAGGTTATTGGTGTTTTTTAATGGAACCCATACGAAAAAGGTATTATCTTTTGTGTTTTGTTGTGTATCGACTCTTTTTGGCGCTAAGTAAAAAGTGGAGTTTAATGCTGAATTAGCGTACGCATGTATAGGTGTTCTCCATCGATAATCGCAAGTACCAAAAACTTCGCACCAGAAATCGTCCCAGCCGTTGTGAGATACTTTTTCTCTCACTTGTCCTGGACAGGCGCCTTGTCCCCAGTATGTAGTTGTGTTTTGGACACTGTATCCTTGCGCGTCCATCATGAGCTTGGCTGCAACCCAAACACCTTTTAAGTTGGCAGCTGATCGAGATTGTGTTTTTATGGTGTTGCTGATCATTATACCCCCATCTTTACTGATAGTCATTTTTGGTAAAGGTGGAAAAGCAAGAATTCCTTGGTCAACATTGATGGTTGCTTGCGAAGTAGATTGTGCTTTTGTAGTATGAGCAAAACAAAGCATCATACCTAAGCAAGTTGTTAGTAGTGTAAAATACCTTTTCATAACCTATTCATTTTTTACACACTTCCTGATTACATTTTGTCAACTTAGTCTTACTACAAAATCAACTTATTTCGATTATTTGAATCTGAAGTGTGTATAAATTTTAAATAAGAAATACATTTGTATCACTTCCTTTGTATTGAATTTAATTAAATAGAGTCATATATTTAAATATTATATTAAAATAAAATAAAAAATAATTTTATGATTAAATATATAACTCAAATGATAATTAATGTTTTTTGTTTTAAGTGATTGTGGTTTTTATAAAAATATCATGATCCAAAACTTTTACCTTTGTGGCCTGTAATGGATGGACTAGTTATAAAATCAACAGGGAGTTGGTACGATGTTTTAAGTGAGCAGGGGCGAAGAGTTCATTGTCGTGTAAGGGGGAAGCTTCGTTTATCGGGCACGCAAACAACCAATCCTGTGGCAGTAGGTGATGGGGTGGGCATAGAACTGGAAAATAATCTTGATACGGGGCTCATTACATCTATTCATCCCCGGAGAAATTATTTGATTCGTAAATCTGTTAATCTATCTAAACAAGCACAGATTATTGCAGCGAATTTAGATCAGGCTTTTTTGGTTGTGACTTTGGCTTCTCCCCGAACTTCTTTGGGTTTTATCGATCGTTTTTTGGTGACAGCAGAGGCTTACGATATTCCAGTGATGCTGGTCTATAATAAACTAGATCTATACAGTGAGGAAGGTTTAGAAATATTAGAAGCTCATCAAGAGATTTATCGACGTATAGGTTACTCCTGTTCGAGTATTTCGGCCAAAACGGGGGCTAATATAGATCAAATAAAGGTGTTGCTAGAAAATAGAACTACCTTAATTACTGGACATTCTGGGGTTGGAAAGTCGACATTAATTAACACTTTATTGCCTGGTTCTAGTTTAAAAACAGGACATATTTCTGATTGGAGTGACAAGGGAAAGCATACCACTACTTTTGCTGAAATGTTTTCACTTCCTTTTGGAGGGTATTTAATCGATACACCTGGTATTCAAGAATGGGGGATTATTGATATTGATAAGCAGGAGCTGGGGCATTTTTTTCCTGAAATTAGGCAGCAGCTCTCTGGGTGTAAGTTTCATAATTGTAGGCATATTCGTGAACCTGGCTGTGCGGTTCTTAAAGCGTTAGAACATGGTGATATTGCGGAGTCTCGCTACGAAAGCTATTTGAGTATTTATCATGGCAATGAGACTAGGGGGTAAAGCCCCGCCCAAGTTTTTCCAAAGAAGAGGGCTTTTCGTAGATTAAATCAAGAGCTTGTATGAGAGTAGTTATTCAGCGTGTTTCTGAAGCTTCAGTAACAATTGATGGTCAGGTAGTGGGAGAAATTGGATTGGGACTTTTGGTGTTACTTGGAATTGAGGATTGCGACTGTGAGGACGACGTAGAATGGCTGGCTCAAAAGATTGCCAATATGCGGATATTTGGTGATGAACATCAGTTGATGAATCGATCGATTGGTCAGGTGAGTGGGCAGATCCTGTTAGTTTCACAGTTTACTTTATTTGCTCAAACGAAAAAAGGTAATCGTCCGGGATTTGGTCGTGCTGCCAGATCGGAAAAAGCTATTCCATTATATGAGCTAATGATCCATAAACTGGAACAGCAGATGGGGAAGAAGCCACAAACAGGAAGATTTGGTGCTGATATGAAAGTGAAGCTAATTAATGACGGTCCCGTTACGATCCTTGTAGATACAAAGGATAAACAATAAAGGTAATTCTTACCTATTTTTTACCTTTGAGGTAACAAAGTTTTTAGATCCAAAGAGCTATGATGAGAAGTAAAAAACAAGTGCTTATTAAAATCGGTGGGATCATAACTGATATTACAGAGCAATATGGGTATTTAGCGAAAAATGTAGCAGATATCAATGAATTGGAGATGGAATTATTCATGGCCAATACTACTTTTTTAGCTAATCATGTTGCTATTCTTCAACGGTTGGTGAAAGATGCCCCACAGACTACCGTTAAACAAACTAGTACAAAAAAATATGATCCAGTGGTGCGTCAAGATACCAGTAATCCATCCTCTTTGGATACTCATCCAGAAAGGGCTGATCAAAATGAAGGTTTACAAGAACAAAAGCCAGCTAAAACTCAGAGTGAGGTTTCTCTTATTCCCATTAGCAATACAGAGAATCAGGATCCTACATCAAATATCCAGCAGGAACAAGGTCAAATTGCTGGAGGTGAAGACGTAAAAATTCCCAACTGGCAATTGGGTTTGAGGGGACAATTAGCTACTAGCTTCGATTTTGAGAAAAAAAATGTCGATGAACTATATGATCGTCCACTTACATCGGCTGAAAAGCAGGTTATTACTCAGAAAATGAAAACGGATGAATCAGTTAGTTCAGCCCCTACAGCAAAATCTAACGTGGCTAAAAAAGCTATTGCAACAGGGGCCACGATCAATGATCGGCATAAACAAGTGGTTACGGATCAATTGAGTAAACATGCCGCAATAGTTGATTTAAAGGCGATGATTAGTTTGAATGATAAGCTACTTTTTATCAAGGATTTGTTTAATGGGTATGGCTTAGCCTATGGTGAAGCGATTGATCGGATTAATCAACTAAATACGATGGAAGAGGTTGAGCATTTTTTGCAAGCTAATTATTCAAAAAAAAATGATTGGGCTACTAAACAAAGCGTTGTCGATAAGTTTTATAAGATATTAGTCCGCAGGTTTTCAAAAGGATGACAAAGAGCATGTTTAGCGTTTATAAACTTTAGACATGCTCATATTTTTAGCCCGCTTTTTGACTATACTGTATTTATTCGGTTAGAGGAGTCTAGTTTTAAGAGGATAAATAGCAATATGGTAAAGCTCCAAAGCGATGAGCCGCCATAACTCATGAATGGTAGGGGTATCCCAATAACAGGTATAATTCCGATGGTCATACCAATATTTATGAAGAAATGGAAAAAAATGATTGAGGCAACGCCATATCCATAAATTCGTCTAAATGAAGACCGTTGTCGTTCGGCAATATTGATGATGCGTAATAATAGAAATAGGTATAAGCCAATAACGAAAAAACATCCAGCAAAACCCCATTCCTCACCGACGGTACAAAAAATGAAATCGGTGCTTTGTTCAGGTACGAAGTCGAACTTGGTTTGAGTTCCTCTTAAATATCCCTTTCCCCATAAACCCCCAGATCCGATCGCAATTTTAGATTGATTAACATTATAGCCTTCTCCTTTAGGGTCGTTTACTTTTCCCAGAATAACATTAATGCGATCCCTTTGGTGTGATTTCAAAATATGATTGTAGGCAAAGTCTACAGAAAAGACGAATACTACTGAGATGAATAAAGTGAGAAGTAAAGTAGCTGCAAAGCCCCTGTTTCTTCGATTGATGTAAACTAATAGTGCTCCTAAGAATACAAGCATACTGATTAAGATCACTTTCCCATAGAGTAGGGTGAGTATGAATAAAAGAATTAATAACCCTTCTAGGAATAGAAAATATCCTGAAAGACCTTCTCTAAAGAGTACGATAATTAAGGAAGTAAATGTGAGTGCTGAACCTGTATCCGGCTGAAGCATGATGAGGGCTACGGGAATAAAGATGATAGTTCCAGCAATCAATTTTGTTTTGAGATCCTGTATTTTCACTTGATCCATGCTTAGGTATCTGGCCAAGAGCAAGCAGGTTGGGAATTTGGCAAATTCCGAAGGTTGTAATTTAAAGGGACCAATATCGATCCATGCTTGATTACCACCTACATTTTTTCCAATAATAAGTACAAGGACTAATAGAAATAAAATGATTCCATAAAGAATAGGAGAAATGGCATTTAAAAATTGACTGTCTAATAATAGGATGAACATACCTAAAAGGCAAGCAGAGGCGATGTAAAGAAGTTGTTTTCCATAATTAGTGCTCAGATTGAAAATACCTTGCTTTTCTGGATTATAAACAGAAGCATGGATATTGAGCCAGCCAAATAGACATAAAATGAGGAATATAACTATTACTGTCCAATCTACGCTGAAAAATGGTTTAGATTGATTATTATTATTCATTAGGCTTTTTTGCTTTGTTTTTCTGAATGCTTACTGTAGGCTTGAGTATGTTATGATTATTCTTTACACTGTCTGCACTTTTAGTAACATTTATGCTTGGTTTAATCCGAATAGGGGGCAGCAGATTGGCAAGGTAAATACGGTCCAAATAGCTAGGCGGGCGAGAAATGGTATCTTTCAGATATTTTTCAACCATCAAGCTAGCAATTGGAGCTGCCCAAGTAGCACCAAAACCCACATTTTCAACCACCACAGCAATGGCAATTTTCGGGTTTTGTCGCGGTGCAAAAGCAAAAAATACGGCGTGGTCCTTGCCATGAGGATTTTCTACTGTTCCTGTTTTTCCACACATATCGATACCTGGTATTTTTGAAAAATAGGCAGTTCCTCCGGGTAAATTAACAGCATCGCTCATCCCATTAATAATGACATTAAAAAATCTAGTGTCAATTTCTATGTTATGTTTTTCAGTATATTCTTTTTTAATCACATTTTTTTCCCCAACAGCTTTGATCAGATGTGGTGTATAAAAGAAGCCTCGATTGGCAATGGTAGCTACTAAATTAGCCATCTGTAAGGGAGTAGTACCTAGCTCACCTTGTCCGATCGATAAAGAGATATTAAATCCGGATCCCCATTTATTACTACCCCAACGTTTGGTATAAAATTTATCAGTGGGTAATAAACCTTTTCGTTCATTAGGGAGATCAATTCCAAGTCTGCTACCAAGGCCAAATTGGCTTACAGCGTTCCACCAACGTTTATAAGCATTTACTGGACGCATATTCGCATGGTCAATCATTCGATTGTAGGTATAGCCGAAATAGGTATTGCACGATTGGGCTATGGCTTGTCTCAGATTTACGGGTCCGTGTCTGTGTGTGCAAGCCATGAAGCCTTTGGCTCCATAGCTGTATCCTCCTGTGCAATTGAAGGTTGTATTGGAGTCAATAGCACCAAATTCTTGGGCTATCAATGCATTGACCGCTTTAAAAATAGATCCGGGAGGATATTCCGCTTGTATGGGCCGAATAAACATGGGCTTGTAAGGGTTGTTAGAAAGTTTAGCATAGTTATATCCTCGTTTTCGTCCGACCATAAGGTTAGGATCATAGGTCGGACTACTCACAAAAGCAAGTATTTCTCCTGAGGATGGTTCAATAGCTACAATACTGCCACATTTATTTTGCATCAATTTTTCGCCAAACTTTTGCAGGTCTTTGTCCAATGAAGAGATCAGCCTTTCTCCAGAGGCGGCCAAGGTGTCGTATCTTCCATCTGCAAAGCTACCTTTGGCTCTCCCCAAAGCATCAACCATGATGTTCTTTATGCCACGATGACCTCGCAAAAGAGTTTCATATGACCGTTCTACGCCACTAATTCCTATATAATCTCCTTGATGATAAAATCCACCAGATTGAGTAATTATTCGATCGTTTACCTCGCCAACGTAGCCTAAAAACTGTGCAGCTATACTGTCTGGATAACTGCGGATAGTTCGATTCTGTACGAAAAATCCCGGGAATTGAAATAGTTTTTCTTGAAAAGAAGCATAAATCTGAGCAGATAACTGTTTTTCAAAGAGAGATGCTTTATAGGGGGAGTATTTTTTTGCTTTTATCAGTCGCTTATCAAAACCTACACGGTCTATTTCGATGAGATTACAGAATTGAACAGTATCAAGAGATTTTACTTTGTTTGGGATGACCATGAGGTCATACACAGGTTCATTTTGTACTAATGATTTTTCCTTACGATCGAGTATGGCTCCTCGAGCAGGGTAGATGATTAACTTTCTTAATACATTGTTGTTGGCTGATAAAATATATTTATCAGTTACGATTTGAATATAGAAAAGGCGGCTCAGAAGAATTACCGAAATGACGATAAATATGCCTTGTACAATAAATTTTCTTTCAAAAAAGCGATTCATTATCTGGCTTCAAGGGTGATTTAGCGTTCTTTTCTATGAAAAAAGATGCATTCGTAAACAAGTATTAAAACTATTGTAAGTATGGAGCTAGCTATTGTTCTTAATAGGGTATATAATATGTCAGAAAGACGGAATGCCTCAAACAAAAATAGTACCGTGTGATGGATGAAGGTAAGTGTAGTGGCATAAAAAAAGAACCATCTTAGACCCATATTTCCTAAGCTTGGGATTTGACCACTCTCGTATTTATCTTGTTGGAGTGTTAGCGTAATGAATAGTATCCGAGCAAGTGCCATAACGGTGCAGGCAGCAGCATGGAGCCCTAACGTATCATAAAAAATATCAATAACAAATCCTGAACAAAATGATAACATGAAAAGTAACCAATTGGGGATTTTAATAGGTAGTAGTAAAATGAATAGGATATAAAGGAATGGAATAGCTAAGTTGTAGTATCCCACGTTCTGTAATAGAAAAACTTGTATTAAGATTAATACAATAAAACGAACCAAATTTCGAGTAAATATATTGCTCATTCTTAGGGCATTTGAGGCTGAGCTTCTATGGCTTGCTGCTCTTTAGCTAATAAATTATTCACTACATACACATATTGGAGGCTTGAAAAATCGGTCGATAGAGTTACTTCAATATCTAAAAAACTGTTACCGCTTTTAAGTTCAGTACGTTTAACAGTCCCGATTCGAATGCCCATTGGGAAAAGCGAATATCCAGATGTGGTTACTAGGTCACCTGGTTTTACTTTGACATGACCTGGGACATCTTTTAGTGTAGCTGTTTTAGAATCCATATTTTCTTCTTCCCAAACTAGCGATCCGATGCTACCATTCACATTAGCGCTAAATCGACTTTCAGCATGTAGTACGGATTGAACCCGAGCAAAATTTTCACTTACCTCTCTCACAACACCAACAATTCCATCAGGCCCTGTCACCCCCATTCCTCTTTCCACCCCGTGTCTGGTGCCACGATTGATGATCAAATAATTATTTCTTAAATGGATGGAATTATTAACTACACGTGCAACAATGTAGCTATACTGTTGTTTTCTAACAGAATCTGTAACAATATGCTTTTCAGCTCGATCGATCAAAAAAGAAGATCTTAACTCATTTTTTAGTCTAGCATTTTCCAATGCCAAACTATTGTTGACTTCTTCTAGGTGGAGGTAATTTTTGAAATAACTTGTTTGTTCATAGATTCTACCAATAAATTGATTGGAAACATTCAATGTCCAGGCTCGTTGATAAGTATTGTTATTCAGTAGAAGTGTTAAGGAGATGATAAAAAATATACAGAACAAAAAGAATGCGTTGTACTTACTGACAAATATCCATAGGTTACGCATAGTTAGAATTCTCGTATATGATCAGATGATTTGGCTAATTAATATGTGAGATTGTTTAAAGTTTATTTGATTTTGCTTTTTTGGTTCTTTTTGGCTCCAATTTTGTTAGATTTTTTCACCATATTGCTCTGCTATGGCTCCAAAATCTGCCTCATTTGGCTCAAAAATAACCGGCAATGGCTTCATAAAATAAACTTTAAACAAGCTCTGTGTAAAAAACTCTTCTATTGTACAGTGGGTTATTGCATCAAAAATTTAAAATTGCCAATATTTTTCAGCGCAATTCCGGTACCTCTAACAACAGCTCTTAATGGGTCTTCTGCAACATGAACAGGTAGTTTAGTTTTGGAAGCAATTCGTTTATCTAGTCCACGAAGCAAAGCACCTCCCCCTGTCAGAAATATACCTGTTTGATAGATATCTGCTGAAAGTTCAGGTGGTGTGATCTCTAAAGCTTTTAAAATAGCTTCTTCGATTTTTGATATGGATTTATCCAAACAATGGGCAATCTCCGTATAAGAAACAGTGATTTGTTTGGGTACTCCAGTCATTAGATCACGACCTTGTACAGCAAAATCTGCCGGAGGATCTACTAGTTCAGGTAAAGCGGCACCGACCTCTATTTTAATTTTTTCTGCAGTACGATCACCAATCATGATATTGTGTTGCCTGCGGATGTATTGTACAATATCGCTATCAAAATTATCCCCAGCCACGCGTATGGACTGATCACAAACAATACCTGATAGGGCAATAACAGCAATTTCAGTGGTTCCTCCACCAATATCAATAATCATATTTCCCATGGGTTCTTCTACGTCAATCCCAATTCCGACAGCTGCGGCCATAGGTTCGTGGATGAGGTAAACCTCTTTTGCCCCAGCTATTTCTGCAGAGTCCCGGACAGCTCTTTTTTCTACCTCGGTAATACCCGAAGGGATACAGATTACCATGCGTAACGAAGGGAAAAACCATCCTTTCCCATTATTGATCATTTTAATCATTCCTCGGATCATGTACTCTGCCGCATTAAAATCAGCAATCACACCGTCTTTCAGGGGACGTACCGTTCGAATATTTTCGTGTGTTTTTCCTTCCATCTGCATTGCTTGTTTCCCAATGGCTATTACTTTGCCTGTTGTACGGTCAAAAGCAACGATAGAAGGCTCGTCAACTACTACTTTATCATTATGTATAATTAGGGTATTTGCAGTCCCTAAATCGATGGCTATTTCCTGGGTAAACCAATTAAACAGATTCATTGGTGGGTAATTTTTATGTTGCTCAATTCAAGAACTCAAAGTTAAGTTTATTTGGCAGAAGCCAGTTAATGCTTTGGTAAAAAACGAGTTTAATGTTTAAAATGTCGAATGCCAGTGGTTACCATACCTATACCTTTTCGATCAGCCATGTCAATAGATTCCTGATCTTTAATCGACCCCCCTGGTTGAATCACCATATCAATTCCTGTCCCGGCTGCGAGTTCGATACAGTCCGGGAATGGGAAAAAGGCATCGGATGCCATAACACTTCCTCTCAAATCAAAACCAAACGTTTTCGCCTTGGTAATGGCTTGCTGAAGCGCATCTATTCGGGAGGTTTGTCCGATGCCACTGGCAATTAGTGTTGTATTTTTAGCTAGTACAATGGCATTAGATTTGGTGTGTTTCACTAATTTATTAGCAAAAATAAGATCAATTAGTTCAGCTTCGGTAGGCTTGCGATCAGTAACAACTTTTAGTTGATCGACTTTTTCTGTGACTAAATCTTTATCCTGATGGATCACCCCATTGAGCAAAGATTTAAATTGTATGTTAGGTAGCTTAATCGGTTTTCGTTTCAAAAGAATGCGATTCTTTTTATTTGACAGGATGTTGAGTGCTTCTTGTTCGAAAGAGGGGGCAATCAATACCTCAAAGAAGAGTTTGGTTATTTCAGTAGCTATTTTAGAGTCGATTTCTCGATTACAAATAAGTACACCTCCGAAGGCGGATAAAGGGTCACAAGCTAAAGCAGCGTACCATGCGTCTAATAAATCTGCTCGAGAGGCTAGTCCACAAGCATTGGTATGTTTTAGTAAGGCAAATGTGGGCCGGTCAAACTCATCAATAAGCGCTATAGCCGAATCGATATCCACTAAATTATTATAAGACAGTTCTTTACCATGGAGTTGATCAAATAGCTCCTGTAGGTCCCCACGGAAGAAGGCCTTTTGGTGAGGGTTTTCTCCATAGCGGAGCGGTAGACTATTTCCCAACTCTCGAGCTGATGAAGTGCCTTGTTGATCAAAATATGCACCAATGGTCGCATCATAATGAGATGAAATATGAAAAGCTTTTTTGGCGAAAGCTTTACGTTGATTTAAGGTTGTTTGTCCTCCACTGTCAGCTAGGATGGTACTAAGCAAGGAATAATCATCAGCAGAGGCGGCAACAACTACATCTCGATAGTTTTTAGCAGCTGCACGTATAAGTGAAATTCCTCCAATATCAATTTTTTCGATACAATCTTCTTCAAGTGCACCTGACTTGGCAACATCTTCAAAGGGATATAGGTCAACAATCACCAAATCAATTGGAGGAATTTCATATTCGCTGAGTTGAACTTGATCTGCTTCGTTCTCACGACGAGAGAGAATACCGCCAAATATTTTTGGGTGTAATGTTTTGACGCGTCCACCTAGAATGGAAGGGTATCCACTAATATCTTCTATAGCAATTGCATCAATTCCTAAATGATGGATGAACTGATAAGTACCTCCAGTGGAGTATAGTGCAACACCCAGCTGATGCAGTTGCCGTATCAGTGGTTCCAGATGATCTTTGTGATAAACTGAGATTAAAGCGTTTTTGATTTGAACAAGGCGATCCATTAAGGGAATTTTTGAGCCGCAAAGTTAATGTTTAGTACTGTGTTGCTGCGTGTAAAAATAGCTTGGGTTAATAAAAGATGGTTATACCAATTTCATTTTTTGAAGTAGTTGTTCAACAATACGAGGATAATGTAGATGCTCTAGCTGTTGACCTTTAAATTTGATGGTTTCCAGTGTATCATTTTTCTCAATTTTAAAACGTGATTGATAAATGATCTCTCCTTCGTCGAATAATTCGTTTACAAAATGGATGGTGATGCCACTTTCTATTGCATCTGCTTTTAGTACTGCTCGATGTACATGATCTCCATACATGCCCTTGCCACCGAATTTGGGTAATAAAGAGGGATGAATATTGATAATTTGATTGGGAAATTCTTTCAATATATTATCAGGGATTAGCCAAAGGAAGCCTGCTAGTACAATTAGATCTATTTGCAGATTTTTTAACAGATGAACGATGTCATTTGTTTCGAAAAATTCGTGTTTGTCAAAAATATGTGTGGGAATTTCAAAATTGTCGGCCCTTTGGATGACGTAAGCTTCGGGGTTATTGGTTAATATGATGGCCACTTCAGCTTCTGCATGCTGTTTAAAGCGTTCCATGAGTTTCTGAGCATTTGAGCCAGACCCGGATGAGAAAATAGCTATACGTTTTTTCAAATTCTTAAATTTTTTAAGAGAGCTACATGACCAATTTAATAAAAAAAATAATATTTCATATGGCCTGTCTAAATTTTATTTCATGAAATTATTATAGGGTGTTTTTTTGTCATAGCAGGGCTTCGATGGCGAAAAAATCCAACGATTTGCAGCCAAAAAGACACATAAGAATAAAATAAATTTTAAACAGGATCATAATTGGCATGACACAATATGAAAGTTATAAAATGACTAATTATTAAATAGTTATAAGAATAATATGCTATCATATGTATGCCCTTTTGATGTCATGCAATCTAGAGATTAAAGTTTTTGAGTTTTTTTGGCCTGAATGCCTTAGTTTAAAGGTAATAATGGGCATTGTTTCTCAAGAGTAAAAAAGATCAGGTGCTTAATACGTGCTGAAAGTTGATTTGATTTTAATTAAAAAATAACGAAAATATTGTATTTTTTAATTAAATTTAACTATTTATTTAGGTAAATGTCTACTATATTGTGGTACTAGATTAGCTAAGTTGCTTGAAGTGGACTATATAGTTTTGTCAAAAACTTATTTCTGTTGATTTCAAGAAAATCGCCTTTTTCTGAAGATGATTGCTCTGTGTAGTGTGTAGTGTTAATTTTTTATAAAAAATTATTAATATCGTGGGAAAGTCATTTACACTTAAAGAAACGGTGAACCAATATTTGGCCGAAGCGCTTAAGTATTGGCCTAGTTGGACTAACATAAATAATCTTGACACGCGTTGGGTGAATTTACACCAAATCATCTCAAGGCTACATAAGGAATGCCAAGTGCCACGCACCATTCTTGGTATTTCAAAATCGAATAAACTTGAAGATAATAACCAGTTCGATTCATTTCGGTGGCAGTTGAATATGACTTGGGGCGGAGTTGCTACTCAGAATTTTAGTTCAGAAAGAGAGGCGTTTATTTATGCGGTTGAGTCGGCTTATATCGCTGGGTGTAGAGTAGAAGCAATGTGGGTTGATGCTATTTTGGGGCTCTATGACTATAGAAAAGAAAACCCTCCTGGTTCTCGTAGATATGTCGTCTCTGAGAATACCAAGCAATATTTTGCAAATGAGCTGAATATGACATATGAAAAAATTAATAGAGCTTCAGAGGTGGCTTGTAATCAATCTGTGGGACTCATTAATGATGGCAATTCACGTTCGGCTGAATTCAGAAGTGCTATAGAATATCTTAGAAAGACTTTACAGTTGAAACTTACTTCGACGTTACAATCAACATCTATAGTTGATAATGCCTCTATAGAGACTGGAGGAAGAGCTCGAGCAAAAAAAAACTGGCAAAAACTTTTTGCCTCGCCTGTGTTTAGAGGCAAGGGAAAGATCTTGAACTCCGGGGAGGGGCCAAATGATCGAAATGATTGGTTAGAGGTCATTGCCCCTCATATCCCAGCCGCTTATTTAATAAATGCATACGCGGCATGGAAGGGTAGCAAACAAATTCTCAGTTTTTTGCCATGGCTGGAAACAGTATATATTCCTAGTGCGCTTTATTCTGGAGATACTAATAGAATTAAGGAAGCTTCGTTAATAATGGACAGTAAGGGCCATGGAGTTGAATATTTAGATGAACAACAAAGAAAACGGAAAATTATACGTATACAAAATGGACTCTTTATTGATAGCTCAGGAAAACACTATCATACAGGTGTTAAGAGTACTATGCATAGTGGAAATGGTTGGGCTGTATTTGTGATGGATAAGAATTATACCATTTATTCAGATTCTCATAAGTCAGGTACGTTCCACCATTCGAGTTTCTTAAGTGGTGGTCGTGTGTTTTCAGCGGGAGAAATTGCTGTTGATCGGGGTAAGTTAGTGGCAATAACTTGCAAGAGTGGACATTATCGACCTACAAAAAAGGAGATGGTATGCTTTTTAGATAGTCTTTCGAAACGGGGCGTGGATTTAAAAAAGATTCCAATTCAACTGGAATGGACTAAACCCACTTTTTATGATGCAGAGCAAGTTTTAAGAAACAATGCAGATGTAACCACAGGAATGGTTTTACCGGGTCCATCTACACCTCCTTTATATTGAAATTTGTTCTGGTTTGGCAGTGATTTGAAAGTAGCTTAAAAAGTTTAAATGAGCTTATAGCTAATAATGTTCATTATCAACTTTTTGTTGAATATAAACAGGCCAATTATCAGTTTTTGCCTTGTTGGCTAATTCATTTGAAGACCGGTTTTTCATATTTTCCAAAACAAAGCCATCTTCATCTAGCATTACAGCGTTGAACCTCCCTGAATCCAATTTATCCAGATAAATCTGTTGGCCATTTTCCAGCAAGAATGAGCGACCACCCCGTACACTTCTATCAATAGATTGGCGTATTTCTTTCCGGGTTAGTTGGCCGCCTTTCAAACTGGGGGACCTATTCACTTTTTGTTTTTCATTAGTTGCTCCCCGCTGCTTAGCTGTTGGTTGCTGCTGTTGGACCCTCCAGCCAGCATTCCCTGATGATGTCGCTGCAGGTATATCTTTATTTAATGTAGGCACTACCAGGTCTTTCTTACACCTTATTCCTAATAGTATGACAAGTATCATGTTTAATGCAAGCTTTAAACTGGTTTTCATCTCTTAATTGCTTTAGTTTATAAATGTCTTGTGCGCAAGTAAAGTATATATAACTGTTTATAAAAAGTATAGGTATAATAGGTGTGAAAATATACTACTTTATACGTATTGTATTTTCCTGTCTATTTTAGCCAAAATTTAAAAGGTTAAACAGCTTTGATATTGAGGATTAATTTGCAGAAACAGGTAATTAGTCATCATCTTTGATGCTGAGCCGATCTAAAGTTTATTTTAAGAAATAATTGCCGGTTATTTTTGAGAGAAATGAGGTGGATTTTAGAGCAATAGTAGGAGAATATTGCTCTAAAATCCAACGATTTTGCAGCCAAAAAGAACCAAAATAATGAAATAAAATAAACTTTAGACCGGCTCGATTTCTAGATAATTTATAGATGAGTCAGCGCATTAAAAAGATTGCAATTATTGGTGGTGGGAGCTGGGCAACAGCGATAGCTAAGATACTTTGTGACAATGAAATAGGGAAAGTAGTTTTTTGGTGGATGAGAAGTAAGCAATTAATCAAATATATCCATCAACATAAACATAATCCCAACTATCTTAGTTCTGTTGAGATTAGAATACTTCCAGATCATATTAGTTCTGATCTAAAATCCATCATTGCAGCCTGTGATACACTGATTCTGAGTGTACCTGCTGCATTTCTTAAAGATGCTTTGCAAGGGCTTGGTCCCAGTGATTTCAAAGGAAAAAGAATGGTGTCAGCCATCAAAGGTATTGTACCTGATGAGAACCTAATTGTAGGTGAATTTATGCATCAGAAGTATCAAATTTCTTTAGATGATATATTGGTTATCGGTGGCCCGTGTCATGCGGAGGAGGTTGCTCTAGAAAAACTGTCTTATTTAACCATAGCTTCTCAGAACATCGAATTGGCCGCCGATTTTTCAGCTATGATGGATACGTATTACATTAAGACGAGTGTTTCTGATGATATCTGCGGAATAGAGTATGCTGCTGTGCTGAAAAATATTTATGCCATTGCTAGTGGTATTTGTTATGGTATAGGCTATGGAGATAATTTTCAGGCTGTTCTTATTTCAAATGCGATTCGGGAAATGAAACGCTTTGTAGATACCGTTTACCCAATTAATCGGGATATGATGGAGTCGGTTTATTTGGGTGATCTTTTGGTAACAGCTTATTCGCAGTTTAGTCGTAATTATACTTTTGGAAATATGATCGGGAAAGGTTATACGGTCAAAGCGGCTCAAATGGAGATGAGCATGATCGCTGAAGGATATTATGCAGCTAATTGCTTATATCAGATTAATCAAAAGTATCAAGCGTATATGCCCATATGCCGAGCGGTATATGCCATCCTTTATGAAAAAAAGCCCCTTCATGCGGAAATGAAACGATTGATTGAACAGTTGTCTTGAATTGGGGCAAACAGGTTATTAAAATAGTTCAAGTAATTCATTTAATTCAGCAGTTTTATCTACAGCAGCCAGGTTTTGGTAAGCGCTGATCAGGTTTCGAATCACACGCTTGATAATGTCTTGATTGGTACAGGGCTCGTAAAAATGTTTTTCGGGCTTGATGTTGAGTTGTTTCAAGAAAGAATCGACCTCATCGCGGCCAAATATAAATCCCTTGTTGAAGGCATTGATGTAGAACTGAATCCGATCTTCCATGGTATGTTGTTTATCGGTATCCATATAAGCCAATATGAAATGCTGTGGCAAATTGACCCCATAGATGGGAATGTCTAATTTATGCGCAATAATGAGGTAAATGACAGCTAGTGAAACTTGATTTCCCTTTCTAGTTTCTAGTACCTGGCTGAGGTAAGAGTTCTGAGGGTCTTTGTGATTGGTTGTATTCCCTGAAAAGCCATAGGTTGTGTAGAGTACATGATTAATTAGTTTTACTTTTTCCATGGGGCTCATTTCATAGATCATTTGCATCCAAATGTCACGTTTGATGACCTCCATTTGATTGATTATTCTTTGCTCGTCTAGATCGGGGTATTGATACCTGTTGATGATGATTAATCCTTGGAGTAGGTCAAAAGAACCATGTGAAATCCAGGACTGTAATTCTTCCTTGGTGGCTTTAAATTGGATTTTATGAACCAAGTTTTCGATCCGGTTTTGTAAGACAGCATCAAAAGATTGTTCCCATGCATTTTCTAAATACTTAATGATACCGTTTCCATAGGACAAAATCCGATCTTCTACGTGCCTGGACACTTCTTGGTCTGGGTCATCGAGCAATTTGATTAATGATTTAATCTCTTTTTGATCCATCTCTGCTTCGAAATACTAATTTACTAATTTTATGCCGATGTTTAATCGCCAGTCGATAGTATCTTATTTATTTCATCAGTTCAAAGCTCAGAATAGACATGGGTTACATTCTCCTTTCGTGTATCGCTTGGTTGATGAGGTTATTTATGATTTTAGCTCTAAAGCGGATTATCAGGAATTGAAGCAACTTCGCTCAGCCAGGCCAGATGAACTGGCTAAGATGAATCGTTCAGTAGCTGGTTGGGCTGGTAAATGTGGTCCGCTTCGGTTAGCACGGCTGATATATCGTTTAGCAAGCCATTTTAACCCTCAACGGATCATTGAACTGGGTACCGTACTAGGAGCTGAGGCAGCCTATATTCGCAAAGCTGTACCTGGTGTGGAGATCTTTGGCATGGGGGATAATATAGCGCACGAAATGGAATTGATCGATTGGGTATCGGTTGGCTGTATAGATGATCAAGAGATTGCCAAGAAACATTTAAATCAATGCATTCCTAAACTTGGAGAGACTTCTGTCATATTATTTAACACCAAATACCGAAATCAGGAAATAAAGATGACTTGGGAGTGGATTAAAGAACACCCCCAAGTTACGGTAACGATTGATCTGTTTTGGTTGGGCCTTGCTTTTGTACGTCCTAAGCAAGCCAGAGAGCATTTTAACATTCGATACTGGTAGAAACCGCCTTTAAATACCCGCCTCATAAATTCGGTGGTTTTGCGGCCCGACTGTTAGGGGGCTAGCGGGTAAATTTTCTAGAACTGATTGGTATTTGTCAAGAACCTCGTTCAGTTCAGCTTCAGTGGCTATTAGAGGAGGAGCAAATTCTAAAGCGTGGGCTTTTCTGGACTGATACAAGGATGGAAATACACCAGCGGTACATAGTTTTTCAGTAATGTGCTGATTGATTTGTTCGCTATCCATGTGGTTAGAGAAGTGAATGGACCAAAGAAGTCCTTTTCCTGAAATCTGACTAATAAATGGGAATCGATTATCAAATTGGAGCAGCCTATTTTCTACGAGTTTGCTGTTGGTTTTAACCTGACTGAAAATAGCAAGTTCAGTTTGTAGTGCGAACACTTTATTGGCGATGGCGCAAGCAGCTGGCCGGCCGCCAAAAGTTGCTCCATGCATCAAAAAATCGTCATCATTTCCTCTAAAATATGTTTCCAACTCTTTTTTAACGGCAGTCGCTCCTAAGGATTCGTAGCCGGAAGTTAGTCCCTTTGCTGAAACTAAAATATCGGGCTCGATTGCATATTCTTCTATTCCCCATTGATAGCCTAGTCTGCCAAATCCAGTGATCACTTCATCAATAATGAGTAGGATGCCATATTTTTTACAGAATGCGTCAATGATTGTCATGAACTCTTGAGGAACAGGGCTGTTTCCTGCTTGATTTTCGGTTGGTTCAATGATCCATCCAGCTATTTCAGTTGGTGAAATGGGTAGATGAAGGAGGAATTCATTGAGTGCTTGATAAGAATTGGAAACACAAGAAGTACTATTGGGTGCAAATAGTACTTCTGGGTATAGATTACCCGTTTGTGAGCGGCAACCCGGATAGCTAGAAATAGATGTCGCACCGAAGGTGGTTCCGTGGTAGCTATTGTCCATAGAGATGAAAAATCTTCGATTTTCTCCTCGTTTTCTAGAGATAGCCAGTGCAATTTTAAGTGCAGTATCTATGGCTTCAGAACCACTATTGGTAAAAAAAACTTGCGATTCTTGATTAAATACGCTGATTAGTGAGTTTGAAATATTGTCTGCCAATTCAATAGCTGGATTATTGGCAACACAAAAAGGCGAGGCAAAATGTAGCTTTTTAGCCGCTTCATATCCAGCATCCAGTAAATCCATATTATCATATCCTAAATTGACACAGAATGCGCCACTTAAGCTATCGAAATAAGATTTTCCATCTTGATCGATGATGTAACAGCCTCGCGCTTGAGTGATTATTTTTGGATAGTTTGAACGTTCCTGAACAAAGTCCATTTGATAAAAATGCAGCCAATCTTTTCTCATTATGTTAAATAATGTTAATATATTATTAATTTTATTGTAATTAAATTTCTGTTTTATAAATTAGTTATAGTACGTTAGGACTATTATAAATAATAAAATAAATTAAAGACATGAAAAATTTGGAATCTAAAATATTTGATGTTCATCAGATGAGTGTCAAGGAGATGGAGCAATGCAATGGGGGTGAGTGGGGATGGATGTTTGCTAGTCCACAAGCGTTGTTTTGGTTCTTGTTGGGTATTCCCTACTCCAAATAATTTAGTAAATCCTATAAGAGATTTCGCGGATTTAAATGAGTGTATCGCTAATTTGTAAGCCCGCATCTCTTTTAGATATCTACTTCTAGGAGATACTTTTTATCTCCTAGAAAAATAATTCTTTATCGTATTTCCGCACATATTTAAAACTTCGCTAGTGAAATAGGGGCCATCGTGGTCGAGCACAAATGTACCATGATATGCTTCCCCATGAAGATCCCAATCAATAAAATGGTCAACTAGCTCTGGAATTTCAGGGATTCTATTTCTGAAATTTTTGCCAATAAGTTCCATGCTATTATTGAAATGGTAAGCCTCATCTCGGGTTACATTTTTAATCCATCTCAGAAGATTGCTTGGGCCAAACGAGTTGTAAAATTCATATTCAGAAGCATAGTTTTTTGTTGTAGCGATTTCATCATAGGCAATAAGAAGACAAATTTTGAATTCATCTTCGAGCATGAACTGGATGGGTTCAAAATTGACTGGTCTTCTCTCCACTTCTTTGATTAAGTAATCTTCTGGAATATCATATAAGAGTGAATAGATTCGTCTAAAGCCTAAGTAATGGTTGAATTCATCTCGACGCCAAACGTGTTCAAAAGCCTTGAAGTCGTTGCTTAATTTGATGTTGGCGTTTTTTAGGTAATTACAAAAATTCTCCGCATCATATTCAGAGCATAAATCATTCCAAAGACCATCTTTAACTTCAGCGATTATTGTGGGATCTAAGTAGATCTCATTTTTTTGTATTTGTCCAATTAGTTCATAACTACTCCACGGAATTGACTTGGGCTGAAACTGCGTATCTGTTGGGTATATATCTGTACTTCCACAGAATAGGTGTTCGAGGTGATCTTTCATACTAAGGCGATTAATGATTATAATTTATTGTAGTCAGATGTATTTTTTGAAAATTATATTAATTTGTTTGAAAATTATAATATATTATGTAGATCAATTAAATCAAAATAAAATGAATTTTGAAAATTTTTTTCTTGGAAATGTAAATTATCTGCATGAAGATTTATACGACGTGCGGTACAATCAATGCGTTTTAGATTTTTTTGGTAAATCATTAGATTATAAGCGAAAGTATTCTTATGGATATGGTGGTTATTTGGAAAAAGGGTATGAGCATTCGGGCGATCCCAATATGCCTGATATGCAAGAATCGTATACACTCACTACTGGACGTAATGAGTCAGTACCCCCAGAGTTGGACTTTCTCTATCAATCGTTGTTCATGAGGTTATGTCAGCTCGGTGAAAAAATTATTGATGCAATTCTCGAAAATGATAAATTGAGGCTTTCAGGTTTATCTTCTGCAGATTTTGAGTTTACAATGTTGGTGAATTATTTCTATCCCTATAGTTCGACAGAGATTGAAAGCGATAGAGCTTTTCGAATGGGGGAGCATATAGACGAGAGTCTATTTACTGCCATGCCTCATGGAGCAGTGTATGATTTTGAAGTGTTTCAGGATGGCCAGTGGATAACACCGCATCATCTTGAACGCAATCCCATTATTTTTCCTGGTAAACTGACTCAATTTCTTTCTGGAGGGCATATTCCGGCCCTTAAACACAGAGTCAGATTATCGGAAAGACAATCCGCTCGTATCTCATATCCGTTTATGGCCCTACCCAAGATTCATACTAAACTAGCTCCTTTAGGAAAAGTAGATGAAATGGTTACTGGTCGGGAGTTTATGGAGGAATATCTATCTGAACATATCAATAAGAATATGCAGTATTAACAGTTACAAAAAAAATTATGGAAGTTGGCTCATTAAATGTCATGCTATTGGGAGCTGCTGGTGGCATAGGAAGTGCTTTTGTTAATATTTTAGCACAAAATGATATCGCTCATTCAATTATTCCGCTCGGTACAAAGCTATTTTTAGTTGATCGTTGTGTAGATATTAAGGTCACCAGACAACTGAAGGCTAAGTATGATGTCACGGTTATTTCGGGTTTCAATATTTCTAGTCATATGGATCTGGAAAAGCTACTTATTGATTATAAAATCAATGCTTTAATTGAGGTAGCCGATATAGAAACAATCGAGTTTGTACAAGTATGTGTCAGTTTGGGAGTTCTTTATCTCAATTCAGGTTATGGTGTTTGGCCAGAGGTTTATGCCAAGGAGCATCCGCGATGTTTGATGCTAGTTCGGGCTTTAGAAATACGAAATGCAATTATCAATAGAGGAGCCAGAATAAATTCAGGAGTGATCCTGGGAAGTGGTATGAATCCGGGTGTAGTCAATGCATTGGTGGAAAGAGGTATTGAACGGTTGGCAAACATCAATCTGATCGATAAAGCAGCGCTAGTAGCTGATTTAAAGTACATCATTTTTACAGAGGAAGATACTACAACTGTACCCGAGGCTTCCCTATTCAAGGATGCAGAGTTCCCCATCACCTGGAATCCACAACATGCTTTTGCTGAATTTACCGAGCGTTCCACAGGCTATGTCAGTCAGGGTCGTGTACAATGGGTCGACTCTAGGCCTTTGGATTACACCCTGGATGTCATTTGCAATGATAAGATGATCAATGGAATGCTGGTTCCACATGAAGAATCTGTTACTATTGGGGAAAAATACCCGGGTATCACCAGTGGGTTTATTTATCGCATTCCTGCCATTTCGGCATTGCATCTTCCCAAGGTTAGAAATTTACAATTGATTACCCCAGTATTATTGGTCCCAAAGAGCTTTGAATTGGAAGGATCTGATACGGTGGGTGTTTTGTTACAAACAACCCGTTATGGTGCGTATTGGCTAGGGTATAAAAATGAACATCATCAAGCAATTGGTTATGATACCAATGCCACTTTGATGCAAGTGGCGGCAGGTGTTTTGGCTGGAACTAGTATTTTATTAAAATCATTTTCACGTATTTCTGCAGTGGAAGATCTTGATTATCAGACTTATCTCGATACAGTTAGCCAAATTCTAGGTCCAATTATCGAAAAGCAGGTCATGCCAAGTCAATTTTTTCAGGGTTTCGAGCAGCGTAAGGTAGAGACTATGGGGTAGAAGCCTCATCCCAGCTTTCTCCGAAGGAGGGGGGGAATGAGTTCAATCTGTCTATTTTAAATATATTCCAATTATTCTTAATGTAAAGCTACATCAGCCTATGCAACAGGATCTATTTAATAATGAAGAATATAAAAGTCCAATCCTTGGTCAATGGAATGCCGTGGAAAAAAATTACCCTAATTATCAGTCTATTGATGATCTTTTTAGGGAACGAGTTAGTAAGACCCCTGCGGCTATTGCCTTAATTGATGGGGGGCAAGAATTATCATTTCATGAGTTAAATCAGTTAAAAAATAAAATAGCTAACTATTTAATTCTTAATTCGTGTATAGCAGGTCAGGCTATAGCGGTAAAGCTCGAGAATACGAGTTATTTGATTGCAACACTTTTGGCTATTCAAAGCATAGGTTGTAAGTATGTGCCCATTGATCGGGAGATTCCTGCCGGTAGAGTTGGTTACATCTTGGAGGATAGCGAATCGAAATTTTTGCTTGATGAGGTCTGGTTAGCAGAAAATCTAGCAGAAATCATGGGTGGGTCCGATGAGTTTTTTTATCCAGAAACGATAGTCGATCAGGCAGAATACATCGAATGTATTGTCTATACTTCAGGATCAACAGGTAATCCGAAAGGTGTTAAAATCAATCGATTGGGGATTATGAATAGGCTATATTGGATGTGGAATCGTTATCCCTTTAAGGAAGATGAGGTATGTTGTGTTAAAACTTCAATTGGTTTTGTAGATCATATTTGGGAGATTTTTGGTCCACTATTGAAGGGAATTCCATCTGTGTTGATCAAAAAAGAAGAACTTTTTGATATTCGAAAAGTGATTGAAAAACTAGCTCATCATGGGGTCAGTAGGTTGGTTTTGGTTCCGTCTTTATTAGATGAGCTATTAAATGCTGATCGGAAGGATTTGCTAAAACTCGAAAAATTAAATCTTTGGACTTGTAGTGGTGAGGAGCTAAAATATCAGCTTGTCAAAAAATTTTATGATACTTTTCAATCCGATACCAAAAGGTTGTTGAACATCTATGGTTCCACAGAAGTGACAGCAGATGCCACCTATTTTGATACCTATGAAGATTATAATACGTACAGCACCTCATCCCAGCACTTCCCAAAGGAGAGGGCTGGGATGAGGCTCTCCATTGGAACACCCATTGATCATGTGCAAGTATCTATTATGGATGAAGATTTAAAGCCTGTTCCATACGATACCTTAGGAGAAATATGTGTTTGGGGAGCTTGTTTGTCATCCGGATATGTCAGCCACGAGATGTCTCAGAACCCTTTTTGTGCACATCCATTTATACCCGGGGAGCAGTTGTATCGAACAGGAGATTATGGGAAATTAATGCCCAATGGACAGATTATTTATTGGGGTAGAAAAGATGCTCGCGTCAAGATTCGGGGATATCGGATTGAGCTAGCAGAGATCGAATATGCATTGGCTCAGATCGAAGGAATTAAACAAGCCTGTGTATTAGCTAAAGAAATAGTGTTGGAAACAGGCACTCATTCCTATTTGGTGGGGTATTATAGGATCGATGAGGGGGTGAAGGGGGTGAGCCAAGAGGTTATTCAGCACTGCTTATCACAAGTACTACCAGAGTACATGGTGCCAAGGGTTTTAGTACAATTAGAATCATTTCCGCTAACCATAAGTGGTAAAGTCGATAAACTTGCATTACCAGAGCCCGACTTTATTTTATCAGATGAGGAATATATGGGTCCTCATACGGAGATGGAAGCGGAGTTATGTGCCATTTGGCAAGAAGTGCTTGGATTAGATCGGGTAGGTGTTAGGGATGAATTTTTTAGAATTGGGGGAAATTCCATTTTGGCTATACAGGTTTCCCATCGAATGAGTCAGGTATTGGGATATGAAGTACATGTAGCTGATGTATTTAAGTATCCATGTATTGCGCAACTTTTACTTTATACGAATAATCAAATACTGACTAATATTCTTAAAATAGAGGCATATCAAGCGGATTTATCTTTTGCACAGGAGCGCTTGTGGTTTATTGAACAGTATGAGCAGGGTACCAGTGCTTATCACTTACCAGAAGTATATGAATTGGATGTGCACACGGATTTGGATGGGATAAAATATGCTATTCAGCAAATTGTATCCAGACATGAGGTTTTGAGAAGTACTATCGAAGTGGTTAATCAAGGTCACGGCATTCAATCCGTGCACCAAGAACCCTTGTTTATTGAACATGTCATTCTAACGGATGAATCAGATTATTGGACGCTTTTAAAAGAAGACATTCTTCGTCCTTTTGATTTACAGGTATCCTATCCGATACGTGTTAAATTTTATACCATCCAATCTTCAGCAGAATCTGGGAAAAGTGCTCCAAGTAGAACGATTTTATTAATCAATTTGCATCATATTGCGAGTGATGGTTGGTCATCGGGTATTTTTCGGCGTGAACTTTGGGCTTATTATCAGGCTTATGTGAGTGAGGAAGTTGATTGTAGCTTATCACCTTTGGATATCCAGTATAAGGATTATGCCGTATGGCAGAAAAGATATTTTAATGGGTCTGCAGTTTTGGAAAACCAACTAAATTATTGGACACATTATTTATCAGGATATCAGACTTTAGAGCTGCCAACAGATTATTCTAGGCCTAGCAAAAAAGATTATCGAGGTTCGAGTGAGGCATTTACTTTCGATGAGCAGCTAAGTGAGCGCTTACGTGCATTAGCTCAGCAACATGGAACGACCATACATACTGTACTGTTAAGTGGCTTGTATGTGTTATTAGGTAAGTATACAGGTCAGGATGATATTGTTGTCGGTGGGCTGACTGCGGGTAGACATGTTCAGAAAACAGAGGATTTGATTGGTTTTTTTGTCAACACACAGGTTCACCGGGCTGTGCTTAGTAAGACGCAAAATTTCGATCAGCTCATTCAGCAGGTTCATCTAGATCAAATCCAGGCACAATTGCATCAGGATATGCCCTTTGAGAAGTTGGTGAGTGAATTGGGAGTGAACAGAGATGCTTCACGCCATCCCATTTTTCAGGTTTTATTTACTGTACAGGATTTTAATTCTTTAGATTGGTCTCCTGTTGGCCAATTTGAATCATACTTAAAGCCGATATCACTTACAGGGCTTTATGAAGTTGAAAAATTTGATCTCTCCATTACCATTGATAACAGCTATCCAGCGCTTAGCGGACAAATTAGTTATGCCACGAGCCTATTTCATCAGGATACAATCCAGCGACTGATAGGCTACTACACACACCTTCTCATGCAGTTGGTAGAAACACCAGGGCAGCCATATCATTCGTATTCTTTACTCAATGCTGATCAATATAATCAGCTCATTCATCAATGGAATGCGACGGAAAGTCCGTATCCAAGGGATAGAATGATCCATCAGCTTTTCCAAGAGCAGGTAGCAAGGACACCCCATGCTTTGGCTTTAGTCTTTGGGAAACAAAAACTAACGTATCAGGCGCTTCATGAAAAGAGCAATCAATTGGCCCGGCATATTCGTCAGGAGTACGATCAACGAACTCAAAAACCATTGGAACCGAATACGCTGATTGCCTTATATCTCGATCGAAGTGTAGAAATGCTTATAGGCATACTAGCTGTCATGAAAGTCGGAGGAGCTTATGTGCCAATCGATATTAGCTATCCACAGGAAAGAGTAGACTATATTTTAGAAGATACCGGTGCGGCATTTGTGCTTACCCAGAGTCATTTGAGAAAGAATCATCCGGTTCAGTTACCTCAGGATAAGCTCATTCAAATTGATCTCGGAGAGGAGTTCTATGGTCAATTAGATACTTCTGATTTACCCCAATTGGCTAAGTCGAAGGACTTGGCGTATGTTATCTATACCTCAGGAACGACTGGCAGACCTAAAGGAGTGATAATAGAACATAAAGCCTTTGCTCAGTTTATCTATAATTTCAATGATTACTTATGTGACAAACTTGCTAATACTTCAAAGAACTTATTGAGTTTAACCAATTATGTGTTTGACATTTTTGGATTAGAGTATGCATTGCCATTAATTACGGGACATGCCATCATATTATCATCGATTCATCAAGTGACGGCCGAAGAAATTGCAGCTAGTGGGATAATCCAACAAACGCCCAGTACCTTGTTGCAATTGGTGTTAAAGTATCCAAATGAGCTGTCTGATAAGATTTGTTTGGTGGGAGGTGAAGCATTGTTGCCTTCCATCGCAGAGAAGCTAATCCAATCATTTGGCAAGGTATTCAATGTTTATGGACCTGCTGAAACGGTGATTTGGAGTACGGCTTATGAGGTAAAGGATGCAAGTAAACCTTATATTGGCAAACCTTTGCTGAATGAACAGGTGTATGTTCTGGATGGGAATAAGTCTCCTGTACCAATTGGAGTCAAAGGGGAATTATATATTGGTGGTGCAGGGTTGGCTCAGGGGTATCTTAATCAACCTGAATTGACGGATTCGCGTTTTATTCCCAATCCATTTGTAACTGAAGCGGATCAGAGAAAAGGTTATACGCGCCTTTATAGGACGGGTGATTGGGTTCGGTATTTGTCTGATGGTAACTTGGAATTTATTGGGAGATACGATAATCAAGTCAAGATTCGGGGTTATCGAATTGAATTGGGCGAGATTGAGCAGGCTTTGGTTCGTATTCATGGGATTAAGCAGGCTTGTGTGTTAGTTAAGGAGAAAAAATTAGAAACAGGAAGTGCCAAATACTTAGTCGCTTATTATGAGGCCTCATTCCAGCCCCCCCCTTTGGAGAGAGAAGGGATGAGGCTAAGCTTGATGAAGATATTGCCAGAGTATATGATTCCCAATTTTTTTGTACAGTTGGAGTCATTTCCATTAACGGTCAATGGGAAGTTGGATAAAAATGCATTACCTGAGCCAGATTCTGTGGTAATGACAGAAGAACAGACCGCCCCAAGTGGAGAAATAGAAATGAAAATAGCTAGTATCTGGCAAGAAGTGTTGGGACTGGAAAAGGTGGGTAAAATGGATGATTTTTTCAAGATTGGTGGAGATTCTATTTTAAGTATTCGACTAGTCAATCGAATGATTCAGGCTGGGCTTAATTGTGAAGTGAAGGATATTTTCGATTGTAAAACTATTGCTAAGCTAGCAGCATATTTGAGTAACAAGTGTGATGGTTCAGTGACGCAAGTACCCGTAATTGATTGGGAGCATGAGGCACAATTAGATCCGGCCATTGTTCCATCTGCAACCACAGGATTGATAGTAAACGACGAGCCAACTTCTATTTTGCTCACTGGAGCAACAGGTTTTGTGGGGGTACATTTGCTTGCTGAGTTGTTGGAGCAGACGCGTGCAAACATCTATTGTTTAGTACGTGCAGTAGATGTTGGGGAGGCGATGGAAAAAATTCGGAAAAACTTGGGTACTTATCAATTAGGGAATGAAGCATTTATGTCCAGAATTATTCCTCTAGTTGGTTCTTTGTCACTGCCTTATTTTGGTTGGGATGAGCAGCAATTTCAGCGACGAGCAGCACAAATAGATATGATTTATCACAGCGGAGCCTGGGTTAATTTTGTTTATCCCTACTCATTATTAAAGCCTACTAATGTTCAGGGTACTGAGGAAATCATACGTTTTGCTTGTTGTGCTAAGCTAAAGCCAGTTCATCATGTTTCAACGTTTAGTGTTTTTTCTGAGGAGGCTTTTGTTCGATTTGGAGAAATTGAGGAGTCGACACCACTAGAGGTTGTTCCGGAGCTTTTAGATGGCTATTCACAGAGTAAATGGGTTAGCGAACGTTTAGTTCTAGAGGCTCAAAAGCGCGGGATTCCGGCTACGATTTATCGCTTAGGTCATATTACTGGTCATAGTCAAATAGGCACTTGTCATACTTCAGATTTGCTTTGGAATCAAATTAAAAGCTGCATTCAGCTTCAAACCGCTCCAATTTTGACTAGTGTTATTGATATCACCCCAGTGGATTTTGTCAGTAATTCAATTGTACATCTATCGAAAAAAAACAGCTCTCTAGGAAAGGTATTTCACTTGATTAATAAGGATACGATCGCCTGGAATGAGGTTTTTAACTATGTGCGGGCATTAGGTTATCATTTAGAGCCGCGTACTTCTGTAAGTTGGCGCCAAGAGTTGCTTGCACGTGTGCAGCATGATCCTCAAAATGCTTTGTATCCTTTTTTATCGTTATTTACGGATGATGTGGAAGCAGTAGATCATACCGATTCGAGGTTCAATTCGGAGCAAACACATGCTGAATTAGTTGAGGTAGTATGCCATCCTTCGAACTTAGCCTTGTTTGAGCGGTACTTTAGGTATTTTATTGATTGTGGATTTTTAGAGCCTGTGCAACATGCGGATCAGACTTGTACTGAATTACCTCATGATAGTTAGAGATAAATTAGACTTTTATCTAGAATGACTGCCCAATACTCACATAAAGACCTTGTTGACGATTTTCGCTTGGTCTTTTTTCGCCCCATCCATAGTCTACACTGATGCTTAGGCCGCGTTCGATTTCAAAGAAATAACGAATTCCGGTGCCGAAAGAAGGTTTGTTATCAGTGATTTTGAAACCACCATTGTCATAAACGCTTCCAACACCGATAAAGCCAACAATGCCCAAGCGAGGGATGAAGCGGTAGCGTAGTTCGGCTTGTGCTGCTAATAAATTCTGATCGCGATAACGTCCGGTGTAATAGCCTCGCATGATTGTTTCACTGCCAAGTTGTGGTAGTAAATAGAAAGGAATGCTAGCGCCTTGTATACTTTGATAGTTGGCATTGATGCCAAGGACAAGTTTTGAGGCTATACTTTTAAACGAGCGAAAGTCGCATTTGAGAAAAGTACCTTCAAAGTTTGCTCCTCCGAAAAAGTTTGGACAATATGAAAAGCCAATCTTTAAATAAGTGCCTTTGGTAGCGTAAACATTAGAGTTTCGGCTGTCAATATTTTGGGAGAGTCCTATAAATAGGGTTTTTCCACCATTTCTACCTTGTAAAGAAGGATAGGTATCAAATGTTCTATTAGGTTCTTTGGCTTCAAAAGCATAATTATTGAAACCCAGATCGATTCCGGTATAAAAGATACTCCCAGTTTTTTTTTCTACGGTGAGGAGGATATCCTGCATACGTTCAAGGACAAGGTCTTTGCTTGCTTCTTGGGTTTGGTTGCCAATACCATAAAAATAAAATGGAAAAAACTTGTACCGGATGTCACTGACATAGTGGTACTTGTTGTTAAGGCCCCATATGTCTGTTTTTACAAAGGCAGTAGCTTGTTTTTCGGTAGAATAGTCTAGATCAATAGAAATAGTTGAATTTCGATTGTTTTTATCTTGGCGATCAGTATAGAATGAATACAGACCTGTAGCACCAAAAACAAGACCAGTTTCTTGTGCATACGCTACAATGGGTATAGGTAAAAAACTGTTGGATCTAGTTGTATCTGGTTGATCAGAAAATAGTCTTTTGAATATGTTTTTTTGTGCAAATAGATTGTTGCTGGTAGCAAGGAAAAAGATAAAAAGGAGTAGTCTCATTCTTAATGATTGACACATATACAAAGATAATTTGTTTGCATCTTGATTTAATGCTTATTCAAAGTTTTTTAATCTTTTCCCAAAATGGAGCTTGTTGTTAGGAGTGTGATTAAACAGTAAAGACTGCCTCAAAAAAGGCAGTCTTTACTGATGGATATATAATAAATCTGAAACTACTGAGAGTTCCTTTCTTAGAGGATCCGTGTGAGGCTTTAACTTTTCAACAGCTGGGCAGCCTGTTGGAGCTGTTGATGACGTGCGGTTAGCTTGCTTTTTAATGCTGAAAGTTCACTTTTGAGATCTGTCAACTTAGTTTCAGCTTTTTTGACAGTATTGCCTGTGGCACTTCCTGCGGCATATTTTTCATCTACTTTTTGTTTAGCAGCTTCGGCGCTGGTGATAGCAGTTTCAGTTTTTTTGATGGCGGCTTCTAACATTTTTACTTCTTCATCGATTACTTCGGTCTTATTCTCTCCCTTTTTATTTTTGGTTTTGCTAGCTTCTACTGATGCTAAAAGTTTAAGCTGATGAGTTGGATTTAGGATGTAGTTTTTGAAGCTTTCACGATTCATGATTTTTAGCTTTTCCGTTTCTGCTGGAAGAAGTGTACGGTTGAGTGCAAAAACCTCTGTTTTATAAGCTTTGGAACCTGCGGCTCTATAAAAAGGAATAATGTTAGTTAATGTTCCTGCAGTTACTTGGGTAGGATCTACTCCATGGCCTTGTGCTTGGATTTGTTTAAGGGTATTTGATGCTGTAGCTACCCATAGTACTTTGGGCGTTGCCGTAGCATCAGTAGCTTCTAGCATAATGACTAATTGCTTAGTTCCCTCAGGCACATTTTGGAGTGTTAGAGAAGGAGTACCATGCAAGCCAAACCGGCTATCATCTTTTTCTACCAGGAAGGAGATGGGTGGGGAAGATTTTTTGGGAGGAAGGGCCTGTGTCTTAAGGGCATTTTTGTTTGTAGGTGGGTCTATAAATTCCTTTTTGCAGCCCATACCTAGTGTAACAGTTAAAACTAGAATCCCTACAAATTTCCATGTGTTCTTCATTTTTTTAGATCGCTTTAAATGATAAATAAATTAGTTTTTGGTCTTTAAAACGATGCTGAATAGTACTTATTGTTCTTTTTGATAAAAAATTTAGTATTTAATCAAAGGTGGCTTAGGAGATATTGCTTTTGAGGTCAGTATCTCTGATGCTTAGTTTTTATTTGAATTCATTCAAATAAAAGAAATCACACAAATAAATGTGATGCAACTAAAAAGGCCGCCTCTTTTAGAGACAGCCTTTTTGTGAAATGATGAGGAAACTTGACCCTCGAGTTTAGATGTGTTTAATACCTAGAGCAGTTTTCTTTGTATTAAGAGCATCTTCTGCATCTACTTTAGATCCTTTAGCACTAGTTGAAGTGTATTCAGTAACTGCTGCTACCACTGTTCCTAGTGTGGAACCACTTTTAAGAGTAACTTCACGATCAATCTTAGTTATCGAGGTAGTAGGTGCTACTATCTTGCGCAATTCTACTTTAGCATCTTCTAAGTTATCATTAGCAGTCTCGAAAAGAATATTTAATCTGATAAATTCGGCATCTTTTTTTCCATCTACTAAGCCTTTAGTATCAAGTTCGCCATTAATATAAGTTAATAAGTTTGTTCTTGCTTCTTTAAGTTTAGCTTCATCTGCTTTAACTTTTGCTTCTGCAGCTTTAAGTTTAGCTACTTCGTCATCAAATGCTTTTTGAAGCTTATTTAACTCTACTTTATTTACTGTTTCAAAAGTTACAGCAGCCGACTCAATGATATTAGTAGCATATTTAGCTTTAAAAGTACTAGCATCTTTAGTGTAATATTTTACATCATCAGCTAAAGGAGTTTTTAAAGCAAAAACAGTTAGTGTAAGGTTTAGTGCTTTGCTAGTAGCAGCAGCTGCAGCATTTACTTCACTTATGTTAATGTTAGTACCATGAAGTTTTTGGTTTTGTGCTAAAACATCTTTAGTTGTTCCTGAAAAACGAGCCATCCAGTAAACTATTGGAGTTTCTTCATCACCTTGAAGAATTACCACAAATTGTTTAACTTCTTTGGGTGCATTATTTAACGAAAACTGTGGAGTTTGGAATTTACCATCTGCAGCAGTGTTATTAAATCCTTTTGCATCCAAAGCAGACGTAACTTGAAATTTCGAAGTTGTTGGAGTTGCAGGACCAACCGGTGTTGTTGGTGTTACAGAACCAGCAGGAGTTGGTGCTACAGGTGCTGGCTTCACATCTTCTTTCTTTTTGCAGGCAGCCACACTAAGCGTACCCGCCAAAGCCAATCCCAGCATTAATTTTGAATTGTTCTTCATTTTTTTAATTGTTTTGTTTTAAATAATTATATATAATTTTTAATACCCAACTTACATAACCGAAGTCATGTAACGAAGAATATGACGCAATGTTAAAAAA
Source organism: Pedobacter sp. (assembly GCA_008015505.1). Classification (GTDB taxonomy): domain Bacteria; phylum Bacteroidota; class Bacteroidia; order Sphingobacteriales; family Sphingobacteriaceae; genus Daejeonella. The sequence goes on from SSFR01000012.1 coordinate 49,350, forward strand.
AATCATATGATTGAACAAACGAGTTAGAAGGATTAAAAATGAGCTTTACGATGCTTTTAAAGCTTATTTTAGGGTTTATTATATTAAGTAGGTAATAATATAAGTTAATTATTTTTTTGTTTAACTATTATGAAATATTAATATTGTATGTCTTTGAATATGTTGATAACTTTCTGTGACTTTTTTAACAATTATTAATAATGTCAGGGTGATAGCGCATTCTATTGCGCTGAACTATTATTGATGTGATTTAAAGAAAATTTGTCCATTATCCATCATTTAAATGTAGACGATGGATAGTGGGTTATACAATAAGTGGATCGTTAGTTGTTCGAGTGGGGGGAGTTCTGTGAAGAATTATTCAATCAAATAGATCATAGTTCAGACTATTTTAAATGTGCTTAATCCTATAGCTCACTTTTGCTAAATCTAGGATATCGATGGATAGGCTTTTGCAGAAGGTTGTAAATTTTCCTCGATTCATGTTCGTGGGGTATGCATCAGATTGTAGTGTTGAAAAATCAGTATCACTCATGATTGATTTTAATGCAAAAATTTCTAGGGTACAGGAGGTGGCTGTGTTCCATCGGTTAGGTCCGCAAAATGGGATAATAGTTGTTAAGCCACCCTCATTCGGGTTAGGAAATAGGATCGGCATTAGTGGCTTGGTTAAGTGAAAAAACATCGGTATTAAATCCGGAATGATTGATTTGTTAAGTTTCTCTTGAACTAGGCCAGTGAGGGTACTAGATATAGAAGCAAGCCACCAGATATGTGGTTTTACTGGATTATTATCATCTATGATGACAATAAATTGAGCAGTGTTTGGTGGTGCATTTTGCCAGGATAAATGTGGGGCAAATATAAAGGAGGTATCATCTGGCCGGTCTCCAGAAGGAGAAACAAGAATTTCATCTTTAAAAGTATCCTATAGAATGGTAAAAGGTTGGGTGACGATAGTTATTTCTCTCTTTTTGCATCCGGGAATCAATAAGCAGATTAAAGAAATGAATAGTAAAAAAGTAAATATTCCTTTCATTAGATATTTCTATGTTTATGGTGAAAAAGGAGGTCTGGCCGGGTGTATTGTCCTGAACTCCTTTGGATTTGATATTGTCTAAGGTTTATATTGGTTCAGCGGCGGTTATTTCTGGGATAGCTTATCTATTTTTTTGCTAAAGGGGAATCCTGTGCAACCACCGGTAGGCGATTGTGCAGTTTTAATAGGATATACGCTTTCAGCTAAACCTAAGATTCGATTGTTGTTACTAGCTGAGAATAGTTGAAGATAATTAGCTCGTGTCATACGTTGTTCAGGGTGTGATATAATAATCATCTCATCATGGGTAATAGGGATTCTAAGGGCAAAAGCTGTCAATTTACAAGCAGTAGAGCCATTCCTAGCACGAGGTACACTAAAAGGGGTTATTATGGTCATGACATCGGAGTGGTGATATTGGGGAGGAGTGCCGCTTTGGGTTTGCGTTAAGTCTGTTACATTGCCCGATAGAACTGCGCTCCAATAAACATGCTTAGTATTATCTTCCAATACAGCTACGATTTGCTGAGTTCCTGCAGGTACATTTCTGAAGGATAATTGAGGTGATTCCATTCCTCCTAGTAGTGGGGATGGCTGTTCTGCTACTATCCCATTTGTAAAGCTGTTGGATTGTACAGTAAATGTTGTAGGTGTTGGTTCAGGACTTAGGTCGGGTTTGTTACATCCTGTTCCTAGTAAATAGAGGAGGGGGGCACATAGGAATACTTTTAGAATGATTTTCATTTTTTTTGTTTTATGTAAATAAAATATTGCAATTGTATATAAATTTATTTATATATAAAATAACAAGACGTTTAATTAAACCTTTCTTACTAATTTTTAGTTGTTTGAAAAATGGAGCTGGTGTGATGAAGAGAATTTATTCAAGTTTTATGTATTAAAATGAGTTAATGTGGTTGTATATAAATAATTATTTTTGCGGTTCAAAATTTAGGATGGATTATGACTATGGAGAGAGGACCGATATCTCATTTTATAGAAAAAAACTATTTGCATTTCAATGCAGCTGCTTTGTTGGATGCGGCTAAAGGCTACGAAACTCATTTGTTGGAAGGGGGTAAGATGATGATTACTCTAGCTGGAGCCATGAGTACAGCTGAGTTGGGAATTTCCTTGGCGGAAATGATTCGTCAGGACAAAGTGGCCATTATTTCGTGCACAGGGGCGAATTTGGAGGAGGATCTTATGAATTTGGTAGCGCATTCACATTATAAGCGCGTTCCTAACTATCGGGATTTGAGCCCACAAGATGAGTGGGATCTGCTGGAAAATCATTACAACAGGGTTACAGATACCTGCATTCCTGAAGAGGAAGCCTTTAGAAGACTACAAAAGCATATTTATAAAATTTGGAAGGATGCAGATATTGTGGGCGAGCGCTACTTTCCGCATGAATTCATGTATAAAATATTATTAAGTGGTGAGCTAGCACAGTATTATGAGATTGACCCCAAGAACTCATGGATGTTAGCTGCAGCAGAGAAAAACCTACCGATTATTGTTCCTGGATGGGAAGATTCTACCATGGGCAACATTTTTGCGTCCTATGTGATTAAAAATGAGATTAAAGCTTCCACTATGAAAAGTGGAATCGAATACATGGCTTGGTTGGCTGATTGGTACGTGAAAAATGCATCTGGAAAAGGGATAGGTTTCTTTCAAATTGGTGGGGGAATTGCGGGTGACTTTCCAATCTGTGTGGTGCCTATGTTATACCAAGATATGGAGATGGAGCATATTCCTTTTTGGAGTTATTTCTGTCAAATATCTGACTCCACGACTTCTTATGGCTCATATTCTGGAGCTGTTCCAAATGAAAAAATCACCTGGGGGAAGCTCGATATCAATACCCCTAAGTTTATTGTAGAATCAGATGCTACTATTGTTGCACCATTGATATTTGCATGGGTGTTAAAACAATAGTATTGGTTTTTCAAAACAGACTCTAAAATTAAAAGAGATTTGATTTTTGTCATATACATAGTTGCTCTTGCGTTTTTAGATATCATGAATTGAAGGTATTGAATTTGGTTATTGATCATCAATTTAGAATGATTATAAATATTGAAAAAAAATGTCAGCGGAGTGTCATGCTTAGGTTAATAAATGATATTTTTGCGAGGTCAAAAGCTGGGCGGCAGCGGTCTTTTTTAAGCCTTGTAAGAAATTAAGTAAATGCATTAAAAATGCTCGAAAGTGCTGGTTAAAGTGGGCGGTGGTTTTACAAATTATTTAAGATCAATTTAAATAGCATAAATATTGGATATGAGGAGCGTCTCATTATTTTTTGGAAGCGTTAAGCGGGTATTCCTGGTACTTTCTTTATTCTTTGTGGGAGGAGTGTCATTTGCACAAAGCGTATCTGAAGGCAAAGCCTTATTTCAGTCAAAATGTACCTCATGTCATGCGGTAAATCGGGTGGTGATTGGTCCAGCTTTGAAAGATGTGGATCAGCGTCATGATGAGGAGTGGCTAATTAAGTGGATTCAAAATTCTCAAAAAATGATCGCTTCTGGGGATGCTAAGGCAGTTGCTTTAGCAAACCAATATAAGCCCAATGTGATGACTGCATTTCCAGAGTTGACTCCTGAGAATGTTAAAAGTATCGTTGCTTACATTAAGGAAGAAGGAAATAAGCCAGCTACAACCAATGCAGCAGGTGCAGTGGATGGAGCTTCGAGTAGTAATGATGAGGTAAGTGATTTTATGCTTGGGGGCTTGATTTTGGTGATCGTTATAGCCTTTTTAGTCATTATAATCTTGAATCGTGTCATAAAGACTTTTGAGCGTCTTTTATTGCAAAAACAGGGTGTTGCTCTTGAGGAAGAAGTGGTGAATGAAACGGGAAAAGTGCAAAAGTTAATTGCCTATTTGAAGTTGCGCGCTAAAAATAAAAAATTCATATTCTTTATCGTCTTGGGTGTTGTGCTGGTGTTGGGAACTGTGGGGTGGGTAGGCATGTGGAATACCGATGTACATACAGGTTATCAGCCTGTTCAACCTATTAAGTTTTCCCACCAATTGCATGCAGGTGTTAACAAGATTGATTGTCAGTATTGCCATACCGGTGCTTATAAATCAAAAAATGCATCTATTCCGTCATTAAACGTATGTATGAACTGCCACAACTATGTTCAGGCTACCGATAAATATAATGGTGAGATATCCCCTGAAATAAAGAAAATTTATCGTGCCCTTGATTACGATCCTCAAACCAAGAAATACGGGTCAAGTCCCAAGCCTATTCAGTGGATCCGTATTCATAACTTGCCTGACTTTGCTTATTTCAATCACTCGCAACACGTCAAAGTTGCTGGTGTGAAGTGCCAGAAATGTCATGGTCCTATCCAAAATATGGAAGAGGTGTATCAGTATTCTCCATTGACGATGAAGTGGTGTATTAATTGTCATCGCGAAACAGAGGTCAACTACAAGGGAAACGCGTACTATGCCAGCTTAATAGCAGCACATGAAAAGCTGAAAAAAGGAGAGAAAATTACGGCTGCCGTTTTAGGTGGGACAGAGTGCGCGAAGTGCCACTATTAGGATAATTTTAAGTTAACGTATACTTTGATATAGCTTAAATGGAAAGCAATAAGAAATACTGGAAAGGCTTAGAAGAGCTGCACAATACCAAAGATTTTGCCCAAAATAACAAAAACGAATTTGCTGAACCTCTTCCTATCGAGGAGGTGTTGAACGAAGCCGGTTTAAGTACAGTAGCTCCACGTCGTGATTTTTTAAAAGCCTTGGGTTTTGGATTGGGGGCAGTAACGCTTGCGGCTTGCCAACGAGTACCTGTTCACAAATCGATTCCTTATTTGATTAAGCCAGAAGAGGTTGTTCCGGGTATACCTAATTATTATTCTTCTACATTTAATGGCCATAGTGTTTTAGTAAAAACTAGAGAAGGCCGTCCGATTAAACTAGAAGGGAATCCCAATTGTATTTTAAGTAAAGGTGGTTTAGATTCAAAAGGACAAGCTTCTGTATTGGATTTGTATGACGTATCGAAGCTGAAAAACCCGATACTTAATGGTAAGGGCGCTACTTGGAATCAAGTTGATCAGTGGGTTAAAGCTGAGCTAAACAAGGTTCAGTCCGCTGGGAAGAAAATACGTATCGTTTCATCTACGGTTAATAGTCCATCGACTAAGTCTGTCATTGCAGATTTTGTGGCAAAATATCCCAATACCAAGCATATTCAGGCTGATCCAATTTCTTATACAGGGATCATCAAGGCCAATGAGAATAGCTTTGGGAGAGCGGTTCTGCCAAGGTATCACTTTGATAAAGCAGATGTTATAGTGAGTTTCGCTGCTGATTTTTTAGGCACATGGATTTCTCATGTAGAGTTCAATCGGGATTACGCATCCAATCGAAATAATGCCTCGTTGAAGAATAAAAAAATGTCTCGCCATATTCAGTTTGAGGCGGGAATGAGCTTAACAGGTACCAATGCCGATACGCGAATTCCATTAAAGCCTTCTGAAGAAGGCATCGCTTTGATTAATCTTTATAATGCTTTAGGGGGCTCACTACCAGGAGCTAAAAAAATTGCAAGTAATCCTAATGCTGATAAAGCTATTGCATTAGTTGCTAAAGAACTAAGTGCTGCAAAAGGTAGGTCTTTGGTTGTGTGTGGTTCTAATGATGTATCTACCCAAACTTTAGTTAATGCGATCAACTCCTTATTAGGGAATTATAGTACAACGATTGATTTAGATAACCCATCTTATCAATACGTTGGCAATGACTCTGAATATGTAGCATTTATCAATGAGATGAAGCGAGGCGAGGTGGGTGCTGTATTTTTTCTGAATTCGAATCCAGCTTATGATTATTTCAACGCGAAGGATTTTTCAGAGGCATTGAGTAAAGTGGCGCTTCGTGTTTCTTTTGCTGATCGTGAAGATGAAACAGCTTCATTATGTCAGGTGGTTGCCCCCAATCATCATTATTTGGAATCATGGGGCGATGCTAATCCCGTAGAAGGCTATTATACCATTATGCAGCCAACAATTAATCCTGTTGGTAATACGCGTTATGCAGAAGAAGGATTTTTAATCTGGTCTGACGCTGCAGTCAAATCATATTATCAATATGTAAAAGATAATTGGTCTAAAAACATTCTCCCAAAATTTGGTTCTACTTGGAAACAGCTCTTACAGACAGGTTCTGTTTACTCAGGTCAGAAAAAAATGAATGCTTATACGTTTAAGCACGATTTGAGTGTTGTTGCGCAAACGATTGTGAATAGAAGCCAGGTATTAAGCAGTGCTGGAGATTCAGGTCTTGAGCTTTGTCTTTATGAGAATACAGTGATTGGTGATGGTAAAGCTGCTAACAATCCCTGGTTGCAGGAGCTTCCAGATCCTGTATCAAAAGTAACTTGGGATAACTTTGTGGCCATTGCTCCTAAGTATGCTCAGAAACTAGGTATTAAAGAATTTGATTTGTTGACGGTTAAAGTTGGCAACAATCAAGTGACACTTCCTGCATTATTACAGCCGGGGCAAGCTATGGGAACGATTGCTATTGCTTTGGGTTATGGTCGTACTAAAGCAGGAAAAGCAGGTTCTGGAGTGGGACAAAATGCCTATCCATTTTTAAGTTTTAATAATGGCACAATTCAAGCAGTGAGCTTAGCTACGCTTACTAAGGCAGGTGGTAGTTATGAATTGGCACAAACGCAGACACATTATTCGATTGAGGGTAGAAATATTATTCGAGAAACGACGCTAAAGGAGTACTTAAAAGATCCTAATGCAGGCACAGGTCGTCGATTTGAAAACAAAGTAGACCTTTGGAAAGACTATGATCGTCCGGGTCATAGTTGGGTGATGGCTATTGATTTAAATGCTTGTACAGGCTGTGGTGCATGTGTAGTGGCTTGTAGTGCCGAGAATAATGTTCCTGTAGTAGGGCGTGATGAGGTTCGTCGTCGTCGCGAGATGCACTGGTTGCGAATTGACCGTTATTATTCATTTGAGGAAGACGGAAAATCGGTAACTGAAGAGAATGAGATCAAGCGCTTGGATAATATGGATAATGTATCGGTGGTGTATCAGCCAATGATGTGTCAACATTGTGATCATGCGCCTTGTGAGACAGTTTGCCCAGTATTAGCTACGGTTCATTCCTCGGAGGGATTAAATCAAATGGCTTATAATCGCTGTGTAGGTACGCGTTATTGTGCCAATAACTGTCCATATAAAGTGCGGCGCTTCAACTGGTTTAACTATTGGAACGATTCAAGGTTTGATAACTATTTGAACAATGAGTTTACGCAGTTGGCCCTTAATCCAGATGTAACTCCACGTTCAAGAGGGGTGATGGAAAAATGTTCCATGTGTGTTCAGCGTATTCAAGCAGGAAAACTTCAGGCTAAAATAGAAAAACGACCTTTGAAGGATGGGGATATTAAAATGGCTTGCCAACAAACTTGTCCTACCAATGCAATCATATTTGGTGATGGTAATGATCCTAATTCCGAAGTTTCAAAAGCTTTAAAAAGTGAGCGTACTTATTATGTATTGGAAGAAATTAGCACGCGACCTGGAATAGGCTACCAGACAAAGGTTAGAAATACGGTAGAGGTTTAAACAGTTTCACGAGAATAAGAAATTTAAATACGATGTCATCTCATAACGAATCAATACTTAGAGAACCATTAGTCACAGGTAGGGATATTACCTATGCTAAAGTGACAGCGGATATTTTGGTTCCTGTAGAAAATAAACCTAATAAAGCTTGGTGGATTGGGTTCATTATTTCGGTACTTGGGGCATTGCTTTGGGTAGGTTCAGTTAGCTATACTTTTTGGACGGGTATTGGTGCTTGGGGTCTTAATAAAACGGTAGGTTGGGCTTGGGATATTACAGGTTTCGTATGGTGGGTGGGAATTGGCCATGCTGGTACACTCATTTCGGCGGTATTACTTCTGTTTCGCCAAAATTGGCGTAACTCGATTAATCGTTCAGCAGAGGCTATGACCATCTTCGCTGTAATTTGTGCAGCAACTTATGTTATTTCGCACATGGGGCGACCATGGTTGGCTTATTGGGTTTTCCCGCTTCCAAATCAATTTGGTTCGTTATGGGTAAACTTTAATTCACCATTGGTTTGGGATGTGTTTGCTATTTCGACCTATTTTTCAGTGTCTTTGATATTTTGGTACACGGGTTTGTTACCAGATATTGCCACGATTCGTGATCGGGCAACGGGTTTGCGTCGTCGTATTTATTCTATTCTTTCTTTTGGCTGGAATGGATCGGTGAAGACCTGGCAGCGTTTCGAGATTGTATCCCTTATCCTTGCGGGTGTTTCTACTCCACTGGTACTTTCAGTGCACACGATTGTATCGATGGACTTTGCTACTTCTGTAATTCCTGGTTGGCACACCACGATATTTCCTCCATATTTTGTGGCTGGAGCTATTTTTTCAGGTTTTGCTATGGTGCAAACTTTATTATTGGTCGCTCGCAAAGTATTGGGATTTGAAAACTACATTACTATGTTTCATATCGAATCGATGAATAAAATTATCATTGTAACGGGTTCGATTGTGGGGGTGGCTTATTTGACAGAGCTTTTCATTGCTTGGTACTCAGGTGCTGAATACGAGCAATACGCTTTCTTGAATCGGGTAAGTGGACCGTATTGGTGGGCGTATTGGAGTATGATGACTTGTAATGTGATTTCTCCGCAATTGTTTTGGTTTAAAAAGATACGTACCAGTATTGCTGCATCGTGGATATTGTCTATTGTAGTAAATATTGGTATGTGGTTTGAGCGTTTTGTAATTATCGTGACCTCATTACATCGCGATTATATACCATCAAGTTGGGTGATGTTTTATCCTTCCGTGGTTGATGTTTGTGTGTTTATTGGTTCAATTGGTGTTTTCTTTACATTGTTTCTCCTATTCTTACGTGTATTACCAGCTATTGCGATGGCAGAGGTGAAGCTTTTGCTTAAGAGCTCCAGTGATCAGGCTAAACAAAAGCTGATTACAGAAAAAGCTGTAGACCAAACGCATGCTCAGTTTTATATAGATTCTCTGGAGAAATATGATAGCGTTGCTCCACAAGTAGCGTATGCAAAAGGTAAATAAACGGCCTCAAACAGTAATAGCAAATGAGTAACACAAAATATATTTTAGGTCATTTTGAAGATCCAGATGATCTGATGCATGGTATAGAGCAGCTTCAGGCTAACGACATAAGTATATATGATGTTTTTACACCAATGCCTATACATGGAATTGAGGCAAAGCTTGGTATAAAGCGTTCGCGTTTGCCTATAGCAGCCTTTTGTTTTGGTATCACGGGTACGATTACAGCTTTTTTAATGATTTTTTACATGTTGGTTTTGGATTGGCCGATTGACATAGGGGGTAAGCCGGCGTTTGCATTTCCAGATTTTATTCCTGTCATGTTTGAGTTGACGGTTTTATTCTGTTCGTTTGGGATGGTGGGCACTTTCTTTTTTGCTAATCATTTATTTCCGGGGCGTGCACCACGTGTTATGGACCTCAGTGCAACGGATGATCGATTCATTATTGCCATAGATGCGAAGAAGAATCCACATCTGGATAAAATTGATCACCTTTTGAAGACGGCTGGTGCAGTAGAAGTTAAGTACAACGAAAGAAAATATGTTAGTTATGAATAAGCTGCGTTTGTTAATTTTCAGTTTGTCTCTTGTTGTTGTGGTTGTGTTCATGTCTTCTTGCTTTAATAATAGAAGTACAGGATTAGAATATGCCCCTAACATGTATGAGCATAAAGCTTTTGATCCAGATCAACCCAATGAAAATTTTAAAGATGGAAAGACAGCCCAACTTCCTCCTGACGGAACTACCCCCGTTGGTTTTGATCGTCTCGAAGATGATTATCCGAATACACTGGAGGGATATGAGGCTGCGAGTAAAAGTTTAAGTAATCCATATCCGCTGACAATGGCCAACTTGGAAGAAGGAAAGACTCTTTATTTGAATATGTGTTCACACTGTCATAACTTTGATGGTAAAGGAAATGGCTCAATCATTAAACTACAGAAATTTCCCCCTCCACCATCGTATTCCACTGGAACATCTTCTCGGGGTGGTGCAATGAAAGATTTAACGGACGGAAAGATATTCCATACTATCACTTATGGTGTTAATCTAATGGGTCCACATAAGTATCAGTTAACGCCGACCGAGCGTTGGAAGATTGTCATGTACGTTCACGAGTTACAAAAATTACAATAGATATTTTCAACCAGATGGGAAATCATAGTCATAATCATAATTTTTCCGAGCTTTTCAAATTCTCTGGTAAACCTAGAGTTTGGTGTTTAGTTGCCATTCTAATTGGAATCATATCAGTTGGATATGGTTTTTTTACAGGTGATATGGAGCGCACTTTTGCGAATCTTTTACTAATGGCTTATTATATTACCTGTGTATGTGCGGCTGGGCTTTTTTTTCTGGCTATACAATATGTAGCGCAAGCAGGTTGGTCTGCTGGATTAGTTCGAATCCCTCAGGCATTTGCAAGAGTATTGCCTGTTGCTTCTGTTATTTTGATTGCTGTTTGTGCAGGAGGATTATATACGCATGAATTGTATCATCACTGGCATGCTGAAGGTTTGACTGATCCGAATAGCCCACACTATGATGCAGTGATTGCAGGTAAAGCGAGCTTTTTGAATATGCCTTTCTTTTTAACTCGATTGGTTGTTTTTTTAGGTGTGTATAGTATTTTTTCTTTCGTACTTACTAAATTTTCTGCTAACGAAGATATGGAGGGGGGATTGAATAGCTATCGTAAAAGTATTACTTGGTCTGCGGTATTTTTGGTTATTTTTGGATTTACCACACCAATTTGGGCATTCGATACGATTATGTCCTTAGAAGCTCATTGGTTTTCGACCATGTTTGGTTGGTATAATTTTGCCGCTATGTGGGTGAGTGGTTTGTGTGCCATCACTTTGACAGTTATTCTATTGAAGAAATCAGGGCATCTACCTTGGATCAATGAAAGCCATTTGCATGACTTGGGTAAATTTATATTTGCTTTTTCTATTTTCTGGACTTACGTTTGGTTTGCACAGTTTCTATTAATTTATTATGCAAATATTCCTGAAGAAACAGTGTATTTCTACAAGCGTTGGGAGCCGGAGTATTTGCCTTGGTTTTGGGTAAATATCGTGATCAATTTTATTTGTCCCATATTAATTTTGATGACCCGTGATGCTAAACGCAGAATGAATACTTTGATGTACGTCTGTATTTTATTGCTTTGTGGCCATTGGTTGGACTATTATATGATGATTATGCCCGGTACTGTAGCTGAGCATCGTGGTTTTGGAATTATTGAAATAGGTACGGCACTTGGTTTTGCTGGATTGTTTGTTTTCTTAATGCTTTCTCAATTGAGCAAAAAGGCGTTAGTTCCCATTCATCATCCTTTTTTAGAAGAGAGTTTACATCATCAAATATAATTAAGGAGCTTGTTTAAAGTTTATTTTATGAAATTATTGCAGGTTGTTTTTGAGCGAAATGAGGCAGATTATGGAGCCGTAGCGGGGCTTCTATGGCTCCATAATCTAACGAAATTGCAACCAAAAAGAGCCAAAAGAATAAAATCAAATAAACTTTAAATAAGCTCAAGGTTGTACAGGCGTATTGTTCGATAAAATATGAATTTAAAAAAGTTTTTTAGCATTAGGTTCTTAACGGTATTTGTTTGGGTTTGCATGTTGATGATGTGCGAGATGTCTTTGAGCGCGCAATCAATTGATTCCACGATGGTATCAACTACCACGGCTACTGATAGTGCGATCTATAAGGAGGATGCTTTATTAAATAAATCTTCGATAAAGCCTTTGATTAGTACGGCAGTAGATACCAATGCACGATTTGCTGATTACGTAATTAAAAAGCCTGAAACAGATAACTCATCCACATATAAATCAGCACTGTATTATTGTATGCTGTTCTTCTTACTGTGTGTGTTTATTACTATTGTTGGTAAGGTATTGCAAGTATATGAGTTGTCTCGTGAGATGCAAGGAAAGAAAGAATCTTTTAATTGGAGGAGGTTTCAGGGAGTACTATTTGTTTTTGTGCTAATAATTGGTCTTTATGGGGTTTATTGGTCTTATACGGTCCATGGTCCAATGAGTATTCACGAGTCGGGATCAGTTCATGGGGAGCGAATCGACTTTATGTTTAAGATAACATTGACTATCACTACGATTGTATTCATTCTTACTCATATTGCTCTGTTTAGTTTTGCATTTAAGTATAGAGGTATTGAAGGTAAGAAGGCCCATTTTTATCCGCATAATAATGCTTTGGAAAAAATTTGGACTGTTATACCAGCTATTGTTTTAACTACACTAGTAATATTTGGTTTTTTTACTTGGAGATCAATTACGTCGATTTCTGAAGAAGATCAGAAAAAAGCTTTAAGTATTGAGGTGGTTGGGGAACAATTTAAGTGGAATATACGTTATGCTGGCGCTGACAATCAGTTGGGTGCTAGAAATTATAAATTAATTTCTGCCAGCAATGGTTTAGGTATCAATTTTAAGGATCCAAAAAGCTGGGATGATAAATTAGCAGGGGAAATAGTACTGCCTGTTAATCGTCCAATACGAGTAATGATTGGTTCAAAAGATTTTTTACATAGTTTTTATATTCCTACGCTTCGTGTTCAAATGAATGCTGTTCCCGGCATGCCTACTTATTTTCAGTTTACACCACGGTATACAACAGCAGAGATGCGTGAAAGGCGAGATGATCCGACATTTGATTATATTTTGCTTTGTGCTAAAATATGTGGTTCGGGTCACTATAATATGCAAGCTAAGGTAAGGGTGGTAGCAGATGGGGAATATCAGGAGTGGTTAGCCAAGCAGCCCTTGTATTATAATGATGACGTGAAGAAGGAAATGCAAGTGGCGGCTGGTTTGTAAATAAGAGAATCATAATTGGTAATCTATACAGATTTTTATAAATAAATATGGCAAGTGCAGTAAAATTGGATCATGCTGTTTCAGGACATCACCATGATCACGATCATGGTCATCACAAAGAAACTTTTATCACTAAATATATATTCAGCCAAGATCATAAGATGATAGCCAAGCAGTTCCTTATAACTGGTATTATCATGGCTGTTATTGCGATGATTTTATCGGTGTTGTTCCGTTTGCAGTTGGGGTGGCCAGATAAGAGTTTTCCTATTTTAGAAACATTTCTAGGAAAATGGGCTGAAGGGGGGCGTATTAAGCCTGATTTTTTCTTGGCTTTGGTAACTATTCATGGTACGATGATGGTGTTTTTCGTACTTACGGCCGGTTTGAGTGGAACGTTTAGTAACTTATTAATTCCCCTGCAGATCGGTGCACGTGATATGGCTTCTCCATTTTTGAATATGCTATCTTATTGGCTATTCTTCTTGGCTTGTGCCATTATGCTTGGATCATTTTTTACTCAGACTGGTCCAGCGAGTGCGGGATGGACGGTGTATCCACCACTATCAGCTTTGCCTAAAGCAATTCCTGGTTCAGGTATAGGTATGACTTTATGGCTAATTAGCATGACTTCCTTCGTGGCATCAGCTTTGATAGGAGGGCTAAACTATATTAGTACTATTTTGAATATGCGTACCAGAGGTATGGACTTATGGAAAATGCCTTTAACAATTTGGGCGCTATTTCTAACAGCTATCTTGGGAGTACTTACTTTTCCGGTGCTTGTTGCTGCTGTTGTGCTGTTAATATTCGATCGCAGTTTTGGTACTAGTTTTTATTTGTCAGAGATTGTTGTTGCTGGGCAGACTTTGCCTAATCAGGGAGGAAGTCCAATTCTTTGGCAGCATCTGTTTTGGTTTTTAGGACATCCTGAGGTATATATTGTGATTATGCCAGCACTTGGGATTACATCGGAAGTTATCGCTGTTAATTCGCGCAAACCCATTTTCGGATATCATGCGATGGTTTACTCGTTAATCGGCATTACGGTGCTATCATTCATTGTGTGGGGGCATCATATGTTTGTTACAGGGATGAATCCATTTTTGGGTGGGGTGTTTATGATTACAACACTCATTATTGCAGTGCCGTCCGCGGTAAAGACGTTTAATTATTTAGCTACACTGTGGCGTGGAAATATTCGGTTTACGCCGGCGATGTTATTTGCCATAGGTTTGGTTTCTTTTTTTATTTCTGGTGGATTGACTGGGATATTTTTAGGTAATTCTGTATTGGATATTAATTTACATGATACTTATTTTGTAGTTGCGCATTTTCATTTGGTAATGGGCTCAGCGGCAATTTTTGGAATGCTGTGTGGGGTATATCATTGGTTTCCTAAACTGTTTGGCCGTATGATGGATGAGAAATTGGCCTATTTGCATTTTTGGTTAACATTTGCAGGAGCTTATCTAGTATTTTTTCCCATGCATTTTATGGGCTTAGATGGTGTTCCTCGTCGTTATTATGCCTTCACTGAATTTGAGTTTATGAAGGAATGGCTAACAGTAAATGAGTTCGTGTCTTGGGCAGCAATTGTGGCGGCTTTGGCTCAGGTAGCTTTCTTGTATAATTTCTTTCATTCTATATTCTATGGTAAAAAAGCTACACCCAATCCATGGCATGCTAATACATTAGAATGGACAACACCTGTGGAACATCTTCATGGTAATTGGCCAGGAGAAATTCCTGCGGTATATCGTTGGCCCTATGACTACAGCAAGCCAGGGCATGAAGAGGACTTCATCCAGCAAACTACCCCTTTCTCGCAAACAATGAGTTCTAATCTTCTCCATGATTTTGAAGGAAATATGGAAGCAGAACGTATTCAATTAGATTGGGAGGCAAAGCATAAACATGAAATGTCGACTCGGGTTTAGTTAATCAAGTAGGACTATCAAAATTATAAACTCAAAATGAAGGGCTGGGCTATATATAGCTAAGCCCTTTGATTTATAATATATGTGTGTAGAATATTAAAATCATGTATAGTGTATCAAGAATAGTTTTTTTAGCATGCCTTTTTTTAATTTATAGTGGCGTTAGTGCGCAGTCTGTGATCAATAATTATATTTTTTTTAACATGGATAGAGAGCGAATCCATGATGAATCTTTTTTGGCTATTCGCCAGATAAAGGGAGCTCAGTTAAAGTATACTTGGAAAGAGCTGGAACCCGAAAAAGGAAAATATAATTTGGATCTGATAGAGCGTGATCTGAACTTTCTGAAAGAAAAAGGGAAAAAGCTTTTTATTCAAATTCAGGATGTATCTTTCGATTCGCTAAGTATACTTATTCCGAAGTATTTGTTGAATGACTCTATTTATCATGGAGGCGCAAATTCTCAATATAATTTTTTTGACGATAATGAGGAAAGATATGAGAAGGCGGGGTGGGTAGCAAGGCGTTGGGATTCTAATGTGTCAGAAAGATTTCATCTGCTTTTAAAGAAACTCGGTGAGAAATTTGATGGACAAATTGATGGGATTAATTTGCCAGAAACAGCTGTTGACTTTGGTTCTAAGAGGAGATTATATCCACCAGGGTTTACATTTGAGGGTTATAAAAATGCCATAAAGGAGAATATGCGGATTGCTAAGAAAGCTTTTCCAAAGTCAGTAGTTATACAGTATATTAACTTCATGCCAGGCGAGTGGTTGCCTTATGATGATCATTTTTATACGAGAGATTTATTTGCGTATGCTAAAAAAAATAAGATAGGAGTGGGGGGGCCTGATTTGTTTGTGTATAAGAAGGGTCAAATGGATAATAGTTATGTTTTTATTAAAGATTGTGCCAACATTATTCCTACAGGGATAGCTATACAAGAAGGCAATTATGAGCATGTAAATCCTCAAACGGGAAAACAAGTAAGTATATCCGATATCTATTCTTTTGCGAAAGATTATTTGAAGCTCAATTATTTGTTTTGGTGTACAGAAGAACCTTATTACTCAAGTGAGGTGCTGCCATTTTTGAAAACAGTAAATAATTAAATATAAGGGATTTATATATGGATTTATTGAGTAAAAAGAGATTTCTAGCTACCAATTTGATCACTATTATCACTCTTTTTACACTAATACTGGCGGGTGGCATTGTTCGTAGTTCTGGATCAGGGATGGGCTGCCCAGATTGGCCCAAATGCTTTGACCAATATGTGCCGCCTACAGATATTACTCAATTACCGGCAGGCTATCAGTTGAAATATGTAACTAAGCGAATAGCGAAAAATGAGCACTTGGCAAAAACATTAGATCGATTGGGTTATAAAAAGATGGCCTATCGTATTCGGCATGATTTAACCATCCAGCAGCCTGAAGTGTTTAATGCAATTAAGACTTGGACTGAATATCTTAACCGTGTGATAGGTGCTGTTTGTGGTCTCTTTTTGGTTGCTTGTTCGTTTTTTTCATGGGCTTATATTCGTTCAGCTAAAAGGATATTTTTTTTGAGTTTCGGTAATGTTTTACTTGTTGTTTTTCAAGCTTGGCTGGGCTCTTTAGTTGTTTCGACTAATTTGTTATCATGGACAGTTACAGTGCACATGCTAGTCGCGCTGTTAATTTTGGCGATTAGTATATACACTTATTTTTATGCCCTTTATGGCTGTGAATCAGTTGATTCGACTGATCGATCTTCAATTTTTCTTAGGGGATTATCTATTTTTGTCCTTTTATTGACCTTGATGCAGGTGGTATTAGGTACTGAAGTGCGTGAACAAATAGATTTTGTGGCGACAACAATGAGTGCTTTAAGTCGATCGGAGTGGGTGTCAAAGGTAGGATTCAATTCAAATTTTCACCGAGATATGGCTATTCTAGTATTAGTTTTGAATAGTGTTTTGTTTGTGATGATTAGACGTCACTATCAACCCAATGAACTGGCTTTTAGATATGGTGTGTATATCCTATTGCTTGTATTTTTGCAAATCTTAATTGGTGCAGTTTTGTATTACCTTTCTTTGCCACCTATAGCACAGGCTATGCATATTTTATTAGCGAGTTTACTATTTGGAGCGCAGTTTTATTTGATTCTGTTGATGGGAAGGAATAAAATATATTTAGGTAATGAGTAGTGGGGTATTTATTTCGGATTTTAATAAACTGATTAAGCTTAGGCTTACACTTACAGTGGTGTTCTCTGCTTCTGTATCTTTTTTGATAGGTAGTAAAGAGCAAGGCGAAATCTATTGGAAGCTTTGGATAATATTGACTTTGGGTGGATTTTTAGTCACTGCTGCGGCTAATGGCTTCAATGAGATTATCGAAAAAGATCTAGATAAATTAATGGAGCGTACTAAAGATAGGCCTATTCCTGCTGGTAGGATGACAACGGGTCAAGCTTTAGTCATTAGTTTGTTCATGGGTATTTTGGGGACGCTAATCTTAATTCAATTAAACTTTTTAACGGGTATTCTCTCTGTTTTTTCCATTTTTCTTTATGCTTTTGTTTATACCCCGTTAAAGCGGAGATCGCCCATTGCGGTGTTTGTTGGGGCTATACCAGGGGCATTACCCCCTTTAATAGGCTATTTTGCTGCCTTTGAGAATCCACATATATCATGGATACCCGTCAGCTTATTTTTGATTCAGTTTGTGTGGCAATTCCCTCATTTTTGGGCGATTGCTTGGGTTCTGGATGATGATTATAAACGTGCAGGTTTTTGGTTATTACCTACTACAAAGAAAGATAAGTTAAGTGCCTTATTTGTCGTATTGAGTGCACTATTGTTGATATCAGTTAGTATGATGCCTTATTTCTACCATTTTGGAGGATATATTTATTTGATTGTGGCTATGATTAGTGGACTCTTATTTTGGGGACAAGCATGGGGCTTATACCGATCTATGGATACTTTGGCGGCAAAAAAGCTGATGTACGCCTCATTTCTGTATTTGCCAATTGTCCAATTAGTTTTATTGTTTGATTTTATCACCAAATAAATTTATGAAACGAGTCATTGAAGGAGATGTACAGAGTTTGCGTGCAAGAAAGTTTTTAATGTGGTTGTTTGTCATTTCGTCGTTTATGTTCTTTGCTGCATTAACCAGTGGTTTTATTGTATACACTGGCGGAAGTGCTGAAAGGGGAATAAAAATAGTTTTGCCACAGATATTTAAGTTCAGTACCGGAGCGATTATTTTGAGTAGTATAACGATGTATCGGGCTTATTGGGCTGCTAAACGATTGGATTTTACTCAAGAGAAGAGGTATTTGGTATTTACAATTTTACTAGGGATTCTATTTTTTGCTTTTCAACTTCTTGCATGGCATACACTGATTGAAGAGGGTGTGTATTTTGTTAATTATAATGCTTCTCAATCTTTTATTTATGTGTTTACGGGAGCTCATTTGTTACACATTATATTGGGAATATTTTTTCTGACTTATACCTTACTGGGCTGTATTAAGAATATTCCTCACAATCATAATTTATTCCGATTAGAGGTGACTTCGATTTTCTGGCACTTTATAGATATCCTCTGGATTTATCTATATGTTTTCTTACTTTTGGGACAATAGTGTAAACTTTAAAAAAGCTACATATCATATTAATAAATGAGTACTGCGATATCACAATTAGACAAATTAAAAATTAATGCTTGGAGTGGAGGAAAGTCGCCATTTGAGGTGGAATATGGTAAAATGATGATGTGGTTTTTTCTGCTTTCAGATGCTTTTACTTTTTCTTCGTTCCTGATTTATTATGGGGCGCAGCGCTTCAGTAAAATCACCTGGCCCGATCCTGATGAAGTATTTCAGTCTATTCCGGGCATTGCTGATGGGGGATATCCGTTAGTATTTGTGGGGATTATGACCTTCATTTTGATTATGAGCTCGGTAACGATGGTATTAGCCGTAGAAGCTGGGCATCGTCACGCAAAGAAACAAGTAGTGGGGTGGATGTTGGCAACGATTGTAGGTGGTTTAATGTTTTTAGGCTGTCAAGCTGCTGAGTGGACTCACTTGCATCATGAAGGATATTGGTGGGGACGATTCCCAGAAATTTATACGGGTATTGATCAAGTAGGCGCACTTCAGTTTGCAAATCTATTTTTTACCATTACTGGTTTTCATGGGTTTCACGTTTTTACGGGTGTTGTTATTAACATCATTGTCCTACTAATGACATTGAATGGTGTTTTTGAGCGAAGAGGGAGTTATCTAATGATCGAAAAAGTGGGTTTATATTGGCACTTTGTAGATCTAGTTTGGGTGTTTGTATTTACCTTCTTCTATTTAGTTTAGTAAGATTATTTTAATAGTACCGGTATGGAAAATCCACTAATGGAAAATGTAGCGTGGCAACAAGTTCATCCAGAGCCTGAAGTGCATGCACACACGATGACAAAAAGGAAAATATGGCAAGTTTTTTTTTATTTGCTAGGTATTACTGCTGTTGAGTTTGTCATAGCGCTTTATCTGATCCCGCATGGAATTGTTCATCATGATATAGGCAATTTTATTTACATCGTATTGACTTTAGTTAAAGCATTTTATATAGTTGCCTATTTTATGCATTTGAAATTTGAAAAATTTGCATTTAAAGCACCTATTCTCGTTTCGTTGATATTCATTATATACTTAATCGCGCTTATGCTTACGGAAGGTTCATATATGCATGTGCATATGAATCATTGATAAAAAAAGGCTTTTCATTGAAAAAGGTGCTTATATTGGCCACTATTCTTGCTGTACCTGCTTTGGCTTATTATTTATTGCAAGAAAAGGGAAAGAATCGATATCGACCCTTGAGTATTTTTGGTCCTAAAATACCAGCCTCCAGCTTTCATTTTAAAAAAGGTAGAAAAATACCAGATACAATTTATCATGTTGTTCATGATTTTAAATTACTGAATCAAGATAGTCAAACTACATCCTTCCCTTCGGATAGTAATAGATTGTCGGTAGTTGCTTTTTTTTATACACGTTGCTCAAGAACTTGCTCGCAAATAAATAAGCGGATGTCTGATGTATTTAGGGTGTATAAAAAAAATAAGTTGATTAAGTTCTTTTCGATTACGGTGGACCCTTCTTTTGACACGCCCGCTGTATTAAAAGAATATGCTGGGCAGTACCGGGCACAATCGGGTAAATGGATTTTTCTTACGGGAGAGGAGGCCACAATCTATAATTTAGTCAAGGAAGACTTTCTTTTGGATACTTTTAGAGATACTTCCCAAAAGAATAATATTATTCACAGTTCTATGCTTGTTTTACTTGACCCTAATAAGCGAATTAGAGGATATTATGATTCCCTAGATAAGGAACAAGTCGATCGACTGATTGATGAGATTCGGGTTTTGATAGCAGAGGAATTACGTCAAACTAAGAGATATTAAAAATATGACTATTCCTTCTTTGAACTATCTCTTTAGAGCATCAGCTGCTACTTTCAAAAGATTTCCACTAGGAATTATTGCTGCTATATTGTGTTCTTTTTTTGCGTGTCGCCTAGTACATCTTAACCATGACGGCAGCGGTCAGAAATATGTTGAGAGTTATTATACGCGGATATTGATGACTTGCTATTTAGGCATGTTATTATTTATAGCCTTACCACTGCTTGTTGAGCGATTGAAATGGTCTTTGAAGCAAAATGTGTTATTGCAAGCCGTATGCTTAGGATTGCTATTAACTTATTTCTTGAGTTTGCCTGTTCAGTTACATACTATTGTTTGTACACGTTTTGTGTTGTATGCTTTAGGCTTACTTTTTTTTGTGGCATTTGCACCGTTTATGAAACGTGGGGAGATGAATGGCTTCTGGCAATATAATCGAATTGCTTTTTTGAGAATTTTCATGGCTGGATTATATTCTGGCGTATTATATATCGGTATTGCAGTGGGTCTTTTAGCTATCGATAAGTTATTTAATGCTAATCTTGATGGTAAAATTTATATTGACTTTTGGATCATTATCGTAGGTGTTTTTGCTCCTTGGTTTTTCATGGCCGGATTACCTGAAAGATGGGAAGAACTAGATTCCTTGCAAATGTATCCCAAGGGACTAAAAATATTTACGCAATATATTTTATTGACATTGGTTGCTATTTATGGGATTATTCTGTATTCGTATGGGTTTAAAATAGTAGTAACTTCTCATTGGCCGGTTGGATGGGTTGCTTATTTAGTAATTGGCTTTAGTGTGGTGGGTATGCTATCTATATTACTGATATGGCCTATTCAAAATGATACAGATAATAAATGGATAAAAACTTTTATACGATTTTTTTATATCGGACTGTTTCCTTTGATTTTGTTATTGAGTTTGGCTATTTACAAACGGATAGCTCAGTATGGGGTTACTGAAGATCGTTATTTTGTGGTACTAACAGCTATTTGGCTGGCTTTTATAGCTTTCTATTTTCTAATTGTTAAGGAAAAAAATATCAAACTAATTCCCATTTCACTGTGTCTTATTCTTTTTGCTTCATCATTTGGACCATGGGGAACATTTGATGTGTCAAAGCGTAGTCAATTGAGGCATTTGGAGGGAATCTTTAATCGATATGCGCTACTTGATGAGAGCAAACATTATGTGTCCGGAAAGATTATAAAGTGGCAAGATGAGTCAGAATTGAGCTCAGTAGTCCAATATTTGGTAGAGGTACATGGTGCAAATGTGATGCAGCCTTATTTACGGCAGAGCTTGGACTCTCTTTTTAAGAAAAATTCATTTAAGTATTCCCGTGAATCTGCTGAGAAAGTACTAAAACTAATGGGTCTAAGCTATGTTTCAAGTTGGGATAAGGGCAATGAGCTATCGTTACATGTTGCCTGTAACTCGGTTGTTCATGTAGCTGATTATGATGATTATATTCCCAATGCATTTTATTTTTACTCATATCAAGATCGTTTGGAAAAAGATTCACTTTTCTTAAAGTCAGGTTATAAGCTTAGTCAGGACTCAATGACGGTCTCATTTAGACAGGGCAAAGCTATTGATATTGTATTTCAAAAGGGAGAAAGATTATCTTTCGATTTGCTTCCTATTATAAACTCGCTTGTAAAATTTAAATCTATAATTTCCGATGATACTCTTCCAGCGGAGAAGATGGCCTTTATTATCTCTGGTAGAAAGGCTGATGTGAAAATGCAATTTCGTGATATGGTTATACGAAGGGAAAAAGATGAAGATCATATTCAGCGCTTTTCAATAGATATGTTGGTGCGGTGGAAGAAATAGGTTCTTGAAAAGCGATATGGAATTGCTATAGATAAAAATGGGATTATTATTTTAGTAAAAATTTATTAATAACTTTTGTTTATGAGTGATCGAGGGATATTTAGGGCGATTATTGCTATTTCTGTATTTGTATTTGCTGTGGTTTTGGTCTTGCAAAGTAAAATATTTACGCTATTTCCAGATAAGACATCTATTCCAGCTTGGGTTTTCTGTTTACCACGCTTAAATGCTGGCTTGAATGCCACTTGCAGTATACTACTTGTTATATCTTTATACTTTGTCAAACGTAAACAGGTTGAAGTTCATAAGCGTTTGAATATAATCGCATTTGTTCTGTCTTCTTTATTTCTGGTGTCGTATATTATTTTTCATGCGACGGGTATTAAAACAGTATATGGGGGGCAAGGCCTAATGCGGTCAATTTATTACTTTATTCTGATTACACACATTATCCTTGCTGCGGTGGTTTTACCTTTAGTCCTGATTAGTTTTCAAAGAGGTTTACAAATGCAGGTGGAGCGCCATAAAAAACTGGTTCGGATTGCATTTCCCGTTTGGCTGTATGTAACAATTACAGGGGTGGTCGTTTATTGGATGATATCGCCGTACTATACATTTTAAAATGTTTTGTATGCTGTGTTGGAGGTTTTATCATTTGCATTGTTAATGTGGAAACGGAATAATAGAACTCCCTTTCCATTTTCCATATTTCAGAGAGAAAGTATCGTTGTCGAGTATATATCCATTAGGGGTCTCATACATCGCTCTCCTGGGTAAATGTGCTTCTTCTCTATATTTGTTTTCAGATATTGGTTCATTTTTAAATGAACCAAGGCCAACAGTACGAGCTTCCTCATACAGATTTGAAGTTTGTAATGGATTATTTGGAGGAAATTGAACGGTTGTATGCTCTCCAATTAGTGCGTGATAAACATGCACTAATTCATGAAATATGCTACAAGCATCGGATTGTTTCTGATTTAGCTGATTAAAAAATGTGGTTTGTGGTTTATTTCTATCCAGAAAACGATTTAGAGGATTGAAAGGTGTAGTGTGTGGTTTAAGCGTGTCTAAAAAAGAAAAATCACAAAATAAAATAGGGCTTATGCCAACTCCGTTAGATAGATTTGTATGGTTACACCCATTATCAATTCTAGTGGACATATTTTTTGAGGGGTAAGTGACTAATTTTAGTTTTCCTCTTCTTAAAACATTAACTCTTATGAGTTCTAATAATGTTTTACCAATCTCTACCTCATTTATTGTTAAGAGTGCTTCTTTAAGGCGTAACATATTCTTTTCGTTTTGGCGTTTGTCGTGCGATCCGCCTTGTTCACTTGGAAATGTTATTATTTCGATAACATTTTTTATCCATTGCTCGATAAATATGTTTTTATGTTTCATTTAAATTTTGATATTTAAGAATCGAAAGGTTTCATGAAATGGAGTTAGAAACTACTTGCGTACCCTTGAATATGTTTTAAAAATAATAAGTGCCCTCATCATAGGTATACTTATCGACGTTTTCAATTTGATTCAAACAAAAAGTAAAATCTTGACTACATTTTCCAAATAAATTGAGATTATAGTTTGTATTTGGCCCATATCCCCAACACCGATCACCTGTAGCACTAATTACTTCACGATGATATTTTAACATGAGACCAGTAAGCCAATCACCTATCATTTGTTTTAAACATTTCGTGCCATCATGACCTGGCTGGTATATTATTTGGTTGAATTTTATTTTATCATAACATCTCATGAGATCAATATTGTGTGCCGCACGATATATTTCATTACCCAGTTTCTCATACCTGTTCTGCTCATTAAGCGGTAATTTAGTTATCGCTTTAGCTTCTGGCGAACTGAATACGTAAAGAAGCCCTTTTTTTAGGTATTTTTTTGTCCGGCTAACCCAACTTTATGAAAGTCATCATACATTGAAGTAGCTAACCCCATTTTTTTTTGATATGCTTCCGATTCTTTGAAGCCCACATCATTCAGACGACCGATGACTGAAAATAGTGCTCGAAATTGTTGTTGGTATATGATAATAGGTGGAATTTGAGCATTTTTGGGTAAGCGTGAATTGTACATTTCTGCAATAACCTTAACAGCATTGGCAACTCGAAGCGTGTGGACAAGACCGTGATTTGGGCGGTGAACTCTTCTCCCTGGTGTATCTAAAAATACATCCCAGTTACTTGCTGGACAACCGGGTAAGTTTACCATAGTATATGGTTTAGATAGAAATTTATCATATACATATTTAATAGTTTTTAATCCTTCGGTAGAAGCTAAATAATCGATTTGATCATTGATAGGGTTATTGATCGTTGCTTCATTTATATAAAGAATAGGGACATTATTATTCGCAGCCGACATAATTTTCGCCAATTTTATATATTTCCAACATAGGTCCTCGGGGATTCGTTTCTTAACAAGAAGGATAGCTGAAACTTTGATCTCTGCTGTTGGGGGCATATTTTATACACATTTATACCTGGTCTGCCAATAACTAGAACTTCATTAAATCCAGCAGTTTTGGCCTGCAGTTGAGATGGTGTTAGTAAAAAATTGCGTGTCTTTAGTCTTGGAGCATTTATTTTTTTGTTTATAGCATCCTCATGTTTTGATATATGTGTGTATCCAGTTTTGGGGATCTTACTACGCTCTTGAAGATGATCAACAAGGGCAAATGAGTTAATAACCTTCCCAGAAGGGCTGTTTCCTTCTCGTCCAATATGATTTTCAATCCAACCGTCACTTTCATTGGTTACTAATATATTTTGTGAGGGCACATTTAGTACATATCCAATTACTCCGATAGTTCCAATATCCTTACTATGTTCCCAGGATTTATTTGATATGAGAGATGTGCTTACAGCATCCCATGTTCGAATTTGATTTTCAAAATTTTTTTTCAATACATTAATTCGTGCTGCACCATCTTTTGAGCCTAGTGAACGTGCCATATGAACTAAACACATCCATGAGGATCCCTTAGTTGGATCATAATTGTTGTTAACATTTTGTAAATCAAGCTGATCAACTGGATTATTTCTTCGAATTGCCTCCCAGTGTTGCAACACTTCTTTGGGAGACCGTTCTTCTCTAAAGCCGATTTGTTTTCCTACTCCAAGCCGCTCACGGATAATATGAAGTTTTTCCTTAGCATGTTTTATTTTTTGAAGGAAATCACTTTTGCTCATGGTACAAATTTTTTAAAGAATAATATCTTGTTTTATTATAATTTTTTTAATTATTATGATTTTATATAAATATAATATATAATTTATATTTATTGTATATAAAATATCAAATGTATCATAGCTAAAGCACCTCCAGGTGCTATAAATCATGAAAAGAAGAAAAGCAAATCAAGTAGTTGAATTAAAATGATAAGAATGAAATAAAATAAATTTTAGATCTGCTCTTTATATGTTTTGGGAACTTTTACAGCTGGAACAAGTAAATAGATATCTATGATAACACCATAAGATGTTAAGAGCGTATTTAGAACAATGTATAACAGCAAAAGGTAATATCACCTTTTGCTGTTATACATTGTTCCTGTAATACCAAATCAGGAAAAATATCTCTACAAGAAGCTAATTTTGAATACCTATATTAGGTGAGACTAATCTACATTATCATGTAAAAACGAATTATTGGGCTTGATCTCCGTAATTCCATCTTCGCTAGAAAGTGTAAAACGCGATATCTGTGATTCTGATGAATGTGGAGTTTGTCCAAGTAGCATTTGCTTTCGCTTGTAAGCAGGCTCATTTTCAAGTTCTTGAAGCCCATTAGCTGTACGCAGTTTTAGACTTAGGTCTTTTAAACGAAGGATACGTTCTTTTGACCTTTTGAGTTGATCTTCGATAGATTCATCAGTTCTATTCTCATCTGGATTAGTAGTGGGAACTTGTATTGGTTGTGTTGAGCTAATATTTTTAGAATCTATAGTTTCTGAAAATATGGGACTTCCTTCAGCTACTTTTAACTCAAATTCAAATGCTGTCTTTGTTTGTTCGAAATCTTTTCCTAGTACCTCTTCGGATAGATGATATTTGGAATTTTCGGGTGAAGATAGAATGGGATCTTTTTTTGGGACGATTTTAGTTGCTTCTTGAAAGTGTTCAATTCCCATGAATGAATCAGATAAACCGTCGTCGGTTACTTTTAGGCTTGGTTCTATTTTGGCAAACTTATTTTCTATTTTTTCTGCAAAAGCATTTGGGTTTAAAGGGGTGATCATTGGGGCATCGTCAGGAGTAAGCATGGATACTTTACGTTGCTGACTCTTTTCTATCTGACGCTGTTCTAATGTTTGGAAGCCGGTGGCAATGATAGTTACGGAAAGTCTTTCTCCTAATGTATCATCTGAGCAATTACCCCAAATCAAATCGGCGGATAGACCAGCCTCTTGCTGGATAAAATCCGTGATGACACTTACTTCATCCATCGTTACTTCCTTAGCTCCGGAGCTAATATTCAATAAAATGTAGCGAGCGCCCTCAATCTCATTATCTTTTAATAATGGCGAGGCTAGTGCACCTTCCACAGCACGTAAAGCACGATTATCTCCTTCAGCAGCAAAACTACCCATGATTGCTACTCCACTTTCTTTCATCACCGTACGCACATCTTTAAAGTCGACGTTGATATAACCAGGTATAGTGATGATTTCAGCAATGCCTTTTGCTGCAGTGGTTAAAATATTATCTGCTTGTGCAAATGCGGAACCTAGGGTTAAATTTCCAAATATGTCGCGTAAGCGATCATTAGAAATTACTAAATAGGAATCTACATATTTTTTTAATTCCTCAAGACCTTCTTCTGCTTGTAATTTACGCCGTTTGCCTTCGAAGGAAAATGGGGTTGTAACGATACCGACAGTAAGTATATCAAGTTCTTTAGCTGCTTTTGCAATAATAGGGCTTGCACCAGTTCCGGTTCCTCCCCCCATACCGGCAGTGATAAATAGCATTTTAGTGTTGCTACCTAACATTTGCTTGATATCGTCAATATTTTCTATAGCTGAATTTTTCCCTACTTCGGGAATTGAACCAGCTCCCATTCCTTCAGTTAAACTGGCTCCTAATTGAACTTTATTGGGTATTGGACTTGACTCCAAAGCTTGTGCATCTGTATTGCAAATGATGAAATCTACACCACTTATTCCTTGTCTATACATGTGGTTAACGGCATTCCCACCGCCCCCACCAACACCAATCACCTTGATGATCGATGATTTCTCTTTTAACATTTCAAAATGCATAACCTTGATTTTCTTTAGGTAAATCTTGTTGATTAATCCCTACAGCCATTCGGACGAAAATACCTATTTATTTACTAAGAATTCTTAGTAATCGATTAAATTGTGGAAAAAATGTTTATTGTGGATAAAACATTTGTGCGATGAATGAAATATTCCAGATACTATCGGATATAGTCCTCATCTTTAATATCATCTTTAATAAACTTTGCTCCTGTTTGCAATAATTTATCAAATAATCCAAAGCCTTTTTTCGAACGGTCTATTGCACGTTCTTTTTCGATAGCGACAGGAATTTGTTTGCTTTTTTGTTCCATTTCCTCTGTCTTTTGGATTCCTTTGATGAGTAATCCTATGCTGGTGGCATACATTGGGCTTTTTAATTCATCATAACTATTTTTAGGTAATACCTCATTTTTTGCGATATGCTCATTAGGATATCCAATGCGACTATCAAGCCCCGTGACGTATTCTACAAGCTGTGGTAAATGTTTAAGCTGAGCACCACCACCTGTGATGACAATACCTGCTATCAATTTTTTCTCGTACCCGGAAGATTTAATTTCGTAATAAACATGTTCAATAATTTCTTCCATTCGTGCTTGGATGACATAAGCTAGGTTTTTTACAGATATTTCTTTGGGCTCGCGTCCTCGTAAACCAGGGACACAAATAATTTCGTTGTCTTTATTTTCAGCGGCGAGAGCAGACCCAAAGCGTGTTTTAAGTAATTCGGCTTGATGACGCATCACCGAACAGCCTTCTCGAATGTCTTCAGTGACACTATTCCCGCCAAATGGGATTACTGCAGTATGTCGAATAATACCTTCATGGAAAATAGCGATGTCAGTAGTCCCTCCACCAATATCGACCAGTACAACACCTGCTTCTTTCTCCTCGTCACTCAATACGGCTTCAGATGAAGCAAGTGGCTCTAAGATTAATTCTTGGGTTTCGAGCCCAGCTTGATTAACACATTTTAAGATATTTTTTACTGCACTGACATGGCCTGAAATGATGTGAAAATTGGCTTCCAAACGCACTCCAGCCATGCCTATCGGATCTTTAATACCTGGTTCGTTATCTACAGTAAATTCTTGTGGTAGAATATGAATAATTTCCTCGCCAGGAGGCATTAATAGCTTATGCATGTCCTCAACTAACTTGTCGATATCTTTACGCTGTATCTCAGTATGGAGTTCTTTACGGGTTAAGATACCACGATGCTGAAGGCTCTTGATATGTTGACCTGCAATACCCACATTGGCAATTTTGATATCCACATTGGATTGCGAAGTAGCTAATTCTACCGCTTGCACAATACTCTGAACCGTTTTTTGAATGTTTGAAACCACACCACGGGTTACACCAGTTGAATCAGCTTTACCAATGCCTAAGATTTCAATTTTACCTTGATTGCATCGGCGCCCAACGGTTACACATATTTTTGTTGTCCCTATATCTAAACCTACTACTATAGGGAAACTCCTGGCTGAAGTAGAGATCGACTTTTCCATAAAATCACTTTAATTTGTTTACTGTATCTCGAGATATACTTTTTGACTGACTGAGGGTTAGCGGTGAAGCTATGTTATTTTTTATATCTGAACTATCTATGGTTGCTTTTTCACAAACAATTTGACCAGCATATTTTAAATTAATTGTTTTGTAGGTGCTCCAACCTACTTTTGGTAATGCTTTTTTATAAAATAGAAGCAGATGATTAAACTTAGTTTCTAGGGAATCAGTAGTTCCTAGTATGATTTTATGATCACCTACGCGTGGAACCAATTCCAATTCAGAATACGTGTTAACATAAATTTGTTCGATCTGTTGTTTCCAAAGCGGATCCTTTTCGATGAATGATGCTGTGCTGAATAAATCTTTAGCTAACTGAGTTCTCAGTGTATCTACCTTGCCTGAAAAACTTTCCATGATATAGCCATTGGCAACCAATAGATAAGGAGTATAAACAGTTGAAATAGGCATTTTTAACCCATTTCGATCGATGTAGAAATCTTGATTAAAAATATTGATTACTCGTAAAATAGGTTCGCGTTGCTTGAGTTCGACCCGAATCGTACCATCCATGTCTGTATACACTTTTGCCTGCTCTACGAAAGGATTGGCCTTTAATGTGTTTTTTATAGTGTGAATAGGGAGCGTGTTTAGTATCTTACCAATTAATGGTCCTTTATTTTTAGTTAGCAGTTGATTGATTTCTGATTGTTCAATGTATTTTTGGTCGCCTGATAGTGTTATTTTCACTCTTTTACAGGTATTTTTTTGCTTTTTGCCCTCGATAAAACTCATAAGCATAACAAGGCTACTCAGGCTAATTAGCCAAGTAAAACCAAGTAATATTGCTTTCCAGTTTATTCTTTTAAGCATGTTTTAAAGCATTCTTTAAGGGATTGATCAGGGTATCAATATCGCCAGCCCCAACAGTCAAAAGCAGTTCGGGTTGCTGGTCCTGTACAAATTTGACAGCTTCTTTTTTCTCATATTTATATTTGCGCGTTAAGTCAATTTTTTTGAGTAACATCTCTGAGTTAATACCTTCTATAGGAAGCTCTCTTGCAGGATAGATGTCAAGGATAATAAGCTCGTCAACCATGCTTAGCACTTCGACAAATTCATCTGCAAAGTCGCGCGTACGCGTAAACAAGTGGGGCTGAAAAATGGTTGTTAACTTTTTGTCTGGATAGAGCCGTTTTACGGCTTTGATACAGGCCCGAAGTTCTTCAGGATGATGTGCATAATCATCAATATAGATGTGTCTATCAGTTTTAACTACGTATTCAAAACGACGTTTAACACCCTTAAAACTAGCCAATGCTTGCTTGATTTTATCCGCTGGGATTCCTAAAATTAGAGCCACTTCAATGGCTGCAAGTGCATTTTCAATATTATGTAAACCAGGTAATGTGAAGAGGATGTCTTCAATGGTATGTGTGGTATTCTTAAAGTTGAATACGAATTTGCCATCTTTTATATGAATGTTTAAGGCTTGAATATCTGCTGTTTCATTAACGGCATAACTAATAGCACCTTGAACATGATTTAGTTGAAGCCCTGAGCGATAGATAAGGTGTCCTTCAGGTTTTAATTGGGATGTGAATAATCGGAAGGATTCCATGAGTTGGTTTTCATCGCCATAAATATCGAGATGATCAGCATCCATGGATGTAATCACCGCAATATTAGGATGTAGGGTTAGAAATGAACGGTCGTATTCGTCAGCTTCAACTACTAGTACATTATTTTTTCCGAAGAGGATATTACTATGGTAGTTATTCGAAATACCGCCCAGAAATGCTGAACAGTCATATCCACTATCCTTTAAAATATGTGCGATGATGCAAGAAGTGGTTGTTTTGCCATGTGTGCCTGCTACAGCGATGGTAAACATTTTTTGGCTAATGATTCCAAGTACCTCAGCACGCTTTTTTAATTTAAAATGTTTGGTTTTAAAATAGTTTAGAATTGCTGAATCCTTTGGGATTGCGGGCGTATAAATAATCAACGTGCCGGGATCCGGTTCTTGAAAGCTTAATGGGATACTATCTATATGGTCTTCACAAGTGATGGGAATCCCTTCATGGCGCAGATCATCTGTTAGGTTGGTTTCTATCTTATCGTAACCACATACAATACAGCCTCGTTTAACAAAATAGCGGGCGAGCCCACTCATCCCAATACCACCAACGCCAATCAAATAAACTCTATGAATATGATCTAGTTCCATCTTTTGCTATGTTTAGTATTTCGTTTGCTATGATTTCATCGGCATTATATAAAGCCATTTTTACTAACTTTTGGCTAAGTTCAGCACATTTTGAGGTATTTTGAATTAAGTCTAATGCGGCTCGAACTAGTTTTTTTTCTGCATCATGGTCAGTAACAAGGAATGCGGCTTTATGGTCTACTAAGGCCATGGCATTTTTTGTTTGATGATCTTCGGCAACATTGGGCGAGGGAACCAGTATGGTGGGTTTTCCAATCACAGTTAATTCGGCAATTGTTCCAGCCCCTGCACGAGATATGATTACATCGGCCAGGGCATAAGCTAGGTCCATACGATTTAAAAACTCCACAATTTTTACATTAGGCTGTTCCCCTGGTAATGCATGAAGAATGGAAAGGTAGTAGGATGAACCAGTTTGCCATATCAATTGGACACCAGCGGCAGTAATTTGATCTAGGCCAATGAGCATGCACGTATTGAGTGTTTTTGATCCTAAACTACCACCCAAGACCAATAGTGTTTTTTTATCTGCTGATAATCCGAAGTAATCGAGGGCTTCAGCACCTTTGTTAGTAATGTCAATGGATTCTTTGCGGATGGGATTACCTGTTAACTTGATTTTTTGAGCAGGGAAGAATTGATCCATGCCTTTAAATGCGACGCATATTCGTGTTGCTTTTTTCCCTAAATAAGTATTGGTGATTCCTGCATAGGAGTTTTGCTCTTGAATCAGATAGGGGATATCCATTTTTCCTGCAGCATATAATAATGGGCCCGATGCATATCCGCCAACGCCAACAGCTACATCAGGTTTAAATTTTTTGATGATCGATATGGAGTCGTATATGCTTTTGAGCATTTTGAAAGGCAGGAAAATATTTTTGAGTAAGGATTTACGCTGAAACCCTTGAATATCCAGACCAATAATGGGATAGCCGGCTGCAGGAATTTTTTCCATTTCCATGCGATTTTTAGCGCCTACAAATAGAATTTCGGTATCTGGAGCAATTCGTTTTAATGCATGAGCAATGGATATGGCCGGAAATATATGTCCGCCAGTACCGCCTCCGCTAATAATTACTCGTTTACCAGGTTTGTTCATCATGTTGTAGCAGGAATTTTACCTACAATAATTTTCTCTTGCCTTGTTGGATTTTTCTTTTTTTCAATATCTCGACTCACACTCAGTATAATTCCGAATGCGACACTTGTGAATAAAATTGATGTTCCCCCCATACTAACCAGGGGCAAAGGTACTCCTGTAACGGGCCCCAATCCGACAGCAACAGCCATATTCGCAAATGCCTGAATAGTTAGACTAAAGCTTAAACCAGCTGCGAGCAGTGCACCAAAAGCTTTTGGACTTTGTGTTACGATGAGAATACAGCGATAGAGAAATACCAGATATAATACGGCTAGTATAATACCACCAATTAGTCCATATTCTTCAACGATTAGTGCATAGATAAAATCAGAATAGGGGTGAGGTAAAAAATTTCGTTGAATGCTATTCCCAGGACCCTTACCAAAAATACCCCCTGTGGCCAATGCTATTTTGGATTGATTGGATTGGAAGGATTTATCTGGATTCACATCTTCAGGATGCATAAATGCTTCGATACGGGAGATATAGGTTTTTCGACGTGGGCCTAATAGTACAACCCCCGTAAGTAGTACCAGACCGGCCAGACATACCGTTAGTATCTGCTTAACACTAATACGACCTATAATTAGTAATAAAATACTTACACCAAAAAGCATTAAGGCGGTAGAAAGGTTGGCCAATGCGATCAGTATGAATACAAGGCAAACAGAGCCCATAATAGGTGCAAAGGCTTTTTTTACATCTTTGATGGTTTCTTGTTTTTTGGTAAGTGTCCGCGCGAGAAAAGTGATGAGTGCCAATTTGGCCAAGTCGGATGTTTGGAAGGTTTGGTTGATGAGCGGAATCGTTACCCAGCGACTAGCATCGTTCACATTTGCACCAAATAGTAAGGTATACAGAAGTAAGGGGATGGTAATCACCATCAGTATTTTAGAGATCCCAGCATAGTAGTGATAATCGAGTAGATGCGAAAAGTACATTAATGCTAAGCCACCTACAACCATGACCAAATGCTTAATCAAAAATTGTTCACTACCCACCCCTTTTTTGAAGGCAATGGTTCCTGTTGCACTATAAACAGCCAATAAGGACCAAGTAGATAACAGGATTACAATAATCCATATCCATCGGTCGCCTTTGGTTTTTTTGATTAAGTTTTGCATAAGCCTCATTCAGCTCTCTCTATAAGGAGAGGACCTTTTAAATTGTTGTATCTAGAAAGAATATCCCAAGCCCACAGATACCAGTTGATTGGTAGTGATTATACCACTATTTGCCTTACTGTCGATATTAGTAAGTCCAATGTCTGAGCCTATGTTTATACTTAAACCATTGTGTAGTTGATAGCCAAGTGAGAGCCCAATTCCAAAATCAATGGTGTTAATATCTCCTCCAGAACCAATTTGCAAACTAGTAGTTCCATTAGAAGGAAGTCCTGCTGCGATGAGTTGCTGAGCCACTGCGCCACTGGAGCTAATTTGTTTTTGACCACTAAATGCCAAACCCAAATAAGGACCAGCACCTATCAGAACTCTGCCAGTTCCAGCTTTTAGACTAACTAATAGGTTTATAGGAAGCTCAATATAGGAGATGGTTCTTTTAATGGTTACATCACCTAAGCTAGCATTCGAATTAGTTACAACAGATTGTCCACCCTTACCTACAAAAGATAAGCCAGACTGAAGCAATACATGTCCGGAAGTAGCCGTATTGAGTGGGATATTAACTACTGCTCCCACATAAAATGAAGTGAGTGCTTGGTCATCAGTTGAACTAAGGTTGGGGAGGGACTGTAGTCCGTTATTAATCCCTGAAATTCTAGGAAATGTGATTCCTGCCTTTATACCATATGTAACATCAGAGGTATAGTCAACAGTGACAAATTTTTCTTGAGCAAATAGCGATGAAGAAATTAGGATACAGAGACCCAATAAAAATGTCTTTTTCATGTGCTTGTTTTTTTTAATTATTAATAATTTTCTACAATTCTTTTACTGCCTTTTTAAATTGATTGCCACGATCTTCATAATTTTCAAATAGATCGAAGCTTGCACAGGCTGGTGATAATAATACCGTATCTCCTTTTTGAGCCATGTGATAAGCCATTTGTACAGCATCTTTAGCAGAAGAAGTATTGACGATTAAATCGACATCATTTTCAAAGGCATCGTGTATGGCTTTATTATTTTTACCCAAGCATACGATGCTTCTTACTTTGTTTTTGACTAATTCTTTAAGCATGGTATAATCATTGCCTTTATCGACGCCCCCTAGAATAAGCACTACACCATTAAGCATACTTTCAAGCGCATACCAGGTTGAATTGACATTGGTTGCCTTGGAGTCGTTGACAAAGTCGATACCTGCTATTTTGGCAACATGTTCTAATCGATGTTCGATATTTTTGAAGTTGCCCATACTGTTTCTGATGGATTCGTTACGGAGTTCAAGCACTTTGGCCACAATCCCTGAGGCCATTGAATTGTAAATGTTGTGCTTGCCTTGCAAGGCTAATTCAGTGATTGACATGGTAAATGGATTTAAGTTTTTCCGATGAAGATCGATCGTGATCTGTTTGTCTTCTAAATAAGCATGTACGTTTTGTTTGGTTTCAATGGAAAAGGAATAGGTTTGGGCATTCATCTTCATTTTGGGCAAGCTGCGAACTATTTCAGCATCATCTGCACAATAGATGAATGTGTCATTCTTTGTTTGATTTTGTATGATTCTAAACTTAGATGAGACATATTTTTCCATTTGATAAGCATAGCGATCTAAGTGGTCTGATGTGATGTTTAATAAGACAGCAATGTCCGCTTTAAATTGATACATATGATCCAGCATAAAACTGCTGAGCTCTAAAACATAGTAGTCATAGGTCCCAGTGGCTACTTGTCCAGCAAAACTTTTTCCAATATTTCCAGCCAGTCCAACATGTAGTCCTGCATTTTTTAGGATGTGGTAGATAAGCATCGTGGTAGTTGACTTTCCATTAGACCCAGTGATACAAATGGTAGTGGCTTTGGTAAATCGGCCCGCAAATTCGATTTCTGAAATAATAGGGATTTGTTTTCCCGCTATTAATTGAATGATGCCCACTTGATCGGGAATGCCAGGGCTTTTAATGACCTCTGTTGCTTTAATTATTTTTTTTTCGGTATGCTGACCTTCTTCATAGGGTATTCCTAGTCGGATGAGCTCCTCTTTATAGCTAGGACTTATTTTTCCTGAATCGGATACAAAGACACTATAACCTTGTTTTAGTGCAAGTATGGCTGCACCAATTCCACTTTCCCCGGCTCCTAAAATGACGATATGTTGTTGGTTAGCCATTAGCGTAATTTTAAGGTTACAATGGTTAGAATAGCTAGCATAATTCCCACAATCCAAAAACGGGTCACAATTTTTGATTCATGATATCCTTTTTTTTGATAATGATGGTGCAGGGGGGACATTAGAAATATGCGTCTCCCCTGCCCATATTTCCGTTTGGTGTATTTAAAGTAGGATACTTGAACAATGACAGATAGATTCTCAATAAGAAAAATGCCACATAAAACTGGTATTAATAATTCCTTGCGAATCATGATGGCAAAGGCAGCAATAATTCCTCCAATAGCCAAACTGCCGGTATCACCCATGAACACCTGAGCAGGATAAGAATTGTACCACAAAAAACCTAGACAAGCGCCAACAAATGCACCTGCAAAAATAACCAACTCCCCTGAGCTGGGGATGTACATGATGTTGAGATAATCAGCAATAATGGTATTCCCCGAAACATAAGCAAGAATAGCCAGAGTAATCCCAACGATGGCTGAAGTACCTGTTGCTAAACCATCAATGCCGTCTGTGATGTTGGCTCCATTTGATACGGCAGTAATGATAAAAATGACAGCTAATAAAAATACAAGTAGACCATATTTTTCATATCCAGGACCTAGGAATGTGAGTACTTTGGCATAGTCAAATTCATTGTTTTTGTAAAAGGGTACATTGGTTTTGGTTGATTTAATGTCTTGTGTATAGTAGTACTCATTGCCCTTTTTGTGCATTTCAATGAATCTGCTTTGGCTGGTTAGCGGATCAGCCACGGGCTGGCGGATAACGATATTGTCGTTAAAATACATGGTATATCCAACGATTACGCCGAGCATGACTTGCCCAATAATTTTAAAACGACCAGCAAGACCTTCTTTATGTTTTTTAAATACTTTGATATAATCATCTAAGAAGCCTATAGTCCCCATCCAGATAGTGGTGATGAGTATCAGGATGATATAGATATTATCAACCTTGGCAAATAAAATGGTTGGTACAATAATTCCCAGAATAATAATTAAGCCACCCATCGTAGGGGTACCGGATTTTTGCATCTGACCTTCTAAACCCAGATTACGAACGGACTCACCAATTTGTTTAGTCCGTAATAATTTAATCAAGCGACCCCCATACACAGTGGTTAAAAGCAATGATACAATGAGCGCCATACCCGTACGGAAGGAAATATATTGAAATACCCCGGTTCCAGGTATACTGTAATGCTTATTGATATATTGAAATAGATAGTATAGCATCAGTTCATTTGGCTTAAAAACTCGACGAGTATCTGTTTATCATCAAATGGGTATTTTATTCCCGAAATTTCTTGGTATTTCTCGTGTCCTTTGCCGGCTAAAAGGATAATATCACCGGCTTTGGCTAGATGGCATGCTGTGCGGATAGCTTCTTTACGATCGGTAATGGATAAAGTTTTCTTTTGATTGTTGGGCAATACGCCAGCGACCATATCTTTGATAATTTGTTCGGGTTTTTCGCTGCGTGGATTATCTGAGGTTAGGATTACTTTATTACTCCAATCGCAGGCCACTTGTGCCATCTGTGGGCGCTTCGTTTTGTCACGATCGCCACCACAGCCAATAACGGTAATTACCTGCTCTGTTCCTTTGCGGATGTCTTGAATAGTATGTAATACGTTTTGCACGGCATCTGGTGTGTGGGCATAATCGACAATGCCAATAACTCCGCTTAAGGACACTAAATCAAATCGTCCCTCTGCACCATTTAGATGGCTTAACGTAGTTAGCACCCTATCTTTATCCTGATCGAGTAGCGTAGCAGCGCCATAAACAGCTAGTAAATTATAGGCATTAAAGCTCCCAACTAATTTGAACCAAATTTCCTGGTGATCGATTTGAAGCAGAAGTCCTTTGAAGTGATTTTCCAGCACTTTGGCTTTGAAATTGGCCATATTTTTTAGACCATATGTTTTTTTCTTTGCTTGGGTATTTTGTAGCATCACCATCCCATTTTTATCATCAATATTGGTCAGTGCAAAAGCCGATGAGGATAGTTGATCGAAAAAGGCTTTTTTTGCTTTCAAGTAGGAACTAAATGTTTTGTGAAAGTCGAGATGATCATGTGTTAGATTGGTGAATATGCCACCAGCAAACTTCAATCCTTCGATTCGGTGTTGTGCAACAGCATGTGAACTGACTTCCATGAAGCAATAGTCGCAACCACCTGCTACCATGTCGTTGATTAAACGATTTATTGCAATGGGGTCGGGAGTTGTATGTGTTGCAGGAATAATCTGTTCATTGATTTGATTTTGGACGGTAGATAATAATCCGACTTTATAACCTAATTCCCGAAATAGTTGGAAAAGGAGTGTGGCAATCGTGGTTTTACCATTGGTACCTGTTATACCAACTAATTTTAATTTGGAGGATGGGTTATCATAAAAATTTGCTGCAATTACGCCCAGTGCTTTAGCGGCGTTTTCTACTTTGAGATAGCACACGTGTTGTTCTAATTGTTTAGGTAGCTTCTCACATAGCACAGCTCCAGCACCCTGACTTACTGCCTGGGTAATAAATTGATGTCCATTTACTAATGTTCCTGGAATGGCAACAAAGAGTGCATTAGGCTTAATTTCTCGAGAATCAAAACATACCTCGGAGATCTCAACATCTGTGGAGCCGATTGCTTGATTAAGGGGTACTGAATAGATAATGTCTCTTAATGTTTTCATTTATTGTAATGCTAAGCTAATCGTCTGTCCCTTGCTAATGGGTAACCCTGCTTCGATAGATTGCTTTATAACTCTACCACTACCACTTACAGCTGATTTTAAACCCGAATTGCCCACAACAAATAGCGCATCTTTTAGGCCCATACCAACTACATCAGGGACAATGCCTTCTGTATATTTTATGCCATGATCTCGGGATTCATTTTGTGTATCGACTTTATTATTATATCTGGTTCCAAGTGCTTTGTAAACATCTTGTTTAGCCTTTTCCCAACCTAGTTTGGTATTTGGTAGGGGTGATGCAGAAGTAAATTTAGATTCTTTCATAGTATCAAACATTTGCACATCACTGGCATATACTTTGTCAGCTATTTCACGAAATACAGGTCCTGCTACTGATGCTGAATAATAATCCCCTTGAGGATCATTGATCACAACAATCATGGAATACTTGGGTTTATTAGCCGGGAAATAGCCACAGAATGAGGCCATATATGATCGTTTACTTTTATACCCGAATGCACCATTGGCAACTTGGGCAGTTCCGGTTTTGCCTGCTACTTTATAGCGTAGGTTCTTATAAAATGACTTTCCTGTACCCTCTTCGATCACACCTTCGAGCATTTTTCTAAGCTTATCTAGGGTTTCATCGGAGCATACTTTTTGATTGATAACCCTGGCTTGAAAATGAGCAATTGTGTTTCCCAGTCGTCTAATCTCTTTTACAAAGATGGGTGAAATCATTTTCCCATCATTGGCAATTGCATTATAAAAGCTGAGCATTTGCAATGGAGTCATTTTCAATTCATATCCATAAGCCATTTGAGGTAAAGTCAATCCACTCCAAGATTTGCTTTTGGGATTTTTGATTAAGGGTATTCCTTCACCTGGAATTTGAAGCTGTAACTTTTCGTTCAGGTGTAAATCATACAACTCATTTGTAAATCGTTTGGGATTAGTGTTAAAATGCTGATAAACTAATTTGGCAGTAGCTACATTCGACGATTCTTCGAAAGCTTTTTTAACAGTTAATATGCCATTCCCAAGATGAGAATCTTTGATAGTATGGTTATACAATCGATACTGTCCGCCCTGGCAATCAACCAATGTATTGGTATCTACTTTATGTTGATCTAATAAAACCATGTAGGAGGCTAGTTTAAAAGTCGAACCGGGTTCGGCACTTTCACCGATGGCATAATTGAGTCTTTCGAGGTATCGTCCATCTTCGCCTTTAGAGAGATTAGAGATGGCACGTATTTCGCCAGTAGCTACTTCCATGAGTATCACACACCCGTGGTCAGCATTACTGTTGATTAGCTGTTTTCTTAGTGCACGTTGCGCCACGTCTTGAATGTTGATATCAATGGTGGAAATAATGTCGGAGCCATCTGTAGAAGCGAATTCGGCATCATTATTTACAGGCACCCAAGTGCCGCCTGAGATGCGTTGCATGAGCCGTTTTCCGCTTTCTCCATCGATATAACTGGCATAAGCACCTTCCAGTCCGACAGGTTGAACATGTTCATTTTTGTATCCGATGGTACGGGCTGCTAGTGATTGAAAAGGCAATACGCGCTTATTTTGTTGTATTGTAATTAGCCCACCTTTGTAGCGACCCAAATTGAAAATAGGGAACTTACGGATGTCCTTTAATTGCTGATAAGTTACTTTACGTTTGAGAAGCAAGTAACGAACTCGATGACGACGAGCATCACGTAGTATTCTGTTATATTGGCGGGCTGATTTATCACCAAAATAGGCAGCTAGGCGGTCGCTTAAAGCATCTACTTGATCGTAGAAGTCAGCATTTTTTTCAATACCTGAAGCGAGCATATCCATACGTAATTCATATTCGGGTACGGAAGTAGCGAGCAAGCTGCCATCAGCGGAATAAATATTGCCACGGGAGGCTTCGATATTGATAAATTTTGTTGAAAAGTTTTTGGATATTGTTTTCCACTTTTCGCCCTGCACAAACTGAATGTAGATTAGTTTCCCGATGACTGCAAATGCAAAAAGTACAATGAGCCCAAAGGCAATGTACGTGCGTAGCAATATGTCGGTTCTAATATTCAATTTCTATTCTTTAATTAGTTGTAATTACTCTTGGTGGATTAACAGGTTCTATCAAGCCTAGTGAGTCAACTTTTTTGGATACTTCTGTTTGTGTGCTTTTGAGCATGAGTTCGGCTTTCAATGTTTTATAATCCCAACTTAGTTCAGCTACTTCTTTATTTAGTTTGTCAATTTTGCGAATACTATTTTCGACATGATGATGATTGCCAATGTATAACATAGCCAGGAATGCAATAAAAACAATAAATGGCAGCATATTGGTAGCCGCTTGTTTGGTAATAATGCCATCAGCGAATAGTAGCGTAAAGAAATTTTTAGGAAGCTCGATCTGCTCAGATTCTTTAGGCCGAGTTTCGGTATCTATTTCTTCGGCTGCAATATCATGTTTGAATTGATTTTTCATCGTTTTATGGCCACTCTAAGCTTTGCACTTCGTGCTCTTTTATTTTTTTTAATTTCTTCTTCTGAAGCGGTAATGGCTCTTCGGTTTACTGCTTCTAGGGGTTTGATTGGATTTCCAAAAAAGTCCTTCTCAAGTTCTCCTTTAAATTTCCCCTTGGTAATGAAGTTTTTAACGAGCCGATCTTCTAAAGAATGGTAGGACATCACCACAAGATGCCCTCCTGGTTTGAGCAATTGGGCTGCCTGTTCTAGAAACTTTTGAAGTGCTTCAAGCTCCTGGTTTACTTCAATGCGAAGGGCCTGAAAAACTTGCGCTAAATATTTATTCTCTTTCCCTTTGGGTATACAGTTGGCGATAGCCTGTTTGAACTGGGAACTTGTTTCAATGTGTTTGTTTAAACGCGAAGCAATAATGGTTTTAGCGAGTGTTTTGGCATTTTGAACTTCTCCATAGATGCCAAATAGCTTATGAAGACGATCTTCACTGTAAGTGTTCACAATTTCTTTGGCTGTTAAGGAAGATGATGGATTCATGCGCATATCTAAATCCGCATCAAAACGAGTAGAAAATCCCCTTTCCGCTTGATTAAACTGATGAGAAGATACTCCTAAGTCAGCTAAAATGCCGTCAACATGTATGACACCATGTAGGCGACAGTTGTTTTTTAGGTAGCGAAAATTTTGGTCAATGAATATTAAGCGATTATCATCGGGTAAATTACTTTGGGCATCAGGATCCTGATCAAAGGCAATTAATTTACCTTCGGGGGCTAGATGATGGAGTATGGCACGACTATGCCCCCCTCCTCCAAATGTTACATCCACATAGGTCCCCTTAGGTATAATAGCTAGCCCGTTCATACATTCTTGTATCATTACAGGTTCATGATAATTAGTCATCTATTCTCCTCCCGGCATTTCCCATTACTTCTTCAGCGAGTTTTGCAAAATTTTTCGGCTCATTATCCATTTGGGTCTCATAAATATCTTTAGCCCAAACCTCTAGTTTATTTAATTGGCATGAGATTACAATATCTGATTGAATATCAGCGTACTCAAGTAAAATTTTAGGTAGTAATACTCTACCAGCAGCATCGGGTATTAGTTCGGTAGCTCCACGCGTGAAGTAGCGAACAAATTCACGTGTTCTCTTCTCGTAGGGATTTAGCTTGCTTAATTCGTCGATAATATTGTCCCACTCTTTTTTGGTATAAATAACCAAGTGTTTTTCGAAACCTCGATTGATCACTAAGCTTTCCTGATCCAAGTTGGGGAGTTGCTTTTTAAGGTTAGATGGAATCATCATCCGGCCCTTAACATCTAGTTTACAATCAAATTCTCCTAAGAAGTGGGACATGATCAGTACCTCCACGTTTTTCCTTATGTAAAGATATTTATTTTTACCACTTTTTACCACTTAATCCCACAAAAAGTTTTCAACAAAATTGGAGCTGTCTTAGATAGTACTGAGTGTATAAAATTTGATGTGTTATTTTTTGATTTATATTAATCATAGTTCAGACAATGGTGGGTAATGTGCAACACCAGTTAATTTGTATTTTTGGGCTCAATACAGAAATATGATTAAGCGCACACGAATAAAAGATCTACTTCAGAGCTCTGATTTTAATCAATTGTTTACCATCAAAGGTTGGGTTAAAACTTTTCGAAATAATCAATTTATAGCAATTAATGATGGTTCGTCCATTCATAATATTCAGGCAGTTATTGATTTCAATACAACTGAGGAGTCTTTACTGAAGCGTATTACAACAGGGGCTTCTATTGCTGTAACAGGTCGATTGGTTGAGTCGTTGGGTAAGGGTCAACGCGTGGAGATCAAAGTAGATGGACTGGAGATTCTAGGCGATAGTGATCCAGAAAAATTTCCACTACAGCCTAAAAAGCATAGTTTGGAGTTTTTACGTGAGATTGCACACCTTCGTTTCCGGACAAACACGTTTAATGCCATTTTTAAGGTTCGGCATGCACTGGCTTATGCTGTCCATCAATTTTTTAATGATCGGGGTTTTGTTTATTTACATACGCCCATCATCACGGCATCAGATGCGGAGGGTGCTGGTGAGATGTTTCGTGTGTCGACGATCGATTTTGATCATATTCCACGTAATGAGGATGGAACGATCAACTATAAAGAAGATTTTTTTGGTAAATCGACAAATCTAACTGTTTCGGGTCAATTGGAGGGTGAGTTGGCTGCAATGGCTTTTGGTGATATTTATACGTTTGGTCCTACTTTTCGTGCCGAGAATTCAAATACTACGCGGCATCTTGCTGAATTCTGGATGATCGAGCCCGAA
Organism: Pedobacter sp.; assembly: GCA_008015505.1. Classification (GTDB taxonomy): domain Bacteria; phylum Bacteroidota; class Bacteroidia; order Sphingobacteriales; family Sphingobacteriaceae; genus Daejeonella. Next base: position 92,604 of record SSFR01000012.1, read on the forward strand.
ATGGCTTTCTATGATCTGGATGATAACATGAATTTGGCTGAGGAATTGCTAAAATATGTGATTCAATATGCGATGGAAAACTGTCCAGATGAGCTCGAGTTTTTGAAGAATCGACTCTTAGAGGAAGAAAAACAAAAACCTCAAAATGAGCGTTCGGAATTGGATTTACTTGGGAAATTAAACTTTTGTTTAGAAAATAATTTTGAGCGATTGACTTATACAGAAGCAATTGAGATCTTAAAAAACTCGAAACCTAATCAGAAGAAGCAGTTCAAATATCTCATTGAAGATTGGGGAACTGATCTACAATCAGAGCATGAGCGCTATTTGGTAGAGAAGCATTTTAAAAAGCCCGTCATTCTGACAAATTATCCTTCAGAAATTAAAGCATTTTATATGCGCCAAAACGAACCAGATGATCGAGGCAGAAAGACAGTTCGGGCTATGGACATCTTATTTCCGGGTATTGGGGAAATTGTTGGAGGTTCTCAACGGGAAGAGCGTCTAGAACGGCTAGAACAACGAATGAGAGAAATGCATATTTCTAAAGAAGAACTATCCTGGTATTTGGATACACGTCGTTTTGGTTCTGCACCTCATGCAGGTTTTGGACTGGGATTTGAACGTTTGGTATTGTTTGTTACCGGAATGACCAATATTCGAGATGTGATTCCTTTTCCCAGGACGCCAAAAAATGCTGAGTTTTAATATAATAAAGCTGATAGTTAGCGTTTAGTTATACGAATAATTAACCATTTAGTAACTAAACGCTATTTTATTTATGAAAACATTGAAATTGAATATATCGGAGATCAAAGAGATGTCTTTTTGTGAAATGCGGGAACAAAATGGTGGGTTATTTCTTTTAGCTGTTTCTCTTACAGCTGCAGTACTAATCAGTGTTGGTTTTGGCTTTTATTTGGAAGCAGGATCAAGCAAAGGAAGTAGTAGACAGGGGAACCTTCCTCATTATCAAACTAGGTGGTGATATAAAAAAGAAGCCTTATGTTATCGTACTATGAATTAAACAAATAGAGGAGATAATTCTGAAATTCCTATCTCCTTTATTTGTTTTCAAATTTTACTATAAATGAATTACCTCACCATAGGCATCTGCCGCTGCTTCCATAATGGCCTCACTCATGGTAGGATGGGGGTGTACGGTTTTGATGATATCCATACCAGTGATTTCTAGTTTTCGAGCTACAACTACTTCGGCAATCATCTCAGTTACGTTGGATCCGATTAGGTGTGCACCCAAAAACTCTCCATATTTGGCATCAAATATTACTTTTACAAATCCATCTTTAGCGCCAGCTGCACTGGCTTTTCCAGAAGCCGAAAATGGGAATTTACCAACTTTTATTTCATATCCAGCCTCTTTGGCTGCTTTTTCGGTATAGCCAACAGAGGCAATTTCAGGCGAGCAATAAGTACAGCCAGGAATATTATTGTAATTAAGCGGTTCAGGGTGATGCCCTGCAATTTTCTCTACGCAGAGAATACCTTCAGCAGATGCAACATGAGCGAGCGCCTGGCCCTTTACAATATCGCCTATAGCATAAATACCATCGACATTAGTTTTGTAAAAATCATCAACGACAATTCGGCCTTTATCCACTAATACGCCAACTTCTTCGAGCCCGATGCCTTCAAGATTGGTACTAACGCCAACAGCCGATAAGACAATATCACATTCAATTGTTTCGACTCCTGAAGCTGTTTTTACTTGTACTTTGCATCCTTTTGTGGAAATATCTACGGCTTCTACATTGGCCCCAGTCAAGATTGTGATACCTGATTTTTTGAAGCTTTTAAGTAGTTGTTTAGAAATATCTTCATCTTCCACAGGAACGATACGATCCTGATACTCGATTAAGGTTACTTTGGTTCCAAGGGCACTGTAGAAGTAAGCAAATTCTACCCCAATAGCGCCAGAACCAACTACTACCAATGATTTTGGTTGCTCAGTTAGTACCATAGCCTGTCGATAACCGATTACTTTTGTACCATCTTGTTTTAAGTTTGGTAATTCGCGAGATCTGCTTCCGGTGGCCAAAATAGTATGCTTGGCTTGATATTCTTTAATCGAGCCATCTGGTGCGCTAACCTCAACATTACCCCCTTTTTTGATCTTGGCATGACCCCTGATGACATCAATTTTATTTTTTTTCATCAAAAATTGAACACCTTTACTCATTCCATCAGCTACATCACGGCTTCGTTTAACTATTTGGCTAAAGTCGGCTTTAGGATTCTCTATTTGGATGCCGTAGTCAGCAGCATGATTAATATATTCGAAAACTTGAGCGCTTTTTAGTAGGGCTTTGGTGGGAATGCATCCCCAATTTAAGCAGATGCCACCCAGTGACTCTCGCTCGACAATAGCTGTTTTAAATCCAAGTTGTGCAGCACGAATAGCAGCTACATACCCTCCTGGGCCACTTCCAATAACGATGATATCGTAATTCATATACTGTATGATGATACTGTCAAAAGAAGGCCAAAGCTAAGGAAATTATATTCTAAAACGATAAGTGTTTTTTTTGGAATTAGGCTATGTTTTTTTGTTTATTGAATATTTAAATTAAATGACTTTCGTTTGTATTAAAAATATTTAGATTTGCTTTGCTTTAAGCGCTGGGGTAATTTTTATAACTGTATAAATTATGCAAACCAAAATATAAAACTATATCTATGAAGAAAAATGCACTTTTTATCATTGTGGGTATGTTAATGACTCTTAACCTATCGGCACAAGTAACAACTAGTAGTTTAACAGGAAAAATTGTTGATGAGAAGGGAGAGGCCTTAGTTGGTGCTGCAGTTAAAGCTGTTCATACGCCTACAGGAACAAGTTATGGTACTTCGACCAATCTTGATGGTTATTTTACTGTTTCAAATATGCGTGTTGGGGGGCCTTACGTAATCACGATAACTTATGTTGGTTTTCAAACTCAAACGCGCTCGAATGTATTTCTAGCACTAGGAGCTCCGTTTTTGTTAAATGTGACGATGAAAGCAGGGGGAACCGAGCTAGCAGAAGTGGTTGTGGTGAGTAAAAAAGATAATATACTTAATAGTAAAAGAACTGGCGCTGCTACTAATATTGGTCGGGAGCAAATTGAAAATGCACCTACTATAAGTCGGTCGTTGCAGGATTTTACACGTTTTACCCCTCAAGTTAATGGGAATTCATTTGGTGGTGCTAATAATCGTTTTAATAATATTACAGTTGATGGAGCGGTCAATAATGATGTTTTTGGTTTATCAGCTTCAGGTACACCAGGAGGACAAGCCGGAACTCAGCCCATCTCTTTAGATGCCATTCAAGAAATACAGGTTGTACTAGCACCTTATGATGTGACTCAAGGAAACTTTACAGGAGGTGGGGTGAATGCCGTCACTCGTTCGGGTTCAAACAAATTTGAAGGCTCTTTGTATACGTTTGGTAGAAATGATAATCTTTCTGGGAATAACGTATTAACCAGTCAGAGTCAAAGTTTTTTTGATAATCAATATGGTTTTCGTTTAGGTGGTCCAATCATTAAAAACAAGCTATTTTTCTTTGTAAATGCAGAAATGCAGAGAAAAAATGCGACTACGATTAATAATGCTAACGAAGCCGGTTCAGCTATTTCTTTTGGCTCTGCACAATCAATTGCCCAAAAAGCATTATCCTATAACTATGATGCGGGTCTCATTGGACCATTGGATGCACTGACCGAGAATAATAAAATATTTACAAAATTCGACTGGAATGTGAACAGTAAAAACCAATTAAGTTTACGTTACAACTATATCGATGCTTTTAACGATAATCTAATAAGGTCATCTTCGTTGTTTAGTTTTGGAAATGATGCGTATAAGTTTAATAATACGCAGCATGTAGGCATCCTGGAGCTAAGAACTAAACTAAATGACCGTTTATCTAATAATCTCATTGTTGGTTATACGCGTATTAGGGATCACAGGACGACAGCAGGAATGTTGTTCCCAAGTATTACTATTTCAAGTATAGATGGATTTGCATCAAACAGTGCGGTTTTGGGATCTGAAAGAAGTTCTGTAGCTAATAGCTTAGATCAGGATATTTATGAGTTTACAGATAATTTCAAGGTAAATGCAAATAAACACACTTTCACTTTTGGAACACATAATGAGTTTTTCTCTTTTAAGAATTTATTTATCAATAATATCAACGGTAGTTGGACCTATAATAGCGTGGCAGATTTTATCAATAATAAACCTAGTCGTGTTCAAGCGACGTATTCGTTGGATCCAACGAATCTACGGCCGGCAGCTCAGTTTACTGCAGCACAGTTAGGTTTTTATGCTCAAGACGAGGTTCAAGCTGCAGAAGGTTTAAAGATCACAATTGGCTTGCGTGTTGATGTCCCCGTATTTGGTTCAAATCCTTTAAAAAATCCACAAATTCAAACTGATTTTAATGGTTATTCAACTAATACTACACCTAGCGGTGTCCCTTTGGTTGCTCCTCGTTTAGGATTTAATTATGATGTGTTGGGCAATCGAGCCATACAAATTAGGGGAGGTATTGGCGTTTTTAATGGTCGGGTACCTTTTGTATGGCTATCTAATCAATTTACTAATAGTGGTATGTTATTGGGAACGATAGATAATAGAACTCCGGGTGCTTTTATTCCAGATCCCAATGGGCAACAAGCAGCTGGGCCTAGTTCAACAAGAGAGGTTGATTTGGTAGCAAATAATTTTAAGATTCCTCAGGTATTTCGAAATAACTTGGCTATTGATTTTAAGCTGCCTTTTGATATAGTTGGTACCTTAGAAGGTATTTATTCCAAAACAATAAATAGTATAGTTTATTCTGATCTCAATTTAAAAAATTCCACAGGTTCGATTAGTTCTGCTTTAACTGGTGGAGCCGATAACAGACCATTATATGGTCCTAAGGTTGATGCTGCTAATTTTACCAATGTGCTTTTATTAAGTAATGCAAGTAAGGGGTATACCTATAGCTTGACAGCCCAATTCCAAAAGAGTTTTAGCAATGGTATTTCAGCTATGTTTGCCTATACCAATAGTAAGGCTCAGTCAATTAACGATGGGGCTAGCAGTACAGCTCTTTCTAATTGGAATGGTGTTTTTGCGTCTCAGGTAAATGGGCCCAATAGTTCTGTATTAACTACTTCTCTTTTTCAGTTGCGTCATAGATTAGTAGGAGCTTTCTCTTATAAAATTGACTATGGCAGAAATAAACTATTTGGTACAGGTATATCTATATTCTACTCTGGAAATTCAGGACAGCCATATAGTTATGTGTATAATGGTGATATCAATGGAGATGGAGGAAGATCCAATGACTTGATTTATATTCCAAGAACTGCTAACGATATTAAATTGGTTGCTACCAGCACGGCCACGGCCGCAGGTCAGTGGACTGCTTTAGATAATTTTATTACTAATGATAGTTATTTGAATTCAAGAAGGGGGCAGTATGCAGCAAGGAATGGGGCTGAAACACCTTGGACACATCAATTCGATATTAGATTTACTCAAGATATTGGTGTTATTATAAAAGGTGTGAAGAATAAAATTCAGCTTACTTATGACATCATCAATGTGGGTAATATGATTAATAAAGACTGGGGACGCCATTATATGGTACCTAGTCAATCATTATCATTGATTAATTACACGGGAAGTGGATATACCTTCCAAGCGCCTGTAAGCACTTATCAAATAGATCCAGTGTTATCAGCATGGTCAAGCCAGCTAGGTATCAGATATATTTTTTAATTCTATTCTCAATGTCTGAACTGTGATTTTGTGTGATTGATTTGATTGAAAAAATGTTCTTTTAAAGGTTATAGTAATCATTCAGATCAAATCAAATAAATCATAGTTCAGACAGTTAACCCCAGTTAATAATTATTCCAGTAGATTTGTTTCGTCATATGTCTATGGCGTGAATATGATTAGGTATTTGCATCATATTGGAAATATTCTTTGTTATATCTAAACAAGCTCTCTGGTATGGTTAAACAATTTCGAACCCTAAGTCAAACCAGCTTAATCCCATTAATTATCATAGCCGTTTTGCTGAGACTTGATGTTTTTATTCAAAGACCTAATCAGCTAGACTTCGATTTTGTAGAGCCCTTTGTTAAGTTGCTAATTCCCGTTCCGCTAGAGCATCTTTTGTCATCAGGAATTAATATGCTTATTGCTCTAGTGCTCACTATCATTCAAGCGCTGTTGATGAATAAGATTGTTAATATGCATAATGTCATAGGTAAGCCAACGTCTCTTCCTGCATTATTATTTGTCACTTTGTCTAGCTTGTTTCCACAATTTGTGATCCTTAGTCCGGCTTTGATATGTAACTTCTTGGTTATATGGATTATTAGTAAAGTTTTGGAGCTTTATCAAAGCCCTAAAGTGCGTTTTATCTTGTTTGATATGGGTATGATCATTGCTGTTGGGACGCTTATTTATTTTCCTTTTATAGCTATGCTTCCGCTGCTTTGGGTTAGTCTAATCATTTTCCGTCCCTTTGTTTGGCGAGAATGGATTATGGGGGCAATTGGTTTTTTGGTTATATTTTTCTTTTTGGGTATGTTTTATTTTTGGAATAACTCCCTTGGCTTGTTTTATCAAATATGGAGACCTTTAGCATCTAATTTCAGTGCTAATTTTCACATTCACCCTTACAGCTACTTTGTATTAATTCCGGTTGCCATAATTGTCTTATTAGCTTTAGTTCACATGCAAAAAATTTTTTTTAGAAGCCCTATTCAGGTGCGCAAAGCTTTTCAGGTATTTGTTTTTCTGTTTTTGTTTGCATTCTTATCATTTTATATGAAATCAAGATTTCATATCTATCATTTCCTATTGTGTGTACCCTCTGTATCTATCCTTGCAGCTTATTTTTTTCTGCATGAAAAGAGGAGATGGCTTTATGAGTCGTTGTATCTATTTTTAGTAGGTTCTATTATTTTGCTACAGCTGTTTTAAAATAAACTTTAGACCGGCTCGATTATCGAAATTTGAAATAGATTTGCACCATGAAGTTTGGGGTAGTTATTTTTCCAGGATCCAATTGTGATCAAGATTTGATTTATGTATTGAGAGATATTTTGAAGCAAGAGGTGGTCTGTTTGTGGCATAAGGAGGGGCAACTGCAAGATGTTGATTTTGTTCTTCTTCCGGGCGGATTTTCCTTTGGTGATTATCTACGTTCAGGGGCTATTGCTCGGTTTTCACCTTTGATGAAAGAGATTATTGCTTTTGCAGGACGGGGTGGTTATGTGATGGGGATTTGTAATGGATTTCAGATACTTACAGAGGCAGGTTTATTACCTGGAGCACTGCTTCATAATGTGAGTTGTCAATTTATCTGTCGGAATAGTTATTTAAGACTAGGAACTACGCGGTCGCTAATTACAGCTAATTTAAATGTTCAAGAGGTGTTAAAAATTCCCATTGCGCATGGGGAAGGAAATTATTTTATAAATACTGACGGATTGAAGCAATTACAAGATCAGGATCAAGTACTTTTTCGCTATTGTGATGAGTTAGGCTACCTTACCCCAATATCAAATCCAAATGGGTCTATAGATCATATCGCCGGTATTTGTAACGCCACTCGAAATGTATTCGGTATGATGCCTCATCCGGAAAGAGCCGCGGATTCTATTGTTGGTAATCAGGATGGACTAGCCATTTTTGAATCGATTTTAAATAGGGTAAATGCTTGATGGCAAATTTGGTTATTGATATTGGTAATACGCATACCAAAGTTGCTGTATTCAATGAGTATAAGTTAGTAAGTGTCGATCATTATGAAGCACTTACACCTCAAGATCTCCTTACTTATCTCAATAATAAAAACGATATAACGTATAGTATACTGTCTTCAGTTAGTTCTAGTTCCTTAGCAGATTTGGAAGAGATACTAAGTGAACAAACCATATATATACGATTTTCGACAAATTTGGCTACTTCCATTAATAATCAATATAAAAGCCCTCAAACGCTTGGTTTAGATCGTTTGGCAGGAATGGTGGGGGCGCAAACGCTTTATCCGGGTAAAAACTGTCTAGTCATTGATGCTGGAACTTGTATTACTTATGATGTAGTTAATCATGAGGGAATATATAACGGGGGAAGCATATCACTAGGAATACATATGAGATTGAAGGCTTTACATGTATTTACAGACAAACTTCCTTTGATTGATTTTGATGATAGTTTCATGTTTATGGAAGGTTCAGATACACGTGCTTCCATACTATCTGGAGTTATACAAGGAGCAGTGTTAGAGATGCAAGGATTTATTACAAATCATATATCACACGATACTTCATTACAGGTGATACTCTGTGGTGGTGATGCAGCTTTTTTTGATACTCGTTTGAAAAACACCATCTTTGCTGACACTTTACGTACAGAGCCAAATCTGGTTCTAATAGGTTTAAATGATATTATCCGCCAACAAAATGACTAAAACATTTTACAGTATATTCATTTTTTTCTTTTCCACTACGTTTACTGTTTTTGCTCAGCCTACTACGAGTTCTCCTTATTCTAAGTTTGGATTAGGAGATTTGGTCAGCCCTTCACTCCCTCAAAATAAAGCCATGGGGGGAATTAGTGTCGGTTTGCGTAAGCTTGGGTCCTATAGTTCGATTAATGTAGCCAATCCAGCTTCTTATTCTTCTATTGATTTGACAACATTTGATATGGGTGCTGGGGCTAGTTTTAGGCAATTGGATGCAAGCAGTGCTTATAATAATAATGTCAATATGAACTTGAGCCATATCGTTTTTGGTGTACCTGTTAGTAAAAAATCTGCGATTAGTTTTGGGCTGCTTCCTTATAGTGAGATGGGCTATCAGTACAAAAATTCATCCACACTGGTAAATACGACAGATAATACTAGTACATCGATCGATTATATTTATGGGGGAGATGGCGGATTATCCAAGGTGTATATGGGATATGGTATTTTACTAAGCCCCCATCTTAGCGTCGGAGTTAATGCTGCTTATTTGTTTGGCAATTTAAAACAAAGTAAGTCCACTGAATTTCCTCAGGATACTAAGGCTTTAAATTCTCGGCAAGAAGCGAGCAGTGGTATTAGTGGTTTAAGTATGGATTATGGTGTGCAGTATATAATCAATACGTTGTCCAAATCGAAACTAACGATTGGATACGCCGGAACAATAAGCGATAAGTTTACTGCTGCAGGTTCAACAAAGAGTAGTGTTTATCGTAAAAACTTTTCATCGGGCGACGAAAGCATATCGCTAGGAACTCCTTATACTTTAGACGATACTTCATCTGAGTTGAGTATGCCTATTATGCAAACGATTGGCTTTGCTTTCGAAAAAGCGAACAAATTTTTAGTTGGAGCAGATTTTTCTTACGCTCAATGGAGTAATTTTCGTTGGGGAGCAATTAATCCAGGCTTAAACGATAGCTATACGGTAGTTGTAGGCGGGCAGGTTACACCTAATGTAAATGCAATATCTGGTTACTTCAAGCTGGTAGATTATCGTTTTGGGCTCAAGTACAATAAGACCTTTGTCAATATTAATAATACAAGTATTGATCAGTATGCGGTTACTTTGGGTCTTGGCTTACCACTGGCAGCTAATCGGCTTGCTTTTTATAAAATAAATTTCTCTGCAGAAATAGGGATGAGAGGGAGGCTTGACAATGGTTTAGTTCGTGAAAACTATGTTAACCTTGGTTTAGGCTTTACTATAAACGATAAATGGTTTATTAAACCTAAATTCGATTAGAACACAATGGTTAAGGGGTGCCACATTCTCTATTGTTTGCTTGCTGTGGGGATTTTTGTTTACACGAGTTGTGAAAATAATTTGCGTGAGGTAGAGAAAGTATCTTCACACAAACTAGCTACCCAAATTGATACCTCCAAAGGTGTGGAAATCATATACAGCGATTCAGCCATTGTAAAAGCAAAAATTATAGCACCTGAGCTACTCCACTTTAAGACAGATCAGCCATACTATGAAATGAAGAAGGGGGTGAAAGCCATTTTTTTTGATAAAGATCAACTTGAAACGAGTAACGTTGTGGCTGATTATGCCATGAGTCGAGAGCATGAAGATATCATTGAGTTGCGAAATAATGTGGTGGCTACCAATAAGGAAGGTAGAATCTTTAAGTCGGACGAGTTGATATGGAATTCTAAGCAGCGTAGATTTTACTCAACCAAATTGGTTACGATTATTACACCAAGTCAAACGATACATGGTACAGAGTTTTGGGCCAATGAGGGTTTTACATACTATGAGATCAAGCAGTCCACAGGTGATTTTGATGTATCAAATAAAGAAGGTTCTGGTTTATCGCCATCAAAATGAGACGTAGAAGTCAAGGATAAATTTTTTATATTTGCGCCTTATTATTCATTTTTTTTAAAACAAAATAATATGTACGCAATAGTAAATATAGCTGGACAGCAATTCAAGGTTGCAAAAGACCAGTATCTTTTTGTACACCGTTTACAAGGAGATGAAGGCGCTAGTATTGAATTTGACGATGTTTTGTTAGTTGAAGATAAGGGCCAGGTAAAGGTTGGTACACCGACTTTGAGTGGAGCTAAGGTTTCGGCTACCATTGTATCTCATTTAAAAGGGGATAAAGTTATTGTCTTCAAAAAGAAACGCCGCAAAGGTTATAAAAAGAAAAATGGACACCGTCAGCAATTTACAAAAGTGACCATTACGGATATCAAAGTATAATTCTTGAGTTTAAAACACTGAACTGAGTTTCAGTTCGTAAATAAAATAAACATGGCACATAAGAAAGGAGCCGGTAGCTCCAGAAACGGTCGCGAATCACATAGTAAGCGTCTGGGTATAAAAATTTTTGGTGGTCAATCTGCCATTGCAGGTAATATTATTGTACGTCAACGCGGTACAAAGCATCATCCAGATAAAAATGTAGGTATTGGTAAGGACCATACCTTGTTTGCTTTGACAGATGGTACAGTTGTATTTAAAAAGAAAATCAATAGTAAATCATATGTTTCCATTATTCCTTTCCCATTGAATCAGAGTGTAGAGGAGTCTGGTACGAAGGCAGAAGCCAGCGTAGCTGCTGCTGTTGCCAATGAGGTTCCCTTAGTTAATGAGGACGTAACAGGGGAAACTTCAACTAAGAAAAAAGCCACTAAAGTAAAGAAAGAATCTATTATAAAAACTGATACACAAGTAGAAGAGTAATTTCTTGTTATCAGAAATATAATTTATGAGCCGACTATTTTAAAGTCGGCTTTTTTGTTTTTATTTAAAATTAGTTTGGCTTTCGCCTCCCATTTTTAGGAATATCAGCTTGTTTGCTTGAGCGATCTTGTGCGTCACTAATGGTTTTACTAAGCTCTTTGATGAGCTGAGTAATTGCATTCTTTAGTTTTGGATCTTTGTCATAATCCATATCAAAAAGTACATGCTTATGCTTGCGCACATAGCTATATTCTATATAATAATGAGGGGAATGTTGATGTAGTGGTTTAGTAGGCGAAAGAACTTCTGGAAAATTCCAGAATCCTAGCTCTGATGCTTTGCGATGCAGATATAGGAGTTCATCTTTTGATAGTTTAACAGTTGTTTTAACCAACGAATCATTCTCATCAGCATATTGATAAGCTCCACTCTGGGAGTCGTATTGGTTAACTAGGTTATTCCCAAGGCCATATTTAAGTTGTATCGATTTAAACTCTGAGAACTTATAGGGTGCATTTTTAATCATTACTCCATAGTAATACACACAATACAATACAAATGGGACGATAATGCATATAGCTAAAAATATTTTTTTACTCCTGTCATCCATGATGAGTCGTTATAATTTTAGTTTTCGTTTATAATTGGAGGGGTTAATTCACCTTCCCACTTACTGACTACTGCTGTAGCAATACTATTACCTATTACATTGGTAGCAGATCGTCCCATGTCTAAAATGGGATCAACTCCGAGCAGTAGAGCAATGCCTGCTTCTGGTATATTAAATGTAGTTATTGTGCCTGCAATCACTACTAAAGAAGCCCTTGGAACACCAGCAACTCCTTTACTTGTAAGCATTAATATCAGGAGCATAATCAATTGCTGTTCAACTGAAATATGGACGCCATATGACTGGGCAATAAATAATGAAGCAAATGTCATATACATCATGGAGCCATCTAAGTTAAAGGAGTAACCCAAGGGGAGTACAAAGCTCACAATTTTGTCTTTACAACCGAAGCGTTCTAGTTGAAGCATTGTTTTGGGGTAGGCGGCTTCGCTACTTGCTGTACTAAAAGCTACCAAAATGGCTTCCTTTAACTCGATGATTAATTTAAATACTCGCTTATTTAAAATGATAAAACCTATAAAAATTAGAACGAGCCATAAAATAAGTATGCCAAGATAAAACTCCGAGACGAAAACGGCATAGGTGGATAGAACACTTAATCCTTGTTTGGCAATAATTGCCGCTATAGCCCCAAATACTGCCAAGGGGGCAAAGTTCATGATATAAGACGTGATTTTAAGAATAACATGCGAAAAAGCATCCATTGCTTTAATAACAAGTGCTCCTTTTTCGCCAATAGCAGCCGTTGCTACGCCAAAGAAAATAGAAAATATGACGATCTGTAAAATTTCATTGTTTGCCATTGCCTCAATAAAGCTTTTAGGAAACATATGGCTGATGAAATCTTTGAGTGATAAAGCTCCTGACTGAATTCCAGAACTAACTCGACTGTCAGGTAAGGGTAAATGCATGGCTATTCCTGGTTTAAAAAGGTTTACCAAGATTGCTCCCAGAATCAGTGAAAGCAAGCTTGCGCTAATAAACCAAAGCATGGTTTTGGCGCCTATTCTTCCCACCGCCTTGATATCACCAACTTTGGCTATACCTGCGACTAGTGTAGTAAAAATCAACGGCCCAACAATCATTTTGATCAGACGGAGAAAAATATCACTCAGTAAAGACAATATTTCAAGTTTTTTTTCTCGTATGGAGCTGTTTTCTCTACGAATAGTTGTTTGCTTGACTAATTCCTTCTTTAGCAATGAATATTGTATATGGGTGGTATCATTGGTAGCCAGCATTTTTGCTTGGATCACTTTAGTTTGAGATTCAGCTGCTAAAATTCGTTCATTGTATTTATTTATCCATTTGATATTGAGTAAATATCCAGCTAAAATTCCCAAAATAAAGGAGAGGAATATGAAGAGAGTTAGTTTGCTTTTTTTCATGTGTTTTTATAGGTTCTTCAAAGACATTTAAGTTTACTTAAGGATAAGTAAAATTACAATAATTTAATCGACGGACTTTTGAACTTTTTCATAAGCTTTACTTTTGCTGCTATGTTAGAACAAAAATATACACGACGTGGTGTCTCTGCTGATAAAGAAGATGTTCACCAAGCTATCAGGAATATAGATAAGGGCCTTTTTCCGAAAGCTTTTTGTAAGATAATACCAGATATTTTGGGTGCAAATGAGGCTTGGTGTAATATCATGCATGCAGATGGGGCAGGAACTAAGTCGGCTCTTGCTTATGTCTATTGGCGAGAAACAGGCGATTTGTCTGTGTGGCGGGGAATAGCTCAGGATGCTATTGTGATGAATTTGGATGATTTGTTATGTGTGGGAGCAATAGATAATATACTATTGTCATCTACTATTGGAAGAAATAAGCATGTAGTTCCAGGCGAGGTTATTGCTGAAATTATTGAGGGGACAGAGGCTATTTTGAGTGAATTACGTGAACAAGGGATTGGTATTCATGCTACAGGTGGTGAAACAGCAGATGTTGGCGATTTGGTGCGAACGATCATTGTTGACTCGACAGTTACTTGTCGAATGAAGCGTGAGGATGTTATTTCAAATGATCGCATTCAGGCTGGTGATGTAATTATTGGCCTGGCTTCTTATGGACAATCGAGCTACGAAAAAGAATACAATAGCGGAATGGGATCTAACGGCCTTACTTCTGCTCGTCATGATGTGTTCCATAAATATATTGCGGAGAAATATCCGGAAAGTTATGATCCTGCTATTCCTTATGAATTGTTATTCTCAGGAAGCAAAAAACTCAATGATCAGATTCAAGTTGGAGGATATCAAATAAACCTAGGAAAATTTGTTTTATCTCCAACGCGGACTTATGCACCCATTATTAAAAGGATATTGGAGAGATATCGTCATCAAATTCATGGTATAATCCATTGTAGTGGAGGAGGGCAAACAAAGGTGTTACATTTTGTAGAGAATATGCACATTATTAAGGATCATTTATTTCCTATCCCTCCTTTGTTTGAGTTAATTAGGGCGGAGTCTGGCACGGATTGGTATGAAATGTATAAGGTATTTAATATGGGACATCGAATGGAGCTTTATGTGCCTGAATCGATTGCCAGTGAAATTATCGGAATAAGTAAGGAGTTTAATGTCGATGCTCAAATAATTGGGCGTGTAGAAAAGACTATATCCAAAATGCTTACTATACGGTCAGTGTTTGGTGAATTCATTTATCATTAAAATCAAAACCGAGGCTATGTATTTTGATAGCTTCGGTTTTGATTTATAAGGTTTAGTGTTTTTTATGAATCCTACATTCGGACATCAAGCTCATTAATGATATTTTTTGCCCCACCCAGCACATCAATGCACCATAAGACAAAGCGAGTGTCAACTGAAATAGTTCGTTTATACTTTTTGTCGAAAGCAATGTCTCCACTCATGGCTTCCCAGTTTCCATCGAAAGCCAGGCCGATCAGTTCTCCGTTAGCATTAATCACTGGAGAACCCGAGTTACCGCCTGTAATATCGTTATTGCTGATGAATGCTACAGGCAAGGTTCCATTTTCTGTGTAAGGGCCAAAATTACGTTTGTTGTATGCGTCGATCAGTGATTTGGGTAAATCAAATTCAGCATTTTTGGGCTGATACTTTTCCATCATGCCATCGATGGTAGTACTTGCCTGATAGGTCACTGCATCCTTTGGCGAATAGCTCTGTACTTTTCCATAGGTGATACGCATGGTTGAATTGGCATCTGGATAGCTTAGTTCATTTTTGTTTTTATCCAGCAGTGATTGGAGATATAAATTATCCAATTTGGCTTTTCTGGTTTCAAAATCAGAAATAACTGTCCCAAAATTAGTTTGTATATAAGTTGATGGGACTAAATTTTTAGCAAAAAGGTAAGCAGGATCGCTTTCTAAAATGGCCTTGTTGGGATGAGCCCAAAATTCATGGACGTTTGAAGGTCTGATCAATACGCTTTTATTCCAGAGGTCATTAGCATACTTTTCAAAAGAGGCTTGGGGTGAATCAGCTGGGTTTTCCTCAATTAGCTTGCTAATGAATGCTGGATGCTGACTCTTAGGAACATCTGAGTAAAATGAGCTTAATAATTGGATGAAAATCTTTTTGTCAGCATGTTCATTATAGGTGTTTTCGTAGGAAGCGAGTTTTTTTTTAATATCTTCATTCAAACCAGTGAGGTAGGTTTGATCGTCTTTTTTGGTCGATTGTGCATCTAATGCTGTCGCTAATGTATTGACATTACGCGCCCAAACCAATGCACCTAAACCATTGCCACCAGCATAAACAGCGTGAATAGCATAAGGCTCATAGTTTTTATATAGTTCGGCATACTGATTCATTAGATCCGCGTACTCAGGCTTATTGGATGCCCATGAATTGAATTCAGCCTCTTTTCTTTGTTTTTCTGTATAGACGTCTAGATGTTTCAATTGTGTTGTTTGACCAATATAATATTTCCAGTAATTGGCAATATTAGCATATTGAGAAGAAAGCTTTAATCGGGTGTCTACACTTTTATTCATTTCTTCTTTCCAGGCTTTTAAGCGAATATCTCGTAGTTTAACAATTGTCGGATTCACTTTTTCAGTAGCAAGCTGAACCCCATAGGAAGTCAAAAAGCGATCTGTGCGACCTGGGAATCCATAAACAATCGTGAAGTCATCGTTTTTAACTCCTTTGATGGATATAGGTAAGAATTTTTTTGGTGTATAGGGTTTGTTGTTGATTGAATAGGAAGCTGGTTTGTTATTGGCATCAGCATAAACTCTGAAAATGGAAAAATCGCCTGTATGGCGTGGCCATTCCCAGTTATCCGTATCGCCACCAAATTTGCCAATGGATTGAGGGGGAACTCCAACTAAACGAACGTCATTGAATCGTTCATAAATAAATAAAATATATTGATTGGCCTTGTAAATATCCTTGACTTCGGCTTCTTGGGTAGTTCCTTGGGTTGCCTCAGCGCTAATTTTTTTACTGATTTCGCTGATCTTTGCAGTCCTTTCTTGATCAGAAAGCCCTTTGATAGCGGTCATTATCTGGGGAGTAACATCCTCCATTCGAATTAAAAAGCGTACAAAAAGGCCTGGAATAGGCTTTTCTTCAGCATAGGATTTGGCATAAAAACCATTATCAAGAACATTATCCTGAGGGGTAGATTGAGAGGCAGCAGCATCATATCCACAATGGTGATTGGTAAAAATCAGTCCATTTTTTGAAACGATTTCACCCGTACAAAAACCACCAAAGGAAACAATAGCATCTTTGATACTTACTTTATTGGCACTATATAGGTCTTCAGGACTTAGTTTAAAGCCCTGCTTTTTCATTTGTTCGTAATTTTTTCCGATAAGCATTGGTAGCCACATGCCTTCGTCTGCTTTAGCCCAATTGTTGGTTATCAGTAGGAGCAGGAGTACATAGGTTAGCACTATTGATTGTTTTGTTTTCATGATATGAAGATTTAATTTTTAGTCTCTCTTCTCATATGAGGGTAGATTTATTGTCGAACTGGTCTAAAGTTTGTTTTATTTCATTCTTTTGGTTCTTTTTGGTTGCAATTTCGTTGAATTCTTTGCAATAGTCTCACACTATTGCTCCAAAATCCGCCTCATTTCGTTCAATAACCGGTAATTATTTCTTAAAATAAACTTTAGATCAGTTCATCATTTCGGGCTATAGATGGCAAATGGGATAATCATTTCTTCCAAGGAAACACCCCCATGTTGAAATGTTTCATTAAAATAGTTTACAAACTGATTGTAATTATTGGGATAGACAAAATAGATATCTTCTTTGGCGAAGATAAAACTAGAGCTTACATGTAATTTGGGTAGGAGTGCTTCATGTGGATTTTTGATGTGGAAAACGTCGCGAGGAATAAAGTTTAAATTTTTGCCTTGTTTATAGCGCAAGTTCGTGTTCGTATTTCGATCGCCGATAACTTTGCTTGGGCGCTTTACTTGAATGGTTCCATGATCGGTTGTGATGATTAACTTGATATTTTTTTGAGCAAGTTTTTTTAGTGTTTCAAATAATGGAGAATGTTCAAACCAAGATACGGTTAATGAGCGGTATGCAGCTTCATCATTGGCTAGTTCGCGAATCATGGCCATATCGGTCCTAGCATGAGAGAGCATATCAACAAAGTTGTAAACAATCACATTGAAATCATTGCCCATTAAATTGTTGAGGTTATCTGTGATATCTTTCCCTTGTTCGTAGGTGAGTATTTTGTTATAGGAGTATTTGCATTCTTTGCGATAAGAACGCGCAATTTGATCGGCCATAAATTTATCCTCAAACAAATTTTTGCCTCCTTCATCCTCATCATTTTGCCACATTCCGGGAAAGCGTTTTTCCATATCGAGTGGCATTAATCCCGAGAAAATGGCATTCCGTGCATACTGTGTTGCTGTGGGAAGAATGCTATAGAAGCAATCTTCTTCATCGATTCGATAATAGTCTGTTAGGAATGAGTTGATCACTTTCCACTGGTCGTAGCGTAAATTATCTATCAGGATAAAAAAGGTAGGTTTGCCCGGTTCAAGTGCTGGAAAAACTTTCTTTTTAAAGAGTTGATGGGATAGGATAGGGCCAGATTCTGGATTTTTTAGCCAGTTGAGATAATTCTTCTCAATGAATTTAAAAAATTGAGCATTTGCTTCTGCTTTTTGTAAGGTCAAGATTTCGCGCATGCTCACATCCTCTAACTTTTCAAGAGAAAGTTCCCAAAAAACGAGTTTTTTATAGACTTCTATCCATTCCGAGTAGTTTAGATTTTCATTCAAGGTCATGCCTAAATGGCGAAAATCTTGCTGGTAGGCCATGGATGTTTTTTCGCTAACTAGACGTTTGTTGTCGATCAATTTTTTGATGGTTAATAGTATCTGCTTTGGATTGACGGGTTTAATTAGATAATCGTCAATTTTAAAGCCGATGGCATCTTCCATTAGGTGTTCTTCCTCATTTTTGGTGATGAGTACGATGGGTAGATCCGGGCTAGCCGATTTCATCTTGCCAAGTGTTTCTAAACCGGTTAAGCCGGGCATGTTTTCATCTAGGAAGATCAGGTCAAAATTTTCGTCTCGAAAGCAATCTAGGGCATCATTGCCATTGGTTACTGTTTTTACTTTGTACCCTTTTTCATTTAGGAACAAAATATGTGGCTTTAATAAATCTATTTCATCATCGGCCCATAGAATATATGTTTCTTGCATTTAAAATCAAATAAATTAAGTATTTATGTGTCTATTAATGAACCTGTTTTCGGGGTCACTAAAATTAGTAATTTTTGTACCTTATCTGCATTTATTTTGAATAAGAAAAAAATAATTAATGATCCAGTTTATGGATTTATTACTATCCCTTCCGAATTAATTTTTGATCTTATTCAGCATCCCTATGTGCAGCGTTTACGCTATATCAAGCAGTTAGGGATGACACATTTGGTTTATCCCGGAGCATTGCATACCAGGTTTCATCATGCCATAGGTGCCATGCATCTTATGGGGATGGCCATGGAAACATTAAAAAGCAAAGGGCATTTTATTTCTTCAGAAGAAGAAGAGGCAGTTTGTATTGCCACATTACTGCATGATATTGGTCATGGCCCATTTTCACATGCCCTGGAACATACTATTGTAGAGGGTATTTCACATGAATACATCACCTCGTTACTCATGGATAAACTTAATCAAGAGTTTGGAGGTGGATTAAAAATGGCATTAGATATTTTCAAAAAAACATATTACAAAAAATTTTTGAATCAGCTGGTCGCCGGGCAACTGGATATCGATCGAATGGATTATTTGAATCGAGACAGTTTTTTTACGGGTGTTTCTGAGGGAGTAATTGGTTTTGATCGAATTATTAAAATGATGGAAGTTTTTGATGATGAGCTGGTTATTGAGGAGAAAGGAATCTATTCCATTGAAAAATTTCTTATCGCACGACGCTTGATGTATTGGCAGGTATATTTACATAAAACTGTTGTTGCGGCGGAGCAATTGCTAACTAAGATTTTGGAACGTGCTAAGGAACTTTCGTTGAGGGGGAAGGTCCTTTTTGCCACACCCAGTTTTGCCCACTTTTTGATCCATCCAGTCACAAAAAATGACTTTACGACGAATTCTATACATCTCGATCATTTTTCCAAACTGGACGATCACGATGTATTTACTTCCATTAAGGTTTGGACACAGGATGATGATTTTATTTTATCTACACTTTGTCAGCATCTGATAAGTAGAAATTTGTATCGTGTAGAAATTACTAATGAACCACCAGCTAGTTATCAAATTGACCAGCTTGCTCAATGGGCTCAAACTAAATTCGGGACAGATGAAGATGATATTTCCTATTGGGTATTCACTGATACTATAAAAAATAAAACCTATCAAACCGGTAATGGCAACATCAAAATTTTAATGAAAGATGGTAGTTTAAAGGATATTGCTACGGCCTCAGATAATTCGAATCTGGGCGCATTAACTAAAACTGTCGAAAAGTATATTTTATGTTATTTGAAAGACATACTTCCAACACCTTGTTCGTCTAATTTTAGGACTAAAATATCTGATTAACAGATCTTTGAAACAAAATTTGCTCATTCATTAATAAGCCCTAAATTTGCCGGATGCAATTAAGCGCTCATCAGATTAAGATTTTGTTAAACGGCACCATTGAAGGTGATCCAGATGTAGTGGTAGATCGGTTAGCAAAAATTGAGGAGGCCGGGGTGGGTTCTCTATCATTCCTTGCTAATCCACGTTATGAGCATTATTTGTACACCACAAATGCCTCCATAGTTATTGTCAATGATGATTATAAATTGATTCAGCCTGTAAAAGGAACACTTATTCGAGTAAAAGATCCGTATAGTTCTTTTTCTGTTTTGCTTGAGAAATACAATCGTATTAAACTAGATAAAAAAGGTATTGAGGAGCCTTGTTTTATACATCCGACAGCCAAAATTGGAAAGGATGTTTACATTGGCGCATTTGCTTACATTGGTCCTGATGTGGTTGTTGGCGATCATTGTAAAATATATCCACAAGTATATTTAGGGGATCAGGTTAAAATAGGCCATACATGCACTTTGTTTTCGGGGGTTCGGGTTTACCACGATTGTGAGCTAGGAAATCGTGTAATAATCCATGCTAATTCAGTGATTGGTAGTGATGGTTTTGGTTTTGCGCCACAAGCGGATGGTAGCTTTAGTAAAGTAAGTCAAATAGGCAATGTGGTGATAGAAGATGATGTAGAGATTGGGTCCAATACTTCAGTAGATCGCGCGACAATGGGATCCACCATTATTCATAGGGGGGTTAAGATGGATAATTTGATTCAAATTGCGCATAATGTAGAGATTGGAGCTAATACAGTTATTGCTTCCCAGACAGGTATTTCTGGAAGTTCAAAAATTGGTGAAAACTCCATCATTGGTGGCCAAGTTGGGATTGTGGGACATGTTAGTGTAGCAAAAAGTTCTCAAATACAGGCAAAATCGGGTATAAATCGTTCGATCGAAGAGGAAGGAAAGAAATGGGCGGGTGCTCCCGTAACACAGTATACCGATCACATGAGGGCCCAAGTGATTTTTCAACGTTTGCCAGAACTTGAAAAAGAAATTAGAGCTTTGAGGCGTCAGATAAACTCACTCACTCAAGAGTAAAGCGAATAAATCTTTCGCTTCATTGAAAATATATGAATATTAAGCAACGAACCATTAAAAAGGAGGTGTCTGTTTCAGGTGTTGGTCTTCATACTGGACAGCCAGTTACTTTAACCTTTAAACCTGCGCCGGAAAATCATGGTTATAAATTCAAGCGTATTGATCTTCCAAATAGTCCGATTATTGATGCGGATGTAGATAATGTAACCGATACTTCGCGAGGTACGACCATTACTCAAAATGGGGCTAGTGTTTCTACCGTTGAGCATGTATTAGCAGCGTTGGTAGGGACGGATATTGACAATACGCTTATCGAGCTCGATGGACCTGAAACCCCTATTTTAGATGGTAGCTCCATTTTATTTATCGAAGCCCTGGAGCGTGTAGGATTTGAAGAACAAGGTGCTTATCGGGAATATTATTACATCCCACATAATATTCATTATTCTGAACCAGACCGTAAGGTGGAAATGGTAGCTATGCCATTAGATGATTACCGTTTTACGTGTATGATTGATTATAATTCGCCTATTTTGGGTAGTCAGCATGCGGCTATTACTACCTTGTCGGAGTTTAAAAAAGAAATTGCTTCTTGTCGGACATTTTGTTTTTTACATGAACTTGAAATGTTGCTCAAGCATAACCTCATCAAAGGCGGGGATTTGAATAATGCTATTGTGGTGGTGGATAAAGAAGTGAGCAAAGATGAGCTTCGGCATTTGGCTAGACTTTTTCACCGGCAAGATATAGATGTTGCTAGAGAGGGCATACTGAATAATACGGCATTGCGATATCAAAATGAGCCAGCTAGACATAAGCTATTGGATATGATTGGGGATTTGGCTTTGGTTGGAACACCCTTGAGGGGGCATATTATGGCTGCTCGTCCGGGACATGCCGCCAATGTTGCTTTTGCAAAAAAAATCAAAGCACAGATTAAGAAAGAAAAAAGTAAAAAACATTTGCACATTTACAATCCAAATTCACCCCCCATTTATGATACTGTTCAAATCATGAATATTTTGCCACATCGTCCACCGATGTTGCTGATTGATAAGATTATTGAACTAAGTAAAACACATGTTATTGGGGTGAAAAATGCGACCATGAATGAGCCTTTTTTTGTGGGACATTTTCCTGATGCACCAGTAATGCCTGGTGTACTTCAGATAGAAGCAATGGCACAAACAGGGGGGATTCTAGTGCTCAATACAGTACCCGATCCTGAAAACTATTTGACCTTTTTTTTAAGAATAGATAATGCGCGATTTAAGGAAAAAGTGCTGCCTGGTGATACAATTATTTTTAGATGTGATTTAATGGCTCCTATTCGAAGAGGTATTGCTCAAATGAAAGGAGTAGGTATGGTTGGTGAAAAGGTTGTTGTTGAGGCGGAGCTGATGGCCCTTATTTCAAAGAAAGAAGATAAAGAATCATGATTCAACCACTAGCATATATTCATCCACAGGCAACAATTGCCGATAATGTTGTCATTGAGCCTTTTGCAACGATTTATAAAGATGTAGTGATTGGAGAGGGATCATGGATTGGATCGAACGTAACAATTATGGATGGTGCTCGTATCGGTAAGAATTGCCGCATTTTTCCAGGGGCTGTTATTTCCGCTCCTCCTCAAGATCTGAAATATAAAGGGGAAGCTACCACATTAAGTATTGGAGATAATACTGTCATCAGAGAATGTGTGACACTTAATAGAGGTACTGCACTTGATAAGCATACAACCCAGATTGGTTCGAATTGTTTACTTATGGCTTATGTTCATGTTGCCCACGATTGCGTCATTGGGGATCATGTTATTATTGCAAATTCGGTGCAGCTCGCTGGGCACATCGAGATACAAGATTATGCTTTTATTGGTGGAACATCAGCCGTTCATCAGTTTGTTTCTGTTGGTGCTCATTCGATTATTTCGGGGGGATCATTAGTTCGGAAAGACGTTCCGCCTTATACCAAAGCTGGGCGAGAGCCGCTATCTTATGTAGGTATTAATTCGGTTGGATTACGTCGTCGGGGATTTACAGGCGATCAAATTAATGAAATCCAAGATATCTATAGGACCGTTTTCCTTAAGAAATATAATATTACTAAGGCCTTAGATATTATTGAGGCAGAACGTAGGCCCACTGAGATTAGAGATGAAATACTTGACTTCATTCGGAACTCAAATCGAGGGGTGATGAAGGGTTTTGGAAGTGTTTAGCCTCACTCTAACCTTCTCTAAAGGAGGGGGCGCTAATAACAGCCAATTTTTTATACTTACTTTTTTATTGCTTCTGTGGAATTGAAGATTATTCTTGAAAACATTGGCAAGCATTTTAATAGGGAATGGGTTTTTAGGAATATTAATCAGACCTTATTGAGTAATGAGTCATATGCTATTCTTGGAGCTAACGGGTCTGGGAAATCAACTTTATTGCAATTGATAGCGAGTAATCTCAGCCCATCAATAGGGAAAATAAGCTACGTGAGTGCTGGAGAAACTTCTGTAGATCCGGCAACTATCTTTAAACAAATTAGTTTGGTCGCACCTTATCTAGAACTCATTGAGGAGTTTAGTCTTGAAGAACTCATCCATTTTCATTTTCAGTTTAAAAAATACTTGTCGGGCTGGGGTGCAGAAGCTGTTGTCGAGCTTTTGAAACTTAAGAATGCTTCCAGTAGAGCATTAAAATATTTTTCATCGGGAATGAAACAGCGTGTAAAGCTTGCTTTGGCATTTTGTTCGGATACGCCTATACTCTTACTCGATGAGCCTACGACAAATCTCGATAATCAGGGCTTTGATTGGTATCTTTCCTTGGTGGAACAATTAGCCCTTCATCGATTAACAGTTGTCTGCTCGAATCAGGAACAGGAATATCAGTTTTGTAAGCACCACATTTTATTAGATGGTTATAAAGATAAGTCTGAGTAGGTTAAATATGGCTCACTCCTCCTGATATGACAAACTTCATTGCTTCTGTTGCACTGATGTCTAAGGGCTTGACCCGTTCAGCTTTAACGATACACAATTGTCCCGCAAAGGAATAAGATAAAGGAAAGTATACTGCTACGTCTTCCAGTAGATTTAGTTTTGATAGATCTTTTTGGGTCAGAAAACCAATTTTTTTCAATCCGAGCTCGGGCATATCGACTAGAATAGGCTCATTAAACTTTTTCTCATCGCCGACAAAAGCTTCAGTTAAGTCTTTGATAGATGTGTAAAAAAAATTAAAAATAGGAAGCCTTTTTAACCATTTGTTGAACCAAGTGATGATAGGTTCCGTGATGAAGTTGCTAAAAATAATTCCAGAGATCAAAAAAATGAGCAAAACACCTAGTATCCCTAACCCTGGAATATATTTAGGATGCCCCAGGCTATCAACCCAAAATATTCCGCTCAAATTTAAAGCAGCATCTACTTTGGCAAATATCCAGACCATGATGAAAATGGCTGCTCCTAAAGGTAAAATGACAATGGCCCCATTGACCAAATAGTTTAATAATATTCGAAATATCTTGTTCATCTTTTGCTAGGTTGCTATTGGGCTTGTTTAGAGTTTATTTTATTTTTTGGTTCTTTTTGGCTGCAATTTAGTTAGATCTTTTCGCCACAGAAGCCCTGCTATGGTTTCAAAATCTGCATCATTTCGTTCAAAAGTAACCTGCAATAATTTCGTAAAATAAACTCTAAACAAACCTCATTCATAATAATACACTCTTTTCACTCGCTGCGATATTCCCGTTAATATTTCATATGGACTGGCATGGATTTGCTGAGCAATGTCTTCAATTTTTAGCTGATCATTGAAAACAATTACTTGGTCACCTTCGCTTACTTGTAATTCTGTGACATCGAGCATGGTCATGTCCATACAAATTTTACCTATCGTTGGTGCATATTGATTATTGATCAACATTTTACCAATGCCATTCCCCAAAGCCTGGTTATAACCATCTGCATAACCAATTTTCACTGTGGCTGTTTTTCCACCATGTGGCATTTTACCCTTGCGATTATAGCCTATGGTGTCTCCGGCTGGGATATTTTTGATTTGAGAAATACTGGTTTTTAATGAAGTGACCGTTTGAAGGGGAGAACTCTTAGGATGATTTTTGTTAATTCCATAGAGCCCTATTCCCAGACGGACCATATCAAATTGAGCGTTGGGCCAGCGGTCGATGCCTGAAGTATTAGCAAGGTGTCGAATTATAGGATAATCCAGGGCCTGATGTATATTTTGCGATAGCTTATCAAATAGCTGGATTTGGTTTCGTGTAAAGTCGTCGTGTATTGGGTCTTCACTAGCAGCTAAGTGAGAGAAAATACTTTGGACGCGAATGGTTCGCGTTCCCTGTAATAGCGTAATGAGGTTACCGATTTCATCTTGCATGAAACCCAATCGGTGCATACCTGTATCTAGCTTGATGTGAACGGGATAGTTTTCAATCCCCTTACTATTTAATAGCTGAATAAATGCTTGTAGAATCCTGTGGCTATAAATTTCTGGCTCCAGTCTATTTTCGATGAGTAAATCAAATGAGACTAGATCGGGGCTCATTACCATAATTGGTAGTTGGACTCCCGCTTCGCGAAGTGATACCCCTTCGTCTGGATAAGCTACAGCCAAATAGTCGATTTTGTGGTAGGCTAGTAGGTTCGCTATTTCAAAGCTTCCACTACCGTAGGAAAATGCTTTAACCATCGCCATTAATTTGACTCCTGGCCTCAGAAGTGTTTTGTAATAATTAAGATTATGGACCAAGGCATTGAGGTTGATTTCTAAAGCAGTCTCATGAATTTTCTGAGTGAGTATTTTGCCTATCCGATTAAATTCAAAATGACGAGCACCTTTAAGCAAGATGGTTTCATTAAATAGCTTCAAGGAGGGTAAGTTTGTTAGAAACTCATCTGTCGTTCTGAAAAAATGAGCTTCTATGGGAAATAAGTAGGCATGTTGTTTAAGCTGCTCACCAACTCCAATTAAACAATCGATAGATTTATTTTGGAGGAGGAAGGAGACCTGTTTATAAACTTCATCTTGATTAGCGCCTAATTCGGGAATATCAGATAAAATCAGTGTTCGACGAGGATGCTGCTGTTGCTGTCTCAAAAAGTCTAAGGCAATCGCTAACGAATGAATATCCAAACTGGAAGGATCGTTGATCAGTGAACAATTATTGACGCCATCTTTTAATTCCAGACGCATATTCACAGGAATTAATTGTTGGAGGCGTTCAGTGGCCTGGTCTGATTGATAGCCCATAGCTAATAGGGTGGCCCAACAAATAATAACATTTTCCAAGGAAAAGTTATCTGTAAATGGAACAAATGCTTTGAGCTCTTTACCCTGATAACTAGCTCTCAGGAGTTGAAGCTGATCTGAGATTATTTTAATTTCAAGTATTTCTAGATGATTTGACTCAAAATTTTTCTTTGATAAAGGAAGCGACACTGAGTTAGGTGTGTAGCTCCATAGAAATGATTTTTTTCCAGGCAGTTTGCCAGGGTAGTTATCAAGATATTTCTTTGAATAAATGAATAAATCAGTGTTTTTAAATAATTTCAGTTTCTCAGCGATTTTTTCATGATTTGAACTGAAGTTTTCCTCATGTGCTTGTCCAATATTGGTTAATATTCCAATGGTTGGGATAATTATTTTTTCCAAATTTTCCATTTCTCCTACCTCTGAAATGCCTGCTTCAAAAATAGCAAGTTCATCTTTCTCGCTAATTTCCCAAACGGATAGAGGAACCCCTACTTGTGAGTTATAGCTTTTGGGGTTGCGAACAATGGTATACTCTGGAGATAATAATTGATATAACCATTCTTTGACCACTGTTTTGCCATGGCTGCCCGTGATGGCAATGACAGGGCATTTAAAATGAAGCCGATGGTATCTTGAAAGACGTTGTAAGGCATTTAAAGTGTTTTCAACTAGATAAAAATTAGCATCAGGAAAGGCTGAATGATCAAAAGAGGGTTGGTCAATAACAAAACTGCGAATACCGGCCCCATAAAGTTCCGGGATAAATGAATGGCCATCACGTCTACCTTTTAGGGCAAAAAATAAAGCATTGCTTGTATGGATGATTTTTCTGCTGTCGATCAATAAGGTATTGATACGTGCATCATTTCTACTGATTAATGCTTTGCCAGCAAAAACTTTTTGTAGTTCGTTAACTGAATAGCTGATATGATTCATAAAATTATTATGCTAATCTCAGGAAAATTTCAAGATTTGCATCTAAATTTAAACCTTTCTAGTTCATCGAATCAATGGATAACAAATTAATAATGGTTGACCTAACGGAAATTGTGGTCAAAGCGGAGAGCTATTGTGTTTATCAAGAGAGGTCTATACATGAAGTGCGGCAAAAATTACAACAATGGGATTTGCCACAACAGGAAGTAGAAGGGGTGATTACTCATTTAATTCAGGAGGATTTCCTAAACGAAGTACGTTTCGCTGAAGCTTATACTTTAGGAAAATTTAGAATTAACGGTTGGGGGAAAACAAAAATAAAACAGGCCTTGAAATTGAAGCGAATAGCACCTGAATTGATTACAGAGTCGCTTAATAAGATTGATAACTTAGACTATATCAATAAACTACAACAATTGATTGAGAAGAAGTCCAAGTTACTTACGGAAGAAGATCAGCGAAAACGTAGGCATAAACTTATTCAATATGCTTTAACAAAAGGATTTGAGCAGGAGCTGATTTTTGACATTTTGTCTCATCCTGAAAAGTGCTTGCATTTTTAACTTGAGAGCACTTGAATAATAGCTTCTGCTTTGACCATGCATTCTTCGTACTCTTGTTTGGGGTCAGCGTTTAGGGTAATGGCACTGCCTACTTGGAAGGATAGGTAATTGTTTTTGGCATTGTAAAGAATGGTACGAATGATCACATTGAAATCAAAATCTCCATTGGGAGAAAAATAACCCACCGCTCCCGAATAAACTCCTCGTTTAGTGCGTTCGTATTTTTCAATTAATTGCATGGCTTTGATTTTAGGTGTCCCCGTCATAGAGCCCATGGGAAATGTATTGCGAATGATGGATGTGTTTGATAGCTGATCGGCAGCATGGCAAACGATTGTAGAGATCATCTGATGTACTTGTTTGAAGCTGTGAATCCCAAATAGCTCTTCCACATAAACACTCCCTTTCTGTGCACTTTTGGTCAGATCATTACGTACTAGATCAACAATCATTACATTTTCAGAAAGCTCTTTTGGGCTATTTTTCAATAGGTGTTTGCTTCGATTATCTTCCAATTCATCTTTACTTCTTCTAGCTGTACCTTTAATGGGTTGAGAGATCAACTTACCTGCGCGTTTACTTAAAAAGCGTTCTGGTGTTGCAGATATGATGTAACGATTGTCATTTTTAAAGAAGTTAGCAAATGGAGTTGGGGAGATTTTATTTAACTCTATAAAGGTATTAATCGGATGTATTTGAGCCTGATTAGCAAAAAATTCCTGACAAAAATTGATTTCATAGATATCGCCACTATAGATATATTTTTTTAATTCATTAATTACTTCTTGATACGCAGAATAGGAGAAACGTTTAGTTAGTTTACCGGTAAAATCGACACCGGTCTGATCAGATAAATCTACTTGGTGAATGGCATTCCAAATGATGTCTGGATTTTCAGCCTCAATGCTGATTTGCTCACTTTGTATTTTAATCAGATATTGGGGAATAAAGAAGTATAAATCAGGAAATTGCAAATGATCTTCATTCGCTGACTGAAGCTGTTCGACCTCATTCTTTAGGTCATAAGAAAAGTAACCTAGGCAGAAATTATTTGGATGATGTGCTAAAAACTGATGTAATTGTTCAAATGCATTTCCAGCATGAGCTGTCAGTTCATATTTCACACCTGCTGCCAAGAGCGCATCAAATGCAGTGTATGGATCAGTAGTATACCCGTTAGAATCAAGTAGGCAAGCTGTACCAAACTGATTTGCCCAATACAGGGCTTTAGTTTTGAACGTTTCTAAATCTTGTAGGTAGTATTGTTGTTTCAAATCGTTCTTTTTTATGCCTCACTCCAGCCCTCTCCAAAGGAGAGGGGGAGTAGATTCCTGGTTTGATAATGTCAATCAATTTAAATGTATGGTTTGTGCCCGATCCGGACCTACTGACAGATAGCTGATAGGAACACCCAGATGTTTTTCCAAATAAGTGATGTAAGATAGCAGTCTTGAAGGGATTTGATCAGTGGTTTTAATGTCATTAAGATTTTCATTCCAGCCAGGTATGGCCTCTAGAATAGGCTCAATTTTTCCGGCAACATCATAAGGCATATAATCTATTGTTTGACCATCGTGTTTATAGTGTGTGCAGGCATAGATCGTATCAAATCCACTGAGTACATCGGCTTTGGTCATCACTAGTTTAGTAACACCATTGAGCATAATTGCATATTTTAAGGCAACTAAATCAATCCATCCGCAGCGACGGGGGCGTCCAGTAGTGGCACCAAATTCATGTCCTATTTGTCGTAGTTCTTCACCGGTTTCATTCTCTAGTTCAGTAGGAAATGGTCCTCCACCTACACGGGTGCAGTAGGCTTTAAAAATTCCAATTACTTGTCCGATAGTGGTTGGAGCCACGCCTAGCCCCGTACAAGCACCAGCAGCTGTTGTATTGGATGAGGTGACAAAAGGATATGATCCGAAATCAATATCTAGCATGGTGCCTTGAGCACCTTCTGCTAGGATTGTTTTTCCATTTTGTAAATAGTGGTTAACAAAATGTTCCCCATCTACTTGGGGGATTGTTTTTAGTAATTCAATGGCTTCAAAAAAGGCGATTTCTTTTTCAGCAAAGTCAGGAATTTCGCCGTAGTTGGTTAAGATAGCGCGGTGTTTAGTAACCAAGCGATCGTAGCGTTCTTTAAAATCAGGTAACATGGTATCTCCAACACGTAAACCATTACGTCCTGTTTTGTCCATGTAGGTGGGGCCAATGCCTTTTAATGTGGAACCAATCTTGTTTGAGCCCATTTTTCCTTCAGCACTGGCATCGAGAAGCTGATGCGTAGGGAGAATGAGGTGTGCTTTACGTGCAATTACTAAATTTTTTTGTGCAATGGGGTCAAAGCCATTTTTTTTTAGTGAATCCAACTCACGTTTTAAAATGATTGGATCAATGACTACACCATTCCCAATGAGGTTCATGGTTTTATCATTGAAAATTCCAGAGGGAATGGTGTTTAATACATATGTTTTTCCATCAAATTTGAGGGTGTGTCCTGCATTTGGGCCGCCTTGAAAGCGAGCAATCAAATCGTATTTTGGACACAATACATCCACGATCTTTCCTTTTCCTTCGTCGCCCCATTGGAGACCTAGTAATACGTCAATAGCCATTTTTAATAATTAAGGATATTTTATTTGAGTGGTGAAATTAATTTTTGTCGATATACGAGTCACAATAACCTGCTTTTCGTTTTTCACAGGCGCCGTATAGATTGAGGGAATGATGCTTAATCTCGAACTGTAGGAGTTCGCCCATCATGCTTTGTATCTGTTCGATTCGGGGGTCGCAGAATTCAACCACTTTACCACAATCTAGACAAATAATATGATCGTGTTGTCGATAACCATAAGATTTTTCGAATTGCGCCATGTTTTTGCCAAACTGATGTTTGGTGACCAAATCGCAAGAAACCAATAGTTCTAGGGTGTTGTAAACGGTTGCTCTGCTGACATGATATTTTTTATTTTTCATGTGGATGTACAGTGATTCCACATCGAAATGATCACTCCGTGAGTAAATTTCGTCCAGGATTGCAAAACGTTCCGGTGTTTTACGTAGGTTTTTATTTTCGAGGTACGCCTCAAAAATATTCCTAACCATCGTTATTGTCTCTTGTTCGGGCATCATTGTATATGGCAAGCAGCACGCTAGAATTTTCGCTGGATTTAGCAGTTATGTTGAAAGACAAAAACGCATGTAAATATACCTGCGTTGCGTGCCTGCCGTTCTAAATTCTGTACCAAAGCTATTAAAAAAAGTTCAATGTATAATCGGTAAAACCAAAAGTGCAAAAAAACACCCCTCTATTTTGAAGAAAAGTTCTTCAAACTCACCTCCAAAATTGGGGCAATTTCACACTT
Organism: Pedobacter sp.; assembly: GCA_008015505.1. Taxonomy (GTDB): domain Bacteria; phylum Bacteroidota; class Bacteroidia; order Sphingobacteriales; family Sphingobacteriaceae; genus Daejeonella. The sequence continues at coordinate 123,759 of SSFR01000012.1, forward strand.
AAAACAAACCCCTTTAAACACCCTTTAAACGCTCAAAAAAGTCCGATTCAAATCGGATAATTCGCCGTTAGCACTTCTACTTTACGCTTCAGATATCCAGACTTGCTGTTAACCGACACCCCCTTTTCCACACTCCAGGTATACCAACCATTGGCCTTGGAATACTTCGATAACAACGGCGATGGATAAGAGGACAACAAAAACTTGCCTTTGATTGTCGACAAGCATTTCAATAAATTCTCAAAATCCTGCTCAGAATACCCGTCATAATGGCCACAATCACTATTGAAATATGGCGGATCACAATAGAAAAAGCTATGAGCGGCGTCCCTGCTGTGAATAACGTACAAAGCATCAGCACATTCTAGTTGGCAGTTCTGCAAGCGATAAGCCATGTGTTCAGTGAAGCGGTCCCGATTGTTAATGATCTTCTTAGTGGTTGTGTTTGTGGCTCTGTCGTATCCGAAGCTAGCGTCTAGTTGCGAACTAAAGCTTTGCGTGCTCAATACCCAGACTGCCCAAGCACGCTTGATTTCTGTGAAAAGATTGGGGTTGTTATAAATAACGCTTGCCCTACGGTGCAAATCCCGGCTATGAAGCGTGATTCGAATTTCTTTTTCAAGTCCGACAAAATCGTTTTGCACCACCTTGTAAAAATTAATCAGCTCACGATTGGTATCATTCAATACCTCAATCTCGGAGGGGTCTTTCCCGAAAAACACTGCTGCACCTCCTAAAAAAGGTTCTGCATATAGTATGTGTTTGGGGATCAGTGATAGAATTTTAGTAGCCAAGTTCTGCTTCCCACCATAATAGCTGATAGGTGTTTTTAGATTAGTTTTAGTCATGTTTTTATACGTTATTGTCAACCGCACATTATTTAATCTGATCTAGTATCACTCCACTGATATCAATGATGGCATCTGCAATGGTGGGATGAGTGTCCTTCTTAAATAGAATGGACGATTTTACTAGGATGGTAAATAGACATTCCGAGGCTCCTACTATTCTGGTATTGTCGATATCACGGAGGTAAGCCGATACGGGTATACCCTCTGTTCGGGTATTATTTTGAACTTGGAAGGGGATAAACTCAAGCATCGACCATTGTATGGACGATAAAGGATTATCCTGCATGCTTGTTTTAAAATAGAGTTCAATAATTTTCATCCCACTGCCATTACCGTGACCTTTAGAATGTACTATTTCTCCGATTTTGATGTCCGTATAAGGATTTATATCGCTGTACATGGTGGACAGTTTTCCATTTTTCAGAGACAAATAAAACTCATGCTTTCGCTCAAAATCGGTATTAACTGTAGGAGTAGCCGAGTTCAAAAGGTTGATTATCAAAGTGAGTTTATTGATCCCATTTTGATTACTGAAACTGCCAGGGTTGATTGTAGATGTTTCTATTCTTTTACTGGCGTTTGCACTGACATTGGAAAACTCGTTGCGCAAACGAGTGGGCTGGACAAACACCCGTTTATTGAATCTGGAAAGCGCATTTACCTGCCCTTGCAGTTTCCCCAATGCTTCGATGAGTTTATCTGTAGCATTGATGGGTTCAGCTGCTGATGGTATCAGCAAATTGGTTAGGGGCTTATCCATAGTTGCTGTATCGACCAACAACTCTGATGAATGATTCCCTAGCGATTTTATCTGATTATCCACATACGTCTTCACCGCCTTCTGCGAAGCCACCTTTTCATCACTGTTAGCTGCTAAAGTGATATCGGTATCAAATCCAATTAGCGCGTTAGCATTGTGGGTATGTACTTTTTCAGCCTTTAAGTTTAAAGCAGTTTGCGTAAGTATTGAGATTGGCTTGTCCAAATCAGTCGTATTATCGGCATTGCCTAAACCTATCTGTGCTTTAGTAACCTGATGTGGATTCGTCTGATCATTGACATGCCCGTCAAAGGCGCTTTTATCTGCTTTTAAATCCAAAGCTGCCCCGATAGCTTTAGATACTGGCTTATCTACATCAGCAGTATTATCTACACTGCCCAAACCCACTTGTTGCTTGCTTACACTGTGGGGATTTTGATCATTTTCGAGGTGATATTTTAATGCCTCCTTTTCTGCCTTTTGTTGCAGTATCCCATCCAATTCGGGGAAATTGGCAGCAATTCCTAACCTGTCATCTTTGTGTATATAGGAATCCATCCAATCCCAGAATTGTTCTTGGGTGGGGTAGTTGCCGGCTTTGAACCAGTCTTTGAGTTTGCTTATATCTTGTTTGGCCATGATTGTATTTTCTTGAAATCCTTTTAGTGCATGAAATAATGATGGAAATCTTAATTACCCGACGTATTCAATAAATAGGACGATACGGTAAGGATTCATGATGTTTAATGCAGTTCCATCACCTAACTCTTCTGTTTTCACGGGGTTGCCACCATTGGTACCTATATTATTAGGAGTAGCGCCGCCATCATCATAATCTTGAGAATTATAATACACACCCGTATTGAGCGACACTTTGGGTAAATGTGTCTTTTCAATCTTGGTATTCTTTTTTCCGCCTGTGTTACCAAGCGTGTTAAAATCTGTGTCTCCGGGGTTCCATCCGATTGGCATACGGCCTCTCCAATCCGTTGCTTCACGCCAACCTGCAGGTATTTGGTTTGCCGGTTTACGCCAAAGCAGCAAGACACCATCTATGGCAAATGGAGCAGCTTTTCGCTCAAGAATACTCACCCGACTTTCTAGCGCATTGTGGGCAGCTTGTAATTCTCCAGTCCGTTTGATCATGTGTGCCTTATGTGACTCGTGGTCAGCTTGCAGCTCATCGGCCTTCTTTTTCTGCTTTTGTAAATCACTGATGCGTGCCAGCCGGGCAAAGGGAATCGACTTTAGCCCTGTACCAAAAGTGGCGTACCGACTCAAGTATACCCCGCGTTCCCTGCCATCTTCGAAATCTGCAGTTTTTACTGCTTCGACAATAATCACCGAACTCTGTTTTAAGTCGCCTTTGAAGGGTAATATTTCCCCACTGATCACTACCCAGCCATCTGTGGTGTGATGCCCATCGTCCGTGATGCCGCTGATGATGTAGTTGTCGCCCCCGAGCCACGTCAGTGCATTGATGGGCCCAGTCATACTTTTTTGTAAAAAATCCAAGGTATCGGTCTCCAATGGAAAACCACCCGTGTACGAAAAATCGATCCTGTTCATGCTTTTATTCCTTGATTAGTTTGTATCGTTTGCCTGCTAGTTTGTAATAGTTTAGTAGTGATCGGCATTCAGCCATCAGTCCGCTATCCGTCCAAATGGTGATATCTTCCGGTATGTGCACCTGAAAATCAGCCCCCGTTTCGCCATAAGCCAAATGGTCATAGAGGTAGATTTTACCTAAGTATTTGGACTTCTTCTCGGCCGTCAGGAAAATGTTGACTGTATCATATTTCGTTCCATCATCAATGAAAATCCGTTTGCTGGCCGCATCGAAGCGCTCGTTGAGCATTTTCTCCAGGTAAACCACCTGCCCGGTATGCTCCATCCGGTAGTTCACCCAATGCCGATAGCGCAAAAATTCCAAGTACAGGCGCATCACTGGGACTAGCAAGGCATGAAGCCATAACACCATCTGCTCCTTGCGCAATGCTGCCGGGAGCAACATTTTAATTAATCGTCTATAGTCTAGTGCGAACATATTTCTAGGTTTTCTAAGTATTCTTGATTCTCGTTGATGGCGTGGTTATAAGGCTTGTAAGTGATCTTCAAATCCTTTGCTTCATCATAGATGCGCAGGTAACCGGCGTCGGGCACGTAGCGCACGGGGATGTCTCGGTCTTCCAAATCGCCATAGGTAGCGGCCACATGCGTGATCTGTGGGATGATCACCCCAGGCGTTTCCTGCAGGCGATCGGTCAAGGTAGCCAGCACAAACTCTCCATTAAAAGGTAAGTTGCGCAGGTAGGTTTTGATCGTATCGTTCACGGGCTTAATACTCGCTCCATCCAGACGTCCGCCCTGGGCGTCGAGCACCATGGCGTCGTAATAGATGGTCATCGATAGCTTCAAGCGGTCCGGAGGCAAGGAGTCAACGATCAGTTTGACGCCCGCATCCTTGATCTGCTGCATGTACCGGTTGAGTGCCCCCAGTTCGTCAGGGGATTTGCGTGAGAGTTTTTGTAATTCCCCATTCACTTCCTTTGCCGCTTTGATGCGTACCAATCCCTTAATTTCTACAGCAGCCACATGTTTGACGATTCTGCTTTTTGCTACCTCGATTGGGTCAAGGCCCGTATTGTCGTAAGAATCACTGTCAGGCTTGAGTGCCTTGCCAAATTGAAAATCTTCCGCCTTTTTCTTGTACCAAAGCAGATTATGTGGCTTTTTTGTTAGGAGCAACTGGTCCACTTCTTTTTTGTGGAAGTCGAATAATGTCTCCAGCGTCCAGATAGCCACAGCCACCACATGGGTCCACAAGCGCCAGATGGCGGTTTTACTCGTGCTGCTCAGGGTGTGGAGGCCTGATGTTCTTTCCTTTTCGGCGATGATTTCTGTTTGTATTTGCGTTATTGTACGTGCCATGATGGTCGTGTTTAATGTTAATTTGATGAGACTTGAAACGATACCCAGACTTGCATATGCCCAATCCCTCCGGCCTCATTGATCCCATCGGGTGCAGTTCGTGGCACCAGGCTCCGACTCTGAATGGAGGCCACCACGTAAGAGTTGATCTGCCCCTCATGCTTGGGCAGTTCGATAATAGTTCCTGCTGGCAGTTTGTCTGTTAGACTCAATTTTGAAATAGCAGCCAATTCAAAAACTGGTTCTATTGATCCATATTGATGGATGACAAGGTCAAATAGACTTTGTCCCTGGTGTGTTTTATAGTGGTTTGGCATCGATGATGATTCCTTTCTCGGTGATGTGTAAATGATCTATTTTGAATCCGTCAGCCTCCAATTGCACGGCGATGGTGCGTTTAATGAAGCCATCGATCACGCCCTTTTGCGATAGCGACAAGCCTACGCCTGTTTCCGGGTTTTCCTTCCACTCGCCAGGAAGACTGGTTAGCAGCAGCTCAATGTGTTGGTGGTGACTATCGCCCGACTGCCAGTCGCCGTTTTCGATGAGCAGGTTGCTCTCTGGGTTTAATAAAATATCTTTCATTTATACGTCTTTTAAAAGATTGTTAAAGCGTGTTTGAAGGGTTTTGAAAGTTGGTTGAGATGTGATATCCAGTGTTCCTGTACCCGATGGGGTCAAAATTTTAATCTCTAGGATTGCTTTCAACAAATCATCCACTAACTTTTTGAGGGTTTCATTTTCTTTTTTCAGCAGAAACCCGTCTTTATCCACCGAAAATTCTGTTGTATCAATTGTCAACTTCATCAAATCCACCTCACTCACCCCACAAATGCAGGCATGATGCTTATTAATAAACACCACCAGCACATGGCTGTTCGGTGCTGGATACAAGCACAAACCCGCATCGCTTTCACTGGGATGAAAAGGCACCTCAAATAGCTCGGCTGAGCCATCCACGGGGATCACATCGCAGCATTTGTTTGTCTTATCTACACGATGGACCGTGCAAACTTTGGCGTAAAGTTGCTCGCCCGTGTCTATGAGTTTTTGCAAGCTTTGAATAATCATTTTTTCTTTTCTGTTTTTAATGGTGGACCTAATTCAATTTTTTGTCGATAGCCCCCTGTGCCGAAATTCACCTCTACTTTTTTGATCAAATAATCCCCCTGATTGCCATCGCTGATTTCGATATGAGCCATATCACATTTATGCACCATGGGCTCTCCGAAAGTTTCTATGCTGCCCTGGTAGCCTGTGTATTTGTAGCGATCCAGGGCTTTTTCGGCAAATACTTTCAGGGTATCGTGTTTCAGGTTATAAGCAAAGACCTCGATTTGCTCGCCATCTTTATCACCCATTGGTACCTCTATTCGTCTGTTATTTCGATCGACGGAAGTGGCTTTTATGCCGAGTTTGATATCCTCAGCACGACGGAACTCCAGCTCTTCGGTAATGATATTTTTGCTGTGGATGAAGGACTCCTTTTTTCTCCAATTGTAATCATAGTCGTAACCAACATACAACACCGACTCACGGAAATAAGCCTTCAAACCGCGTTCACGCTTTAGTTCGTTGAGTTCCTGAGCGATCGTAGGGCGGGTAATTCGGTAAGGGCCTAGGTCGATATCCTTATCAATCAAGTGATAGTTTATACCAGTTCCTTCTAACAAAAAACCAATCAATTCTTTAAGTGTGATGTGTGCAAAGCCTTTTTGTTTTGCTGGGGTCACTTTGAGCAGGAACATACCATCCTCACACTCAATTTTTACGGGAGCTTTGGCGTCAACCCGGCGTACATAACCTGTAAAGCGCACTTTTAGATCGCTGTTTTGAGGTGCCATCCCTGGCGGGGTATAGCCTAGTTTAACCGTAATCTTGTCACCACGTTTGATAGGTGGTCTACTGCCGGATTCCGCGCATTGCCAAGTGATTTTTTTGGGTAGCTCAAGCACGCAGGTGTCCGTCAGGTTGCCGGTATCTTCTACAATGGTGCAGCTGGATAGCGCCGTGAAAACCCAAGTATGGTCGCCCACGATGGTTACTTCCGAGCGTAACTTTAGCATACCTGATCCTCCTTGAGTTTGATTTCGTAGGCCGTATCACTCAGGCAACAAATCGTAAAAGTTTGACGGTTGCTATGCGTCTCCTGATTGAAGCCATAGCTTTTTACAATCAGGTTGGTGATGCCAAATAATCCCAGAAAACTATTCTCATCAACGAGTAGCGAATCGTTGACTTTCAAGAAAGATATCAGCTTTTGGATTTCTTCTTTGGGATACTGATCGTATTCGGCGGTCAAGGCTGCTGCAATTTCTACTTGGTAGTCGCCATCGTTGATGTATTCTTTGATCGTACCATTTCGACCTTGCAAGGCCGTTTGGACAATATTTTTCTCCATGGTGACTATGCATACACATTCTTTGAGCTCGAGTTTTCTTTCCTTATCCAGTTTCAAGGTGAGCGAAGTAAGCGTGGGCACACCCACCCAATCCGACGATCTTAGGCTGCTGTCCACCTCTGGCAAATTGCTGGACAATGGCTTGCGGTACAAACCCGGCGCTAAGGGCAAAAAGGTTCTCATCACCACGCTACTGCTGGTGAGCAAAGTGTTTATTGACATGGTTTTTAGGTGGCTAAGTTGTAATCGTTTACGGCTAGTAATAAGGCTTCAGCTACGGCATCTTTGATGCGCTCTTTGCTTTCGGGCAGGCGCTCTACTTTGACAATGAGCGTTTCGACTAGCTTGTTGATCGTTAGGTTGCGAGAGCCGCTGCTGTGGCTATTAGTTGAAAGTCCATGTAGTTTATCTGATTTGGATTGCGTGTTCTTGGCTGATGTTGCTGCCATGGAACCAAAGCTTTTTAAGCCACTTTTGCTCGTTTGGAGTTTACTCAGCGCGGGAATGGCTGCTATCTTATCATCTTCCCCTTCTTTTGTATTTTTCTCTTTTTTCGAATCATCAAATAATTTTCCACCTTTTTGCTCGCCCACTTGAAATGCTCGTCTGATCTCTTTTAATCCATCATCTGGAAAAATCTTGCTCCAGAGACTAATAATTGGCACAAAAAGTGTTTTTAAGCCACTCCATATGCTGTTAAACACACCCGCAATAATCGTCCAAAGTCCACTAAAGGCACCGGCTATGGGCTGCACAATCCAGGCATCAATAAACCCGGCGAAGCCTGAAAACATATTTTCAAACCCTTGCCATAGACTGGTAAAGAAATTACCGATGCATGCCCAGGCATTTTGTATGCCAGTAATCATGCCTGTCCATACGGCGCTGGCTGCTTCGCCAATCCAGTTGAAAATGCCTCCGATAAAATTGCCGATGGATGAGAAAGTAGGCTTGATCGTATTCGTCCATAAACTAGTAACCAAGCCAGCAATTTTCCGGAATACCAGCTTACATACTTCCCAAATACCGTACACAACCCCTCTAAACTTGCGGCAATGATCCCAGAGATATATCACTGCTGCTGTGATCGCTCCGACGGCAATGGCAATCCAGCCTAGTACGGGGATGTTGGCTACTGCGAGCGAAAAGGTCCGCACTGCGCCTGTTGCCCAGAAGAAGGCATTGCGCAGGCCAGTGATGCTTTTTGAAAAAATGCGGGAGGTGAAGCTGGCGATACCTTGCCAAGTGGCGAAAAGACGGGTTTGGAGGGTGCCGTTGCGTAGAGCTCTAATGAAAGACTTAGTGATTCTGACTGTGGCTAAGCAAATCTTATTTAGAACTTTTGTCACAGCACCCATAGCAGCTATTCCAGAAGTTATTTGTCCTATTCCCACCATCAATGATGCCCCAACCTGGATGTATGATAATGCACCTTGTGTGAGCTCAAACAATCCAATTTTAAGATTATTAAAAAAAGCTGCTGTGCGCTTCATCTGCTCTTGGTAGGAACCCATCACAATCTTGGCCTGATCAACAGCTGTATTTGTGTTCTGAATTCTCCGATTGTATTCGTCGATCTCCTCGCTACCATTGATTAAAGCAATTGCAGCTGCAGCATTTTCCTTTCCAAACAATTTGGTGATTAATGCGGTATCGTGCATGATGGGCTTTAGGGCACTCAATCGAGCAGTTAAAGGATTTGTTTGATCGGCCAGTCGTGCAATGCTTATTCCAGCATCTTCTAAAGCTGCTTGAGTTTGCTTAGGGAGAAAGCGACCTTCACTTAAAATACTAAGTGTATTCCGTAAAGCCACGCCCCCTTCGGCTCCTTTTTTACCAGCTTTGTCGAGTACTTGTATGGCGGCGTTAGTTTCAGAAAAAGTGACTCCTGTAGTTTTGGCTACCATTCCCACATTTTCCAAAGCAGATTTGATTTGTGGGAGTTCTGCTGAGCCTTCTTTTGCTGCTGCAGCCATCACATTCATCATCTCAGCCATGATTTTGCTAGCCTGCATCGGATCGGTCAAACTAACACCGTATTGGTTCATAGCGGTAGTCAGTACTTCTGTAGCAGCAACGGTATTTCCATCCATCGTTTTTGATAGGATATTTACATGGTCTCCCATAAGCTTAAGTGCCTCTGAGCTCTTAGCGATGTCGGGTGATAACTGCGATAGTAGGAGCTTGTAGCTCTCCACATTTTGAGCAGCATCGGTGCCAAAAACACGAGCACTAGTTTTTGCGGCTTCGTTAATCCCTTCTAAAGCTTTACCGGTTAAACCAGTTATAGCTGATAAATCGGTGAGCGAAGCATTTAAAACATTTCCGGGTTGAATTGCGCTATCAAGTAGCGTCGTTAAATTGCGAACACCTTCAAGTGCTTGATTAATAGACAATAATTGTCTCCAGCACCCCCCAAAGCTACCGCTCATCTTTTGGGTATTCTTTGTTATTTCCTCAATATCATTATTTAGATCACCCAAAAACTTAGGTGGATTTACACTAAAATTGATACCGTAATTTAAAGTGGTGCTACTATTCATTATTTATTATATTTGAAAACGATCAAACTACTTTCCTATGGAACTAATTCTTTCATTAATGCTTATTATTTCAGCAATTATTTGTTACGCATTGTGTAGAACTATTTGGCGCGAAATAATGAATGAATCTGACTGTGAAGAGAGTGGTAGTTCTTCGAATCTCCTTTCTACTTCTGCAAACCCTTCGCAAACTAGGTACATCTATACTATAAGTCAGAATAAGACAACATCTGTTACTCGTATTTAGCCCTCCCCACTGCCAAAAAGCCTAACCAACATCTCCGCCTTATTCACTAGCCGCCATTGTTCCAGCCATTGCGCTTCAGCATATAAGTCACTCCATTTACCCAAACTCAACCTTTCCGGCTCCAAGCCAAAGTTTGCACGAATGAGCACGTTGCCCATTCGTATGGTATCCTCCCCATTGTGCAGGGAGGCTACAAGTTTTTTATGTGGCCCTCCAATGGTTTCATGATTTCGCTCAACTGCGCAATAGCTGATAAACGCACACGCGGACGTTTTTTCATCGCATCATCACAAGCCAGCAAACAGTTATCGAATAAAGCCAGTGATGCTTTTACTTCATCTTGCTTGGCCAGCGCTGTGATAGCCGATAGGGTATCCATGGTAGGCTCTTTGAAAATGCCCACATATTGTTTTTCTCCATCGGTTACAGTTACTAAACTCAAGAGGCCATGCTTGGCCTTCAATTCACTGATTTGATCAGGTGTCAAACCACATATTAATTCATTTTCAGTTGTCATTTTGGGTGTTGTTTATTGTTGTTTGTTAATATTTATTGACTGATAGGGCCCTTTTCTTGCCTCCCAGCCCAGGCACGGAGTACTCCGCACCCAGGCTAGAGACAAACACCCTATCTATTCCATTCGATATGCGAAACCAGCAGCTCCAGTTCCACTTCTTTTTTCATGTCGCCTTCTTTCCAATCGCGGCTTTGCTTTTTGAACTCGCAGTTCATCAGCACATCTTTGATGATGGGCCCACTTTCAGGCTGATAAAGCACCGTGATGGTAAAAGGAGCCATGCGGTTTAACTGCCCTTCACGAGCGGAACCTGTCAGGGCCATCACTGTTTCCACCGATAGTGTAATCGAAGCCGAAGCTTTTATCCGCCCATAACCGCGCGCTACCGGACGACGACCCGCGCCGTAGACATCTTCTTTTTCCTGCTCTTCTTCGTATTTAATAGCGGTAATGCCTGTAACAGGCAGTGCACCCACATTTACCACGATATCGCCCCAGCCGTACGAACGGCCATTGATCAAAGGGCTTGCTACTAATTCCGCCATTTCTATTCTTCTATTTTAACTGTAAAACCAATATTGACATTTATCTGACGCAACACGCCCATGGGAACAAGCTTTACTGCTACGTTGAGTTTGGATGAACCCAGCACCGACTGATTGGGATCAATTTCTACCTCGAAACCACTCAACTCACCGGCACGCTCCATTTGGATCAAGCAATATTTGGCCAGAGTTTCTAAGAAAATAGTAGTCCCGACAGCGATCGATCCGGTCTTAGCATCAATGCGCAATGGCCCGCTTAAATGAGGCAATAAGCTCTTGTAAATTCCGCGTACCGCCTTGTCAATGGTGCGGTTATTTTCGATGTAAGCATAGTCGCTGTCAGCTTTATCGGCCGTGAAACTATCGTTCCAGTAAGAACCAGCTTGGCCAACGTATTTGCGTAAAAACAAGTAGCGCTTGTTGTTAATCACTTCTTGCTGCTCTGGTGTAAGCTCATTAATTAAAGTGCCATCTACCAAGGCTGTCACATCTAACTCTTTGGCAAAAGCTTGTTCGGATTTGCTAGGATAGCTCGTACTCACCATATTTTGTTTTTCCACCCAAGCGATGCTTTCGTGTACTTTGGCACGTGCGATGGCACCCATACAAGCGCCAATGGCTGTTACAGCTGGTTTGTCGGCACCGCCTTTTTTAGCAAGTGATGCACCTAAGCCACCACCGTCTTGGGCAATACAGATCGATACACGTGGGTAAGCGTTAGCGCCCAGGGTAGGCAAGGCGGCAAGTTCTTCTTTGGTCATGCGGTAGGCTACTACTGCTGATAGTGGCATGTTCATGGCTGCCAAATCTTGGCAGGCTTTGTTTAGGTTGGCTTCATGTGCCGTGTTGCTATGTCCCAACCAAACACCTATTTGGCGAATCGCCCCAGCCGTTTGTTGCTGCATTTGTTTGATCTCGGTAAAATTGCCATCGTAGCTTGCTTCCGGCACCGCACGTACAATAAGTTTGCTTCCTGGTGCAACCCTAAAAAACTCTGCCACATGATAATGTACCATCGGCGTTTTAGTAGCCGATACCTTGTTGCGCTCCGCATCTTCCAGACTGTAAACTTCTAATAGGTCAGGCAGATGCGTTGCTTCAGGCCCATAGAATAACAGGGCTGATACATGATCCTCGCCTTCGGCCCGGCGTTTTAAGCCGCCTTGCGCTCGTTGAAAAGTGATTCCGTTCATTGATTATTTTGGTTTTTGTTATTGCTTTTCCTTTTTGTCTGAATCAGGATTGACCAGGATTATAGAATTTTCAGGATTCGTATCGCCTAAAAAAATTAACCCAGCATCCTGTTCATTTTGTAAATCTTGGCCAATCCTGATTCAGACAATTTTTCGGATGATTACTAGCATGATGAGTCCCCCAGTTAAACCAATCAGCATCACCCTGCCCATCCACAATTGTGTTTGCTGCCACATGCTTAATGGTTTTTCGGTAGGTACAAATACTGTTTCTTTCAACATGTCGGTAATGTGGGTATCCTTTAGTTTGAGGTAGATGTCCAGGCTGTCGCAAGCGCAGTCTACGTTCAGCACCTGGTCTTCGATCTGCACCTTTGGAGCCTTAGCTCGTTTGCCAGTTTGTACGTTCAATACCTCCTTGATCACCGTATTACCCAAATCATTCACCCCTAGTTTTGCTTGGAAGATCGATCGATCAGCAGGAATATTGACCACACTATCGCGCAGTGTTTCTTTGATGATCGTTTTACTTTGTTGGGTCGATTCAGGCTTGGTTGTTCGGCAACTCGTTGCCAATAGCAGAGCTATCAATAGATATAGGATTAATTTTGTTTTCATATTTCTTCAAAAGTTCTTGATGCAACATCCGTTCATTTTCCAGGGCCACACGCAGCGCATGTAGCTCTTGCTTGAGTTTGATGTTTTCAGCCATCTGATTATCCAGAGCCAGGATTAGCTCGTTTAGACGATTGGTCAAGCGCTCCATATTGTTTAGGTCAGCGGTTACCTCTTTTTCTTCATTGTCGATTTCAAAGCCCTTAGTTTCAGCGTTCGTTCGCCTGCGTCCAAGGTACCAGCCGATGATTCCCGAAGTACTGGTGGCCGCCAGTATCCAGTTCAGGCTATCCAATATTTTATAGTTCCACATAAACCCTCCTTGTTTTTTTCAGCTGTTCGGCGAGCTGGGTGGTGGTTTTGCCAAAGGTTTTTTGAAAATGAGGCATGTCTGTTTTTCCACCAACCCATCTGCCTCCCCATTGCCAGCCGTGGCTTTCAAACACTTTCACGCATTCCATCCAATCGGCTATGCCGTCGCCATCGTAATCTTTGAGCGTGTCCCAACTGATGGTTTTGCCATCGACTAGCAAGCAGATATCCACCGCTAAGCCATAGTTGTGATACGATCGCCCACCTTCCGCCCAAGTCACTATCTTTCCTGGCCTTGTTCGCCCTTGCGCATACAGTGCGTTCTGTTCAGTGGTTGAGCGGAGGGTTTGGCTGAATCGTACCTGCGCTCTCCCGGTGAGGCAGCGACAGATTTTGATGTAGATATCCTTAGCCTCCAGGCGCAGCTTGGGATGGAGCGTCTCGATGCGCTTAAGCGTGATCTGATCCAGCGTCATCATTTGCTACTAATTATTGCCCCCAAAAACATTTGCTTCTTGGGTATCACCAGCGCATAATGGCGGAAGTTAATCTCGTTTTCCTGCATCCTCGGATTGGTTTTGGCCTCCGAGAAATACATTTTGGTTTCGCCACCAGCTTTGGCGATGTAGGGCGCATAAAAAGCCACACTCGCCTGCACATCCTTCGCCGCAGGTGTTAGGCCAAAAGCCTTTTTCATTTTTGTATCTTGATCGTAATACGGTGCTGCACCATATTCATACACATCGAAGCCATACAAACCGGCTATGCGTCCACTTTTGTAATCGTAATACTGAGCCGAAAACTTTTGATCCAGTTCCAGCAGATCATGCACATGATCGGGGCAAAGCACCAAACGCCTACCCTCCATGGGTACTTCCAGTAGGTCATATACTTTTTTCAATCGGATGATATCGCTTCTGGTTAAAGCCTTCCGCCCATCGACATCAGGGCCCGTGGTTGTAAGCACTGGCGTTTCGGGCGTATGTTTTGCTGGGGCAATGGCATGTAAAGCCTTTTTGAATTTTTCTTTGACGATAGCCCCAGCATGCATATCGCGGGTGACGCTCATGCGGTCGGAGCTACTGGCATGTAATTCGTCATCAGTAATGATGGTGACTTCCGTTTGATATTTGTCTAGCGACAAGCCAATATCCTCATTGGGTAATACGGAAGTTGGCAACGGATAGGTACTATTGTTGATGAGCACCTTGGGTTCCACGCCCATATAGGTCATGTGGATGACATTGTTTGTTGCATATCGGCTGTAATCTGGCAAGCCATCTAAAAAAGTTGCTTGCTCCAAAGTGGATACTTTGCGCAGGACTTCGCCAGTCCATATTTCGGTTTTGATAGACATGATGCTATTTCTTGTGATTAATAAATTGGTTCAAAGCCATAGTGACCGTAGAATAGTTTCTCGTAGTATTCCTTGTTCTGCTTCCGATAGGCGTCAAAGTCCGCCTTTGGCAAGGCCTGCAGTTGATCCCAAGTAATCTCTACTTTTGCTGAGTTGCTTGGTTGGGCTTGCAGCTCCTTGATCAAATCGCGCAAGCGAGGTTCTTTTTGATCGTTAGATAGTGTTGCTACTTTTTTCTCAATAGCATCTAATCGCTTTAGTATGGGCTTGAAGTCTTGTGCATTTTCATTTTCCAGTGCGGCCAGCTGATCCAGAATAGCTTCGTCGGCAGCCGTTTCGGGTAATTCGAAGGAGTTAAAGGCAGGTTTCATGTTTAGTGTCTTGAGTTGATTTATTCGTGGTAGTATCTGTTCTATATTTTCAGTTTGGATGCCATTCAAGCGCAGTGCATTCCGATTGCCGGGGATGCCACAAATGCTCAGCTCGAGTAATTCGCAGCGAGTAACCGTCGGCCTGGTTTGGCCAGTTAGCACAACAGTTGCGTCAGTGCTTGTTTCTAGCACATCAATACCTACCGAACAGGCATTCAAGAATCCACGCTCTGCTTTCTTTTGCACAGCTAGCGCCTGCTCATCTTCTGCATCAAAATCAATGTCGAGTGTGATGCTTCCATCAAGCTCATGGCGGAGGTCTTTACCTTTTCCAATAGGTAGGCTGTAGGTATCATGATTGTAAAACACCACCGGATTTTTCTCGAACGAGGTTGTGTTCATCCCTGTCGAAAGGATGCGGTATCCGTATCTATTTACTCGTTCGTCGCTGATGATAAATCGCATGTTGGCTCGTTTGTTGGCACAAAGATTAGGGGCGGATTTGGAATAAAAAATTAACCATACAAGGTTGATATACAAGTATGTAAGCCTTGTGTGTTTATTTTTTAAAGTCATTTTTTGTGCTAAGTTTTGCAGCCAAATGAGCACGAACAAAGACAAGAAAATCCTAGCCCAAGAACTATTCATCAGTGGCGCGCATACACGTAAAAGTATCAGCGAAGTGGTGGGCGTCACCGAGAAAACTTTGCGTAGTTGGATCGAAGGGGGAGACTGGGAAAATCTCAAGAGCTTACATGGCGTCACGCGTTCACAACTGCTGCAAGACAGCTACGCACAACTTAAAGCCGTCAATGAAAAGATAGCCAGCATGGGTGGCGTGCCTACTAAAGAGCTCTACGATGCCAAATCCATCATCGGTAAGGAAATTGAACGGTTGAGTGAGCATTCCATCGCGGTTTATATTGAATGTTTCAGCGAGTTTACTGGCTGGCTTTTGCGCAATCATCCCAAAGAAAGCAGGTTGTTTGGAAACCTAATGTTGAAGTTCTTGGAAGCTCGGCAGCGAGGGGCTATCTAAACACCTTTTAAACAGTTTTTAAACGCGCGTATAAACACACCAAATAAGCTTGGCGACCTCTAGCACCCCTGAAAAATGATTCACCGAATAAAAGACCAAAAAGCCCTCGACCGTTACCGCCAATTGATCAAAAGTATTTCGGAAGATAATGCCGTCAATCCTTTCGAAACGCAAGCAGAGCAAAACTTGCGCATCGAGCGGGCTAAGCGTGACTATGCTTTTTTCGTGGACACTTATTTTAAACGTTATGCCAGCTCGCCTTCGGCTAGTTTTCATATCGGGACGGCTAAGAAGATCAAAGCCAACAAGCATGTCAAGCTCCTATTGGCTTGGGGACGAGGCCTAGCCAAATCAACCCACTTAAATATCCTTGTGCCACTTTGGCTCTGGATTAATGACGACTTAAAGGTGATGCTGCTCGTTGGTCAGAACCAAGAAAAGGCTTGCATCTTATTATCTGACTTGCAAGCCGAGTTTGAAGCCAATCAACTCCTAGTCCATGATTTTGGCAATCAACAAAGCATAGGTAGCTGGGAAGAGGGCCGCTTCATCACCAAAAACGATTGTGCATTTTTTGCTATCGGCATGGGTCAAAGTCCGCGTGGATTGCGTCATCGGCAGTTTAGACCCGATTATATTGTAGCGGATGACCTAGACACCAAAGAAGTTTGCCGAAACCCCAAGCGTCTACGCGAGTATGCGAACTGGATTTGCGAAGATTTGCTCGGCACGCTCGACGAGCGTGGTAGCCGCTTTGTGCAAGTGAACAATATTTTCGCCCCTCAAACTATTTTAACCTACATCCGCGATCATAAAAAGGGGTTTCAGTTTATCCCACAAAATGCCACCGATACTCAGCTAAACCCCACCTGGCCAGAAAAATATAACAAATCATTTTATCAGAGTCAATTAGATGCTATGGGGCCGCTTTCTTTTCAAGCGGAGTATAATAATGCACCTTATATGGAAGGAACTACTTTCAAACAGGAGATGATCCAATGGTGTAAAATTCCTCGTCTGGATCATTTCGAACACCTCATCGGTTATTGGGATGTGGCCTATTCAGAGGCCAAGACAGCCGATTTCAATGCCATTAAAGTTTGGGGACTAAAAGAGGGCAAATTTTACCTCATCAAAGCCATGGTGCAGCAATGTAAAATGGAAGTGGCTATTGGGTGGATGTTTAATTACGAAACATCATTGAACCCTCTCCTTAGGAGAGGGCAGGGTGAGGCTGTACGCATCAATTGGTATTTCGAAAGTCAGTTTTGGAATGACGCGCTTAGAATGGTGTACAAAGAGGTTACGAGTAAACACCAACACTCGATCAGCCTCATCCAAGCTGGACGACCCAAAGGCAATAAGTTCGATCGCATCTTAGCAATGTTGCCCTTCTATCAGCAAGGACGTATTTATTACAACGAATCAGAACGTGCTAGCAACGATATGCAAATAGGCATTGCTCAACTCTTGGCCATTGAACCAGGCTATAAATCGCATGACGATAGCCCTGATGCAGACGCAGCTGCACTCGATTTATTAAACAAATACCAACGTGGGGCTGCCTTTAAGCCCAGGATGGGAGCTTATAAAAATTTTTCAAGCCGGAGAATCTAATGTTTATTACCAAAGACGATTACTTACCCCAAATCAAGCAAAACAACCTCGAATCAATGATTCAAGCTAACCCAGCCATCCTAACTAGTGCTGAAGCGATGGCCTTGGATACATTGAAGAGCTATTTATTTGATCGATATGATACGGCAAAAATATTTGCTGCTACAGGCACTGAACGCAATATGCACTTGGTGCAATGCGGAGTCAATTTGGTGCTGCATCTGATTTATCAGCGCTTGCCCAATCACCGCATTGCTCCACATGTGGAAGCTGCCTACAATGAAACGATCAACTTTCTAGAGCGCGTGGCTGATGGGAAAAATGGACTGGATTTACCACGCCGAACCAATCCAAAAACAGGAGAAAGCCAGCAAACATTCCGCTGGGGAAGTGAGAAGAAACGAAGTCTAATCTGAACTATGATTCGTGTGATTAATATGATTGAGGTGATGCTATTTCACACGAACAATCATGGCCATCACCTAAATCAAAAGAATCACAATTCAGACAATTAACAATCCAAACTAAAACCAGTATGCGATTAACCAATTATATCACTGGGCTATTCAAAGGCAATAAAACACCCGAACCCTTGTATCAACTAGCTAAAACAGATAAGCAAAACCGCCTGTCCTACCAGCTCAAACGCACCAGCACGCCCATGGCCAAAGCCGAAATGAGCCAGTGGAAACGTGCCGTAGCTAGTGCCACCGATCCTGATCGACCTGATCGAAACGATCTGTACGCACTGTATCAGCTTGCTATGAGCGATGCACATTTATCCAGCCAGATTAATAGCCGGAAGATTAAAACTTTGGGAGCACCATTTTCAGTCATTAAAGGGAATACGTCTAGTAAAGAGTTGACCGAGCTTCTCAAACGACCTTGGTTTGGCGATTTTATGAGCTTGGCTCTCGATAGCATCTTTTATGGTCATTCACTGATCGAATTTGGGGAACTGGTAGATGGACATTTTGGGTCTGTGCATTTGATTGATCGCAATCTGGTCATCCAAGAAAAAGGCTTAGTATTAATCAAAGTGGGTGACGAAAAAGGCTTTCCATATCGGGATGAGCCATTTAATGAATACCTGATTGAAATAGGATCGGCCGACCAATTGGGTTTATTAAAAGATGCTGTACCAGAAGTGATTTGGAAGCGTAATGCGCGATCCGACTGGTCAGTTCGGTCTGAGAAATTTGGAATGCCAGTAGTCGTCATCCGAACTTCCAGCACCGATGCTAAGGAATTAGACGCCAAAGAGATGATGGCTTCCAGCATCGGTAGCAATGGTTACGCCATTTTACACATTGACGATCAGGTGGAGTTCCACGAAAGCCAGCATTCTGATGCCTATCAAGTCTATTTGGAGCAGGCCAGGTTTTGTGATGAGCAGCTCTCTAAACTGATTCTTGGTCAAACAGGTGTATCCGATAAAAAGAGCTTCGTTGGCGCGGCCCAGGTGCATGAGCGATTGATGAATGAATATGTTGAACGCGACATGCGTTGGCTGGAAAATGTGATCAACTATCAGCTGTTTCCCTTTTTGATATCCAAGGGCTACGCGCTGAAGGATGCTCGTTTTGCTTTTGATGAGCCGGACGCCCAGGCCCAACAGCCCGGAGATGCTGGCGTAAAAAAGCAGAGTTTACCTGGCAAGCTGAACTGGATGAGTGGCATCGAAAACTTAACCACTCAGAATGCAGCCACTGATAAACGATTAACTGAGCTTGCTACAGCCATTCATTCAGGGAGCTTAACTGATAAAACCACCTCGCCTGAGCTTGCTCTGAATAATGGAGATTCACTTTGGAGCCGCATCAAAACCAATTTTAAAAAGATGGGTCATATTGATAAAAGCCCCGAAGAGGAAAGCTGGCTGCGGATTCAGCAAAACAACGTCTATGCCTTTGGCCTGGCCAAAAGCTTTGCGCAGATGCAAGAAATGCGAGCCATGGTGCACGATCAAAACGGTGTACAGCGTCCGTTTTCGGAATTTTACAAACATGTCAAAGCCATTGACGAACGCTATAATCAGCATTATGCACAAGCAGAATACCAAGCTGTAGTACGTGGAACTATTATGGGCCAAAAGTGGCTGGAGATACAGGAGCAAAAAGATGTTTTTCCTTGGCTGCAATACCAAACCAAAGGTGATGGGCGGGTGCGGGCTGAGCATGATCGCTTGAATGGAATAGTACTTCCGGCTGATGATGCTTTTTGGTTAGCTTATTATCCGCCTAATGGCTGGCGCTGCCGTTGTTCGGTAAAACCCTTGACAGATGCGCAGTTGAAAAGTCGGGAGCTTAACCCCACAGACTCTAATACGGCTCAGGGGACTGCTGAAAAAGAAGTGAAAGATGATTACTGGAGGCATAATACCGGCATGACTGAACTATTTGATCGCAAGGGTACACCTTATTTCAAGGCCGTGCCCGATCAGGGTTGGTCGCCTTTAAAAGCAGTAGAAAACTATGGTATGCCTTCTGTAGAGCAGATTTATGAACGAAGCACCAATAAGTTTCCTCAGGCCTTGGGCTTTGATAGTGAAGCGGATTTTAAAGCCTTTTGGACTGAAAAAGCAGATCAAAAGGGGGATATCAAACTGCAGGATAGCACGGGATTAACGATTACTTTTTCCCAAAGGTTACATGATCAGATTATCAGTAAAGGATATTGGAATGTAGCCAAATCAGCCATTGTACTACTGAAAAATGCCGATGAGGTCTGGGGCACTTTGGGCTCAGAGCCAAACTCATTTAGAAAATATATTGGTTATTACCAGCATCAGCCACTGGTGCTCCTGGCTGACCAGCATGGCATAGTATGTGATTTTTACGAGTGGAATCAATCGCTATCCGAACTAGAAAAACTTAGACTTGGCTTATTAATCAAGCGGAAATGACTAAACTAAGCATCAATACTCAAGTTTTAAATGATCTTGAAAAGCGCTTGAAAAAGGTTTTAAACGACATGCCAACCGTGATTGGTCAAGCTGCCGTAACACATTTTCAGGAAAACATTACCAAACGCCAAGGCGTACCTACGGGTGGTTCCTTCCAACGTTTCAAGGGGCGAATCTTTGAAAATAATCGCAATCGCGGCAAGGGTCTTTTGAATGATACTGGCAATATGGTCGACAGTATCAAAATCATCAGTCGGAGCGCGAATAGTGTTCATGTGGGTATTCGTGCTTCGGAAATTCCTTATGCCGAAGTTCATCAACAAGGCGGTAAAATTCCTGTTACCGATAAGATGCGCAAGTTTTTCTGGGCGAAACATTATGAGCATGCTTCTTCAGCTGGGCGTTCAAGAGGAAAGCGATCTATCTCAAGCAGTGGGGAAGCTAACTTTTGGAAAGCGATGGCTTTAAAAAAGGCAAATTCAAGCATCACTATTCCCAAGCGCCAGTTTATGGATGTGACCCCTGATTTAGAGAAAACTATTTTACGAACCATCAAAACAGAGATGAACCAAATTATCTAGAAGTTATGCTATCACTTGCTTATCAAGCCATTAAAAAACGCTTAAATGACTTCATCCCAGAAGTAGCTGGACGCATTCATTGGTATAACAGCCTGTTAACTGACGACGATGCTGAGCCTGTATTTCAAACACCATCGCTCTTTGTTGAATTTGGTGAAACACAGCTTTATGAGCCAAAAGGTTATTCTAATAAACAATTACAGGGTGGCAGGTTGACTTTTAGTATCCATTGTGTGGAGCAGTTCAACTATGACGACGACGCAGTCTTGAATGCTTTATCGATCACCGATAAAGTGTACAAAGCTTTGCACAAACGAGACTTTAGGCTGTCCGAATTACCCGCGTTTGAATCGTTGAAAGGCACCCATAAAGACTGGGTGCTGCTTTCTACGATTGTGAGAACTGCTGTTGCAGCTGATCACAAGCATGTGAATTTGGTGGATAGTGTGGTGAAGTTTGGGTGTGAGGGGATAGATGTCTCAACTTTATTACAATGTACAACTCTTTGACATACCCCAGCAGAGAAGAAGCCAAGACGTAAAAGCGAGGACTAACGACACAATGAGAAGTGAATCCCACGTGAAGTTCCTCTTTGTACACATACTCTCCAGTCCACGAAGACCAAAAATAAAATTTTGATAAGGGTGCAATCCTAAAAATATAGAACAGATGGATGACACTAAGAATATAGTGAACAGCCAATTATATATGAATTCCATAGCAATGACATTTTTGTTTCTGCGAGTATATATGAAATATTTTTAATTTCATAGGAGAAGTGCATATTTGGAATGTTTAAAGTAAATCCAATGATCCATTTTAAACATCAAACTATCATATATACTTGCGCAGCAATACCTTTCTTTATTATTTGGATAATAGGAGGACCTGAGGCTTTACTTCTAGCATTAAATAGAGCGGGAAGCTTCGCAGTGTTACTTGGTCGAGGGTTCATTGTCTGTTTCTATACAGTTATAACTGCTTTTTGCGTCTATGAAGCTATTCGACTTTACCTTAAATTAAAACGAGGAAACTGTATCAAAGAAGAATCACGCATTCTAATTACATGGACTACTTTCATATTGATTATGATCTATAGATATTATTCAGTCCTATTCTGAAACTGCTTCATAGTTTAACGAAAATCACTGTTGATATTTAAAATTACTCCCCTAAAACAATGTATACTGCTTCGGGTTCACGGGCTGTTGTTGTTCCCCCAACTCACGCAACTCCTTCTTATAATTGGTATTCAAATAACGCTGAAAAGTGCACAGGCTAATGTAAAAGCAAGGATAAATCACATTTCGATACGTACGCACCATCGGTACATCGGGCTTATGCATTTGCTCGTATAGTTCACACACCGCTTTCACCTTCAAAAGATAATTTTTTCTCGTATACGCCATTTGCTCGTTTATTAGAGTCCTTTTGCCCATGTTTCTACAATCCCAACCTTTGTTTTTTTATAGCCCAATTCACGTAAATGTCTCCAATAAGCTTGTACCTCTTCATTGGTCTTACACTCTTGCTCACGTGTTTTACTATATCCGTTAGGGAAATGCCATTTGGCAGTTAAAATATTCTCTTTGGAGGCCACCGCCCATCGGCGTAATTCATTAATTCGATTAACTAGTCCACTGATGTTTTTTGGTGAAGCCCACCATTCATTACACTCAAAGTAGGCCACTACCATTTTCTCAAAATCACATGTCTTTTGCAATGACAGCTGCTTCAGTAAAGCACCATCCTTCTTGCTCACCAAGTAGCTATTACCATATTTTTGCTTGTATGCATCACAAAATAGCGCCACACGCTGCCCTGCATTTTGTGCATCCTCAGCAGTCAAACTCAAACCAATTGCGGCGAATGCTTCCATATCTATTTTGGCAAAATCAAATTGTAAAACCTGTTTGATTTTCAACTCCTGAATAGCATTTAAAGGCTTCTTAAACGAGTTGGTAAAACTTCTTAAAACACCGTTTTCGTAAATCAGCGTTAAAGAACCCTGTAGTTTTTTAGATGAGAGTATGAGTTGTTTCATAGATTTAGTGTTGTTGTCTGAACTGTGATTCTTTTGATTAGATGATCTATATGAAAGGGTCCAATACGTATCACATCAATCACTATGATCAAAAGAATCACAGTTCAGACAATTACGCTGCCTTAACAGCCAAAATTTCCTTGATTTCTGCACTATAGTTGATGCATCCCATGAGTTGGTTCAAGGTTGAACTTTTACTAGCGGCTACTTCCTTGTCAGCAAATTTTACTTCCACCAGCTCACCAAAACCATCGTCAATTAACTGCTCTAACCATTTTAGAGTCACTTTTTCTTTAGCAAAGTCTGCTTTCAACTGTGACCTTCGCTCGATTTTGATGCCGTTTGATAGTGTTAACAGGTTGCCCTTGAATTGGTCTTCATTTTCATGTGCATAAGCCACAAGTAGCGCTTTATAGCGATCCACATTTGCTTTAGCTTCCTTCATTTTGTCGTTAAACTGCTGGTACAGGGCCGTCAGTTCGTCGATGGTGAGCGTCTGAGTTGGGCTCAGTTGCGCTGATTTTCTTGTTTTGATCATTATTTGGTTAATTGGTTTGAACCCAGCCGTAGCTACGAACTACGGCGGTGGCACGTGCGCTGGGTTTATAGTTTGGGGTCAATTTGGGCCATCAGCTTTCGAGCTACATTAGTCTCGTAAACCCAGCCTTCTTCCACCCAATAGTTTTTAAAATGCCAGCTAAATGCCCTGCATTCCTTATGCGTCAGGGTGAGGTTGCTGCTCTGGCGAAAGGGAGTCTTGAGTTTTCGGTCCATTTTTAAAAAGATGTCACAAAGCAGCTCTTGGGCGATGGTTTCTAGGTCATTATCTGGGGTTTCACTAATGATATTATGCTGGAAGTAATAGAATAATGCCTCTAGTTGTTGGTCGTTTAGTTTGAGTGTCATAAATCGTTAGTTTATCATTTAATTCAGGGAAACGCCTATCTATTCATCCATCCATGATGCCTTTTGGCGCCATCCTCCCAAATAACATAAGGCGCATTGCCACCATATCTACTTCGTGGGAGTACCACATACCGGTCTACATAAATTTTTACATCACACATGTATTCAATATCCTTGCCTGCACTACTTTTTGGTCTTCGGTTATCGCTCCAGCTCACAAACACTAAGACCGTCTTTTTACATAATTGATCAAGCACTTTATACTCCTCCGCTGTCAAGCGCATGTAGTCGATACTGTCAATGATAATGGCCGCATGCTTTGTCCGTTTTTTAAGCACAGTCAATAGGGTTTTAAAATCCATATCAACGCCTAGTAATACCTTATTGCCTACTTCCTTCATAGCGTTTCTTGCGAAACACTGCTGCAAACTGCTGCTAGCACCTTGCTCCCGACTTACATACAACACTTTGCCAAACCCACTTAGATACTTGGCCAATTGCACTGAGAACTCCGTTTTCCCCTCACCACTTTTTCCATAAATCAACCACCTGCTGTTACGCTCAGGCGATCCGAAACTATCTTTCCATACCCCTCCAAAATCTAGCTCGCAATATTGCTTTTTCAAAAAACTGCTCGTTTTTAATATCTGTACCTTCATAATTATTTAGAAAACACACTCAAGATGAGTTTAAAACTCGGCCAACCTGTTCAAGTGTAGACCCTTTAGCTCTGTGTTGTGGTTGTTGAATTTCTATTTGCTTTAATCCCCATAATCTTACGTTTCACGCCACGCATGTCCCCAAATCCTTGGGCTTTCGATAAACTATTCACTGTACTAGCGGTAGCATCTGCTTCAATACCATTTGCAATGGCAATTGCCGCAGCCATCTCTTTAAGCACCTGATATCGATCATTTGCCAATACAGGTAATACCTTCTTAAACTCCTTGCCATATCTCGAAAAAAACTCTACGTACCCCATTCTTTTATTTCGAATGCCTCGTTCCAAACGATGCTTTAATCCATCAGCACCTACCATATAAAATCCACATACTGTATCTAAAGCATTGTACATACGCTTCAACACCAACAGTGTACCATTATCCAAGTCGCCCGCCTCATCCAGAATGAGCAGCGGTCTATCCATACTTTCTAGCGCGTAGATGGCATCATTTAGTACTTCATCTATCTTACCATGATCACCAACACCTACCGCTCTACCTAAAGCCCTAATGAAACTACTTTTCGTCCCATTAACCGATCCATCGATATAAAACACAGCCTTATTTTGCCTCTGATAGGCTTTACACGCCCATGTTTTACCAATGCCCGCTTCATCAACCAATATGGCTGTCAGGCTCTCACGCTGGCAAGCACCCAATTGATTATTGATATAGGTATATACTTCTGTTTCGGCTGTTACCCATTGTGCATCAGCATGTTTACTAAATCCTACTACTCGGGCAAAGCGCACCCACTTGTTCATTCCTATCAAGCCAGGGCGATTAAGCCAATTCTTCCTAAATAAATTGCTCATATCTTCTGCCTTAAACCCAAGCGTACGTGCATATTCGCTCTGGTTAAATCCACTGTTTACAAACTGATCATACACTAAGTCTGTAATTTTCATCTTATCTAATTCGCCAAATTCTATTTTCATAACATTTGATTTTTAATAGTATTCAATTTGCCTCCCTCCTTCGGAGAGGGCCGGAGTGAGGCTCTTAATAAAATTCTTCTAGTGCTCGCTCTGCTACAGTTTTCTTTTTAATAGATTTTGAGAACTCAACCTTTTCCAAAAGCTCAGTTTCACCCTGTGAGTTATGTACACCTTTAACCATATTTCGACCCACACAAAGCATCTGGTAATCTAATTGCTCGTCTACTTCATCATTCCCCATAACTCGCTGCAATACATCTAGCCCTTTAGCGGTTTCCATTTCCCAACTATTAATTGACTCAAGCATGACATGCTTGCGTTGCGTTAGCTCTTTTAACGCCAAGCCACTTTCTCTAGTAGCCTCGGCAAAACTCTTGTGTGCTTTCACCGTCCGATTACATGTTAGTAGGTAAGCACCTTCAGGCGTATATAAATCCGCTGCGGTCGCATCCCACCGTACCTCAACCAATAGATTACCCGTGTAACCCAATTTTCGATTGATATTGTCCAGCTCCGTATCCCAATTCGCAATAGTAAACTTGTGCTCAACCCCTTTATGCTCCACATTCACAAAGCCACGCATACGTGCCAAGTCAACCGTGGTTACATGGCCATTTACATAGCGCAATACTGTTGGCTCCAGAGGTTTTAGCTCAGGATGCCTACGTTCAAACCGCTCCAATCTGCTCAAACCATCTATACCGATCTGACTATTCCATTGCTCCACCATTTGCATCGCTTGCGTATAAGCCTCATGTTTGGTCGGCAAATCCTTCACCTTCATGTCATCCGTATTGCTCTTGAAATCAATGCTGTGTGCATTAAATTGACCAGACCAATTATCAAACTGACGCGCCAAGTCATTCATTAGCCGTACGAATAGCTCAGCAGAATTTTCTTGTGAATTCCCCGGCTTTATCGTTCTCACTTTAGTAAATAACATTCCAAATACATTTTTAACCTCTGCTTCCTGAAAAGCCCCACCATTATCTGTCAGTACCTCCATTGCACCATAGCCACTACTTGTTTTTAAGGCCATCTGTAAAGCTTTAAGTACATGTGTCTTGGTTTCAGCGCCCCGATGATGATCTGCCACACTATGACCTAACAATAAGCCACTCGCTACATCAAATACCCGAGTCATGTATAGAGTAGCGGGTTTGCCATCTTTGTTATAGGCAAGCTTCAAGCCCGAACCATCCATCACCCACATACTGCCAGCATACTCCAAAGGCTTAGCAGGTACATACGTTTGAAACTTTTTATTAAAATAATCGTACCCATGTCTAGCCCTGCCCATCTTCATCTTGCCACTATATCTGTTTGTATGAGCCGAAAAAGTCCGATATGAAATGGGGCTAACTCCCAATCGAGCCACAGCAGGTAAATAATATTTGTCGTATAAACTCTGCTTAAACTCCTTCCCAGCATTAAACCGATTCATAAAAGCATTATAAATCAAGGTCTGATGCACATCAAAAGCCATCACTTCGCCCGTAAGCTCATCTACCAGTTCTACCGATCCAACCACCGATGCATTCCTATTACCATGCCCACCATGAATAAAAAACTCGTATTGCTCTTCTAACGTAGTACATGCTTCAAAATCGGCCATCTTATTGCGCAAGCCATTTGCATTCTTTATTCGCATGCCTTCTAACTGTTTTTCTGCCAATAGCCCTGCCATAGCTCGAAACAAATCCCCTTTATTGTCTAGTCCAAATTGTACCCATCGTTTATCTCTCAATATGTCCGATAATAATTTTGCATAAGCCCAACTTTGCGCCAATATTTGAGCACGTTCTGCATTTACTCGTCCACCTGTCTTAAACATGTAGAAAGTAAACACTTCGGGGTTTAAGTACTCAGCCGCCGCATACTCCAGTTTCAACCGCGCGCAAGCCATCACATCTGCATTACTACACAATTCTCTCCCCATGCGCAACAATTCTGCTTCATTAGCCAACTTTTCCTGATAAAAATTGGGTGCTTTATTCGGTACACGTTCATAATCATAATAAAACGCCCCATCCATTCGGGCCCAGCGCCAACTCTTAGCACAATCAGGCAAAATATCTAGCCTACGAGCGCTCAACGGAAGATTGTTTTTATACAACACTCGAGCAACACGTAAATAATCTGTATTTACTGCGCACGACCGTACCAAATAACCCTCATTAAGCCAGATTGTGCGCTTATCTCCGTATTGTTTGATGACGATGTCTCGTGTCATGTTATTTTAATCCTGATTTAAATAATATCATTGTTGAATAACTCAGTAGCAATTTTTTCTGCTTGCGCTTTACGCTTCATTGCCAACAAACGCAATGCCTCGACAATACCATTATCCGTCTTTCCCTTTCGCATCGCATCTGTAACCACACTGCGACTAACACCCAACAGCTCAGCTACATTTTTCATGTCATTTCGTTTTAAGTATTTTTTTATTTCCACTTTATCCATGTTTTTACCATTTTTTAATAGTTTTACACCAGTTGCTACACTACAAATATAAACGAGATATATTGTATAGTCTAAATAATTATGCAAGAAAATTCGCCTATTAAAAAAAGAATTTTACAAGTACTTGATCTAAAAGAGATTACCAGATATGAATTTTATAAGCAATCGGGTATAACTAGGGGGATACTAGACCAGAATAATGGTATAAGTGAAGAAAACATCGCAAAATTTATAGAATGCATGCCCGACATCAATACGCACTGGCTGCTTACTGGGCACGGCAATATGGAATATGGCCGACCAACCAACATCAATGGCTCCAAAAACATTATTCAAACTGGCACCACTGAGAATAGTGCCCAAATCATCGATGGCCGAAAAAATACAACGAGTAATAAGTCTGCCGCCGAAACCAATGAATTACAAACGCTAAAACAACAATTTACCTTTTTGGAAAAAGAAAATCACCTGTTAACTAAAGAAAATGACCTGCTGAAACGCGAAATAGACCTACTAAAAAGAGAACAACAGTCGAAGTAACCCAATCCATTATACCCCCATACGTCTAACATATATGTATATAGCAGCTCCTAGTGATAAAGCTGTAGTAGTCGATATTCTTACTCAAGCATTCGATGATAACAAAAGTTTCAACACTGTTTTAAAACAAGACCATAAAAGAGAATTCAGGCTCAGAAAGGTATTTGAATACCAATTTGATATTTGTTCCAAGTATGGCCGAGTGTATCTATCTGATGATAAGAAATCCTGCGCCGTTATTCTATTTCCTGACATCCAAAAAAGTACACTTGCAGAGATTATTTCAAGTATAAAACTTCTCTTCATCCTTGGAATAAAAAGTGTCAAAAAAGGCTTTAACAGAGAAGCAAAGATCAAAAAGGCACATCCTTCAGCTAACATATACTATTTACTATTTATTGGTGTCTATCCTGAATATCAGGGTAAAGGGATGGGTAGTGCTTTATTAAAAAACCTAATAGAGGATAGCAAACAGATGAATAGGCCTATTTGCCTTGAGACCTATTTGGATAAAAATATCGCTTTATATAAAAAATTTGATTTCTCGATTTATGATGAATTGGATTTTGGATTTCCAGTTTTTTGTATGAAACGTTGAGCTCTACCAGTTAAAAAATCTACAATGTTATTTCTTAATACTAAAATGCCGCTTTCGGTGGCAATCGTTGTTGTCGTTGAAATAGCCATATTATACAACCAGTCAGTAGTTTACCGGTCACGCCCTAATGAAACGAAGAGGTTGTACCACTTCTTAATCCTATTGGTATTAGCTCTATTTAATATAGCAGAAGGTTTTTTTCCTGACCCTAACATTATCCGAATTCCCATAATACTCCAGAACTTTCTTGGATATGCATTTGGATACATATTTGCCGCATGTTGTCCTATATATTTTTACAAAACGATGGATTTGCCGGAGTTACGATTCCATGGGAGATATGGGTTCTTTTTCATAATACTTCCAGTAATATTTTTTTACTGGGTTCTATATCCCATCAACAACGACTTAGCTTTCACAAGAAAGTACGTATATATCTTGCCTCAGATATATGCTACCTTATTATTTGGGATTGCCATGTTCAAAATCATTAGGCAATATAAATCAGATAATGACAAGCTGAAATTGCATGAACGATTATGTATCTATTGCTCCATCATTCCGGTTATGCTTACTCCAATTCTAGGAGGGTGGCTAGGTGCGCCTAAATCAGTTGTGACGCCTGTATTTAATATAGGCTTCTTGATTGCTAACACGATATTGATGCGTAATCTGATGAGACAATCGAGAGAAAAATATAATAATCTCAAATTATTGGTACTAGCAAAAGAAGAGTCTGAGTCTCAAAAGGAAAATAAAGCGGGCCCTATAGAAATAAGTGCATTTGATGAAGAAGAAATTGATGAAAGAAAGTATCAGTTCATCAAATTAAAGTTAGAAGAGGTAAATCAGGGGCCATGTGATTCTAGTCACCAATTTATCAAACAAAACATAGGTTATCTCCTTAGCATCAAGCACAATTGTATATACTCATTCTGTTTCGCAAGTGAGAAATTAACTATTCTTAACTCTGAAAATATTGTTGATTTTAAATCTAAGAAAGAACCTTATATCACCTCAAATAACGCTAGAGTTCAGTACGCCTATAGAATTGTTATTGTCCTCAGTGATCCTGGCACCAAGCCTTTAGTAATAAATCCCTTTACTGAAGAGGAATACGAAAATTGGTACGCCTTTGTCACTCAGATTTATAAACAAAAAGAAGATAGCAGAGCATTTGTGCACGGAAATGACAATATCGTTCAGGTTATAAAGGGACCCAACGGGGTCAACAAAGTAGAATGCTTGTAGTTATTTACAATAAACAAAATATGAAATTGAAGGAAAGTTCCCATCAAGTAACAACCCTCATATCAGCTTTTTATACTAAAAAATAGTGTCAGTCTTAAAAAAATGTGCTCAATAGACCTCGAAAATCACATAAAAAATGCCTTTAATTAGCTTTTTTGTATTGGTACAGACACAAAATGTCACTTATTTATTACCTAAACTGTCTA
Source organism: Pedobacter sp. (assembly GCA_008015505.1). Lineage (GTDB taxonomy): Bacteria > Bacteroidota > Bacteroidia > Sphingobacteriales > Sphingobacteriaceae > Daejeonella. The sequence continues at coordinate 154,212 of SSFR01000012.1, forward strand.
TTTTTGAGCACTTGTATAACATTAGACAAAACAAAAAATGAATTAAATGTTATACAAAAGGAGTATAACATTTACCATAACATGGTTGTATAACACAAAACATGAAAAAAGTGTTATAGTCTAACAAAAAGACAAGGCTTGGTTGTAGTTGCTTTGTTTAGCAAGACGGGCAAATATTGATACTAATTTCATGCCATTAAGTGCCTTATTATGTGTTTGGGGGGGGACTTTTATGATATCATTGGCCCAATATATATCTATCAATGATATCAGAATGGTATACACATGATAGCAAATAGTACCGTCACATTTTTATAAGTATTTAATAATTAGCCACTTTATGGCTTTCATATTTTGTTATGCCCTTAATATTAGTATATCTTTTTTCATCTTAAAATTTTAGATCATTTTCTTATGAAAAAGCTATTATTTGTCTTTCTCCTGCTGAATATTGCTTACGCCCAAAACAAAAAAGAAATTACACTGGAGGATATTTTCAAGAAATCGACTTTTGTTGCTAAAGAGAGGCAGGGCCTGCGATCACTTAAAGATGGAAAAACTTATGTGTCTATTGAAAAAGATTCAATAACGGGGCAGCAGTACGTAGCTCGAAATCGCTATGAGGATGGGAAAATGGTGGATGTTCTATTTCGAGAAGTAGATCTGAAATTTAAGGACTCTTTACTACCCATTAGTACTGATCTTAGTGAAGATGAAAGCAAAGTGCTTTTATCCAAAGATGAGGAGCCTATTTATCGCCATTCGTTTAGAGCGAATTACTTTGTTTATGACTTGAAGAGTAAGCGGGTAATGGAAGTATCTACTGGTGGGAAGCAAATGTATGGGACGCTATCACCCGATGGAACTAAAGTGGCTTTTGTTCGGGATAATAATCTTTTTATCACGGATTTGATCATGGGTAATGAGTATCAAATTACTCACGATGGCTTACTTAATCACATCATTAATGGAGGAGCAGATTGGGTTTATGAAGAAGAGTTTTCATTTGCAAGAGCCTTCTTTTGGAGTCCGGATAGCAAGAAAATAGCGTATTATCGATTTGACGAAAGTGAGGTTCCTGAGTTTGATTTAGCGGTATATGACAAGTTATATCCTACCACTTATCGGTATAAATATCCCAAGGCGGGAGAAAGTAATTCAATGGTGCGTATTCAGGTGTATGATCTAAGCAGCCAGGTGACTCAAATTATGGATATCGGTTCTAATACCGATCAGTATATTCCCCGTATCAAGTGGACTGCAGTGCCCAATAGCTTATGCATATTGCGAATGAATCGTCATCAAAATAAGTTGGATTATTTGTTGGCAGATATTGCTACAGGTCAAACTAAAGTCATCTTGACTCGGGAGAGCAAGCAATATTTGGATATTAATGATGATCTTACTTTTCTGCGCAATAAGAATCAGTTTGTTTTAACTAGCGATAGTGATGGCTATAATCATCTGTATTTATATGGTATGGATGGGAAATTGATTCAGCAGATCACTAAGGGAAGTTGGGAAATCACCCAGCTTTACGGGATCGATGAAAAAACAGGTAGGGTTTATTATCAATCCACAGAAAATTCTCCTTTGCGACGTGATGTGTATGAGATTCAGTTGGATGGGAGCCATAAAAAAAGACTAAGTACGACGGAAGGAACCACAAGTGCCACTTTTAGCACTGATTTTAGTTACTATATCTTGAATCAATCGGATCATTCAACGCCACCACATAGTGCATTGTATATGCGATCTGGGAAATTGATACGTATGCTAGAAGATAATTGGGCATTGCAAAAGCTCATAAGTGATTATTTGCTAAGTCCAACAGAACTTTTCGAAATGACTACTTCTACGGGAGTGACTTTAAATGGCTATATGATTAGACCTGCGGATTTCGATGCATCTAAAAAATATCCTGTTTTGATGTATGTCTATGGTGGTCCTGGGAGTCAGCAGGTGGTTGATAGTTGGAGTGGGGCGCGTAATCTATGGTTTAATTATTTGGCTCAAAAGGGGTATATAATCGCCTGTGTAGATAATCGGGGTACGGGCTTTAGAGGATCGGCGTTTAAGAAGGAAACTTATAAGGAACTGGGAAAATACGAAACAATTGATCAAATAGAGGTGGCTAAATGGTTAGCTCAAAAAAACTATGTTGATCCAGCGCGTATTGGAATTTGGGGTTGGAGTTTTGGTGGATATTTATCGTCTTTATGTATTACCAAGGGTGCCGATGTATTTTCGATGGCTATTGCCGTAGCACCAGTAACTAGCTGGCGTTATTATGATAGTATTTATACCGAGCGGTACTTGCAAACTCCACAAGAAAATCCAGTGGGCTATGATGAAAATTCGCCGATCCACTTTGCTGATAAACTGAAAGGAAAATTTTTATTAGTGCACGGTACAGCAGATGATAATGTGCATTTTCAGAATAGTGTGCTATTTTCGGAAGCACTTATTCAAGCAAACAAATCTTTTGAACAGGCTTATTATCCGAACAAAAACCATGGCATTTATGGCGGTAATACTAGGTTGCATTTGTATCAAAAAATGACCGATTTTATTTTGAGGAATCTTTAAACATTCCCCCAGCCGTGTGCTAGTACATCGGCGAGATGCATGGTTTGAATCGGAATATTGTTTTTGTCGATATAGCTCTGAAGTTGTAGTAGGCAAGAGGAGTCTGTAGAGATGATGTATTCCGCATCCATGGCTATGGCATGATCAATTTTCTGTTGAGCCATGGCACTAGAAATACTATCAAATTTGATTGAGAAAGTACCTCCGAATCCACAACAAGTATCACTATGTTTCATTTCTACTAGATCAAGACCGTGTACTTGCTCTAGTAATTTGCGTGGTTCGGCTTTAATTTTACATTCACGAAGTGCTGAGCAAGAATCGTGATACACTGCACGGCCTGCTAATTCAGCCCCGAAATAAGTTTTTTCCAATATATGTATCAGGAATGAGGATAACTCATACATATTTTTTTGTACTGCTCGGCATTTGTTGTGAACCAGCGTGTTGGTAAACAAATCGTTGTAATAGGTTTTGACCATTCCCGTGCAGGATGCCGATGGGGATACGATATATCGGTCCTCAGAAAAGTCTTTTAGGAATTTGCTCCCAACTGTTTTGGCTTCATCCCAAAAGCCGGCATTAAAAGCAGGTTGACCACAACAAGTTTGGCTAGGATTGTATATGACTTCACAGCCCGCTTTTTCTAAAACTTTGACTGTATTAAAAGCCGTCTGTGGATAAAGCTGATCAATGAAACAGGGGATGAATAGCTCGACAGTTGTCATATGTTAGATGTGGTATTGCTTTGTTTTATCATTCGATATTGATGTTGTGGAGTGCAGCCCGTGGTCGTTCGTTCAAAAGTGAAAATAAGAGTAAAAGCCCAATCAGAAAAAAAGCAGATAAAGTTAAAGCTGAATTACGCATGTTACCTGTTATCTCTTCAATATAACCGAAGCTAAACAAACCAATGACAATGGCTATTTTCTCAGACACATCATAAAAACTAAAGAAAGAGGCTGTATCGGGGGTGTTTTCTGGGATGAGTTTGGAGTAGGTAGATCGGGATAGGGACTGAATCCCCCCCATTACTAAGCCTACTAAGACGGCTAATATATAAAACTGCATAGCCGTGTTGATATAATAGGCGCAAATACAAATACCAATCCATAGTGCAACCACGGCTATTAATACCTTGATATTGCCAATCTTGCTAGCGAAATAGGACATAATCATTGCACCCACAATAGCAACGAGCTGGATAATCAAAATGATGGCGATTAAATTGGAAGTCCCTAGGTGTAATACTTTTTCGCCAAAGCCTGCAGCTACCAACATAATGGTTTGCACGCCCATTGAATAAAAAAAATAGGCTAGTAGATAGCGTTTGAGTAAAGTCATTTTTTTGATTTGGGTCCATACTTTACTTAGTTCTTGAAAGCCGCTATGTATTTTCTTTTTATTAACAGCCGAGTAGTTAGGGCTTCCTGCGGGGAGTGCCCGAAAAGGTATTTGAGCAAAAGCCATCCACCAAATGCCTACTAAAAGAAATGAGAGGCGGGCTGGAAAAGAAGCATCTGTGATGCCAAATAGTTCGGGTTTCAGAACAAAAATGAAGCAAATGATTTGCAAGATGACACTTCCTACATAGCCATAAGCAAAGCCCTTGGCACTAACTTGGTCTTGATGATCGATACTTGCAATTTCGGGCAGGTAGGAGTTATTGAATAAGATACCGCCAGCATAGCCCACAGCAGCTAAAGCAAAGCAAATAATGCCGAGCTCTAAAGTTTCCAGTTTGAAAAAAAATAGCCCAGCGCAAGCCAAACTACCTATATAGGTAAATGTCTTCATGAATATTTTTTTATTACCCCTATAATCGGCAATGGATGATAGGATGGGCAATAAAAACGCCATCACCAGATAGGCAGCAGATAAAGCATAGTTCGACAATGCGGTATTGGTGAATCGTCTCCCCAAAAAGTACACCTTATCGCCATGCTCTTGCGTCGTGGTAATGATGGTATAATAGACAGGAAAAATAGTAGAGGTGATGACCAGGTTATAAGCTGAATTAGCCCAATCGAACATGGCCCATGCTCGAATCATTTTTTTGTTATTCTTTTCAGTCATGATGAACAGGCAGGAGTGAGATTATTGGGTAAGTTTCATCTTTTCGGCAAAATGGGCACAGTAATCGCGTAAATCTTCTACAATAGCTTCTTCTCCGGTTGCGCGTAAAAAGCTATCGCCCATGGTTTGTAGTGTTTCATAAAAAAAGCGTTTCATCTCATCGACAGACATATCTTTTGTCCAGAGGTCAATACGTAGTGCATTTTTATAGTTGTGGTCCCATAAAGCAAGTATCATTGACTTGACGGGGAGTGCTTCCTGTTGTTGATTGTCTGTCGACTCCCAAAGGATACTTTCTGGGATATTTTTTTCATCTAGCGCTACAGTAAGCTTTATTTCTGCTTTCTTCATTTGTGCTTCATTATGTTATTTGGTGTTTCGTTTTTTATCCTTTTTATGTATGGTATCAAATCGAACACCTGTTTTGGAGCCAGGTTTAATTTTTTTCTGAAGCTTTTTCTTTACGGTGTCAGTTTGACGGATATTCTTGGTCTTTTTTTCATGAAAAGCACCTTTAAAGTCCGGATTCTCTTTTCGCTTTTGCCCATCGATTTCCCGCGCAATAGCTTGGCGTTCCTCATAGGGTGTATCTTCAATAAAAACTGTTGTTGGTATTTCTAAAAGAGGTATTGCTTGCCGGATTAATTTTTCAATTTTTTGGATGTAATAGATTTCTCCCGGGGTACAAAAGGTAATGGCATCCCCTGTTTGCTGTGCTCTACCTGTTCGGCCTATGCGATGGACATAGTCCTCGATGATAATAGGCACATCAAAATTGATTACATGACTGACATGACTGACATCAAGACCTCGTGCGGCCACATCAGTAGCAACGAGTATGCGAATATTGCCCTCTTTAAAGGCATTGATGGAGTTGATTCGTGTATTTTGCCCTTTGTTAGCATGAATCACCCGCACACCGTCTTCCCCATAGCGCCGTTCCAAAAAGCGGTAAATACTATCGGCCACAAGCTTGGTTCTGCAAAAGACGATCAAACGGGTGAATGCTTTGTCATCTTTTAGTAAGAACTGGAGCAGATTGAGTTTAGTTTTGAAATTAGGTACATGATACAGTACTTGTTGAATGGTTTGTGCAGGAGTTGCTTGTGCGGCTATTTCAATTTGTATGGGATTTTTTAAAAAATCGCCTGATATTTTGTGTACTAAATCACTCATGGTAGCCGAAAAAAGTAGATTTTGTCGTTTACGAGGAACTACTTCCAATATTCGGCGAATGGATCCGATAAATCCCATATCCATCATTTTATCAGCCTCATCTAGAATCATGAGCTGTAAATGCTTTGTGTTGATATGGCCTGCCAGATACAAGTCTAAAAATCGCCCGGGTGTCGATACCAAAATATCCAGGCCTTTTTTTAGTGTCTCAATTTGGGTCTTTGGACCAAGTCCACCATATAATACGACCGTTCTTAAATCGGTATACTTGGCAAGTGTGTGGATATTATCCTGAATTTGCAATGCTAGTTCACGGGTAGGTACAATAATTAAAGCACGTGCATCTGTTCCTTGAGCATACTTCAGCTTCATGAGTAGTGGAAGCACAAAAGCAGCCGTTTTTCCTGTTCCTGTTTGTGCAATGCCAATGATATCTTGGCCTGATAGGATTGGTAAAATAGCTTTTTGTTGAATTGGAGTAGGGTCGGTATAACCAGCATCAGCAATGGCTTGTAAAAGCTGTCGGCTTAACCTCAGGTTTTCGAAAGATTGCTGCATAAGGGAACAAATATACGGTTTCGTTTTTTGTTGCCCTGTGCCCCCTGAATTGTTTGTATTTTTAATTTATTTTTATCGAATTATAATTCATTGTTTTTTGTAAAAATGAGAAGCAATCTAACGAGGTTAATACTTCCCAATAGGACAGCGTTATGGACGGCACTTGCTGCATTAAAGCTAGATTGTCGCAATGGTAATAAGAATTTCTATAAATTATTGTCTGAAATTATAGAAGAATTCAAGTCGGTAGCTAAGCCATCATCTCCGGAATCAGGGAGTAAAATTCCATTTCGCTATGACGAAAAGGTTGGCACTGCAATTAGGTTATCCGCATGGCAACATACCAAGGGAGCTGAACATCTAGAAAGCGCATTAAATTATGTGAGACTTGCTGCTACGATAATTCAGATTTTGCCATTTGGGGGTGTGCCGCCTAAAATATTTGTTACAATCCCATCAAGTGATGTTAGAGCAGGGGTTAAAGGTGGACTCTCAGCAGGAATGTACCTCGCTAATATAGCGAGCCCGGTTGGCATAGGTCGGGCTGCACAGACTGGTACATTGTCTGCAGCAAGTGTCGTACAGGGGGCTCTAATTAGTATGGCTATCGACACGGTCCTTACTCTGGCTCATGTTGGCAAGATGGATCAAATTCCACATTTGTTGCCAGAATCTGGAGAGCATGACCCTGATCAATGTACTTGTTTTACAAGCATTCCTGGTTTAGATCAGCCATGTCTAGCCATAGCTAAAGTGATTTTCAAACAGAGAAGAGGTAATATAAAATGGTCTTTATTAAATATTCCAACTTCAGGATACGCTGATATGGTTCCACGTAAGATAGTCGATGGAGTAAGGTGGTTAGCGACTGATGATACAAAGATGAAATTATTTCTTGCTGATAAATCAAAAGTTGCTTTCCATTTATGGCAAGCGGCTCAAACTTTTGGTAAAAGCCAACAAATTCAGGAAGATAAAAGCTATAATGCAACTTATACATCTCGTTGGATAATACCGGGCATTGCTGTTACTAAACGTGGGTGTCCTAAAGCAATTTCAATTATTGCGGCACTTTTTGGTGAATTTCGTGAGCAATCCAATTATTTGCAAACTATGGCTGCTATTACCACTTATGATGGTCATTTGATTATTAGGAAGAATTTGTGGTAAAAAGATATGTTATGGCTCTTGGAAGCCTGTTAAATCATATTACTTTCTAAACTCGCACTGATCCAATTAACAAGATTGTTTTGGATGTGGTTATCCCTCACAGAGGCTCTGAAAGTGAGTAATCAGTACGGAGTATGAACAAGGTTCTATATTTGTATCTGTAAAAAGCTTTTCGGCATTAAACTAATACTACTTTGGAATTATATATTGAGCATCCTATACTGATGAAGCTAGCTGGGATCGCAGATCAGCACCAAATAGAAATCTATGTGATTGGGGGCTTTGTGAGAGATCTTTTCCTAAAGCGTCCTTCAAAGGATATTGATATTTTGGTAGTGGGTAATGGCATTGCTTTTGCCAAAATGGTGGCTCGGGAGTTAGAAACAAATGTTTCTGTCTTTAAGAACTTTGGTACAGCCATGTTGCGGTATGATGATCTGGAAATTGAATTTGTCGGTGCACGTAAAGAGTCATATCGTTTGAATTCGCGTAAACCAATTGTTGAAGATGGAACATTGGCTGACGATCAAAAGCGTCGAGATTTTACTATCAATGCCATGGCAATTAGCCTGAATCAGGCTGATTTTGGAACGCTATTGGATCCCTTTGGCGGAATTGTCGATTTGCAAGCAAAGCATATTCGTACCCCGCTCAATCCGAAAGAGACATTTTCAGATGATCCCCTGCGCATGCTTCGTGCCATTCGTTTTGCTACCCAGTTGAATTTTAGTATTGATGGGGAAGCTGTTGATGCAATTAAACAACATGCAGAACGAATTCAGATTGTATCTAAGGAGCGTATCTCTGACGAGCTGAATAAAATCATTTTGGCTACGCGTCCCTCTATTGGCTTTAATTATCTTTTTGATACCGGTTTGTTAAAGCATATTTTTCCTCAACTAGTTGACCTTTATGGTGTAGAGGTGATCGATGGTAAGGGACATAAAGATAATTTTTATCATACCCTGCAGGTGCTTGATAATATTGCTGGAACAACAAATGATTTATGGCTACGCTGGGCAGCTATTTTGCATGATATTGCCAAACCGACAACAAAGCGTTTTGATAAGGTTCATGGTTGGACCTTTCATGGGCATGAGGACCGCGGTGCTCGTATGGTCCCCAAAATATTTGCGCAGTTGAAATTGCCTTTGAATGAAAAGATGAAATACGTTCAAAAGTTGGTTCAATTGCATTTACGTCCCATTGTGTTGGCTCAGGATATCATTACTGATTCTGCTGTGCGGCGTTTGTTATTTGAGGCTGGAGACGCGATTGAAGATTTGATGCTACTCTGTCATGCCGATGTAACGACCAAAAATGAATACAAAATCAAAAAATACCGACAAAACTTTGAGCTAGTCAAACAAAAGCTAAAGGATGTGGAAGAGCGGGATCAAATACGCAACTGGCAGCCCCCAGTTACAGGAGAGGATATTATGAAAGCGTTTGGACTAAAAGCGGGGAAGGAAGTAGGTTTAATTAAAAATCATGTACGAGAAGCTATTCTTGAAGGAGAGATTAAAAATGAGCGTGAAGAAGCCATGGCTTTTATGATCAGAAGAGGGATTGAAATGGGCTTGAGCCCGATTGAGATATAGCATCATGTAAAAATGGTTTTTCTTAAATTTGGCCAAATTCCCAGCCATAAGAATTGGCTCGAAGTGTATAATTTAAGGTATAATGGCAGTTTACAGATTCAAAATTTCTTTTGAAGATTACGATGGAGTAGTGCGTGAGATTGATATCAAATCCAATCAAACATTTGAAGATTTACATCGGGCAATTCATCGTTCTACGGGATATGATGTTGAGAAATCTTCATCATTCTATGTAAGTAATGATCAATGGATCAAGAATGAAGAGATTGCTTTTTTGCCTGCCCAGCGAAAAATAGATAAAGGTGTTACGCTTATGAGTCAAGCTAAGTTGAGTCAGTTTATTGATGATCCGCATCAGAAATTCTATTATACCTATCATTTGGATAAACCTTTCGATTTTCATGTCGAGTTGATCAGAATCATGCTAAGTGATGACTCGGGAAAAGAATACCCCTGTGTGGTGCGAAGTATTGGAGATGCACCTAAAATAATGGGTAGCGCTGCTTTACCAACTGCTTCACCAAGTTCGAATAGCCGGTCGGGAGAATTCGACTTTTTAAACGAAATAGACTTCAATCCCAATGATGCCGAAGAAATAGAAAATATGAATGATATGGGTATCAATGCAGCAGCCGAGGAAGAAGAAGAAGATGATCGGGAAGATGAACAAGATGAATTTTCAGAAGATAGTGGCGATGGCTATTATAACAATTCAGATAAGGATGAATATTGATCGTCTTTGTGGATAAGTTAAAACTTGCTTTTTAGCAACCGGATAATACGCTGTGCTAGGGTTCCTTTTCGATGCTCGAAAAAGTATTTGATAGCCTGATAAGCTTGTTGGTTTTCCTGAATGTGGTCCGGAAAAGAGGTGACTTTTTTGGGGCTGATGGATACATCATAAATGGTGCTGGTCCCCGAGTGAATGCCCGTACCATCATGGCCAATATTACGAATGAGAGATTGAGCAGGGTTAAGTGTTAACCCTCCATTCAAAAAAATAGACGCGTACCAGCGAATAGCCCAAGAATTGTTTTTCCCTTTTTTGAAATCTTGTGTTTGTTTCCAAAAATTCATTTTGCTTTCAATGGAAAATTGATAGATTTTATGCTGATCAAATTGACTGATTAATTGGTCTATGTTTGGTTCGAAGTGTTTCCAAGCACGCGCCCATGTTGCCCATCCCCAGCTGGTAGCCATTCGATGAAAAAAAGTCTCGGGCAAATTTTGGGTATTGATCGGATACATATAAGCACCGATGTGCATCACTTTTTCTTCCGATTGGTACCGAGACAAGGCATCGTTGAAATACTGTAAAGTATAGGGCGAGGATATCAAATCATCTTCAAAAACAATCACTTTATCATATGTTGTTGTAAGCATCGCCACACCATCGATGATGGAATTGGCTAGGCCAAAATTTGAATCACGTTCAATGATTGTAACTGATTTAAATCCAGAAGTGTCTTTGATTAAGTCACGTATTTGATTTATCGGAGCTAGGTCAGCCTGATTTTTGGGCCCATCCGAAAAAATAAAAATCATGGAATGAGGAGCCAAAGTGTTTTGCTTCAAAAACTGAAGCGTTTTGTACGTATGGATAGGGCGGTTGTAAACAAATAAAGCTATGGGAGCTAGTGGCATCATGACTAGATTATTCTAAATAAAATCTGATCAATTGTTTTATTGATATCCTTGGAGATGGCTAAGAAATAAGCTGATGAGCTAAAAAGTAGTGTAGTGATAGTTGATCGGATGAAGAAGTCCAAGTATTGGTTAGTTAGTCGTGGAATATAAAGTCCTATTAATAGACATATAGTACTGATCAAAATAATAAGGAGATGAGCTTTGCCAAAAGGCTGAAACCCAAATTTGATCTTGATAAAAAAGAAATAGACTAAATTCAATAATGTGGTGGTGATTAGGTAGGAGATAGCTGCACCCATCATTCCATAGGTGGGGATGAGCAAGATATTGAGTGCTATAACCAATACGACGGCGGCTACCAGAAAAAAGGTGACTATTTTGTAGTAAGCCGAACTATTTATAATCTGAATGTTGAGTCCACCTGTGATATCCACCAAAAAAGCTAAGCCAAGTACGATAAATACGTCAAAGTATTGAACATAATTTGGCTTGTGTAATAGGCTGATGAGGTGTTCTTTGTTGATGATCATGCCAATCAATAGTAAACAACCGATTAGACATTGAACAACCGATGTTTTATGATAGATTTTGGCAATTTTAGTTTGATCCTTATTGTGCCAAGCTTCGGAAATAATTTGATAAGATGTCCGGTTCAATGCCTTGGCTGGTAAACTAATAACTGTTGCAACTCCAAAAAAGGTGGCATAAATACCTACAAAAGCCATCGATTGGGCAGTCATAGCGCTAAGCATAATTGTATCCAGTGTTTGGATTAATACGAACGAGCTTCCACTCAATACGGCAAAAAAACCATATCTGATGATTTCTTTTTTGTTTTGATGTAGTTCTTCTGAGATAGGGGATAATTTAAAATGTTTTTCCTTTGTCAGATTCCACCAGAGAATAAGTACGATTAAGCCATTAGCTAAAGTATATAGGAAAATGAAGCTGGTATAATTAGCCAATTTTAAGAAAATGAGGCATACAGTAATGGCTGTGCAGATACGTAAGACCACTTCTCTTAGAAAAGCTGAAAGGATATTTTTGAAAAGGGTACGTGCAAGTCCCTCCAATATGGTAAATACCAAGGTGAAAAATGAAAGAGGAATGAGATAGTAGTAATATTGGGTGAGTAAAGAGCCTCCTTTTTTTTCTTGGTAGAAATGGGTTATAGGTTCTTTAAATAGGATAAATAATCCTGTGACAATGAGAAAGCTAATTCCACCGAACCAGCTGATGAATGTAACAAAGCCTCCATGTATCTTGTCATCTGAGCGATAATAGGGAAAATAGCGAAGAATGATACTAGTTAGTCCAGGTGAGGCAATTTGTACATAAAGCGTTGAAATAGCTATTAGCAGGTTGAAGAAGCCAATCTCTTCGATTGTTAAAAAGCGTTGAAAAAGAATGATGAGGTTGAAAAAACCAAGGGCTACTCCGGCATAGAGAATTAAGCTGTTAAAAAAACCTTGTTTTTGTAATAGGTTCATGAGTTAGAGCATAGTGGTGCAAATTTACCTAAGTAAACAATTTCGAATGATTTGATCTAGTTTGGTTATTTGCTTATTAATTTGATAGTTCTCCAAAATATGTTGCCGGGCGTTAGTACCCATTTTTGACGCTAAATCCGTGGATGAAGCTAACCGGATCATTCGTTCAGCCATGGTTTCAATATCGTATTCATCTACTAGAAAACCAGTTTGGGTATCAATCACTGCTTGTTTAATACCTGCATGTCGGGTACTTACAATGGGAAGCCCGCGAGCAGAAGCTTCTAGAATGGCTACTGGAGTGCCTTCCATATCGCCATCTGCTGCGGTTACGGAATGCTGGACAAAGCAGCGCATCTTTTCCATCAGCAATGTAATTTCAGCGGAAGATAGAACCCCTGTAAATGTAATTTTGTCAGCAATACCTAATTGCTGAGTGAGTTGTTTGGTTTTATCAAATAATGGGCCATGGCCAACCATCCACAGATGTGTCTGGTGTATTTTTTTAGATACTAATTCGAATGCTTTTACCAGTGATGTAGGTGATTTTTTCTCCACAAAACGTCCGACTGTTAGAAAGTGAGGAGGATTAGATTGAATAGCTAATGCTTTAAAAAAATTGGTATCTACTCCATAAGGGTTCAAAAATAATTTTTCAGAGGGAGCGCCCAGTTCATAAAGTTGCTGAATCATGTCTTCCGATACTCCAATAATGGCACTGGCATAGGCAAATGCTTGCAGATAATTGTGAGCTTGAATAGTTGGGCGATGATGGGCATCTGCTCCGTGAAAATGGATGACTAGGGGTATACCAGCTAGTTTGCAAGCATTGGTAATCATGGCTCCTACCATCCCGTACTCCGCAAGAACAATATCTATATTTTGTTTCTTAAAATAGTTGACTAAGGCTTGGGTTCGAATAGATATTTCTTTTCGCTTAAATATTCTTTTTTGGATCAAATAGTTTAGTAGTCCTAGTTTAGATTCGATGAGTAATGTGTCATCGTTCTTATAGATGGGGAAGTTTCCACCATATAGAACAGTTTTATTACCCGAAAGATGAAGAATATGCTGCTGAATGAATGTTTCTGAAAAAGCAGATTTATTGGGTTTAACAATGCAAAGATTATACATGCTGAGAAGTAGGTTTATGTGCAAGTACAACATATAGAGAGGCATCCCGATTGCGTTGCTCGGATGAGTGTAGTTGATCAAATAGGCGGATTAACGTTTGCATAAAAAGAGCAAAAGGAGGGGTTAATATCTTGGGCAGTTTAAGTAATATGGCGTCTTGTAATAGTTGCAGACCACTAGGAGCTAGTCCCATAATACCAACAAAAGAATTTATTTGAAATCTTTCTTGTTCCACGATTTTCTTTAAACCAGCACTTGTCCACCGCCAGTAATCGTTGGGTGTAGGGTGATAGTACCAATAACCATGCGTGGTGAGTAATATATAACCTCCTGGTTTTAATATTCGCATTGCTTCTTGTAAATAGCCTTGAGGTGAATCTACGTGCTCTAATACTTGATTAGATAAAACAATATCGGCATAATTGTCAGGCAGGGTGGTTTTGCTATCGAAATTAATTAGATGAGTTGCTTTCGGATTGATGGCTAAATCAACACCAATATATTGGCTTACGAGGGGCTCGAGAATAGTTCGATAGGGCATATCTCCACATCCAAAGTCAACGAGTATGGCATCTTGATGGTTAGTTGTTATTGTTTGAATGGCTTTTAGTGTATGGTCTCTCAGCTGTGTTAAATGCACATAGCGTGTGGAGAAAATAGATGGCCTAAGTCTAGGGTTGGCTTTCATGTATATGATGAGCTTGTCTAAAGTTTATTTTATCTTGCTCTTTTGGTTCTTTTTGGTTGCAATTTCGTTGAATTTTTTCACCATAGTGCCCTGTTATGGCTCCAAAATCCACCTCATTTCGCTCAAAAATAATCGGCAATTGCTTCATAAAATAAACTTTAGACAAGCTCGATTTGTTATTTTTCAGCCATTGAAGCTATCATGCACCTAAATTATTTGCCCATGATTTGTGAGCCGAAACTTATTATGATTTTATTTGGTATGGCGAAATTATGCATTTTTAGTCCAAAAGGAGGCCATATTGAGTTTTCATATATTTTGTATTTAGTCTACTAAATTAGTATACATTGAGCTATATTTGGACCCGGAAATGAAAAATGCTTTAAAAACAAATTTGCCCATATCGAACACTGTTTTTGCAATTGATTGTGTTGTGTTTGGTTTCGAAGAAGGTGAATTAAAAACATTACTAATAGAGCGAACAGAAGAGCCGTACAGAGGTTGTTGGACTTTGCCAGGATATCTCGTAGTTGATCAGGGAGAGAGTATAGATGAGGCTGCTAATCGTGTGTTATGTAAATTAACGGGTTTAACAAATGCTTATTTAGAGCAAGTTTATACTTACACAAATATCGATCGGTATGCCGAAAGTCGGGTAATTAGTGTGGTTTATTATGCGATGATTCGATTAGATGGGATATTAGATTCGCAACATATCGCTAGTTATACGCGTAATGCAGCCCTGGTTCCTGTGAATGAACTGCCAGAATTAGGTTTTGATCATGCTTCTATTTTGGAAAGGGTTTTGAAGAAAGTGAGGCGTAAGGTGTTGTATTACCCCATTGCATTTGAGTTATTACCTGAAAAATTCACCTTGACACAATTGCAAAGTTTATACGAGGCCATACTTGGTCGGAAGGTTGATAAGCGAAATTTTAGAAAAAAAATAATGAGCCATCAAATACTGATGGACTTGAACGAAAAGCAGAAAGATGTATCTTATCGTGCAGCGAAGCTCTTTAAACTCGATAAGAAGAAACATGCTCAGGTAGTTGAGCATGAGTTCTCGTTTTCAGAATATGAAACTTCAATTTAGTTTTGAGGATAGTCTTCTTGTCTATTTTTCTAATCGAGATAGAACCATATGATAATGCACAAGGTCATCTATTGGAGATCGGATGATTTTTCCAATACCCATTTCAAATCGGTTGGCAACTTCACTTAAAATATCTCTAAAGCTATATCCAACGGATCCCACACAGTTCAAATGATATTTTTTGTATTCTGGGTAATGGATAACTAGACTGTTAAAAAAGTCTGTAAATGAGTCATCTACTACTTTTCGAGTATATTCCGGATTATCCGTATGATCATAGATAAACTTGCTAAAACTCGCACAAAAACGGTTAGGTAGGGGTTGGTTGTATAGGTGGTCAAAGATATCTGCATGGCTTAACTTGTAGGTATCGGTGAATAGGCTTTGTAGTTTTTTGGGCATATAACCACGCATGTAATCACGCAAGATGCGTTTCCCAATGTAAGCCCCGCTTCCTTCATCACCTAGAAAGTAACCAAGAGAATCGATATTGAGTGATACTTTTTGACCATCGTATAAGCAGGTATTGGTGCCTGTACCTAAAATGGCAGCGAACCCCTGATTCAGGCCCAATAATGCTCTACATGCAGCTAATAGATCATGTCCGACAGATACTCTGGCTGCGGGAAATATTGTATTCATTGCTTCTTTTACAATATTAACATTGGCTTCTGAAGAGCATCCAGCACCGTAATAATTAACTTCTCTGATTTGGTCAAGTGCCAAATGCCCGGGTAAATTATTTCGTAATGAACTAATGATATAGTCTGTAGTAGCGAAGAAAGGATTATATCCTTCCGTATTAAAATAGATTTTTCTGCCAGATTCATTTAGGAGGCACCAGTTAGTTTTGGTTGAACCTCCATCTGCAATGATGATCATATATATGTGTTATATTAAATGAAAGGCCAAAAGTAGGTATTTATATGCAGTGTTGTGTGGAGCCAGTAGGTTAAAATTCTGTCCAGGTGTTGGGTTCGGTATATAGTTTTAATGTTTAAATATTTTCTTTTAAAGAAAGTTTTTAAAATAATAATATATTTACATAGTATGAATCAGTATAGTACTATATATAGCATTTAACCCTCTTGGATCATGATTACACACGTACCTGCTAATTATTATGTAAATACTGGGCAGCTGTTTTTAAAGAAGATATTTCTGCTGGTTCTTTTTTTTCAATTATTTGTACTTAATGGATTTGGACAACAATGTGTTATTTTTACGACAAATCCAAGTTTTGAAAGTCCAACTGTTATTGGTAATGTTAATTATCGTTGCGATAATAGTGGTCTTACAAATACAACTGCTGATGTATGTGCATGTAATGATGCATTTGGTGTGCCTGGCTGGATAACAACTGCAACAGATCATGCTATTGAGATGTGGAAAGGGGCTGCGACTGACGCGGTTGCACTGACTAGTACAGTAGGCGGTCCAGCTGAGTTTACTGCTGCTGATGGTGCCCAGTTTGTTGAATTAAATGCCTGCCAGGCTTCCGGCGTTTATCAAGATTTTGATACGCCAAACCCCACCGTATTTATAGTTCGATTTTCGCATCGTGGAAGGGGCGGATCTAGTAATAACGGGTTTGATGTTTGTAAAGTTTCAGCGGGTCCAGCTTCGGGTACTCTAACTGGAATTATAACGGCTACGGACAATAGAGCAGCATGGGGAACGTATACCACTACCTATACAGTACCTTTTGGGCAGATAAAAACTCGTTTTCTTTTTGGAGCTATAACCTCAGCTAGTAATGATAATGGTATAGGTAATTTTTTAGATAATATTCAGTTCACGGCTAACAATTCAATCAATGGTTCGGGATTAGTTGCTTTGTCTTGTACATTGGATCAAGCAATGGTTACAGCAGGGGGTGTTAGTGGATCATGGTCGCAAGATCCGGGCAATCCATCTGTAACTACAATTAATTTAACTCCAAGTGACCCCAATAATACCACTATAATAAGTGGTTTTGCACTTACTGGGACTTATAAATACACGTGGACAACACCTTATTGCTCAACTCAGCTAACTGTAACAGTAGCTAATTTAAGCCCAGTAACTCCGACAATTAGTTCTAATTCGCCTGTCTGTGCGGGAAATAGTTTGACCCTTTCCGCCAGCACGATACCTGGCGTGACTTATCATTGGATTGGTCCTAGTGGCTTTAGTTCAACCTTGCAAAATCCGGTGGTAAGTGCCAGTGCGAATGTCAATATGAGTGGTAGCTATACTTTAACTGTTTTATCTCCAGCTGGTTGCCAGTCCTCTCCAGCAACGGTTACGGTGCTTGTAACTCCATCTACGATTACGATTGCCTCTGCTTCTTCTACTATAAATGGCGGCAGTAGCTTGACTTTAGTGATAGGGGTTCCTTGTTCATTAACAGGCGGTCAAACCATTACTTTAACCCCTTCTGGAAATGCGGTTTCTGGGACTAATTATTCAGGGTTGCCATCGCAGGTATTTATCCCTCAAGGTTCTAGTAGTGTGAGTTTTACGATCAATGGTCTGAATAATAATGTTATTAATGGTGTAAATACATTACTTATACAAGCCTCGGCGACAAATTATGTCTCTGGTAATGCTACGGTCACGATAGTAGACATTACGGGCAATAATCCATCGAATACCATAATCAATATTGGGACTGGTACCATCTCGGAGAGTTTGTCTAAGACTTTGGTTGTAGGTTTGACAGGTACGGTGAAGACTTATGGCCCATTGACAGTAACGATTGTTTCAGATAAGATTTTTCCAAGGAACTATACAGCAAATGATGGTCGAGGAGCCC
>SSFR01000024.1 GCA_008015505.1 Pedobacter sp.
AATAGAAGGGGTTAAATAAGGTTGAGCAGCACGGGCTTGTCGGCCAGCAAATGTACTGTTTGTTAGTACGTTAAACTCAAAAGCGAAGAATGATTTTGTTGTAGTTTTAATGTTATCGGGAGTTTGTGCTATAGTTCTAATTGAAGAGAGTAATAGTATGATGCTTATTAATAGTTGTTGGAATATTTTCATGGTGTGTGAGGGCTACTACTAATAGCTAATTTGTAATCTCAATAAAACTTATTCGAGCATTTTACCGGACAATTTAATATATCATAAACTTATTCCACTGTTACTGATTTAGCCAAATTTCGTGGTTGATCTACATTGCAATTTCTCATCACGGCAATGTGATAGGCTAGTAGTTGAAGAGGTATAGTTGCCAGCAAAGGTAAAAATGCCTCGTCGGAATTGGGAATCTCAATGGTATAATCAGCCATTTTTTTCACCTCTTTATCTCCTTGAGTAACAATAGCTATGACTATTCCTTTTCGTGCTCTCACCTCTTGGATATTGCTAACTACTTTTTCATAAGATGAATTTTTAGTGGCAATAAATACAACAGGCATTTCCTCATCGATGAGGGCAATTGGTCCATGCTTCATTTCTGCTGCAGGGTAGCCTTCGGCATGGATGTAAGAGATCTCCTTTAGTTTCAAGGCACCCTCAAGAGCTACAGGAAATCCACTTCCCCGACCTAGGAATAAGAAATTTCGAACACCAGAAAATTTGGTTGCAATATGCTTGATTTGTTCATCTAACTCGAGGCAGTGCTCTATCAAAGAAGGAATATGGTCCAATTCGGTTAATAGATATACCAATTCTGATCGGGTAAGTGTGCCTCGCTGCTGTGCCATGTAAAATGCCATCAAGGTAAGCACAGTTACTTGGGCTGTAAAGGCTTTAGTGGATGCAACACCAATTTCTGGTCCGGCATGCGTGTATACACCGGCATCTGTTAAACGTGGAATCGAGGCGCCAACTACATTACAAACACCAAATATGGTAGCCCCTTTTTCTTTAGCTAGACTAATAGCAGCCATCGTGTCAGCTGTTTCACCAGATTGCGAAATAGCAATGACCAAGTCTTTTTCAGAAATAATTGGATTTCGATACCTGAATTCGGAAGCATATTCGACTTCAACAGGGATTCTAGCATATTCCTCAATTAAGTATTCACCAACTAGCCCTGCATGCCATGAGGTTCCACAGGCTACGATGATAATTCTGTCAATATTTTTTAGTTTTTCCGCATATTCTTTAATACCTCCCAGCTGAACATGTCCTTCAGAAGGATAGATTCGACCGCGCATGCAATCTCGAATAGAACGAGGCTGTTCGTAAATCTCTTTAAGCATGAAATGGTCATAACCTCCTTTTTCGAGCATTTCTAGCTTAAGTCCTAGCTCTTGGATATAGGGCGTTTGTATGATATTATCGATGCTTTTTATAACTAGTTCGTCTCGCTTGATATAAGCAATTTCATTTTCATTCAAATAGATGACATTCTTGGTATGCTCAACAATTGGAGAAGCATCGGAGGCGACGAAATATTCCTTTTCCCCTACTCCAAGAACCATTGGGCTGCCTTTTCTGGCTGCTATGAGTAGATCAGGCTCGTCGGCATTCATCACCACGATGGCATAAGCTCCTATCACTTCACTTAAAGCAATGCGTACTGCTTCGTTTAAGTCGATGTTGGTTTGTTGTTGAATATCATCGATGAGGTGTATGAGTACCTCGGTATCTGTATCGCTACTGAAGACATGTCCTTTGGAGATTAGTGCTTCTTTTAAGATGGCGTAATTTTCAATAATACCATTGTGAATGATTGCTAGTCGGCCATCTCTTGAGGTGTGTGGATGGGAGTTTCGATCAGAGGGCTCACCGTGTGTAGCCCATCGGGTATGTCCCATGCCAATTGTCCCATGTAGATTTTTATTGGCAGTAAAATGTTCTAGGTCACTTACTTTCCCAGCTTTTTTATAAATGTTTAGTTTTTGATCGATCAATGCCACGCCAGCACTGTCATATCCCCGATATTCTAGTCGATGTAAACCTTTGATAATGATGGGCCAAGCTTCCTGGTGACCAATGTAACCGATTATACCACACATAGTTATACCGTTTTAATAATAGGATTAAAAAAATAATTTAATACGAATGGCCTAATCTAAAGTATTCTAAAGAATAGCCAAAGAGGGACGACTCAATTTGTCTTGCTATATGTAATATTTAATTTCATTTGATATTGAGAGCCATTTGTTCCACCCCCGATGACGACTCTGCGTGCAGTGGTTGCACTTGAAAATAAGGCCGTTGGGCGTGAGGCCGTCGAATCGGCTACAGAAATATAAGTATTGTATTGCTTTGAATTTTTGTTCACCATGTCCTGTATGTAAGAGGTAATGATGAAACGATATTTTTGGTCACCTGTGCTGTAGAATCCTCCAAAGTCGATGTCAGATAAACCTCGAGGGTCTGCACCATTACAATCAGGTATATATTTTCGTTGTCCAGCGATATCGGTTTGATATAAATATAGGCGAGGTGCAGGAGTGAATACTAGAGCGTTATCTGAACCTAATGTTTGTGCAGATACGACTAGTTCTGCTTTATTGATGGTAATATTACCCTGAGAAGTCAGTGGGCTTAAATCAGGAAAATTGACTTGGGTTCGGACTCCTGCCATTGGTTGTACAAACGTATAATTGGTCCCGGCCTGATTTAATTTACTCTGGACCTCGGTAGCACCGCCCCCAGAAAAATTGTGACTAAATGCTGCTATGGAAGGATTACTTCCTGAGGTTTGTATCGGGAAGGTAATATAATTTATTGTATTACTACCGGCGTTGTGATAGTATAACTCCAGTTTGCTTCCTCCGGAGATCAAGTCAAAAAATACGATTCCACCAATACTGCTGCCCGTTGCAGGTAATGCTTTAAGATATAAGCCTTTGACAAAATCGTCGAAAGTGTCGTTGCTGACAAAGCTGCTAGGTTGAGTGCTTAACAAGGTGGCGCCAAAAGCATCCATACGAATGCGAACATGAGGGGCTATATTGGCTGGGGTTCCTGCTGCTCCATTTATAATAGGCGTAACCAATACTTGTTTATTGATTTGAATGCGACATGTTTTGCTTCCGATAATAGTAGATTGTGGTACGTCTGTATTCGTATTATACAGATTAGAAGTTGATATTAGTCTATTGCTAAGTTGATAAACTTCAAAGTTAAACTGGGCATTAGGATCACCGTAGTATTCGTTTGAGTAGTTTAGTACGAGCACTGCTGAGTCAATCACTGGTGAAGTGCCAAATGTGAGATTACTGCTGGGCAGATTTAGTGACATCAAAAGATTTGACGTAGTGGTACCAAACAAGGGATCGGTTAGAACACCATAGGGATACTTTGTTAAGAAGCTCGTTTGAATTGGATCACTATCGGTAACGGTTGTTGAAGTAACCGTTATGGCATTCGTGAAGATGCTATTTATAGCATCTTGCGGATTGACCATTAAGCCTACATTATTCGGGTTGGATTTTTGACAGGCGCTAAATGAAAAAAGACTTATTAACATGGTTAATAAGTCTAGTCTAATTATTTTCATGTGTTGTTTTTATACAGATTTTTAGGCTATTGAGGCTAGTTCTTCGTTCATTACTTCTTCATAGAGGGCGTAGTAATTTTCAAAGTCTAAACTAGCAGTATATTCCATAAGAGGCTTATTGCTTTTTTTAGCAAAGGCTGCTACTTCTGAATCAATGTTCCCGCTGCCATAAACGAGGCCGTCTGAGTAGCTAATAGCCCCTTTATGCAAGGAAGTAATATCTGCTGGGGCGAATAGCTGGGTATTTTCGCTAGTCATCCCATTCATGATTGCTTTGGTGGCAAACTTAGTTCCCAATGTTTCGTTGAATCCACTCTCGTAAACTGAGTAAATAGCTCTCGAGTTTTTATAAGTGGGATCGTCTTTGTAAATGGTTTTTAGATATGTGGGTACTAAAGCACTCATCCAGCCATGACAATGAATGATATCTGGCGACCAACCTAGTTTTTTTACCGTCTCTAATGCTCCTTTGCAGAAAAATATAGTGCGTTCGTCGTTATCCGCATAAAATTTGTTGTCTTTATCTCTGAAGACAAATTTCCGTTGAAAGTATTCCTCATTGTCTAAGAAATACACTTGCATACGGGCTGCGGGGATAGAGGCAACTTTGATGATCAGTGGGTTGTCATTATCATCAATGGTGATGTTTAATCCAGACAGGCGAATAACTTCATGTAATCGGTTTCTACGTTCGTTGATATTCCCAAAGCGAGGCATTAGGATACGAATTTCAACCCCCTTCTCTTGCATAGCTTGCGGAAGTTTGCGTGTGATCTCTGCAATACTAGTTAGTTCCAAGAACGGAGACATCTCATGGGTAATAAACAGAAGCTTCATTTTTGCGATCTCCAAATTAGATTATGTAAACAGATAAGAAATAGTTTCAAATAGCATTGAGGATGCAATGTCAACATAGGAATACAAATGTAATCATTTATCTCGTAATAATGAATGATTTATGCTATTTTTTGCTTAATATTAAGTATTTATTCATTTTTGGTTCCTCATATTTTATTTTACTAAGCTTTGTTAGTCTTTAGAACACGGGCAGATTTGTCTGCATTTTTATCCAAATTTCATTTGTCTGATGCGTGTATTGGATTTGTTCCTACGATGGGGGCGCTTCATCAAGGACATTTATCATTAGTACAAAGAGCCAAAAGTGAAAGTGATTTGGTTGTTTGTAGCATTTTTGTGAATCCAACTCAGTTTAATGATCCGAAGGATTTGAAAAAATATCCTCGAACGATTGGGCATGACATAGCGCTTTTGGAACAAGTAAACTGTGATGTACTTTTTTTGCCTGAAGTGGCTGAAGTTTATCACAGCAACGAAAGTTGGTTTATTGATTTAAATGGCTTAGATCAGGTGTTGGAGGGTAAGATGCGTCCGGAACATTATCAAGGTGTGACGCAGGTAGTTAAGATCTTGTTTGATATTATCAGGCCGACTAAAGCATTCTTTGGACAAAAGGATTATCAGCAATGCCTTGTGATTCAGCGAATGGTTGATCAGTTGGGCATGAAAGTTGGGGTGATTGTTTGTCCAACGGTAAGGGAGGCAGATGGTCTGGCTATGAGTTCTAGAAATATCCACTTGTCGGAAATTGAGCGAAAAAATGCTACCGCATTGTACAAGGCCCTTAGGCGGGCACAAAATGAATTCCCTAGTCAATCGATTGAGCAAATTACAACAGATGTGACTAACTATTTAAAAACAAGTCCGGGGATTGAGTTGGAATATTTTCAAATCTGTGATTGTGATACGTTAGCGATTGCATCTTCTGGTCAAGCGAAGTTGGTTGCTTTAGTGGCTGCTCGAGTAGGGAAAACCAGATTGATTGATAATGTGCTTCTAGAGTAATGCTTGCCCTTACGTATTTTATGAATGAGCTTTCAACAAACCCAATATTGGGGTGGATTCGAGTTTCCGCATTTTGGTAAAAATATCGTAACATTGCGTATGCTGATTGAAATTCTAAAGTCAAAAATACATTGTGCTAAGGTGACCAATGCCGAGCTCAATTATGTAGGTAGCATTACTATTGATGAGGATTTGATGGATGCTGCTGAGATCATTGCAGGTCAAAAGGTGCAGGTAGTTAATAATAATAATGGTGCCCGATTCGAAACCTATGTGATTACTGGGAAGCGAGGTTCCGGAGTAATTTGCTTAAATGGTGCAGCCGCTCGTTTAGTACAAGTAGGAGATATTGTCATCATTATTGCATATGCTCAGATGTCTGTTGAGGAGGCCAGAAAATATACGCCTCGTTTGGTATTCCCAGATAATAACAATAAACTCCACCGTTGAGGGTACCCATTTATTCCATCCTGAAATATGCATCCCTTTTGTTCTTGGGGGTGTTTCTGCTTGTTATGGCTTTCAAAGGCCAAAACTTTGATCAATTGCTACTGGATTTAAAATCGGCTAATTACTGGTGGGTATTGGCTTCTGTTTTAGCATGTTTATTGGCACATGTTTTTAGAGCGATGCGATGGAGCATGGTTATTGAGCCTCTTGGTGAAGGAGTACCTGATCCTAAAAATATGTTTTATGCAGTGATGATTGGCTATTTGGCTAATCTGGCTTTCCCAAGAATGGGGGAGATTTCACGCTGCGGCGTGATTAGAAAAACAGATAAAATTCCACTTAATCAACTTATTGGAACGGTTATTACAGAACGTTTAATTGATTTACTCATGTTGTTGATGGTTGCTGCACTAAGCATTTCACTGCAATACAAAGTGATATCAGCCTTTTTATATGAACATTTACTGCTTAAACTCAGTGGTCACTTTAGTTATATATTTATTCTTATTGTAGCGGGGGGGCTGTTTGTATGTTCCGGTCTATTGTTTTATATCGTCATCAAAAAAAATCATTGGGGTATTGTTCAAAAGGCAATTGTGTTGTGGCTCGGCTTTAGTAGAGGCCTGCGATCGGTAAAAAAAATTCAGTATAAAACCAGGTTTGTGTTGCTGTCTGTTTTGATTTGGTTCTTTTATTTTTTATCAACTTATTTATGCTTGTTTGCATTGAATACTTTGTCAAGTTTAGGACCGATTACGGCACTTGTTGTACTGGTATTAGGTAGTTTGGGTATGATTGCTCCTGTACAGGGAGGTATAGGGGCTTTTCACTGGATTGTTGCAGAGGGCTTAACACTTTATGCGATTCCTCGTAGCGATGGATTAGCATTTGCGACCATTATTCATTCATCACAGACCTTACTCATCTTGATTGTCGGGCTGATTAGCATGATCATGGTGATGATTCCTTCGTCCAAACAACTAGGCACTCATGAATAAATTAGACATCCTTTCCAAAAAAATATATACCCTTGAGCAGTTGAAGCCTCAGCTAGCCATCTGGCGATTTCAAGACAAAAAGATTGTATTTACTAATGGTTGTTTTGATTTGCTTCATCTGGGACATATTGATTATTTGGCTAAATCAGCAGATTTAGGGCAAAAATTGATCGTCGGACTAAATTCAGATCAATCTATTTCGGAAATAAAAGGAGCAGGTAGACCCATCACAGATGAAACTTCGCGTACTGGAATTTTGGCTGCCCTATTTTTTGTGGATGCTGTGGTGCTTTTTGATGAGCAGACTCCATTGAATTTGATTCGTGGAATTAAACCTGATGTAATTGTAAAAGGCGCTGATTATACTCCTGACCAGATTGTTGGGGCTGATATTGTCTTACAAAACGGGGGTGAGGTAAAAACGATTGCCTATTTACCAGGTTATTCGACTACGGCCATTGAAGGGAAAATAAAAAATGCATAAGGTTCTTAGATTTGTCTAATCGCAGAAAGGATTAGCTCATCAATTATGATTTGATTGGACTGGTGCGGAATGGTATTGCAAGTAATGATATCTGCAGCACCAGCATCCCACAAATTGGATAACGACTGATCGGCGAAAATACCGTGTACACCAATGCAAATCGGCTTTTTCATTCCTGCCTTTTGTAGATGGGCAATGGTTTTAATCATGGTTTGAGCAGTGGAAATGATATCATCCACTAAAATTGGTGTATGATTTCTGTATTTATGTACTTGAGGATCAGATACTTGTACGTCATGGTCGCCTCGACGCACTTTTTCAAGTATGATGAACGGGGCTTTAGTATGATCTGCCATGTCGGAAACCCACTGAGCGCTTTCACTATCAGGGCCAATAAGCAGGGGGCTTTCAACATGGTCTCGAATCCAATTTGAAACTATGGGGGCTGCATGGAGTACAGTTGTCGGGATAGTATAAATTTCACCTAAAGCACTTCGTCGATGTAAATGAGGGTCTATTGTAATCAGCGAATCAACAAACGAAGAAATGAGTTTGGCAAAATAAGTTGATGTAACTGCTTCGCCTGGTTGGAAGCGTTTGTCTTGTCTCATGTATGCCAGGTAGGGGGCAACTAGACATACCGATTTTGCTCCAAGTTCTTTGACAGTATGTGTCAGATAATAAAGGGCTAGTAGTTTTTCGTCAGGATAATTTAAGGTGCAAACCAGAATGACCTGTTTTTCTTTTACATCGGATTCAACCCTTATATAGGTTTCCTTGTCAGGAAATGATCGAATGGTTAGCTTTCCCAATACTGCCCCGCATTTTTCTGCGAGTGATTGAGTTAATATTTCGTTTCCTGGTAAAGAGAAAAATAGTTTGTCCATGTTATTCAATTTGTATGATATGATCGGCTGACTTTAAATAGTCAACAGTGTAATTTAGTTCCCCCTCTGCTTCAGAATGAATGGTGAAAAGTGTTTGTCCCTTCTCTACTTGGGTGCCAATAGGTGAAATAAAGTAAACTCCTGCCGATGGATAATAGGGGGCTCCTGCTAGTTTGGCAATTTTAGCAAGTCTTCTATTATCAATGGCCATAACTGTTCCCCTTTTTTCTGATTTGATTTCTACTTGATATTTGGCCGGTTTGGGTTCGATAAAACCGCCCTGTGCAATACAAATTCGTTGAAATTTTGTTAATGCTCGACCACTTTCTAAAATCTCCTTTGCTACTCTTTGGCCATGTCCTTTGGGGAATTTAGTAGATAGTTCAAGTAAGGCGCCTGCGATCAATATGGCTCTTGTCTTTAGGTCTTGGGGGGCATTTTGTTGATTTCTCAATACGGCCAATACATCCATCGCCTCTAGTGCGGGGCCAATGCCTCTACCAATGGGCTGAGATCCGTCAGTGATGAGTGATTCAACTCTAAGCCCAATAGCGTCACCAACTGCTTTAAAGTAATGTTGGAGCTTGAGGGCCTCTTCCCCGGTCCGCACTTTAGCAGTTTGTCCGACTGGTATTTCAATGATAACATGGGTGGATCCTGCTGCTGCTTTTTTTGAAAGCACAGATGCAATCATCTGCCCCAAACTATCAATATCTAGTGCTCGCTCAACCGTAATTAAAATATCATCGGCTGGACTTAATTTGACAGATCCTCCCCAAGCTAGACATCCGTTTTCTTGATCTACCACTTGCTTTATTTGCTCTAAGCTTAGTGCTACTGGAGTCATGGTTTCAACGGCATCAGCTGTTCCTGCGGGAGAAGTTATTGCTCTAGAAGAGGTTTTGGGTATAACCAGACCTGTTGCGGCTACAATAGAGACTACGATGGGAGTGACTCGGTTTCCAGGTAAGCCCCCAATACAATGTTTGTCGAGGATGATTTTCTCTTCCCATTTGAGTTTAGATCCGGAATCAATCATGGCTTTAGTTAGCCAAATAATCTCTTCTAGGTCTAGATTATCTCCAGCGGAGGCTGCGATAAATGCAGCTAGTTCAATATCTGAATATAAGCCATTGGCGATATCGTTAATGATACTTCGATAAGCTTGTTCGTCAATTTTTTTATTGTACATTTTGGTGCGAACTTCACGTAACGATTCAATAGGCTTTAGGTGAGAAATAGATACTTGATCCCCATTTTTTACACCAAGTTGCTTTAATGCCATTTCAGAAAGCCCAATTTCAAAGTGATGGAGCATATCTGAGTTTACCATATCCAAGGTGGCAATGATATTTTTATCACCATAGGTAACAATTAGTCGTGTGAGTGCTGTGAAACCTTCTGAGCGGCAAATGTGTGAATCGCTTCGGATGAAAATGATGTGTTCACGATAAGTGTCTATACCCAGTGACTTGACTTGTAGAATATTTGAAGCCGGTTGTTCCATGGATAGAGTTTGTTTAAAATTTATTATAAATCAATGGTTTTGGTTTGGTTTAAGGTAGGAATTTCGCTATCCCAGTGATAGACTTCGCTGATGCGATTTTGCAGACCCCTTGCACTTTCTTTCTCGCCGTGAGTGATAAAAATATGTTCAGGTTTATTGTCGAGTTTGTCTAGCCAACGAATCAGTTCACCCTGATCAGCATGGGCTGAAAGCCCTCCGATATTTTCTATTTGGGCTTTTACGGGATAGAATTTGCCATATAGTTTGATTTGAGAAGCTCCCTCGAGGAGCTGTCTACCTCTGGTTCCTTCGGCTTGATAGCCCACCAAAAGAATGGTGCTACTAGGATCACCTAGGTAGTGTTGTAGATAACTAAGTACCCGACCACCTGAGGCCATGCCACTAGCAGCAATTACGATTTTAGACTCTTTTTGTTGGACCAACTTCATTGTTTCCTGTACTGTTTGAACGTAGCCGATCTGATGGGTTATTTCATGATGGTCTTTAGCAGATAACTTGTGCCATTCCTTGTTATGTTGAAATAGGTCTAGTATATGTTTAGCCATGGGGCTATCCATATAAATGCGAGTTTGGGGAATCTTATTGTTTTTTTTCAATTGCCAAAACAAGTACATCAATAGTTGTGTACGTTCGACAGCAAAGCTTGGAATGATAATTGTTCCGCCTGCTTCTAGGGCTTTATTAATGGCTTTAGCCAGATGTGTTTCCGTATCATTAGGATGAAGTCTGTTCCCATAGGTGGATTCTATAAAAAGGACATCGGCTTGTTCTGGTTTTTGAGGAGGGTAGAGCAGGGGATCTTCTTCCCGTCCTATATCGCCTGAAAAAATAAAAAGCTTGCCACCGATTTTTAGTTCTATGAATGTGGCCCCAATAATATGTCCATTGTATCGAAATCGTGCTTGGATATGGTCGAATAGCTGAATCCATTGGTCTAGTGGGCATGCTGAAAAAAGTGGAATAGTTTGTCGGGCGTCCTCTACAGTGTATAAAGGTTCTGCAGGGTGGTGTTTGGAGAATTTTTCACGATTAGCGCGTTCAGCATCTTCTTCCTGGATACGAGCACTATCTTCCAGAATGATCCGACTGACTTCTAGGCTGGGTGATGTACCAAGAATTTTTCCATGAAATCCACTTTTTACTAGTCGGGGGAGGTAGCCACAGTGGTCTAGATGTCCGTGGGTAAGCAGTACTAATGCTATTTCATCGCCAGAAATAGGAAGGGGGGCCCAATTGAGTTGTCGAAGTTGCTTCAAACCTTGAAATAGACCACAGTCTACCAAGATATTTTTCCCAAAAACACTGATCAAATATTTTGATCCAGTGACGGTTCCTGCAGCACCAAGAAATTGTATTGTGATTTTTGGGTTGGGATTCATTGGCTTCATTTTTAGAGGTTGTTTCAAATTTATTTGAATTTACTCTTGTGTGTGTTTTTGACTGGAATTTTGTTGGGTTTTTTCGCCATAAATACTCTGCTATGGTTCCAATATCCGCTACCTTCCTCCAAAAATATTTTACAGTAAATTAACTATTATTAATAGTTAATTTTTTTTAACTAAAAGTAAAATATTATTCATAATAACGGGTTTTATATGCTATGAATCAAAGCATAGTATGTAATGAAAAAAAGCAATTTAATAACGTTTGATGTTCAAGAGTTGAACACAGCTGAAATGAAAAAATACAAAGGAGGAATTCCCTTACTGGTGGCCCTACTTTTGGCTTCATTTGGGGGAAGTGTGATAGGGTCTACAACTGGACTGGTAGGGACTGCTTGGTATTTGTCTAGTAAAAGGTATCCACAATAGCAATAGATGCGATGCTATCCTAAATCAAAGTTGCCATATGCGTTATGGATGGTATGCGAATCAATCTGGGCTAGATATTAAAAAGTTATGGTTGATACGTTTTACTGAGAAAGTTCACTTCATCTAGAATATGCTTTTTTCGACTTTCGGACATAGATGTATTAGAAATGAGACTGGGATTGTTTTGGAGCTCTCGGCAGAGGACGATTTTTTTGTCAAGTAGAAGTTGTTTTTCATTTTGGGTTAGGGAAGTTAAACAAGTAAGCGGGTATAGGCCCGCGGCGTCTACCTGGGCTGATAAGCTATTGTTCCGAGGGTAGTCCCATCCGACCAGTTGTAGACCGGCACACAAACCATATTTGATAGCGTCGGAAGAAAATTTAGTATTTGTAATTAGCCATCCCTGGATCATTTTCTTGGGTGGGAGTGAATTATTATCCTCGTTTTGTTCTAGGTCTTGAAATCGAGCTTTGATATAAAGCGGAATTTTGACATTACAGGTATAGCTTATCTGGTTATGAAATTTGCATTCAATCATTAAATATTGATTTTCTTTTTCAGCAATGATATCAATTTCATGATTAACACAATGTCCCTTCAAGATTTCCCCAAGTTTTACGCTGTAGCCTTGGTGCTTTAAGATTTCTGCAACATACCTCTCGAACGGGAAGCCAGAAGGGCCTAATTCCATGATGGCGCGACGTAGTTTATACTTAGCTGCGAAGGGTTTGGGTTTCTTTTTTAACAAGCCAAAGGCAATTTGATAAATCTTTTGGGTGGACATGCCATGGCAAAATTGTTTTTGAACTTCAGTAAGGACCTCATTAATTGTGTCTTGGTCAGCATTAGATTGGTGAAGGGACTGGCGTAGTTTGTTGACATCGAAGGGAACTTGTAGGCCAGATGCTTTAGTAATGATTGGTGCTTTCATGGTTTAAACAATTAATATGATTTAGGATTTATGGCCTCTTTTAGTTCCTTCATATAGTTGGTATTCAAGTAGTCGGCAGTCTAGTTTTCCATTATAGAATTCAATGCGTCGAGAGGTTCTCAAGCCAATTTTCTTGGCCAAATCTGGATTGCCAGTAAAGATATATCCACGATAGTCTTTACACTGTTGCTTCATGAAATCGCCCATGCGTTTATAAGTTGCTTCTAGTTGAGTGTGTATTCCCAAACGTTCTCCATATTCTGGATTAAATATGATGACTCCAGGCTGTTCGGGTATGGGGGTATCGGCAAAATCGCAAGTGATGAACTCGATCAAATGAGCCACACCTGCAGTTTGTGCATTTTTTTCCGCAATGGTAACGGCATCCTTAGAAATATCGCTGGCTATAATTTTAAATCCAATTTCTTTTCGTGCCTGATCTTTTAAATTTCTTCGTGCCTGGAAAAATACTTCCTCATCATATCCCATGATATGCATAAATCCATAATTCATTCGGAAAAGTCCAGGGCGTTTATGTGTAGCGAGAAGGGCTGCTTCGATGGCTAGGGTACCAGAGCCACACATGGGGGCGATAAATGTGCTTTTCTGGTCCCAACCTGATGCCAAGATAATGCTAGTGGCTAAGGCTTCTAGTATAGGTGCTTTGCCTGGTATTTTACGATAACTGTGTTTGGCTAGGGTGCCACCCGAAGTATCGATAAAGATTTCAGCATAATCATCCTGCCAGTATAAGCTGATGACGGCTTTGTTATTATCTGATCCTGTGTTTGGCCTAATTCCTTTTTTTTCTTTGATTCGGTCAACGATGGCATCTTTTACTTTTAGATTGGCAAACAAGGGTGTAGTAATACTTGGGTTATTCACATTGGAAGTTACCGAGAAATAGCCTGTAAAATCGATTAGGTCTTCCCAGGCAATACTGAGAAGTTCTTGGTACAGTTGTGTTGGATTTTCTGCTCGAAAACTTTTTAAAGAATATAGTATTTGACTAGCACAACGTAAGTTTAGGTTAAGTGGAATACAATCGTTAACGGAACCTTCAAGTTCAACTCCGGTATTAAAAACTTTGGTGACAGTATAGCCTAAAGCTTCAACTTCTTGCTGTAAATAAGGGGATAAGCGTTTATTGCAGGTGATGATGATTCTACTTTTGTTGTGAAAAACTTGCATGATTAGCGATGGCTCAATTAAAATATGCAAATTTGGTATAAATTTTAATATAGCTAGCGTATGGACATCAAAGGAAAAGTACATGAGATATCGCAGGTGATCACAGTAAGCGATAAGTTTAAAAAACGTGAACTTATATTGGAGTATGTTGAAAATCCCTCCTATCCAGAATATATCCGGTTTGAGGCAACACAAGAGCGGGTAGCTCTTTTTGACTCTGTAAAAGTGGGAGATCAAGTGGAGTTGTCATTTAATCTTCGTGGCCGTCCATGGACGGATAAGACTGGTAAAACAACTTATTTCAACACTTTGGTCGTTTGGAAGATAAACGCACTTTCTGCAGCTGATGCAGCTCAAACAATGCCAGAGTATGCTACACCTGTAGATATTTCAGGAGCGCCTGACGACGGTGACGATTTGCCATTTTAAGACACTCCCGGGGTTTTGTGAAGCCCCGGGATATCAAAATATCTTCCTATCATTTGATACTTTAGACCGGCTCTTTATTTCTTGGTATTTTATTACTTGTTTAATAATTTTTTAATTCTTAGGCGTCCTTCAACTCATTTGCAAGGAATAGGTTAAAAAGTGTTAAAGCAAAGCCGATAAAGTGGGCATAAACTATGTTTGTAGGATATGAAGCAAAGAAATATTCGTTTTATTATTGGTTTAATGGCGATTGCTTTGTTGGGTGTTGTGGCTATGCAATATTATTTTATTCGGGAGTCTTTTCGTTTAAAATCACAATTGTTTGATCAAGCAGTCAATGAAGTCTTAAACGTTGTTAGCAAGAAGATAGAAAAACGAGATGCGATCATGTTTTTGAAGCATAAGGCGTCGGGTCATCTTACGCTGCAAAATCTGAATTATTTGGTTAAGCAGGCACATTTGCCAGCCAGAGTGATTCGCAGGAAAGGGGTACGTAATTTCTCAAAGTATACTGAGCTCAAGAGAAAAAAAAATTATCAGTCTTTACATTTACGAGATAGTCTGTTAAGGTTGTTATACCCCAAGGCGTTAATCATAGACAATGATTTTTTTGAAACCTATCTGAAAAATCCTTCAGACATCGAAAAGGTTCGTATATCAGTAAAACAGAAACATGTAGTAGGCCCTGAGGGGGCTACCTATCAGGATGAGGTTCGAGAACTGTATGTAGATGATACAGATCAAAAGAAGCTAGTAAAAGCAAAGGATGATAGTATTAGATATCTCGTTGAGGATCCTACGCTGGGCTTAACGATCATTACACTACCTGATGTAGATACTCAAAGTAAGGATCATCCTACTAAGGCCGATGAAGAGCAAATTAAAAAGGTAAATCGGTATATTGATTCGATAAAAACGGTCAAACGAAAAATTGCAGTTTTTGAAGATCTGGCCAAAGAGCTGTCCAATGTTCCTTTGAAAGATAGGATTGATAAACGATTTGTTGACTCATTGATTCGGAATGAATTATTGAGTCAAGGGATTGACCTCCCCTACACTTATAAGCTAGATGTGGTTGCTTTGGGCGTCAAAGATTTATCGGGTAAAGAGAAAAAGTTGGTGGATCGGAGTGTATATGCTGTTATTCTGTTCCCGGGTGAGTTAGTTCGAGAGAGTGGTCTGTTGACGCTTAATTTTTCAAATAAAACGGGCTTTTTGATGCGAGGGATGAATGTAATATTGATATCATCTGCGGGTTTGCTGTTGACGCTCATTAGTTGTTTTGCTTATACTATGATCATTATTCTGCGCCAGAAGAAGTTATCGCAAATGAAAACGGATTTTATCAATAACATGACCCATGAATTTAAAACACCGGTTTCGACCATTATGATTGCTAGTGAGGCATTAAAAGATCCAGAAATCACAAAGGATAAGAAACGCTTGAATCGTCTTGTTGATATGATTTATGATGAGAATAAACGTCTAGGTAGTCATATAGAGCGGGTATTGAATATTGCTAAAATGGAAGAGGGAGATATTGCGCTTCAGAATAAGGAGGTGGAGATGAATAAGTTATTAACTACTGTAGTAGATAGCATGTCTTTGCAATTGCAAAAAAATGAAGCAATCATGCAGCTTCACTTGGATGCTAAGAATGCAGTCATTATGGGGGATGAGTTACATCTTTCAAATGTGATATTTAATCTGGTGGACAATGCGGCCAAATATAGTGTTGGTGCTCCCCATATTACTATTCGAACATATAATGAGGGTAATAAGCTAGTCATTAAGATAGCGGACCGGGGTATTGGAATGGGGAAGGAGCAGCTCTCAAAGATATTTGATCAATTTTACCGTATTCCTACTGGGAATATTCATAATGTGAAGGGTTTTGGATTAGGTTTGAGTTATGTATATAACATTGTTAAGCGATTGCGTGGAACAATTTCTGTCAAGAGTGAAAAAGGTAAAGGTTCTGAGTTTGAAATTAGTTTCACTATAGTATGAAAAAACTTCTTTTAGTTGAAGATGACCCTAATTTGGGTATGTTGTTACAAGAGTATTTGCAATTAAGGGGCGATTATGATGTCGTTTTATGCAAGGATGGGGAAGAGGGCTTGGAAGCCTTTAGTAAGGGTTGTTTTGATCTATGTATTTTGGATGTGATGATGCCTAAAAAAGATGGCTTTACATTAGGTAAAGAGATCAGAAAGAAGGATAGTTATGTGCCGATTATTTTTGCTACAGCAAAATCAATGATTGGGGATAAGGTGGAAGCTTTTAATTTAGGGGGGGATGATTATATCACCAAGCCGTTTAGTATTGAAGAGCTATTACTCCGTATAAAAGCGCTATTGAAACGTGTTGCTGAGAAAGGGCAAGGAATGGATCAGGAGGCTACCCAGTTTGACATTGGGAGCTATCATTTTGATTTCGATACACAGTTAATTATTAGGGAAGATAAGAAGCAAAAGCTTTCTACTAAAGAGGCTCAGTTGTTGCGTTTACTTTGCTTAAAGAAGAGTAATGTGTTAACGAGAGAGGAGGCGTTGACTTCTATTTGGCATGACGATAACTATTTTAATGGACGTAGTATGGATGTGTTTCTGAGTAAACTCCGTAAGCATTTAAAAGATGACCCTGCTGTAGAGATTGTCAATGTGCACGGCAAAGGTTATCGACTATTATGCTAAGTGGGTGTTGAGTATGGTCAATAGTGTATATTTGCGCCTACGTTTCATTTAAAATAAAGTACAGATATGATTACCATAGGGCAAAAATTTCCAACATTTACCAAGAAGGCTGTAATAAGTTTAGAAAAAGGAAAAGAGTTCGAAGATATTAATTCAGATTACTTCACCAATAGTGATAATATATGGACTGTGATGTTTTGGTGGCCTAAAGACTTCACCTTTGTGTGTCCTACAGAGATTGCTGAATTTAATAAGTCGTATAGTGATTTTCGTGATCGTGATACACGCTTAATTGGCGCATCTACTGATTCTGAGTTTGTGCATTTGGCTTGGAGAAATAGTCATGATGATCTTCGCAATTTAAAATTCCCCATGCTTGCTGATACCTCAAAGTCACTAGCAGAAGACTTGGGTATTCTTGAGCCTACGGAAAAGATAGCCTACCGCGCCACATTCATTATTGATCCGACAGGTGTTGTACGTTGGGTATGTGTGAATGATTTGAGTGTTGGACGCAATGTAAAAGAAGTACTGCGTGTGCTCGATGGTTTGCAAACGGATGAGTTATGCCCTTGCAATTGGGAAAAAGGACAAGCTACATTGTCTTAGTGAGTATACGTCTAAGTCAGATCAGATATTAAAATCGTCTTCCACTTATATAGCATGCCATAGGTCTCAGAACAAAGTTTTTATAAAAATGGAAAGCACAGAAATTATAGCTGAATTATTGTCTAGCATTGGGAGTGATAGCATTCGTACGGAGAGTCTAACGCTATTGGAACAGGGAGAATCTCGCTATCTGCGTGATTTAAAGCTGAATTTTAATAGTATGCTTAGTTCAGAGCACCTAAGCTTGAAGGAAATAGGGCTATTGGGTTTGGCTTGTGCGACAAATCAGCTTAATAAGCCTTTGACAGCATTTTTTACTGCTTTTTCAAAAGATCATGGAGCCAACGCGGCAGATTTAGCCGAAGCGGTTGCTTGTGCTTCATTGTTGTCTTCTAATAATGTTTTTTATCGATTTCGTCATTTTACTCAGAAAGAAAAGTACGCCCAGATTCCAGCACGTATTCGCATGCAGGTGATGATGAATCCGGTTACTGGAAAAGAATTTTTTGAGTTGATGAGCCTTGCTATATCGGCTATTAATGGCTGTGAGATGTGTGTAAATGCACATGAAAACTCTTTGCTAAAAATGGGAACTATAGAGGAGCGAATATTTGATGCGATTCGTATTGCATCTCTAGTTACGGCAACAAGTAAAGTTGTGTTTTGAGATCAAACTTATTTAGACAAGGCTAAGGGCACATGGCGCAGGTTATGTGCCTTTTTACTTCCAATGAAATGTTTTGATCATTACATTGATATCTTTCTTGATAAAATCTAAAACTGGCTGTATGGAATCTAACCGAGGGCGTTCATGGAAGTAGAGTGCACCCCTGAGATAGTTTTTGGTGCTATCGGTTAGGAAGAATTGCACTGATGAAGCTGTATTGCCATCAATTGAATACAATACTCCAAATACTTTTTTCTTAGGATAGGCAATTATTCCCTCGTCAATGGCTGTTGCTTTTGAGGTATGCTTGAATGCAAATGTTCGGGCATCTTCCACCAGTTCATTAAACATTTTTTTGGAACTAATAGCCTGATAGCTGAGATGAATTTTCCCATTCATCCCAGGAAAGTTTACATCAATCCAGCATGGCTTTATTGCGCCAGCACTATCTGGGACAATACGTGCATAGTTTGGGTAATCAAATGTGTACGGGCATTCACCTTGATAGGTTTGGTAGTTTTTTTGGGGAAAATTAATTCTAAAATAACCCCGTGGTTTTGGCGTATAGTTGGAAGTGCAAGAGGTTAGTCCTAATAGCAACAATCCGATGATGGGGCTTATTCTCATGGTTTTTCTTTAGCTATTCCAAATTTCCCAGGCTTTTTCTGCTTGTAGATGAAGCATTTCAAGGCCGTTTTTTATAGTTGCTCCTCCAGCCTTGCCCTGTTTTAGAAAGGTTGACTCTTCGGGGTTGTACACCAAATCATATAAGAGATGATGTTTAGTGAGGTATTTGTATGGAATTTCAGGGCTTTCATCCACTTTGGGAAAGGTTCCCAACGGAGTTGTATTGATAATGAGGGTATGTTCTTCGATAATTTCGCGGCTTAACTGAGCGTAACTATAGTTTTTCCCTTTTCCTTTTCTGGATACGAAATGATGGTCAATATTTAATAATTGGAGTACATAAGCAATGGCTCTAGAGGCTCCTCCATTACCTAGGATTAATGCTTTTTGATGATGCTTTCGTAAAAGAGGTCTTAGTGAGTGCTCGAAACCATAGGCATCGGTATTGTATCCTTCTAAAAACACATCTGAGGGGGAACATTCGCCCATGAAAAAGGCATCTATGGCCGGCCTTTTAGTGATTTTGATACAATTTACTGCATCAATTTCTTTGGCTGCGGGGGCTAGCTTGTTGAGGAAATAAATAATTCCAATCTTATGGGGAATAGTCACATTTAATCCACAGAGATTGGGGTTCGCTTTGATAAATGCAGGGAAATCACTTAGGTTAGTTAGTGGAAAAGCTTCATAAGAGCACTCATTTTGTAGGCCTTCTCGCTGAAACTTCTCAGTAAAGTATTCCTCGGAGAAGGAATGGGCAAGTGGGTAACCAATTAAGCCATATTTTTTCATAATTTTTTAGAGATGGGTAAGTGGTTTATGATGATTTAAGTCAATTTTTAATGCGTGAGATAGTAGTGAAGGGCCCAAAGTGTAGCGAAACGAAGACTCGTAACGGATAGCCCGGCCCGAAGGGACACGCCCTGAAAAGAATGAGTGATGGATTATGCATTCCATTTCTGTCAAAAAAATGTTTCAGCATATTGCAAAGGTACCAAATGGCTTACAGATTGTTATTAGGCAGCCGAATGGATTGTTATAGTTTGTCTAAATTTCATAAAATAAACTTTAAACAAGCTTTTTGTTTAAAATGCATGAAGTATTTTTGAAATGAACTTCCCTTAAAAATTAAAATATAATGAAACGAAGAAGGCTAATCTTGGCAGCTTTTGTGTTAACCATTGTTTCGGCGGTTGCACAAACCAAAAATCATGTTATCCCAAAAGATCAATCTTTAACTCGACCCAAATTGGTGGTTGGCATTGTCGTGGATCAAATGCGATGGGATTTTCTTTATCGCTATTATGAGCGTTATGGTATGGGCGGCTTTAAACGCTTATTGAATGAAGGCTTTAGCTGTGAGAATGTGAATATTAATTATATCCCATCGTTTACCGCTGTTGGTCATAGTGTTATTTATACCGGATCCGTTCCCGCCTTCAGTGGAATTGTTGGCAATGATTTTATCATACAAGCTACGGGAAAATCGATGTACTGTACGCAAGATACCACCGTTCAAACCGTGGGGAGCTCCTCTACTTCGGGTCTAATGTCGCCACGTAATCTGTTGGTAACTACCGTGACTGATGAACTAAAACTGGCTACCAATTTTAGGTCTAAAGTAGTTGGTATTTCGTTGAAAGATCGAGGAGGGATACTGCCAGCCGGTCATGTTGCTGATGCTGCTTACTGGTTTGATGATGCCACGGGTAACTGGATTACTAGCACTTATTATATGAAAGATTTGCCGGATTGGGTGAAGCGATTCAATGCAGCTAGATATGCTGAAAAGTACCTTAAGCAAGACTGGAACACATTGTACCCAATCAGTACTTATGTTCAAAGTTTTCCAGATAATAATTCCTATGAAGGCAAATTTGCTCAGGCAGAAGTGCCCACTTTACCAGTGAAAACATCAGAGATGTTTAGTAAAAACCTTGGTGTCATTCGAAATACCCCTTATGGAAACTCGATTACGTTAGATATGGCTAAAGAAGCATTAGACAGGGAGCAATTAGGTAAGCATACTGTAACTGATTTCTTAGCTATTAGTTTATCTTCTACGGATTATATCGGACATCAGTTCGGTCCCAATTCGGTGGAGGTAGAGGATACTTATTTGCGCTTGGATCGTGATCTAGCTGCTTTCTTTGTTTATTTAGATAAGCAAATAGGTAAAGGAAATTATACTGTTTTTCTTACCGCTGATCACGGTGCGGCACATAATCCCCAGCTGTTGATGGATAAAAATATTCCGGCCGGTTTTTTAGATGGGAAGCAAGCGTTGAAGGATTTGAATACTTTACTGGAAACCAAATATGGAATTCCATCTTTGGTATTGAGTTTTATTAACTATCAGGTCAATTTGAATAATATACTCATCTCAAAAAATAACTTAAAGGAAGATGAGATCATCGCGGATTGTATTCGTTTTTTAAAGACATGGCCAGGTATTGCCTATGTAATAAATATGAAAGATGCTCAGGCCACGACGATGCCCGATGTATTGCGTCAGCGGATTGAGAATGGGTATCATAGTGAGCGTTGCGGAGCGATAGAAATTGTAACCAAGCCAGGTTGGTATCAATGGTATGGCAATACCGGAACGACACATGGATCACCCTACCCCTATGATACGCATATTCCGCTTTTGTTTATGGGATGGGGGGTCAATCAAGGAAAATCGAACAAGCAGCACTATATGACCGATATCACACCCACGGTCTCTGCACTACTACGTATTCAGACGCCTAGTGGTTCTGTTGGAAAAGTAATCACAGATGTGTTGAAATAGTTTAGAGCCTGTTTAAAATTTATTTTATTCTTATGTGTCTTTTTGGCTGCAATTTTGTTAGATTTTTTCGCCATAGAAGCCCCGCTATGGCTCCAAAATCTGCCTCATTTCGCTCAAAAATACCCTATAATAATCTCATGAAATAAAATTTAAACTGGCCCTTAGTAATTATATTTATCCTTCCAGAGGTTTTTTAAACGTTCCCGGAGTTTTTCTTCAGCAGGATTTTCTCCGGGTACATAAAGTTTAGTTCCACTCAAGGATTCTGGAAAATATTCTTGTTCCGAAAAATTGTTTTGGTAAGCATGGGCATATTGGTATTCTTTACCGTAGCCTATGTTTTTCATTAACTTGGTGGGGGCATTTCGAAGATGCAGTGGTACAGGTTGGTTGCCTGTTTTATTCACGAGTTCTTGAGCTTTGCCAACGGCTTCATAGCTGGCATTGCTTTTGGGAGAGCAGGCTAGATAAACCACGGCTTGAGCAAGTATAATTCGGGCTTCTGGCCAACCGATCACATGAACTGACTGAAAGCAACTTTGGGCTAAAAGTAAGGCATTGGGATTGGCGTTGCCAATATCTTCAGACGCTAGGATGAGTAACCGGCGTGCAATAAATAAGGGATCCTCTCCACCAGCGATCATTCGTGCTAGCCAGTAAACAGCAGCATTTGGATCACTACCACGTATGGATTTAATGAAAGCAGAAATGATGTCATAATGTTGTTCACCAGTTTTGTCGTAAAGGGCTATGTTCTGTTGGACCTGCTGCAAGACCAGCTCGTTGGTGATGACCAGTGGGCTTTGATGAGCAGTACCTACAATTAGCTCTAATATATTGAGCAGTTTACGCGCATCACCTCCGGAGAGTTGGAGTAGGGCCTCGTATTCCTTTATATTGATTTGTTTTTTGCTTAGGATTTCATCCTTCTGAATGGCTTTATTTAAAAGATTACTTAGATCGGCTTCCGTCAAAGATTTGAGAATATATACTTGGCAGCGTGAAAGCAAGGGAGAGATCACTTCAAATGAAGGATTTTCTGTAGTTGCGCCAATGAGGGTAATTAAGCCACGTTCGACAGCTCCTAGTAGGGAATCTTGTTGTGATTTGGAGAAGCGATGGATTTCATCAATAAAAAGGATGGGGGATGCTTGCTGTGTTTCTTGGATTTGTCGGGCTTGGTCAATTACCTCTCGGATATCTTTCACGCCAGAATTAATTGCACTTAAACTGAAAAAAGGTCGATGAAGCTGCCCGGAAATAATCAGTGCGAGGGTTGTTTTACCCACTCCAGGAGGTCCCCATAGGATCATTGAGGGAATATTTTCTTGCTCAATGGCGCGACGTAAAATAGCGTTTTTGCCAACGAGATGTTCTTGT
Organism: Pedobacter sp.; assembly: GCA_008015505.1. Lineage (GTDB taxonomy): Bacteria > Bacteroidota > Bacteroidia > Sphingobacteriales > Sphingobacteriaceae > Daejeonella. Next base: position 22,956 of record SSFR01000024.1, read on the forward strand.
CCAGTATAGTCGTCGAGTTTGGTGGGGCGCATACGCTCTGCTAGCGGTGGAGTAGGGGACATGGTGGTACTGATTTTTTAAACAAAGCTAAAATGTAATAGCCACTACTTACTCTTCAATAGCGTTTTGTTTTTATCATTTTGGAGAGGACTTGCCCCCGCTGCCCGTAAATAAAGGCTCTCGAAATATGCCTTTTTATCGGTGAAGTGTTTGCCATTGGGAAGCGTGTCTCTGGGTTTTTGTTTCTCGAAATTACCCCAACCCGAATCTTCAAAATGTGCTGTAAAAAATGCATCATTCACTTCCCATTCGCCGTCTTTATTTCTCTTGATATAGCCTCGAAGCATCTCGTCCATAGCCAATTCATGAAGTTTCTCAAAGCTTACAGGGGTGTGTATATCTTTTTGATAATGTTCGCGGATAACTATCATCGTTCCACCCCCCCTAAAGAAATACCACTGGTTTTTAATTTTGGCGCCGTAGAAGTACTGAACATCATCGGATTCACAGTCAGTTTCAGTGCATTGAACCAAGATTGCTGTGACCATCCTATCCTTTTCAGTATTGAAACACAGGGTACTATCTAGTTGATACCTATAAGACCACATAGAGCGATATCCTGGAAGTTTTGCAGAGCACCAGGTATTCAAGCTATCCAAGACCTGTTGGCGAATTACATTATATTCTTGCTTGCCAATGGTAGTCTCTGATATTTCTAAAATTTTATGATTCCGTTTGGAATTGTTTCGTTCTTGTTGATAACAAGCCATTGATGCTGTCAATAGAATCAATGCCATGCATTTATTTACGTGGTTTAACATATCCTGGTGCTTCTTTACCTCTTGTGAATATCCATTTATAATTTCCAATTGAATGACTAGTTAAAAAGCCCTTTGGCTCACCCTTCGGGATAAATGCACGGCCGCGTCTTTCTTTATACTTAGCGTCTATCTCCTTTAATCCCTTCACCGCACATTGTGGCGCCACCCCATCCTGCTGATGAATTGGATCGGCATTGGGTTCGCCTAGGTTACTCCCGTACTGCCATACTTCCTCGAAAGCATCTAGGTCAATTTCCCCACTACAGGCATTCTCCGGAGCAATAACATAAAACCGGCCAAAGGGCACCTTACCTTTCAATGCATCGGTTATTCCAAGTGCATAGGCATAACCCATGCTGTGCGCCACAATATCCAGCGTGTCAATGATATTATCCTCATCATCTCTGCGAGCTCGTATCTTTTGACTTTGGATATCGGCTAGAAGCGCTTTCCCTGCTTGCTGGCCATTGCTGCGACGCTCATTGAAGCCTGCTTCGTTGGCTTCCGTGTTCAACTTGGCTTCTGCAAATGGCCCAGACCCACTGGTATCAAACGTGTATAAAACTGCTTTTCCTTGTACAGGTATCGTCATTTCTCTGATCGCCATTTCGCCCATGCCAACATATTTTATCGCTATCTCTTTACCATCAGAAGGAAAAGGTTCTATCGCACTCTTGGCACTATGATAGAACTGCAGCATATTTTGATGATTCGACGTACCAATACCATGATGTCCATCAGCATATAATCTCGTACCAGACCCCAATTGTTTGCTAAACTGCTGATCCAGCCCTTCCCAATAATTATATCGATCGGAACTAGTGATCGCATGATCCGAGTTCGGCTTCTCCGGAAATCCAAAGCGATATCCATTCACAAATAAAGCCAAATGTTTGGGCCCGGAAACAGGGTCAGGCTTTGCTCGAATATCAGACGCATTACTACATCGATCACGCACACGAATATCATCCTTCGTCAATCCCGATAGATTCAACGAGTTTAACACCTGATCCATTTTCGCTGGAACCGTATAACTAATGGTATACTGCTTGTACTGACACCCATCATTCAGCTCTTCTAGGATGAATACCTTCACTTTCCCACGATAGCTTGTCGTGTCGATGTACAATTCCTTGGTCTGCTGGTTTTCGTAGCCCAAGAACTTCCCCTTTTCAATTTTTGCCAAAAAAAGTACATCATTTGCATTTTTATAACCATACAAGGCGCCATTGGGATAGGTCTTATTGATCTTGCTTGCATCGTACATAAATTGTTTGATCTGCGCATCCGGAACCTTCACTGGATAACCACTCGGAGAAATGTATAATTCTGTCCCTAAATAAGCCGTACTTGCTGCACTTGATTCACGTTTAGCACTCAGTTTATCTTTAAAACCTTCCAATGCCTTTTTCGCTCGATCTACAGCTCCTGGACTACTTTTTTGCTGTAATGTCTCATCTCCAGCCGAAGCTAAAATCTCTGTCTTCAATACTTCTGCATCGGCCAAAAGGGATTTTCGATCCTCCTTTGACAAATTAACTTTATCGGCGTAGGCCCGAACTGAGCTGTCTAACTCATCGGTCAAAGCCAGTGCTTCCGCACGCTTGAACAGTCCTGATTTCAATTTCTCAAACATTTTGTCCAA
>SSFR01000017.1 GCA_008015505.1 Pedobacter sp.
CCAACAGGTCTTGGATAGCTTGAATACCTGGTGCTCTGCAAAACTTCCAGGATATCGCTCTATGTGGTCTTATAGGTATCAACTAGATAGTACCCTGTGTTTCAATACTGAAAAGGATAGGATGGTCACAGCAATCTTGGTTCAATGCACTGAAACTGACTGTGAATCCGATGATGTTCAGTACTTCTACGGCGCCAAAATTAAAAACCAGTGGTATTTCTTTAGGGGGGGTGGAACGATGGTAGTTATCCGCGAACATTATCAAAAAGATATACACACCCCTGTAAGCTTTGAGAAACTACACGAGTTAGCTATGAATAATATGCTTCGAGGCTATGTCAAGAAAAGTAAAGAAGGCAAATGGGAAATTAATGATGCATTTTTTACATCACTTATGGAAAATGTAGGTTGGGGGGATTTTGATAATCAATCACATGAGGATACTGTGGCCTACGGGAAACGTTTCACCAACAAGAAGGAATATTTTGAAAGTATTTACTTCGATGTAGCGAAGAGTTACTGGGTTAAGCCAAAAAAGAAGGTGATACCGAGTGATAGACATTGTCCACAGCATGGGCTAGGCATGGTAGATATTTTAAAGGGCAAAATACCGCTGGGTCGGTTTTATGTTATTGCTCCGGAGAATGCCTGCAGTGGGGAAATTGACCTAGATGCTTTCGAGGAAGTATGGCAGTACGGGAGTAACCTAGGCGAACCGAATGCGGATCCGATTGATCAACAGGATGGGGTGGCGCCGCAGTGTGCTGTGAAGGGGTTGGGAAATATTGCGAGTGATTATAAGGATAAGCGAGGCCGCGCCTTTATTCCAGATGGAGAGCCGAAGGTTTTTTTGCAAATACCGGAGGAAGTGTAATGGCTGTTCTTCGAGAAAATTATCAATCGGATATACATCTTCCATTGAGTTTTCAAAAACTGTATGAACTGGCTATGGATAATATGTTTCAGGGCTATGTAAAAAAACAAAGAAGGAACCTGGCAAATCAACGATGCATTCTTTACATCACTGATGGAAAATGTAGGTTGGGGGGATTTTAATAAGCAATCGCACCGGGATACGGTGGCTTATGGAAAACGATTTACCAACCGGAAGGAATACTTTGAAAGTATTTATATGGGTATAGTAAAGAGTTTTTGGCTCAAATCCGAAAAGAAAACAAACCAATCTAAAGCCCCCAAAGAATAAAAAGAGATGAAGAACAACCTGTTTATTGGACTACTCTGCTGTACTACAACTACTTTTTCACAAACCATGAGTCCAGCTAATGTTTATCGAGCTAAAGTAAATGATGTGGTGATCAACGAAATAGGGGCAGATCCGAAGCCGCCAGTAGCTTTACCACAAGTCAAATTTATCGAGCTTAGAAACAATACCGATCAAGATATTTCTTTAAAAGGCTGGGCTTTAAGTGATGAAAGGAAGAGTTGTGTATTTAAGAATAAGAATGATCACATACAAGCAGGTGGATATTTGATTATTTGTGACAACAAGAATGTTGAGGAATGGAAAAAGTTTGGGCGAGCAATTGGTTTACCGTCTTCTTTGTGGCCAAGTCCCAATGGTACGGAAGACAAACTAACACTTAAAGATGAAAATGGGGTAATTATCAGCCAAGTAGACTACGAGGATACCTGGTATAAAGATCAACATAAGAAAAAGGGCGGATGGACCTTGGAACGTATTTATCCTGAAGCAGTATGTTATGGCATGCAAAACTGGGCAGCTAGTCTGGATGCTTCTGGCGGTACTCCGGGCAGGGAAAACTCGTACGCTCGTATTGCTATGGAGCCTCTGAAAATTACAGAGGTAACTGTAGCCAATAAAAATCAGTTATTGGTCTCCTTTAATAAGGATTTTGATTTATCTGCAGTTTGGGAGAAGACGACTTACCGGCTGAATCATGGTATTGGCCATCCTGAAATGGTTAAGCCGCTTAGTCCCTATTCCAATCAGATCGAGCTCTATTTCAAAAAGCCAATTCCACATGGTCAGATCTATCAGATTGAAGTTCCTCAGTTCAGAGATTGTTTGGGCAATCCATTAACCAAGGGCAGTAATACTAAAGTATTTACGTTTACTAAGCCAATCGATCTAGGTGATATCCTCATTAGTGAAATACTTTTCGATCCACGTGCAGGAGGTGTTGAGTTTGTGGAGATTTATAATCATTCATCCACTGCATTGGATTTAAAGGAACTGTCTTTGGCCACAGTCGGTAAGGATACATTGAATAAACTATATCCGATCACCAACGAGTCGATCCTTTTACACGCAGGAAAATATATGGTTTTAAGTGTCGACCCGAATAAGATCAAGCAGCAGTATCATGTGGAGAACCCAGATGCTTTCTTGAAAATGAAGTCTTTTCCTAAGCTTAACAATAAGATGGGTTCAGTTGTTTTAATCAGTAATACCAAGCGTATCGATCAAATGTCTTATTCGGAAGACATGCATATGAAGCTCATTAAAGAGGGGAAAGGGGTTTCTCTGGAGCGATCTAGTTTTAGCAAGGGGGCACAAGAGCCAGGTAATTTCAGATCGGCATCCTCACTGGCTGGCTTTGCTACTCCAGGTTATCAAAATTCCCAATATCTTGAGCAGCAGGTTGCGATAGAAGAAAAATTTTGGCTAACGTCTAAAACTTTTTCACCTAATGATGATGATTTTGAAGATAAGCTGCTAATTAACTACCACTTCTCCGAAGCTCCAGGAAGAGCAACGATACGTATTTTTAATGAGCGGGGGAGTCTAGTCAAAGAACTGATCAATAATCAAACCCTATCTGTTAAAGGTGTTTTGGTTTGGGATGGACTCGATGAACGAAATCAAAAAGCTCCAGTAGGAATTTATAGGATGTATACCGAGCTCGTAGATCTACAAGAAAATGTCAATATTTATCGCCATTATTTTGTTTTGGCAGCAAATTTAGATTAAGCAATCCAACTAAATTTATACTCGAGGGTAGGGACCTTTATCCGCTCAGCTACGCGCATGAGTCGACTGGGGAGATTTACAATATAGTCACGTGCTTTTTCTCCAGCCTCGTTGAGGCTAGTCGTACTTTCAATTTGCCAATCGGTGATGAGCTCTTTTAGGATGTCGACATAATCAGTAGCCGTATATACGCCCAGTCGCTGTGCAGCATCCGTAAAGTGTCCAAAGGTTTGACCAATTTTCAAACCAATTTCACGTAGAAAATGAGCTGGCATCACAATTTTATGACGCATCATATACTCAAAGGCTAGCATGGCTTCGCTTGGATCAACTTCAAAAACTTTGGAGATAAAATCTTTATATGCTTTGGCATGGCGCGCCTCATCGGAAGCGATTACTCCACACATTTTTGAAAGTAAGCCATCACCAGACTTTTTGGCTAAAGAAGCCACGCGACGATGCGAAATATTCGTTGCTAGTTCTTGAAAACTGGTATAGATAAAGTTTTTATAGGGATCATGGCCCGTTCCGATATCAAAGCCATCGGCAATGAGATACTGGGTAGAGATTTCCATTTGACGCATATCGACACGTCCGGATAGATATAAGTATTTATTCAGGAGATCACCGTGACGGTTTTCTTCAGCTGTCCAATGACGGATCCATTTCATCCAACCCCCTTCTTCATCTTTAGATACCCCCTCAACCATCGATAGCCAGGATTCATAAGTAGGGAGAGCCTCCTCAGTAATGGTGTCACCAATTAAAACAGCAACCAAATCATAGGAAAGATCTTTAGCATTTTCTCTTAGGTCTTTGATCTGGTCATGGAATTTTTCATCACAGGAGTCGGGCAAGAAATCGGAAGGTTGCCAGATGGTATGAACTGGTTTCAGATAATCCTGCATTTTTTTCAGCATATACTTTTCGATATGCTGCAGTACCTCGCGTCTTGAGCCCAAACTAAAATTCATAATCCCATATTTAGTGCGTCAAAGGTACGTAAATACCCCTGATATCGTGTGTTTCATTAGAAAAACATGAATGTGTTTTAATCTTTTAGTGAACAAACCGCTGGTGAATGTGTATTTTCGTTTTATGATTTCGAATAAAAAACTTGTAAAAGACTCATTAGTAGTAATGAATGAGTTTGTTCTCCCTAATGATACCAATACGCTAAATAATTTAATGGGGGGACGATTGTTGCATTGGATGGATATTGCTGCAGCTATTGCGGCGCAAAAACATTGTAACCGCATTGTGGTAACGGCTTCGGTGGATAATGTGTCTTTTAAAAGAGCGATTAAGCTCGGGGATGTTGTGACGATAGAGGCTAAAGTAACGCGTGCGTTTAATAGTTCAATGGAGGTGCGTTTGGATGTTTGGGCAGAACATATTCCGTCTAATACGCGTGTTAAGTCGAATGAAGCTTATTATACTTTTGTTGCGCTTGACCAAAATGGCCATGCAATTCCAATTCCTGAAGTAGTTCCTGAAACAGGGGAGGAAGTCAAACTATTTGAAGGAGCCTTGCGCCGGAGGCAATTACGCCTTGTTCTAGCAGGGAAGATGGATGCAGGTGATGCTACGGAACTAAAGGCTTTATTCTTAAAAGGTGCGGAAGAATAGTGTGTTGAAGTGAAGTACAATTGTACAATTTGTGAGATACACCTTGTATTTTGAAAAGGGTTGTGTTTCTAAATGTATGACAGCTTTAATTTCAGTACACTACCTCATTCCGTATAACCTTTGGCTTAATGGGCCTCATATACTGGTTCTTGAGACAGCCAAGTGTACAGCTCTATGGAGGGCATATCTGCTCTAAGGGGGAGAGCTTTTGGGCATTTAAGGAAGAAAAGCAGTCAAAAAAGACATCATACATTTTGATACACTACCGTATTTTTTTAAATCTTTCAACGAGAGTAACCACGGTGAATCCGATGGCTAATGCCACAAAGCAGCCTGAAAACATGAATGCAGGGACACCTCCAAAATGTATACCACCACCATTATAGGATTTTATTTCTTCATAGGGCATATCATGCACGTACAATAAGTCTAGTTTTTCCGGTTTTCCCATTTTTTACTTGTTTGATGGTAAGTTGGTCTAAAGTTTTAATATTCTAAGCAGAGAATCCAGCTAGATGTTAAGCTTTGTGTCATGATAGGAATAACGACTTTTTTTGTTTTTTATTTGATCGGTTATTTAACCACTGCAATTTGGTTGGTGCGTCTAAGATTTGATAGTAAATCATCCTTTTCTTTTTGTTAGTCTTTCAAAAAGACAAAGTATAGGAAATTCAAAAAATAAGCATCCAAGGCCGAGGATTATTCCGATATCGCCACCAGCGTAGGCTTTCATTTCCTTAGAAGACATCTTATGTACCCACGATAAGTTTAATTTTCTAGTCTTTCCATTTTTCCCATTTTTTGAATTATTGAGGACGTTTAAAGCTTTAATGTTTTAAAAAGAGAACTTAGTTAGATGCCTCGTTTTGTAGTGGGATCACTTTACATATTCCTTCGATACTGTCCGCCCACCTCATACAAAGCATGAGAGATCTGCCCCAAAGAACATGTTTTACAAACCTCCATCAGTGTGTCAAAGATATTCTTCCCCGTCAGGGCGGTTTGCTGAAGCGCTTTGAGTTGTTGGTTGGCGGATGCTTCGTTACGCTTTTGGAAAGCTTCTACTGCACTGATCTGATATTTTTTTTCCTCTTCGGTAGCGCGAATCACTTCCGATGGGATGATAGTAGGAGAGCCTGTCTTGTTTAAAAAGGTATTAACCCCAATGATGGGATATTCACCTGTATGTTTAAGGGTCTCATAGTACAGCGATTCTTCTTGAATTTTGCTGCGTTGGTACATGGTTTCCATGGCCCCCAATACGCCTCCGCGATCATTCAAGCGTTTGAACTCTTCCATTACAGCTTGCTCTACTAGATCGGTTAACTCTTCTATGATGAATGATCCTTGCAATGGATTTTGATTTTTGGCTAGTCCTAGTTCTTTGTTGATGATGAGCTGGATAGCCATCGCTCTACGAACGGATTCCTCAGTCGGGGTGGTGATAGCTTCATTATAGGCATTGGTATGCAACGAATTGCAATTGTCATAAAGGGCATAAAGTGCTTGCAGGGTAGTGCGGATATCGTTGAAGTCGATTTCCTGTGCATGCAGTGATCGGCCTGATGTTTGAATATGATATTTTAATTTTTGTGAGCGTTCGTTTCCCTTGTACTTATATTTGATGGCTTTAGCCCAGATGCGGCGGGCCACCCGACCAATCACGGCATATTCTGGATCAATCCCGTTAGAGAAAAAGAAAGATAGATTAGGTGCAAAGTCATCAATGTGCATTCCACGGCTCAGGTAGTATTCTACAAACGTGAAGCCATTGCTTAGTGTAAATGCAAGTTGTGAAATGGGGTTAGCACCTGCCTCGGCAATGTGATAGCCCGATATTGAAACAGAATAAAAATTGCGTATTTGATTAGTAATAAAATAGTCCTGAATATCACCCATCATTCGTAAAGCAAATTCAGTAGAAAAGATGCAAGTATTTTGAGCTTGATCTTCTTTTAGGATATCGGCCTGTACTGTTCCTCGAACTTGCGAAATGGCCTTTGCTTTAATTTTTTGATAGACTTCTAGGGGTAAAACTTGATCACCAGTAACACCAAGAAGCATTAATCCCAATCCGTTATTGCCCTCTGGTAATACACCTTGATACTGAGGCCTTTTTAACCTCTTTTCTGAATATATATGGTCAACTTTGGCTTGTACTTCTTTTTCTAATCCTTGTTCGAGGATGTATTTTTCGCATTGTTGATCGATGGCGGCGTTCATAAAAAAGCCAAGTAGCATGGGTGCAGGTCCATTGATGGTCATCGAAACGGAGGTGTTTGGATGGCATAAATCAAAGCCAGAGTAAAGTTTTTTGGCATCGTCTAGTGTAGCAATACTTACACCCGAGTTACCAATCTTACCGTAAATATCAGGCCGAAGGTGTGGATCCTCGCCATAGAGGGTCACTGAGTCGAAGGCTGTGGATAGGCGATAGGCTGGCTGACCAAGTGACACATAATGGAAGCGTTTGTTAGTCCGTTCAGGGCCGCCTTCGCCGGCAAACATTCGAGTGGGATCCTCGGTATCTCGTTTTAAGGGAAATACACCAGCAGCATAAGGAAATTCGCCAGGCACGTTTTCTGTGAGCAACCAACGTAAAATATCACCCCAGGATTGATATTTAGGCAAAGCGATTCTTGGAATCCTAAGTTTAGCTAATGACTCGATGTAGAGCGGCTGATGGATTTCTTTATTGCGCACTTGATACACCAAATTGTCAGCTGTGTAACGCTTCACTGTTTGGGGCCATTCATCAAGGAATTGTTTACAGTTTTTATCCAGGTGATGGACTAGTTTTTTGTGGATTTTTTCGAGGTCCTTAGCCACTTCAGGTTGCTTGTTTTCAATTGCTAGATCGATTGCCGCCTGAATTTGCCAAAGCTGCGTGGCTATTTTGCTTTGCTCATTCACCCAAGTGGCATAATCCTGATTAGCTTCTGCGATCTCCGCCAAATAACGTGAGCGATCTGGCGGCACGATATATACTTTTTCGGATATTGAGCCAGTTAGTTCCATCTTGGCTTGAAAGCGTACTCCCGTTTTTTCTTGAATAGCTTGCATCAGGGAAATAAACAGCTGATTCATTCCTGAATCATTGAACTGGGAAGCTATCGTCCCAAAAACGGGAATTTTTTTGTCCGTTATCTCATGTAAGTTGTGGTTCCGTTTCCATTGTTTTTTAACATCTCTGAGCGCATCTTGGGCTCCTCGTTTGTCAAATTTGTTGATAGCTACAAGGTCAGCAAAGTCGAGCATATCGATCTTTTCCAGCTGTGTAGCTGCACCAAATTCAGGAGTCATCACATAAAGGGATACATCACTATAGGCTGTAATTTCAGTATCTGATTGTCCAATGCCCGAGGTTTCCACAATGATCAGATCGTAGCCGGCAGCCTTGCAAATATCTATCGACTCCTGCACATAGGGTGATACTGCTAGGTTAGCTTGCCTGGTGGCTAGCGAACGCATGTAAACACGCGGATTGTTAATGGCATTCATGCGTATCCGATCTCCGAGTAATGCTCCTCCTGTTTTTCGTTTAGAAGGATCGATAGAAATGATAGCCAAGCTTTGATCGGTTTCTGTCAAGAAGCGTCTTACGAGTTCATCGATCAAGGATGATTTTCCGGCTCCACCTGTTCCGGTAATACCCAATATGGGCGTCTTTTTATTTTGGGCGATGGTATGAATTTGTGCCAGGATATCTTTGAATTCATTGGGGCGATTTTCCGCTAGCGTAATGGCAGAAGCAATAGCCTGAATATTCTTGTTTGTAATATCCTTTACTGTAAGAGCAAATTGGGTAACCGTTGGGAAATCGCATTGTTGGAGCATATCATCAATCATTCCTTGTAAGCCCATCCGACGACCATCGTCTGGAGAGTAGATATGGGTAATGCCATACGTTTTTAATTCCTCAATTTCTTGGGGCAGTATGACGCCGCCACCGCCGCCGAAAATTTTGATATGATTAGCTCCTCGCTCTCTGAGAAGGTCGTACATGTATTTAAAATATTCTAGATGCCCGCCTTGATAGGAGGTCAGTGCGATGCCTTGTACATCTTCTTGGATGGCACAGTTAACCACTTCATCGACTGATCGATTATGTCCCAAGTGAATCACTTCTGCGCCGCTTGCCTGTAAAATGCGGCGCATGATATTGATCGAGGCATCATGCCCGTCGAATAATGAAGCTGCGGTAACTAGGCGTATTTTATATTTTGATTTGTACATGATTTTTTCGATGGATTGAGCCCCGGAATCGATGTCAATGGGATGATTTTGTATTTCCATTGGTATTAATACGTTCATGATGCGATTAATGGATATTCAGCTTATCATGTATCATCCGATTGTTGTATTGTTGGATGAAGGCTTTTAGGCTGTGCTCCATTTTTTGCCTGGTAGCAGGAAGTGCGTCTAAACGATTCTTTTTTAGCAAGCGATCTTGCTTTAGGTTATAAAGCCCAGTGCTTTTCTCTCCGTCGCTGAAAAGGACATAGTCGTTCATGTAGAAATTATAATTGCCGTCATTATTATTGACCACAAACTGATCCTGATTTTTTGCCATTAGATCATTCCCAAAAGCAAAATATGGCTTATCGTAATGTAGCAAGGATAGCACGGTAGGCATAATGTCTATTTGCTGTGCCAACTTGCTGACGCGTTCTTGTAGGTTACCGCCCGGGTAATACATCAAAATGGGTATGGCAAAAGCGCCTTGTATGTTTTGATACTCGGGGAAGTGAGAGACGGTGGCATGATCTGCAGTGATTACAAATAAGGTGTTTCTAAACCAAGGCAAATTCTCTGCCGTAGCAAAGAATTTGCGTAAGGCCATATCGGTATATCCCAAGCATTCTTGTACAGGTAGGGGGCCTTTGGGAAATTTGCCTTTGTATTGCTGTGGCACCTCGAAGGGGTGATGTGATGAAACAGTAAATAATGTGCTGCAAAATGGAGGTTTAAATGTGCTCAGCTTTTTGGCAAAAAACTGGAGAAAGGGTTCATCCCATATGCCCCATATGCCATCAAAATCGGCATTATTGTTATACTCTGTTTTCCCATAGTAATGATCGATACCGACTAGTTTGACATAGGATGAAAAGCCCATCGACCCATTGGGTGCTCCATGGAAGAAGGAGGTGTGGTATCCCTTTGTTTTTAAGAGCCCAGGCAGGCTGCTGACTTTATTTCCAGAGTAGGCTGATAAGACAAATGGCTCTTGGATTGACGGAATACTGGAAATCACAGCAGGTAATGCATCGATCGATTTGCGTCCATTGGCATAGGCATTGGTAAAAGCTAAACTGTTATCCAACAAGGAATCAATAAAAGGGGTGTATCCTTTGTAGTGGCCACCGAGTAAGTCTTTATTTAGTCCACCAACACTTTCTTTGCCAAGGCTCTCAACAATGATGGTTACCACATTAAGAGGTTTGAAGGTACTATCGGACTGTGGTGTATGGACGGGGTTATAAAGTTGTGTTAGGGTTTGTTCATCAAAATAGTGTTTCTCTACAAGTTTTTTGACGCCGATGGTTTTCATGATGGTGAATGGAGTATTGAGTACCAAGCTCATTTCATCGGGGGAGTCAACAAATTCACCGGCATTGCTTAGGGTGATGGGACGGGTACTATGTCTCCAACCACCACGCATCCCGAATATGACTAATGTGGTGATCAAAAGCATAATAATAGCGCGAATGGTGCCATAGAGTACTAGGCTTCGAGTATATTCTTTTTTGATTTCTATTAGTTTGTACAGCTTGATTAGTGTCCAAATCATTAAAATGAAAAGGAACACTAAATACCAGTAATTGATCAGGAAGCTAAAGCCCAATTTGGTCTTGTTCTGTTCATGAGCAAATTGAGTAAAAACACTCGCCGTTGTGCGTTTAAGTGTGAACTTATAATAGGCAAAGTCGACAAAATTGAAAAAAATGCCGATCGTATTGGTGATAATAAATAATCGCTTGCAGAAAAGTTGATATCCCCGGCGAAAACGAAAAGTGAATGGAATGATTTGAAGTAAGATGTAAAGTGAGTTGAGATAAAAGAGTGCACAAATATCAAACTTTAGTCCCCCGATAAGTATTTGCACAAATTTGGCTGGATTCATGTTAGGAAATAGGATTGCATTGAATGCGTAAAATCCAATCCGGCATAGTGTATATACGATTAGTAGGAGTAGTAAATGGGTGGCAAGAGCGATATAAATATTCAGTTTAATCAGTGGTCTGCGGGCCATAAGTAGATTTTTTATCAATTGGATGCAAGGTAGCTAATTTGGATTTTTCACGAAAGTGTGATGTATGTGATAAATCTGCCTTTGATGAGACTATACACTTTTTTAGTTCGACTTTCTATTAATTTTCGTTTTTGGACAGGGTCATGGTAGTGTTTAATTTTTGTTAATAAATGATCTTTTCTTCGAAGCATTGCTGAACTTTGTCTGGCTTAGTTAGGTCTACATGATTGTTCAAACGAATCGTTTTACATCCCGTGAAATTCGGTCATTTTTCTTTAGCCAATATTTTTCAGATGGACTTCTGGTAACTTTTGGCATGCTTCTTCCCGCAGTTATATTGGCTCAGTTTGGCCAATTGGCTTTGGGTATGTCGATGTCACTGGCGGCCTTTTGTGTGAGTCTAGCCGATACACCTGGTCCCATTGTTCATAAAAGAAATGGGATGATTTTATCGACGCTTCTTCTTTTTCTGACAGCTAGTCTAGCGGCCTGGATCAGTACAAATCCCATCCTTGTTGTACTAGTATTAGCGCTATTGGGTTTTGGTTATTCCATCCTGGCCGTATATGGAGATCGCGCAATGATGATTGGTACAGGTTCGCTCTTGATGCTGGTACTTTCTATCGATCCGTATAAAACGGATAGTGAGGTATGGAAACATGGGCTAAGTGTGCTTATTGGTGGTTTATGGTATACTGGACTTAGTCTTGGTCTTTACCTGATTAAACCTTATCGATCTATTCAACAAGCAATGGGGACCTATGTTTATGAATTCTCAAACTATTTGCGTCTAAAGGCAACATGTTATGTGCAGCACGAGCCTTCGGAAAGCCTTCGGGAGGGGTTGACTAATCAACTGGCTGTGGTTAATCGGTATCAGGATACGGTTCGAGAGCTGCTGCTTAAGAATCAGTTCGTGATCAAAAAATCAACTCCACGCGGACGAGTCTTACTACTGGCTTTTATTGAACTGGTAGATTTGCTTGATCGGAGTATTGCCATCGATGATGATCACCTTCGGATACAATTGCATGATGCCGGCGCAGATATTTTGACTTCTTTTCAACGTTCTATTGTTCATTTGGCTGATGAGTTGACACATTTGAGCGACTGTTTTATTCAGGGGCAATTACCTACACCGATAGGCGATTTGAAAGATGAATTGGTAGCATTGGGAATAATTATTGAACGATTAGAGAAGGAGAGAAATGGCTCTATATGGGGATTGAAAAAAATATTGACTAACCTTCGAAGTATCCATAAACAGATAGAAAAGATTTACGGGTATTTTAGTCATTCAGATCGGGCTTCTACAACGACTTATGATGCGGTTGATCTGGAAAAATTTGTTCCATATCATCCAGTCGATTTTCAAGTACTCCTCAATAATTTACATCTTCAGTCACCTGCTTTGCGTTTTGCTTTGCGCATTTCGATTGCTTTCTTGATAGGTTACCTGGTTTCTAGGCTATTCCCATTGGGGCATCATAGTTACTGGATTTTGGTGACAACACTATTGATTTTAAAACCGACTTTTAGTCTTAGTCGTACGCGTAATTATTATCGTTTGATTGGAACAGTAATGGGTGGTTTGTTTGGGGTTCTCATTCTACTGTTTATTCATAATTCAACAGCTCTTTTCCTTATTCTTTTATTTTGTATGCTGGGATCTTATTCATTTTTGAGATTCCATTATGGTATCAGTATATTTTTTCTGACACCATACATCCTGATTCTATTTTATTTTTTAGGAGAAAAGAACTTTGCCATCATTGGAGAGCGTGTTGTGGATACGATCATTGGATCGGGGATTGCCTTACTAGCAAACTATTTTATCTTTCCCAATTGGGGGCATTTTCGGCTGAAAAAGGTATTACGTGAGGTTGCTGAGGCAAACTATACTTATCTCCAGCAATTGATGGGCATTGTACAAGGAGAGAAATGGGAGGTATTGAACTATAAATTGGCTCGGAAGCAACTGCATATCAGTGCGGCCAATTTAAGGGGCTTAGTCGATCACATGCTTGTTGAACCGAAAAAGAATCAAAAACATCTCCAAGAATTGCAACGTTTTGCCATGCTTAATTACAAATTATCTTCCCATTTAGCCATGCTGATCTATCATACCCGTGAGATGAATCAAACGCTTGTCCAAGTGCAGCACAAGCAATTAGTCAGTAGTATTGGATATGAGCTTTATAAAGTGTTGCATATTTTTTACCCAAAAACGAAGGTACTGGCCCCTTCAAATTATCTCACAGCGGGTATCTCATTTGATGATGACCCAAATGAACAAGCTAAAATACTCATGGAACACTTGCTTGTGGCTTATCAAGTAAGCAAGGATTTGTATGAGTTGAGTGTCAAACTAGTGGATAAGTAGGAGAAAGACTTTTAATTTGATTAGTTATGGCGAAGACATTAATCGTGATTGTTGGCCCAACAGCCATTGGTAAAACGGCCTTGGCTATTGAGCTAGCAAAGTATCATCAAACGGAGATTATTTCGGCTGATTCTAGACAATTTTACATCGAGATGAACATTGGTACGGCCAAGCCTTCAGCGGAGGAGCTTGCTTCTGTCAAACACCATTTTATTGGATCGCATTCAATCACTGAAGATTTTACGGTAGGTGATTTTGAAATACAAAGCCTAGAGCTACTTGATCAAATTTTTAAAAAACATGATTTTGCCGTACTCGTTGGTGGCTCAGGTTTGTATATCGATGCAGTCTGTCGTGGGTTTGATGATTTGCCCAAAGCTTCAGTGGCTTTGCGAGAGCAACTCAATCAGGATTTGATCGACAAGGGAATAGCACATCTTCAGGATCAACTTCAAAGACTTGATCCAGTCTATTTCAGTGAGGTAGATATTTATAATCCGCAGCGGATTATTCGGGCTTTGGAGGTGTCTATAGCTACAGGTAAACCCTTTTCAAGCTATCGAACGAAACCTGAAAAAACACGTCCATTTCGTTGTGTAAAAATTGGGTTGAATACGAGCCGTCAGCAGCTTTATGATCGGATTAACCATCGAGTAGACCAGATGATTCAAAGGGGCTTATTTGATGAGGTAAGAAGGTTAATACCTTATCGTCATCTCAATGCACTTAATACGGTAGGTTATACTGAGTTGTTCAATTATTTTGACGGGAAGCTAACCGAGCAGGAGGCTATTGCTAAGATTAAACAGAATACACGCCGTTTTGCCAAGCGTCAGTTGACCTGGTTTAGAAAAGATCCGACTATCACATGGTTTGAACCTGGGGAGGATGTGGGTAATCTGATTTGATGTATATCCTTAATTATTAATCGTTTTCCAAAGCAGATCTTTAAGCTCCAGAATACCTTTTTGCATTGAAGAGGAAATAAATACTGTAGGGATTGGTGGGATTGTTTTTTTAAGTGCTTCTTCTAGCTCTTGATCGAGGAGGTCTGATTTTGTGATAGCCAGTACACGAGGCTTCTGCATCAGTTCGGGGTTAAAGTCTTCTAGTTCACGTAACAATATTTGATATTCTTCTTGGATACTGCGATGGGTATCGGCAGGAATCATCAATAGCAGTACTGAATTGCGCTCGATATGGCGTAGAAAACGTAATCCAAGGCCTTTACCAGTTGAAGCTCCTTCAATAATCCCCGGAATATCAGCCATGACAAACGACTTGTCATCACGGTAGGATACGATGCCTAAATTGGGTACTAATGTTGTAAAAGGATAATCAGCAATTTCAGGTTTAGCGGCGGAGATCACTGACAATAAAGTTGATTTTCCTGCATTGGGAAAGCCAACCAAGCCCACATCGGCTAGTAGCTTAAGTTCGAGTACGATCCATTCTTCTTTACCCTCTTCTCCAGGTTGTGAAAACCTTGGGGTTTGTCGGGTAGCAGATTTGAAATGCCAATTACCTAAACCACCGCGACCTCCAGCGGTTAAAATTTGGGTTTCTCCATCTTGTGTAATTTCAAAGAGTATTTCTCCAGTATCTGCATTTTTAGCAATAGTTCCTAGAGGTACTTCTAAAACTTCGTCCTTGCCTGCTTTGCCAGATTTTCGTGCACTAGAACCAGGTGTGCCATGTTCTGCAATGATGTGTTTGCGGTATTTGAGGTGTAGTAAGGTCCAGTATTGAGCATTCCCTTTTAAAATAATATGTCCACCGCGTCCACCATCTCCACCATCTGGGCCCCCCTTAGCTGTGAACACATCACGATGCAAGTGTGCTGATCCTGCTCCTCCGCGTCCTGATCGACAACATATTTTTACATAATCAACAAAATTGGAACCCTGCGACACGTATCTTGATTTTTTGGCTCAGCCTGCTACCTTACTATTTAAGCGATCAACTACTTGAGCAATTGAAGCAAATATTTCATCGATATTCCCAACACCTTGGATACTGGTAAACTTATTTTGTCCCTTGTAGAAATTGGCAACTACTGCTGTTTTGGCTTTATATTCTGCAATACGTTTTCGAATTACTTCTGGATTTGCATCATCAGGTCGAGAAGAATCTTTTCCTCTTAGGAGGAGTCGGGCTTCTAGTTCGGTATCATCCACCTCTAGTGCAATCATTCCCGAAATAGAGGACCCCTTGCTAGCGAGTAATTGATCTAATGCCTCTGCTTGTGCAACAGTACGGGGAAAGCCATCAAAAATGAAACCATTAGCGTTTTTATTCGCATCCAAACTATTGCTAATCATACGAATGACTACTTCGTCGGGTACGAGAAAGCCTTGATCCATTAATTTCTTGGCTTCCTTGCCAAGTGTTGTTTCTTTTGAAATTTCATTTCTGAGAAGATCTCCGGTAGAGAGGTGTACTAGCTGATGTTTCTCAATGAGTTTTTGAGATTGCGTTCCTTTGCCAGCACCTGGAGGACCAAACAGTACTAAATTTAGCATTCGTTTGTCTTGAATTTAAAAAGCCTTTTCGAAAAAAGGCTTTGTTTTTGGTGGACCTGAAGGGAGTCGAACCCCTAACCTCCTGATCCGTAGTCAGGTGCTCTATCCAGTTGAGCCACAGGTCCCTTTGAATTGGAGCACAAAAATAGAGTTTCTTTTTGGTAAAATCCAAATTTTAAAAATTCTTATTTTCGTCGCGAATCAAAATGATCAAATTTGATTTTAATGCTTAATTATTTTTTTATTATAATTTTACCGAATAATTATATCATAAGGCTGGTCGAGAATTGTACATGATGCATATTTTATTAAATAATGGGTTGAAATGTGGGCTGCTGTTCATACTTCTCTTTGGTTTAGGGGTAAATAGTACACAGGCCCAGTTTCATTACGAAATACCTTTAACAACTCAAGTTAAACCTGATGACCTTATAATTGGTGGAGACGCTATGCTTACGAGTGGAGGGGCTGATTTACAAGGACAAGGTTGGCTGCGCTTAACTCCGGACGAAAAAAACAAAAAAGGGTGGGCTTATATCAATAAGTCTTTCTCATCCAAGTTGGGCTTGTTGGTTGAGTTTGAATATAAAATCTGGACGAACGGACCTATCGGTAAGCATGGTTCTTTAGGATTGGCGGATGGTTTATCTGTTTTCCTTTTTGATGGAAATACACAAGAGGCAGATTTTAAGCCTGGGGCAGATGGGGGATCATTGGTTTATGCAGGTAATAATGCTGTTGGTGGATTAACGAATGGTTATTTAGGAATAGGTTTGGATACTTATGGTAGTTTTTCTACCAGTGAATACGCCCGTAGTGGTGTGAATAAAAAAGAAGGGGGACCAGGTGCAAGGCCTAACTCGATTGCTTTACGAGGGGGAGCCGCCGAGAATTATCCCTATCTATCAGGTACAGAGCAGGGCCTTGCAAGGGCTGTAGACCAGACATATTTAAAGGGTAAAACAATAGGCTATACTATCAATACGCCGGCTCGACCTGGTGATGATAAATTTTTTAGAAAAGTACGCTTCTATCTTTTGCCTACGGCAGAAGGTAAAGGATTTGAAACGACCGTTCAGCTTAAACTAGGAAATAATGCCCAGGATCCTTTCTATACCGTGATCGAAAAACAAAGAATGAATGTAACCCCGCCACCTACCTTAAAAATAGGCTTTGGTGCTAGTACTGGGGGTGGATATGCTCATCATGAGGTTCGGAACTTGAATATTACTGCTCCTGTAGATATTTCAGTAAAAACTACTGTAGATAAACCCAGTGTTCGTGTTGGGAATCATGTGACCTATGAAACGGTGGTGTCTAATTCCGGTATAAACAGTTTAAGTGATTCGAATGAAGTAATTCTTTCTATTGAAACGAATGATGGCGTTAGCATACCCGATGATATCATGATTGGTGTGATTAAATCAGATCAGAAGATTTCTATTGTTAAAGACAAGGCGAATTCCGGGTCTGGTAGGCAAGTCTATATAATTTCCAATTTTCCAGCAGGAGCTAGTTTGACATTGAAATATCAAGGAACGATTAATAGGAGTATTTCCTTTAAAGCAATGAATAAAGCGACAATTACGCTATCAGATGGCTTAGTGGACATTGATAGTAGTAATGATGAAAGTCATGTAACAACTGACATTATTCGAGAAGTGGACTTGGTGTTAGATAATATCATGGAGATAAATGGTGTGGTCTATCCAATAATTGTCCCTCAACCAGTAGGTACTCAGTTAAATTATACCACAGTAATATCTAATCGTGGTCCGGATGATATTATACATACCGATTTTGCTACGTTCTCTTTGGAAACAGTTGGAGCGAATATTAATCCAGATAATGTAATCGCTGCTGTACAAAGGAATCAGGCTGCAATAGATGGAAATCTGTTGATTACTTATAGCAAGGGCGAGTCCACTACAGATAAGCATGTATATCATATTGCTAATTTCCCCAAGGATGCCTCTATTGTGTTAAAATATTTCGGTACTATTCTACAACCTATGCATAATGGCTCTGATTTTGCTGAGAATCAGGCAAGCATTACTCCTCCAGCAGCTGGATTTTATGAGCTGAATGATAAAGACAACACGATGACTGCGAAGGTTCCTATCATTAAGGATGTTAATATGAAAGTGGCCAATGTGGTAGATCCGCTTGCTGCTAGATCAGGTAGCTTGGTAAAATATATTACGGAGCTATCAAATTTGAGTGCTTTTGATGTGAAAGATGTTCATGTTGTTCTTGAAACGGATGGGGTATCCCTGCTAAATAGTGAAATGCTGGATCGACTTACAATAGATGGTGTTGAGTTAGTCAAGGATAATGATAAGTCTACGCTAGTTAAGTGGGTATATGCTATTGCTAGCTTTCCTGCAGGTGCTAAAGTAACTTGGACCTATCAAGGTAGAATTACCTCAAAGGATAAGCCGGCAACTAATTTGGTTCGTCTTGATGTTTCGGATGAAAAATATCGAGAGCTTCAGAATCAGAATAACCAAAGTAAAGCAGAAACAAAAATTCTGAGGGATATTGATCTACAAGTGGTTAATAAGGCGGAAGAAACTACACCTCAAGCGATGGGTGCTGTATTGAACTATACGACTGAGATCACCAATTTAGGTCCAAGTGAAGTAATGGATGCTGTCCTATCCATTGAAGTTCAGGGAGTGGATATTATTCCAGAAAAGGTGATTGCTAATGTGGCTAAAAATGATGCTGCAAAGGACGTAACTATTCAATTATTTACCACAGTTCCAGCACCAAAGGTAGACCCAGCATCAACAGCTACTCCAACAACATCATTGCTGGACCCTGTTAAGTATAGCTATTCTATTCCTAGTTTACCCGCTAATGGTACTATTACCTTGAAGTATACGGGTAAGATCAACTCAAAAAATCACTCGGCAATTAACATTGTTCGCATTGCTTCTCCTGAAAATGTATTTTATGACACTGATCCCCAAAATAATGTAAGTGCTGTACAAACCTGGATCAAGCCCACATTGGTGCAGCCACTTAGTGCGACGATTTGTCCTGGGGAATCTATTATGCGGACTTTGGAGTCTGATATGCCTGCCGATTTTGTATCATATGAATGGACCATGGATCCGAGTAGTGATGCCATCAGTGTATATCCATTGACACCTACAACGGGTACCCTTATTCAGGGGACTATCAAGAATAAAGAAAGTAATGGTGGGCTGGTTGTTTATGCGATATCGCCTATCATTAAGGCACCCATTATTTCCACAGATGGGGTCATCCAGACCACATTTAATATGGTATCTGGCGATTCAAAACCATTTACCGTGACGATAAAATCACTTGCACTAACGCCATCGGTTTCTGTTACTCAGGATGGAGTCATTGACTACAAGGAAGATGTGGTCTTGACTCCTAAGACTCGTTTAAAAGTGCCTAGTTATAATTGGTATCGTACGGTTGATAAAAAGGATCCCATTACTGAAGGTGTCGATTATGATGGGGTGCTTACGCAGTCAAATCTTTTACCGGGAACTTATATCTATTATGTAACCGCATCGAATGCTGATTTTTGTGAGGGTGAGACAACTAAAGTAACATTTACAGTGAACTCAATATCGGTCAAAGGAATACCAACGGTATTTACACCAAATAACGATGGTGTGAATGATCTCTGGCTGATCCCAGATATCGAGCAATATCCGAATTGTACGGTAAGGATATTTAATCGGTCTAATCACGATGTTTATTACAGCCTAAAAGGCTATAAAGAGCCTTGGAATGGGAGATATATGAACTATGGGGATCCATTACCTAATCGAACTAGCTATCAGTATATCATCGAATTGAATGATGGAACTAATAAGGCTATAGGGGGCGTAGTTAGTATTATTAGAGGGGAAGAGTGATGAGCATATTTAGAGCCTGTTTAAAAGTTTATTTGTTAGATTTTTCGTCGTAGAAGTCCAGCGGTAGTTCCAAAATTTGTCTCACTACGTTCAACAACAATCTCATAAGATAAGTTTTAAACAGGCTTTGAGATTAAAAAGGTAGGTCAATGTCAACATCAGCATTTATGATATAAAGGCTACCCATAAAATAGTAGCCTTTAGTTGGGATTGGTAACAAATTTTATCGACCTACTTTGAGTAGCTCGATCTCAAATATTAATCCACTATATGGGGGAATTGATCCGGATGCATTTTCACCGTATGCCAATTGGTAGGGGATAAAGAAGCGGTATTTTGAACCAACAGGCATTAGAGGGACGCCTTCTTTCCAACCCTGAATTACGCTATTCAGTGAGGTTGATAGCGGCTCTTTTCGATCGTAGGAACTATCAAATGGCGTTCCGTCTAATAACGTTCCTTTGTAATGTACAGTGACGTCATCTCCTGGTTTAGGTTTTTCACCAGTACCTTCTGTGAGCACTTCGTATTGTAAGCCACTGTCTAATACAATAATTCCTTTTTTCTTTTTGTTAGCTTCAAAAAATTGTAACCCCTCCACAATACGCATGATGTTTTTTGACTGGCCAACGGAGGCAAATAAGTTGTTGATCGCTTGCTGACTTTGATCTTTGGTTAGCGTAGTTTTTCCGCCTTCAAATACATCGGATAAAGCCCTTGAGAATAAATCGTAGTTCAGACTACTTAACCCTCTGAATTTTAAATCTTCGCCGATGCTCATTCCAAAAGCATAGCTACCAGAGTCCAATTTAGACTTTAAGATGGCGGGTGCTGTAGATTTAGACTTTTCTGTTGTTTTGGAAGATTGTTTTTCATTGGTTGCCTTCTTAATAACCTCCGATAACATGGTGGGGCTAATCGTTTTTGCGGATGCCTTTTTTTTGACCTGAGCGAATGCAAAGTTGCTTCCAAAGGCAACTATTGACATTATTAGTGAAATTTTTGTTTTCATGTGATAGTTAAATGAATTCAAATATAAAAACAAGTAGACTAACTGGAGATAAATAAAAATCAACTATTCTTTATGCGTTTATTGAGCATTTGAATAACCTTTGCTGTATTTGCATCCGAGTAAGGGCCGAAAGCATCGATTAATACCCCTTTCAAGTGATATTCAGGTGATGAAAGGGCATAAACAACAGCTTCATCGGCCGGGTCTGTGGGACCCTCAAAGCGATATATTTCGTCTACCGTAAATTCATCTGGGGATAAGCAAACAGCACTTTTATCACAAATAACGACCTCTTTTTCTGCATGAATATCAAAATTGGCGGTATATCCTCGTGTAATAAGGCCATTGACGGCCTCACTTATGGTTTGGTAATTGTAGTCCATGATTTAAATGCTTAATGCCTAAATTTATATTTATTTGCTTTAAGGTAAATAATATAAACCTATATATTTTAATATCAAGCTTGTTTAGGCAAAGAGTGCACTAAATACCTCCTCGATTTTGGCTACTGTTTTTATTCCGATACGGTATTTTTTGATATCTAGTCCTTTTTTATTGTACTTGGAAATAAATATTTGCTCAAATCCTAGTTTTTCTGCTTCGGCAATCCGCTGTTCAATCCGATTAACGGCTCTAATCTCACCGGATAAACCAACTTCAGCAGCAAAGCATATTTTCGAATCAACGGGCATATCCTCGTGAGAAGATAAAATAGCAACCACAATAGCCAGGTCAATGGCTGGGTCTTCTACTCGAAGTCCACCGGCGATGTTTAAAAAAACATCTTTGGTGCTCAAACGAAAGCCGCATCGTTTTTCTAAAACGGCCAGTAACATGTTCATGCGTCGTGTATCAAAACCAGTGGCCGAGCGTTGAGGTGTCCCATAGGCTGAATGACTTACCAGTGCTTGGGTTTCAATTAACATGGGACGCATTCCTTCGAGCATGGCTGAAATAGTGATTCCACTGAGTGGCTCTTCTCGTTGCGATAGCAGAATTTCCGAAGGGTTAGAGACCTGGCGGAGACCAGAGCCACTCATCTCATAAATCCCCATTTCTGTGGCCGAGCCAAATCGGTTCTTGATGGATCTTAAAATACGGTAGATATGATGCCGATCACCTTCAAACTGCAATACCGTATCGACCATATGTTCCAAAATTTTTGGGCCTGCAATGGTGCCGTCTTTGGTAATATGTCCAATTAAAAATACAGGAGTCCCACTTTCCTTGGCAAAGCGGAGTAATTCTGCGGTGCATTCTTTAACCTGAGAGACACTTCCTGGAGTAGATTCAATGTGTGCGGAATATAACGTTTGTATTGAATCGATGACTACGATATCGGGTTGTAAGAGCTCAATTTGTTTGAATATGTTTTGGGTAGCGGTTTCGGTCAATATGTAACAATTGGCAAAAGCAGATTGAGCCAAGCGTTCAGCGCGCATTTTAATCTGCTGCTCACTTTCTTCGCCCGATACATACAGCACTTTTAAACCAGGTAGGTTAAGTGCCATTTGGAGCATGAGGGTAGACTTGCCAATGCCTGGTTCTCCACCAATGAGTACTAATGAACCCGCTACGATCCCGCCTCCAAGTACACGAGTTAGTTCATTATCGGGCAGGCTTTGTCGGTGGTCTTCCACAAAAACAATTTCATGAATGGCCGTAGGTTTATTGGATCGCTGGGAGTTTGTTGGATTTACTTTCCAAGTGGGTATGTTGATATTGGGCTTTTCGATGAGTTCTTCCACGAAGGTATTCCATTGAGTGCACGATGGGCATTTGCCTAGCCATTTGGCAGACTCATGGCCACAGTTTTGGCAGAAATAAGCTGATTTTACTTTAGTCAATGGCGCTTACTGAAATGAATAAGTTAGAATCAAAGGTAACATGCTATGCACTAAATCTTTTATTTAGAGCTTCTATTTGGTTGGTTTAGGATACATTTTTCCAATAAAATCAATATCTCCTGAAGATAAATCGTAATTGAGTGTGATACGCGTTACACAATCCATAAAAAATTTTGGAGAAAAGGCATAATTCATAATGGAATTAGGATCATATTGGGCACTTTTATCCCCATCGAATACCTCGAATAAATTACGATCAATTTGGTCTTTGGTAAGCCCAACAGTTTCATAGACTGAATAGATGAAAGGCTTATTCCATTCAAATGGGACATCACCACGTTGATGTTCATGAGTAAGTCCAAGCGCATGCCCGAATTCATGCAAGATGGTTCTTGTGACAGCTTTCATGGGTGTTTTTCCCGCTAAGGCACTTAGGTAGTGACTTACAGGTAGGGACATTGTGTGATGATAGGCTGGTATAGTAAGTGCTTGAGTACCAATTGCTGAATAAGCCCCAATATCATCAGATGAGTCTCCTACCATGATTCTTATTTCAGCATCTTCTGTAGAAGCCTCATCTAAAAACTTAAATGTGACATGGGCATACTGGGTCCATGTCTGAATCGTGTTTGCAATAAGATGTCTAAATCCCAACAGGCATCCACCTATGAATTTTACTCGAAGCACTAGTGGGGGGCCACTGGGTGCTGCTGCAGGATAAAAATAGCTTCCAATTCCACGACGTTTTCGGTTAGTATGAGATTCGGAATGATAAGAATCAGTGGGACATTCGGGGCGAGAAAAATCAGCGGTACATAAGGGGGGTATTTCTTCCAAAATAGTTTTTTTTTCATCAAAAAGGATAACCCCATTTCGTTTGATGGTGACCCAGCCTGTCAGATTTGTTGCTTTTTTTTCGTCTTTTGCTAGCGAAAAGCGTGCCTCATTGAATGTAAATGTCCCCTCTGGAGTGATAATTTCGTAGTCAACAGCTGAACTC
Organism: Pedobacter sp.; assembly: GCA_008015505.1. Taxonomy (GTDB): domain Bacteria; phylum Bacteroidota; class Bacteroidia; order Sphingobacteriales; family Sphingobacteriaceae; genus Daejeonella. The sequence goes on from SSFR01000017.1 coordinate 23,502, forward strand.
CCTGGTCCGTAAGCATGTTGTTGATACAATACAATTTTTCCATCTATTGCCTCCTTCTTGATCGAAAAAGTACCACTACCAACAGGATTTGAGGCATAAGCTTCGGTATTGATGTCATAAACAAGCTTTTCTTGTAAATTTTCATCACAAGTAGGGGAATTTTCTATTGGGCTTTCTCTCTTTATTTCTCTTATGGGCTGGACGGTATTGTATAGGTATACTCCATGAAGAGAAATAGATACAATATTCCCATCTAGTGATTTTTGTAGGGTGTTGTTCCCCTGATAGCTATTTGCAATATCATTGCTGTTAAATCGAAACTCACCATCTGTCGTTTTGATTAGGAAGTCTGCAGGGGTATCACCTGTTCCAATTCCAGCTTTTGTGTTTACGGCAACGATTGAACTGTAAAGTATCTTTTTATATCGTCTGGTGAGTTGATCAAACTTCCATTTAATTTTATATGTGCGATAGATATTAACTGATGTGCCCGAAGTACTTTTAATGGTATATATGGCACCTGATGCTGTATTATTTTTTCCTTCTTCGAACAATACAATGTCATCCTGTAGTACACTAATGGTTCCAGTGATAGCGGTCTTGATAGGTTTTTTATTCACAGCATGACGTTGTACTAGTTCTGGTAAAGTAAATCGATAAGTTGTACCAGCAGTGTTTTTAATGGTGAAACTAGAGTTATGAGTTCCTATATGGGTTTGTACAGAATGCCCCAAAGTAGCCGTATTAATATGAAGAAAATTACTTTTTGGATCTCTGAAGATATCAATTAGCGTTCCCGTTTGTGTATGAATAGTATATAAAATATTACTGTTTGCACTACTTGGTTTAAGATCTAGTTGATTCTTGGATAATAGATGGGGTGATAGGATTTCTTTTTTACAGTTTGAAAAAAATAATAGAGCAATAAATACAAATATGTAATTACGTACAAACATGTCAGATTTAAATGATTGATTTGAGAGTATGGCACAGTATGTTCATGAATGAGACTACACCAACCTAAGATGTATGATGGCTATACTTTTGATTCGATAATTTAGCAAAGAAGTACTGCGCTGTTTGTCTCGAGTGAACGGTTTATTTTTTTGACCAGTCCTTGTAAAACAGTTCCCGGACCCACTTCAGTGAAAGATGTAGCTCCATCGTTAATCATCTGTTGTACGATTTGAGTCCATCGTACAGCACCTGTTAATTGTGCAATTAGATTCTGTTTGATGATGGAGATGTCTGTATGTGGTCTAGCATCTACATTTTGGTAGATGGGACATATAGGTGCATGGAATGTAGTGGCTTCAATAGCATTTTGTAATTCAGCGCGTGCTGGTTCCATCAATGCGGAGTGAAATGCGCCACCCACATTTAGTTTTAAAGCACGTTTGGCTCCAGCTTTGAGCAGGAGCTGGCAAGCTTGATCGACGCCTTCAATAGTTCCTGAGATAACCAGTTGCCCAGGACAATTGTAATTGGCAGGAACAACTATATCCTGAATATTTCGGCAAATATCTTCAACGATCGAGTCCTCCAAACCTAAAACAGCTGCCATGGTTGAGGGATAAGCTTCGCAAGCTTTTTGCATGGCATTAGCTCTTGCGATAACTAGTTTGAGTCCATCCTCAAAAGATAGTGCCTCTGCTGCAACTAATGCTGAAAACTCGCCTAAAGAATGCCCGGCAACCATATCTGGCTGAAAACCAGTCCTTAGTTCTTTTGCTAAAATGACTGAATGAAGAAAGATGGCCGGCTGAGTAACATTAGTTTGTTGTAGGTTTTCGGCAGCCCCATGGAACATTGTTTCAGTAATACGAAAACCTAGAACGCGATTGGCTTGTTCAAAAAGTGTCTTAGCTGTGGTCGATTGTTGGAATAGCTCATGGCCCATTCCAACAAATTGTGCTCCCTGGCCTGGGAAAAGATATGCCTTCATACGTGTACGTAATAAATATTCAAAAAATTAATGTGGGGGTATATTAAAGGGTCTATGGTGAGACGATTAAACCAAGTTTCCTGTAATTAATTGCAGGAATTCGGCTCTTGTTTTTTCATTATCAATAAATACCCCTGTAAACGCAGACGTAGTAGTTACTGAATTTTGTTTTTGTACGCCACGCATAGCCATGCATAAATGTTTACACTCGATGACAACTGCCACACCTATTGGATTGAGCGTATTTTGAATACAGTCGCGAATTTCGTTCGTTAGGCGTTCTTGAACCTGCAAACGTCGAGAGTAGGCATCAACTACCCGAGGAAGCTTGCTTAGTCCGACAATGTAGCCATTGGGGATGTAGGCGATATGTGCCTTGCCCAAAAAAGGAAGCATATGGTGTTCACACATCGAGAAAACTTCAATATCCTTGACCACCACCATTTGGCTATATTCTTCCTTAAACATAGCGCTTTGTAATATTTTGCCGGGGTTCATGTCGTACCCTTGGGTCAGAAATTGCAATGCTTTAGCTACTCGTTCGGGTGTTTTTAATAAGCCTTCCCGAGATGGGTCTTCACCCAGATCAATTAAAATAGATTTATAGTGATCAGCAATACGCGCTACTTTATCGGTATCATATCGATCTTTTCGCTCATATCCATTGCGCTTTTCGTCTTCGGTCCTGTTCATAGTGTCTGATTTCATAAAAGGAATTTAGCTACTTAGATTGATACTGGCCAAAATACTCTACAAAATTATTTTCTGTTTCGCACAGTTTAACGGAGTGAAGTTGGATTCCTTTTTGTTCAATAGGCATTTTTAGTTGCTCAAAAATGGAAACAGCTAGGACTTCTGTCGAGGCCATTTTGGCTTGCATGAATGGAACATCTAGGTTAATATTTCTGTGGTCCAAGGGCTCAGTTACATATTGCCGAATAATATTTTTGAGTTCTTTTAAGTCAATGACAAATCCCGTTTCTGGGTTAATTTCTCCTTTTACGGTAACAAATAGCTCGTAATTATGTCCATGCCAGTTTTTGTTTGAGCATTTGCCAAATATGGCTGCATTTTTCTCCTCGCTCCAATCCACACGTGATAGTTTATGTGCAGCATTAAATCGCTCTCTTCGGGTAATATAAATCATATTATGATTAATTAAACGCGCAAATATACCTAAAATTAGAGTGAAGGGCTCTGGTTTGCTTTGTCTAACTTTGTCTCATGAAATTATTGATTGTAGCTGCAACTTCTATTGAAATAAATCCGCTTTTATTAGCTTTTAAATTTGATGGGGGCTCATTAAAGATTGGCGAACATGAGGCAGATATATTAATCACGGGTGTTGGAATGGTTCCCACAGCTTTTGCTATGGGCCAAAAAATGGCTCAAAAACAATACGATTTGGCACTCAACTTGGGGATTGCTGGAAGTTTCGACCAGGACTTACCAATAGGTGAGGTGGTTTCAGTTAGCCAGGATGTGTTCGCTGATTGGGGAGCGGAAGATGACCAAGATTTTTTATCGATTGATGATTTAGGCTTCGGAGATAGTGTTCAGCATGAAAGCTATCCCAAGTACTTGAAAAAAAATGCAGGTCTGAGACAAGTAAAGGGAATTACTGTAAATAAGGCTCATGGAGAGGAAATGACTATCGCCAAAACCAAAACACGGCTAAAACCTCAAGTCGAAAGCATGGAGGGGGCGGCTTTTTTTTATGCTTGTCGTCAAGTGCCGATTAATTGTATTCAAATTCGTGCCATTTCAAATTATGTAGAGCGTCGCAATCGGGATAACTGGAATATTGGCTTGGCCGTAAAAAATTTAAATCGTTGGGCTATTGATTTTTTAACTACTTCACTATAGTCACACCCCAGTCCTCTGCAAAGGAGGGGGCATTACATACGCAATGAAGCTAACACTTGGTATTTCTCCTTGCCCTAATGATACTTTCATTTTTGATGCATTGATTCATCACAAAGTAGACACCGAAGGACTGACCTTTGAGGTAATTTTTGCTGATGTGGAAACACTCAATCAAAAGGCATTTACAGGAGAGCTGGCTATCAGCAAGCTTAGTTTCTTTGCTTATTTCCATGTGCTTGATAAGTATGTTTTGCTTCATTCGGGAAGTGCTTTGGGTTTTGGTGTTGGCCCACTATTGATTACTAATAGTGGTATTACGCTGGCAGATTTGCAAGCTCAACCACAATTACGTGTAGGTATTCCAGGGAAATACACCACGGCCAACTTTTTGCTTAGTATGTTGGCCCCACAGCTTCAAAATAAGCAAGAGATGCTTTTTTCGTCCATTGAACAAGCACTGATTGATCAGGAGATTGATGTGGGGCTGATTATTCATGAAAATCGGTTTACCTATCAAGCAAAGGGTTTAAAAAAGATTATTGACTTGGGCCAGTATTGGGACTCCTTGACTCATTGTGCAATTCCTTTGGGGGGAATTGCTGTTAAGCGTGATTTGCCCGATCCAATCAAACAAAAGGTCAATCGTATAATCCGGCGTAGTGTGGAGTTTGCTTTCGATCATCCCACGTCTGGCTCAGCATGGATTCGCTCAAAGGCTCAGGAGATGAGTCAGGAGGTGATTAATCAGCATATTCGACTTTATGTGAACGAATACTCGTTGGATTTGGGGAGTGAAGGTCGTGGTGCTATTGCTTTCTTTTTTGATGAAGCGATGAGGAGAGGATTGGTTCCAGCTTCGGACAAAGGGTTAAGCTGGGGAGTGTAGTCGATAGAAAATCTTACTTTTGAACCAACTCTATTATCAAGGGTAAAAAATATTAATAGTGGAAAATAAAATATATAAGTCGTTGGTTACAACTGAATTAAGTTTTGACGATTTTAAAAAGATTGTAATCAACGATTACAAAATTGCTTTTGAGAGTCGGCAAGTTAGTCTGCTTGGTCGAAAAGAGGTATTGACTGGAAAAGCCAAGTTTGGAATCTTTGGGGATGGGAAAGAAGTGGCTCAGTTAGCTATGGCTAAAACATTTAAACCAGGTGATTGGCGTTCGGGCTATTATCGAGACCAAACCTTTATGTTTGCTGCAGGTATGCTGACGATCACTGAGTTTTTTGCGCAGCTTTATGCAAATCCCGATATCCAGGCAGATCCTTCTTCAGCAGGTAGGCAGATGAATTCTCATTTCGCTTCCCGTAGTTTGAATGAGGACGGCACTTGGAAAAATTTGACTGAGATGAAAAACTGCTCATCTGATATTTCTCCAACGGGTGGTCAGATGGCGCGTTTAGTTGGCTTAGGTTTAGCTTCAAAAATATATCGGAACAATCCCGATTTGGCATACCTAAAAGAGTTCTCTGTAAATGGAGAAGAAGTCGCTTTCGGTACGATTGGCAATGCTTCTACCTCTGAGGGTGTTTTCTTAGAAGCGGTGAATGCCATAGGCGTGTTACAGATTCCTGTGGCCATATCGATATGGGATGATGCTTTCGGTATTTCGGTCCCAGCGATTTATCAAACCACTAAGCAGGATATTTCCGAGGTACTAAAAGGTTTTCAGCGCGATGAATTTGGTGAAGGATATGATATCTTCAAAGTACGTGGTTGGGATTATCCTGCGCTTTGTGAAATCTATGAGAAAGCAATTCAGGTTTGCCGTGAGCATCATCGTCCAGTCATGATTCATGTGATAGACATGACCCAGCCCCAAGGACACTCGACATCCGGGTCCCAAGAACGATATAAAACCAAGGAGCGTTTGGCTTGGGAACAGGAGCATGATTGTTTGGTGCAGATGCGCAAATGGATGATTGAATCGGCTATTGCAGATGATCAAGAGCTGGGCATATTAGAAGAAACAGCAAAAACATATGTACGTGATTGTCAGAAAAAGGCTTGGGCAGATTTTACTGCTGGAATCAAGAGGGAGGCAGCTCAGGCTATTGCACTTTTGAAGGCCTGTCCAGGTGAAAATATGCAAGCAGTTGCTGAGGAATTGGGGGCTTTGATTGACCCTTCTCGTAAAGATATTATCAGTGCTGTTCGTAGGGCGGTACGTGGCTTGCGTTATGTTTCGTCCGAGGCCAAGGAACAATTAGTGAATTGGTATGATCAACAGACAGCTATCAACTATGATCGTTACAATTCCAAGTTGTTTACAGAAACTACTGAAAGACCGGCTAATGTGCCCATTATTGCGCCCACTTTTGATGAGAATTCTAAATTAATCGATGGACGTGAAGTACTCAATGCTTGCTTTAGTGCCAATTTTATTCGTGATCCAAGGATTCATGTCTTTGGGGAAGATGTGGGCCAAATTGGAGATGTGAATCAGGGTTTTGCTGGATTGCAGGAAAAGTTAGGTTTAATTCGGATAGCGGATACGGGTATTCGGGAAATGACTATTGTGGGTCAGGGCATTGGCATGGCTTTGCGTGGATTAAGGCCCATTGCTGAGATCCAGTATCTCGATTATTTGCTTTATGCACTCAATATTTTAAGTGACGATCTAGCTTCGCTAAGTTATAGGACCAAAGCTGGACAAAAAGCACCATTAATTATTCGTACGCGAGGCCATCGTCTGGAGGGAATTTGGCATTCAGGATCTCCTATTGGGATGTTGTTGAATTCACTTCGCGGAATACATATCTGCGTACCTCGAAACATGGTGCAGGCGGCTGGAATGTATAATACTTTGTTCCGTTCAGATGAGCCTGCTTTGGTTATCGAGAGTTTGAATGGATATCGTTTAAAGGAAAGGCTTCCGCTTAATGTGGGGGAATTTACTGTTCCATTAGGACAGGTAGAAGTGGTTCGCCAGGGGATGGATATCACGATTGTTTCTTATGGATCAACTTTACGATTGGTTCTAGAAGCAGCCCAGGAGCTTGAAAAGTTAGGAATCAATGCCGAGGTGATTGACCCACAAACGCTTTTACCTTTTGATCAAGAGAAGTTATGCGTGCAATCATTGGCTAAGACCAATAAGCTCTTAGTTGTTGATGAGGATGTTCCGGGAGGGGCTTCAGCCTATATTTTACAGCAGATCTTAGAGGAACAAAATGGCTATTATCACCTGGATGCCAAGCCTCGGACATTGAGTGCAAAAGCACATCGCCCACCTTATGGATCGGATGGGGATTATTTTTCCAAGCCTTCCGTCGATGATGTGATTGAACATGTTTATGATTTATTCCATGAAGGAGATCCGTTGAAGTTTCCAAAATTGTGGTAAGAGCCTCAGCCCAGTCCTCTTCGAAGAAGAGGGAGTTATGATTTAATTTAGCTACTCAGGATTCAGTATGCCCCAATCCGATATCAAAAAACATATGGACAAGCTGGTCGAAGAACTCAATCAGCATAACTATAAGTACTATGTACTGGCTCAACCTAGCATTTCTGACTTCGAATTTGATCAACAATTAGCGGAATTGGTTGCGCTCGAAGCACAGTATCCGGCCTTTGTCGACCCTGAATCGCCTACGCAAAAAGTGGGAGGGGACATCACCAAGGAGTTCGAGGTAGTCAAGCATCGATGGCCTATGCTATCGTTGGGAAATACCTATAATGAACAAGATCTGAGAGATTTTGACGAAAGAGTCAGAAAAGTTATAGGTCCTCATTTTGATTATGTCTGTGAGCTTAAGTTTGATGGATTATCTATTAGTTTGACTTATGAGCATGGAACACTTGTGCGTGCCGTTACTCGGGGAGATGGTACCCAAGGCGATGATGTGACAAACAATGTGAAAACGATCCGTTCAATTCCTAAGCAAATAAAAACTACAGGCTATCCAAATAGCTTTGAAATACGTGGCGAGGTATTTATGCATCGCCCAGCTTTTGAGCGTCTTAATGAGGAGCGTATAGAAAATGGGGAAATTCCTTATGCCAATCCCAGAAATTTTGCTTCAGGAACATTAAAAATGCAAGATTCCACCGAGGTAAGTAAACGTCCTCTAGATTGCTTTTTATACTTTTTATATGCAGATCGGTCTTTAGGGATCAGCCACTGGGAGAGTCTTGAGCTAATGAAATCATGGGGTTTTCAAGCTTGTGAGCATAGTAAGCTGTGTAAAACGATAGAAGATGTTTTACATTTTATACATCTGTGGCAAGAAAAGCGCTTTCATTTATCATATGATATTGACGGTATTGTGATCAAGGTCAATAGCTATGCACAGCAACAGGAGCTGGGTTTTACGGCAAAGTCGCCACGTTGGGCGATTGCTTATAAGTACAAGGCTCAGGAAGTGGAGACTATTTTGGAGCATGTGAGTTATCAAGTGGGACGTACCGGTGCAGTGACGCCTGTGGCTAATTTGAAACCGGTATCATTAGCAGGTACGATTGTCAAACGAGCGACCCTCCACAATGCCGATGAAATTGATCGTTTGGATTTACATCAGGGGGATACAGTTTTGGTGGAAAAGGGAGGAGAAATTATTCCCAAAATCATTGCAGTTAACTTTAGCAGGCGTAGGCTTGGTGCACCAAAAGTGGATTATCCCAAAAACTGTCCGGCTTGTGGTACTCATCTGATCCGAGAGATAGGTGAGGTAGCCTATTATTGTCCCAATGAGGGGGGGTGTCCTCCACAAATTGTGGGGAGGATACAGCATTTTGTTAGCCGTAAGGCAATGAATATTGATGGCTTAGGGAACGAAACTATTGAGGCATTGTATGAAAATGGTTTGATTAAAAGCATTGCTGATTTATATACGCTCCATAAAAAAAAGGATCAATTAAAGGGTTTAGATCGTTTTGGGGACCGATCGGTTGATAAGCTTTTGAAAGGGATCGAAAAGTCTAAGCAAATGCCTTTTGAAAAACTACTTTTTGGTTTAGGGATTCGGTATGTGGGAGAAACTGTGGCTAAGCGATTGGTACATCATTTTAAAACGATCGATCATTTGATGCATGCCGGTATGGAGGAGTTAGTGGGTGTTGATGAAATTGGCGATCGAATTGCAGCAAGTGTGGTGCAATATTTCGAGGAGCCCAAGAATTTAGCACAGATAGCATTTCTTCGTGAGCAAGGTTTACTTTTTGAAATGGAAGAACAGGTTGTGCAGCTAGAAAGTACGAAGCTAGTAGGCAAAACGTTTCTTATTTCGGGTGTGTTTGAAAATCACAGTCGAGAGGAATTAAAAGAGCTTATCGAGAAGCATGGAGGGAAATTGCTCAGTAGTATCTCTGCCAAGCTAAATTACCTGTTAACTGGGGTTAATATGGGGCCATCAAAATTTGAAAAAGCAAAAAAAATGAATATTCCAATGATTTCTGAAAAAGAGCTCCTTCAAATGCTTCAGTAGGTTGACTTTCAGCTATCTGACTAGTTAAATGTTCCCCAATGAACTTTTTAATAGAACTGGACACGCGATAAAAAAGAGATCGTGCATATAGAAAATCAAAAAATCCTCTTAGTTTCGGCGATTCTTTGCAACGACTGTTAAATTTTTTTTTACTATAAGTTAAAAAATATGCATTTAATCGTTGAGGGTAAAATATTTAACCAATTAAAACAAAGCTGTATCAACTAAATTTTAAGAACTATGTGTAAAATTTTCACTCGTCTAGTCTGTTTTCTCGGCCTAGTCCTACTAACTAACCAAATGACGTTTGCACAAAACATTACTATTTCAGGTACTGTTACAGATAAAGAATCGGGAGAGCCTTTGGCTGGTGTTGCCATTACAGTGAAGGGAAAGGCTAGGGGAACTTTATCGAATGAGCATGGAGATTTCAAATTGATCATAACGGAAAATGTTCCCTTAGTGCTTTCAGTTACTTATGTGGGCTATCAGACTATTGAACAAACGGTCACTGGCTCGACCAATGATTTAAAAATTCAGTTAGAAGCACAGGCGGTTTTAGGACAGGAAGTTGTTGTTGCAGCATCACGTACTCCAGAAAGAATATTAGAGTCTCCTGTATCGATTGAGCGTGTAGGAGCTGCGGCGGTGAGAGAAAGTGCAACACCTTCTTTCTACGATGCTTTGGTTAATTTAAAAGGAGTGGAGTCAAGTACCCAAAGTTTAACTTTCCGCTCACTGAACACAAGAGGTTTTAATGCCAATGGTAATGTGCGTTTTAACCAATTTATTGATGGGATGGATAATCAAGCTCCTGGATTAAATTTCTCAGTGGGAAATATCGTGGGTATATCTGACCTCGACGTGGAGAGTGCTGAGCTAATACCTGGTGCGTCCTCTGCATTATATGGCGCAGGTGGTACCAATGGAACATTAATCATGACTTCAAAGAGTCCTTTTAAAAACCCAGGTTTAAGTTTTAGCTATAAGGTTGGAATGAATCATGTGGACAATTTGCAGCGTTCTGCATCTTCATTTGAAGATATGTCACTTCGTTTTGCTAAGGTATGGAACAATAAATTTGCTTTTAAAACTAATATCTCTTATATAGATGCCAGCGATTGGCAGGCACAAAATTATAATGACTTTAATCGTTTAACATCATCTTATAAAGTAGGTACGCGTGCCACGGATCCTAATTACGACGGGGTAAACGTGTATGGCGACGAAATTAACTACATGTATACTGGAATTCCAGGAGGTTCTCCATTGAATGGACAAACTGTTTCGCGTACAGGCTATAACGAAGTTGATTTGGTTGATTATGCTGCCAAGGGGTTTAAAACATCGAATTCACTTCATTATAAATTTGGTAGAGGTTTGGAGCTTATTGGACAAGCCAATTGGGGTACAGGAACCTCTGTATATACGGGTACAGCACGATATTCTTTAAGAAACTTCAAAATTGGACAGTATAAGTTGGAGTTAAAAGGGGATAATTTCTTTGTTCGTGCATATACAACACAAGAAAATTCGGGAGATACATATCAGGCAACAGCATTGGCTTCTTTAATTAACGAGGCTTGGAAATCATCTTCAACTTGGTTTCTAACCTATGCTGGTGCTTACAATGCGGCTAGAGTGGCTGGAAAAAATGATGCAGACGCACATACTGCAGCTAGATCAGCAGCCGATGTAGGCCGTTGGTTGCCGGGAGGCTCTCCTTTCGAGACGGCGAAACAGCAAATCGTTTCTCGTCCGATTGGCGATCCAAAAGGTGGTGCTAAGTTTAATGATAAGTCGAGTTTATATCATGGTGAGGGGATGTATAATTTTACCAATATGCTAAATAATGCAGTTGAACTAATTGCAGGGGCATCCTATCGTTTTTATGACTTAAACTCGGAAGGAACATTATTCAATGATCTAAATGGTAATATTACCATCGGCGAATATGGAGGCTATGTGCAGGTGGCTAAAAAAGTATTACAAGAAAAACTGAAACTAGCTGCATCGGGTCGTTACGATAAAAGTCAAAACTTTGATGGACGTGTGACCCCAAGAGTGTCAGCTGTTTATACCATTGCACACAATAATAATATTCGGGTTTCTTACCAAACAGGTTTCCGTAATCCAACTACCCAAAATCAGTATATTGATTTAGCAGTTGGTGGCGGACTTCAAATTATTGGTGGATTGCCAAATTTGTTGGATAAATACAACCTGAGAACACAGCCAGCCTATACTGTGGCTAGTGTAGCACAGTTTAAAGCTTCAGCGGCTGCTGGAGCGCCAAATCCTGCATTATTGCAAACGTATACTTTCGGTGATTTTAAGCCTGAGAGTGTACAGGCCTATGAAGTAGGATATAAAGGATTGCTAACTAATAAGTTAATGGTGGATGTGGCATATTACTACAACTCATTTAAAGATTATATTTTACAATGGGATGTAATTCAGGCCAATCCTACTACGGCAGATCCTAGTGGTTTGATTGCAACACCTAGACGATTTTCTACTGTAGTAAATAGTCCAGATCAGGTGAATATGCAAGGAGTTGCTGTAGGTATCGACTATAAGGTGGGCAAATTCACGCTTTCAACTAATGGAACATACAATGATCTGGTAAACACTAATACTACATTAGTTACTGATTTTAATACACCTAAGTATCGTTTCAACGTGGGTGTGTCTAGTCGAGAAGTTGCTAAGAACGTTGGGTTTAATGTAGTTTACAGATGGCAAGATCAGTATAACTGGTCATCGACTTTTATTGCAGGTAATGTGCCTGCTTTTGGAACAGTGGATGCGCAAGTTAGCTATAGACTTCCGGCATATAGCACTACGCTTAAACTTGGTGGATCGAATATTCTTAATCAATATTATGCGACATCATATGGAAACCCTCAAGTTGGAGGAATGTATTATGTATCAATTGTGTTTGATCAATTGATGAAATAGATAAAATAAATAAGTATTGAAAACCCTCACATCTAAAAGACGTGGGGGTTTTTAATTTTGAGGAATTTTAAATCAAAAAGAGGTCGATATGGAACATGTCATTAGTGGAAATGTGGTAGATGTAGTGAATCAAGAAATTTTTTCTGGGGAGATCACGATTAAAGATGGGCGGATTAAGCACATTATCAGAAGGCCAGTAGCTAGAGATACCTATATTATTCCTGGCTTTGTAGATGCACATATTCATATTGAGAGTTCTATGTTGATCCCTTCAGAATTTGCTAGGTTAGCGGTTGTTCATGGAACAGTGGCTACGGTATCTGATCCACATGAGATTGCCAATGTTTTAGGAACCTCAGGCGTGAAGTACATGATTGAAAATGGAAAGAAGGTCCCTTTTAAATTTTATTTTGGAGCACCATCCTGTGTCCCAGCTACCAAATTCGAAACAGCGGGTGCTGAAATAGGAGTAACTGAGATTGAAGAGCTTATGCAATGGTCAGAAATAAAGTACCTGGCTGAGATGATGAACTTTCCTGGTGTTTTATTCGGCGACCCTGAGGTGGTGGCCAAAATAGCCATCGCTAAAAAATATCACAAACCTGTAGACGGACATGCGCCTGGTTTACGTGGTGATGATGCCCGAAGGTATATTGAGGCAGGAATAAGTACGGATCATGAGTGCTTTACTGAAGGAGAGGCATTGGATAAACTCCAATTTGGCATGAAAATTTTAATAAGAGAAGGGAGTGCTGCCAAAAACTTTGAAGCACTTATTCCCTTAATGAATACTTATCCAGACCAAATGATGTTTTGCTCAGATGATAAACATCCGAATGAATTGGTTTTGGGTTACTTAAATAATATTGCGGCTCGTGCAGTTGCTAAAGGAATTTCTCCCATGAAAGTGCTCCGCGCGATGAGTTATAATCCGGTGAAGCATTATGGTTTAGATCTAGGCTTATTACAGCCAAATGATCCGGCTGATTTCATCGAAGTAAATAATCTCAAGGAGTTCCGCGTTTTGAGCACATATATTAATGGGGAATTGGTTGCCGAAAATGGAAAGAGTGTCATCGAATCTATTTCTGAAAAAGTATTGAATCATTTCGATTCTAAAATGATTTCAGAGAATGATATTCAGGTGTTAGGTAATGCTGGGGATAAGGTGCGAATCATAGAAGCTTTAGATGGGCAATTAATTACGCATGAGCTTATCGAAGAACTGGAGGTAAAAGAGGGTGCACTTCAGTCGGACGTAAATCGAGATATCCTTAAGTTAGTTGTGATCAATAGATATCGAGTGGCTAAACCTGCTATTGCCTTTGTGAAAAATTTTGGCTTAAAGCAAGGAGCCATTGCTTCGAGTGTGGCTCATGATAGTCACAATATTATTGCTGTTGGGGTTAATGATATGGAAATTGTTCAGGCCATCAACTTGATTATTGAATCCAAAGGTGGGGTGTCATGGAGTGATCTGAAAGATCAATTGGTTTTATCACTACCAGTAGCTGGCTTGATGAGTACCGAGGATGGATATGAAGTAGCAAAAAAATATGCTTTGCTCGATGAAAAATCAAAAAAAGCCGGAGCAACACTTGCTGCACCCTATATGACACTTGCTTTTTTAGCTTTACTAGTCATTCCGGAACTTAAGTTAAGTGATAAAGGCTTGTTTGATGGCAAACGTTTTGGGTTCACATCTTTGGTTGTTTAAGTATGTTACTATTTCTTCCTACTGAGGTATTTCCAGTTTTTGGATTTACCTTCGCTGAGCCACTCGATGCTGGTGATGATTCGTTTTCTGCGCGTTTCTTCTGTTTTGGCTTCAGCGATCCATACTAAGTATTCTTTTTGGTTGGAGTAATTGAATTGATCAAAGGTTGTTTTAGCGGGTGGATGTTTAACTAAGGCGTGGCTAAAGTCGTCGGGAATAGTTAGTACTTTAAACCGATTCGTTGACTTTCTAGAAATTTTGATGCCTGCCTCATTCAATGCAACAGCTTGCTGAATATAACTGATCAAAATGGCATCAGATGGTAAGTCTGCTAAAGCGCTTATTCGACCCAATTGTCCCATGGCTTTATTGAAGGGTCGTTTCTCTAACACATGCTTAGGGTCATCTAAAAGTTTATGTTTCCAAAATCCAAAAGTACAATGTTCCTTGAAGGAAGCCATAGTACAGACTATTCCTTTATATTCGAAGAAAGGCATCCCCCATTTGATGGTTTCTGTGATTTGGGGGCAGGCTTGATGTGCAAGCTTACGTAGATGTTTAAGAATGGGTTTGGCAAAGTCAGCCGCATTTTCGATGTAGTGATCAATGCCTTGATCTAGTTTACTCATAGAGCCTGTTTAATTTATTTTATTTCGCTCTTTTGGTTCTTTTTGGCTGCAATTCCGTTTGATTTTTTCACCATAGAGCCCTGCTATGGCTCCGAACTCGAGCGAAGCGAACAGTTGAATACCTTTGAAAAATAAATTAAAGGCATGAAAAATCCGCCTCATTTCGCTCAAAAATAACCGGCAATAGCTTCATAAAATAAACTTTAAACAAGCTCATAGGATAAAAATAGAAATCCCCCTGTTTTATAAGACAAGGGGTTTGGGCAAAAAATTAAAGTGTATTCATGTATTGAGCTAGGTCAATGAGTTTGTTGGAATATCCCCATTCGTTATCATACCAGGAAACAACTTTTACAAATTGATCATTAAGTGCAATACCTGCTTTGGCATCAAAGATGGACGTACGTGCATCACCCACAAAATCTTGCGATACCACATCATCTTCGGTATAGCCTAAGATTCCTTTTAATTCACCTTCTGAAGCAGCTTTCATGGCTTTTTTAATATCCTCGTAGGATGTTTTTTTCTCTAAGCGTGCCGTTAAATCCACTACAGAAACATCAGCTACTGGCACACGGAAGGACATGCCGGTGAGTTTGCCTTTTAGCTCGGGGATAACTAATGCCACTGCCTTGGCAGCACCCGTGGAAGAAGGGATGATATTCTGATAAGCTCCACGTCCACCGCGCCAGTCTTTTACAGATGGACCATCTACTGTTTTCTGTGTAGCTGTTACCGCATGAATGGTGCTCATCAAGCCTTCAACAATACCAAACGAATCATTCAAAACTTTAGCAATAGGCGCCAAACAGTTGGTAGTACATGAAGCGTTGGAAACAATGGTTTGTGCTGTGGTTAGTTTTTTATGATTAACACCCATCACAAAAGTAGGCGTATCATCTTTAGCCGGCGCTGACATAATTACTTTTTTAGCTCCTGCTTGAATGTGTTTTTGTGCATCAGCTTGGGTTAAAAATAATCCGGTTGATTCAATTATGATTTCTGCACCAATGGTGTCCCATTTTAGGTTTGCAGGATCTTTTTCGGCAGTTACGCGGATGGTTTTACCATTGACAATCAACTGCCCGTCCTGTACCGCAACGGTTCCTTTAAATAAACCATGAGTGGAGTCGTATTTAAGCATGTAGGCCATATAATCCACTTCTACCAAGTCATTAATGCCAACTACTTCGATATCGCCACGCTCTATTGCTGCTCTGAAAGCCAATCGGCCAATACGTCCAAACCCATTAATTCCTATCTTCATTTTGTTATATTGATTTTGTTAAAAATTTAGATTCATATTTATAAGCGACTGTACGTATTAAGTTTGGTTGGTATAATAGCTTAACACGTAGTCGATCGGTTCTTTGATAATGGAGGTAATTGTTAGCCCATAACTGGCTGCTACTTCATGCAGCCAAGACTCAAATTGAGCAGCAATACAGCCCACCAGACATATTGGGGCATGCAAATAGTGTCTCTTTAATGGTAATATATTGGTTGAAAAAAACTCATGGAACCCACCCATTACCATTGTTTTGATAAAACTATCAGCTTGATTGTCTATTAAAAAAGTAGAAAAATGACTTAAAAATGATACAGCATGCACACGATCATATACTTTATCAAGTATTTGCTTGCGGTCCAAGTCAAACCTTTTTTTGAATTTTTCTTGGAGTGATATGGGTAGTGTTTCACCCAGATAATGCTTTAGCAGAATACGCCCCATCCAATTTGAGGACCCCTCATCTCCTAAAATGTACCCAAGACCAAAATTATTTTTCTTCACTTTCTTGCCGTCGAAATAAATAGCATTGGAGCCACTCCCAAGTATACCGACGATTCCACATCGATTACCACAAACAGCTAAAGCAGCCGCTTGTGTATCATGATCAACCATTATTTTACTGTTTTTGAAAAATTGACTAAAACAGCTGTGCAACTTTGCTTTTTGTTTCTTGGAGAATGTGCCTGCACCAAAGAAATAAACACGATTGACCTGTTCTGCATAGTTGATTAGGTGGATATTTTTATTCAGGATATGATCAATATATTTTTCGTCATTTAATGCCGGATTAATCCCTGCTGTTTTGAATGTGCAAGCGGTTAAGTTTTTGCCTTGAGCAAGTTTCCACTGAGCCCCATCTGAATCACTATATATTACAGCCACCATAGTATGGAGTCTATGTTATTTTTCTTTATTTTTTAGAGCCTGTTTAAAGTTTTACTCCAATTCTTCCGGTATAATCAATCCGATTAAGTAAAACTTTTACTTTGTTTTCTTCAAAATATTCATCAACAGCTTTTTTGGCCCCTTGCCAATGTCCATAATCATCAATAATAATAACACCACCCGGTGAAAGTAAAGGGAAAAGATGGACTAGTTCATGTTTAGTGGACTCATACCAATCTGTATCCAACCTTAGCAGACTAATGGCATGAGGTACAGATCGTGGTATGGTATCTTCTACCTTTCCTTTGATAAAAGTTATCCTGTCTTTGGGATAGTCTAGTTTATAGATGTTCTCCTTTACATCCTCAAGTGTAGCATAAGCCCATAACGTATCTTCTTTCGTTTTTTTCTTTTTCTTCAAAAGATCGATAGCAGCGTTACCATCTTTGGAGTAATCGACATTGGTAGGGTCGGACATTCCCTCGTATGTATCATATAAATATAAGAATTTACTTAGATGATTCAAATTTTGCAAGGTATGTATAACCGTCATCATACTTCCACCTCTCCATACACCACATTCTACAATGTCGCCAACAATATTTTTTTCTACCACATACTTTGTAGCCTCTATTAAAGAAAACAAGCGCTCACGGCTTGTCATTGTATAGTTTTTTACATTTTTAATAATTGTGTGATGATCGTTATCAAAATCACAATAAGGGTTAAATGAGTTTGGATTGACAACCTGTTGTAAAGCTCGTTTTAATTTATTAATCATGTGAAAAGCTTAGAGAGGCTCGTTTCATTAATTATCCATTAACAAACTTTTTGGCATGGATTTTTCGTTCATTTTCGGTTAAATATATTTTTCGTAAACGCATACTTTTTGGAGTCACTTCGATGTACTCATCTGCTTGGATGTACTCCATGGCTTCCTCTAAGGAAAACTTAATGGCTGGAGCTATACGAACATTATCATCACTACCAGATGCACGCATATTGGTTAATGCTTTTCCTTTAATGACATTGACTACTAAATCATTGTCACGAATATGTTCTCCCATGATCTGTCCTTCATATACTTCTTCACCGGGTTCAATAAAAAATCGACCACGATCTTGTAATTTATCAATGGAATAAGCGGTTGTTTGTCCCTTTTCCATAGAGATCAATACACCACTTAAACGACCAGGTATAGTTCCTTTCCAAGGCTCATAAGCTTTAAAACGATGAGCCATAATTGCTTCGCCGGCAGTTGCTGTTAATACGTTATTACGTAAACCAATAATGCCTCGTGCAGGAATTTCAAACTCCAAATGTTGAAGATCTCCTTTGGGTTCCATCACGAGCAATTCGCCTTTACGTTGTGTAACAAGCTCAATAACTTTACCTGCTACCTCACCTGGAACATCCACAATGAGTGTTTCGATGGGTTCGCATTTGACGCCGTCAATTTGTTTGATGATCACCTGAGGTTGACCAACTTGAATCTCATACCCTTCGCGACGCATGGTTTCGATTAGTACTGACAAATGAAGAATCCCACGTCCATATACCAAATAGGCATCAGGAGATTCTGTTTCAACTACTTTTAAGGCTAGATTTTTCTCCATCTCCTTGTACAGACGATCGCGCAAATGACGTGAAGTAACAAATTTGCCCTCTTTGCCAAAAAAAGGAGAGTTGTTGATAGTAAAAAGCATGTTCATTGTAGGCTCATCAATTTTGATGGATGCCAGAGGCTCTGGTTGCTCAAAATCAGCAATGGTATCCCCAATCTCAAATCCATCAATTCCCACAACCGCACAGATATCACCGGATTTTACTTCCGATACTTTGATTTTTCCTAAGCCTTCGAATGTATAGAGCTCTTTGATTCGTGACTTTTGAATTGAACCATCACGTTTCACCAATGAAACTGGTTGATTTTCTTTGATAATGCCTCTAGCTACTCGGCCAATGGCAATACGTCCCACGAAAGAAGAATAATCCAAAGAGGTGATCTGCATTTGCAGGGTGCCATCCTGAAATGGTGCTGTGGGGATATGCTCTAAGATGCAATCCAATAATGGAGTGATGTCTTCTGTTTGTATTTTCCAGTCGGTATTCATCCAGCCGTGCTTCGATGATCCATAAATCACTGGAAAATCGAGTTGATCTTCTGTTGCTTCTAGATTGAAGAATAACTCAAATATGGATTCATAAACCTCCTCTGGACGGCAATTTTCTTTATCCACTTTATTAATCACCACAATAGGCTTCAATCCCAAGGAGAGTGCTTTCTGAGTCACAAAGCGTGTTTGAGGCATGGCTCCTTCAAAGGCATCCACCAATAGTAAGACACCATCGGCCATCTTCAGAACGCGTTCTACTTCGCCCCCAAAGTCGGCGTGACCGGGCGTATCGATAATGTTTATTTTAACGCCTTTATAATTGACAGAAACATTTTTTGAAACAATGGTGATACCACGCTCACGTTCCAAGTCATTATTGTCGAGTATCAGCTCTCCTGTTTCTTGATTATCGCGAAATAGATTCGTTTGATGTAAAATTTTATCCACCAAGGTGGTTTTTCCATGGTCAACGTGCGCGATAATAGCTATATTCCTAATCGTTTGCATTTAAAATCGAATTTAATTCGCGAAGTTAGCGTTTTAAATTTAGAGCTGGTCTAAAGTTTATTTTAAGAAATAATTGTAGGTTATTTTTGTGCGAAATGAGGCAGATTTTGGAGCCATAGCTGGGCTTCTATGACGAAAAAATACAACGAAATTGCAGCCAAAAAGAACCAAAAGAATGAAATAAACTTTAGATCAGCTCCCAGTTTGGGGGGCGTTATGTTTTTGCAAGAAATAGGTTTGATCTTTTTGGTATTGTTAGCCGCAGCTTTTTTTGCTAAAAGGCTTTGGCATGGTTTACGTGCGCAGAAAAAATGTCAACACGGGTGTGGGCGTTGTGATGGTGCCTGATCTACCATAGATATTTATACAAATACCTTCATGAATAATCATCAAATTTTTCATTCAGATTCTCCATCAAGATGGAATAGGTTTAAATGGTCTAGTCGGTTTATATTATTGATCATTGTATTGATCTTGGTTTCGGTCATTGTTACAATTAACTCTAAAAAATATCCCAAACTGCCCGATTTGAGTCATGTTCAAGCGATCTCTAAGAGAGATCTCGAAAAGATTCGGCAATCAGCTAGATATAAAGAGTTCAAAATCCAAAAAAAAGAACTTCTTGCACTAGAGCGACATAAAATTCAACATAAGCGAATACATCCAGTTAATAATAAAAAGCGTCTCAATGTAGGCTTTTTCGTTGCCTGGGATCCACAATCATACACTTCACTTAATGATCATATTGGAAAATTAGATGTGGTTGTCCCTGAGTTTTTTTTCTTAAATCCTGGCACCGGTTCTCTCATGTCGGCGATTGATACAGCTGTACTCAAGCTGGTGAAAAAGCATAAAAAGAAACTGATTGCTTCTGTAAAGAATACCACCGACCAGGGCTGGGATGGAAAAGCTGTTCACAAATTAATTAGTTCAGTTTCCAAGAGGACCAATTTCATCGATCAGCTTGTAAAGCAACTAGAAACGTATCAATTAGATGGAGTAAATATCGATTTTGAAAATTTAGTTGAAAATTCAGATGAGAATCTTATCGCTTTTCAGAAACAGCTCTATGAAACCTTACATGCAAAAGGTTTCATAGTTACGCAAGACGTGTCCCCGGGCAATGCAGACTATAATATTGATATTCTTCAAAAATATAACGATTACTTGTTTCTCATGGCCTATGATCAGCATTCGGAGTTGAGTAATCCTGGAGATATTGCACATCAGCGGTGGGTAGAGAAGCAGCTGGATTTTTTTTGTCGGAGAATACCTAGCGAAAAAATTATCGTGTGTATTGCAGGTTACGGCTACGATTGGCCTCAAAATGGAGTTGGGAAGCCAGTAACTTACGAACAGGCTATCAGTATTGCTCAGCAAAATCGGAGTAAGGTGTTTTTTGATTCGGGCTCTGCCAATTTGCATTATACGTATTACGATTCTCGAGGTGTAATACACACGGTATACTTTACAGATGCGGCGAGTAATTTTAATATTATTCGTATGGCCGATGATTGGGAAACAGGAGGAGTTGCTTTGTGGCGTCTAGGTTCAGAAGACTCTCGATTATGGAAGTTCATTGGTAATGATTTATCGATAGATACTTTGCAAAAGAAGGGCTTTGATATGAAGCGTCTGACCAATATCGAGCTTAATAATCGGGTAGATTATATTGGTGACGGCGAAATATTGGATCTGGTCTCGACCCCTACGGATGGAAGGTTAACTGTTAATATGGACGCTAAAAGTCATATGGTTGTGGATCAGCAGTACGTTGAATTACCCACAAGGTATGTAATCAAACGTTTTGGTCAAGCTGAAAAGAAAGTAGTTTTAACGTTTGACGATGGTCCCGATCCGGTTTACACCCCTCAGATTCTAGATATTCTTAAAGAGAAAAGGGTGCCTGCTTCATTCTTTGTGGTGGGGGTGATGGCTGAGCAGAATATTCCCATCCTACAACGAATAGCTGATGAAGGGTACGAGATTGGAAATCATACTTTTTTTCATCCAGATCTGTCCAAAGTCAGTACGGCTAGGGTTAATTTTGAGCTTAATGCCACGCGTAAACTAGTTGAATGTGTAACTGGCCGAAGTACCATTTTGTTTAGGCCTCCATATAATGCAGATGCAGAACCCCAAACTGCGGCAGAGGTGATTCCTGTTGCACAAAGTAGAAAAGAAAACTATATCAACGTAGGAAAGACTATTGATACCCGAGACTGGGAAAAAGAGATTAATGCGGATAGTATTTTTAATCGGGTACTGAAACAACAGGATAATGGAAGTATCATCTTACTTCATGATGCAGGAGGGGATCGTTCGGCAACGGTAGAGGCATTACCTCGAATTATCGATTTTTTTCATAAAAAAGGATATCAGTTTACAACTATTGCCGATATATTGGGTAAAAAGAAGGCTGACATTATGCCCGAGGTAAGTGACGAATCAGGAGGATGGATGGGGACTGCCAATGCGCTCTTTGTGCAAGCATTGTTTTATATGGGTAATTTTCTTTATTGCGCATTTATTGTGGCCATTATATTGGCACTGATGCGTATTCTGGTCGTGGGTTATTTGGCTTTAGTGAAATATAATCAAGAGAAAAAGACAAAGCCTAGCAAAAATAAAGACCTTCCTCCAGTGAGCATTCTGATTCCTGCTTATAATGAGGAAATCACAGCAATTCAAACTATTGAAAGTTTATTAAAGATTCATTATCCTATTTTCGAAATTGTATTTATAGATGATGGATCTATGGATGGAACTTTTGAATTAGTGCAACGTGTTTTTTTGAATCATCCATCAGTTCGTGTACTGAGCAAGCCGAATGGCGGTAAGGCTTCAGCACTTAATTTGGGTATTGCCCAGGCTAAATATGAATATCTGATTTGTATTGATGCAGATACCCAGTTGCATCCAGATGCGATTCTACATCTTTTAAGCAGTTTTGATCATGAGGTAGGGGCAGTAGCCGGGACAGTTAAAGTGGGAAATGAGGTAAACATCCTTACCAAATGGCAATCCATCGAGTACATTACTAGTCAAAATATGGATAGACGCGCATTTGACGTCCTCAATAGTATCACTGTAGTGCCAGGCGCAATCGGAGCTTTTAGAAAAGAAGCGATCGAGCAAGTGGGAGGCTTTACTAGTGATACGCTTGCTGAAGACTGTGATTTGACGATGCGCATTCTCAAAGGGGGGTATATTGTTAAAAATTGCTCAAAAGCTATTGCTTATACTGAGGCTCCAGAGACATTTCATATGTTTTTGAAGCAGCGATTTAGGTGGAGTTTTGGCGTGATACAAAGTTTTTGGAAGAATCGGGATACCCTTTTTCGGAAGGCATATGGGTATTTTGGTATGGTTGGGATGCCCAATATTCTCATTTTTCAAATTATTCTTCCACTTTTTGCGCCTTTGGCTGACTTGTTTATGTTAAGTGCAGTCATTGGTGAAGTGGTGGGACTATTTTTTGCTGATTCACTCAACTTGTCGACTATTTACTCAAGTTTTTCGCTGGAGACTAGTTTTGGGCAGGTATTGGCTTACTATCTGGTTTTTGTTATTGTTGATATTTTATTTGCAATGCTGGCATTTAGACTAGAAGGGGAGCCTTATAAGAAGTTGGTCTATATTATTCCTCAGCGCTTTTTATGGAGGCAATTGATGTATTATGTGCTTTTCAAGTCGATTGGAAAGGCATTAAAGGGCGAAATAGGGGGATGGGGTACTTTAAAACGAACGGGAAATGTGAAAGCAGTTATGGAAGCTGTGGACCAATAACTAGAAAGAGAGGAGGGAATTATGTTGCTACTTTTTAGTACAGGAAGGATTTATATATGTCTTTTCGTGCCAAAATGTGTGATGGCATAATAGTCTCATCCTCTAGATAAAAACTATTCGATGGTCTTCTATTTTTATGCGATAGACATTCTTATAGCTGACTATCTTTCTTGCTTTTTTCTTATAGTTTCTATAATTGATGGTATGAGCTTTAGCTCTTCCTCTTTTCTTTCCTTCTTCCATAGCAATTGACTATTGCTTTATCTTCTTCTGTTAACTCAATGCTACTAAGCTTAAATTCTAAAGCCCTTGCCATTTCTAAGAAAAGCATCTTATGTTTTTCTTTTACATTTTCTAAGACAAGTCTAATATCTGAAATTTACCAATTTTATCCCGATTAAACCAATGTGAAAAAGACCCTACTGCCAAATATTTACAGAATAGGATGCGTTTTGAGAAAGTGAATGGACCCAGCAATGTCATTAGCTAAATAATGATCCTCAGGCTGATGGGAGACAAACTCACGATATGTTTCAACGAGCCGTTCTAATTCTGGAGAAGTTTTCAAGGGTCTTCTAAAAGTCAAGGCTTGGGCAGCAGTCAAAAGTTCGATGGCCAGAATACGTTCTACATTGTTTAGTATTCGGAGGCATTTAGTAGCGGCATTTGCTCCCATACTTACATGATCTTCTTGTCCATTACTCGAAACGATTGAATCAACAGAGGCAGGTGTGGCTAATTGTTTGTTTTCACTGGCAATTGATGCTGCTGTGTACTGGGGGATCATTAATCCTGAATTTAAACCTGCATTTTTAACCAAAAAATTGGGTAGATCACGTTGACCCGAGATAAGTTGAAAGGTCCGTCGTTCAGATATAGCACCCCATTCTGCTAAAGCGATACCTAAAAAATCGAGTGCTAAAGCAAGGGGTTGTCCATGAAAATTACCTGCTGAAATAATCTGATCATCGTCTGGAAAAATATTCGGATTATCTGTCACTGCGTTAATTTCCGTCTCAAAAATTGTGCGTACATAGTTTAAGGTGTCTTTGCTAGCCCCATGAACTTGTGGCATGCAACGAAAGGAATAGGGATCTTGGACTTGTTTGTTTCCCTGCTTGATCAATTGGCTGCCTGCTAATAACTGGAATAGGTAGCTGGCTGTTGCTTGTTGACCTTGATGAGGCCGAATGGCATGGCTCAAGGGCTTAAATGGATCAATTCGGCAATTGAAAACATCAGCGGAAAGTGCGCCAATGGTATCTGCCCACTTGGATAGGCGTTCTGTATTTAGTAAGATATGTACCCCATAGGCTGTCATAAACTGGGTTCCATTGATCAATGCCAATCCTTCTTTTGCGTGTAGTTGCAATGGCTCCAAATCATTTTGAGTGAGCCAAATGGCGGTATCTACTGGAATATCATGGTCATTTATCCAAACTTCTCCTTCGCCTATCAAGGGTAGTGTAAGATGTGCTAATGGTGCTAAATCGCCGGAAGCACCTAAAGATCCCTGGGTATAAATGACAGGAAGTATGCCTTCATTATACATCAATATCAAACGTTCCACAGTTTGTAGGCAAACACCTGAATGACCATAGGATAGTGATTGGATCTTCAGTAATAACATCCATTGGATAATGTCTTTGGGAACCAAATCACCTGTGCCACAAGCATGAGAAAGTAGGATGTTGTGTTGGAGCTGGCTTAATTGATCATCAGGAATGATGACATTTTGTAAATAACCAAAACCCGTATTAATGCCATAGATTGGACTGGAACTTTTGTTGAGTTTCTGGTCTAGGTACTGGCGACAGCTTGAAATAGCTTCTTCTGATCTTGGGCTTAGTGTTAGCCTTTTTTTATGTATCTGTCGCAGTGTAGAAAGAGATAAGATCTTGGAACCTATGGAAAAATGAGACATAAAACTTTAGGTGAATAATTGATACTAGGCTTATAGATATATAAAAGCTCAGATTTGACACACAAATCTGAGCTTTAGTGCAAGTGGTACTAAATACTGAAAATTTCAGGATGTGACAAGCTGTTTGCCACTAGCTGCACGAGTCATTTGCTCTAGCATATCCCACATTTCAGGGGCAATCATTTCTAAACCATTAAATTGACCTGCTCCTTGTAACCATTCGCCTCCATCAATGGTGATGACATCGCCATTGATGTATCCCGAAAAATCAGATAACATAAAGGCAGCTAGATTAGCCAATTCTTGATGGTCGCCAATTCGTTTTAATGGTACTCGGTTTTTGAAATCAAATTTTTTAGCCAGATCGCCAGGTAAAAGTCGGTCCCAAGCACCTTTAGTTGGGAAAGGTCCAGGAGCAATAGCATTGGTCCGGATGCCGTATTTGCCCCACTCTACGGCCAATGATCGTGTCAAAGCCAATACACCGCCCTTAGCACAAGCCGAAGGAACGACATAGCCCGATCCAGTAAATGCATAGGTCGTGATGATATTGAGGATGGAGCCTGGGTGCTTTTCTTTGATCCAGTGTTTGCCAAAAGCTAATGTGCAGTTTACGGTTCCCTTAAGTACAATATCAATGATAGATGAAAAAGCATTGGCGGAAAGTCGTTCAGTGGGTGATATAAAATTTCCTGCTGCATTGTTTAATAAACCATGTACCTGGCCAAAAGTAGCTAGTGTTTGTTTTAGGACGTGATCTACTTCATCTGTATTACGTACATCGCAGGAAATGGCAAGCACTTTGTTGCCTGTTGTTTGTTCAATTTCTTGGGCTGTTTTTTGAAGTACATCTAGCTTTCTGCTGGTTATGACTAGGTTGGCGCCTAGTTGGGAAAGATAAGTCCCCATGGATTTACCAAGTCCAGTGCCCCCACCTGTGATGACAATCGTTTTCCCTTTAAATGCATCATCTCTTAGCATTCCATCTATGCTTGTTTTTTTTGCTGTATTACTCATGGTATTTTTAGTGTACTTAAACGAGTTTGGGTGCTTTTAGGTTTTGAATAACGGTATTTAAAATGGATCGCGTACTTGGTGACCACCATTGTTTGAGTATGGCATCTAGGATTTCGGTTTGGTTGGTGCTTAATTGTTTTAAAAGTACTCTACGCAAATTGAGTTTGCTTTGTTGCCATACTGTCCAGTTTAGCTGAATATATTTTCTCATTTTATGCTCAGCTGTAGCTAAAAGTGCATCTGGTTGTACCAATTCGTTTACTAAGCCAACTTGTAAAGCTTCTTCTGCTTGCATGAGTTTGCCTTCCAATAGAAGTTGATAAGCAGGGCCCTGGCCTAACCAAAAAGCGTACAGATGAAAAATAGTTTCGGGAGCGATCAGACCTACTTGAACTTCATTTAGGCCAATGATGTGATGGCCTTCAGTCATAATCCGATAATCGGCGCATAGAGCTAGCACGCAACCCCCAGCTGGACTATGTCCACTAATGGCAGCGATAAGTGGTTTTTTGAAAGCAGTCATGGACGCAGTGAGATTCAAAAAACTATTCCAGAATTCTTTGATGTGATGATCGTCGTAATCGTACAGTTCGATTAGATCGAGACCAGCAGAAAAAAAACCTTCTTTGCCAGTAAGTATCATCCCACCAATGGTAGTATCATTTTCGATAGTTCGAATGGTTTGATTTAGTTCAGCAACCATTTCGGCATTGATGGCATTGGATTTTCCACGATCGAGTGCGACCAGAGCAATTTTGTCTTTGACAGTGACTTTTAGTGTATTCATTGGAATTTGTTTTTCCGGTAAAACTAAAATATTCTTTGAAGAATAGTTAAGCGGTGTACTGTTTTGTTGAAATGGGTCAGGATTATAATATTATATATTTATGTTTAGATAATGTTTATTTAATATATTATTAATATTAATATTATAATTAAATAAATTTTTAAAAACATTTTACTTAATTATTGCAAATCAAATTGTTAAAAGCGATCATTGCGCTCAAATTGCAAAATATCCTCAAGAGGCCTATTGATGTATTTTTGCTTTTAATAATTAATTTATTTAAAAATTTAATTTAAAGTGTAATGAAAAATCTAAAAGAGTTTGATGTTTTAGAAATGAGCACAGCTGAAATGAAAGTGTTAAGCGGTGGTGGCGGTTGGTTTGAAAGGGTATGGAATTGTACTAAGGAGACTGTAAAACAAATAATAAAAACAGGAGGAGCTACGGTTCCTGCGTGATAGATAAACGCTGTTAGGTCTTATGTCAAAGGTTTAAAATCAATTAAAAATTGTAAAAATGTCAAAAATAAAAAATGTAGAGATGTTGGATGTTCAAGAAATGAACATCGTTGAAATGAAGGAACAGAATGGTGGCGGTGGTTGGTTTGAAAGAGTTGCAAATTGTGCGCTAAAAGACATAAAGAAAATAGTAGAAAGAATAGTGACTACACCACCAGATGGAACATCTGGGCCTAGACGGGGTTAGATATTGTGTGTAGCTCTGGGTCTTATTCATTGATATTTCGATATAATCAGTGATTATATGGCTCTGGGGTTAAATAAAGGCTAAGCTAAGTTTTCAGGCAAGGCTTAGCCTTTTTTATTGTGTTTTATATCTTGATAATAGGGAGATTTTGACCAATCAAGCAATTATCCAAAAAAATCAAAAAGAACGTGAACAGATTCCTAGTATTAATATTCCTCTTCTACGTAATGGCGTTTAAAAGTGCTAAGGCGCAGGTGGGCCCTCAGCCATCCTACGTTAACTGGAGTAGTATTGAAAATAATTCGGTAAGAGTTATTTTTCCAGATCATAATTTAAAAGAAGCACAACGCATAGCCGATATTATCAAGCATATCAATCAAAAGGCGACTGTTTCTATTGGTTCCAAGAGTAAAAAGATAGACCTTCTTTTGAATACAAATACGACTCAAGTAAATGGATATGCAACTCTAAAGCCATATCATAGTCAGTTTTATGCAACAGGGGCTCAAAATTTTAATATGATTGGTGCGCTTAGTTGGTTGGATAATTTGGCTATTCATGAATACCGGCACAGTTTGCAGTATTGTAATGCCGACAGGGGACTTACCAAAATGCTCCGCCTTATTCGTGGAGACGAAGGGTGGGGTATGGGTATGGTTCCATCTATCCCCGATTGGTTTGACGAAGGAGATGCAGTACTTGCTGAAACCATTCTTTCACCTGCTGGTAGGGGGCGTACGCCGAGTTTTTTTGAAGAACAAAGAGCTCTGCTGTTGAATGGCAAAAACTATTCTTATGCGCAGGCTCGAAATGGTTCGCTTAAAAATTTGACACCGAATCATTATTCATTGGGTTATACACTAGTGAACTATGTCAGAAATCATTATGGCGCTGAAACATGGTCCAAGGTATTGGCTGATGCTGGTGCTTATAAATATCCCCCATATCCATTTTCCCGTTCGCTGAAACATTATACGGGTTTATCCACACCTAAACTTTATAAAGCGTCCTATCAAGAACTTAAAGAACGATGGGAAAAAGAGTTGGATAATTTAAAATTAACTCCGACCATGTCGGTAAGTCTTGAAAATCCTAAGGTGGTAACCAATTATCTCTTTCCTCATTTTTTAGCTGATGGAAGTATTGTTTGCCTGAAAAATAGTTACGATGAAATTAGCCAGTTGGTTAAAATCAAAGATGGTCTTGAAACTAGATTGACTTCAGTTGGGAGAGGTACAGAACCATTTTTAGGACTCCAAAGCAATAAAGCTACTTGGACAGAGATGAGAAAAGATGCACGACGTGATGCTGTTGAATATAGTGTGATTATGAGCTTTGATTTGGCATCGGGAGTAAAGAAACAAGTGACCAATAAAAGCAAATACTTCAGTCCTGTTTTCTCTTCAGCAGGAGATAAACTACTTGCTGTTGAAGCAAATGAACAAATCAAAAACAGTATCAAAATTTTAAATGCAGCTGATGGTTTAGTGATTGAAACGATTCCAAATGAACAAAATGACTTTTTATCCTATCCCAAATGGATCAATGATGACTCGGGTATTACCTATTTAGCGAAACGAAATTCGAGGGTATGCCTACTCAAATATGACTTAATCTCCAAAAAAACAACCGAACTGACCGATTGGACCTCGCATGTTATTGGCGCTTACACTGTCCAAGATGACTGGGTTTATTTTAATGCGTCTTTTTCTGGAATTAACAATATTTATGCGGTCAGCACCAATGGGGATAAACAAATTTATCAGATGACCTCAGTGCGTGTAGGAGCCGATATGCCTGCTGTGTCTAAGGATGGCCGCTTGTTGGCCTTTACCGAGCAAACAGTTATGGGTAAACAACTTAGTTCTTTGTCTGTAAGTAAAGATGCGCTAACATTATCTCCTGTTCAAGTGGTTGAGCCTGCGGATATGGCCAGATATCATGTGCTAACAACAGCTGAGGAACAGAATATTTTAGATAGTGTTCCGCAGGAAGCATATCAAGTGAGAAAATACAATGGTTTACTGCCTGGAGTAAAATTGCATAGTTGGGACCCTGTGTTTTCATTTGAGCCTGATAGTAGAAGGTATGGTGCATTCCTTAAAATGTCCGATATATTAGGAAATTTTTCAGCAAACATAGGTCCTGTATATAATGTTAATGAAAGGACGGTCCACGTTGGTGGGGATTTTACCTATTCGAAATATTACTTGCCAATTACTGCAAGAGCTAATTCTGGAAATAGAAAAAGCAAAAGCCTTGCAGCTGATGGTAAAACAGTTGTTGAGCGCACATTTAAACAAACAGATATTGGGG
Source organism: Pedobacter sp. (assembly GCA_008015505.1). Classification (GTDB taxonomy): domain Bacteria; phylum Bacteroidota; class Bacteroidia; order Sphingobacteriales; family Sphingobacteriaceae; genus Daejeonella. Next base: position 53,391 of record SSFR01000017.1, read on the forward strand.
CTGGGCTTTCATTGCCGCTTAGTTGGTATCGGGGAAATTATACAACTGGAGTTAAACTGAATACATTTATAAGCAATATTTCGACTAGCAATTACGTGCAGAATTTCAATTCTGCGCAAGCGGATGTAATGCTGTATAATATTCGGAATCGAGGGCTTCAAAATACCAATAGCAAATGGTCGCAGTTAGTGCAGTTGGGATATGAGCGATCTTTAAATAAAGAGGTATCAGCTGATCGATTTACGCTAAAAGCAAATGTAACCACCATTGGATTACGAAAAAATCACGGCTTAGCTTTTGGCTTCAAATTATTGAAAGAGCAAAATAGCAACGATTATCTGTATGAAGACCTATTTGAGCATGCCCGTGGATACGAGGCAAATCCACGGGATTTAGAGCATGTATTTTCAGTAGATTACAGTATGCCACTGTTTTATCCTGATTTCGGCTTCGGGGGGCTATTTTATCTTAAGCGAGTTAGAGCCAATTTTTTCTATGATATGGGCCGGATTTATCGAAATGTCAACAATGCTGTACTAAACCAAAACTCGGTAGGTGCAGAGATTATATTGGATACCAAATTTTTGAATTTAAGCTCTTTTGGTAAATCATTAGGATTTAGAACTTCTTACCTATTTGATAAGGATGCTACCAAGGGTAGTGAAAAACTGAACTTTAGTATTTTTGTTACGGTGGGATTTTGAATAAGCTCAGCGCTCTAGGAGTTTGTTTAAAGTTTTAATCTCAGCTTCATTTATAGCATCACCCCAGCCCCCTCTCCTTTGGAGGGGGGGCTGGGGTGATGTGAACTTTGGGAGCCATTGCCTTTTTATTTGTTTTCTCAAATAGGGATATTCGAACTAATAAACAGGTGAGATTTACTTGAAAATTTTAAATAAGCTCCAGGTTAAAATAAGCCAAGCAACTACACTGAAAAAGAAGTTCCGCAACCACAGGTTTTACTAGCGTTCGGGTTGCTGAAGGTGAAACCTCGGGCATTTAAGCCATCTTGAAAATCAACTTCCATGCCAATCAGGTATAAACCATGTGCTTTATGCATGTAAACTTTGATTCCATCGATGAGGTATTCCTGATCGCCATCTTTTTTCTGGTCGAACCCAAGAATGTAATTCATACCGGCGCAGCCTCCGCCTTCAACGCCTAGGCGTAAGCCATAACCCTCAGAAAGTTCTTGTTGAATAATTAGCTTTTTTATTTCGTTTTTTGCGCCTTCAGTTAGGGTAACAGGCGCTCCTGATGCAATCGTTTCCATATTTATGTTTCTTTCGAAATGAATAGAACAAATGTACATGAAATTGCGCAATTTTGCCGGATGGGATTAAAACTTACGGACTGTAATTAGCTGATATATAATGAATTTAGCCTGCGTGAGGGATGGAAGTGGATAGCCCACAGTGGAGTGTAGCGGAACCAGGACTAGTAGCGAACAGCCAGACCCTAAGGGGCACGCCCAAAAAAGTAATGAGATGAATTAAATAGTTAATCTTTTTGATCTTTCACCAATTTAAAGCTTTATGAATTTGATTATTTACTTGGCTGATACGTTGAAATATGCTTTTTTGATTTTGATTACGTGGTTTTTGATACGCCCGTATTTAAATAGTATGCTAGATAGCAAGCGTTTAATTCTGAAGACAGAGCGTCTAAAGACAATCCTTCCTTTGAGGCTTCAGGCTTATGAACGTGTGGTGTTGTTTCTGGAGCGAATCAACCCAACGAGTATGCTGGTTCGTGTGCATGTCGCTGGTATGACGGCCATAGAAATGCAGCAACAGATCCTGGCGGAAATTAGAGCCGAGTTTCAGCATAATGTGGCTCAGCAGCTTTATCTGAGTAATCATTCTTGGGAGGTTGTTAAAAAGATAATGGAAGATACAGTAGCAATTGTTAATAATACAGTGAGTAGTCTGCCAGAAGATGCTTCTGCACTGGTATTAAGTAAAACTATTCTTCACCATCTGGAAAGCTTGGAGATGGAAAATCCCTATGAGGCAGCTCTAAAAATTATTAAGCGTGATATTCAACAATTATTTTGAGTAGGAATGAGTGAGAAGAAATTTTCCACTACCTCGGGTATAACAATCAAGGAAGTATATACTCAGGCTAAGCCCATGACCGAATTACCTGGTCAGTTCCCATTTACCAGGGGCATCCAAAAAGATATGTACCGGGGTAAAATTTGGACAATGCGTCAATATGCGGGTTTTTCTACGGCTGAGGAATCTAATAAGCGCTATCATTATCTGCTAAGTCAGGGGACAATGGGTTTGTCCGTCGCTTTTGATTTACCCACTCAAATTGGTTATGATTCAGATCATGCAATGGCCGAAGGCGAAGTGGGAAAAGTAGGTGTGGCAATCGATTCTTTGAGGGATATCGAAATACTTTTTGATGGTATCGATCTACAGAAAGTAAGTACCTCGATGACGATTAATGCCACAGCCCCCATCTTATTGGCGATGTACATCGCACTGGCTAAAAAGCAAGGTGCAGATATTAAACAGCTCTCTGGAACGATACAAAATGATATTTTGAAAGAATACGCTGCCCGCGGAACCTATATCTATCCACCTAAGTCGTCGATGCGTTTAATCACTGATGTGTTTGAATATTGTAGCCAAGAGGTTCCTAAGTGGAACACAATATCGATTTCAGGTTATCATATTCGTGAAGCGGGTTCAACGGCTGTACAGGAACTTGCTTTTACTTTAGCTAATGGCAAGACCTATTTGCAGGCCGCATTAGCCAAAGGTTTGGATATTAATGTGTTTGCCAAGCGGTTATCTTTTTTCTTTAATTGTCACAATAACTTTTTCGAGGAGATTGCTAAATTCCGTGCAGCACGTAGAATGTGGGCTAAAATTACCAAAAATTTGGGCGCGACCGATCCTGGAGCACAGAAGCTTCGCTTCCATTCGCAAACAGGGGGCTCAACACTAACGGCTCAGCAGCCACTGAACAATATTATTCGGGTAACTAGTCAGGCGATGGCAGCCGTGTTGGGGGGAACGCAGTCTTTGCATACCAATGGATATGATGAGGCTTTGTCTTTACCCACTGAAGCTGCAGCAAAAATAGCTTTGCGTACGCAGCAAATTATTGCTTTTGAAAGTGGTATAGTGGACACAGTAGACCCATTGGCGGGATCTTTCTTTATAGAGTCATTAACCGATGAGTTGGAAGTGGCTGCTGAGATTTATATCGATAAAATTGATGCGATGGGTGGTTCGGTTAGTGCCATTGAAGCTGGATATATTCAAGATGAAATTGCTCATGCAGCTTATAATCTCCAAACAGAAATAGAAAATGGAGAACGCATTTTGGTGGGTGTGAACAAATTTATTGATCAGGAGGAGGTGAAACCCGAAGTATTTCGTATTGATGACTCCATTCGAAAGCTACAGGAAGACAAATTGATGAGACTTAAGGCAGAACGGGATGCGCAGGGTGTGAAGCAAACTTTAGCTGCGCTTGCACATGCAGCTAAAGAGGGGCATAATACGATGCCATTCATTTTGGCGGCAGTTGAGGCTTATGCTACTTTGGGTGAGATTGCAGATGTTTTTCGGAAAGAATTTGGGGAGTATTGAAATAATGACCTTAAACTGTTCTGTAGACTTTTAGTTATTAAGGAGCCAATCCTAGGACTACACTTTTTAGATGTTCATACTCTGTTTTAGTTAAAACTCCGTTTTTATGTAAATCTGCCAGTTTCATGATCTGTTGGCAAGGTGTGTTTTGGCGGATGCCGATGGCCGAAATGAGGCGTTTATAGGCATTGTATTCATCTTGTGTAATCTCTCCATCATGAAGTAATATCTGAGCACGGGTTAACTCTTGGCTTATAATCTGACCTCTTGTGGGATTTGGAGGAGCCAATAAGGGATTTGGCCCATTAGGTACGGGCAGATCAATTCGGCAAGGTCGGATTTCGCATAGTTCAATGGCTTTTTCAATATCGACTGTATAATTAGATGGAAATCCATCACTATTTTGTTCAACTTTAAAAAGTATACGTACACCACCGAAATTATCACCTTTTAAAATTTTGCGGATGGTAAGTCCATATTTGCCAACTTTAGTATCAGTATTTCCGTCTCCTAAGGCCAAATTACCCCAGTAAACCGAACGAAAGATGCCGCTATTTCCTGTTTCTTGATTTAAATGTATCACTTGTCCCACACGATAAATAATTCCATTTCCTGCAGAATAGCTGGTAATTTCTTGCTGAGAGAAGCCTGCTACAGTTAGTGCCAGTAGGAGGTATCCTAAAAGAACGACGCTCTTCATTTTTGATATAAAATGTATTGTATGTTAAATTTAATATTTTTTAATTTAAAATTAAATTTAATATTTTTTAGAGGAAGGGTGGGAGATGTTTTTGCGCTCATATCTTTGCAGGCATGAATATTCTAATTCTTGGTTCTGGTGGCCGCGAAAGCGCTTTTGCTTGGAAAATAGCTCAAAGCAAACATTGTTCTAACCTGTTCATTGCTCCTGGCAATGCTGGTACGGGAACTTATGGGAAAAATATAGCACTCGATTTAACGGATTTCGAGGCTATTGCACATGTTGTTCTCGACCTTCAAGTTGATTTGGTTTTAGTGGGTCCAGAAGAGCCTTTGGTTTATGGACTTCATGATTTTTTTCTGGGGCGGGATGATTTGAAATATATTCCTGTGATTGGCCCGCAGAAGGATGGTGCTCGGTTAGAAGGAAGTAAAGCCTTCTCGAAACAATTTATGATTCGGAATAATATTCCAACGGCGTCTTTTCGCTCATTTACTCGGCAGTCTCTTGCTGAGGGTCTAAATTATTTAGCAACTCAAGAGTTCCCCGTCGTTTTAAAGGCAGATGGCTTGGCTGCAGGTAAAGGCGTATTAATTTGTGAAAACTTGGAGGAAGCACAAATGGAATTAAGAAGCATGCTTGAAGATGCCAAATTTGGAGCAGCTAGTCATATTGTTGTAGTTGAGCAGTTTTTGCGGGGAATTGAGCTATCGATGTTTGTACTTACTGACGGGAAATCGTACAAAATATTACCTGAGGCAAAAGATTATAAGCGAATTGGAGAGGGAGATACGGGTTTGAATACAGGTGGAATGGGTGCCGTTTCACCTGTACCATTTGTCGATAGTACATTTATGAAAAAGGTCGAGGAACGGATCATTATCCCGACTATGGAGGGTTTGAAGAAAGAGCAAATTCCTTATAAAGGATTCTTGTTTATCGGCTTGATGAATGTATCGGGTGATCCCTATGTGATTGAATATAATGTGCGCATGGGCGATCCTGAAACAGAAAGCGTAATCCCCCGTATAACCAGTGATTTTGTGGAGCTATTGTTGGGGGTTGCCCATGAGAACTTGGTAGAAAAAGAATTGGTCGTATCTTCTAAGAAGGCTGCTACTATTATGTTGGTTGCTGGGGGATATCCAGGAAAGTATATCCAGGGAGATACAATCTCTGGTATAGAAAATGTGCGTCATTCGCTTGTTTTTCATGCAGGAACAGCATTGGTAGATTATGCCATAAAAACATGCGGTGGGAGAGTATTAGCAATAACCTCTTTAAAGGATAATCTTTTTGATGCTGTTCAGACAGCTACAGTCGATGCGGGTCGTATTTATTACGATCGTCGGTATTTTCGAGCCGATGTGGGAGCGGATTTACTTTAGCCGTGTGCCATCTCTTCTGTTTTTCTAGTTTAACATTTGCTTTAACACCTGTTTAGCACTTATTGGCTCTTCGGTGCTATATTTTTGAGATCAGTGAATATAAATATTATCTTAAAAAATTTTAAAGCTTTATGAAGAAATTAGATCTAAGCAAGTTTGATGTTCAGGTATTAAGTACTATTGAGCTGAAAAAGCAATTTGGTGGAGGGATTTTTAGATTACATTATCAAATGAGGATGGCATGGAAAGCATATTGGTCAGCGTTTGAAAATGCAGGAATTGCCTACGATAACTATAATTATGGACAGGGTGCGTGTTGTACAGGTATAAGCAGATATGGGTTTCAACAAGAAATTATTAAAGTATCATAATTTTTTTGCATCCAGTTAAGATTCACAATAGGCTGTCTCAAGAAAATTGGGACGGCTTTTTTATTTTTAGTATATCAGATTCAGGTAGATCAATTTTCCTTTTGTAAATACCATTAGAAATAGATACCATTGTTTTTGTTTTAAATAAAAAAAATAAAAATGATGAGATATTTAGTCGTTTTACTTACAGTATTGGTACTTGTTTCTTCATGTAATCAAAATAAACTTAAAACAGATGCTTCAGGAGTATTTGAAGCAGATGAGGTAATTGTTTCGGCGGAGCAAAGTGGAAAAATCATATCCTTTTCTCTTAAGGAGGGTGAGATAATTTCTAAGGGAGCTTTGGTCGGAAAAATTGACGCATCAAATACCATTTTGCAGAAACAACAAGTAGAAGCTACGATACAATCTTTAAAAGAAAAGACAGTTAATGTTAAGCCTGAAATTGAGCTGGTAAAAAGACAGCAGGCTGTGCAAGAATCTCAGTTGGCCAAGCAATTAAAAGAAAAAGCCAGGACTGAAAATCTACTAAAATCCGATGCTGCCACACAGAAACAGTTAGACGATATTAATGCTGCCATAGATCTATTACAAAAGCAAATCAGTGTTTCCAAGCAGCAAATTGCGTTAGATGAATCTAATGTCTCCTTGCAAAATAGAAGTGTCTTGAGTGAGCAAAATCCTTTAGAGAAATCAGCTGCACAAATACAGGATCAAATCAACAAGAGCCAAATTGTTAATCCTATTACTGGAACTGTACTCACTAAATATACACTAGCAGGAGAAATGACTACTGTTGGGAGAGCTTTATATAAAATAGCTAATTTGGATACCCTTACTTTAAGGGCTTATGTTACTGAGTCTCAGTTAACGCGTATCAAATTGAACCAGCGGGTAAAAGTTTTTACGGATGATGGTCCAAAAAGCTATAAAGAATATTTAGGACAGATCTCTTGGATTTCTGACAAATCAGAATTTACTCCCAAAACCATACAAACTAAGGATGAGCGAGCAGATCTGGTATATGCTGTGAAAATACGTGTGAAGAATGATGGTTATTTGAAGTTAGGCATGTATGGAGAGGTGAAATTTTAGCAAATGATTAGCCTAAGCAACATCAGTAAAACCTATAATAAAGGACAGATAACGGCCTTAAAGCATATTTCTTTTTCTGTAGATCATGGTGAGTTATTTGGTCTAATTGGTCCAGATGGTGCAGGAAAAACAACACTTTTTCGGATATTAACGACTTTATTATTTGCCGACGAAGGAGATGCTACCGTCAATGGTTTTGATGTAGTTCATGATTATAAGCAGATCAGAAACTGCGTGGGCTATATGCCGGGCAAGTTTAGCCTGTATCAGGATTTGACGGTAGAAGAGAATCTAAATTTCTTTGCCACCATATTTGGTACAACAATCCGGGAAAACTACGCTTTGGTAAAGGATATTTATCAGCAAATCGAACCCTTTAAAAATCGGATGGCTGGAAAGTTATCCGGAGGAATGAAACAGAAATTGGGCTTATGTTGTGCCTTGATCCATAAGCCAGACGTATTATTCTTGGATGAGCCCACTACAGGAGTAGATGTGGTTTCCAGAAGAGAATTTTGGGAGATGCTTGCGCGACTAAAAAAGCAGGGGATTACTATTGTGGTATCCACCCCATACATGGATGAAGCAAACCGTTGTGATCGGATTGCATTGATGCAAAAGGGGGTGGTTTTATCAATTGATGATCCAGCAAATATGATCAAAGATTTCCCCCAAAAGTTATATGCAATTAAAGCATCTAACAGCTTTCAACTGTTACAGGATGTGAGAAATTATTCTGGTGTGGATAGCTGCTTTGCTTTTGGCGATGCTTTGCACGTAACATTTCGTGATTCATCAGATCAAAACATGATGGCCTATCTGTATACTAAAGCATATACAGATGTAAGTATGGAAATCATTACTCCGAGCATTGAAGATTGTTTTATCCATCTGTTAAAAGATTAAACGAATTGATTGAGCACTATTGAAGTATGAAATGGATGAATCCTGTCATTATAACTGAAAAGCTAACTAAACGATTTGGTGATTTTGTAGCGGCCAATGAGCTCACTTTTGAAGTAAACCAGGGAGAAATATTTGGCTTTTTGGGGGCTAACGGAGCAGGTAAAACAACCGCCATGCGTATGTTATGTGGACTGCTTGCTCCATCATCAGGCAAAGCGACCATTGCGGGCTTTGATATTTATGATCAGGCTAAGCAAATAAAGACTAAGATTGGCTACATGAGTCAGAAGTTTTCTTTGTATGATGATCTTACAGTATCGGAAAATATTCGCTTTTATGCGGGGATTTATGGGATGGACATCAAACAGATTAAACAGAAGACGGGTGTATTGTTGGAAGAGCTGGAGCTACAAAGTGAAGCGAAAACTTTAGTTAGTGCATTACCACTGGGCTGGAAACAGAAACTAGCTTTTTCGGTCTCAATTGTACATGATCCGAGTATTGTTTTTTTAGATGAGCCTACAGGAGGTGTTGATCCTGTTACCCGGAGACAATTTTGGGACTTGATTCATTATGCTTCTAATCGTGGAGTAACTGTTTTCGTAACAACTCACTATATGGATGAAGCTGAGTATTGTAATCGAGTTTCTATCATGGTGGATGGGGTCATAGCAGCATTGGATAGCCCGGCGCAATTGAAGCAACAATATACAGCCACAAATATGGAAGATGTTTTTTATGAATTGGCTCGTCATGCCAAACGTAAAGATGATTAGTCAAAATCGATGAAGCAATTACTGGTATTTGTCAAGAAAGAGTTTATACAAGTATTTCGTGATCGTAGTACGCTGTTATTGCTTTTTGGGCTTCCCATTGCGCAAATTGTGTTATTTGGTTTTGCTCTTTCGAATGAAATTAAGGACTCTAAGGTGGTTGTGGTTGATTATTCTAAAGATGAAGTAAGCAGTCGGATCATCGCTAAAATAGGAGCGAGTAAATATTTTGATGTTGAGCGAAGCTTAGCCAATGCAGACCAGTTGGAGGCAGCTTTTAAGAAAGGGATCATTAAATCGGCGATTGTTTTTCCTGCTAGTTTTGCAGATGATTTGCTGCATACTAATAAAGCATCTATTCAAATCATTGCTGACGCATCGGATCCTAATCTGGCTACGGCTGTGACAGCTTATCTGACTCAAATTATTAACGACTATCAAATCCAGTCCGGCAGAGCAGTGGGTTTGCCTCTCCAAATCATTCCTGAAATACATATGTTGTATAATCCAGAGTTGAAGGGTGCGCCAAATTTTGTACCGGGTGTAATGGCATTGGTATTGATGCTTGTCTGTACCATGATGACCTCGGTAGCTATTGTAAAAGAAAAAGAGTTAGGTACAATGGAAGTGCTATTAGTTTCCCCATTCAAGCCATTGTATATCATCATTGCCAAGTTGACGCCTAACTTGATTATCTCGATCGTCAATTTTTTCATTATACTCTTGCTCAGCTCGATCTTTCTGGATTTACATGTGCAAGGAAGTCTGTTGCTATTGACGTTAGATAGCATCTTATTTATTCTGACTTCTTTGTCTATTGGACTGTGGTTATCCATCGGTGCTCAAACTCAGCAAGCGGCAATGACTTCCTCTTTGATGGGTATGATGCTTCCAACGCTGCTACTCACTGGTTTTATGTTTCCGATTGAAAATATGCCTTTGCCGATGCAATGGCTATCTAATTTAGTCCCATCGAGATGGTATTTTATCATCGTAAAACAAGTTATGTTGAAGGGCTTGGGCATAAATTATGTGTGGAAAGAAACACTTATTCTATTGGGTATGTGTATACTATTGTTTACGATTAGTCTTCGGAAATTTAAAATCAGACTACAATGAGGAGTTTATTCTTTCTGTTGGAAAAAGAGTCTAGACAATTGTTACGGAATAAGCAATTGATTCGTGTATTGATCATTGCTCCTATCATTCAGTTGATATTAATGCCTTTGGCTGCGAATTATTCAGTGAAAAACATTTCAATTGCTGTTGTTGATCATGATCGTTCTACGCTTTCCCAAAGATTTATTTCCAAAATTACAGCCTCGGGCTATTTTAAATTAACGGCTTATGTGAATACATACTCCGAAGCCTTGGCTGTGCTAGAAAAGGATCGGGCAGATTTGGCGATCCAAATACCTGCCAACTTTGAGAAGAATTTGGTTAGGGAAAATGTGCAGAAGATATATATCGCCATTAATGCCATTGAGGGGACCAAAGCCAATTTGGGTGGGGCTTATTTGGGAAGTATCATTACTGATTTTAATTCAGAAATAAGAGCGGCTTGGCCATTAGGGGGTGTAGTTGAACCAATTCCACAAATAACCATTGCATCATCCAATTGGTACAATCCACTGATGAACTATAATTTATACATCGTTCCAGCTATTTTGGTTACACTGGTTACGGCTATGGGGATGATGCAGTCGGCTTTTAGTATCGTCAGAGAAAAAGAGAGTGGTACCATCGAGCAAATCAACGTCACTCCGATTAAAAAACACATTTTTATCCTGGGGAAACTACTTCCTTTTATGGTGCTTGCATTGGTCATTTTCACCTTAGGACTATGTATTGCTTGGTTGCTTTATCATGTGACTCCGGTGGGCAGTTTACTGGTATTATATGCTTCACTAATTATTTATCTTTTTGCGGTTTTGGGTTTGGGGTTGTTGATATCGACTTATTCTGCTACACAGCAGCAGGCCATGTCCCTTTCTTTCTTTTTTATCAACATATTCAACATGATGAGTGGGGTATTCAACTCGGTGGATAGTATGCCCCAGTGGGCAAAAAATATCGTGGAGACATTTCCGCCGAGTCATTTTATCAAAATTATGCGTATGGTTGTATTAAAGGGAAGTGGTTTTAGCGATATATCATATCATTTGGTAGTGATTGTACTCATTGGTCTGGTATTTAATACTTGGGCTGTATTGAATTATCGAAAGACAGTTTGATAAATTAGTTACTGATGATAGATTTATTCCTTGAAAATATTGGCTGCAAAATAGTCTCGGTTCATGCGAGCAATATTGGATAAAGAAATCTCCTTGGGGCATTCAGCCTCACAAGCACCGGTGTTGGTGCAGTTACCGAATCCTTCTTGGTCCATTTGTGTTACCATGGCTTGTACACGTTGATAACGCTCAGGTTGTCCTTGGGGTAACAGAGCCATTTGTGACACTTTCGCCGAAACAAACAGCATAGCCGAAGCATTTTTACAAGCGGCTACACAAGCACCACAACCAATACAGGTTGCTGAGTTGAGCGCTTCGTCTGCAACTACTTTAGAGATAGGGATACAATTGGCATCAGGCACTCCTCCGGTATTGACAGAAATATATCCACCAGCATGTTGAATCCGATCAAATGCAGAGCGATCAGTAACCAAGTCTCTGATTACTGGAAAAGCAGCAGCTCGCCAAGGCTCTATCACAATTACATCCCCATCATTGAAGCTACGCATGTGCAGTTGGCAAGTTGTGATACCTTGTTTGGGGCCATGTGGGCGCCCATTGATATGTAGTGAACAAGCGCCGCAGATTCCCTCACGACAATCGTGGTCAAAGTGAATCGGCTCGTCGCCCTTGTGGATCAAATCCTCATTAACCACATCAAGCATTTCTAAGAATGACATATCAGGAGATACATGATCAGCTTTGTAAGTCACCAATTGTCCCTTGGTATTTGCATTTTTTTGACGCCAAACTTTTAGTGTTAATTTCATGTCTTCGAGTATTGAGAGTCTCATCATGCCCTCTTTGGAGAAGAGAGTTCTTAGATGTGGTTTAAATGGATATGTTCAATTTGTCTCCCTCTCTTCTGGAAAGGGTTGGGGTGAGGCCCTTATTTATAACTACGTTGTGTTAGTTTAACATTTTCAAAAACTAGTTTTTCCTTATGCAAAGTCTCTGGCTTGTCATCTCCTTTATATTCCCACGCGGCCACATAAGTATAGTGATCATCATCCCGCTTGGCTTCACCTTCATCGGTTTGACTTTCTATACGGAAATGTCCGCCGCAGGATTCTTTGCGCTTAAGTGCATCCTCGACCATAAGTTCTCCTAATTCCAGAAAATCAGCCACACGACTTGCTTTTTCCAAGTTTTGATTCAATTCTTCATTGGACCCACAAACAAATGCGTTTTTCCAGAAATCCTTTCGTAGCGCACTGATTAATTCTTTGGCTTTAATAAGGCCATCTTCGTTACGAGCCATTCCACAATATTCCCACATAATATGGCCCAGTTCACGATGATATTGATCAACTGTTTTCTTGCCTTTTAAGGATAGTAGTTGCTTTATATGCGCTTTTACTTCTTTTTCAGCTTCTTTAAACGCAGGATGATTGGCATCTACGGGTTTGGGGCCGATTGAGGCCAAGTAATCACCTAAGGTATATGGAATTACAAAATAACCATCAGCCAAACCTTGCATCAGTGCTGAAGCGCCAAGTCGATTGGCTCCATGATCAGAGAAGTTAGCTTCTCCTAGGGCATATAGCCCAGGAACAGTGGTCATCAGATTGTAATCTACCCACAATCCGCCCATAGTGTAATGCACGGCTGGATAGATTCGCATGGGTTGTTTATATGGATTTTCATCCGTGATTTGCTGATACATATCAAAGAGGTTCCCATATTTTTCACGAACAGTCTCTTCACCTAGACGTTTAATTGCATCTGCAAAATCTAGAAAAACAGCAATGCCTGATGTACCAACACCACGACCCTCATCAACCATTTCTTTGGCGTTACGTGAGGCAACATCGCGTGGAACAAGATTACCAAACGAAGGATATTTACGTTCCAAGAAGTAGTCGCGATCTTCTTCTTTTAAGTCAGCGGGTTTGATTTCTCCATTACGTAGCTTGGCAGCTAGCTCCTTTGTTTTAGGAACCCAAACACGACCATCGTTACGCAATGACTCCGACATTAACGTAAGCTTAGACTGATGATCTCCAGTAACGGGGATACAAGTCGGATGAATCTGAGTAAAGCAAGGATTAGCAAAAAAAGCACCCCGTTTATGTGCTTTCCAGGCGGCAGTTACATTACAGCCCATTGCATTGGTCGACAGGTAAAACACATTGCCATAACCGCCTGTACATAAGAGCACCGCATGGCCTGCATGTGATTCTATATTTCCTGTAACTAGATTACGTGTTACAATGCCTTTTGCCTGACCATCAATGGTCACTACGTCCATCATTTCATGGCGACTGAACATAGTCACTTTGCCTGCATGTATCTGACGATTGAGCGCAGAATATGCGCCAAGTAAAAGTTGTTGTCCAGTTTGACCACGTGCATAAAATGTACGTGAAACTTGAGCCCCGCCGAATGAACGGTTGTCTAACAAACCTCCATATTCTCTGGCGAATGGTACTCCTTGGGCAACGCATTGGTCGATAATGTTAACCGAAACCTCAGCTAATCGATAGACATTTCCTTCACGAGCACGATAATCCCCCCCTTTAATCGTATCGTAAAATAATCGATGAATACTATCTCCATCATTTTGATAATTCTTGGCGGCATTGATACCTCCCTGTGCAGCAATGGAATGTGCTCTTCGTGGACTGTCTTGGAAACAGAATGCTTTTACATTATATCCTAACTCTGCTAGAGAAGCTGCAGCGGAGGCTCCTGCTAGTCCCGTTCCAACGACAATCACGGTGTATTTTCGTTTGTTAGCGGGGTTGACCAGCTTTAGATTAAATTTATGCTTTGACCATTTTTCGGCCAGAGGACCCTCTGGAATTTTCGCATCTAATGTCATATTCAAATTTTAACACTAAGTTTTAGCACAGCGTTCAGCTATCAGTATGATGAATTATAGACCTTGTTTCCCTTTGCTCTTCTTGAGAGGAGTTGGAGCGAGGCTCTCATTTATTTAAAAAAGAAAAAATATATAGGCATGGCTGCAAATCCAAGTGGAATGAGCACACCAAAGCCCCAGATACCTAAATATTTAATCAAAGGCATGTATTTTTTGTGATCCCAACCAAGGGTTTGAAATGCACTGCTAAAGCCATGAATTAAATGGAATGATAGTGCAGCCATCGAAATGACATACAATAGTACATACCACCATTGTCCAAAAGCTTCAACTACAATTTTGTACAGGTCTTTGGATATCACTATATGAGTTCCTTTTACAGAGTCGATATAATCGGTGTAAGCTACTTCATTACCATCAAAAGGAATGGCCGTAACTGTAATCTCTTGAGGATTAGATAGACTCGTTTCATATTTGGCGTGCGGCAAAGCTCCCCAATGATACTGAGCCCAAAATGTATTCATGTGGATAACAATAAATAATAATAATACGGTCCCTAAAATACCCATATTTCGAGAAGTCCATGGACTATTAGCTGCTCCATGTTGTATCGCATATCCAATAGGTCGTGCTTTTTTGTTCTTGGTTGTTAGCACTAACGCATAGATCGCATGGACAATGATACTGGTATATAATAAATAGGAAATAACCTTGATTGGTACAAAATGAGTCATGAGATAGGCGTATGAATTAAAAGCTTGACCATCATCATTTTTGAACAGCTGGATATTGCCAATGAGGTGGACCACTAAAAAAATGCACATAAATAGGCCCGTTAAAGCCATGATCAGTTTTTTCCCCAGTGACGATGAAAAAGTTTGTGTCAGATTACGCATTAGCTGAGTATCGTTTTTGATTCCCCAAAATTATTTAATTCATGATGAAATACGGCATATGTGCTGTTCTCAAGACAGATTTTTGAGTTATTTAGAAGTAGTCTAATCTTTGTGTCCAGTGATGAGGTTAAAATCTTTAGTTCATATTTTTTACTCTTGGGCAATAATATGATATAGGGGGCGTTGCATAAAACAAGATGAATTTTATTGGTATCATTTTAGTTTTGTCTACACTTTCTGTGTTTGGACAAACTCACGTGGGAGCACGGTTTGCCTCGATGTCGTATGCTACAGTAGCTTTGCAAGACGTATGGTCTGCACAGCAAAATCAGGCGGGCTTGTGTGGGCTTGAAAAACCTATTTTTTCTATTGGATCGGCCCCCGGTTTTTTAGGGAATACGATTCAAACCCAAGCGCTGGTTGTAGCTGTTCCATATCGATCTCATGTGTTTGGATTAAGTTTTCAGCGTTATGGTATTACAGAATACAATGAACAAAAGGTGGGACTAAGCTACGCGCGTAGTTTTAATACGCTTTCTGTTGCTTTACATAGCAACTATCATCAGTTCTATATTCAAAATTATGGTTCTGCTCAGGGCTTTTCGATTGAAGCAGGATTGCAGTATTGGGCTAATCAGAAGTTATGTTTGGGAATTCATATTGCTAATCCGAATCAAAGTACTTACGGTACAAGTGGGCTACCTATTCCCAGACAGATTCAAATAGGAGCTTCCTATCGATTCTCAGACCAATTACTATTAGCGTCAGGTGTGAATCAGTTGTCGAACAATCTTAGGGATATGTATACTGCTTTAGAGTATAGTTTGCTTAAATGGTTTCTATTGAGGGGAGGAGTATCTATTAATCCATTGAAACACTATGTCGGTTTTGGTATGTATTATGGCTCATTTAGATTTGATGTAGCGACGAGTTCGCATGCGGTATTGGGTTATACACCTCAACTAACATTGAGTTATGAGCTGTAAAAAGCTATTGTTGGTGCTTGTTTGTTGTTTTTGTTTTCAAAATATCCATGCGCAAGATATAGATGTGGAACAGATCATCGAATCAATTGCGCAAAATAATACAGCGGATATAGATTATTCTGAGTTGGCCGGTCGTTTGAATTCCTATCAAAGAAATCCTATTCGTATTAATAAAGCCAGTAAGGAACAGTTAGAAGAGTTAGTTTTTCTTAATCCACTGCAAATCAATGCGCTTATAGATTATAGAATAACTCATGGACCATTGATCAGTCTCTTGGAGTTACAATCTATTGATGGATTTGATTCTGAAACCATTCGACGATTAGTCCACTTTGTTACTTTAGGCAAGCCCAAACGAGCTAGTGATGAGCTGGCACAAAATAATCCTGTAACCAATGGGAAGCATGATTTGATCTTCCATTATGGGCGTATTTTAGAACAAAAGAAGGGGTTTGGCTTGTTAGATCAGTCAAGATCTAGTTATTTGGGATGCCCTAATCGTTTAGTGGCTCGATATCGCTTTAATTCAGGAAGAACCTTTTCTGGGTCTCTAAATATGGAAAAGGATGCTGGTGAACCATTTTTTATAGCAAATAATCAGGAGGGTTTTGATTTTTATTCTGGTCATGTCATGATTAAAGATTGGGGGAGAGTCAATAAGCTCATCATTGGTGATTATGCTCTGCAGTTTGGGGAAGGATTAACACTTTGGTCTGGGTTAAGTTTTGGTAAAGGATCAGAGATGCTTACGTTAGCCAAACAAGATGTCGGCCTTAAGCCATATACGTCTATTAATGAAAATAGTTTTTTTAGGGGGCTTGCTGCCAGCTTGGATATGAAGCCATTTCGTTTTACTTCTTTCGTCTCTTATAAAAGAATAGATGCAACGCTCAAGGATCAGAAAATTACCTCGCTTTCGAGTAGTGGCTTGCATCGAACTTTCTCTGAAATAGCCGCTAAAAATAGTACGACTCAATTTCTTTTTGGTTCTAATTTGCAGTATAGTAACCGAGGACTTACAATCGGTTTGACGACCTATCGCAGTCACTATGGACACGCTTTTGAGGCTGGAAAATATCTGTACAATCAGTCTAATTTTTCGGGTTCCGATTTGACGAATGTGGGTTTAAATTATAATTACACGGTACGTAATACGTACTTTTTTGGAGAAGTGGCGTACAGTGGGAGTGGTTATGCTTTCTTAAATGGAATGATCAGTGCATTGTCTCCTGGGGTTTCTTTGAGTCTTTTGCATCGGAATTACCAAAGAAACTATTACTCATTTTACAATCATGCAACTTCTGAAGCAGCTGGTGCAACTAATGAATCGGGCTTTTATGTTGGACTAGCAATCGTGCCAAATTCCCGGTGGGAGTGGTTCGGTTATGTTGATCTGTATCAATTCCCAGGATTAAAACTTAAGGTTGATGTACCATCTCGGGGATATGAAATGCTTGGACAACTAAGCTATAAACTAAGCAAGAAGCTAAAATGGATAATCCGGTATAAATCAGAAACGAAGGAAGAAAATGATGTGCTTAAAAATGCACTTAATACCTTGGTTCAGGTCCGGAAGCAGAATTATCGTTTCGAGATAAATACCCAATTAAGTGATCGTTTTTCGTTTCGAAAGCGATTTGAATTGATACAAGTTCAAAAAACAAAAGCTCAAGCTGATTGGGGCCATTTGGTGTACCAGGATATCAAATATTCCCCATTAAAATCAAAATTTTCTGGGAGTTTTCGGGTTGCATATTTCTATACACCAAATTACGATGCCAGGATTTATGCTTATGAAAATGATGTATTGTATACCTACTCCACTCAAATGTACCAGAATAAAGGGGTTAGGTATTATTTCAACGGGCGCTATACCATCCAAAAGGGGCTAGACCTTTGGCTAAAATATAGTATAATCCGATATCTGGAACAGAATACCATTGGTTCAGGTTTGGATCAAATCAATGGGAATATGCGTTCTGAAATACGTTTGCAGCTTCGGTATCAGTTTTAAACAAGCTCTTGATATGTTTTATAAGGGTGAAGTTCCATTTGTTCGGTTATTAGTTCCACTTGTTGTAGGAATCCTATTCGCTTGGTTTTGGCCTGAAGTATTGCCGGCTCAGTGGGGCATGGGTGGTTTGTTGATCACGCTGATTCTATTTGCGATTTTGATGGTGTGCTATCAGCAAAGGTCATTGTACCGCAGGTCTTGGATTTTGGGAGGCGTTATTCATGTTTTTTTGTTGCTACTGGGATATGTTTTGTGTCTTCTAGCGGATCAGCGTTGTCATGCGAGCTATTTTACCACGGATGCAGATGCGTTTTTATGTCAGATTACTACTGAGCCTAAACTGACTGGATCCACGATTCGATTTCAGGCTGATGTCATCCAAGGCATTAAAAATAATAACACTTATCAAACGAAAGGTCAGTTGGCGATAGCTGTGAAACTAGACTCTATTCATCCCTTCCAATTATTCTATGGTGATCTCTTATTAGTACCGCCAACATTTAAGGCGATTGATCCACCATTTAATCCGGCTGAGTTTGATTTTAGAAGTCATTGGGCTAAACGCGGGGTTTATTATCAAACTTTCGTGGGTCAAAGGCAGCTTTCTCTTTTGAAGCAAGAATCACGAAAATCCATCTTGTTTTATGCTTTGCAACTACGTAGAAAACTAGTTCAAAAAATCAATACCTATTTACCTGACCAGGAGGCGGCCTCGTTAGCCTCTACTTTGTTACTTGGCTATCGGGTAGATTTGGATAAGGAAATAGTAGATACCTATTCACAAACGGGAACGATGCATGTTCTTGCTGTTTCAGGAATGCATGTGGGGATCATATTTCTATTCTTAAGGTTTTTATTAAAGCCTTTGAATAAAAATAATCGTATGCGGATCATGGGTGCTTTTTTGATCATTGCACTGATTTGGGTTTATGCATTGCTTACTGGATTTTCCCCTTCGGTTTGTCGAGCCACAACTATGCTTTCCTTTGTTGTATTAGGACGGGCTTTCCAAAGAAGTGCTAGTAGGTACAACTTAGTTGCGATTTCAGCTTTTTTGTTATTGCTCTACAATCCACTATATCTATTTGATGTGGGGTTTCAGCTTTCTTACTTGGCAGTCATTGGTTTGATATATTTCCAGCCGAAAATATATCGGATGATTTATTTCAAAAACAAACTGTTACAGCCTATTTGGAATTACGCAGCATTGGCATTGGCAGCGCAGTTAGTTACTTTCCCAATCAGTATTTACTATTTCCATCAATTTCCGCTTTATTTTCTTTTGAGTAATGTACTCATTGCACTTCCGGTTGTCTTGTTGATGTATGGAGGTGTTATTTTTCTATTGGTGCCTTTTACAATGATATTGAAGCCATTAGGGCTGATTTTGAATGGAATGATTCTATTGATGAATGCTGTATTGCAGTACATTCAAGCTTTACCTTTTGCGCATTTGGGCGGATTATGGATCAATACGGGGCAGTGCGTATTGCTTTACTTAATAATGGGTTGTTTTGCGTTGCTTTTGTTCCAAGCAAATAGAAAAGTCTTTTTTGCTTTTATTGGGCTGGTAGTTATTTTGCTGATGAATATTACCTATCAGCTTATTCAAAATCAAAATCGCCATGAGCTGATATTTTTTAGTTTGAAGAAAGATGCGGTAATTGCTCACCTTTCTCGGGGGCAAGGCACGGTGATAGGCATAGGTTCGTTGTCGAATAAAACTCTTGATTTTTTTATTAGGCCAGCATTATTAAGTAAGGGAACCCTTTTAGTTAAGCGGATGTCATTTGGTGATACTGCTCAGTCTGCTACTTATAGGGTATCATCGAACTGGATGCAGTTTGGTTGGTTTAGGATCTTGCGTTGGACTTCAGCATTTGATAGTTTGAGATATACACGTCAGATTCGAGTTGATGCCTTATTATTAAGTGGTAATCCTAAGGTAAAGTTGTCTGAGATTCGGAATACGATTGATTTCTCAGTGCTGTTGATAGATGGAACTAATAAAAGCTATTGCACTAGGCGATGGGAGGAGGAAGCTAAGCAGCTTCAAATACCCTATCATATTTTAAATGGAGCGAAGGCATTTGTTGTGAAGTTGTGATCTTTAGTAGGTTTGTCAAATTTAAACAAGCTCATCATACAAAAATGAATCTCGTCGAATATCAAAGCATCAATCGTGTAGCTTACATTAGTCTCAACCGTCCTGATAAAAGAAATGCGCTTAGTCCAGAGTTGGTGGAGGCACTCCAAAACGCCTTCGACCAAGCTAAAGCGGATGATCAAGCTAAGGTCATCGTGTTAAAGGCTTATGGTGAAGTATTCAGTGCGGGAGCAGATCTAGCTCATTTGCAGCAATTACAAACCAATAATTACGAAGAAAACCTGGCTGACTCCAATCGGCTTAAGACACTTTTTTATACTATATATACATTTCCCAAGCTAGTTATTGCCCAAGTAGAGGGGCATGCGATTGCAGGGGGATGTGGACTAGCTTCGATTTGTGATCTTGTTTTCTCGGTACCTGAAGCCAAGTTTGGTTATACCGAAGTGAAGATAGGTTTTATTCCTGCATTAGTGGCTTGTTTTTTAGTTCGAAAGTTAGGGGAGGGTCGAGTGAAGGAATTGTTTTTATCGGGCGAGTTGATTGATGCAAAAACAGCTTTAGGTTATGGCTTGATCAATTTTATTGTCGATAAAGAGAAAATAGGTACTGAAGTGAAGACTTATGCAGAAAAGATGGCGTCCACTACTTCTGCACAGTCTATTGCACTAACTAAAGCTTTATTAGGTGAAATCTACACGATGAATCTTAATGACAGTCTGGCTAAAGCTGCTATGTGTAATGCCAAAGTCAGAGCATCTGAGGATTGCCAGCGAGGCATTGCTACATTTTTGAATAAAGAAAGGTTAGTTTGGTAGTAATTTATAATCACTGGGGTATTTTTTATAAAGGGTCGGTCTAAAGTTGTTTTTATTTAAGATTAGAATAAGTATCAGATTTAAAAGATAGAGTTTCCAAAGATATCTGGCTCGCTTACTTAAATGGGGAATAATATATTGCTCAATCATATCCTTGCTCAGGATTCCTAGTTCGGATGTTGTGTTTTTTTGTTTCACACAACAAAAAACAGAATTCAACTTCTAACTGGGTTTTATTTTTACTGGCATTAAAATTTTAGATCACCTCCTTAGCTTTTAGGAAATATGTTCAGATAGCCAGAGTTAGTAGTGCTTTTGTAGTAGTGCTTTTGGGTTAAATTTTCATAAATATTTGTGTAATGAGGAATAAGTATTTACATTTGCACCCCCGATGGGGGAATGACTTGGAATAGAGTATGGTTGAGATCGGGTTTGAAATGATAAATTTTGATGATGTGTGGGTAGATTTTTGAGATGGAAGATAAGTTTAAAATAAAATTTGGATAGTAAATAATCTTTACTACCTTTGCAGACCCAGTCAAAAAGAAAGATTTTGGGTTTTAAAATTGATAAAAAGTTGAAAACTAGGCTTGTTGTGAGGGGGAAAAATCAATAAAAAAAAATATTTGCAAAGTTAATAAAGAGTGTTACCTTTGCAGACCCCAAGAGGGAAGTATAAAGAAGGGGTGATGGGAGTAAAAAAAAATAGTTTAATCCGCGAGGATAAGCGAAAAGTTCTTTAAAGAGATGTTAGTAGTGTAACGGGATAGGCAGGAATGCTGATACGTTAAGACGAATAGGAATAATAAGTTAAAGATTCTATTTTGAGGATATAAATAGGGTCAGAGACAAACATAACATTAAATACAA
>SSFR01000006.1 GCA_008015505.1 Pedobacter sp.
CGTGCTATGGTGATCAGGCGGCGTATATATTATTAGATGGTAGTAGTGTCAGTTTTACAGTGAGTCAGGGTGTTATAACGGTTATTAATAGGAAGATCGATGTGGGGCTAGGTGTATCTGTTAATCATGACGGTCTTAATGACTGCTTGGTGATTAGGAATATTGAGCGTTATCCAGACAATCGTGTAGATATTGTTGATCGTCAGGGTGTAACGGTTTATTCGACCAGGATTTATGACAATGTTGATAGGGTTTTTTGTGGTATATCGAATGTTGGTTCTTCCGCGTACCGATTACCCTCAGGCCCTTATTATTACGTTGTTAGGCTAATAGACAAAACCCAAGACTCCAATAATACTCGGGAAGAAAAATTCTATAGCTCCTTCGAGTGTAAAGCCCCAGAGTAAAGGGTAATTAAGTAAAATAGATCACAATCATCATTCATTTAGAGTTTATGGAACTAACGTTCATAAAGTTTATTTCTTAAATAATGATCCATAATGACAAGGGCAGCCATGGCTTCTACAATGATTACGGCACGCGGAACTACACAAGGATCGTGTCGACCTTTGCCCAAAATTTCTACTGTTTTACCCATTGTATCGATAGTACTTTGCGCTTGCATGAGCGTGGCTACAGGTTTAAAAGCCACTTGAAAGGAGATATTCATTCCATTGGAGATTCCTCCTTGGATACCCCCTGAAAAATTACTTTGAGTTTGGTAGATTAGTTTTCCATCGATAGAGGTACTGGCTAGGGGAATATCATTATGTGCTGATCCCCTCATGGTAGATCCAGCGAAACCAGAACCGTATTCAAATCCATGCACAGCATTGATGCTAAGCATCGCCTTACCCAGATCGGCATGTAACTTGTCGAACACTGGATCGCCTAATCCTACCGGACAATGTTGAATGATACAGGCTATTTTCCCTCCAATGGTATCACCCACTTTACGTACTTCGTCAATGAGTTGAATCATTTCATGAGCGGTGTTTGTATCTGCACAACGGACCAAATTACTTTCTCGAATTGTGAACAGTTCATCTAGGTCGTCAGTATTTAATGAAGGAGTATCAATACTTCCAACAGATGAAACATGCGCAAAGATTTGCACACCAATCTTTTTCAAAAGCAATTTAGCCACAGCACCAGCAGCTACTCGGGCGGCAGTCTCCCTGGCTGAGGAACGTCCGCCTCCACGATAATCCCTATGTCCATATTTGGTGTAGTAAGTATAATCAGCATGAGAGGGGCGAAAGGTATCCTGAATATGTGTGTAGTCTTTGGATCGCTGATCCTCATTGGGGATGAGCATGGTTAAAGGAGTTCCAGTCGTTTTTCCCTCAAATACGCCCGATAGTATTTGTACACAATCACTCTCTTTACGCTGTGTAGTAATTTTTGATTGTCCTGGTCGACGTTTGTCTAACTCAGCCTGAATAAAATCAAGATCAATATTTAGGTTGGAGGGGCAACCATCGATCACTACGCCAATAGCTGGGCCATGTGATTCACCAAAGGTGGTTATTCGAAATAAGGTTCCAAATGAGTTTCCTGCCATATGTTTTACGATATCAGTATAAAAGTCTAAGGTCTATGCCGCTAATTGGTTATATGCATTAGATCATCCCAAAAATGAGGATAAGATTTGATCACCACTTGAGCATCTTCAATTTCTATTTCTTTGATCATCAAGGCAAGTGGTGCAAAGGCCATGGCCATTCGGTGATCATCATAAGTATTGATGATTAGCCGGCTAGGAAAGTGAAGTGCGCTACAGTCTAATTGATATACTTGGTGATTTTCAATCAGTTTAACACCCAGTTTGGCCAGTTCGTTTTGAAGCGCTTGTATTCGATCTGTTTCTTTTATTTTCAGAGTTTCCAAACCAGTAAAAGTGGCATCATGGCCCAAGGCTGCACAACAAACAATCACTGTTTGGGCCAAATCGGGACATTCCTTAAAGTCAAATTGTTTACATACGGAGGTTTTAGATTCTTTTTTGAGAAAAACACCTCCATTTTGAAATCGAGAAGTGACTCCAAAGTGAGCCATGATTTCTACAATTTTTCGATCACCTTGTAGACTATAACTATTTAACCCAGGAAGGAAAAATTCAGCTTCATCGGCTAATGCAGCTATTGAATACCAATAGGAAGCTGCACTCCAATCTGGTTCCACATAAATTGTACAGGTATTAAAGTCTTGATGAGAAATGCGAATGGTGGATTTGTTCCAGACATGTTTAATACCAGCTTGCTCTAGCATGGCTAAGGTCATCTCAACGTATGGCCTAGAAGTTAGTTCACCTTCAATTTTTAATTCTAGTCCCATAGGTAATTGAGGTGCAATGAGTAATAATGCCGAAATATATTGGCTACTTATGTCGCCTCGAATAAGTACTTGGTAACTTACTTGTTTTAGTGGCCCTTTAATTTGCAATGGGGGGTAACCTTTGTTTTCTTGGTAGCTAATGTGAGCGCCTATTTGGTTTAAGGCATCTACTAAAATGCCAATAGGACGTTGCTTCATACGATTAGATCCAGTTAGAATTACCTCTGCTTGTTGTAAAGTATAGTATGCGGTCAAAAATCGCATGGCCGTTCCTGCGGGTCCTACATCAAGTGTGATACTCTTTGAATGTAAAATTTGCTGTAAGGCGGTTGTATCAAGGGCTTCTGATAGGTTCTCAATTTTGATCTTTCCGCAGCTTAGTGCTTGCATGATAAGTGCCCGATTGCTTTGGCTTTTGGATCCAGTGAGTTTGATTGTACCAGATAAGGTGTGTCTATGAATCGATAGAACGATATTACTCGAGCTCATGGCTTTTTGGTTGTTTTAGTATTCATGATCTCTGTTTGTTTGCGGATCGATTCGCCATGTATAAGCTCTAGTAATTTGTTTGTGAAGTGAATATCCAGTTTTAAAGCTTGAGCAAAAGCTTGGCGTTTATTCATGATTTCGTCCCAGCGATTGACCTGCAAGATGGTTACATTATTATCGCGTTTGTATTGACCTATTTGATGCACAATTTGCATGCGTTCGGCCATTTTCTGAATAATTTGATCGTCAATTTTATCAATTTGTTGCCTTAGCTCGGTCAGCTTATCGGTAAATGTTTTATTCACAGATTCTACTGTCCGCAGTGCAAGTGAATTGATCAGGCTTACCAAATCACCTGGACTTAATTGTTGTTTGGCATCGGTCCAGGCGGATGAAGGATCAATATGTGTTTCAATCATTAAGCCTTGCATATCTAAATCAATCGCTTTCTGTGCGATATAGGGTATCAACTCTCGGTTACCACAAATATGACTTGGATCATTAATGATAGGCAATTCAGGACAAATTGTTTTTAGCTGGATAGCCATTTCCCACATCGGTTCGTTGCGGAAAGCTGTTTTTTCGAAGGAAGAAAATCCACGATGGATCGCAGCTAGCCTATTAATTCCTGCATGATTGATTCGTTCTAAAGCACCAATCCATAATGATAGATCCGGATTGACTGGATTTTTAACCATCACTGGAACATCAATGCCTCTTAAAGCATCGGCAATTTCCTGCACAGTAAATGGATTAACCGTTGAACGAGCACCTACCCATAAAATATCTACCCCACTTGCTAAGGCTTCTTCGACATGTTTGGCATTAGCGACTTCAACAGCTGTCATTAGGCCTGTTTCTGCTTTTGCACGTTGAAGCCATTTTAAGCCAATACTTCCGATTCCTTCGAATTCTCCTGGACGGGTACGTGGTTTCCATATCCCGGCGCGTAACACCGATACTTTACCTGTTTGAGCTAGTAAATGAGCTGTTGCTAAAAGTTGTTCTTCTGTTTCGGCACTGCATGGACCCGCTATAAGTAAGGGTTCATTTATTGGCTTGATCCAAGTATGTAGGGGTTGTATGCTTAACTTGAGTTTCATTGTATATTTTCTGTAATTAATAATTGATTCTATTGTGGAGTCGGTTTACACCTGATCGTTTTTTTGATATTCACCCATAATGGCAAAACTCCTAGTATATCTCAATACTTTTCTAATGGCAATATCATAGTTTTCTTGTTTGTTCCATTCTACATCGACATAAAAATTATATTCATTTCGTTTGCCTAATACGGGCATAGATTGTATTTTACTAAGATTGATATCTTGCTCAGCAAAAACATTGAGCACTTGAGCCAATGATCCAGCCTGATTACCTACTTGAAAGCAAAGTGAGGCTTTATTGTTTTGGAATATTTCTGTGGCTTTATTAGCTAAGATTAAAAAGCGGGTATAATTCTTTTTGTTTGATTCAATTCGTCTTTCCATGATGTTCAATTCATATAGGCTAGCAGCTAGTCCACCTGCAATAGCTACGGTATCAGTTAAGTTTTCGTCGCGGATTCTTTTGGCACAGGCAGCGGTATCATTGCTTTCAATGATTTGTAGATGAGGAAATTCATCAAAAAAATCGACACACTGACGAATCGCAATAGGATGGGACTGCACGTATTTGATTTGTTCAAATTTGACACCAGGGAGGGCTAGCAAATGAAGTTGTATCGGAAGATACACTTCACCAATAATGGCAAAATGATATTCACGTAGTAAGGTATAATTGGGTAGTAAGCTTCCTGCAATTGAGTTCTCAATCGCCATGACTACAAAGTCAGCTTGTTTATTTTTTAAAGCTTCACAGGTTTGTTTAAATGAATTGCATTCGATAGTTTGAATATCATTACCGAAGAACTTAAATGCGGCTTCTTCATGAAAAGAGGCCTTAATGCCTTGTATAGCAACTTTTCCTTTGACTGTCATAATTAGCAATAAAATAAAAAAGGTCCCAGTTTTTTAGCTGGGACCTTTTGTTTGTGGTTAATTCTTTTAAACAGACAAAACACAGTAGCCCAGTTTACTTTTAAAGTAAAAAAAACTGAACCAATATGTGTAAATAAATCTCATTTTATGATTTGTATATTTTCAAATATATACCTTTTAGTATAAAAAACTAATAATTTAATAAATTTATGATAAAATTTTAAAAAATACTGAGCCATAAATTAAAATCAGCACCTAGAATCCTTGATCTTATAAGGCAAACCTTAGCTAGCGTTTTTGCCTAGTCATCATAATGTCTCTGTCGAAGAGGTATAAGCCACTCTTATCTTCACCTATTAATTCTAATTTATCATTTAGTACGCGTGCATTTTTTTCTTCTTCGATTTGTTCACTTACGTACCATTGTAAAAAGTTATGAGTCGCATAATCTTTTTCCTTTAAGGCTAAGCTAACCAGATCATTAATACTATTTGATACAGCTATTTCATGTTGCAAAAATTGTTCAAACATGTTTTTTAACCCTTTGAAGGTAACAATAGGCTGTTCCAAGGTTGGAACCATAGCGAAACCTCCACGTTCGTTAATGAAACGCATTAATTTGAGCATATGGGTTCTTTCCTCATCACTTTGTCTGAAGAAGTATTCAGTAATATTATTATAGCCTGGTTGTATGTCACTCCAGCTTGCCATGGCTAAATATGCATGTGACGAGGCTGCTTCAAGTTTAACTTGATTATTTAACGCCTCTTGCATGGATTTTGATAACATGGTTGTGCTTATTTTAAGGTGAATTAACTATTATTTATTCGATCACTAATCTAGGTAACAAAAGTAGCATGTTCAATTTATTGTATCTATTTAAATTGATTCTTAAATGGGGGGAGGAGAAGGGAAAGATATAACTTACTGAGTCGGTCTAAAGTTTATTTTAGGAAATAATTGTCGGTTATTTTTGAGCGAAATAAGGCGAATTTTGGAGCAATAGTGGGAGACTATTGCTCCAAAATTAAACCAAATTGCATCCAAAAAGAACCAAAAGAATGAAATAAAATAAACTTTAGATCGGGGCTCGCTACCTAAAGCGCTTCAGAAACAACCTCATTTACTTCTGGAACCATGCGTTTAAGTAAATTTTCAATGCCTGATTTTAAGGTAATAGTTGAGGAAGGACAACCACTGCACGAACCACGAAGCTCTACGGTGACAATGCCATTTTGGAAGGATCGATAGCTAATTGCACCCCCATCCTGTTCTACTGCCGGACGAACATAATCATACAGTATTTGCTGGATTTTGATTTCTACTTCCGTTCCCTGAAAGTTTGAGGTTTCCTCTTCCTTTTCCTGAACCTTGGTTCCTGATTCTATAGCTGTTTTGATGAACTCTTTAAGAATGGGTTCAATATCCACCCAGTTTGAGTCCTCAGTTTTAGTAATTGTTACAAAATTACTAGCAAAAAATACCCCATTAACAAAATTAAAATTGAATAACTCATGTGCTAGGGGAGAATTGTGGGCACTTTCTCTTGTCGTAAAATCTATACTTCCATTAAGCAACAACTTGTTTACTAAGAACTTCTTCGTTGCTGGATTTGGCGTACCCTCTGTGTATATGTTGATTGTTCCCATAATGTTTTACAATAATACCAATTTTTCGGCACTGTTATTTAATCTTATTTTAATTTGCAGACCAAAGAGCAGGAGATTAACCTCCTTGAATGGGATCCATTAATTTATTCATGGCCATCATTTCTTGCATGGTACGCTGCATGGCTTCACTAGATCCATCTAAAAAGATCACATTTCCTTTTCCATACTCAGCAAAGTTTTTGATCGCCTCGGTCCACATGCTAAATAAAATAACAGAGGTATCTAACTTGGCTTGTTGCATCTCTTTAGCAGCCTGACTCATTCCTTTGGCTACTTCTTCGCGAAATAGTGCAACACCTTGTCCGCGTAATTGGGCTGCCAAACGCTCGGCTTCAGCAGCAATTTTGATAGCATTTCCCTCGGCTTCAGCTGCCTTTGTTTTGGTGATTAAAAGTGCTTGGCCTTCATTTTCAGCAGCAGCTTTTAGGTTGCTTGAGGCAACTACTTGGGCCATTGACTTAATAATTGTTTCGTCAAAAGTGATGTCGTTTAGTTGAAGGTCAAGAAGATGATATCCCCAAGTCTCCAATGTTTGATCGATTTGGTCCTTGACATCTGCAACAATTTCTTTGCGTAAAGAAAGTACTTCCGACTGTTTTTTTGTAGCAACAAAACCACGAATGCAACCTTCGATGGTTCTTCCAAGAGCCTGCATCAGGTTTCTATCGTCAATGAACTTAAAAGCAACATTCTTGATGCTTTCTTCAGAGGTATTGACTACCGAATAAAGTAACATGGCCTTAAAATAAACATTCGCTTGATCAATCGTGATGGCTTGAAATTCGAGTTCAATCGAACGATTTTGAATGGAAATACGCTTGAAAATAACCTCAATAAATGGAATCTTAAAATTCAATCCTGGATGCATCATCCTTCGGTACTTTCCAAAAACAGTGACCACTGCAATGTTACCCTGAGGAACCGTTACAAAAGACAAAAAAAGCGTGAGTAAGGCTATAGAGATCAGAATGAGTGGAACGACAGGCATGAGTGTTTAATTATCGGTTGACGCAAATGTACTGTAATGTATGAGTTGGCAGGGTAAAAAGTTTTACTTTCTTTGCGTGAGGAATAGTAGTGGAAAGCCCGCAGCGAAGCGAGGACTTGTAACGAATAGTCCGACCTGTCAGGGGCACGCCTAAAAAGTCTATTTATATAAAAAAAACTGCTTATGAATCTTTATAAAAACTGGCTTCGATATTGGAAAAATAGCCTTGCAGACGCACAAAGACTTCCCTTAACGTTTGATGAAACTAACTCGTTAGTACTGCCTTTCTCACTGCTGCATTTGATAAATGGCCATATTCCCCAATCTTATATCGAATCAATTTTTATTTATCAGGAAGAAAAAGTAAATAGAGATAAGGGCATTACAAATCGTTTGGATCCAAGGTGGAAATCAGTTGAAACTTTAGCCATTCATATTGCTTTGCTTACTTTAAATCCCAAGCCAGAGTATTTACAATTTACACGGGGAAATAAGCCGCTTTATCCATTTTGGATTCCTGCTATGTTGGAGCGTGAAGGCACCTTGCAGATTCATACCAATTTTTTTCCTTATGTATGTAGAGACTTTCTGGAGCCGCTCCCTGATGAATCTGAAGCTTTTGTATTTAGTTCGGTTGATTTAATTGACAAAGCTGCTGCTTTAACTTTAGCAAAGTTTGTGAACTGGGAAGCGTACTATAATTATGTCAATGAAGTCTTTCTGATGATTTCAGGAATGAGCTTAGACAATTATCAGCAACCTAATTATCTGGTAAAACACGAGCTTACTTTGGTTATTCAAGAAGAGACCAAAGGAGCTTCTGCTGGTATTATCGCCTTGTACGAGCATCTTCTTCATGAGGATAATTTACCTACTTTACTTAAACGCTTTATTTCTCTGGATATACTAGAAACAGGTTTACCTTTTGGCGTTGATCATTACCTTGATTTTCATTCCAAACACGTAGGTCAGATGAGCAGTTCGTTTCCCTTGTCTATCTCTCAGCGGAAAAGTCTTTATAATTTCATTAATAGTCCCAACGGTACTGTTTTTGCGGTCAATGGCCCTCCCGGAACAGGTAAGACAACCTTGTTACAAAGTGTGGTTGCCAATGCGGTAGTACGGGCGGCTATAGAAGGGAGGGAGGCGCCCCTCATTCTGGCCTGTTCGGCGAATAATCAAGCTGTAACTAATATCAACGAAAGTTTTTCAAAAGCGGAAAGTAATTTGAAAACACTTGAAGGACGTTGGTTGCCTAACTTCCAAGGGTATGCTACTTATTTACCTTCAGCGAATAAGGAAGAGTTAAATGCCATTAATTACATCAAACCTAGAGGAAAAGGAACTTTTGAAGCTTTAGAAAAGCGTGAATACCTGTCAGGGGCCCAGTCTTATTATTTAGATAAAGCAAATACGTATTTAAGTAAATATTATTCGAGTGTCGATGAGGTAGTTAATGCTTTGCAGCAAGAGATTAAAGCAATTCAAAATGAGGTAGCATGGGCCAGTAAGCTATGGAAGGATTTATTAGTCAAGGAACAGCATTTACTACAACTGGTTGATCTTAAATATGCCGCTGATATTGCTCAAAATCCCGCCTTATTCTGGCAGGGTTTTAAACTTCATTTGGAAAAGATGGAGCATAGAATACTGAAATACTTCCAAGGAGAACCTATTCTAAAGACACTTCTCTGCCTATGTCGATTCCCCAAGAGTCTAAAGGAAAGGGAATTAGCGTTAAAAGTCTTTTTTAGAGGCTCGTTAATAACTACTAAAAACTTAAATCTTTCTTCGAAAGTCAGTTTGTTGGAATTTTTTGTTACCACCATAGAAGAGATAAGTGAGCTTAATGATATGTATTTGAAGTGGCAGAAATGGAAAAAAGTTAATGATATAAAAACTGACCCAGTGGATACCGAAGAGGCGATGTGGGGTAAAGAATATTTGAAATTAAAAGAGAAAAAATTTGGTCCTACTTATTTTTATGATGAGTTGGACGTTAAGCATAGGCATAAGGCCTTTCAATTGGCCATTCATTATTGGGAAGGGCGGTGGTTGCAAGCCATGCAGGAACAGGGGGATAAAAAATTTAAAAGGACTGAAATTGATCAAAAAAGACTCTGGAGAATCAGGTCTATGCTGACCCCTTGTTTTGTAAGTACATTTTATATGGCGCCTAAGTTCTTTTCTTACTCATTGAACTTGGGAAAATTTGATAATCCCATATGGAAATACCCGCCTTTGCTCAGCTTTATTGATTTATTAATTGTTGATGAATCGGGTCAGGTTAGTCCAGAAATAGGTGTAGCTATTTTTTCTTTGGCAAAAAAAGCAATGGTCGTAGGGGATGTTAAACAAATTGAGCCAGTATGGAATATTGTCCCTAAAATAGACATGGGAAATCTAATGAAATTTGATCTGCTTCAGTCGTCGAGTAAGAATTTACCTGATTCATTGATTGATAAAGGTTTTCTAGCTTCTTCGGGAAGTATTATGAAGATGGCCCAAAACGCCTGTCATATCCTAGAACCTCAAAATAAATTAAAAGAGCGCGGAATGATTCTAACTGAACATCGGAGATGTAATGACGAAATCATTCAATATTGTAATGATCTGGCTTATTCTGGAATGCTAAAACCAATGAAGGGTACAGCAAAAGCAGGGCAATTATTCCCCTCGATGCTGCTTTTACATGTAGAAGGTAAGTCTGCTATGGTAAATAACCAGCGAACAAATAGTAAAGAAGCGGAGTTTATTGCAGCCTGGCTTATTCAAAATAAATATCAAATAGAGTCTCATTATGGGGCAGATAAGAAAAATATCAGTGTTGAAGATCTTGTGGGGGTAATTACCCCATTTACTGGTCAAAAAATGCTCCTTATACATCAATTAAGAAGTGTAGGACTAAATACCAATAGAATGAAAATAGGTACAGTTCATGCCTTGCAGGGGGCTGAAAAGGAGATTATACTATTTTCAACAGTATATGGAGTTGGTGAGGTAGGTACTATGTTTTTTGATATTGAAAACAAGCCCAATATGTTAAATGTAGCTGTTTCCAGAGCTAAAGAGACTTTTATCGTGGTTGGGAATGAACAAATTCTAAATGTGAATGCCCAAACACCTTCTGGCTTATTGAGAAGATATTTGCAGAAACCATTGCAGGAGCCAGATATTTTGGTTTTATATGATGACGAAAATTATGAAACAGATGAAGCCAAAGTTTATTCAGTAGAAAGTGAACTACTTTAGCTTGCTAAAATATTTTTCCTGGATTTAATATCCCATTAGGGTCAAACAGCTGCTTTATTCCCCGCATAAGTTGGAGATGTGTAGTTGAATATTTAATTGGCATGTATTCTTTTTGTACAAGGCCAATGCCATGCTCTCCAGATAGAGTTCCTCCGAGTTTGACTGTCAATTGAAATAATGCAGTGATACCTTCTTTCAGCTTATTTGTCCAATCAGTATCACTCATAGTGCCTTTGATAATATTGATATGTAGATTTCCATCACCAGCATGACCGTAGCAAATGGATTGAAACCCATACTGATGCCCAATTTCCTTGATCCCCCGAATTAATTGAGGCAATTCGGCTCGAGGTACTACGGTATCTTCTTCTTTGTAAATCGAATGTGCTTTTACTGAAACAGCCATAGTACGGCGCATCTTCCAAAGCGCCTCTTTTTGTGTAACCGTATCTGCTAACAGAACATCTAGACAGCTGTTTTCTACTAATACCACGTTTAGCTTTTCGCTTTCTTCAACCAATATGTCCATATTGTGGCCATCGAGCTCAATTAATAGAAAAGCCTCGGCTCCCTGCTGGGTGCTAAAATGGATATGATCATGTTCGATCACCCACTCGATTCCCCGAAGTTCCATAAATTCAAGAGCTGATGGAGTCAATCCTGCCCTAAAAATAGCTGATACTGCCTGGCAAGCTTGTTCATTGGTAGTAAAAGAAGCGAGTAGTAATATGTCCTTAGACGGCTTGGGAATTAGTTTCACAACAATCTTAGTAATGATTCCTAAAGTACCTTCTGAGCCAATAAATAACTGAGTGAGATTATAACCTGAGGCATATTTTAAGGTGTTGGCACCTGTCCAAATGATTTCACCACTGGGCAAAACCACCTCAAAGTTGAGTGCGTATTCCCGAATAGTACCATATTTGACTACCCGTGGTCCTCCGCTACCATGAGCCATATTTCCACCAATGAAACAAGTTCCTTTGCTAGCAGGATCTACTGGATAGAATAATCCTTTGGCTGCAACGGCATCCATTAATACCTCCGTAATCACACCAGACTCTACGGTTGCTTGGAGGTTGCGCTCATCGATATCTAGGATCTTATTAAATTTTTCCATCGAAATAACAAGCCCTCCGTATACCGGTAGTGCTCCACCACTTAAACTTGTGCCTCCTCCTCGAGGCGTAACTGGAATAAGGTGCTTGTTACATAGCGTGAGTAATTGGGAAATTTGAATGGTACTACTAGGTAAGACAACCACCTCTGGATAAAAATGCAAGTCTTCGGTTTCGTCGTGGGCATATTTTTCCAAAGACTTGCGCGCTGTGATCATTTGGTCAGCACCTACAATTTGACCGATCTGATTTAGTATTAGTTCGTTAATTTGTTGATAATGTTTCATCTATTTGATATTAATTCAACAAAAGAATTATTTACTTCTCCACAAACAGAAGGATGTATTTTGCGGACGATTATACGAATGGTTTTGATGGCTGAAAATTCGCCTTCTACTCGTTTTAAGATGGCGTGAGCAAGGGTTTCGATCAATTTGCTTGTTTTTTTCATTTCGGAAGAGACGATTTGATAGAGTTGCTCGTAGTTGACAGTTTGTGCCAAGTCATCATGGTTCCAGTTTGATACGTCTAGCTCTACTTCAATATCGACTATAAATTCGCTACCTAGAATTTGTTCTATGGGATAGAAACCATGGTAAGCGAAAAAGCGAGCGCCCTGTAAACCTATCTTTTGATGAATAGAATTCATAAGAAACAAAAAACAAAAGTAGTATTTCAGATGAATGCTTAGGCTGTCAAAATGACGCAATATTTTGCTTTGGAATAACCCTTGTTGATAGCATTCCGTAATCTTTACAAATACAGATTTTTACGTTATGCAAGAAAAAGGAACTATTTCGATTCACACGGAAAATATCTTTCCGATCATTAAAAAGTTTTTATACTCTGACAATGAAATATTCCTTCGGGAATTGGTGTCTAATGCAGTCGATGCAACACAAAAAATAAAGCGATTATCTTCTCTTGGTCAATTTAAAGGCGATTTAGGCGATCTTAGAGTGAGGGTATCTTTTGATGAGCAGAAAAAAACGCTAACCATTTCCGATAATGGATTAGGGATGACTGCCGAGGAAATCAAAAAATATATCAATCAAATTGCATTTTCTGGAGCTACTGAGTTTGTTGAAAAGTTTAAAGATGCTAAAGATGCAAATGAAATTATCGGCAAATTTGGAATGGGATTTTATTCGGCTTTTATGGTGGCCGATCAGGTGGAGATAGATACCTTATCATACCAAGATGGCGCTGAAGCTGCACGATGGACTTGTGATGGAAGCACTGAATTTGAAATCAGTAAAAGCAGTCGTACTACCCGTGGAACAGATATCATTCTCCACATTAATAAGGATTCTGAAGAGTTTTTAAATCAAGGTAAACTACAGGGTATTCTTACAAAATATTGTCAATTTTTGCCTATCCCGATTCAATTTGGAACCAGATCTACTCAGGAGCCTGATGGGGAAGATAAAGATGGCAAGCCCCAATACAAGACGGTTGAAGTCGATAATATCATGAATAATACTCAGCCAATATGGACAAAAGCTCCGACAGAATTAAAAGAGGAAGATTATTTGGCTTTTTATAGGGAGCTGTATCCTTTCTCGGAGGACCCACTATTTTGGATTCATTTGAATGTAGATTATCCTTTTAACCTAACTGGGGTATTATATTTCCCCAAGGTGAAGAATGATTTTGAACTGCATCGTAATAAGATTAAGCTTTTTTCTCGCCAGGTATTTATTACCGATGAGGTTAAGGATGTAGTGCCTGAATTTTTAATGCTCTTGCATGGAGTAATTGACTCTCCAGATATTCCATTAAACGTTTCTCGAAGCTTTTTGCAAGCGGATAGTCATGTCAAAAAAATCAATACATATATCACTAAGAAAGTAGCCGATAAGCTAGCTGAACTTTATAAAAACGATCGTAAGGCTTATGAAGGAAAATGGTCAGACATCGGTCTTTTTGTAAAATATGGGATGATTAGTGATGAAAAATTTTACGAGAAGGCCAAAGATTTTGCTTTACTTGAAAATACCCAAAAAGAACTTTTTACACTTGACGAGTATGTTCAGAAGGTAAAAGAAGTTCAAACAGATAAAGATGGAACTTTGGTTTATTTATATACCACTGATCAGGCTAAACAGGATGCCTTCATCCAGTCAGCGGGCAAAAAGGGCTATGATGTGCTGATAATGAATTCGCCGATTGATGGTCATTTCATCAGTCATTTTGAGCATAAGCTAGAAAAGACAGCTATTAAACGAGTTGATTCGGATAGCATCGAAAAATTAATTCAAAAAACAGATACACCTGAGCATATTCTCAACGAGGAAGAGGTAACCAAGATCAAATCCATTTTTGAAAAAGCAATCAATAAGCCAGGCATGCACCCTGAGGTAGAAAGTCTGAGTACGGACGAACTCCCTGTGATAGTGACTATGGATGAGTTTATGCGTCGGATGAAAGATATGGCTAAGATGGGTGGAGGCATGGGTTTTTATGGTTCGATGCCGGATCGTTATAAAGTGACCATTAATGGAAACCATCAATTAATTGGTCGGATTTTGCAAAGCCAAGATGAAGCTGAGCAGCAAGGATTAGCACGTCAGGCATTTGATTTGGCTCTTTTAGCACAAGGGATGCTTAGCGGCGCTGAACTGACTGAGTTTGTGAATCGGAGTGTGAGTTTGATTTAAGTATCACCACAGCCCCCTCTAAAGTAGAGGGGTTTCTTATTTGGTCATCTTAAATACCTAAAACATGCCCTATAAAACCAATCAAGGTTTAGCAGAGAGTGTACGGGAACCGTTACCTGAGGCATGCACAAGACATTTTCAGAATGGCTTTTAATCATGCTTACGATAAGTACAAGGGTCGAAAAATCGTAGGGATCCAAGCAGCACTCGTGAAGAAGCCACTATTAAAGTGGCTTGGAGTGTAATTAAAACAAAATATCATAAAGATGAAGAAAGTAGACAGTGATTTTAAAATAAAAAAAATTAAAAGTTTGCTTTTAGGTGTTTGTATGTCATATGCTTCGACTGGTTGGAGTCAAATCGATCTACAACATCATTTTAAAGATTGTCATGTTCAGGGTAGCATCACAATCCTTGACTATAAGCGTAATAAATGGACATATAGTGATTCGGCCAATGCCCAAGTGAGAACTTTACCGGCATCTACATTTAAAATTATAAACTCATGTATTGTATTGGAACTGGGAGTAATTAAAGACGAAAATGAATTCATTAAATGGGATGGCAAAGATCGGTCACCGGTGGGGATGCAAATAGATGCCTGGAATCGTGATAACAATCTCAAAGAAGCTTATCGAAATTCAACTGTTTGGTTTTATGTAGAATTGGCCAAGCGAATAGGGAAGAAAAGATATTTGGACTATTTAACCAAGTGTCATTATGGAAATTTGGATATTTCCGAAAAGGGAGATGATTTCTGGAATTATGGCCATTTTGGAGTTTCACCTATCGATCAGATTCAATTCTTGAAAGCTTTTTATGAGGAAAAATTACCTTTTTCGAAAAAAACCTATGCAATAGTTAAACGTGTCATGATCTCCGATAAAACTTCTCACCAAAAAAATCAGTACACGATGCGATATAAAACGGGCTGGACAGATCAAGATGGGATTGATATCGGTTGGTGTGTGGGTTATGTGGAACGAAAAGACAATATTTATTTTTTTGCGACACGTTTGACTAAAAAGAATGATGTGCCCAATTCCAATTTTATGAACTGTCGGAAAGAGATTACAAAGACTATCTTGAGGCAGATGAAAGTAATCGAGTAAAATATTTCGACGAGATAGTTATTTGAAATATAAACCAATGACCATCAGTGCTAACGTAATAAACAAACCAACGGTCCATTTTAATAGATCTGTTTTATCAACGAAGGTTTTTTCGATTTTTGCTTCCGATGTAAGCAGTCAAGTTTTCTGCTGTTTATCTGTCAAGTTTATCACTTAAAAAACTATAAAGCTGGGTAATTGAAATATCCATATTCTTTGTTCAGTATAGCTCTATTGTAAAAACATCACCGGTGAAAAACTAGGAATGATGGTTAAGTGTCAGTTTAGCAAAAAAATCCCACAGCACGATACCCGCAGACACTACGATATTAAATGAATGCTTAATGCCAAATTGAGGAATTTCAATACAGGTATCAATCAGCTTCATAGCCTCATTGCTCACGCCACTTACTTCGTTGCCAAAAATGAGTACATACTTTTTATCAGATTCTGGCATAAACTGGTGGAGCATGACACTATTCTCGGCTTGTTCGATGGCTACAATTTGGTATCCGTTTGATTTTAATTGATGAATGGCCGACTCTATATTGGCCAAGTAAGTCCAATCAATTGATTGAGTAGCCCCTAAAGCTGTTTTTTCTATTTCGCGATGAGGGGGTTGGGCAGTTATCCCACATAAATAAATATGCTCGACAGCAAATCCATCAGCGGTCCGAAAAATAGACCCAATATTATGCATGCTTCGTACACTGTCTAGTACAAGTACAAGCGGTAGTTTGTTTTGCTGTTTAAATTCTGAAACAGTTACACGGTTTAGCTCATCTAGCTTTAATTTTCGCATTCCCAAAAGTCCGTCAATTTTATGGTCCATACAAATGATGCGAATATCTACCTTTGTGCTCTCACGAGCCGGTCTAAAATTTATTTTATAAAGCTATTGCCGGTTATTTTTGAGCGAAATGAGGCAGATTTTGGAGTCATAGTGGGACGACTATGGCGAAAAATCTAACGAAATTGCAGCCAAAAAGAATCAAAAGAATGAAATAAAATAAACTTTAGACCAGCTCACAATTAAATAGCAATACCATTGGCAAAAGCAGACAAAAAAACGACTCCTTTAATGCAACAATACAGCACTATCAAGACCAAATATCCGGGTGCTTTGCTGCTCTTTCGTGTAGGCGATTTTTATGAAACTTTTGGAGAAGATGCTGTGAAGGCTTCACGTATTTTGGGTATTGTGCTAACCAAAAGGGCCAATGGGACTGCTGCGCATGTGGAGTTAGCAGGGTTTCCTCATCATTCTTTAGAAACCTATTTACCAAAACTTGTTCGGGCTGGGGAGCGGGTAGCTATTTGTGATCAGTTGGAAGATCCCAAAGCGACCAAAACCATTGTCAAGCGTGGTGTTACAGAGCTAGTCACGCCGGGGGTATCCTATAATGATACCATTATTCAGCAGAAGTCAAACAATTATTTGGCTTCTTTGTATGCCGAAAAGAATCTATTGGGGATTGCTTTTTTAGATATTTCTACAGGTGAGTTTCTAGTTGCTCAAGGGCCCGCATCATACATTGATAAACTTTTGCAAAGTTTTAAGCCTAGTGAGATTATTTTTCCCAAAAACTACCGAAATACTTTCGTCGAAACTTTTGGTGAGCAATTCTATACCTATGTACTGGATGAGTGGCCATATGGTGGGGATTATGCATCTTCTTTTTTACTCAAACACTTTGAAGTACAATCGCTTAAAGGCTTTGGGATTGAAAAACTGAATTTAGCTATCGTTGCTGCTGGTGTTGCTTTGCATTATCTGAATGAAACAGAGCATCGAAATCTGCAACATATTTCCTCAATATCGCGAATTGAAGAAGATCGTTATATGTGGCTTGATCGTTTCACCGTACGTAATTTGGAATTATTGGGCTCTCCGAATGAAAACGCCAGTACTTTGGTTGATGTGTTGGATCAAACTGTTTCGCCGATGGGGGCTCGATTGCTTCGCCGATGGATAATTATGCCTTTGAAAGAAAAAAAGTCCATTGAGGAGCGTTTGGCTGCAGTTGACTTTTTGGTACAACAAACAGATTTACGTGAAGCATTGCTTCATGCAATTAAACCAATCGGAGATCTGGAACGACTCATTTCTAAAATAGGTTTATTAAGAGCCAGTCCACGTGAAGTGATACAGCTTAAAAAAGGTCTACAAGCCATTGCTCATATTAAAAATCTATGTGAACAAGCAGCCCTTCCTGTTTTACAAACTATTGCTAAACAACTTGATCCCTGTACGTTGATTCATGATCGGATCGAGAATGAATTAAATACAGAGGTTCCGGTACTCCTTAGTAAAGGTGGAGTGATTGCCGACGGGGTAGATCAGGAGCTCGATCGACTGCGTAAAATAGCTTTTGGTGGTAAAGACTATTTAATTGAAATTCAAAAGCGAGAGGCGGAAAATACGAGCATTCCTTCTTTAAAAGTTGCTTTTAATAATGTATTTGGCTACTATTTGGAAGTAACTCATACCCATAAAGATAAAGTACCAAGTGATTGGATTCGGAAACAAACTTTAGTCAATGCCGAACGTTATATTACCCCTGAACTAAAGGAATATGAAGAACAGATACTAGGAGCCGAGGAAAAAATACTGGGTCTGGAGACTAAGCTTTATCATGAGCTTATCTCTGCTTTTACAGAGTATATTAAGCCTATTCAGCGCAATGCACAACTAATAGCCAGGCTAGATGTATTAATCAATTTTGCCGTTTTGGCCATCAAGAATTACTACGTTAAACCTCAAATCGATGAAGGGAATCGCCTAGATATTAAAGGGGGAAGACATCCCGTAATCGAAAAAAGATTGCCACTAGGAGAGGAGTACATCACCAACGATATTTTTTTAGATGATCAAACGCAGCAAATTGTCATTATTACGGGGCCAAATATGGCTGGTAAATCAGCTTTGTTACGTCAAACAGGGTTAATTGTTTTGATGGCTCAAATGGGTTGTTTTGTTCCAGCAAAGGAAGCCCAGATTGGTGTGATTGATAAGCTATTTACCCGTGTAGGAGCATCTGATAATCTATCAACAGGAGAGTCCACTTTTATGGTTGAGATGAGTGAGACAGCTAGTATTTTGAATAATTTGTCAAACAAAAGCTTAGTTCTTTTAGACGAAATTGGTCGTGGAACAAGTACTTATGATGGTATTTCTATCGCTTGGGCTATCTCAGAATATTTACATAGTCACCCATCTGCGAAGGCAAAAACGCTTTTCGCAACGCATTATCACGAATTGAATGAACTAAGTAATTCATTTAGCCGAATCAAAAACTTTAACGTAACGGTTAGAGAAATTAATAATAAAGTTATTTTTCTAAGGAAGTTAATGCCCGGTGGAAGTGAACATAGTTTTGGAATCCATGTGGCCAAAATGGCAGGCATGCCCACTAAGTTAGTTTCTAGAGCAAACGAAATTCTGAAACGTTTGGAACAAGAGCGAACAGGGGGAGAGCAAATCAAAGACAGCATCAAAAGGGTGCAGAAACAAGCCTATCAGTTGCAAATGTTTAGTGTTGAAGATCCAGTTTTAATAAAAATACGAGATGTGCTAAATCATCTGGATGTGAATACACTCACCCCTGTAGAGGCACTCATGAAACTAGATGAAATACAGCGTGTGTTAAAAAACTAGTAAAGTAGCCAGTCTAAAATTTACCTGAATTTTGTTTTTAATTTTCTTCGGCTGCAATTTCGTCAGATTTTTAAGAATACATTTCATGTTATGGTACCATAATATGAAATGTATAGGTCTTACACTTAGACGAGTGATTATCAAGCCTTTTAACGCCACGATCAAAGCTTACCTGCACCGCTCCATCTTTAATGATTTTTTTTGTTTTACTCACATTTCTCTCTTAGAGGGTATATAGTTATTTCATTTTTTATAATTAAAATTCCCCCAATTTTTAATATATGTATAATATTTCTTTTGCCTTCCTCTTCGCATCACTACTATTTATCTCTTCTTGCCGTAAAGAAAATTACCAACAACTCCTTCGTTCCGAAAATAATAGACTGGCTTCTGTTGATGAAGATTACACTTTGCTTTACTCCATTTATACCGAAGGGGGTTCAGTATTTGATCTTTATAGAGATTCAGAAGGCTTTGTCAGTATCTATAAGAAGAAATCAGGAAGTGAATCTCACGATATCAAACTGACGATAAAAGATATTAATGGGAAAACCTATCCATTTACTACTTCCTATATGTCAGGCTATCAAAATAGAAAGACAAATATCAAAGACCGAATAAAGGTTCTGAAAGGAGAAATTATATTATTTGAAGAAGGAAAGGGTAATACTTCGCTAAACGAAGCCATTTACTACAATAAGGAGCGAAAGGACATCAGTAAATGTCTATCAAAATAAGCTATTACCACCTCCTACTGCAAATGGGAAGCCAGTTCCTCAAAAAAGACCAAAAACACGCAGGATTATTGTTCTTTCAAATCAAAAACCAGGTTCTAAGCTAAGTGATACTCCTACTACTTTTTCTATAAAAACTACAGATGGTTCCTATAGTTTCAGTAGTGATGATGTGGCTAAACTTTCTTACCTAGAAATAGACTCAAGTGGTGATCTTTTATCTGTCTTAACTGATGGAGTATACCTATTTAGTAATGAACACACTAGAGAAAAAAGAGGAATAAGAAATAGTCGCTGTAGTACAGGTGTTACGGAAGAAATTATTTATGATATAAATACCGAGGCTTACGCGAGTGGAAGTCCTGTTGGAGCTGGAATATTTTCTATCCGGAGAACCATTGATGACCAAATTATCATGTATCAGGAAAACGCATTTGGTCCTGGAAACTCATCAGTGAACTACGAAATAACTGCAAAGAGTTATAAAATAGACACGTCGCTAGAATACACATCAAAATTGACATTCAATGAAAATATTTTTTCGTCAAGTGCAAACCAAAGAATAGATACGAAACTGAATGGCCTAATCATCGTCAAGCGTAACGGTATTGTTCTTTTTGATGAATCAGAAGAAATAAAAAAACAAGTGATTAACTACGGCTTATGTATGGCAGATTTTTTTCAAAAATCTGAACTTTTTACCGACTCTCATCATATCACTCGCAGAGGAGTTGGAGATTATTTTTATGAAATGCCTCAAAATGGTGATCCTGTAGTGATTAAGGTAAAGTTTATTACATCTAAATGCTCAGAAGGTTTTAAAAAGCTCATTATGAATGCAGTCAAAGACTGGGAAGCGTATGCACATGTTGAATTTCATTTTTTTAATGATAATTCGAATGAATATGCTCATGTCAGAATAGATGTTGGAAAAGGGTTGCCCGACAATGGCATACCTAATTATTCTGCTCATGGAACCCTCGCAAAAATGATACCGAATGATCGACACACTATGCGGTTATCAGTAAACCAATATTATAGAATTCAACAAGGACTTGTAACAGAAGCCCGTGTTAAACGGAGCATTTTACACGAATTTGGCCACGTACTTGGGCTAATGCATGAACATCAACATCCAAATCGCAAATTTAAATGGAATAAAGACGCTGTTTATAAAAGTCTCCCCTCTGGTGCAACTCGGGAAGACATGGATAGACAAATTTTTGCAATAGTCAATAGTCCAACCTCGTCTAATAGTGGTCAATATGACCCCCAATCTATAATGAATTATCCTTTTCCTCCGTTGTTTACCTTTGGGTCTTCAGCCTGTCCTCCTGCTCGGGACGAAGACATTCTCGAACTGTCTGCTGGTGATAAAGCATTTATTGCCAAAATGTACCCAGCATCTTATTGTACAAAATTAAATCCTCAGTGTACAAACAATAATGAGCAGAAGCCTCTGCATAAAAAGAAGCCCGACTATATAGATACAACAAATGAGCCACCCGGTCCAGAGTAGTTATTTATTATTCAACATTCCCTTAGAATTATCCATGTGGCAAAACTCTCCGTGCAAGTTTACCAATACTTAGACCCTGTACGATAATAGAAAACACAACCACAAAATAAGTTGCTGCAACAAGTAATAGCTTGTATGGTCCCTCATCTATAGATAAAGCTAATGCAATAGAAACCCCCCCTCGCAATCCTCCCCATACCAGTATTTTAATTGTTCCTCTGCTAAATTTTTCTTTAAATGGGATAATTAGTGTTGGAAACCATATCGAAAGAAAACGAGATAATAAAACGATCAGGATGCAAATCACACCCAGTGACGAGTAACCCAATATATTGGGTATAAGTAATAGCTCAAATCCTATAAATAGAAACAATATGGCATTAAGGATATCATCTATTAGTTCCCAGAATTTATTAAGATAATCTTTGGTGATTGCGGACATAGCTGTTCTTTTACCGTAATTACCAATAACAATTCCGGCTGCAACCATTGTTAAAGGTCCTGATATATGTATTGCATGAGCAAGGAGATAACCACCCATAACTACAGAGAGCGTAATTAATACAGATACTTTATAGTCGTCTATTTTTCTAATGGCATTAGATGCTCCCAATCCTAAAAGTGCACCTAGAGCAAAGCCCCCAGCAGCTTCTTTAACCAGCAACCATGAAATATTGGTAATGGATAAGTCCATTTCACTGCCTTGTGCTAATTGCAAAATCACAGCGAAAATAACCACAGCCACCCCATCATTAAACAATGATTCCCCTGCTACCTTAGTCTCAAGTGATTTAGGAACATGTGCGTCTTTTAAGATACTCAACACGGCTATCGGATCAGTAGGAGAGATTAATGCACCAAAAAGAAGGCAATAGATAAAAGGTAAATGCCATCCTAATATTGGTAAACAACAATAAAG
The DNA here is from genome assembly GCA_008015505.1 of Pedobacter sp. Lineage (GTDB taxonomy): Bacteria > Bacteroidota > Bacteroidia > Sphingobacteriales > Sphingobacteriaceae > Daejeonella. The sequence continues at coordinate 22,436 of SSFR01000006.1, forward strand.
TAAGGCGCCCACTACAAAGGTGGAAATAATAACACTAATTGTTGAAAAAATCATAATAGGTAGCTTTTGCTCACGTAGATCTTGTAGATTAATGTGGATCGCACCTGCAAAAAGCAAAAAGTTCAACATACCCCCCATAAGTATCTCTGTAAAATCTACATCCTGTAGCAGTGTAGAAAAATGACGGAGCGTTTTTGGAAAGATATTACCCGTAATAACCAGCACTATGGAGGTAAGCATGGCAATTACCATCACACCTATGGTGGATGGTAGTTTCAAAAATCTAAGATTGAGATACGAAAAAAAAGAAGCTAAAACGATGAGAACAGAAAATGAATAATATAATTCCATATCGATTAGATACTATCTAGTGGCTATGTAACACATGGCTCTTCTAATTATCTGCAATAACCACTATTTGATAGCGTCTTTATTTGATCATTTAAACATATAGGCTCAAGCCCACCTTTACAGTATTAACTATCTTTGACCTTTATCTTCTCTTTTTCTTTAATGTTACTGAAAAAGAAATGATTATCGACTACATCTAACTTAATTTTACTGTCTTTTTCTACTTTGCCAGCCAAGATCTCTTTGGATAGCTCATTGAGTACTCGTTTTTGAATAACACGTTTGAGTGGACGTGCACCAAATTGAGGATCGTAGCCCAGTTGAGCTAACCAATCGAGTGCATCTACAGTAGCTTCAACTTGTATTCCCATATCCTGAAGCGTATGCTGTACCCCTTGGAACTGAAGTTTAACTATATCGCGGAGCTCTTTACGATTAAGTGGGGTAAACATGATAAGCTCATCAATGCGGTTCAAAAACTCTGGCCGAATAGTTTCTTTTAAGAGCTCGAAAAGCTCGGCCTTTGTTTTGGCCACAATCTTTTCTTGATTATGTTCGTCCAAGTCTTTAAAATTTTCTTGAATAAGATGTGATCCAATATTAGAGGTCATGATGATGATCGTATTCTTAAAATTGACCACACGTCCCTTGTTGTCGGTGAGCCTACCATCATCTAGTACTTGTAGCAAAATATTGAATACGTCTGGATGTGCTTTTTCGATCTCATCTAATAAAATCACTGAATAAGGCTTTCGCCTAACAGCCTCCGTTAATTGGCCACCTTCATCATAACCTACATAACCTGGAGGCGCACCAATCAAACGAGATACTGCATGACGTTCTTGGTATTCACTCATATCAATACGAATCATGGCATGCTCATCATTAAACAAGTATTCAGCTAATGCTTTGGCCAATTCTGTTTTACCCACACCAGTTGTCCCAAGAAAAATGAATGAACCAATGGGTTTTCTTTTATCCTGCAAACCGGCACGAGAACGACGAATGGCATCCGCTACTGCTTCAATAGCTTCATGCTGACCTGCTACACGTTTATGGAGTTCTTCTTCCATCTGTAATAATTTTTCTCGTTCACTCTGAATCATTTTGGTAACGGGAATGCCTGTCCATCTAGAAACGACACCCGCAATGTCTTCAGCAGTTACTTCTTCTTTGAGCATCCGACCATGGCTTTCAGTACTAGCCAGTTCTTTTTTCATTCGTTCCAGGTCTTGCTGTGCTTCACTAATTTTGCCATAGCGTAATTCGGCTACTTTGCCATAATCTCCAGCACGTTCAGCCTGGTCAGCCTCGAGCTTGAAAGACTCAATTTGCTCCATTTTAACATTAATGGCCTCTACTTGGTCTTTTTCAGTTTTCCATTTCGCACGCAATGCATCGCGCTGGCTTGCAAGATTGGATATTTCGGTGCTCAGCTCTTTTACTTTTTGCTCGTCTTTCTCACGCTTGATGGCTTCGCGTTCTATTTCCAGTTGCATGATTTTCCGTTCGAGTTCATCAACAGCCTCTGGAACGGAATCCATTTCTAAGCGCAACTTAGATGCCGCTTCATCCATTAAGTCAATGGCTTTATCGGGTAAAAAACGATCGGAAATATATCGTTGAGAAAGTTCTACTGCAGCAATGATAGCCTCATCTTTGATACGTACTTTGTGATGAGTTTCATAGCGCTCTTTTAGTCCTCTGAGGATAGAGATGGCGTCTTGTGTATCGGGTTCATCGACCATTACTTGCTGAAACCGACGCTCTAAAGCCTTATCTTTTTCCAGATACTTTTGATATTCATTAAGCGTAGTTGCTCCAATAGCACGTAGCTCTCCTCGAGCAAGTGCAGGTTTAAGAATATTGGCTGCATCCATGGCTCCTTCACCTCCTCCAGCACCAACGAGCGTATGTATTTCGTCAATGAATAGTACAATTTCTCCATCACTTTGAGTCACTTCTTTGATTACGGCCTTCAAGCGCTCTTCAAATTCTCCCTTGTATTTTGCTCCAGCTATGAGTGCACCCATATCTAAGGAATAAACGATTTTACTTTTTAGGTTTTCAGGGACATCACCTTGGATAATACGAAATGCGATACCTTCGGCAATAGCTGTTTTACCCACGCCAGGCTCACCGATAAGTATCGGATTGTTTTTGGTGCGCCGAGAAAGAATTTGGATAACTCGCCTGATTTCCTCATCTCGTCCAATAACAGGATCAAGTTTACCTGATTCAGCATATTCGTTTAAATTTCGGGCATATTTATTTAGAGCATTATAAGTTGCTTCTGCATTTTGATCAGTTACACGACTATCACCTCTAAGTTCAATAATGGCCTTTTTGAGGTCTTTTTCATTCACTCCGGCATCTTTCAGTAGTGTGCTCACTTTGTCTCCAATGTGTAAAAGACTAAGCAAAAGATGTTCAACAGAAACAAACTCGTCTTTGAATTCCTTCAGATAGGACTGTGCTTTTTGTAGTGCACTATTTGCTCCGGATGAGAGATAGATATCACTACCACTCACTTTAGGAAAGCTTTTAATTTGTGTGTCTAGCCCAGTTTGGAGATGCGAGATATTTACATTTAATTTTTTGAGTAGATAGCTCACTACATTTTCATCAACAGTGAGCAGGCCTTTTAAGATATGCGCTGTTTCAATAGCCTGTTGCTGATTACCCTGTGCAATTTCTGAAGCTTTCCCAATAGCTTCCTGTGCTTTGATGGTGAAGTTATTTAAGTTCATTCGCTTGATGTATGTAGACAGTTAAAGATAGATTCAAACAATGAATAATTAGCAAAAATTCTGCCAATTGCTTCGTCTTCAGAATACATAGAAATTATCTTTAAAAGTAGAGGAAGCAAAAATGCCTTATTTTGGATAAAAATATCTTTTTGATCGATTTACATAGGTTTTTAGGGTTGATATTCGGAGGTCATTTTGTCACTAAATTTGCCCTAATGTTAGATTGAAAATATTTTTTGTATCGAATGTTGAATTGCTATATTTGCAGTCCTCGGACTCGACACGAGTCGTATTAAAAGGAGAGATGCCTGAGAGGCCGAAAGGAACAGTTTGCTAAACTGTCGTACTGGAAACGGTACCGAGGGTTCGAATCCCTCTCTCTCCGCTTCATTTTGAATTAATTGATTACTACTTATTAAGTAAAGTAAACAAACAAATAGGAAAGCATATTAAATAATATGCTTTCCTATTTGTTTGTTTACTTATAGTTAAGCCTGTCTATTAATGAATATCATCGAAAGATCTAGCATTATGTTGTTCACGATCATATTCACTTAATAGATTTCGACCTTGGATCGTATAATCCTTGTTATAATCCTTATATCCTGATGGAGTATATCTAGGCGGATTGCGTTTAGGTGCTTTAGGCGTTCTGTTTTTTATAGGATTATTGGGCGTTTTAGGGGAGTTGTTCTGAGGGGTATTTTTGTCAGTAGTGGTTTTGTTGGGTGGTGATTTTTTAGGTGTGGTAAAGCCAGCAGCAACCACAGTTGGAATAGGTGTTTGATCGAGAATTAGTGGCGCCTCTTTTTGACAGCCGGTAGCTAAAACTAATAATCCAACGAATCCGATGTTGTAAGAAAATTTAAAACGATTTTTCATAACGTGTCTATAATTAAAAATATTAACAATAAGGTTGCAATTATACATATAATGATATCAACCTATATGATTTTCTAATTTGTTATCACACGTTTAATAAATATTTATATCAAATAAAACCTTAACTCACCCATCGATTGAGTTTCTTGGAAATAATTATTATTTAGTATTTCACACATAAAGAGCGTTTTTCAACAAGTGACACTGAGTCAAACAATTTGTTTCACGTCTAACACCAATTCAGTACCATTTTTATTTAACCAATAAATCCGGTCGTCTTTCACATATTCCACAAAACCATCAAGAGCAATATCATGTTCTACGAGCTCGCCTAGATCATATCTACTGACAGCTAGACCAAAAAAATAATAGGCTTTGTTATCGAATCTTTTTGCTTGTATGGGCCGAATAAACTGAGGTGGTTTAGTGTTAGCCAGCTGGTATCGCAGAAAGTATTTTTTACCTCGCTTGATAATGTGAGGTTCTACCAAAAAGTCCAATTCACTTAAATTAACACTGGGTTGTGGACCAAAGTGTTTGGTAAAATAATCGATTGTTGATTTGAAAAGTTCCATACGATTAATTGCTTTGATCAGATTTTGGATTCGGTGTAGAATAATGATAGCGTTACCAGTTTAAATACTTAAAAAAGCTAAATAGGTATCGAAGCTCTTTTTTACAGAGTGGAAGTATACCTTTAAAAATCCCACTAAAATAAGTAGTGCCAAGGGAGGTACTTCAAGCCTCAACTAGGTTTTGTTTTTCCCTATCTAACTGGATAAACTGATTTGACGAATTATGGTCAATACCTAATAAATTGATAGAATTCTTTAATGTTGACTAAAACATGAAAAAAAGATTCATTATCTAAAATAGTAAATTCTTTAGGCTGGCGTTTTGCTCTTAAATAAATTTAAGGTTATTTTTTTTACCAAAAATAAAGTTTACGATTTATTTATCAACTATATATATCATTGATTATAAAGACATTGACAGTTTATTAACACTAGCCTGTTGACAACTTAAGAAGTAATTAGAGGTATAATTTTAAAATCGTATAAGAACAAATTTATATCTAATCAACAACAGGTTAATCTTTTTTAACAGTTGAAATAATTCTATTTGATTATCGCATTCACCTTATTCTAGTAGTTTTTTTCTAGCTGCAATTTAAGCCGAGCAAGTCACACAGCCTTCTTCCATCGAACAAACGGCATTCTCAGGGATTCCATCAGCAATTTGATTAATATGTGTCGGAATCACAGGTTCCATAGTTTTTCCGGCTTGATTCTCCACGGTAAACTTTACAGCTTGTGATGCTGCTTGCGTGCGTAAATAATACATACCCGTCTTTAATCCTTTTTTCCAGGCATAAAAATGCATGGAGGTTAATTTTGAAGCATTAGGAGAGCTGACAAATAAATTAAGCGATTGAGATTGACAAATATAAGCCCCACGATCGGCAGCCATATCGATAATTGTACGCATTTTGATTTCCCAAACTGTTTTATACAAGTCTTTAATAGGGGATGGGATTTCAGAAATATCTTGAATAGAACCATTTGCATTAATGATTTTATTCTTCATGTCATTATTCCATAGTCCCAATTCAACTAAATCACGTAGCAAATATTTATTAACCACAATAAACTCGCCACTCAATACCCGACGTGTATAAATATTGGATGTATAGGGTTCGAAACATTCATTATTCCCAAGAATTTGAGAAGTAGATGCAGTTGGCATTGGGGCTACCAACAAAGAATTACGGACACCATGTTTAATCACATCCTGACGCAATTGTTCCCAATTCCACCGTCCACTAGCTGGTTCAACATTCCATAAATCAAATTGAAACTTCCCTTCAGACAGGGGAGAGCCTTTAAAGGTTTCGTATGGACCCTCTTTGATAGCCAAATCTTTTGAGGCTGTCATAGCAGCAAAATAGATTGTTTCAAAAATTTCTTTATTTAGCTGTTTAGCTTCCTCACTTTCAAACGGTAAACGTAACTGAATAAAGGTATCCGCTAAGCCTTGCACGCCTAGACCAATTGGTCGATGACGTAGATTTGAGGTTTTAGCTTCCACAACAGGGTAGTAGTTATTGTCAATAATCCGATTTAAGTTGAGGGCTACTTGATAAGTTACTTCAAACAATTTGTGATGATCAAAAACATCATCAATCACATAACGAGGTAATGCTAAAGAGGCCAAGTTACATACCGCTACTTCATCTGTCGAGGTATACTCCATAATTTCAGTACATAGATTAGAACTTTTGATCGTCCCTAAATTTTGCTGGTTTGATTTGCTATTGGCAGCATCCTTATATAATAAATAAGGTGTTCCAGTTTCTACTTGTGAATCCAAAATCGCAAACCAAAGTTCTTGCGCCTTGATTGTTTTTCGCGCTCGTCCTTCACGTTCGTAACGTTCGTACAAGGCTTCAAATTCCTGTCCAAAACACTCATGTAGTCCAGGAGCTTCGTGTGGACAAAATAAACTCCACTGACCATCTGTTTCTACGCGCTTCATAAATAAATCGCAAATCCATAAGGCATAAAATAAATCGCGCGCACGCATTTCCTCTTTACCATGATTTTTTCGTAAATCAAGAAATTCAACAATATCTGCATGCCATGGTTCCAAATAAATAGCAAAAGCACCCTTACGCTTACCGCCGCCTTGATCGACATAACGAGCCGTATCGTTGAATACCCGAAGCATAGGCACAATTCCATTGCTGGTACCATTAGTTCCACTGATATATGAGCCTGTAGCGCGTACATTGTGGATGCTCAATCCAATACCACCTGCACTTTGAGAAATTTTGGCTGTTTGTTTTAAAGTATCATAGATTCCGTCAATACTATCATCCTTCATGGCTAATAAAAAACATGAAGACATTTGAGACTTAGGTGTGCCCGCATTAAATAAAGTTGGGGTTGCGTGGGTAAACCAGCGTTCACTCATCAAATGATACGTTTTTATAACTTGATCGATATCTGCCTTGTGAATCCCTACAGATACACGCATGAAAAGATGTTGTGGCCGCTCGACAATTTTTCCATCCAGTTTAAGAAGGTATGACTTTTCTAATGTTTTAAATCCAAAGTAGTCGAAACCAAAGTCTCGGTCATAAATAATAGTACTGTCTAATAGTTCAGCATGGGTTGCAATCACTTCCCAAACATCATCAGCAATTAAAGATGCACGAAGACCTGTTTTGGCGTCTATATAACCATAAAGCTGCTTCATGGTTTGGGAGAACGATTTAAGTGTATTTTTATGAAGATTAGACACAGCAATGCGTGACGCCAATAGAGCATAATCCGGATGCTTAGTCGTTAAAGAAGCAGCAGTCTCTGCAGCCAGATTATCCAATTCTGAGGTCGTAACACCATCATATAGGCCTTCTATTACTTTTTTAGCCACATCAATTGGGTCAACCAGTGGGACATTAAGTCCATAACAAAGCTTTTCAATCCGAGCTGTGATTTTATTGAACTTAACTGTCTCTTTTTTGCCGTTTCTTTTAATTACAAACATGGATTTGGTATTGCGTCGTGAGTATTATGATCAGTATTTGTAGTATTTAATAGATTGAAAAGATTCATCCCCAAAGAAAAGGGTAGGGGGTATGAAGCTTAAAAATCTTCGTCCAGTGAAAATGCTTGACTCTTTACATTGGTGGATAAAACACCACTTTTTTGATAGTCACCTACTCTTTTTTCGAAAAAATTTGTTTTGCCTTGGAGTGAGATCATTTCCATAAAATCAAATGGATTGCTGGCCTCATATAGTTTATTATATCCAAGTTCAACCAACCAACGATCAGCTACAAATTCGATATATTGGTTCATGAGCTTGGCGTTCATCCCAATGAGATTTACTGGCAAAGCATCTGTAACAAATTCTTTTTCAATAGCTACAGCATCTGCAATGATTTGCGTCACTTCTTGTGGGGATAGTTTATTCTTCAACATACTGTATAATAGACAAGCAAATTCACAGTGGAGCCCTTCATCACGAGAAATAAGTTCATTACTAAATGTTAGCCCAGGCATTAAGCCTCTTTTTTTCAACCAAAAAATGGAGCAAAAGCTACCCGAAAAGAAAATACCTTCGACTGCGGCAAATGCAACCAATCGCTGAGCAAAGTTTCCATTATCTATCCATTTAAGAGCCCATTCTGCCTTCTTTTTTACGCAAGGAATGGTATCAATGGCATGAAACAGACGATTTTTTTCAGTGACATCTTTCAAATAAGTATCAATTAATAAAGCATACGTTTCGGAATGAATATTTTCCATCATGATTTGAAATCCATAAAAGCACCGAGCTTCAGGCACTTGGACTTCCCGCATAAAATTGACAGCTAAATTTTCATTGACAATACCATCACTTGCTGCAAAAAATGCCAAAACATGCGAAATGAAATGTTGTTCGCCTGAATTAAGCGATTCCCAGTCTTTTAAATCACCCGAGAGATCAATTTCTTCGGCTGTCCAAAAACTGGCTTCATGTTTTTTATACATTTCCCAGATAGCGGGATGATTAATCGGTAGAATCACAAAGCGATCTTTATTTTCTTTGAGCAAAACTTCGTCTTTAGGATTCATCATATTTCGTTTTTGTATCATTTTATTGATCAAAAAGACAGTAAACAGAACAAACAAAATAGGCCAGAAAGATTCGTATGGCGTTTGCCATGTTCCTCAATTTCATGAAGTATAAATAGCCTATTTACTTGGTGGGTTCCTGTCGATACAGCGAGTCTCGTTGGCCTCGCTAAGAACAAAAGTAGGTATAAAATAGCTGCTGACGAAAACTTTTTGATACCAAATAGAAATAAAAAAGCCTCTAAATAATCTATTTAGAGGCTTTTTTGAAATTTTAATTGTCGGGGTGGCAGGATTCGAACCTACGACCTCCACATCCCAAATGTGGCGCGATACCGGGCTACGCTACACCCCGATCTTTTCTCCAAATAGCTACCTGCTCAGTAGGTGATTGGGACTGCAAAAGTAGAAATGTTAATGTGAAATGCAAAATTTGTAGACATGTTTTTTTAAAAAATTAGATTGATCAAATGTTGTATTCAAACTTAACAGCGTCAAGTCCTTCTAAAATAATGCGACATGCACTTTGAATTTCAACTTCTGTAATAATTAATGGCGGGGCAATTCGGAAAGCAGTATCACAGTGTAAAAACCAATCAACAATGACCCCATGTTCTATACAATATTTACTTAACGCCTCCACTTGTTCAAACGATTCCAGCTGGATGGCCAACATCAGTCCTTTTCCCCGTATCTGTTTGATGAGCGGGTGCTTTAAATATTGACGAAAGAGCTGTTCTTTGGCTAATACTTCACCAATCAATTGATTTTCTAAGATCACTTCCAATGTGGCTAAGCCGGATGCACAGCTCACAGGATGACCTCCAAATGTAGTAATATGCCCAAGAATTGGATTATCTTTTAAACTATCCATTATTGTTTTGTTAGCTATAAATGCACCGATTGGCATTCCCCCACCTATCCCTTTTGCTAAGAGTAAAATATCGGGTACTATATCAAATTGCTCGAAGGCATACAAAGTACCTGTTCGACCAAAACCTGTTTGTATTTCATCTAGAATCAGTAACGTCCCCATTTTATGACACTGTTTACGTAGTGCCTGTAAATAAGTATAATCTGGAACTTGAACACCCGATTCACCTTGTATAGTTTCCAGAATGATAGCAGCTGTATTTTGTGTAATGAGGTTAATATCTGCAATGGAATTAAAATCAATGAAGCGAATATCTGGTAATAAAGGCCGATAAGCTTGTTTATAATATTCGTTACCCATTACGCTTAATGCACCCTGCGTGCTACCATGGTATGCATTTTTACAAGCGATAATTTCTGTTCTACCAGTGAATCGTTTGGCTAGCTTCATAGCCCCTTCTGTAGCTTCTGATCCTGATCCCACAAAATAAACCGAGTTTAAATTTTCGGGTAACGAGTCACAAAGTTTTTGAGCAAATTTTACTTGTGATGCTTGTATATATTCGCCATATACAGTGAGATGCAAATAGCGATCAACTTGGTCCTTAATTGCTTGAATAACTTTTGGATGTCGATGTCCGACATTACTCACCGCAAAGCCAGAAACCAGATCCATATATTGCGTTCCCTTTGAGCCATATAGATATATTCCCTCTGCACGATCGATTTCCAATAATCGAGGGGTATTAGAAGTCTGTGCATTATTTAATAAAAATAGTTGACGTGTTGTAAGCATGTGCAAAGGTTAAATTTTCAGGAAATTATTGGTAATAAAGTTTTAATAAATCATCATCAATAAAAAAATTCGTAAATTCGCGGGCTCAGTTTTTTTTGCTTTTTGAAACCTTTACAGCCATATCGCATTCCCTTTTCTGGATTAAAAACAGGTAAACATCAATTCGAATACGAAATTGACCATCTTTTTTTTGATCAGTTTGTGTATTCTATTGTAAAAAATGGCCGGCTTCGTGCGGCGGTGGAGCTAGAGAAGCAAGAAACATTTATCATCCTTCAGTTTCATATTTTTGGTGAGATAGAGCTAAATTGTGATCGGTGTTTGGCTAATTATTTTCATAAAATTGATATCAAAGAACGCCTCATTGTTAAGTTTGGTGAGGATAAAAACTGGGATGATGACACGGAAGAGGTTATTGTTCTAACTAAAAATGATTACGAAATTGACGTATCTTTGCCGCTGTACGAATACATTACTGTGGCCGTTCCTTATGTAACTCGTTGCGAAGATGTGGAAGGAGTTTCTTCCTGCGATCAAGAAATGATGAACAAATTAAAAACTTTATCTAACAAAGCGCATAAACAATCAAAAGACGATGCAATGGATCCTCGCTGGGATGCATTAAAACAGATAATTAATAAAAACTAACGTATAAAATGGCACATCCAAAACGTAAAATATCAAAGTCTAGAAGAGATAAAAGGAGAACACATTATAAAGCTGATTTACCTAGCTTGACCACTTGTCAAACAACAGGCGCAGTACATTTACCTCATCATGCATACCATGTTGATGGTAACTTATATTATAATGGTAAAGTAGTTATAGAGAATACTTCTATAGCTTCTTAAGGCCCTTGTTTAATTATAAATCCACTATCATTTGATCATATTTCAATATTTATGAAGTATGTCTTTATAGTGGGTTTATTTTTTTTTGGGCCTGTTTAATCCCATTTAAACAACGAATACAAAATCAAAACCCAAATGCTTATGAAGATTGGTTTAGATATAATGGGTGGAGATTTTGCCCCTAAAGCAATCATTTTAGGGGCCATCAAAGCTCATAAAGAACTGACCCAGGACCAAAAATTAGTCCTTTTTGGTGATAAGGATCAAGCACTATCGATCTTATATGAACAAGGTGTTAATCCGGACCTTTTTGAATTTGTTCATACCACTGAGGTGATTGGTATGGGAGAACATGCTACAAAGGCCATTACCCAGAAACATAATTCCAGTATTAATGTTGGTTTTTCATACTTAAAAGAAGGCTATATCGATTCTTTTGCTTCTGCTGGAAATACAGGAGCTATGTTAGTCGGAGCCATGTTTAGTGTAAAAACAGTATCGGGTGTGATTCGCCCAGCAATTCCGACAGATGTTCCTAAACTAAATGGTGAATTAGGGGTAATGCTGGATGTGGGTGCAAATGCAGATTGTAAGCCTGATGTTTTATTTCAATTTGGGATACTCGGGAGCTTATACGCAGAACACATTTGTAAAGTAAAATCGCCCAAGGTTGCCCTAATTAATATTGGAGAAGAAGAGGAAAAGGGAAACCTACTTACTCAAGCAGCATTTGCCTTGATGAAAGATACATCGTCTTTTCGTTTTGTAGGAAATGTTGAGGGGCGTGATCTTTTTAATGACAAGGCAGATGTTTTGGTTTGCGATGGCTTTACAGGTAATATCATGCTTAAATTGGCCGAATCATTTTATACCATTACGCTAAAAAAAGGATTCACGGATTCCTTCTTCGAACGTCTTAATTATGAGCAATATGGGGGAAGTCCAGTTTTAGGTATTAATGCTCCAGTTATTATAGGACATGGTATTTCCAATCCAGAAGCAGTTAAAAACATGGTTTTTTTATCAAAAAAAATGATAGAAACAGGTTTAGTTGATAAAATAAGAGAAGCATTTAAACAAGCTCTTTAAATTATTACTCCTTTTTCCTAGGAAAAATTCAAGCAAATCACATCAATAAATGAGTAAGCATCAAATACGTGCTGCAATTACAGCAGTAAATGGCTACGTTCCTGACTATATCTTAACAAATAAGGAGTTAGAAAACATGGTAGATACGAATGACGAATGGATTGTCAGTCGAACAGGTATCAAAGAGCGTCATATTCTTAAAGGTAAAGATTTGGCTACGTCCGATATGGCGGTACATGCTGTTAATGGTTTACTCGGGAAGCGAGGTATTAAGGCTGAGGAAATCGATCTCATTATTTTTTGTACTACCACCCCTGATATGCCTTTCCCTGCAACAGCAAATATTTTAGCGGATAAAATAGGCGCAAAAAATGCTTGGGGTTTTGATTTACAAGCAGCCTGCTCTGGGTTTATCTATGGATTATCGACAGGTGCTCAGTTCATCGAAACAGGGAAGTACCAAAAAGTACTCGTTGTTGGAGGAGATAAAATGTCATCCATTATTAATTACGAGGATCGAGCAACCTGTATCATTTTTGGAGATGCTAGTGGGGCTGTATTACTTGAACCTAATGAGGAAGATATGGGTGTTATCGATTTTGTTCTGAAAAGTGATGGAGCTGGTCGTCATTTTTTGTACCAAAAAGCTGGAGGATCATTAAAGCCTGCATCAAACGAGACAATTAGTGCGAAGGAGCATTTTGTTTATCAAGAGGGTCAAGCTGTATTTAAATTTGCAGTGACCAATATGGCAGATGTAGCTGCGGAAATTATGCAAAAAAATCACTTAGCTGCAACAGATATTGCTTGGCTTGTTCCACATCAAGCGAATAAACGAATTATTGATGCCACAGCTAATCGAATGGGATTAGGACCAGAAAAAGTGATGGTCAATATTGAGCGTTACGGTAATACAACAAATGGTACTATCCCGTTATGCTTATGGGAATGGGAAAGTAAGCTTAAAAAAGGAGATAACATTATATTGGCTGCATTTGGAGGCGGATTTACTTGGGGGGCAATCTATCTAAAATGGGCCTACTAGAAATTTAGAATGGATTTTGCGTTAACATTTTTATTTTAACTTTGACGCACTAAAAAAAACTTATAATCAATAAAATAAAACAAATGGATATTAAACAAATTCAGGAACTCATAAAGTTTGTTTCAAAATCTGGAGTAAATGAAGTTTCGATTGAGCAGAAAGAGTTTAAAATTACCATCAAAACTAACCAAGCACCAACTTTTGTAACAGCAAATATTCCACCAACTCTGCCTACACAAAACGCGATATACCCTCTCCCCGAGATTGTACCCACTGAACCAGTGGCTAGCGTTATAACAGCTAAGCCTGAAAACATAGAAAAATCAGAAAATCGCTCGTCAAATCTAATCACGATAAAATCACCAATGATTGGCACATTTTATCGTTCACCAGCCCCAGACAAGCCTTTGTTTGTTAATGTAGGTGATGATGTAAAGACTGGTCAGGTAGTATGTATCATTGAAGCAATGAAGCTTTTCAATGAAATTGAATCAGATGTATCAGGTCGAATAGTCAAAGTTTTGGTAGAGAATGCTAGCCCGGTTGAGTATGATCAACCTTTATTTCTTGTTGAGCCAGCATAAATCTGTTTTATAGGTAAATGAGTTGGTCGTTTGCAGCTCCAGATATAAGCTCTGGGTTAACAAATTGAAGTTTTATGATGTTCAAAAAAATACTTATTGCAAATCGTGGTGAGATTGCTTTACGAATTATCCGCACTTGCAAAGAAATGGGAATAAAAACGGTTGCTGTATATTCAACTGCAGATCGAGATAGTTTACATGTTCGTTTTGCCGATGAGGCCGTTTGTTTAGGCCCGCCCGCCAGTAAAGATTCTTATTTAAATATCCCACAAATCATATCTGCTGCAGAGTTAACCAATGCCGATGCTATTCATCCAGGATATGGATTTTTGTCCGAGAATGCTAAATTTTCTGCAATCTGTTCGGAATACGGAATTAAATTTATTGGTGCAACAGCCGAGCAAATTAATAGTATGGGAGATAAAGCTTCGGCGAAGGAAACTATGAAAAAAGCTGGAGTACCTACTATTCCTGGTTCAGATGGTTTGCTTACGGATGTCGCTGAAGGTATTCAAATTGCCAATAAGATTGGTTATCCGGTTATTTTAAAAGCAACAGCGGGAGGTGGTGGTAGAGGAATGCGCATTGTTTGGAAAGATGAAGAATTTGAACCTGCTTGGGATTCGGCGCGTGGAGAATCAGAGGCAGCTTTTGGTAATAATGGTCTTTATTTAGAAAAATATGTAGAGGATCCACGTCATATCGAAATTCAGATTGTAGGTGATCAGTATGGCAAAGTATGTCATTTATCTGAGCGCGATTGTTCCATACAAAGAAGGCATCAAAAATTAGTGGAAGAATCTCCTTCTCCGTTCATGACCCCAGAATTACGTAAAAAAATGGGTGAAGCAGCTATTCGAGGTGCGCAAGCAGTAAATTATGAAGGGGCAGGTACGATTGAATTTCTAGTAGATAAACATCGTAATTTTTACTTCATGGAGATGAATACACGCATTCAGGTGGAGCACCCTGTGACGGAAGAAGTCATCAACTTTGATTTAATTAAAGAACAAATTAAAGTAGCTGCAGGTATTCCTATTTCTGGCAAAAATTACGAACCAACTATGCATGCACTCGAATGTCGAATCAATGCGGAAGATCCATTCAATCATTTTCGGCCCTCTCCGGGAAAGATTACCAATTTTCATTCACCAGGTGGACATGGTGTACGTGTAGATACACATGTATATGCGGGGTATCATATTCCTCCGAATTACGATTCGATGATTGCCAAGCTCATCTGTGTTGCTCAAACACGTGATGAAGCAATTTGTACGATGGAAAGAGCATTAAGCGAGTTTGTAATCGAAGGTATAAAAACGACCATCCCATTCCATCTCCGTTTAATGAAAGACCCTAATTTTAGGGCTGGTAATTTTACTACGAAGTTTATGGATAATTTTGATCTGACAGAATAATATTCAATAAAAATTAATTTGATATTAAAATACCATTCTTCTAATTCCAGTAGAATGGTATTTTTGTTTAAGAAATAATAGAACGGATCGAGTGGAAAGCAATAATTTAGTCAAGACTATTAAAGAAAAGGGGAAATCATTTCAGGCTGAGATGTCTTTTTTTGATCATCTCAATGTCCTTAGAAGACATTTAATCCGAGCAGCCGTTGCCATTATCATCTTTACAACTTTAGCCTTCTGTTATTACGATTTCATTTTTGATACTATTATCATGGGACCCAAACGGGTCGATTTTTGGACTTATCGCATGATGTGCCTCATTGGAGAACGTTTTGACATGGGACCTGATTTTTGTGTCAAGCAGATACCTTTCAATATCATTAATACAGATATGGCAGGCCAGTTTACTTTGCAAATGAATTCATCCCTATTAATAGGTGTAGTATTGGGATTTCCCTACCTATTATTTGAATTATGGCGATTCGTAAAACCAGCCTTACACGAGAAAGAGCGTCAGTCGGCTAGTGGATTTACTTTTTACGCGAGTGTATTATTTTTACTAGGGTTGTTATTTGGCTACTTTATCATTTCTCCGCTATCTATTAATTTTCTTGCAAACTATCAGGTCAGTCAAGCGATTCAGAATCAAATTACGATAGACTCTTACCTATCTACTGTTGCTACGCTTAGCTTAGGTACTGGAATAGTATTTGAGCTTCCGGTACTCATATTTATCCTTTCCAAATTAGGACTAATGACTCCACATCTGATGCGTTCAACGCGTCGTTATGCCATTGTGATTATTTTAATTATTGCTGCTATAGTAACTCCAACACCTGATGCACTAACAATGCTTACTGTAAGTTTCCCATTATTTATTTTGTATGAACTCAGTATTTTTGTGTCCAGCATGGTAGAGAAAAAGAATGCCTATAAAGCTTTCGAAAAATCCACAAATTGACCACTGCAAGATTATTTCGTACATTTGTAATTAGATTAAAAATTAGTTTAAATAATGATAAGCCTACCAATCTACTTAGATAATAATGCAACAACTCCCATGGACCCGAGGGTACTTGAGACAATGTTGCCATACTTTACAGCTAAATTTGGTAACTCGGCGAGTAGAAATCATGCATTTGGTTGGGCTGCGGAAGAAGCTGTAGATTATGCTCGAGAACAAGTTGCCGGGCTTATTGGTGCACATGAAAAAGAAATCATCTTTACCTCTGGTGCAACAGAGTCAGATAATCTCGCTCTTAAAGGAGTATTTGAAATGTATCAAGACAAAGGTAATCACATCATTACCTGCGTGAATGAACATAAAGCCATATTGGATGCTTGTAAGCATCTAGAGAGATTAGGAGCTAAAGTGACTTATTTACCTGTGCAATCAGATGGGTTAGTTAATTTACAACAATTAGAAGCTGCTATTACTGAGAAGACTATTCTAATTTCAATCATGTATGGTAATAATGAAATTGGAGTCATTCAACCAGTTAAAGAAATTGCTGCTATTGCACATAAATATGGTGCGCTTTTTATGACTGATGCCACACAAGCAGTAGGTAAAATTCCGGTAGATGTCCAGGCAGATGGGATTGATCTAATGGCTTTCAGTGGACATAAAATCTATGGTCCTAAAGGGATAGGTGCTTTATACGTTCGTCGAAAAAATCCGAGAGTAAAAGTAACTGCTCAAATCGATGGAGGGGGGCATGAACGTGGTATGAGATCAGGTACTTTAAATGTCCCTGGAATTGTTGGTTTTGGAAAAGCAGCCGAACTTTGTCGCTTGGAGATGGAGCAAGAGGCCAAACGATTGTCAGCTATGCGTGATAGACTTGAAAAATCACTTTTGGAGCTGGAAGAAAGTTACGTCAATGGAAATGTAACACATCGTTTACCCCATACCACCAATATATCTTTTAAGTATGTAGAAGGAGAGGGGCTAATGATGGCTATGAAAGATTTGGCTGTATCTTCTGGATCAGCTTGTACTTCGGCTTCATTAGAGCCATCTTATGTTTTAAAAAATTTAGGCTTATCGGATGATTTGGCTCATTCCTCCATTCGTTTTGGACTGGGTCGATTCACAACCGATGAAGAAATAGACTTTGCTATTGAACAAACAAAAAACGCGGTTAATCATTTACGCGTGCTTTCTCCCCTTTGGGAAATGTTTAAAGATGGCATAGATCTTGACAAAGTAAAATGGGTTGAACACTAAAAAATAACAAAATGGCCTATTCAGATAAAGTAATTGATCATTATACTCATCCACGCAATGTGGGAACCTTAAATAAGGATAGTAATCAGGTGGGTACCGGTTTGGTTGGAGCACCAGAATGTGGGGATGTGATGCGCCTACAAATCCAGGTTGACCAGAACCATGTCATTACCGATGCTAAATTTAAAACATTTGGCTGTGGTTCAGCCATTGCTTCATCTTCTTTAGCTACTGAGTGGCTAAAAGGGAAAACTATTGACGATGCGATGAAAATTGATAACATGGACATTGTTGAAGAACTAGCTTTACCCCCTGTAAAGATTCATTGTTCTGTTTTGGCTGAAGATGCAATCAAAGCGGCAATCAATGATTATCGTTCAAAAAATGGCATGCAGCCTATATAAAAATGTATAATGCTATAAAAAAGGATGCATTAAAAAACCAGTATTATGCTAACAGTAACTGAGAAGGCAAAAAATAAAATAGAAAAACTAATGCAAGAAAGCCATTTAAGTTCTACTTATTTTTTGCGTGTTTCCGTTCAAGGAGGCGGATGTTCAGGTTTGTCTTATAAGTTAGATTTTGACAATGAACAGAAGCCTGGAGATCAATTTTTTGAAGATAAGGGTATTCATATTGTACTGGATATGAAATCTTTTCTATACTTATCTGGTACTGAACTTGATTTTTCGGACGGGTTAAATGGGAAAGGATTCAGTTTCCATAATCCTAATGCATCTCGCACCTGTGGCTGCGGTGAAAGTTTCTCCATTTGATTTTTATAAAATGTTTTGAAAGAGCTTTTTTAATAAGCTCTTTTTCTTTTTGCGAAAAAATATAAATTGCGAGGTCATTTTATTTACCAAAAGCAATAAAAATGAATCTATCAAATCAGGTTAATACCATTCCTCAATTATTACGTCATGTAGTTGAGCATATTCATTCTGAAAACAACACATTTCTATTACACAAAACTGGCGATAGTTGGGAAGAGATCAGCTATAAACAAACCTTAGCACAAGCGGATGCTATTTCGAGTTATTTTCTTGAAATGGGCATTACAAAAGGAGATAGATTAGCACTAATGATTGAAAATTCAGCTGATTATGTGTATTACGACCAAGGTATCCAGCAAATTGGGGCAGTCAATGTATCCATTTATCCTACGCTTTCCGAGCAAGAAGTTAAATACATTCTCAATGATTCAGGAGCAAGAGCAATTCTAATAGGCAACCCATTTTTATTTCGCAAAATCTTAAAAATAGCTAGTGACTGCTCTAAATTACAACGAATCATTCCTGTATTTGAAGATTTTGAAAAATATACATCAGGCTTAAAGATTCATGCAAACATACTGAGCTTTAAATCTCTGATTAGAGAGGGTAATAAAAAAGTAAAATCATTTCAGACAGAACTAAACAAACGTAGAGAAGAAGTATTACCGTCTGATCTATCATCGTTGATTTATACTTCGGGGACAACGGGCGTACCTAAGGGCGTCATGTTAACTCATGCCAACTTTGTTGAAAATGTCAGAGCTGCATTACAGCAAATTAGGATTGATGAGAATGAAACATTTCTTTCTTTTCTACCCTTGTCACATGTATTTGAACGAACGGCTACCTATCACGTTTGCTGTGGTTCAGGCTGTAAAATTGCATTTGCTCAAAGTTTAGAACTATTACCACGAAATATGGCCGAGATTAAGCCTACGGTTATGAGTTGTGTGCCTAGATTACTCGAGCGTATTCACGATAAAGCAATAAAAAATGGTACTGCTGGAGACGGTATACAAGCTAAAATATTTTTGTGGGCAATTAAAACAGGTGAAATATGCAGGGAAATACAAGAATCGGGTGAAAAACTAAGTATCCTGCTCCAACTAAAGCACTGGCTAGCCAACAAACTGGTGTTTAGTAAGATTAAAGAAAAAACTGGAGGGCGCTTAAAATTCATGATCTCCGGGGGAGCCTCACTTCCAAAAAATATAGGTGAGTTTTTTGGGAATTTAGGAATTAAAGTTTTAGAGGGTTTTGGGCTGACAGAAACCTCACCTGTAATTGCCGTAACCGAATTTGAAAGACAAATTTATGGAACCGTTGGGCGCATTTTACCAGGTATTGAGATAGGGATTCAGCAGGTAGATACTAAAGCAATAATCACTGTTCAGACACATGATACCTTCCTTTCAGACTTTGAATGCGAAGAAGGAGAAATACTTGTTCGAGGACATTGCGTGATGAAAGGATACTGGAACAAAAAAGAGGAAACCAATCAAGTTATTGATAAAGATGAATGGTTCCATACGGGGGATATTGGTAGGTTTTATAAAGGAAATCTTCAAATAACAGATCGCATTAAAAACATGCTAGTGAACGCCTATGGAAAAAACATTTATCCAACGCCAGTTGAAAATACTTATCTGAAAAGTCAAAAAATAGAGCAGCTTTTTTTAATAGGCGATAAACGTGAGTATGTGAGTGCAATCATTGTACCATCTAGAGAAGATTTACAAGAAACATTCGGCCTGGAGGAAGATTTTTTTCAGCAGCCCGAAATTTTTATTGATGATCAACGAATCATCGATTGGCTTAATTTAGACGTTCGAAAACTATCATCGGAACTGGCCAAGTTCGAGCGGATCAAAAATTTCATTGTCAAGCGTAATCCATTTAGCATAGAAGATGGCGAGATTACACCTACTTTAAAAGCCAAACGCAAAGTGATTGAAAAGAAATATGCAGACGCAATCAATGAGATGTATCTTGAGCCAGTAAATGCAGATTAGCTCCCTGCTATAGACTTATTTAAAAGCATCTCAATTTTATGCAGATGCTTTTTTTTGTTTTACTTAAAATTTTACTTAATACAGCAAATACATATGAGTATCGGATTATCTGAACAAGAGATTTTGCGCCGTGAGGCAATGACAGAACTTCGTAAACTAGGAATTAACCCTTATCCAGCAGAGGCTTTTGAAGTCAACGTAACGGCCTTGGATATTAAGGAACATTACCAAAGAGATAAGACATCGTACAAAAATATCAGCTTTGCTGGACGAATGATGACTCGTCGAATTATGGGAAATGCTTCATTTGTTGAAGTTCAAGACGCTACCGAACGTATTCAGCTATACATTAACCGGGATGATATTTGCCCGACAGAAGATAAAACACTTTACAATACCGTGTTTAAGAAATTACTGGATATCGGTGACTTTATCGGTGTTCAGGGTTATGTATTTACAACCAAAACTGGTGAGATATCTATTCATGTGAGTAAACTAGTGGTTCTTTCTAAATCGCTAAAACCACTTCCAATTGTAAAACGAGATGAAGAAGGCCATATTTATGACGGATTCACAGACCCCGAACTACGCTATCGCCAGCGTTATGTTGACTTGACAGTTAACCCAGGGTTTAAGCAGATTTTCCTCAATCGTTCGAAGATTATTAACACAATGCGAAACTACTTCGATAATCAGGGATGGATAGAAGTAGAGACCCCCATCCTTCAACCCATTCATGGGGGCGCAGCTGCTCGTCCTTTTAAAACACATCATAATACCTTGGATATGCCTCTATTTTTGAGAATAGCCAATGAATTATACTTGAAGCGTTTAATTGTTGCTGGATTTGATGGGGTATATGAATTTGGTAAAATGTTCCGTAATGAAGGAATGGATAGAACACATAATCCAGAGTTTACTTCAATGGAAATTTATGTTGCTTATAAAGATTACATCTGGATGATGGGTATGGTTGAAGCATGCTTAGAACAAATAGCCACTGCCATTCATGGCAAACCGACAGTACGCGTAGGTGGATATGAGATTGACTTTGCGGGGCCGTATGAAAAATTATCCATGTATGAATCCATTCATAAATATACGGGTATTGATGTTTCAATAATGGATGAAGAGACACTGCGTTTGACGTGTAAAAACCTCAATATAACAATCGATGATACCATGGGAAAGGGTAGGCTCATCGATGAGTTATTCAGTGAAAAAGTAGAAAAGCACCTCATTCAACCCACTTATATCACTGATTATCCCATTGAAATGACACCTTTAGCTAAAAAGCATCGAAGTAAAGATGGATTAGTGGAACGATTCGAGCTTTTTGTGATGGGAAAAGAAATTGCTAATGCTTATTCTGAATTGAATGATCCACTCGATCAACGAGAGCGGTTTGAAGAACAAATTTTATTAGGGAAACGAGGTGATGAAGAAGCCATGGCTATGGACGAAGATTTTTTGCGGGCATTAGAATATGGTATGCCTCCAACAGCTGGTTTAGGTATTGGAATTGATCGTTTGGTGATGCTAATGACCAATCAAAGTAGTATACAAGAAGTCCTATTTTTTCCTCAAATGCGTCCCGAGAAGAAAGCGAAGGTATCGACTTTGGAAGACTTTATGGCTATTGGAATCCCCTCTGAATGGGTTCCTGTAATTCATAAAATGGGTTTTCACACGGTAAAAGATCTAAGATTAGCTAACCCTAACAAAGTATTTAATGATTTAGGCGGCATGCGAAAGAAAATGAAATTAGAAATTACCCTACCACAAAAAGAACAAGTTATGAGTTGGTTCTCCTAGGCATCTCGTATAACTCTTATTGAGTTTATAAGTAAATGTGCCTAATATTGCATTCTAATCTAATTCAGTACAAAAAATATGCACGATAAAATTAAAGTTGGGATATCTATTGGTGATGTAAATGGTATTGGTTTAGAATTAATTATCAAATCGCTAGCTAATAATCGTGTTTTAGAGTACTGCATACCTATTGTTTACGGGCATACTAAAGTGGCTTCTTTTCATCGAAAAACATTAGGTATTCAAGGTTTTACTTTTCAGGTAATCAATCAAGCATCACAAGCGCAGGATAAATTACCCAATATGATCAATTGTTGGGATGAAGATGTTAAAATTGATTTAGGGGTGGCTAATGAAACGGGAGGTAAATATGCACTAAAATCCTTGGAACGAGCCGTAGATGATTTACTAGCAGGGCAGATTGATGCTTTAATCACTGCTCCAATTAGTAAGCATACCATTCAAAGTGATGCATTTCAGTTTGTTGGGCATACCGAATATTTACAAGCAAGAACTAATGCAAGTGATTCATTAATGTTTCTTCTTGCTGAAGATATTCGAGTGGGTGTAGTTACGGGACATATTCCTGTTAGAGATATTGCAAAAAAGATCACAAAGGAGCAAATTCTCTCGAAACTTAGTTTGATGAATACTAGCTTAAAAACAGATTTTTGGGTACAAAAACCAAAAATTGCTGTGTTGGGATTGAATCCCCATGCTGGTGATGATGGGCTGATTGGTGATGAGGAGCAAAAAATAATTATTCCGGCTCTGGCCGAGGCAAATAATAATAGAATACTAGCCTTTGGACCTTATTCTGCAGATGGTTTTTTTGCCAACCATAGTTATCAAAAGTTTGATGCTGTACTAGCTATGTATCATGATCAAGGGCTTATTCCATTCAAACAAATCGCTTTTCATCAGGGTGTGAATTTTACCGCCGGACTACCTATTGTGCGTACCTCACCCGATCATGGTACGGGCTTCGATATTGCGGGAAAAAATCAAGCATCGGAAAGCTCTTTTTTGGAAGCTTTATTTATGGCTATCAATATTGTAAAGCATCGAATGGAAAATGAAATTCTTACTTCTAATCCACTAAAAATGAGCAAATTATCAAAAGATAGAGATTAAGCTGAATGCTCAACATCATATCATAAGAAACTGAGCTTACCAGCTCAGCGTAACAATCATGAAATTTACATTACAACATACCGATAAACTATCTAAAGCGCGCGCTGGGGAGCTAACCACAGCTCATGGAACGATTAAGACGCCCATCTTTATGCCTGTTGGTACAGCTGGATCAGTTAAAGCAGTCCATCAGTACGAGTTGAAAGAGCAGATCAATGCACAGATCATTTTAGGAAATACTTATCATCTTTATCTCCGTCCGGGTCTGGATACCCTAGAAAAGGCAGGAGGCTTGCACCAATTCAATGGTTGGGATAGGCCTATTCTAACAGATAGTGGCGGTTATCAGGTCTATTCCTTATCAGAGGTGCGTAAAATTAGTGAGGAGGGGGTAACCTTTAGATCACATATTGATGGTTCAAAGCATTTATTTACTCCTGAAAATGTGATGGAC
This sequence comes from Pedobacter sp., assembly GCA_008015505.1. Classification (GTDB taxonomy): domain Bacteria; phylum Bacteroidota; class Bacteroidia; order Sphingobacteriales; family Sphingobacteriaceae; genus Daejeonella. The sequence continues at coordinate 46,118 of SSFR01000006.1, forward strand.
ACCCAACGTACAATTGGTGCAGATATCATTATGGCTTTTGATGAGTGTACACCTTATCCCTGTGAATATGGCTATGCACGCCGTTCAATGGAAATGACTCATCGCTGGCTAAAACGTTGTTGTGTGCACTTAGATCATACTAAGCCTAAATATGGCTATGAACAAAGCTTATTCCCAATTGTTCAGGGCTCTGTGTACAAGGATTTGAGAAAGCAATCGGCAGAAGTAATTGCTTCATTTGATCGAGATGGAAATGCCATAGGGGGCTTGTCAGTAGGGGAGCCTGCTGAAAATATGTATGAAATAACAGATTTGGTTTGCGATATTTTACCAAAGGATAAACCCAGATATCTAATGGGCGTTGGAACGCCAATCAATATTTTGGAAAATATTGCACTCGGAGTAGACTTATTTGACTGCGTCATGCCTACCAGAAATGCTAGAAATGGAATGCTATTTACTAAGAATGGAATAATCAATATTCGAAATGAGAAATGGAAAAATGATTTTTCGGCGATTGAAGCAGATAGTGATTTGCTTGCAGACAAGAAATATACTAAAGCCTATCTCCGTCATTTAATGCATGCCAAAGAAATATTAGGGGCACAAATCGCTACGCTACATAATTTACATTTCTACTTATGGTTAGTATCAGAAGCCAGAGAGCAAATTATTTCAGGCAATTTTTATGACTGGAAAAAAATTATGGTTAAAAAATTAGCGCATCGCTTGTAAGGTATGATTAAAATTATCGATGGGTACATTATCAAAAAATACCTAGGGACTTTCTTTTTCACCCTTGTTGTATTTACTTTGATTATCGTCACATTTGATGTATCCGAACGATTGGATGACTTCTTGGTTCGTAAGCCCACCTTGCATCAAATTATTTTTGAATACTACGCAGGATTTATTCCGTTTTATTTGAATTTTTTATCACCACTGATCAATTTTATTGCAGTTATATTTTTTACAGCAAAGATGGCAGATCAAACAGAAATCGTGCCAATACTGACTGGATTAGTGAGTTTTAAACGTTTTCTGAGGCCTTATTTTATTGCGTCTTCGATCATTTTTGTGATCACATTGATTTTTAATTTGTACATCATACCACATACCAACAAGCGTAAAATTGCTTTCGAAAATATTTACGTTTTTCCAAAAGATAACAGCTCCAAGTCATCTATTCACATGCAATTAGACAAACATACTTTTGTCTACATCAATAACTTTGATAACAAACAAAAAATAGGCTATAAATTTATTCTTGAAAAATTTGATGGAGATGAATTGAAACAGAGGTTGATAGCTAATCGAATTGTATGGGATTCGCTCAAGCGGATGTGGTCAATTCAGGATTATTCTGTGCGAGATATTCATAGTCTAAGAGAAAGCATAAAGACAGGTGTACGAAAGGATACAATATTAGACATGCGTCCTGTCGATTTTGAGATACATGATAATATCTACCAAGCCATGAGCATGTCGGAGCTAAATGAGCTCATTCGAAAGGAAAAATTGCGTGGTACAGGTGCTCTGGTGGGCGTGGAACTCGAAAAATATAAACGATATGCTTACCCATTGTCAACTTATGTATTAACACTTATGGGAGTCTCTCTTTCATCTAGGAAGGTACGAGGAGGAATTGGGCTACACCTGGGAATAGGCCTATTTCTAAGTTTTACCTATCTCTTATTTATTCAGTTTACTACCATGTTTGCTTTGAAGGGTGGCTTGCCTCCTGTAGTTGCAGTGATGATTCCTAATTTATTATTTGGTGCATTGGGTCTTTATTTACTTGTTAAGGCACCTAAATAGAGGAGTTCCCCCGCGTTGAAGGTTAAGAATGGCAGATTTTATTGAGTAAGTGATTTATTAAAATTGTACAAGATGCTTGATGATGCTATTAACTACATTAAAAAAATAGGTGAAGAAAAACTTGCAACACACCTTTCAACAATTTTAAATAGAGGCAGTTTTTCTGTGATTGAGGAAGAACTTTCTTTATGGGCAGGGTTAAGCGCTAGCTACTTTGCCAAAAATGTCGGAAAACGAAATGCACTAAGTGCATTATTACTTTGCCAACGAGTTTATTTTTCTGATTTATGGGGGAAAACGCGCTTTTTGGGTAGTCAAGAAAGCCATCCGTATAATTATCTTCCTTCGTCTTGGAAAGAAGAAAGTCTTGCATATTGGTCGAAACAAACTGAGGCTCAGATTATAGGTGGAATCCGTGTGTTTAGTATTACTAACACAAGTAGTTTATATAGGTTGGCTGATATTGCTTATGCTCACAAACAGGGTCCAAACACCTCACTTCTGACTATTACTCGTGAGACATGGTCTCTTACAGAATATACCTGCTATTCGGCAGTAATGGCATGGTTATTTAAAAGTGGATTGGTATCATACCCTTGGTATCTCAATAATAGCAGTGCAAGTGATGAGGTGAGCTTAAAAAAAGCATTTGGCCCCGGAGAGCGAATTTGGAATGCCAATCGACTATTTACTGAAAATGACAGTTTGCCACCGATACCACCCGGTTACATTGTACATCTTTATGTCGACAATCTCTCTCGTTGGAACGGACATTGGCTGGTTAGTTTAGGTAATGGATTGGCTTGTGGTATTAATAATGATGTTACAGATGGAACGAATAGGGGATATAGCAATCGTTGTTCACTTAATAATCAGTTTTTGTATGGGTATAAGCATGCATTGCCCAATGCTTCTGGGCACTTTGAGCAAGGTGTAGCAGACATTATTGATCCGCGTCAAATACCCGGGCGCGTGCAATCCTTATTCATTTGATCCAATCATATACTTACGTCGATCCGCAAGCGATCACAACCCAACAAAAAGAGGCTGAATATAAGTTCTATATTTGTTCTACAGAAATTCTTAATCTCTAGCTTATGGAAGAAATCAAAAAATACATCGACGACAACAAACAACGCTTCTTAGATGAGCTGTTTGAATTACTGCGTTTTCCTTCAGTTAGCGCTGATCCTAAACATCAAAGCGATGTACTTAAAACGGCAGATTATGTAGCCAATCAATTGCGTTTGGCTGGTGCAGATCAAGTAGAAGTTTGTGAGACAGACGGTTATCCGGTGGTATATGGTGAAAAAATAATAGATCCATCTAAACCAACGGTATTGGTATATGGACATTACGATGTACAGCCAGCTGATCCTTTAGAATTATGGCACACTGCACCTTTTGAGCCACAAATTCGAGATGGAAGAATATTTGCTCGGGGAGCTTGTGACGACAAAGGACAGTTTTATATGCATGTCAAGGCATTTGAATTAATGATGAAGACTGATTCGCTTGCATGCAATATTAAGTTCATGATTGAGGGTGAAGAGGAGGTGGGTTCTGTAAACCTAGGTTCCTTTGTAAAACAGAATAAAACGCGTTTAAAGGCCGATGTAGTACTGATATCTGATACATCAATGATTGGTTTAGATACACCTTCATTAGAAACCGGCTTACGTGGATTATCTTATGTAGAAGTTGAAGTTACGGGTCCTAATCGCGACTTACATTCAGGTGTTTATGGTGGTGCAGTTGCCAATCCGGTGCTCATTTTAGCTAAGATGATTGCTTCTCTGCATGATGAAAATAACCATATCACCATTCCTCATTTCTATGATGATGTACAAGCACTTACAGAACAGGAACGCAATGCTTTAAATACGGCTCCCTATAATGAAGAAGCTTACAAAAAAGACTTAGGAGTAGAAGAGCTCTGGGGAGAAAATGGATATACTACCTTAGAGCGTACGGGTACTCGTCCAACGGTAGAGATCAATGGAATTTGGGGTGGCTATATTGGGGAAGGTGCTAAGACCGTATTACCCTCAAAAGCAAGTGCAAAAATATCGATGAGATTGGTTCCTAACCAACAATCGGATAAAATCACACAGCTATTTGAAAAATATTTTAAACAGATTGCCCCTAAGGCGGTAAAGGTTAAAGTGACGCCACATCATGGAGGAGAACCTGTGGTCACCCCAATAGATAGCGTAGCATACCAAGCAGCCAAACAAGCAATTTTAGAATATTTTGGTAGAGAACCCATTCCAACTCGTGGTGGTGGCAGTATACCTATTGTTGCTCTTTTTGAAAAAGAATTAGGTATTAAAACAGTATTGATGGGATTTGGTTTGGATAGTGATAATTTGCATTCGCCCAATGAAAAATACGATGTTGCTAATTTTTATCGAGGTATTGAAACCATTCCGCTTTTCTATAAACACTATGCGCAATTGAGCACCTTAAACCAGGTTGATAAAGCTGGTTTAGTTTTTAACAAATAAAAACAGCCCTGTTCAAAATTGTCTTTCTTCTAATACCAACCTTTTATTTCATTTTCTACGAAAAAGCCATCTCTCAATATACTTGGAGATGGCTTTTTAAAATATTATAAACCTTAGACCGGCCTATAATTGAAGCTTATTAAACAGCTGCCATATCATGTAGCACTTGATTCATATTACGCACAGCATCGGCACTTTTATTAAATCCAGCTTGTTCTTCGTTGTTTAATTGATAATCGATTATTTTTTCCCAACCATTTTTCCCGATAACGACAGGTACTCCCATACAAACATCTTTTTGCCCATATTCGCCATCCAGATATACACAACAAGTAAATAACTTCTTTTGATCGCGTACAATACTCTCAACCAATGCAGCGCCTGCAGCGCCAGGGGCATACCAAGCCGAAGTACCAAGCATTCCTGTTAAAGTGGCACCACCAACCATGGTATCAGCAGCAACTTTTTTTAATGTATCTGTATTTAAAAACTGTGAAACAGGTAACCCTTGATAAGTTGCCAGGCGTGTTAGCGGAATCATTGTTGTATCACCATGTCCACCAATAACAAATCCCTGAAGATCATTTGGAGAGCAGTTAAGAGCCAAACTCAAATAACATTTAAACCTGGCACTATCCAGAATACCTCCCATGCCAATGATTCGATTCTTAGGTAATCCCGTAGAACGCAAAGTGAGATAGGTCATCGTATCCATTGGGTTGCTAATCACCACAATAATAGCATCGGGAGAATGTTTGAGAATATTTTCAGCTACACCTTTAACAATTCCCGCATTGATGCCAATTAGTTCTTCACGAGTCATACCCGGTTTACGTGGTAATCCAGATGTAATAACCACAACATTAGAACCAGCCGTTTTATGATAGTCATTTGTACTACCTATAATCTTAGTATTAAAACCTAATAATGTTGCTGTTTGCATCATATCTAAGGCCTTACCCTCGGCAATACCCTCTTTGATATCTAATAAAACTAATTCTTCAGCTAATTCTCTTCTGGCAATATTATCAGCACAAGTAGCGCCTACAGCACCTGCTCCTACAATGGTTATTTTCATGGTTTCTATAAATTTATTAATGATTGATCGAAGATATAGATAAAAACAGCCCGACCAAAATCAATAAATTTGTGATCGCTCACTCATTAAGAGCCAAAAAGAAGCTGCTACTATGCCTGAGTTCTCTCACTTACACGTACACACCCAGTTTTCGTTGCTCGATGGAGCTGCTGATATTTCACGCTTATTTAAAAAAGCTAAAGCCGATGGAATGAAAGCCATGGCTATTACCGATCATGGAAACATGTTTGGAGCTTTTAAATTTGTGGCTGAAGCTGGCAAACATGGTATCAAACCGATTGTGGGCTGCGAATTTTATGTAGTAGCTGATCGACATGTGAAGCAATTTACTAAGGAAAAAAAAGACAAACGATACCATCAACTTTTACTCGCAAAAAATGCACAGGGTTATCGAAATCTAGTCAAATTATGTTCTCTTGGCTATATGGAAGGCTTATACAGTAAATGGCCTCGTATTGATAAAGCGCTTATTTTAAAATATCACGAGGGCTTAATTGCCACTACCTGCTGCATTGGTGCCTCAGTTCCTCAAGCGATTCTACATCGAGGCGAACAGGAGGCAGAAATCGAATTTAAATGGTGGTTAGATTTATTTGGAGATGATTATTATGTCGAGCTTCAACGTCATGAGATTCCTGAACAGGAGCAAATTAATGCAATCTTGCTTCAGTTTGCGAGTAAATATGGTGTTAAGATTATTTGTTCAAATGATTCACATTATGTGGATCAACAAGATGCCAATGCACACGATATTTTACTTTGTGTCAATACCGGAGATGTTCAAAGTACACCCATAGCTTCCGATGAAGAAAATGGGAAGGGCTTCCGTTTTGGTTTTCCTAATGATCAGTTTTATTTCAAATCGCAGGCCGAGATGGCTCAATTGTTTCACGATTTACCTGAAGCGCTCGATAATACCAATGAGATCATCGATAAAGTAGAAGCTTTACAATTGAAACGGGACATCATGCTTCCCAATTTTCCCATACCCGACAAGTTCAAAATACACAATGGGCCTGAGTCAGAGAATAAAAATCAATGGGAATATCTAAAACATTTGGCTTTTATTGGTGCAAAAGAGCGTTACAAAGACATTTCCCCAGAAGTAGAAGAGCGGCTTAATTTTGAATTATTCACTATTCAAACGATGGGCTTTGCGGGATACTTTCTCATTGTGGCTGATTTCATTCGTGAAGGTAGAAATTTAGGTGTGTTTGTTGGCCCTGGCCGTGGGTCTGCTGCAGGATCGGTAGTGGCCTATTGTATTGGTATCACCAATATTGACCCCATTAAATACAATCTCCTTTTTGAGCGCTTTCTGAACCCTGATCGAAAATCAATGCCTGATATTGATACTGATTTTGATGATGATGGCCGGCAAAAAGTAATCGATTATGTAGTAGATAAATATGGGAAAAATCAGGTTGCCCAAATCATTACTTATGGTTCGATGGCAGCTAAGTCGAGTATTAAAGATGTAGCTCGTGTGCTTGATCTACCCTTGTCAGAGGCAAACATGCTGGCTAAATTAGTTCCAGACCGACCAGGTACTAATTTAGTTCAAGTAATGACTGCGCCTATTGAAGTCATCAAAGAAAATCTGAATCCAGAAGACTTTGAAAACGTTAAACAGCTTCGTTCAATTTTAGAAGAAGGACAATCTGTTCAAGCCAAGGTATTAAAAGAGGCTTTAATCTTGGAAGGATCGGTACGAAATGTAGGTATCCATGCTGCTGGAATTATCATTGCTCCGGAAGATCTGACTAATATTATTCCAGTGTCTGTTTCTAAAGAATCCGACCTATTGATTACCCAGTATGATGGACGTGTAATTGAAGATGCGGGTGTGATCAAAATGGACTTTCTAGGTTTAAAGACCCTGACAATTATCAAAAATGCACTGGATTTGATTCAACAAAATCATGATGTGAGGATTGATATTGATGCCATCCCACTTGATGATCAAAAAACTTTTGAGCTATTCCAACGAGGCGATACCAATGGTACTTTTCAGTTTGAAAGCGATGGAATGCAAATGTATTTGCGGGAGCTTAAGCCAGATAAATTTGAGGATTTAATCGCGATGAATGCTTTGTATCGTCCGGGTCCTATTGAATATATTCCCAGGTTCATTGCCCGAAAGCATGGCCGTGAGCAAGTAAGTTATGATCTGCCGGATATGGAAGAGTATCTGGAAGAAACATATGGTATTACTGTTTACCAGGAGCAAGTGATGCTTTTGTCGCAAAAATTGGCGGGATTTAGTAAGGGTGATGCTGATGTATTGCGAAAAGCAATGGGGAAGAAGCAAATTGAAGTACTCAATAAGATGAAAGCTCAATTCATGGATGGGTGCCGGGTGAAAGAATACGATTTGCAAGTATGTGAAAAAATATGGACAGACTGGGAAGCCTTTGCTCAGTACGCTTTTAATAAATCACATTCGACTTGTTATGCTTTTGTGGCTTATCAAACGGCTTATCTAAAGGCAAACTACCCTGCTGAGTACATGGCGGCTGTTTTAAACAATCAAAATAATATCGACAAAATCGCTTTTTTCATGGAGGAAAGTAAGCGAATGGGTATTGCTGTACTGGGTCCTGATATTAATGAATCCGCATTAAACTTTACAGTAAATAGGAAAGGTGAGATTCGTTTTGGTATGTCAGGTATTAAGGGAGTGGGTGATAAAGCCGTGGATAGTATCATTCAAGAACGTAACGAAAGAGGCACCTACAAAACTATTTATGATTTTTCCAGACGTATTAATCCAAGAGCCGTCAATAAAAAAGTATATGAAAACCTAGTTTACGGTGGTGCTTTTGATAGTTTTGGATTCCATCGACAACAGTTCTTTCATAAACCTAACGGAAACTTGTATAATGGTATTGAACGCTTGATCAAATACACGAACGATTATCAGAATAGTCAAAATACCTTACAAGCTTCGCTTTTTGGAGGAACAACAGATGGGGAAATTGCCGAGCCTATCCTCGCTGATTGCCCAGAGTGGGAATTGATCGAGAAGTTGAGATATGAAAAAGAGGCTATTGGCATTTATCTAACAGGGCATCCGTTGGATAATTACAAATTTGAACTGGAGCATTTCTGTTCACACCCAGTAAACGATCTTTTATTGATTCAAAAAATAAGAAGTACTGAAATCGAACAGGGGGACTTAGAAGCCTTTAATCGAATTAAAAATCGCGAGTTGCTCATTGGTGGTTTGATTTCAGCAGTGAATCATCGTACGACTAAAACAGGTAAACCTTTCGGTTCCTTTCTATTTGAAGATTATAACGATTCCCTTGAGTTGATGCTATTTGGCGAAGATTATATTAAATTTAAATCCTTTCTTAGTGAAGGCTATTTTTTACAAATCAAGGGAAGTATTTCTGAACGATTCAAACAAAAAGATAACTGGGAGTTTAAAATTACAGGTATGGCTTTACTGTCTGATTTACGCGATAAATTATCTAAGTCATTGACAATCAGACTTCCATTACATGAAATATCGGATGATTTAATAAAAAAAATGGATCAAATAATTCAAACGAATGAAGTGAATCACACCCAAAGAAGTTGTCGGTTAAAATTTATGATTTATGATGAAGCGATTATTTTAGAAATGCCTTCTAAATCGATAAAAATTAGTCCGAGTAATGAGTTTCTAGGACAGATCACGCAGCTAAGCGGGATAAGTTATAAACTAAATTAATAGGGAGGCAAGCTTGCAGTACTTTCTAGTGTTTGGATTTGCTGGCCTAATCCTATAAATTTATATGAGTGTGATTTCCTATAATGTAGCGACATAATGTCAGTCACTATTTTTGTGGTAAGATTATTGGTTAATGTACTTTAAAACTTTATATAATTATGGCTTTAGAAATAACAGATGCGAATTTTGAAGAACTAGTGACCAAATCGGATAAACCCGTATTAATTGACTTTTGGGCAGAATGGTGTGGACCTTGTCGAATGGTTGGACCAGTAGTAGATGAATTAGCCAAAGAATATGATGGAAAAGCGGTTGTAGGTAAGGTCAACGTGGATAATAATCCGGGTATTTCCATGAAATTTGGTATTCGAAATATACCTGCTTTACTATTTTTCAAGGGGGGAGAGGTGGTCGATAAACAAATAGGGGCTGTTCCTAAGTCTACATTGGCTACTAAATTAAATGCAGTACTAGAAGCTTAACGAAGCCTTATCAACATACGCCGAGTAGATCATTTGGTATTTTATATTATCTACTCGGTATTTTATGCTAACCTATGGATGATATTCAAAGTTTTGGGAATCTAGAACTATTAGCTAGACAAGTTGTCGAAGGTTTTATCACAGGCTTGCATAAAAGTCCTTTTCACGGATTTTCAGTTGAGTTTGCCGAGCATCGCTTATATAATACAGGTGAATCTATACGCAACATTGATTGGAAATTATACGGGCGGACGGATAAGCTTTTTGTCAAACGTTTTGAAGAAGAAACTAATTTACGCTGCCAACTCGTACTGGATGTTTCCTCGTCTATGTATTATCCTGAAAAAAAATTTAATAAGCTAGGTTTTGCTGTCCAGTCAGCCGCCGCACTAATTTATCTTTTCAAGAAACAACGAGATGCTTTTGGCCTGAGTTATTTTTCCGATCATATTGAATTTACTTCACCGGCTAAATCCACAAAAGTTCATCAAAAATATTTATTTAGTGAGCTCGAAAAATTACTTATTAGAGATAGTAAAAATCAAGTCACAGATTTACCTTCCGCCTTGCATCAAATCGCAGAACAATTACATAAACGTTCCTTGATCATCCTGTTTAGTGATTTATTTGAGGAGATTGGGATATCAGCTAATCAACTTAATCCAATTTTTTCGGCTTTACAACATTTAAAGCATAATAAACATGAAGTGATCATTTTCAATGTACTGGACCATCATAAAGAAATTAACTTCGAGTTCGAGAACAGCCCTTATCATTTTATTGACATCGAAACAGGGCAAGAGCTTAAAACCCATCCCAATCGAGTGAAAGAATATTATTTGCAAAACGTGAAAAATTACCAAAAAGAATTGCAATTAAAATGTGTCCAATATAAAATCGATTTAGTTGAAGCTGATATTCATCAAGGATATCAACACGTACTGCAAGCGTATCTAATCAAACGCAATAAAATGATGTCTTAAAAAGGAGAGAATGGTGTTTATTTAATATTTAATCAATCTACCGATAGCTTCTCATTTGTACTGTTCGATCTAATTGTCCTAGTTGGTTTTTCATCATTTTAATTTGGTCGGCTAACAGTTTATTTTTATCTGCTTTTTTAGCTTCTTCCAGATACATGATAGCTTCTCGTTTATTTCGCTTAGCCATAGCAATACCGGCCAAACTTAATTTAGCCAAAGCAATATTATGATCCATGGTCATTCCCAAAGAAAGAGCCTTTTTAAAATATTTTTCTGATTTGAGCGGAGCTTGTCTAGATTCTATCATACCAATTAAAAGATGATAATAACCATGCTGAGCGCGAATCAGTTGCTTTTCATAATTAAAAATTTTTGCAAGCCAAAAAGTAGCTTTATCAATATTTTCTCTGCGAAGAAAATATTGGGCAATCAACATATTTTCATTAAAAAAAAAGGTTACAAGAATCAACAATAGGATAAAAATGGTGAGTATTCCCCAGCCCCAATGACCTAAAATAAATAACACGACAGAGAGGCCTAGTATTACCCCTGCAAAAACTAATCTAATGTAGTTAGGCATAATCTTTTATTCTATAATTTTTGTTTCGCGTGCAAATATCTGGTTAATTTTGAATGGTTAACTAATCAATTTGGAAATAATGAGTATTCGTTTAGAGGAAAGCTGGAAAAAAGTACTTAATGATGAGTTTGAAAAAGATTATATGAAAATTTTACGTGCCTTTCTTCTAAGTGAGCAAGAAATAGGTCATACTACTTTTCCACCTAACAGGTATATATTTAACGCCTTTAATCATACCCCATTTGATAGGGTTAAAGTAGTAATCTTGGGACAAGACCCTTACCACGGACAAGGACAAGCACACGGGCTTTCTTTTTCTGTTCAAAACGGGGTGGCTGTCCCTCCATCACTTAAAAATATATTTAAAGAATTAGCAAATGATATCCCTAGTTTTCATATTCCTTTACATGGTGACCTAACTAGGTGGGCTAATCAAGGCGTTTTATTACTTAATGCTACACTAACTGTAGAGGCTCAAAAGCCAGGATCTCATCAGGGAAAGGGCTGGGAAATATTTACTGATAGAGCTATTACTGAACTATCGGTACGCCGATCAAATATTGTTTTCTTGCTATGGGGGAAATTTGCTCAACATAAAGCAGCACTAATCGACAAGCGTAAGCATCACATACTGACAGCTGCACATCCATCTCCATATTCTGCATCAAATGGTTTTTTTTCTTGTCGTCACTTTTCAAGAACAAATCAAATTTTACTAGAAAACCATATTGAACCGGTTGATTGGCAATTGACTTAATAAGCTAGAGGAACGGCAGACTCCTTTTTACTGGTAGAAAGTATCATCATTGTCTGAAAATTTTTTACGACACTGAGCTTGCTGATTTTGTCTAAAATTAAGCGCTCATATGCTTTAATATCTTTAACATATACTTTGAGCAAAAAGTCACATTGACCAGTAACATAATGGCATTCTGTAACCTCTTTTATCTCTTTAACTTCCTCTAAAAAGATTTGAACGGTATTATTCTTATGAAAATCCAGTTGTATTTGTATAAATGTTTTTATACCTAATCCGAGAAGTTCCTCATCCACCAATGCATGATAACTTTTAATATAGCCTGCATGTTCCAGCTTTCTCACTCTTTCTAGTGTTGGAGCGGGTGATAAACCTATTTCTGTTGAAAGTTGAAGATTGGTTATTCGTCCGTTCTCTTGTAAAATTTTTAAGATTTGAAAATCTATTTTATCAATTTCTAGCGCCATAGTGAGGCAAAAGTAACATTTTCTAAAAAATTATCTAGAAATAGACTAAATATCAATTATTTATTTTTTTGAAATTTTTTTAACTTATAGTAAAATAAATTTTGAAAACATATTATAAAAAATTACTTTATCCTCTGTTTAGTTATCTAGTATTTGAAAGTGGTGGTTTATAAAAGTATAGGTCTTTATTGTTCATACTAAAAATAAAAATCATGAAAATCAAAGCTTTATTAAAAAAATCTACGAAACAGCACTTTGTGGCTTCAGCCGGATGCTGTACTTGCTGTTGCTGTTGCTGCGTAACCACTAATGTTAATAGTCCAGGAGGTGGTGGTGGATCTATTCCACCTACTCCTAAAACGCCATAAAAGTTTTTTTGGTAAGCACATAGAAAATCCTAACTCAAAACAGAAAAGCTAGTTGACTTTCTAAATAAAGTTAGGATTTTCTTATTGCTCTACATATAAACAAATAGACAACTACTAGTTAGGCGCTGTTTTGGAAACTTTCCAAACCAACTCGTTGCCTTTTAGGGATACTACAACATGATTACCTTCCTTTACTTCTCCAGAAACAATTTTTTTAGCTAATGGGCGTCTCAAACGACTTCTAATAATTCCTTTTAATGGACGTGCACCATATGTGCTATTATATCCGTTTTCAGCCAAAAAAGCTTGTGTTTCTTTAGAAACCTCAATAGTAATTTTTAAATTTTTAAGTAAATCCAAGAATTCTTTTTTCAAATGGATCTCAAAAATCTTTAATGCATGATCATGACTTATTGGAGCAAAGGGTAGAATTTCTGTCAATCGTCCTAAAAATTCAGGTCTAAAATGCCGTGACATAATTTCCATCAGTTGTGCTGATTGAGGAATTTCACCACTATTAAAAGATTCTATTATTGCACTAGAGCCTATATTTGAAGTAAATAAAATAATCGCATTTGAAAAATCTCCCTCCTTACCTAAACGGTCGTGGAGTTTTCCTTCATCCATGATTTGTAAAAAGACGTCAAAAACTGAAGGGTGAGCCTTTTCTATCTCATCGAATAATACAATTGAATAGGGCTTCTGACGTATTTTATTAACTAATAAACCTCCTTCTTCATAACCAACGTATCCCGGAGGAGCTCCATAAAGTAATGCGGCAGAATGTTCCTCTTTAAATTCTGACATGTCGAAACGAATAATTGCATTTTCATCTTGAAATAAAAACTCAGCTAAGCTTTTAGCTAACTCAGTTTTACCAGTACCTGTTGGACCTAAAAAGAAAAATGACCCAATGGGTTGTCCAGCTTTACTTAGACCAGATCTCGATTCCAAAATAGCTTCGGAAATAATATGAATAGCGTGATCTTGTCCAACAACCCGTTGCTTTAGTATTTCTTCTATGTTGTGTAATTTTTGTTGCTCCTCCTTTTGAAGTTTACCTGCAGGAATACCTGTTTTTTGAGCTATAACAACAGCCAAATCAGCAACATCAATATGCGATCGTTTTTCGTTGGCAGTTCGCTCTAGTTTTTTTAATAAGGTTTCTACACGCGCCAACAAGAGCTCACTTGTATGATAAGCACTAAGATCAGTAGTCTTTTCCGTGCCAAGCAAAAATTTCGTTTTTTGATATAAATCGGATAGAAACCATTTTGCCTTAGCAAATTGTTCTTCTTTGTTTACGGCATCTTCATCCGCTTTAATCGAAGCTAATCGCTCCCAAAGCAATGATTTCTCTTTCAAAAAAGTTTCTCCAGCAGTTTTGAGAACAGACATAGTATGATCGATTAAATCAATCGCCGACTCCGGTAGACTCTTTTCTTTCATGTAACGATGCGACAATCGGATGGATTCCCAGATGGTAGCATCATCCACATTAATTTGATGATGATGTTGATATTTTTGAATGGACTGTTTAATCATCCTAAAAGTAGTTTCATCATCAGGTTCATTTAGTTTGATAATTTCAAACATCCCAGCTAAGCCCTGTTGTTTTTCTATGCGTTTAGTAAATTCTTCGATAGTCGTGGTGGAGATGACAGTTAAACCTTTTACTAGCTCTGATTTTAGGATATTGGCTATACCTAATTCACCAGTATTGTTAGCCAGCAAGGAGTGAATTTCTTCAATAATCAAAATCGATTTTGGATATTCACCTAACTCTCGAATAATATTTTTAAGCCTGTCTTCAACTTCTCCTTTATAGGAAGCTCCTGCAACCACTGCTCCAAAATCCAATTCGAACAACTGAACTTGTGATAAAAGCTCAGGGACTTGATTATGAACTACATGCTGAATGAAGCAATTTATTAATGTTGTTTTGCCCACTCCATGATCACCAATAATCATAACATTAGCTTTGGAAAAACGGCACAGGGCTTCTATCATTGCATTCAATTCCATATCCCTCCCTACAATAGATCCTAACTCTTGCTGAACGAGATTTTTGTGAATGCAGTATTTCGACAAAAAATTCCCCTTAACACCCGAGGTAGATTTAGACTCTATTGGATTAGTAGCTGGACTTCCAGACGAAACGAATGGAAGGGATGATGGGCTAGAAACACTTTCTAATAATTCTGAACGGGTTATTGGAAAAGTTTTCATTTGATCGTACGAAAACCCAACCCCTGGTGTACTTAGTGCAACCATGATACAGTAAAGATCGAGTGCATCTTTCTCTAGTATCACTTTGACATGATCCGCTTCATTCAAGATGACATCAATAATGGGATCTGGCTCTGCAGATAGTATATTGGTCGATTTAGACAATGCATCCATCCTAACCTCAGCCCACTCCTCCATATAATATACATCGGCGTCCATCTTCTCTAACTGCTTGAGAAGACTAAGGTCTTTATTTAGCAAAGCTTTAAGTAAATGAGCCCCACTATAATATCGATTGGAGTTATCTTTGGCAATTTTTCCTGCAATCTCTAAAGCTGTATATACTTCTGGATTGTATCCTTTTAATTCGGTCATTTATTTTATTTCTTTACAGGTAATTTCATTAAAAATACCTGATAATTATTATTTAACCAAACTGTTTTCATAAGGTATACGTGTAATAATGGAACGCCCTAGTGTAACTTCATCAACATATTCTAATCCACCCCCAACTGCAATACCACGAGCAATCGTACTAATTGGAACGGCAAAATCTTTTAACTTTTTATAGAGGTAAAAGATGGTCGTATCGCCCTCCATAGTGGCACTAAGAGCCAGAATAATTTCTCTTGTTTCTTCTGGTTTTATACGTTCAATAAGCTTTTCAATACTTAAATCAGCAGGTCCAATTCCATTCATGGGAGAGATTAAACCACCAAGTACATGATATACACCATTAAATTGGTTTGTATTCTCAATGGCCATCACATCTCGAATATCCTCCACCACACAAATTAATGACTGATCTCGCTTCACGTTGCTACAAAGTTCACAAATGACCTGATCAGAAATATTCCGACACACTTTACAATAGCAAACTTGTTGCTTAAGCTGAGTAATAGCCCCTGTAAATTTATCTATGCTTTCACTTGGTTGATTTAATAAACTTAATACTAACCTTAAAGCTGTTTTGTGACCAATACCCGGAAACCTAGCAAACTCATTAACTGCATTTTCAAGTAATTTCGATGAAAAATTCATAATGCAAATATAGAGCTTGTTTAAAGTTTATTTTATGAAGCACTTGGAGCGAAGATGCTAGATTTGTAGCTAAATAAATTTATTAGAGACAGCTATTAACTTAGATTTAACAATAAGAATGACTCCGACAGCATTATTATCCTTCATTATTGGCTATTTCTTGATCTTAATTGGACTAGCTTATCTCACTTCCAAAAACATTTCTGACAATTCTAATTTTTTTATCGCTGGTAGAAATTCTAAATGGTATCTCGTTGCATTCGGAATGATTGGAACAACCTTATCAGGGGTTACCTTTATTTCTATACCTGGTAGGGTTGGAGCCCCTACAGGCGACGCGTTCCAATATTTTCAATTTGTTTTGGGCTGTGGAATTGGTTTTATTCTTGTAGCTACCATTTTATTACCCTTGTACTATCGGCTACAAGTGACATCTATTTACAGCTACATTGAGTATAGACTAGGTCTCTGGAGTTACAAAACTGCCGCAAGCATCTTTTTAATTAGTAGAACCATTGGTTCATCGTTCAGGTTATATCTAGTGGTGATTGTATTACAGCACTTTATCTTTGATTTTTATGGTATTCCATTTTGGGTTACTGTACTGATATGTTTACTCATTATTTGTGCTTATACCCTAAAAGGTGGCCTAAAAACCATTATTATTACCGACGCACTACAAACAATTATGCTATCTGCTTCTGTTTTTCTGATCATTTATTTCATTTGTAATAGTTTAGGCTTAAGTATCCCGCAAGCGTTTGAAAGTATCAAAAACAGTGGTTATTCAAAGATTTTCTTCTTTGATAATTTCATAAGCAGCAAATTTCATATTAGCAAGCAATTGATTGGGGGTATATTTATTACCATTGCTATGGTTGGTTTAGATCAGGATCTGATGCAGAAAAATTTGAGTTGTAAAAATATCGGCGAGGCACAAAAGAATATGTTCACCTTCACAGGTATTTATGTATTGATCACTTTTTTCTTTTTATGCGTTGGGGCTTTGCTTTACATCTATGCCCAGCAAAATGGAATAAGCATTCCTACTGATACTACTGGCGCAATCCGAACTGATTTTTTGTTTCCTGAAATTGCACTAAATCATTTGTCCAGAATAGCCGCTGTTATCTTTATGATGGGCCTAACAGCATCCTCCTTCGCCACCACTGATTCTGCATTAACTGCATTAACAACATCATTTTGCGTAGATTTTTTAAATTTCAACAAATCAAACTCAAAATTTAGTATTCGAACAAGGTATTGGGTACATATTGGTTTTTCAGTAGGCGTATTTCTAACTATTATTTTGTTCAACACCATCAATAACGCTGCTGTCATAAGCACTATTTTTATTGTAGCTTCTTATACCTATGGTCCATTATTGGGCTTATATAGTTTTGGATTATTTATTAATAAAAATAGGGGAGTGCGGGATAAATGGGTGCCGATCGTTTGTGTGCTATCTCCAACAATATGCTATTTCTTGAATCTGAACTCTAAACAATTACTTGGAGGATACGTTTTTGATAGTGAAATGATACTAGTTAATGGACTCATTACCTTTATTGGATTACTATTTATCAGTAAACCACAGAATAAGCTTGGTTCTATTTCACCCATTAAGACCTATTGATAATATTATCAATAGGTCTTAATGGGGTTACGTCCGTTGATACTATTTACGGAACTAATTGAAAATCTTGATTTTGTCCAACTACTGCTTTGCGAGCGTTTAATAAAGAATTATTGGATTGAACGACTATAGCAGCTATACTTAATC
Organism: Pedobacter sp.; assembly: GCA_008015505.1. Lineage (GTDB taxonomy): Bacteria > Bacteroidota > Bacteroidia > Sphingobacteriales > Sphingobacteriaceae > Daejeonella. The sequence goes on from SSFR01000006.1 coordinate 63,950, forward strand.
TTTGCTTATTCCATGAAGTAGGAATAGATACAGTATAGGTTTTACTATATTCCGATCCCAATGTTTGAGCAGGAATAAGGTCTCCTAATACTGAACTTGCGCTATTACGTACTACATGATCATTTACATAGTTAAGGATAGGATTACCTTTTCCATCGTTATAGTAATTAGCATGAGCCGTAACAATTCCGTCTTCTAAAACATAAACCACCAATTTACTTCCGCTCATAGCCTGAGCAAAACGAGCTCTTGCTGTGATCGATAACTTTGAACCATTTAGACTAGAATTTATCGCTATACCAACTGGAGAAGAGACATTTGAAGTAGAAGATACTGTAATGAGTGGCGCAATTTCTGAAATCTTACCTATATAATTTAAATTTCTATTTAAATAAGATGTAGGATAACCTGGTACCGAAAAGGCGGACATTAAAGTTCTTACTCCAGCAAAACTCAATGCATTATCATCTTCAAGTCCACTTCCTCCTCCTCCATGAAACTCCATGGGAACCACATTGTTTGGATAAGCAGTTAGTGCTTGATCCGTCAGTGTCTTAGCTCTCGGGCACCAACCACACCATAAAGTGGTATAAACTTCCAATGTGCAATTTTTGACATACTTGGTTTTAACATCGCTTAAACTTTCTGAATAATTGTGCGGATTAGATTCAGCACTTGAAGACACATAAGGACTACTTTCTTTTTTACAAGAAAGTACAAATACTGAAAGTAACACGATCAGTATTTCTTTACAGTTATTGGTTAGTTTTTTCATGTGTTTAATTTTTAGTTAATTTTCTAAATTGTTTATTAACTAAATTATATTAATTAATAATAAAAAGAAATATTATTCTTTACAATTTTGTCCACTAAAGATTTCAACATATGAAGAAAAACAGTGCTTACTATTGATCAGAGTACCAGAGGTGAGACTATAAATAAAAGGGCTGTGTACTTAAAATGATTGATGGTATAGAATAAAAAAGGCAGAGAGGTTCTAGCTTTCGTTCATGCGACAGATTTGTCTTCGTTTATTATTAGTCGAATGCTTCGTATCTGTACTGATTGTGTCCTTGGGTTAATCGTATCGTTTAAAGATTTGTACTAGAATCAAAAGCATACTCACTATCATCGGGTAGGAGTAGATGATGTCTATCTATAGTTTCATGCAAAACAAAAATAAAAAGGTATGATTCTATATGCTTATTGCAAAAAGAGCCGTGAAATATTAGCTGTAACTCTAGGTAAAAGAAGTATAAAAACGGTCCGAGAGCTATATTTGAATCATTGTATTGCAATCAGATTGGTTATGTATCACAGGAACTTTAGACTATCAATTAAAAGTACACAACCTAAAAAAGGAGAGAAGTATATGAAAACATATTTTATGTAAACAAAAGAGGCTGTCTATTTGTCTAGACAGCCTCTTTTGTTTACATGGTTAGTTCTCTTATTTCTAAGATTTTTCACTAGTAATGCCTACGCCGCTCAGAGCCACCACTCTCACGGCGTTTACCTGAAAAATCTCGAAAACCATTACCTTTATTTCGATAGCCACCATCACGATTCCCTCGAAATCCACCACTAGACCCAGAATTTCGGTCTCGATCTCCAGCCAATTCTATACGAACACTTCGACCTTGAAAATCAACAGATTTAAAACCCTGTTGCACTTTATCAACAACATTATTTTCAACTTCAAAGAAGGTATAAACACCTTTTAAATCAATTTTACCGATACTCTTCCCACTAATCTTCGTATTGTTACAGATATAGCCCAACATATCACCTCGAGTAAAATCATCTACAGAGCCTAGATTAATAAACAAACGGGTATAATCGCTCTTATATCCATCGCGTGCAAATCGCCCTACTTTTTCGCGTCCTCGATCCAATCTACCTCGTTCATCTTGTGTAGAAGCATTTAGATCCGGAGCACTCTTATAATATTCCAAAAAACGGTTAAACTCAAGAGATGCAAAACGTTTGACAACTTCTTCCTTATCCAGATCTTTAAATTCATCCATGATTCTAGGAATATATTGCTCAATCTGATCTTGATTCACTACAACGTTATGTACCTTGTGTACCAAAGCAAAAAGCTGCTTTTCACACACATCAAAACCTGAAGGAATCTCTACTTTAGTAAATTGCTTGCCAATAACACGTTCAATCTGGCGAATTTTAGCAAGTTCTTTGGAATTAATAATAGCAATAGACACCCCTGTTTTTCCCGCTCTAGCAGTACGTCCACTACGATGCGTATAATTTTCGATTTCATCAGGTAAAGAATAATTGATCACGTGAGTAACATCATTGACATCAATACCCCGCGCTGCGACATCTGTAGCGATTAGTAGTTGTAAACTACGATCGCGGTAACGCTTCATCACTTTATCACGTTGTTGTTGCGAAAGATCCCCATGAAGTGCATCAGCATTATAACCATCTTTGATTAAAGACTCTGCTATTTCTTGGGTTTCAATTTTAGTACGACAAAATACGATACCAAAAATCTCGGGGTTAAAATCAACGATACGTTTAAATGCCGCATATTTGTCGCGAGCCTTAACAATGTAATACTCGTGATCAATATTGGCATTTCCTGTGTTTTTGGTACCCATGATCAACTCGAAAGGATCAGTCATATACTTTTTAGCAATACGACGAACCTCCGAAGGCATAGTAGCTGAAAACAACCACGTTTTTTTATCTTCTGGAGTAGTGGATAGAATTTGATCAATATCCTCCTGAAAGCCCATATTGAGCATTTCGTCAGCTTCATCAAGTACGACATATTGTACTTGTGAAAAATCAATTGCTTTGCGATCAATGATGTCTAACATTCGGCCAGGTGTAGCCACTACAATTTGCACGCCTCGTTTAATTTGTCTCAATTGATCAGAGATGCTAGCCCCACCATAAACAGCTACTACATGCACACCAGCCATTTTTTTAGAGTAATTGTTTAGATCGCTAGCAATTTGTAAACAAAGTTCACGAGTTGGACATAATACGAGAGCCTGTGGATAATTTTCTTCAAAATCCAATAACTCCAACAATGGCAAACCAAATGCTGCCGTTTTTCCGGTTCCGGTTTGAGCTAATCCGACAAAATCGTTGCTGCCTGAAAGTAATACCGGGATGGCTTGTTCCTGGATTGGTGTGGGGTTTGTGAACCCCAATTCAGTAATGGCATTAACAATATCATGACGGATACCCAGGTTACTAAATGGGTTCATGATAATTTTTAAACTGATTAGCATTATTGCTAATCGGCAAGTGGGCAAATATAAGGAAAATTAAATATTTCTTGTAGGATAAAATCATAGAATGAAATTGTAGATTGTCCAATAATTAATATTATGAAAGGTGCGACAATTTACATATATTTGTTATATATAGATAAATTAAAGAGATAAAAATGATAGTTCAATCTATACTTGAAGTTCAGGATTTACTAATAGACCTAGATAGGCGTATCAGTAAAAGTGATTACAAAACAGAACGTGTAATCAAAGAATTAGGAATAGCACCAGCTACATACTACAGAAAACTAAGGGACAAGAAATTTGACATTAATGAGTTGGCTAAGATTATTCAACTATTGTATCCAAGTGAGTATGAGAAACTATATATAAAAAAAAGGTTGACTATATCACTAGAACAGGCTGAAAATGGAATGGTTTCCACAACAGAAGAAGTAATGAAGAGATACCAAGAAAAATACATGAAGAAATGAAGCCAGTTATTTGGACAACAGAGGCTGAAGATTCATTTTACGAACTAGTCGATTATTTAAATGAATATTGGGATGATAGAAACTATGCCGACTTTCAAGAGAGGATTGATGAAGTTATTTCCATAATTCAACAACAACCACAAGCATATCCACTTGCAGAAACTCTCTCATCTAAGGGTATAAGGAAAGCTGTACTTATAAAAATGGTATCCATATACTACAAACCACATGACAACACCATATTAATACTTCTCTTCTGGCATAATAGCCGAAATCCATCCTCTTTAAATCTCTAGATACTTAATACTACATATATACCAGACTGGGGGTAATAATCTCCTATACAAGGCCCGCGTCTGCAAAATGGATATTTTGCAGACTAAAAAATCCACTAAAATGTCTGCAAAAAATGGGCTATAAAGTCAATCAATAGCGCTTTAAAGGTGTTAACACCTGTGTCCTTTCAGATAAAATCAACATCTGTGATTTTTGAGCAAAACATAGATCATGGAATTAAAAAATCAGATTATTTGCGGCGTAATAGTTGAATTGATTGTCTATCTATTGATACATGCGATTGAACTAATCAGCCTCTGACAAAAAATGGGAATCGTGATAGAAAATAGATCGCCTTTTTTGTAATGATTGGAATGTGGGGGTAAATTAAAGAAAGGGAGAAAATCATTACAAAAAAGGTGAAACCAAGCGAAGCGCGGAGACGGCTTTAGCATTAAAAAGAGGAGGATTACTCCTCCCCACAAAGACGATAAATGACCCTTAAATGCTCCCAGCAACGAACTATATGTGCCCTTATAGCCTTTTTATCGCCACCATTGATAACACGATTAAGATCGGGCATGCAAGAGCCACCTTGCCCTAGGAGCTTCTTTAGCTCTTGTTTAAACTCCCATTCTTTGACATTAAGTTTTTCCATAATCTATTTTTTTAAGGGGAAAAAGAAAGCCACTACATATTGATTGCGTGGGCTACAGCCAAAAGGAAACGGAATAAATAGACTTGTGTGCAATGGCCTGCGGGTTTATGCCGTAGTCTTTTGGCTGTAGAGGGTGCATTGGCCTGAAGGGAGCAATCAAATATTTGCGCCCTTTTATCTCTTAAAAAAATAGATTATGGAAAAACTGGGCTGTGAGATGGGTAAACATACATGTAGCAAAAAGGGGTACCCTTAAAAGTACTCCTTTTTGCTACATGGGCTTTATGGATATATCGAAACGCTATACTTCAGATTGTTGCTTCATTAGGTCCTCAAACTGATTCTTCAGCACTACAAGCTCCGATTTTAAGCCGGATAATTTAATCTCAACAGTATTCAATTTTTGTTCTTTAGTTGTCACCTTACCCTTGGGCTTTAATTTTTCTGCAGCTAAATCATTTTGAGCCCTTGACTTGTCAAATTCCGCTCTATGTATAGCAGCTTCCTTTTTTCTGATTTCGGATGAAATAAACTTTATTTCAGCATCAACTGCTTTTTTAAAATCCTTAGCTACTGCCTCTTCAAGAATAGGGATAGTATGACTTAGACAATAAATCTTAAATTGATCTCGAGTCATGAATTTTATAGCATTCAATTCTTCTTCAGATAACACTCTACCAATTGCAAAAACCTCTAAAGAAGGGGATTTCATGCCAACAGGCATAAAGAACGGTTGCAATATTTTTAAATCACCAGCATCTATTTGAGATTGTGGCAACCCAAATCCCAGAGCATGAGTTTGGGTTAAAGAGCCTGATCCTGTAGCTATCCAAATAGCTTTACGTTGCTTTGATCTATCAATGCCATCCATAATAATAACGAATTGCGCTGTTGATGCCGGTTTGTTTTTAAACAACAAGTGAGGTACACCGCCATAACCAACTTTTGCGTCATTTTTCGTCACTTGAAATTTAGTTGTTGACACAGCCGACAACGCTTGAATGTTGTTTTTAGACGGTCGAATTTCATTTAATACACTTTTCTTACAACCTGCACCAAGTACAGAAAGAATAAATAACCCGACAATAAATCTTGATTTGTTTTTCATTTACGAATACTTAAAGAAATAAATAATGGTAATAGTTAAAAATAATTGCGAATGTATAAAAAGGGATGGACCTCATGCACATTGGCCAGTGCTCAGGCGGTTACGACGAGGGTACCGAGTCTCCGAGCCGCCGCTAGCAGCTAGCAGGGGGCTCGGGGGGCGCTGCTAGCGGCCTGGCGGCGAGGCCTAACAAAAAAAAGCCACCCGGCGCCATCAGGCCCCCCGAAAACAACCCGCCGGGTGGCTTTTATGGAGGCTGTTTTTTGGAATAGCGGCGACAAATAGCTTGTGTGGGAAAGCAGCCAAAAGGAAACGGAATAAATAGACTTGTGTGCAAAAGCCTGCGGGTTTATGCCGTAGTCTTTTGGCTGCTTTATGGTGTGATGGATTTGTGCGGAACAAGCTATTTTGAGCCAGCAAGGGAGAAAAAACAGCCGGAATGCCTTATAACCGCCTGAGCACTGGCCAATGTGCATGAGGCTGTGTGGACGCCTTTTGTGGGATGATAAAGTCTATTATTTTCGATTTTTATCCGCGAAAAGTGAAAAGCAACCTGCTTTGTATATACGTCTATACGTATAAACATATATATTTAAACCCATGAGTAAAACCATTGTAGTTGCCCATCAAAAAGGAGGAGTCGGAAAAAGCACCCTAGCTTTGAACTTGGCTTATAGATTTAGTCAAGAAATGAAGATCGCACTTACAGACACAGACCCACAAGGCACACTAATACGATTAAAGAACATCGCTTCAGGACTAAATATAATGACTCATGATGAAGCAAAAAAGAATAACAAAAAGTACGATGTTATTTTAGTAGATACTCCTCCATATTTATCTGAAAAAATACCAACCATTTTCAGTGAAGCAGATTTTGTTTTAATACCAACGAAAGCAGGTGTGCCAGATGTGATGGCAATTGATGCAACAATCAAACTATTTAAAGAAGCACAAAAAAACAACAACAAGCTACTTGGTGGGATAATACTAAATATGGTCAAACCAAGAACAAGCCTAACCTTCTTTGCTAAAGAACAACTATACGCTTACAATATCCCTATTCTTGGCCAAATAGGCGATCGTGTAGCTTTCAATAATACATTCCTAAGCGGCGGTATATTCACCTCTGAAGATAGCCAAGCAAAGCAAGAGATTGAATTATTGGCAACTGAAATATTAAATGTACTTAAATGATAAGAAACCCATTCGAAGATTTAAAAAATGTCTCAAGCATTGAGCCTACTATCCAAAAAGTTAGTCCAATAAAAGAAAATAAAAGAGCCAACGAAAGCAGATATATGCTTTGGATGGACAAAAACATATTAAACGAACTCAAAACCCGCGCACTAGAGAAAAAAACTAACGTAAAAGTGCTCATCGAAGATGCGGTAAGGGCTTATTTGAGTATAGACGTATAAATGTATAAACGTATATATGTATATACGTTTATACATTTATACGTCTATACGTTTTATTTAAACTGATGCGGTATCTCTGGATAGCTAATATTAACGTGAAAATTATGAACAGATGGATAATATGCTTTACTCATTAAATACTCGTAATGATTAAGCTTAACATGATTTGGAGTGTAATTAGAAGCAGGTTTATCCTTTTGAACGGTCTTCTGAAGTTCTATAATCTGATTTTCTAAATCGTTTCGTTGATAGTAATCTGAGGCGTGTTCTAAATCCTTCTTTAGTGCAAGTAACTTTTTGTTGTCATTCCTCCATTTTAATTCTTCTTTCTGCCACTTTAAAATATCTTGCTTCAACTCAAGTGCTATTTGCTCCGCTTGATGACGCGCCAACGTCTGTGAAGAATCGACAATAAGACTGATTTGGGGGCTCAATACTGAAGACATAGTGATAGTTTTCTTTTTTTCTGCAACACCATTTAAATGAAAACAGAATAATTCACTTGATTTTATATAACCAGAAACAACACGATTATTAAGTATACTATTGAGCGAATCTATCTCGAGCCCTGTAAACATTCTATTAACTGTAATGGTTTTATATTTAATACCTGTACGAATAGGTTTTACATCGTTAATGTGCTGATTTTGCTTTGAGTTATCTAATTCAACAAGATGACCATCACCATATAAAGTAGCTTTCTTTTCAGATGACTTTATCAATAAAGCAGTGTCTATTATACGAGAACCATTGTCTATGATATCGTAATGAACCAATAAAAAATCACCCGTACTATTTGATTCATTGTATAGATGCTTTAACGTACCGAATACACGATTGTAACTAGTCCAAAAACCATGAGCAAACAAATCACTACACGTAAACAACAACGACCCAAAAATTAATAAAGCAATAGCTTCGGTTCTAAAACTCCCTGATTGAAGCCTAAAGTTTGGATTACCAGGAATGACACAAGGATTTTTTACAAATGGATAAAATAAAGGAACACCAGAAATGGTAACCATGTCCAACACCAAATGAGAAAAGGCAGAAAAAAAGAAAATGAGCCCAATAGGATAGGATGGACAGAATAGGCGCTGAATAGCATAGCTAAATAAGCTTATAAAAACGAGAAATAATAAACTGTGGGTAATTGTACGGTGGCCATATCGTGTATCTAAATAGCGAGATAAAGGCCAAAAAAGCTTACCTATTGGACTTTTGGTATGATCAATATCCGGCAATACGGAGCCTAATACTGTAAGCCCTAGCAAACCAGCGTCAGAAAAGATATTGATATTCCAAAATGAGGCGAATATACCCGTAAATAGTAGCCCTCCAGCGATATGATTTGTACCTGACATAAGTAAATGATTAGATGTATTTACGTTTAAACTTTGGGAAAATGTATCTGCTTAATAGCAGAAGAATAAGAGCACAACCACCAATGGTTCGAAGGCTTACATTACCTGTTTCGGCTGTAAAATACCTTAGGCATGCGATAGCTCCCAATATAATTGCGATGAAAATAGTCATATCATATTCAGGTAAAGCACCTGCATGACGTATAGACTTGACTACTTCTTTAGTTAAAATAGGTTCTTTACGATATCGATTAACTAACTCATAAATAGCTCGCGGGTTACCGTTTGTTTGCTCATAGATATGATTAAGTAGTACATAGTAATCTTCAACCTCTAAGTCATGCGTAAGGCGCTGGATAAGCTCAAGTGCATGATGGCGAGAAAGACTCTTTATTTGAATGCGTTCAAAATCCCAAAATAGGGATGTGTGATTGACCTTGATACTACGCGCTGCTGCAATGATAGTAAAATGATCTTTAAGCAACTCTAGAACGCGTACCGTTTTAGGAGTAATACCATCAATGCTATCAATAACAATAGTGTACTCTTTCTTTACAGTAACCTTTTTTATTTCATCGCACAAATTAGCGACACTCTCACGGGTAATTCTCGTTTGTGCCTTATTCAAATCAAAGTCGCCATAAATGAGATTGTATACAGTTTGCTTTTCATTCTTATAAAGGTAAAGTAAGGTATTACCTAGAGTACGTTTGATGTTATCCAGATCATCAAACCTTAAAACATGATCAATAGAAACACATATTTGCTCCAATAAGTGGGACTTGCCTACACCTATATCACCAATAATAAATGTATTTACACGTTTTAATGATAAGCCTTGCAACAATTGCAGTTCATCATTACGACCTACACTAATGTTTTGCTGACTAAATGAAATATTAATTGGCTTTGATTTGATAGGAAAAAAATAGTCCACCCATCGACGAAAAAAAGTCTTTTTCTTGGCCAATGAACTGATATTACTACGTAGCTGATCGACCGGAATGTGAGTATAAACCAATGTAGTATCAAGTTTGTTATGCCCAAGCAATGATTTGATATTATGGATAGGCACATCATTAATAAGCAGGTGCGTAGCAAAAGTATGACGCAGAGCATGTGGGTGAAGATGGTAAATATTAGTTCTTGGTTTTAACCTAGTCAATAGTTTGTTAACCGTGTCGCGACATATGGCACCATCATTATTTTTACCGATACCAGGAAACAAAAAACTATCCTTGTTAATATTCTTTTGTGAGGCTAGATGCTCTGCCAAGAGGTGATACAATCTATCTGATATAGGAATGACTCGCTGTATACTCATACCTCTTTTTTTGAGACAAGAAACAGTTAGGAGCTTTTCTTTAAAATCGAAATTGGAATATTTCAGTGTACGACATTCGGAAACCCGAAGCCCACAATCTAGCATGATTAATACAATAAGTTTATGCTTCTGATTTCGAATAGAACCAAGGAGTATGTCGCATTCCGAGGCATTTAGGTAATGTAATTTGGATTGTACGGACATGTTTTTCTGTGGTAATTCAAAAAAATCAATTTTATCTTGCCTTGTTATACTATTCTTTGTTTTTGATACTGTTAAGGCCATTTTTGCGTCAAAAAACATCTTGCCTACAGGTATACTTACCTTGCCTTGTTATACTATATTTTTAAACAGGCTAAATAGTATAACAAGGCAAGAATAGTATAAGATGAATTTATTCATCTTATACTATTCATATAATGGCCTCTGATATGTTTAAACAAGGATATTGAATAGCAATAGTATAACAAGGCAAGATATTTTCTTTTTTTCTGCTCAAAAGTTATTTTGTTCTTTTAATAATACAACCATGTACCCCCATTGTTGTACCTTTTCATCATTGTATTTTTTGATCCTTTCGTAACCTTCTTGTTTCAGTGCTTTACCAATAGTGACATTAGAGAGTTTGTCTAATCCACTCCAGCGTTTTAAATAAATAAGTATATCGGTGGGAGAGGCAAATACTACTCGTTTCCCTTCTGATGGCTTAGCCAAATAGGATTGAACAAGTGCACGTTCATTCGTAATCACTTGAAAGTCTTTATTTCTTCGTTCGTTCTCGGCTATTTCTTCTCTAGATAGTTCTGCTTCAAAGCTATTGTCATTTGACAAGGCGAATGCTTGAGCCCAAACCTTATTAATATCTACTTTTTGCTTGTATTGCCAGTTGATCGATTGAATATTGAATAGCAGCCAACGAACAGAGCCAGTTTCGTCATTTAAGAACTCGTCCATATTGGTAGAGCCTATAAAGCTGCATGTTCGATGAATAATGCTGTTCTTTCTATCATATGGCATGCGCTCGTTGATTTGAGTTTTAGAGAAGTATGATTTAAGCGAGTTAATCTCCTGCCTACTTAGCACAGCTAATTCATCAAGATTGATTAGGAAATTTTTGCAAAGTAGGATGCGTGCATCTTTATCATTACTGATATCCTCGGCGATATACTGGGCTAATATTGGCGGACATAAGAAGCGACAGAAAGTTGATTTACCGCTATTTTGGCTACTATGAACCAATACAAAGGCTTGCTTGTTAAAATATTCTGGAATAAGTGCGCACTTGACAGCACGAACTAGCCATTTTTTGAAATGGTGATTAAATTCCTTTTGATTATCTGCCTTTACATAACTAGATAATTCGTGGATGTAGTCTTTTCCATCCCATATAGGGAGGTTATTGAAATAATCACTAAATGGGTTGTATTCTGGTGTGTAATCGGACTTTAAAAGGGATACCAAGCGTTCGATACTGATATTAATCCCTTTCTTCTGAAGCTCCACAAATAGGGTGTTTTCGTTAAGTGAGCGCCACAGATTATTTGATCCTTTGGGTCTTATTTCAATATCTAGCTTAACAGTGTTTCGGCGGATGTCGTAATGCTTTGATAAATAGTTTTCGGTGATATGAAATATGGTGGTTAATTGCTGCTCATTAGATGATTTTACCTCTTTAATGGGTCTGATTTGAAGTATTTGTTCTTTTTGCGCAGGTGTTTCTTTTATTGATCGCTTAATATAATCTTGTATATACTCACTAAACCTGTCAGGTGAAGTTGTCTCGTAAAAGTCAGCAATATCATTAACAACATCCGGAATAGTTAACGGTATCAGATCAAATTTTTTTACTAGTTCAGCTTGGCGTAATTGTCCGTTATTGACGGTATTTTGAAAATCATTGTCATAACAAATAAATAAAGGGCCGTGGCAGCGCAACTGATCGATTTGCTCTACTGATGGGTTGGTAGCTTCTGATTTAAAACAGACTGCTTGAAACCCGCTAGCTATTAACGTAAGACAATCTTTTTTACCAGCGCAAATAATGATTGGAGTACCTTTCTGCAACTGAGCCAATCCGAAAATGTCCGCATTGGTATGCTTGGATAGGTAGAATTTCTTGACCTTTTCTTGTTGTGGTATATAGATCTCAAAACGGCCGTTTAATTGATAGCTAAAGGCAGCAACACCATCAAATATTGGGAACTTTTTAAGCTCAGACTTGCTGTCTAAAAACTCGAAATACTTAAGAGGTTTAACGCCGTATTCATCCAAATGTTTAGCCTTTACACCGTATTTTTCCCAGTATGAGAGATGAATAGGCAACCATTCATTGTGATGTTTAACACTTATATTATCTGTTTTTTTCGTAGTAGGAAGAGTAGGATAGGAGATGTTCTGTATTAATCCGAGCTCTGAGGTTATGACTTGTTTTACCTCGTTGAATTGAGTTTTATTATCTAAACCTTTGAGCTCAGCAACAAATTGGAAAACATCACCTTGTTTACCGGTGCTAAAGCATTTGAAATCTCCGTTATCATAAAGCTTAAAAGATGGGTTTTGATCCTCAGAAAATGGACTGCTGATGTTTTTTGAAGGGAAAGTGTCGAGCGATAAAAAATGCAGATAAATATCCGCTGGGCTTACTTGTTCTAAAATGTTAGATTTGTTCATGGCTTTTGATTTTTAATTGCAGTTAGGAATTGAAAGTTTTGAAGAAAGAATAAAAGGAGCTACTAGATATAGCTCCTTTTGCTGTAATAGGGAGATTTGGTTTGCTAATTCATAGATTCTTTGGCGCATAGGGTAGGTTGTAGATTGGTGGACGATGTATTTTCTTTTTGCTTCTAGGTAGTCTTCTGTATTGATTTTATGGGCCTGATTGGCTTTTTGTTTGATTGAAAAGCTGATGCTATCGATTTCAAAAACCTGCTGATGCTGTAAGGCATGGTCTAATGTATTCTGCAATTGGCGATATGCTGTTTTTGCTTCAATTATTTTACGGGTGGTTTCTAGGTTTTCGGTGCGCTGCCATTCGTTGATTTGGTATTGCTGGGTACGCTTTTTATCAGCTATAGAGATAATGCTGCTTAGATTAAAACTGACCGACACACCATTAGCTATTGCATTGTAGCCAATACTTGGCAATAGATGATACCAGGTTTTAGTTTTTGTTTCACTATAGTTAGCTATGCGTGTGTTTTGATTGAATTTGGAGTTTTCATGGATGCGTGATATAACACTATCTAATGGCTCAATTATATATGGCTGAGCTGACAACTGTTTGATACAAATAATGAGAATATAAACTACCAGCATTAGGGCTAATATTTTATACTTCGTACGTGTTATAGTCATTTTAGATAGTAAATTGTCCAATAATTAATATTATGTTAAATTAATAAGAGATTACATAAGACATAACATTTTAATCTCCGTAGCCCTAACTTCTTACTTTCCTTGAAGTCTTTATCTTTGTACTTATCTTATAAGATAGCAAACAGCATTGAAAACACTTAAAATAGCAATTCAAAAGTCAGGTAGATTAAACGAGAAGTCTGTGGAACTTTTGAAAAGTTGTGGACTAATCTTCGAAAACTATAAAAGTTCATTGATATCACCAGTTTCTAACTTTCCTCTGGAAATACTCTTTTTACGTGATGATGATATTCCTGAATATGTTCAAGATGGTATTGCTGACATCGGTATTGTTGGTGAAAATATTATTCAGGAAACAGAAGCCAAGGTGATTCTATTACAAAGATTGGGTTTTGGTAAGTGTACACTGAAAATTGCGATAGAAAATAATAGTGCCATTCGTTCCATATCTGATTTAAATGGTAAAGCAATTGCCACCTCCTATCCTGTTATCTTAAAAAAATTTTTAATTGCTAATCAAATTCAGGCGGAAATTCGTACGATATCTGGGTCCGTGGAAATTACTCCGAGTTTATCACTTAGTGAAGCTATTTGTGACCTCGTATCAACTGGTGGAACCCTAAAAAGCAACGGATTAAAGCCCTTTGTAGATGTATTACAATCAGAAGCTATTTTGATTGGAAATAAAGGTAGTGAACAAAAGAACTTAATTCAAGAGCTGCTGCAACGCATACAAGCTGTTCTACGAGCAAAGGAAACTAAATATGTGGTTCTTAATGTGGCACTTGCTAATTTAGACGCTATTGTAAAATTATTGCCGGGGATTAAAAGTCCAACGATAGTTCCTTTAGCTCAAACCGATTGGGTGGCTGTTCACACAGTTATTTCTGAGCAAGATTTTTGGGAGAAGATTAATCTATTGAAATACGCTGGTGCGCAGGGGATTGTAGTTATGCCTATTGAGAAGATGATTTTATAAGCTTTCCCCCTTCCTTCAATCCATCGAAATATTGAATTTTATGTGATGCTTAAAGTTTATACCCTATCAGATCTAAATCAGCAAGATATTGCTCGCCTTTGTAAACGTAATGTGGATGAAAAAAAATCTATTGAGATTGCTGTTGAATCCATTATTCATCGTGTGAGATCAGCTGGAGATGTTGCACTAATTGCATATGCCAAACAGTTTGATGGAGTGAATATCAATTGCTTATACCTTGATAAACCTGAACTCGAAAGATTAACATCCACCATTCGTGAAGAAGAAAAACAAGCACTTTATCAGGCTTACCTGAATATCAAAAAATTTCATCAAAGCCAATTAAAGCAAGAAGATAAAGTCGAAACTATGGCTGGGGTTACCTGTTGGCGAGAGTCACGTGCAATAGATCGAGTAGGTCTGTACATTCCGGGAGGTACAGCTGTTTTACCGAGTACTTTTTTGATGCTCGGTGTACCAGCACAGATTGTTGGATGCAAAGAAATTATTGTATGCTCCCCGCCACAAAAAGACGGACAGGTCAATGCCTACATTGCTTACTGTGCTCATCTCTTAGGGATTGATCGAATCTATCTAGTAGGTGGTGCCCAAGCTATTGCTGCTATGGCCTATGGAACGGAATCAATACCTAAGGTGGATAAAATATTTGGTCCAGGAAATCAGTATGTTACTAAAGCTAAAATGCTAATTCAATTGAATACCCAAACAGCCATTGATATGCCTGCAGGGCCTTCAGAAGTACTCGTCATTGCAGATGAAACAGCTAATCCGATCTATGTAGCTGCTGATTTATTGGCGCAAGCAGAACATGGAATCGATAGTCAAGCTATACTTGTATCCAATTCCGTGGATATGATTCAAAAAGTAAACTTAGAGATCGAAAAACAGCTCGTTGTATTAAACAGATCTGACATTGCCGGAAAAGCATTGAAACATTCATATGCAGTTTTAGTAAGTGATCTTACACAAGCTATGTCTTTTAGCAATATTTATGCGCCGGAGCATTTGATTTTAGCTGTAGATTGCTGGAGTAAAATTGGGCCAGAAATTAAAAATGCAGGTTCCGTGTTTATGGGGCATTTTACACCAGAAAGTGCTGGAGATTATGCCTCAGGAACGAATCATACCTTGCCTACAAGCTCCTTTGCGAAGGCATATTCTGGCGTTTCGGTTGATTCATTCATTAAAAAAATTACTTTTCAAAATATCACTAAAGAAGGAATTCGAAACCTGGGGCCAACAGTTCAGTTATTGGCTGAATTAGAGGGCTTAGATGCACATAAAAATGCTGTAACGGTAAGATTGGGGTAGGTTTAAACACTATGTATAATCAAATTTTTTAAAATCATCATTACATGAAAAAACGGTATTTACTTTCAACTATTTTAATTATCAATTTTATTAGCTTAAACGTGATGGGGCAAAAAACTATTCAGCTTGATCAATTCCAAGTGATTGGAATTTCGGTACGCACAACGAATCAAAATGGACAATCGCAAAAAGACATTGGAAATCTTTTTGGTCGATTTATGATGGAAAATCTCATTGAAAAAATTCCTAACAAAGAGAATAATGATATTTATTGCATCTATACAGATTATGAAAGTGATCAAACGGCTCCTTATACAACCATTATTGGATGTCGAGTAAGTTCTTTACAATCTATTCCAGAAGGATTTATAAGTAAAGTCATTCCAAAAACGACTTATCAAATTTATACGTCTAAAGGAAAGTTACCTGATTGTGTAGGTGAAACCTGGATGAAAATCTGGAATGAGAATAGTCCGAATAGAAAGTATATAGCTGATTTTGATGTCTATGGTTCTAAAAGTCAGAACCCAACTGAAGCAGAGGTTGATACCTATTTATCTATACGATAATAGCCTTCATGTTTAATCTGGATAAGCTTTTACGAGAAAATATCAGAAGTTTGACCCCCTACTCTTCTGCGCGAGATGAGTTTAAGGGGGAGGCTTCCATTTTTTTGGATGCCAATGAAAATAGTTATGGATCGCCCCTCAAAACGGCCTATAATCGATATCCAGATCCACGACAAAAACGTGTAAAAGAGCAGCTATCGCTAGTTAAAGGTATCCCATCAAAAAATATATTTCTAGGAAATGGTAGTGATGAGGCCATTGATTTACTATTTCGGGCTTTTTGTAGACCAGGCATAGATCATGTGATTACGGTTCCTCCTACCTATGGTATGTACGAGGTGGCAGCAAGAATCAACGATATTGAGGTCAAAAAAGTAAAACTCAAGGCTAATTATCAACTCAATTTGAGTGGTATTGATGCAGCAATCAATGCAAATACAAAGTTGATTTTTATTTGTTCTCCTAACAATCCTACGGGTAATTCTATCAATCGAGAAGATATTGAGACCATATTAACCAATTTTGATGGGTTAGTTGTAGTTGATGAGGCATATATCAATTACGCTAAACAAAAATCATTGACTTATGAACTAGCTAAGTATCCAAATTTAGTTGTTCTTCAAACTCTTTCTAAGGCATGGGGATTAGCTGGATTACGTTTAGGAATGGCTTTTGCTAGTGAGGGAATTATCGATGTTTTAAATAGAATTAAGCCTCCTTATAACATTAGTGAGGTTTCCCAACAATTGGTTTTAAATGCTTTAGAGCAAATTGATCAGGTTAATTTGTGGATCAAGGAGGCTGTTCTTGAACGAGAGTTATTGCGTGAAGCACTACAAAGCCTACCTTTTATCCAAGCCGTTCTCCCTTCTGATGCCAATTTTATTCTGGTAAAAATGACCGATTCTCGATCTGTTTATATGTATCTGGCCGAAAAAGGGATTGTTGTTCGAGATCGATCAAAAATTGAACTTTGTGAAAATTGTCTTCGAATCACCATTGGAACGCCTATTGAAAATAAAACACTCTTAACAGCATTAATTGATTTCAACCAATGAACTTGTTTAAGTTTTAAACAAGTTCTATAAAGCCTCTAAGAAAAAGTGGATCATGTCAATGAAAACGATGGGCAAGCTCAAGCTTCAGACCATCATATCACAAACGCAGCATCATTATCTGGTTTGTATGAAAGTTGGTTTCTAGACTATGCTTCGTATGTAATTCTTGATCGGGCTGTACCTCATATTCATGACGGATTAAAGCCTGTTCAAAGGAGGATATTACACTCCTTGAAGGAGATGGATGATGGCCGGTTTAATAAAGCCGCTAATGTAATCGGTAATACGATGAAATATCATCCACATGGAGATGCCTCCATTGGCGAAGCGATGGTGCAAATCGGACAAAAAAATCTACTAATTGATACGCAAGGAAATTGGGGCGATCCAGTCACTGGCGACGCTGCTGCAGCTCCTCGATATATCGAGGCTCGTCTTTCCAAGTTTGCCAACGAGGTTATTTTTAATCCAGATACTACCGCATGGCAGTCAAGTTATGATGGCCGTAATCTGGAGCCCATCACTTTTCCAGTGAAGTTTCCACTTTTATTAGCCCAGGGTGCTGATGGTATTGCTGTCGGCTTAGCAACCAAGGTGATGCCTCACAACTTTATAGAGCTTATTGATGCCTCCATCGATGTGCTTAATGGAAATCGGCCTAATCTTCTGCCTGACTTTCATACTGGTGGAATGATTGACTGTTCGGCTTATAATGAAGGACAACGTGGTGGAAAAATTAGAGTTAGAGCCAAGATTATTGAAAAAGACAAGAAAACATTAGCCATTACCCAAATACCCTATACTACTACCACGGGTAGTTTAATTGATAGTATTATTGCAGCCAATGACAAGGGGAAAATAAAAATTAAGAAAATAGAGGATAATACGGCCAAAGATGTAGAAGTCATTATTCATTTGGCTCCAGGTATTTCGCCCGATGTGACTATTGATGCTTTGTATGCCTTTACCGATTGTGAGGTATCAATTTCCCCAAACACTTGTGTTATTAAAGCGGATAAGCCGCTTTTTATGAGTGTGAACGATATTCTAATTGAAAACACCAATCATACCAAAGATTTATTAAAACAAGAATTAGAAATCAAATTATCAGAGCTAAAAGAAAAAATATTTTTCAATTCATTACTTAAATTATTTATTCAGGAAGGAATGTATAAACATCCTGAATATGAATCTTCTATTAGTTTTGATTTAATTGTTGAAACTTTAAACAAATTGTTTAGTCCATTTTTTGCACAGTTCTATCGAAATATTCTTCCTGAAGACTACAAAAAGTTGATTGACAAACCAATGAGTAGTATTACTCGTTTCGATGTTAAAAAATCAGATGAACAAATGCGCGCACTTGAGGAAGAGATTAAACAGGTCAACAAAGACTTGAAACACCTTACTGCGTACGCCATCATTTGGTTTGAAAAACTAAAGCAGAAATATGGAAGTGGTAAAGAACGTAAAACAGAAATTCGGTTATTCGACCGCGTAGAAGCTGCCAAAGTAGCTTTAGCTAATGTCAAGCTTTATATGAATCGCGATGAGGGCTTTATTGGTACTAGTTTGCGTAAAGATGAGTTAGTGGGGGATTGTTCTGATCTGGACGAGATTATTGTTTTTCGCAAGGATGGGAAGTTTTCAGTCACTAAAGTAGCGGAGAAAACTTTTATAGGTAAGGGAATTATTCACGCACAGGTATTTAAAAAGAATGATGAACGAACGGTATATAATCTCATTTATAGAGATGGAATCACGGGTGTATCTTATGTAAAAAGATTTTCAGTTCTTGGGACTACGCGTGATAAAGAATATGATCTTACTAAAGGAAGCAAAGGCTCTTCGGTACTCTATTTTACAGCGAACCCCAATGGGGAAGCAGAGTTAGTTAGTGTGCAGCTTAAACCACATACCAAGCTTCGTAAGCTACAATTTGATTTAGATTTTGCAGAAATCGCCATCAAAGGCCGTAGTTCAATGGGTAATATCTTAAGTAAATACCCCATTAAAAAACTGGTCTTAAAAGCCAAGGGTATTTCTACGTTAGCGGGCCGTAAAATATGGTTTGATGAAGTTTTGAGACGTTTGAATGTCGATAATCGGGGGCATTATTTGGGCGAGTTTGATGGAGATGATAAAATTCTAATTATTGGTAAATACGGTACATATGAGCTTAGTGGTTTTGAGTTGAGTAATCATTTTGAGGAGGATAGTTTATTGATTGAAAAATATAATCCCAATAAAGTATTTTCTGTGATTTATATTGATGGTAAATCAAAAAATTACTATCTCAAGCGATTTACTTTTGAGAATATAGTCATTGGCAAGAAGCTTTCTTTCCTCAATGAAGAAAATGATTCTAAGTTGGTATTGATTACATGTCTCAAGCAACCTAAAATTGAATTAGAAGTACTAAAGGGTAAGAGCCAAATAGTGGAAAAGAGCATACTAAACCTAGCTGATTTAATAGGGATAAAAGGGATGAAAGCTCAGGGGAATCGATTAAGTCCACACACGATTGCCAAAGTAAATTTGATCGATTCTAAAGAAGAAGCGGACCAATCGGATGAGGATGAAACCACTAAAATTGAAAGACAGGTTGACTTTGAAATAACTAATCCGGCCGATATTAAAATAGACGACAATGGTCAATTGGGCTTATTTTAAATAGTCGGAGATCTCGATCAGTTCAACTATTTTATTAAGTAAACTAAAATGTATTGAATTTTAATTTAAAGAATAATAAATAAAAGTTTTTTCTAATTTGTGCCGGAACAAAACCCTGTTTTGATATGAATCCGACACAAGTAGAAATGGAGCTAGAAATAATGCAACCAGCGTCAAGAGTCGAACAAGAAGCCCCTCAAATTAATCTAGCCCAGCCAATGAATCCAACTTTGTCAAAAGCACATCCCAAAGGCCTTTATGTGCTGTTTGCTACAGAAATGTGGGAACGTTTTAGCTATTATGGCATGCGGGCTATCTTGGTGTTATTTATGACTAAGGCATTGTTATACGATAAAGCTTTTGCATCGAATTTATATGGCAGTTATACGGGTCTTGTTTATCTCACACCACTCATTGGTGGGTACATTTCGGACCGGCTTTGGGGTAATCAGCGATCTATTATTACAGGCGGGTTATTAATGGCTTTGGGTCAATTTTTACTGTTCTTTTGTGGAACAACGTATCATACTTCCACTCAACTATCTACTTTTTTATTCTTTGCAGGTTTGGGGTTTTTAATTGCTGGAAATGGCTTTTTCAAACCCAACATTTCCTCAATGGTAGGCCAGCTTTATCCCAAAGGCGATCGTCGAATAGACGCAGCATATACTATTTTTTACATGGGTATTAATGTGGGTGGAGCATTAGGTCCACTAGTTTGTGGAGCTTTAGGAGACACCGGAAATCCGACTGATTTTAGATGGGGCTTTATGGCTGCAGGTATTGGTATGTTGTTGAGTATTTTGATTTTCAAAAGATTGAAAGACAAATTTGTTGTTTCTCCAGAAGGTAAAACATTGGGTTTAGCCCCTACAAATGAAAATGGAACAGCCCGAGTTAAAACTTCACAAATTTTGACTTATGGTGGATTGTTAGCTTTATCAATCGCGATTATTGGTTTGGTGTATATCGATGCAATAAAGTTTGGTATACTTTCTTACCTATTGGTTGCGGCAGTACTTGGTATTGGCTTTATGATCTTTTCTGATAAATCATTGAATGGTATAGACAAACAACGAATCAGTGTCATTTTTATCACAGCTTTTTTTGTGATATTTTTTTGGAGTGCATTTGAACAGGCTGGGGCTTCATTGACATTTTTTGCAGAAGAACAGACCCAACGAAATTTAGGTTATTATACTGTTCCAGCAAGCTTTTTTCAATCATTAAACTCCTTATTTGTGATCATCTTTGCTCCCATTTTTGCTTTTTTGTGGGTTAAATTGGGCAATAGGGGGATGGAGCCCTCCTCTCCTACTAAAATGGCTTTAGGTTTATTCTTGCTTGCTTTGGGTTATTTGGTGATTGCTTACGGTGTAAAAGGAATACAGCCAACTACCAAAGTGAGTATGATGTGGCTAACAAGCATGTATGCCTTACATACTTATGGTGAATTATGTTTATCGCCTATTGGGCTTTCTCTAGTCAACAAATTAGCTCCGTTACGATTTGCTTCACTACTGATGGCTGTCTGGTTTTTGGCTAATGCTGCTGCTAATAAAATAGCGGGGGTACTTAGTGCATTGTATCCAGATCCGAATCAACCAGCTCCTCATTTATTAGGCTTTGAGATTAAGGGACTTTATGAATTTTTCATGCTTTTTGTACTAATGGCTGGTTTAGCATCAATTATTCTATTTGCAGTAACTAAACATTTGCAAAAAATGATGCATACAGATGAGCATTAAACTTCTATCACTAGCCCCAACTAATAGTTTACGGCTAGGGCGGGCTATAATAGAGCTTGTCTAAAATTTATTTTGTGAAGCTATTGCCGGTTATTTTTGAGCGAAATGAGGCGGATTTTGGAGCCATAGCAGGGCACTATGGTGAAAAAAATTCAACCAAATTGCAGCCAAAAAGAACCAAAAGAGCAACATAAAATAAACTTTAGACAAGCTCATATATAAAAAAGGTGTATGGCTAAACGCTATACACCTTTTTTATGGCAGAATAAATAAGCGGTATTATTTACCTATTCCTAAGCCAATACCAACATTCACAGAGTTATATGCAGCAAGACTATATGAACCATACACGCGTAAAAGAAGTAATTGGAGTTGAAATCCTATATCTGCACGTAATCCACTTAAATATCTTTTATCAATGCTAATTGGATCATGATAAGTCACATAATTTCCATTACCTATTTCAATTGGATAATCACCAATCAGGTTAACTTTGGTCCTCGAAGATTGATAGCCCACACTGACAAAAGGAGTAAAAAAAAGTAACCTTTTAGAGATAATTCCTTCCAAATTAAATCCAGATATACGGCCATCAAGTGATTGATCGGTATAGTTTGTACCTGGAGCCTGTACATCCAAAGGTAAATTATAATGGAACTGTGTATACCCAGCAGCTACAGCTAGGTCAAAAGGTAATTTAGTAACCACCTTAGCTTTGATAAGTTGACCTATGTTTAATCTAACACCCCCACCAATCATGTAAACAGATCCAGCATCACCTAATTTAATTTTTGGCATTAATCTTAAGCTAACATCTACTCCTTTAGGTAAACCAACTGTTGCCTGTATTTGGGGAGCTGGCACTACAAAAAGACCAGCGCCTTGGGGTAAGTTCAAGTTCTGTATGATTGGCTGACCTGAAGCGTGGATATCGATTTGAGGAGGGATTGTGTTTTTATCTCCCGCTACTGTTGGTGCAACAGTAGATTGAGGGTTGCTTGGTGTAATATTCGATGATAATCCAATTTGAGTAATATCGAATGATTTATCAGCAGCAGGAACAAAAGCCCCACCAGCAGAAATTCGAAGTTCGAAATGACCTAGCTTTTTGGTCTTAGCCGTATTGTACCAACCCGCACTTAATCCAGAACCAAATCCTTTAAATAGTGGATTTAAATAGGATTCAATCAGTCTTCTAGAATCATCTGGCGTTGACTTAAAAAGACCCGAAATATCTTTTTGTGCAAAAGAGGTGGTAGTGTTGCTAAGCAAGAGAATAGCTGTAACACTTAACCCTATTATTAATGATTTTTTTTTCATAAGTAGTACTGCTTGTTGTTTTGGTGGTTCTTTTAAATCTATCATACATTTAAAAAAATCACCCTCGTGACTTCAAAACGTCGGTGAATATAGTGCTAAAAAATCTAAAGCAATAAACTACTAGCTAATCCAAGTATCAATAGGAAGCCAAATATGTCAGTAAATGTGGTGATGATAATGGACGAAGCAACAGCTGGATCAATTCCTATACGTTTAAGTAATAAAGGAATAGAAGCCCCTGTTATTCCTGCAACTACCAAATTACCTGTCATCGCTAGAAAAATAACCAAGCCAAGCATGGGATTAGAATCATAAAACAGGGCGAACAAAAAAACAATCACACCATTTACAGCACCATTAATTAATCCTACAGTAAATTCTTTCAAAACGGTTCGATAAGCTTGTTGATCGGTTAGGTCATTCAAAGAAATTCGCCGAACAGTTACGGCAAGAGCTTGAGTAGCAGCATTTCCTCCCATACCAGCAATCATGGTCATATAGCCTGCCAGGATGCCTAATTGTACAATTGTGTCATCAAAGTAACGAATTACAGAAGCGGCTAAAAAAGCCGTTGCTAAGTTGACAATTAACCAAGGAAGCCTGCTTTTAACGGCCTCTATCCAATTTCCAGAAAGCTCTTCATCTTCGGATACTCCTGAAATTTTCAAAAAGTCTTCAGTATTTTCTTCCTCTAAAACATCAATTACATCGTCGAAAGTAACACGCCCCAATAGCTTCATCTGATCATCTACCACTGGAATGCTGGTTAGATTATATTGTGAAATAAGTTTAGCTACTTCTTCTTGATCAGTTTCAGCTGTTACATAAATGAAGTCTGGTTTAACTAAATCTTTAATACGAACGATATGTCGAGATTTAATAATTTCTTTGAGTGATACAATACCAATCAGTGTACCTTCATCATCAATGACATTGATCGTATAAAATTCCTCCATCTCCTCAGACTGACGAATGATTTCATCCAGAGCCTCTTTTTTACTCAGCTTTTGATTGATTTTGATGACCTGGGTATTCATTAAGCCACCAGCTGTATCCTCCTCATATCTTAAAAGAGAGCGGATATTCGAGGCATCTTCCTCGTCAAGTCCTTTTAGAATTTCCTGCTGTTGTTCTTCTGGTAGCTGACTGATAATATCAGTTGCATCATCATAATCCAGTTCTTCTACAATTTCAGATCGCCGTTCCGGATTCAGATTTTCTAATAGTTTTTCAGGATGAAACTCCGCGTCCATCTCTGCTATTACAACTGATGCAAACTCAGCTGGAAGGATACTAATGATACGTGCTCTTGCCTCTTGAGGTATACTTTCGAATAGAATAGCAATTTCGGATGCGTGATATCCCGAAACTAAGGCCAATAAAGTCGCATCATCCGACTCCAGCGCTTGCTTGAGATGCAATAAATCCGTTTTATCTAGTTCAAAAGATTGCATTTCCTGCTAAATTAGGAAATTTTGTTCACCACACACTAAGCCGAAACTTAGATCTTGCTTACCTACAAAAAACTTAAGCTTTGAGGCCCCTGATTAAAGAGTAAATCAACAATACTTAAATTGGGCAAGAAGCCATTACGTTCTTCGAATACTTGGAAATAAGGTTTATGTATAAATGTGCTGTCTACTTTGGGATGAATACTTGTTCTAAAATCTGTCAAATTGGTATAAACTTTCTCGTAATCCGCTGTAAACCGGTAAGTAATGTCCAGCTTTAGTTGTCGCAAAAGAATTGCTAGAATATGTTCAGTATAATCGAATAAAAAATCCCATCTTTTTTCATAAAGTTCTACTAGATCATCCTCGTAATATTCAAAATAGGCTGACCGGCGATAAGATGTTTGTAAACTTTGCCAATGCAAACGCTGCCAGTTAAAATCATAACTAATTTTTACATCTTTTATCGATGTGTGCTGGCCAGTTCCCTTGGCTATTGGAATAATTAAATCAAGCTTACCGTTAGGGGAATGTATAACTGCCCGATTTCTAAATGTTTGTTTTGGAAAATGCTCATACCGTTCAAAAAGAATATCCTGTTTATGTCGGACAAGTTTATTGAAATACATGATGGGTGGTAGATAAAATAGGGGAAATACTGCACCTTGTTCCATTATAAAAAGCTAAATTTGTTCTGTTTTTTCTCTTCGAATTTAGGAAGAAACTTTTTGAGAGCCTGTTTAAAAAATAATGACCTAATGAATTCCTTTTTTTATGGTATTATCTCTTCCCTGTTATATTTAGTTTCACTGTTGCCATTTTGGTTTTTATATATTCTATCAGATATTTTATTTTTTGTTTTGTATTATTTGATTGGGTATCGTAGATCAGTGGTACAGCGTAATTTGGCAAATTCATTTCCAGAGAAAACAGCCCTTGAACGTAGGCAAATTGAAAAAAAATATTTTCGCTTCTTGGCAGATACATTTTTTGAAACTATCAAATTAAGGTCTATTTCGAGCGCTGAATTAGCTAAACGATTTAAAATCATCAATCCGGATGAGGTACTCAAGCACATACGAAATAATCAATCGGCTTTGATTGCGACGGGTCATTATGCAAATTGGGAATGGGGGGCCCCTGCTTGTTCATTTTTGCTTCAAACACAATTGATGATTATTTATAAGCCGCAGTCCAATAAATATTTCGAAACGATAATGAATCAAATTCGGTCTCGTTTTGGAGCAATTTTGGTGCCTATGCAGCAGGCTTTTCGTCAAATTATTAGCTACCAAAAAGGGCCTTTTTTAGCCATCTTTTTAAGCGACCAAACGCCGGTACAAACAGAATATAATGTATTTATCCCATTTTTAAGCCAACCTACAGCTGTTTTTTTGGGAATTGAAAAAATTGCTAAAAAGACCGGACGGCCAGTGGTGTTTTATCATATGAATCGCATTAAAAGGGGATATCACGAAGCCGTATTTAAAACACTTGTTGAAGATCCCAAAGCCACAACCGAACATGAAATTACCAAACTTCATACAGCCGAGCTGGAACGAGTGATTCGCCAAAAGCCCGAATTTTGGCTATGGTCGCACAAACGCTGGAAGTTTAAACCCGAAAACACGCTCGAATGATTCTTTTCCCTAAAGTAGCCCTTGTCATTTTAAATTGGAATGGGAAAAAGTATCTGCAACAATTTTTGCCTTCAGTAATTGCAAGCTCCTATCCAAACTTAGAAATCGTTGTTGGTGATAATGCTTCTACGGATGATTCTGTCGTCTTTGTAAAAAAAAACTTTCCGACAATCAGAATTATTCAGAATGATAAAAATTATGGCTTTGCCGAAGGATATAATCGTATTCTAGCTCAGCTTGAAGCAGATTATTTTGTTTTGCTCAATTCAGATGTAGAAGTAGAGCCCAGTTGGATAGAGCCACTGATCGAGCTAATGGAAAACGATGATCGAATTGCTGCTGCACAGCCTAAACTGTTAAGTTATGCGAATAAACAGCTTTTCGAATATGCGGGTGCTGCTGGAGGGCTTTTAGATATTTTTGGATATCCCTTCTGCCGGGGGCGTATTTTCGACAGCATAGAAGCCGACACTGGTCAATACAATGCGATTGCCGAAATTTTTTGGGCCTCTGGCGCCGCATTCTTTATTAAGAAAAAGTATTGGGATGAAATCGGTGGATTTGATGCTCGCTTTTTTGCACACATGGAAGAAATTGACTTGTGTTGGCGCTTAAAAAATAAAGGCTATAAAATTATGTACTGCCCTGACTCAAGGGTTTACCATGTGGGTGGCGGAACATTAAGTTCAGAACACCCGTATAAAACCTACCTTAATTTTAGGAATAACCTGATGATGCTCCGTAAAAATCTACCCCTCAGTCGATCTGTGTGGATCATCTTTATTCGTTTCTGGCTGGATTTAGCTTCCTTAGTGAAATATGGATTAGCAGGTAAGTTCAAAAATGCAGCTGCTGTTAGCAGGGCACATTGTCACTTTTTAAAAAGTATCTTGCAGAGTAATAACCCATCGGTGGATACATCAAATTTCAATCACGTAGGTATTTTTCACCAGAGTATTGCATTAAAGCATTTTGTAAGTAAGGTGAAACATTTTGGTGATTTATGAGAAATTTTGAGGCTCTTGCAAAAAACTCTCTAAAGCTAATCGATAACCATCTAAGCCGAAACCTGTTAATACCCCCCTGCAATTTTTGCCTGTCAGTGAAATATGACGATACTTCTCTCGCGCATAAATATTAGATATGTGAACCTCAACAACAGATGTATCGATCGCCATAATGGCATCAGCAATAGCAACTGAGGTATGGGTATAGCCTCCAACATTAATGATAATTCCATCATAAGAAAAGCCCACCTCATGTAGTTTATCAATAATTAGACCCTCGACATTACTTTGAAAATAATCTATATGAACGCTTGAGTATTTAGTTTTTAATGTTGTTAGATAAAGTTCAAAATTTGTATCTCCATAGATGGACTTTTCCCGAACGCCTAGTAAATTCAAATTTGGGCCATTGATTATCTGTATCTTCATAGCCAAACTTAAAAAAAATTGGACTGGCAAACGAGTATACGTGGTTTCAAATCTTATCTGCAATTAGAACGAGGCCTTGCATCAAATACCGTCGAAGCATATCTACAAGATGTAGATAAATTAGTGCAGTATTTTGAGGGAACTGATAAACAAGTGGGGCAAGTATCAATTAATGATCTGCGATCTTTCCTCGTTTGGATTAATCAGTTAGGAATACTTCCACCAAGTCAGGCTCGAATTTTATCGGGCTTAAAAGCATTCTTTTCATACTTATTGATTGAAAACGTCATCACTAATAATCCTACTGCCCTACTATCGAGCCCAAGAATCACGCGAAAACTTCCAGACACACTAAGCATCGTCGATATTAATAAGCTGATCGATGCCATAGACCTTTCCAAACACGAGGGTGTGCGCAATAAAGCCATGATCGAAATATTGTATGGATGTGGTTTACGGGTTTCGGAACTAACTACCCTACGCCTCTCCAATCTTTTTCTAGACATAGATTTTATAAAAATAATTGGAAAGGGAAATAAAGAACGTTTAGTCCCTATAGGTAGTGAGGCAATCAAATTTCTGCGGATATACTTAAATGAGATTAGAATCCATATGCCCATTAAACCAGGAAAAGAAGATTATATTTTTCTAAATAATCGTGGTAATCCAATATCCAGGATAATGGTTTTTATCATCATTAAACAACTGGCACAAGTAGCGGGGATTAAAAAAAATATCAGTCCGCATACTTTTCGGCATTCTTTTGCTACGCATCTGGTTGAGGGGGGAGCCGATTTAAGAGCAGTACAAGAAATGTTAGGGCATGAAAGTATTACCACAACCGAAATTTATACTCATCTGAACCGAGATTATTTACGTGATACCATTACCCAGTTCCACCCAAGAAGTTAAAGAGCTTGCTTAAAAAGGAAGTCCATCGTATTGGCCCGGTCTGCATAATCCCAAAGCTTTGGCCTCTGACTATGTCCAAAACGTACTTGATCGATGGCTAGTTCTGGTATTGAAGCACTTACCACACACTGAATTTGCTCATCGAGTAATTTTATTTTTCCCCCCAATGAAGCCAAATCTTCATATGTTTCGTAATTCAGCACGGCTAAAGGTGACCAGAGCGATTCAGCAGGTTTAAGTAGTAGAAAACCATTATCTAAATGTGTTTCTCGATTGACTAGTAAAATTGATTTATGGTAGTCGTAATTGTTGGTATACTTACTATGATTGCTTACCCATTGAAATGGTTCGATTGCTTCAAAGAAGAGACGAAAGTCATAATCAGTAGGTACATACAACTTGGAAACATTTCGACATCCCAAACCAAAGTAGTCGAAAATATCATGTCCTAGTTGTTTTAAATCAGCTTGAGTTTCATCGCCTCTAAGCACGGCAAGGCTATTTCGATTTTTGCGAATAATGTGTGGTACATTTCTAAAATAGTAATCGAAATATCGAGATGTATTCGTACTTCCTGTAGCAATAACAGCATCGAAGCCTTGAAGTCGATCAATATATTGAATTTGTTCAGTAATGGCTGGCGTTATGTCGATCAATTTTTTTAGCAGATAAGGAATTAAAAGCTGATCTTGAGACGATAGTTTGATGAGCGCCTGATGCCCGGCTACTAGTACACATAAGATATCATGAAAGCCAACAGCTGGGATATTACCAGCCAAAATCAGTCCCACTTTTTTCATTGAGTGAATCGTAGGCTTTTGTTGTTTTTGGAGGGAAAACCAGTGTGTTAAATCTTGTCGGTTCAGCATTTCGCCAATTGAAAAAACTGCTCTGCAAACATTTTGAGGGATAAACCACGCATTTTTTGCTTGGATCAAGCTGGCGAGCTGGTTCAATTCATCATCTGGTTTTCGCAGTTGATCACCCAATTGAGTTAATACTTCTATTAGTTTATCTGCTGTCAAAGTCTTATCAGTCTCCATTAAATTCCCCTAAATGTGCTATATTTGCATTGTTTTTACCTCTCCATGCGGCACAAAAGTAAAAATAGATTTTGAAGGAGGATTCATGGCTATTAAAATTACAGACGAATGCATTAATTGCGGAGCATGTGAGCCCGAATGCCCTAATAATGCTATTTATGATGCAGGTGCGTCCTGGAAATTTGCCGATGGAACAGCTCTGCGTGGTCTAATTGATTTTGGAAAAGGCAATACCAGAGATGCGGAAGAAGCCCAACCCGCTGTATCAGACGAATACTACTATATTGTTTCTGATAAATGTACTGAGTGTGTTGGATTTCACGATGAGCCACAATGTGCGGCCGTTTGTCCCGTGGATTGCTGTGTAGATGATGAAAACATACGTGAAACGGAAGAAGAGCTTTTGAATAAAAAGGCTTGGCTACATGCCGAAAAATAAAACTTATATATTTTTTTTACTCATCCACTTCTTTAATCTTTTTTTTGGCCAATCTGCATTGGGTGCGTTTCATTTCAGTGTGTAGTCAACACGAATGTGGCGAGCGCCAATTAACATGGCTTTAAATATTGACTTAATCGTTTCAATATCTTTTAATGTGATATCGCTGTTGATGAGTTGGTTTTGATCTAGTTTATAATTTATAATACGCTCGACAAGATCACTGATACGCTGGTCGTCTGGTTCTTTTAAACTTCTCGAAGCAGCCTCTACAGAATCGGCAAGCATAAGAATGGCAGTTTCTTTAGAAAAAGGAATTGGGCCAGGATATCTGAAAGTATTTTCATCTACCAATTGTTCTGGAAAATTTTTCAGAAAAGATTGGTAAAAGTAATCTACACGGGTATTGCCATGATGGGTACGTATAAAGTCAATTACCATTTCGGGGACTCGGTGTTTTCGTGCTATTTCAATGCCTTTATTTACATGTTGAATGATGATTTGTGCACTTTCCTCGTACGATAAAATGTCGTGTGGGTTGTATCCTGTGCTTTGATTTTCGATAAAATATTGAGGATTGTCCATTTTACCAATATCATGATACAAAGCACCAGCCCTTACTAGTAATGCATTCCCTCCTATTTTGAAGATTGCAGCTTCTGCCAAATTGGCTACTTGAAGTGAATGCTGAAATGTCCCTGGAGCTTTATAAGCTAAATCACGCAGCAACTTCATGTTGGTATTGGTCAATTCCATTAATGACACATCAGAAGTAATACCGAAAAGTGCTTCAAATGCATAAATCAATGGGTAAGCTAACAAAGAGAGTGTGACACTAAAGATAAATGGGATAAAGTTGATCCATTCAACTTGATCTATGGAACCATTTCTAATAAATGAAATACCCAAATAAGCCACTGAATAATTGCATAAAATAAGCAATGCCGAAACAAGAAACTGTTCCCTTTTAACCAAATTTTTGATGCTATAGATAGATACCATCCCTGCCGTGATTTGTAAAAAAGCAAACTCAAAACTATTGGGAACAAAAAAACCTGCTATCAAAACCACCAACAAATGAATATTTAAAGCTAAACGTGTATCAAAAAGTATTCTAATAATAATTGGTACAATACAATATGGAATATAATATACACTTGGTAGTTTCACTTTGAGAGACCATGATAAGACAATCAGCATCCCTGTGATTACTAGCAAAATAATCGATAACTGCCGATTACTATAGTAGATATCTCGTCTAAAAAGATATAAAAAAACAACTAATAAGCTGATAATTAACCCAACTAAAAGAAATTGTCCCAATAAAATCACACGGAAATCACCGATTACCCGAGTATTTTCCGCATCACGAAGTGATTCTAACTTTTGATAGGTATCTGCATTAATCGTTGCTTCATGGGCAATAATGAGCTCACCTTTTTGTACCACTCCCCGTGTAAGTGAGATATTTAATAAGGCCTCAGTCTCAATTTTATCCATCAAATGTTCATCATAGACATAATTTACTTGCAAGTGATTTTCTATCCGACCAAGTAGCCAACTTTTATTTTTAATGGATGGATACTTATTAATCATTTGTTCAGCATATTTCAATCCTGTTTCTACCGTATAGGCATCAGCTGTATTTATATGTTGAGCTGCGTTATTGGTTAATAAGGTAAATGGGTAGTTAGAGTTATTTTGCTGATATTTTTTAATTAGCAACATAACTCCACGACTATAAATATTCCTTAATAGCAGATTTCCAAAGGTTTTGTAGGTAGCTTTTTGCGATTCTGGAACAAGAGCACCTTTCCATTTGACTTCGAAATCAGTATTAAAGTCATCAATGGATTTATGAACAATCTCTTGATTATTTTGATAAACTGGATGCAATGAATGTAGAATATCCTGGCGGTCTTTCTCGATTTCAGCGTTTGTCTTTTTTATAGCAAAACGATAAGGTGCGATGAGATCATTTTGCATCCAAATCTTACCCTTTTCAAACTCAAATCTAAAACGTGCTTGCTTGGGTAAAACCAAGGCAATAATGAGCACGCTTAAGCTTATCATAACATACTTGAAAGTTTGAGCGTATCTACGATAAACTAATCGGTATGAATTGGTTCGTCTAACTACTTTCATCTAAACCAAAAGTACTCATTATGCGACACACGAGTCACATCTAGTCTCAATCATTTCGATGAATATCATATTAAATAAAATTACAATTGGCAAATGTTTAATATAATTGATATTGTAAAATAAGATATAATGAGCTTGTTTTTTTATTTTTCACTATAAAATTATTGTGAATTTAACTATAAAAGCATCTAATATTTTTTGATGAATAATAGATTAATAAATATTTATTAATATAGTGATAAATATAAAGTAAATATGAGTGTAAATATGTATATTTACTAATAGCAATATCATTAAATACAATCAACACACATCTGTCAATTGACTGAGAGGAGAGCGATACCTCATTGAAAAATGTAGCTCATATGTTTGGCCATTAAGAACAATTGATTATGAAAGTGACGCATTTATCGAAAAAATCAATGAAGCACTATCTTATTGCTTCCGGTTGTTGTTGCTGTAGCTGCTGTTGTAGTTGTTGTGTTACTGTGAATGGAAAATAGTGCTTGGCATTAATTATTCAATAAACAAAGAGCGAAAACCTGTTTAGTACTTAGGTTGGGTTTTTTGCTCTTTGTTTATTGAACATAGTTACGCCATTTGTCCAAAATGGCTTTAAAATCTAGAGGAAGTTCCACCTCAAGGTGAATAAACTGATGTGTTGTTGGATGGATAAAACCCAATGATTGGGCATGCAAAGCCTGACGAGGCATTCGTTCAAAACAGTTTTCAACGAATTGCTTATACTTTGCAAATACAGTTCCTTTAATTATACGATCACCCCCATAAGTACTATCGTTGAATAATGGATAACCAATATGTTTCATATGGGCTCTAATCTGATGTGTCCGACCTGTTTCCAGTTTACATTCGATGAGTGTGACATAGCCCAATCGCTCAAGTACGCGGTAGTGTGTAACTGACCATTTTCCTTTGCTTGGGTCATCATAAACAGCCATCACCTTTCGATCTTTCAGACTACGACCAATATATCCACTAATTGTTCCATCAGACTCAATATCTCCCCAAACCAATGCAATATACTTACGGGTAATGCTATGGTCGAAGAATTGTTTTGCTAAAAAATGAATGCTTCTCTCATTTTTGCTAATGAGCAAGAGTCCTGAAGTGTCTTTATCAATCCGATGCACCAATCCTGGCCTTCCCTCATTTCCTGGCAATTGAGGTAGTTGCTGTATATGATAAAGTAAGGCATTGGCCAAAGTACCCGTATAATTATTAAAACCAGGATGAACAACCATTCCAGCCGGCTTATTGACTAGAATTACATCATCATCTTCATAAACGATATTCAATGGAATATTTTCCGGATAAACTTCTGTATCACGGGGAGGGTGTGGTAAAACAACCGAAATAATATCTAAAGGTTTAACCTTATAACTTGCCTTGATGGGCTTGTTATTCACTAAAACACTATCCGCATCAATGGCATGTTGGATACGATTACGTGATGCATTCTCTACACGATGCATCAAGAATTTATCTATTCTAAGTAATGATTGCCCCTTATCTACAACTATTTTGAGATGCTCGTATAAATCCTGCTCCTGATCTTCTGGAATATCAAATTCGTTATTATCCATACTTATTATATTAAAAATAACAATAGCCATGTATTCCAAACAAAAACCATGCTTCTCTAAATGACTGATATACCTAATAATTAAGTCCTGCATAAATGCAGGACTTAATTATAATTATCGATATCTAAGATCTACCCCGTTAATCGATACAAAGGAGCTAAAAAATACATTAACCTAACTTTTTTATTAAGTTACGATCAATCTCTTCAAGAAATTCCTCTGTATAAAGGTAATCCACTGCATGTTCTACTTTTGGCTTAATAGAAATAGCCAAATCTTTGGTCATTTTTCCACTTTCTACCGTTTCAATGCAGACTTGCTCCAAGGTGTGGCAGAATTCGATCAGTGCTTGATTATTATCCAACTTACCACGAAATTCAAGGCCTCTTGTCCAAGCAAAAATGGAAGCTATTGGATTTGTAGACGTGGGTTTGCCTGCCTGATGTTCACGATAATGACGTGTTACAGTGCCATGTGCAGCTTCTGCCTCCATTGTTTTTCCGTCTGGAGTAATTAGTACTGAAGTCATCAATCCCAATGAGCCAAAACCCTGAGCTACAGTATCTGATTGTACATCTCCATCATAGTTTTTACAAGCCCAAACAAAATTACCATTCCACTTAAGGGCCGCAGCTACCATGTCATCGATCAAACGATGCTCGTAAGTTAAACCAACAGCATCATACTGCGTTTTAAACTCGTTTTCGTAGACTTCTTGAAAAATATCTTTAAATCGACCGTCGTATTTTTTCAGGATCGTATTCTTAGTGGATAAATATAATGGCCATTTCTTGGTCAAAGCCTGATTAAAACAAGCTCGGGCAAAACCTCGAATACTTTCATCCGTATTATACATGGCCAAAGCGACACCATCACCTTTAAAGTTATATACTTCAAAAGATTGCACCTCTCCCCCATCTTCTGGCGTAAAAGTAATGGTTAATTTACCCTTTCCTTTAGCCAAAAAGTCAGTTGCACGGTATTGATCACCAAATGCATGACGACCAATACATATTGGTGCAGTCCAATTGGATACTAAACGAGGTATATTGCGCATCACAATGGGTTCACGAAAAACAGTTCCATCTAAAATATTACGAATTGTACCATTGGGCGACTTCCACATCTGTTTTAAACTAAATTCCTTTACTCGAGCTTCATCTGGTGTGATTGTAGCACATTTAATACCCACACCATATTGCTTAATGGCATTAGCAGCATCAACAGTCACCTGATCATTTGTTGCATCCCGATGTTCAATGCTCAAATCGTAATACTTGATATCCAAATCGAGATACGGAGTAATTAACTTATCCTTGATGAATTTCCAGATAATTCGGGTCATTTCATCCCCATCTAATTCGACTACGGGATTGGCTACTTTGATTTTTTGTATTGACATATCTTCCCTCTTGTGTGAATTTGAAATTTAGAGGGTCAAAGATATAAATTTTGAATTTGAGAGCCGGTCTAAAGCTTATTTTAAGAAATAATTGCCGGTTATTTTAGAGCAAAATAAGGCGAATTTTAGAGCAATAGTTGGGAGGCTATTGAGAAATAGCCAACAAAATTGCAACCAAAAGAATGAAATAAAATATGCTTCAGACCGGCTCTGAGGTAATATTAATGATCGATCAACTTTACGAAGCTTTAGAAGCGCTAGCACTAGCTTGTTCAACCTTATTTAGATCTAATTGCTTAGTACTAGAAAAGCCGACTTTAGAGTCTTCAGAATGCATTGACATCGAACCATTGTAAACAGCACCAGCATCCATTTGAGCTTGTTCTGTCGTAATAGACCCCTTAATCTTTCCTGAAGATTTCAATTCTAGTTTTTTGGAATAAAGATCTCCATTAACTGTCCCATAGACTATGATTTCTTGCGTTTTGACATCTCCATTAATTACTCCTTTTTCGCCTAAAATTAGTCCATGTTCAATGGTTACATTTCCATGTATCATCCCATCGATACGCATATAGTCTTTGGCATTAATATTTCCATTGATGACACAATCTTCACCAATTAGAGTCGAAATATTTTGTTCACTCAGACTAGGTTTTTTCTTTGAAAAAATTTCCATAGTGATTTTGTTTTTAGAGTGATAGAAATTTATTTGGGTTAATTGGTTTATTATTTAAACGAACTTCGTAATGAAGATGTGGTCCTGTAGAGTGCCCTGTTGATCCGATAGATCCAATCACATCACCTGCCTGTACAAGCTGACCATTTTTTACATGAACTGCTGAAAGGTGCCCGTATAAGGTTTGATAACCATTCCCATGTGCTATTCGAACACAATTGCCATAACCTTGGAACCAACTCGCCCATATGACTTTTCCATTAGCTGTACTTCTAACCTTTTCCCCAAGAGTACCGTGAAAATCCATCCCAGCATGTAATTCACCACTTCCTGCTTCAAAGGGATCTGATCGATATCCAAATCCAGATGTTATGTTACCATAATGCGGGTAACCTAACGGAGTAGCTTTTAATCCACTTAAAACTCGAAGAAGATATTCATTATATAATTCCAGTGTTTCGGTTGAAGTAAAATGCGAACGATGATTATTTCCCCCTATAGAAGTAGTAGAAAAACCTTGTACACCCCTTTTATGCAAATATTCATTAACTCTTTTGAGTTTAGCTTGAATTTGATTGATATAGGTTTGAGTGCGAGTAGCCGTATCCTTTGATACTGGTGCAAGTGGAGATGGAGATACAACAGGCGACTTCTTACTGGACATACCCTGCTTTAATTGGGCCACTTGCATTTGCAAATTGCTGGCCTTCTCATTTTGTGCTCGAGTATAAGAAAAGAGGGCAACAACACCTACTAGAAGCACCCCGATGAGTATTATACCTCCAAACAAACACGACTTCCAATAAGTTATATATCTCGTTTTAATTGTAAAGGACTTTGTTTGAGAATGACCCTTACCCGTAACAATAATTGTACTAAAATGTTGATTTTTTCTACCCATCCTACTTTTCTGTCTGTTGCAACCTCAATAATATGACGAAAAACCAATAACCGTCCGATAAACGGTTGCATTAAATATTTATATTTCTAGTAAATAAACCTAACCATTTAAATCCCGACGTAAATATCAACCCCGCAGATAGAAAAGTTCTTTCATAAAGACCGTGGAGAATAGTAATCCACCCAAGAGCGAAACTTTCCTTTACCTGAAGTTAGGATTTTTTTTGCATAAAATCAAATACCTTTGCCGTTTAAAATAGTTTTGAACTAAATTTCTAGTAATGTTATCCTAATAAAAACTTTGCTAGAAGTGACACAAAAGAAGACAAATGGCACGTACCCGATTAAATAGTGGGAATACTCCAGAAGAAGATTTACCAACAGCAAAAATCAATAAAGATAGCCTCCGAAAGGTGTCGGCACTTTTAAAATATTTGAGGCCTTATCGCTGGAAATTCATTATTGGAATGGGATTCTTATTACTATCAAGCATAACTGCACTGGCTTTTCCTGCATTGTTAGGTATGATGATTGATGCCGCTCAAGGTAAACAAAAGTATCAGTGGGTACCTGGTAATATTCATATCATTGGTTTTATTTCTTTTGGGGTATTATTTGTTCAATTGGTAGTATCTTTTTTCAGAATACGTCTATTTGTTGAAGTTGCTGAGAAATCGTTAGCAGACATTCGACGTGACACTTATTTCAAACTGATCACACTACCAATGACTTTTTTTTCGCAACGTCGTGTAGGTGAGCTTAATAGTCGAATTTCAGCAGATCTTTCTCAAATACAGGACACAATAACAACTACGCTTGCCGAATTAATTCGGCAAGTAATTGTGCTTGTTGGCGGCATTAGTTTTTTATTTGTTGTATCGACTAAACTAACATTACTTAATATCGCTGTTCTTCCATTATTGGTAGTGATAGCTGTTTTCTTTGGACGATATATTCGCAGTTTGTCTCGACAAGCACAAGATAAATTAGCTGAATCTAATATTATTGTGGAAGAAACTTTACAAGGTATAGCCAATGTAAAAGCATTTGTTAATGAGGCTTACGAAGCTTATCGCTATGACACAACGTTACGAGAAGTAGTCCGAATCGCTTTAAAGGGAGCTAATTTTCGGGGAGGATTTGCATCCTTTATCATTTTTGCCATTTTCAGTGCAATTGTGGGTGTGATTTGGTATGGATCTGTACTTGTTTCTCATGGCGACCTTACGGTTGGCAATTTAACTACCTATATCTTATATTCTGCCTTTGTTGGAGCTGCTATGGGTAGTTTCCCCGAACTATATGCTAACGTTCAGAAAGCAGTAGGGGCCAGTGAGCGTGTTCTAGAATTATTAAAAGAAAAGAATGAACCTATTTCAATTAAAGCAGAAGAAAATCAGATTAAACAAAAAATCAAGGGTGACTTAATATTCGACAATATCATATTTGCCTATCCGACACGTAAGGAGATTACTATATTAAACCGGTTATCATTTCAAGTCAAAGCAGGAGAAAGAGTAGCTATTGTTGGGCCTAGTGGTGCAGGTAAATCAACCATTGCCAGTTTAATTCTCCGTTTTTATGCCCCACAAAGTGGGCAAATACGATTTGACCATCAAGTGGCTGATCAATATTCTTTGACTGATATCCGAAATCAAGTAGCCATTGTACCTCAAGATGTACTTTTGTTTGGTGGTTCCATTCTTGAAAATATTGCCTATGGGTGTTTAAATGCCACCTATGAAGAAGTGATGGCTGCAGCAAAACGGGCCAATGCACATCAATTTATTATTGGTTTTCCGGAAGGATATAATACCCTAGTTGGAGAACGTGGCATTAAGCTATCGGGCGGACAACGTCAACGAATTGCAATTGCCCGAGCTTTATTAAAAAATCCAGTCATCCTTATTTTAGATGAAGCAACTTCTTCACTTGATTCCGAATCGGAGCGTTTAGTACAAGAGGCGTTAGAAGAACTCATGAAAGGTAGAACATCTATCATCATTGCACATCGCTTATCAACCATTCGTCAGGCAGATAAAATTATCGTATTGGAAAAAGGGGAGTTGATCGAAATGGGTACCCATCAAGAGCTTATGCAACATGAAAAGGGATTATATCGATATTTAAGTGGGCTACAAACCTCGACTTAGCTAAAATCAATCACTTGATAAAAAATTAAATTATACCTAATTTTGCCGGGCCCTTTAAAATGCTGGGCATCAAGTACAATTTAAATATTAATCATGCAACAGTACGAAACAGTGATCATTCTGACCCCGTTGTTATCAGAAGAAGCTGTGAAGGAGGTGTTAGCCAAATTCACGAAGCTAATTAAAGATAACGGAGCCGAAATTATCCATGAGGATAGTTGGGGTTTGAAAAAATTAGCGTATCCTATTCAGAAAAAAACAACAGGGTACTATCACCTAATAGAATTTAAGGCTCCAGGTGAGTTTATTAATAAATTAGAAGTGGAATACAAGCGTGACGAGCGTATCATGCGCTTCCTAACAGTTTCCTTGGACAAGCATGCGCTAGCTTATAACGAAAAAAAACGTAGTGGTGCTTTCAATAAAAAGAAAGAAATTAAAGTAGAGGAGGCAGTAAGATAATGGCAAAAGATCAAATTCAATATGTTACCGCCCCTAAAGTGGATGATAACCGCAAAAAGTACTGCCGGTTTAAGAAAAATGGTATCAAATATATCGATTATAAGGATGAAAATTTCTTAATGAAGTTTGTCAATGATCAAGGTAAAGTTTTACCACGTCGTTTAACAGGAACATCATTGAAATATCAGCGCAAAGTTTCTCAGGCTATTAAACGTGCGCGCCATATCGGTTTATTACCTTATGTTGCTGACTCATTAAAATAATTGGAGGGATAAGCGAAATGGAACTAATTCTAAAACAGGATATCAAAAATCTGGGAGAAAAAGACGATATCGTCAAAGTTAAACCGGGATATGGACGCAACTATCTTATTCCTAAAGGTTATGCTACTTTGGCTACTCCCTCGGCAAAAAAAGTTTTAGCTGAAAATATCAAACAAGCCACTTTCAAACAGGAAAAAATCAGAAAAGATGCTGATACAATGGCTGCTAAATTGGAAGGTATTAAATTAACTATTGGCGCAAAAGCTGGAGAAACGGGTAAAATATTTGGAGCTGTAAATACAATTCAGGTTGCTGATGCACTTAGAAAAGAAGGATTTGATGTTGATCGCAGACGAATTACTTTTGAGGTTGAGCCCAAATTTATTGGTGAATATGTTGCCAACTTAAATCTCCATAAAGAGGTCAAAGTAAAACTTCATTTTGAAGTAGTAGCTGAATAGTATTCTTATTTTTAACTCATATTTAAAGGAAAAGGTGCTGTTATTAAAATAACAGCACCTTTTCCTTTAAATATAAAATTGTTAGAAAATAAAAATTTCCCTATTTCCCTATAGAAAGATTATATAATTCTTGATATAATCGATGTGTTGGTAAACCAACCACATTATGGTAAGATCCATTGATTTTCTCAATACCAATAAGTCCAATCCACTCCTGAACACCATAAGCCCCTGCTTTGTCCATTGGCTGTCCAGTGGAAATGTAGTGGTGGATTTGTTCAGACGTTAGATTTTTAAAATATACCTCCGATACCTCATAAAAACTATATAGCTGATGATCTTTCAATAAACCAACGGCTGTAATTACTTCATGCTTTTTACCAGATAGTGATGAGAGGATTTCAAAAGCATGTTCTTTATTCTTAGGCTTACCGATTATTTTTTCATTAATACAAACAATGGTATCCGCTGTAATAACGATTTCTTTATTAATAGTTTCATCAAATGCGCTAGCTTTCTTCTCTGCAATAAAAAGTGCAACATCAATAGGACTCAAACCATCAGGATAGCTTTCATCAACATCCTTCAAAACTACGCTGAAGTCTAATCCCATTAACTTAAGCAGTTCATGCCTTCGGGGAGATTTTGAAGCCAAAATGATTGGTGGAAGGTTTAATATCATTTTGATGAAAAATTTTATTCTACGAGTTATTTACTTCTTAAATTAGGGGAATAAAAAATATTACTTTTTTGAATCAAGATCATTGTCTAAAATCTGTATTTGTTTCCTAAGAGACTCATGATGAATGAGCTCAAGCAACTTGGTAGTAAAATGATTATCCAGCTCTAAGGATTGTGCAAACGCACTTCTATCTTTCACCACCTCATTCCAGCGGTTAGGTTGCAAAACGCGCATATATTTACTGCGTTTGTAAGTTCCTATTTCTTCAACTATTTGCATTCGCTCAGCTAGGCCCTGTAAAATTTGATAGTCGATTTGATCAAGCTTTAACCTTAATTCAGTTAGCTTATTCATTGGTTTTGAGACAAGTTTCAAGCTATCTTCCATCCGAGCCTGGGCTAAGAGAATATGATAAAGTTTGTTTTTTTGTATATCACTCAGCTTTAGTTTTTTTTGTAAAGAAAGAGATAAGCTTTGAGCGCGTTCTATTGAATTAGGATTTTGTGCCTGTACTTCGATTGCTATTATTGATGTAGCTAGAAAAAGTATCCATAGACAAATATTTTTTTTCATATACTGTTTTCTTACAAAATTCTACATCAATCTGCCATCATAGGCTGAAGGATTGGCATTATACCATTTATTTTGAGCTTTCAATGTTTTTTCAATAACATCTCTTGCACAAGCTTTACCCCCATTCCGAGGAGAAATGTAATGAGATATGGCTTTAATCTCTTCTACTGCATCAGCAGGGCAAGTAGCTAGGCCAGCTAGTTTCATTACCGGAAAATCTGGAATATCATCTCCCATATACAGGATTTGTTCCGCTGAAAGCTGATTAGCTTGAACAAAGTCTTGGTAAACATGAATTTTAGAATCAACACCTAGGAAAATATCTTTTACCCCCAAAGCTCGTAATCGAAATTCAGTGCTTTTAGAGGTTGCTCCGGATATGACTGCAACAAGGAACCCTCGTTTTATGGCTAGCTTCAATGCATAACCATCTTTTATATTAAACTGACGCAATTGATCTCCATTCTCTGTGACGTGAACAATACCGTCTGTAAGTACCCCATCTACATCAAAAATGAATGTGGTAATTGATGAAAGTTTTTCAAAAAATGAACTCATTGATTATCGCGCCATTCATATACCCAAGCTGATTGGATTTGTTCCAAGTGTCCTTCATTACATTCCTGCCGAGTTCCAACAAAGTTGGGTAAACTTAATACCCATTCAATTAACTCTGTAAAACGAATTCTATAAATTTTAGATTCATTGAAGTCATCCCCAAATTTTTCATAAAGACCCATGGCTATATCTTCGTAATCGTTCCAATGAATAGGTAACTCAAACTGCTTGGTGTTCATTATTGTCTATTAATGTCCTAGAAACTGTGTTTGATCAGGTAGGGTTACTTCTACATCGCCATTAGTGACAACACATTGACAACCCAATCGTGAATTAATACGAGGATTAATTGCTCTATCGATGAAATCCTCTTCTCTGTCAGAGATACCCTGAAGATTACTCATTCCACATAGCACATAAAGATGACAGGTACTACATCCACAAACTCCACCGCAATTATGCTGAAGTTCAATGCCGTTATCCAGACATACATCTAAAATAGATTCCCCCTGAGCAATGGGTAATTGTATTGATGATTTTCCAACTTCTTCGAAGTTGATTTTGACTGTAAAAAGACTCATTATGTGGCAAAAGTAATGAATTTTAATCAAGCACTTAGATTTTGTCCAAATAAACGATAAAACAATTCTACCTTTGCCGCCGTATTAGAAAAGTATTTATCAGAATACACTATGACTTTAAGTAATAAAACAATTATCATTACAGGTGCGTCATCTGGTATTGGGAAAGCTTGCGCGGAGGAATTTGCAAAAAAAGGTGCCAATTTAGTTCTTGGATCGCGTCAGTATGACATACTTGGTGAGATTAAGCAAGATTTAGAAAGCCAATTTAATATCAAGGTTCTTGCTGTTCCCTGCGATGTTTCTAAAGAAGAAGAGTGTAAAAAGCTGATTAATGAAACTATCTCAACTTTTAAAAGAATAGATGTTTTAATCAATAATGCAGGTATTACCATGCGCGCATTATTTAAAGATGTTGATCTCAGTGTCTTAAAAAAACTAATGGATGTTAACTTCTGGGGCACCGTATACTGTACCAAATATGCTTTACCAGAACTATTAAAAAATAAGGGATCTGTAGTTGGGATTTCATCTATTGCCGGTTATCATGGTTTGCCCGGAAGAACGGGTTATTCGGCATCAAAATTTGCCATGAATGGCTTTTTAGAATCTTTGCGAATAGAAAATTTAAAAACAGGTTTACATGTAATGACAGTTGCTCCAGGCTTCACGGCATCCAATATTCGTCATTCATCCCTAGTCAAAGATGGTTCGGTACAGAATGATACCAGTATGGACGAAAGCAAAATGATGACTGCAGAGGAGGTCTCTACACGAATTGTTCGTGGGGTTATCAAGCGCAAGCGGACACTTGTGATCACTACACTGGGTAGAACAACCGTTATTTTAGATAAGCTCGCACCTGCACTTCTAGATCAATTAACCTACAACCACTTTACCAAGGAAAAAAATCCTTTGATTTTATAACTGCATTCTATCCAAAAATTTATCTGGTGCTTTGTATATGATCTCTGGATTGCATAATACACTCACTAATCTTCCGATAAAGCTCAAAAGCAATAAGATTGTCTTTCAGTAATGCTAAATGCTTATCTAAAATATGCTGATCACCTCGTATTGCTGGGCCTGTTTGGACGCCTATCGGGCGGTTTGTTTGTACCTTTTCTGCTGTTTCTAAAATAAGTGGTCGAAGCATATCAAAATCGAGATGTTGATCTTGTAGTATTTGATCAGCTAAATAGTATAAATGATTCGTAAAGTTGCAGGCAAAAACAGCAG
The DNA here is from genome assembly GCA_008015505.1 of Pedobacter sp. Taxonomy (GTDB): domain Bacteria; phylum Bacteroidota; class Bacteroidia; order Sphingobacteriales; family Sphingobacteriaceae; genus Daejeonella. Next base: position 107,520 of record SSFR01000006.1, read on the forward strand.
CGATATGAAAAAATGTACGCTGAACAGCGCTCATTTCGACTACTTTTTCCGATAAACTTTGAGCAATCGTTCGTAAAGTAGCGGTAACAATTACAGAACTCCCTTCAATAGCAATAGGGATTCTTTTAAAATCTACTGATTTTATTTTTGAAAATGTTTGTATTGGCCACATTACTCCAAATGTTGATGAAAGCCCATCAAATAGAGTTATATCCGTTGAACCAGACGTATGAACCAATAATCGATCGCCGATAGATAATGATAATGCTTCGGCAACCTCTCTTATTGCTTTATCATTTACAGCAATAAGATACATATCTGCATTCATATTCACAGTCGCTAGTTGCCCAATTACCTCCGTGCCTACACCAAGTTTATTCGCTAATATTTTAGCATTGGCCTCACTCCTACTCCACACTTGAAGAATCTGGTGGCCTGCCTCTTTTAAAGCTGGCCCTAATTGTGTGGCTACATTCCCGCTTCCTAATAAAACAATCTTCATATGATTATCCTGATACTATAAGCCTACTTCTTTATTTCTCCTGAATATGGAGATTAAAAAACCTATCACCATCAATATACCTCCAATCCAAAACAAATTGATATATGGAAATATAATTGCCTTCATCACAATCCAGTTTTTAGCTGCTTGTGGTTTTTGATAAATCATGAGCTCTAGCTTATTTTTATCCGGATAGATATTACTAAACCGAAACTTTAATCCAGCCTCGTCTATAGTCTTTCCAAAATCGAATACTTGGTTCTTTTTTAACAGATAAATAGGTTCTACCCGATAATTCTTACCTTTTGTTTTAACGTCCAATGCCAAGCTAATCGCTACATCCCCCTTAGCGATAGGTATATTCTGAACAGTTATTCCTCGCTTAATTTCTTTCACATGAACGAAACCATCTCGAAAATGTACCGTATCTCCTATGCTTACCAGGCGTATGACGGGCTTTTGATATTGTTCATCCTCGGAGTGTCCTTCATGATGCTCATGTTCTGTTGGTTCTTTCAAGGGTACACTACTCACATGTGTATAAATGTCATGCAATAAATAATGACGTGTATCAGGCGAAGCAATTATTTGTCTCATTTTAGCATTTTGCTGCGCATTAGGGTACAAATCGAAATTTTCTTTCACAACTCCCGTTTTTTTATCGATTATTTGGTACTTTACGTGATAAAAGGTGTTAGCCCCTACTACAGAATCACCTAAGTAAGTCACCGTATAGCGATCCATTGTTATAGGCTCATGCTGATATAGGATCACGTTTTCTTTCGGATTATTACTTTTTGCAAATTCATCACCAAAGCCAATTCCAGTACGATTAACCGAAATCACTTTATTGGTCGCTGCTGCTATCAAAGATCCCACTAGTAATAATGCAAAACCAATATGTGCAACCGATGAACCAGCTAGTTTCCACTTTCCCTTAAAGGCTTCGATCAGTATCTGTCCATTAGCAAGAATTGACAAAATCGCCGAATAAATTAGTAGAATAAAGATGAGCTGTGTGTATACCTGAGTGAAGTAGATTATCCCGGCTGCAAGTGGAATAGCCACAGCTGCAATCGCCAACATACGAACCCAAAACTGTTTAGGATTGCTTCGCTTATATTTCAAGAATTGGGTAAAACCCGAAATAATCATCACGACTAGAGCAAATGGCGCTTGCCACTTATTATAATGTTGTATGATATTAATCGGAGGAGCCATTTTAGTTCCAAAAACCGTATTAAATACAGGAATTGAGGTAGTGGCTATGATTTGTATGCAGGCCACTGTCAGCACCAAAGCACCAATAAACAGCCAAAACTCCCGAGAATAAGTCTCTTCATCTTTCTTTGTAATAGGGAGCCCTTTCCATCTTGAAACCAGCAATAGTGTAGCAATGAAAAGAAATGTAAAAAGAAAGATGAGCAAATGCCAAGACATTCCTAAGCTTGTAAATGCATGCACAGAGGTATCGCCCAAAATACCACTTCGAGTGAGGAATGAGGCATACAACACCAACACAAAGCTGATAAGTACTAAAAATGTAGCTGTAAAATAGGCATGACCAGAGTTTCGATAAGCAAGCATAACATGCACCGCTGCAATTAGGGTTAACCAAGGAATAATTGATGCATTTTCTACAGGATCCCAAGCCCAAAATCCCCCAAAATTTAATGCCTCATAAGCCCAGAATGAGCCCATGATAATCCCTGCGCCAAGTACCATAACAGCAAATAACGCCCAGGGTAATGCTGGTTTGACCCACTCATTGTAACGCTTTTGCCAAAGTCCAGCTATAGCAAAAGAAAAGGGAATGATCATCGAAGCAAAACCTAAAAATAAAGTAGGCGGGTGTATTACCATCCAATAATTCTGCAGCAAAGGATTGAGTCCATTGCCATCTTGAATCAAACTCAAATAATCTGGGCGAGAAAAAATAGGCGCTTCCATAGCTTGCCTAAGCAAAATAAATGGAGAACTTCCAATTCGAGTACCCCATATTTCTACTCCAATAAGCATGGAAGCTAAAAATGTTTGGGATAGCATCACAGTAGTTATAACAGCATTCTCCCAGCTTTTAGCTTTCCAAAGCAAGACGCTTCCTAAAACACTTTGCCAAAACATCCACAACCAAAAACTACCTTCCTGTCCCTCCCAAAAACAGGAAATGATATAATAAACAGGCAAGGTTTTGGATGAATGAGACCAAGCATAGTGATATTCAAAAAGATGGTTATAGATGATATAAAATAAACAAATCCCAATGCCCAACACAGCAAGGATATTGATGATAAAAGCTATTCGGGCGATGGCCTGCCAGGAATTATCTGTTGATTTATCTTTAATCGTTGCAAAGTAATAGCTGATTGCAGAAAGCAGGGCTGAACCAAAGGACAAAATAACAAAAAATTGGCCTAGCTTTCCAGGGAGTAGATGTTCTCCAAGAAATTGTGCATTCATTGATAAAAGAGATTGATATGTATTGCTCGATATCCCATCGATAAGACACCTAGCTTTTCGTTGATGGGTTGTTTCCCGTTATTTCAACTTGATCTTTTGTGTATTTGGAAGGACATTTCATTAAAATTTTAGACGCATGAAATTCATCGTCGATCATTTTTCCTGTCAGTACAATTTGTTCTGAACGCTCAAAATCTTGTGGTTTAGCTCCATTGAAAATTACTTTACATGCTAGGCCTTTATTATCTGTCATATAAAAAGAAAAGTAATTGGCATCTTTTCGAGGGTCATAAACCATTACTCTTTCTTTATTCAGTTTTCCAACAACATGGAGTTCCGTCTGACTAGATTTTGCTTCGGCAAAAGATCCATAAGTACTTGAATCTGTATAAGTACAAATAATCACAGCGATAGCAATGGCAATTACACTTATTCCAATGATGGCAGTTTTTTTCATACCTTATTTAACCCCCTCTTAATGTGCGACAAAGTTACGAAATACTATACCCAGAAACCAGTATTATAATGGTTTTGTGAGTGATAGTATTAAACAATAAAGGAGCAATCTTCAATAGATTACCCCTTTGTTGTTTAATGTTTTTGAATAACACAGTTTATGGCCAAACACCAAGATTCATATAGGAAGTGGCTATTTTATCAATTGAGCTTACAAAAGCCGCTGTTCGCAAACTGTCTATTTTAGAATTATTTTTTTTGACATCTCGTATCTCATGATAAGAACGAATCATGGTATCCTCTAATCCAGAATTAACAAGTTCTAATTCCGATGCCCCCTTTACAATTGTACTCTTTTGAATAGGTGACAATTTTACTCCTGTGGCAGCCTCCACCATATTAACCAAGTTCTGATTGGCTGTTTCTTCGTAACGTTTATCCATACGGCCAAAAGCCACATGAGAGAGATTTTTTAACCACTCAAAGTATGATACTGTTACTCCTCCGGCATTACAGTACATATCAGGAATAATAATCCCACCATTTTCAACAAATGCTGTTGCTGCAATTGGTGTAGTGGGCCCATTAGCAGCCTCAGCAATAATTTTGGCTTTTATTTTAAAGATATTATCCTCTGTAATTTGGTTTTCTAAAGCTGCTGGCACTAAAATGTCACAATCTTGCTCTAGACCTTCAGCAGAATTTTTAAACTCCTTTTTTGCTCCATTAAAGCCTAATATGGAGCCTGCGTCTTTACGATGCTTAACAACCTCTTCTACATCTAAACCATTTTCGTTATAAATAGCACCTTCATATTCGCAAATACCTACTATAGTTGCACCAAACTCAACGAGGTATTTGGCAGAGTGATATCCCACATTACCTAAACCTTGTACAATGATACGTTTGCCTGCTAATCCTATAGATAAACCTAAAGGTTTCATGTCTTCAGCAACACTAACGCACTCCCGGATTGAAATAGCTACTCCCCGACCTGTGGCTTCTTTTCTACCCTTGATCCCATGCAAGGCAATTGGTTTACCAGTAACGCAACCCAATGCATCTAGCTGTCCCGGATTAAGTGTTTGGTAGGTATCGGCAATCCAACTCATTTCTCGCTCACCCGATCCATAATCTGGCGCTGGAACATCAATAGCGGGTCCAATAAAGTTTTTCTTGGCAAGCTCAACTGTGTAACGACGTGTGATATTTTCTAATTCTCCTACAGTATAATTTTTAGGATTAATTTTGATTCCTCCTTTTGCACCCCCAAAAGGGACATTAACAATGGCACACTTATAGGTCATCAATGCAGCAAGAGCCATTACCTCATCTTCATTAACCATCTCACTATAACGAATCCCCCCTTTAGTTGGCGACTGATGATGAGAATGCTCTACGCGCCAAGCATCAACAACCTCCAACTCATTCCCCTTGCGAATAGGAAATTTAAAATGATAAACACTATTACATGATCTTATTTGGTCTAGTAATCCTGCCGGGTGCTTCAGAAATTGTGCCGCATTGTCAAAGTATTGGCATACATCTCCAAAGAATGTGGTTTCGTGTAATGTAGCTGCTTTAGTCATAACCATGATTTTTGATCGATTTTTAATTCGCTAACAAGTTTTACAAATTTGAACTAAAATAAAGTCCCATACAAATAAAACTTTTAAACCAAAATATTCAGAAAGATATCTATATTGACCTAAAGTATTAGTTTAAGGAAATTCAATTTTGTTTTTGATGTAATTGCTCGTTTTCCAATTTGGTCAACTTTCGGTCAATTGTAAATAAATAAATAACTATACCCGTAAAAATCACACCAATAACTGCCACAACAACATAAATTTTCCCAGAACTTCGTAATATATCAGCCATTTCTACTCCAGTCGATGTCTGAGCTTTGCTTTGTATGGTAAATAATATGAGTAACAATAAAAAGAATAAAATGCGTTTCATCAATCGTTTAATTTGTCTTTTAGGTTGTCATGAAACATCATGATCCAGAGTTAATTTTTAGGATTTGTGAGCAGTAAGTATGGTTTCAATTAATCGAATTCGATAACGTAAAGTAGCAATCCATACACCAACTAAAATCCAACCAATACAAGCTGGGTAAAATACCAAGCGCATATTACGATCTAAATCATAGCGTCCAAAACCTGGGTTCCCGCCATTGCCTGGATGTAGTGAGTCTGTTAGGCGAGGTAAAATAAATAGCAAGACTATCATTACGGGAAATGCAAAGATGTTATATATTGCTGAAATACGTGCTTTTTTCTGCTCTTCGTCGATCGCGTTCCGAAGCACAATATAAGCTAGATATACTAATGTGGTGATTGCCGCACCATTTAACTTAGGATCATTAGGCCAAGGAGAACCCCAAGTATAATTACCCCAAATCATCCCTGTTAAAATTCCTAAAAAACCAAACACAATGCCTGTGTTGACTGACTCAACGGCTACTAGATCATATTTTTCATTTCCAGATCTTAAATACTTTATGCTATAAAGCACAGCAATTAAATACAGAACAATCATTGTAAACCACATGGGAACATGAAAATATAAATTCCGTATGCTTTCGTGTAGGATAGGTAAATGCGGAACATCCCACAACAAGCCTGCTATTAGCGAGTAAATAACTAGTACAGAGCCAAGCCATTTCCACCAATTTTTAGTCATAGAGCCGATCTAAAGTTTATTTTATTTCATTCTTTTGGTTCTTTTTGGCTGCAATTTCGTTGGATTTTTCGCAATAGTCTCCCACTATTGCTCCAAAATCCGCCTTATTTCGCTCAAAAATAACCGGCAATTATTTCTTAAAATAAACTTTAGACCGGCTTCAAAAAGAATGATGATTTAATCGCGCCAAAGGTAAGGAAATAACAATAAAGAAGCTGTAATAACCATGGTATTTATAAGTACCAAAACACTTATTTCATTATAGCTCATACTACGATCTAAGCCATCCATCGCATTTTTTGAGAGTTTAAGCAGCACCATTAACAATGGGATAATCACTGGAAAACTTAGTATGGCCATCAGTGTTCCTCCATTACTGGCTTTAGCGGCAATCCCAGATATCATGGTTAGCACAGAAGCAAAACTAATGCTTCCTAATAAAGCAGCCACAAGATATAATCCAGGATCTCCAAGTGGATTATTAAAAACCAATGTATAAAACAGAAGCGCAATAGCTGTTAATAACAAAAGAAGCAAAGTATGGTAAATGATTTTTGAAAGAATAATCGCTTGCGGGCTGGTAAGTACATAATAATACAATTGCCTATCTCGTCCCTCCTGCATAAAGCCTTTCGAAACAGCATTAATCGAAACGAAAAGCATGATGATCCAAAACAGCACATTCCAAGTGATCGGTGAAACCTGTCTAAAAGACAGATAACAAACGAAGATGGTAGAAATCAAATAAAGCAGGAGACTACTAAAAGCATATTTTGACCGCCATTCTAATTTGATCTCTTTTTCTATGAGGAATTTTATTTGTTTCAAAATCTCCATGTAGCGGCAAATATAAAGCTTGATTTTGCACTTTTATGATTCTCTTTGTATTTCGCATTCACATCGAAGCTCTGATCTATATGCATTATTGTTCAACCTTGGCTACCCCCATTGGTCTTTGTTCCATTAGGGGTACAGATACCCATATATGTTCTATCTATTTTGATAAAGAAGCTATTCATGATGTATTACCTAATTCAATTACTGAACAAGGCAAGAAAGAGTTGCAAGAATATTTTGACCTGAAACGGGATCAATTCACATTTCCTTGGTTACAAAAAGGCACTGATTTTCAACAAAGAGTTTGGCGACATCTTTCAGAAATTCCCATTGGTTGGCCCATTAGTTATGCAAAGCTCTCCGAAAAAATGAATCATCCTTTAGCTATTCGAGCGATTGCCTCTGCCAATGGGAAAAATCAACTTGCTATTGTTGTTCCTTGCCATCGAGTCATTGGTAGTTCGGGTAATTTGGTTGGTTATGCTGGTGGCCTGTGGCGAAAAAAATGGTTATTGGAACACGAGGCCCAATTGGCAGGCAAAGAACAGACTATGTTTCATTTTGGTTGACTCCTTAGCTAAGTTTTTCTTTTGTATAGCCTGAGTATACCAAGCTTCCTATCTTTGTTTGAAAAAATAATCTATGCAACACTGGCTAGTTAAATCAGAACCAAAAAAATATAGTTGGGAAAAATTCATTCAGGATGGACGCACCTTTTGGGATGGTGTGCGTAATTTTCAAGCCCGCAATAATTTAAAAGCAATGAAGGAAGGTGATTTAGCTCTCTTTTATCATAGTAATGAGGGAAAGTCGGTTGTAGGTATTGCCAAAGTAGTGAAAGAGGCTTATCAGGATCCCACCACAGCAGATAAAAACTGGGTGGCCGTCGATCTGGTTCCTGTTCAAACAATTCTAAATCCTGTAGCCTTAGATAAAATCAAAGTTGACGAACGATTACAAAATATTGCTTTGGTTAAACAAGGACGATTATCTGTCATGCCGCTGAAAAAAGAAGAATTTGATCGAATACTTGAACTTGGAGCACTATAGTGTATCACACTAAGAGAGGGGTATTTCTATCGATGGAAATGGTTGTGCCTAGTTTTCCGCTTTAAGGTATGTTTTGAGCTAGAATGAGTATGCTGGGTTCTGGTTTTTGTCACATGGTGGTGATGATTTTGAGGGTAAGTTTCCGAGGGATTTAACACGTCATATATGGAGCTATAAACTTGTTTACTAAGTAAGGGTGTCACTAGTGGCTTTGGATCTGCTGATGACCCATGAATAATTTGTTTATTATATGAAGGATTTAAAGCACTCAAGGTTCCTATATCAATATGCGCAGCTTTGGCGAAACCTGCTAAGGAGACCACTTTATTCACCCAGATGATTTCTGTAGCCATATTGAAGTTAACCATAGATGGAGTAATACCGTACTTTTTGTAATAATTCATCATATAATTAGTGGCAATATAAGCAGGAACATAATTTTGTGTCTGTTTAGGAAGATAAGGCCTAATTCGCCAGAAATCTGCTATTCCTCCTGATCTTTGAATAGCTTTCAGTACAATACTTGTTCCGCAATTATACGCGGCGATGGCTAATAACCAATCTCCAAACTGTTTGTAGGTATCTTTAAAATAAGTAGCTGCTGCATAGCTGGCTTGCACTGGATCTTTACGCTCATCAACATATTGATTCATTTGTAGCCCATAACTTTTTGCCGTACCTGACATAAATTGCCAAAGTCCCTTGGCCCCTGCATGAGAAACGGCATGCGGATTGAGTGAAGACTCTAAAACAGTAATAAACTTGATTTCATCAGGTATTCCCATTTCCTTTAATGCTTTTTCAAAAATTGGAAAATAGTATTTTGAAAGACCTACTACTTTACCAATCTGCTTCTTGTACTTGGAGATATATAAATCGATATAGTTTTGTACATGTTGATTATAGGTCAATGGAACCGTTTTTTGTAAGGAATCTAATCTACGCTTGTAAATCTGATTTTGGTAGCCAGCTAAAAAACTGAGATCAGCCTGTGGCAATACCAATGGTCTCTTTTTGAAATATTCTTGCATTTGGACTTTTTCAAGCTCTTTGACAGAATCCTCTGGAGAAGCCTTTTGGGCATTTACAGTTAAATAATAAAATGAAAGTGGGGCTAATAAAGCAATAGCCTTTATCCTGTTCATCATAAACAATATTTGTTTTCGATTATTATTCCCTCTTCTCGTTTGTAATTTTTTTTGCAAATGCTAATAAATCTTCCTCAGAAAAATATTTCGTTAGAAACTGTAGGCCCAAAGGTAAACCTTCTTTACTAGTACCTGCTGGCAAGGATATCGCAGGTACACCCACTAAAGAGGCCTGTACGGTAAATATGTCTGCTAAATAGTTTACCACTGGATCTTTACTTTTCTCTTCTAAAGGAAATGCTGGTGTTGGGGCAGTAGGAAGCATGATAAAGTCATAATGGGCTAAGATATGCTCTGTTTTATTACGAATCAGTCTACGTACTTGTTGTGCTTTAGTATAATATGCCTCATAATACCCTGCACTTAAAATAAAAGTACCTAAAAGAATCCGCCTTTTCACCTCAATGCCAAAGCCTTCAGTACGCGATCGTTTGTAAGTAGATTCTAAATCCATCGCATGCGCACTACGGTAGCCATAACGTATCCCATCATATCGGGCTAGATTGGATGAGGCCTCAGCCATAGTCAGAATATAATAGGTTGGGACTAAATAATCCAAGTAATCAAAAGAAATAGGTTCCACGATGTGCCCTTCTTTCTGAAGCTGGTTGATATGATATTGAAAGGAGATTCGTACTTCTTCGTCCAAGCTTTTTGCTTGTAGAGCTTCTATGAAATAGGCTATTTTTTTCTTTCCCTTACTTTTTAGCATATCCGAGTATGGAGATACCGGAAGACGAGATGATGTACTATCGTATTGATCCCGACCTGCCATAATTTCTAATAACAAAGCCGCATCCTCAACTGATTTAGTTAAAGTACCTACTTGATCAAATGAAGAAGCATAAGATAAAATCCCATGCCTGGATATTCTTCCATAACTTGGTTTCAGCCCAACTATTCCACAAAATGCTGCGGGTTGCCTAACCGATCCCCCTGTATCAGTTCCTAAAGCAGCAAAACATAAATCTGCTTGAACAGCAACAGCCGAACCTCCTGAAGAACCACCTGATACTCGAGTGCGATCAAAAGCATTTTTTACTGGTCCATAATAAGATGATTCATTAGAAGCTCCCATAGCAAATTCATCACAATTGAGCCGGCCAATAATAATTGCATCTTCCACTAAAAGACGCTCCACAACTGTAGCAGAATAAGGAGAAATATAATTCTTTAGCATTTTGGAACAAGCCGACACTCCATGATCGCGGTAACAAATATTATCCTTAATACCAATGACCATACCGGCTAATTTACCCGCTTTTCCAGAAATTATTTTTTGCTGTATTCGTTGTGCTTCTCGTTTCGCTTCTTCTGCGAAAACTTCTACAAAAGCATTTAAATCATTGTTTTTTTGAATGTTCTGTAGATAGTGATCCACCACCTGAGGCAAGGTTAAAATTTGGTTTTCTAGATCTGATCGCAGTGCTAAAAATGCCCGATAACTTTTCATAAATATCCAATAAACCTCAGACTAAGCACTCATATCAATATCTCTCGTGCTTTCATCTACTTGGTCTTTGAGTATATTTTTATAGGCAATGATACGCTGACCCAATTTATCATCTCCAACGGCAAGTATTTGTGCAGCAAGTATTCCTGCATTTTTAGCGGCATTCAGCGCTACCGTTGCTACAGGTACACCATTGGGCATTTGTAAAATAGATAAAATGGAGTCCCATCCATCGATTGAATTAGATGACTTAATAGGTACCCCAATAATAGGTAAATATGTAAGCGAAGCAAGCATTCCCGGTAAATGTGCAGCTCCCCCTGCCCCAGCGATAATCACTTTTAAACCACGATCTGCAGCTGTTTTTGCATAATCAAACATACGATCTGGGGTCCGATGTGCTGAAACAATACTCAGCTCAAAATCAACTCCTAATTGTTTCAAAATATAAGCGGCCTCTTGCATTGTTGGTAAATCAGATTTACTTCCCATGACGATACCAACCTGGATATTTTTTTCAACAAATGTCTTGCTCATAATTCTGTTTCTATTCTTATTTTTTTCTGGACAAAACGTGCTTTCTCAATAGCCTTTTCCCTATTAGTATCAATAACGGTTACATGACCCATTTTACGAAAAGGTTTGGTATACTTTTTCCCATACCAATGAAAATAAACGCCACTTAAGGATAAAACCTCATCCAAACCTAAAATTTTTGCTGATCCCAGATGATCAGAACTTCCCAGTAAATTAACCATCACTGAGTATGCTTTTTGATGGGTATCACCAAGCGGAAGATTAAAAATAGCTCGTAAGTGTTGCCCATACTGCGAAGTATAATTACCCTCGATCGTTTGATGCCCACTATTATGAGGTCGGGGTGCTAACTCATTCACTAAAAGCTCACCTTCTTTAGTCAAAAATAATTCCACAGCCATAATGCCAATTAATTCTAAGCTTTCCACAATTTTGGTGGCTAATTGTTGGGCTCGATGAGTTATTTGTGAATCTAACTCGGCTGGGGCTATTAATGATTCAATTAAATTAGCCTCTGTATTGAATTCCATTTCTACGCAGGGAAAAGTTTTTATTTCGCCATTAGCATTTCTAGCAACAATGATGGCTATTTCTTTATCCAGATCAACCCACTTTTCAATCAAGCTGGGGGCCTCAAAGGCATTCTCAAAATCGACCTCCGAATGGAGTTTATAAACACCTTTACCATCATAACCACCCCTTCTCAGTTTTTGAATATATGGAAATGAAATACTCGCCAATGAAAGTTGCTCTTTAGATGAGATAAGCTGAAAGGATGAACTAGGAATATTGTGTGTCTCAAAAAATTGTTTCTGCAATCCCTTATCTTGAATCATACGAATGACTCTAGCTTGGGGATAAACTTGCACTCCTTCTAATTCGAGTTGATCCAATGCATCCACATTGACCTGCTCTATTTCTATAGTCAGTATATCAACTTGCTTACCAAAGTGGTAGACCGCGTCATAATCCATCAAAGACCCCACCACAAAATGATGACAGATATTTTTACAAGGAGCATCCTCATCCGGATCCAATACCCATGTAGTACTATTATAATTAATGGATTCCTGTACTAACATGCGTCCCAGTTGCCCACCTCCTAAAATACCTAGTCGTAAATCCTGATAAAATGTCTTCACTCGAAAAATATTTTTGCAAAGCTAATTTTTAGAACTCGGAGAACAAATTTTTCCGTTTTAAACAAACTCACAATGATTCTAAAAATGATATCAATGCATCTCGATCCTTCTTGGACAGATTTCTTACTTTATTTTTTGCATTTTGAGCTTCTCCCCCATGCCATAAAATTGCTTCCATCAAATTTCTGGCCCTTCCATCATGCAAAAAATTAGTATGTCCGTTGACTTTCTCGGTCAAACCTATTCCCCAAAGTGGAGTTGTTCTCCACTCTCTTCCATTGGCGTCAAAATCAGGTCTATTATCAGCCAACCCATCTCCCATATCGTGTAATAATAGATCGGTATACGGATGGATCAATAGATTACTAATAGGTGAAAAAGCTACATTAACCGCTGTTTTTAGGTCAGGAACGTGACATTTGGCACAGCCAATGCTTATAAAAAGCTGTTTTCCCTGTATGATTAATTGGTCGTTTACCTTCCGACGAACAGGAACTGCAAGTGTTCGGGTATAAAATTCGACACTATGTAATAAACTATCACTTAGCTCATAAGGATATACCACTGGACCGACGTACTGTGTTTGTCCATCACTACTCTCCTTTGGAAAGAGATAATTAGTAATGCCCATATCCCCATTGAACGCCGCTGCCACCTGTTGCAAAAGTGAGGGCTGATTAGCCTTCCAACCAAATCTTCCCAAAGTTTTCTTTTGTTTAACAACATTCCATACATAGTTTGTCTTACCGCTAATACCATCCTGATCCAGATCATTGGGATCCGCCCTACCTTCGATATCGCTGTCGCTAACTGCTTCTAAAAGACCTAGACCGAAAACTGGTGGCGCAACACGAGCTGAAAGTAAAACCTGTGGAATGGGTATATATGGATTGATAATATCATATTGGGGCGAACGGAGACTATAAGTGCTTCCATCTGCAAAAGAATACGCGGTTTCTGTATAACTCGTGCGGACATCTGCTTCAGGACGAATACCTATCACACCCCTGGTTTGTAGCTGCGTCCCGAAACCAGGAACAGGCATTGGTCCTCCATGTTCATCCTGACCGGGGATACTAATTCGGAAGAGTGTATTTGCTGCTGTTTCACCCGGTCCAGGTATTTTCCCCCTCCCGTCTGAAATATGACACGAGCCACAGGAAACATTATTATATATTGGTCCCAAACCTGGATTATGAGGCGCAGGTGCAGTGACAAATGTAGCTTCAAATTGCTGATCTCCAATCTCATGAACATTTTTGAGATATTCTGGCATACCATTAAACATATGCGAAAAGGCTCCACTACCATCATCAAATACCGTTTGATTACTTGCACTCAACCAATCACTATTTGGAGACGATGCATTCAAATCAAATTTTCGACAAGCAAAATGCACCAAAGCAATAAATCCAATAAGCAGTAGAATTACTTTAGTCGTCCTCATTATTCAATTCAGCTGTTGTTGCAAAAACGGTCTCAATTTTTCATCTAAAACGCGCTGCAAATCATCAATTTTATCTATAGCATGTTGCAGCTTGGATTGATCAGTCATAATAGCATCCCCAAATGATTTCGGATATATTGCCTGTAAAGCAAATATGGCAGCTGTATGTTTACTTTTTATTTCAGCATCTAAAGACCGATTAGTTTGGTTCATTAAATCTTCAATTCCTTTACCATCTTCTAAAAATTTACCCTGATAGATATCCATTACTCCTTGAATATTGTTGATAAAATCAGTCATCGAATTTTTAGAAAAAGCGCTTTCCTCTTGGGTAGGGTCTTGTAAATCAAATGGTCTTTTAATTTTTTTACCAGCAACCTCCTCACAAATGCTACTCATAGCATCCACGATCTGGAGATAGGCTGATTGCATTGTAGGAAATTTATTCGAACCATTCCCTGCAGAAGCTAATTCCTGACTGTATCCATTGCTCCAGGTATCACGAACCTCTTTTGAAAGCTTAACTAAATTTTGAGTCAGACTAATGAGATATTCCTTTTCTCGACCAGTAAGACTAAACACTGATTTATTACCGTCGATACCCCACAATATATACTCAATCGGATGAAATCCTTTAAGAGCTAGATCCAGATTATCTACATGGGCCTCCGTCAATGGGTCATTATTTTGCAACAATCCATCTAGATCTTTAAAATTAACTGGCCAAGTGTCAATACGAGGATCGATTGCATTGGCCTTGATTGGGCCGAAAAGCCAAGCCTCACTACGTTCCCAAGTGGAGCGAAGATCTTTCCAAGCATTTTTGCAAGCATTGAGGTTCTCATTTGTCGTAGTTGCACTAAATGCATTTACGGCCATTCGTAATTTCTCCGCTTTGGTGTACATATCTTCGTAAGAAGCGCTACAAACTTTGGTGGCGATGTCCGAAAGGATAGTTTTTTTTAATTCATTAATCGTCGCGTCTTGATTTGTATTGTCATTTTTTTTGCAAGCACTAGCTATAACGATCAGTATACTACTGATTATTATTTTTTTGGCAAACTGCTTACTCATACTTGCTTCCATTTAAATAAGATGAATAACTATTTCTTCATTAACGAGTTCTGTCTTGAATTTTTTCAAAGGTTTCAATGCAGGTTCTATCAACACATTGCCTTCAAAGTCAAATGCACTACCATGCGCAGTGCAATAGATTTGAGATGATGTTGGTGTTAAACTCAGTCCCTCGTGTGTACATTGGAGATATAGTGCCTGATATCCTCCTTCATTTTTTTTCACCAGTAGTATTTCATGCTCCAAATCAGCTGATCTTACAATCAAAAGATTAGTTTTTTCCACGATAAATTTATCTGCAGAAACTTTTAATACTGGAACATTTTGAGCTGCTAGCTGAAGGATTGGTAGCATTTTTGGAGAACACGCCTCCAAAAGCGTTCCGATCCCTGCTACCCCACCTAAACAAACCAAGCATCCCGATTTAACAAATTCTCTTCTTGTAGCCATCGAAAACTAACTAAAAATTGTAAGCCACACCTAGATTGACAAAGCCATTATCCTTGTAATAAAACTGTTGTTGAGGAAAAGGAGTAACAATCAATGCCGGATTGAAATCGCCAGTCATACGTCTAACATAATCCGCCTTAATGGCTATTCCCCGAGTAGGTTTATATGTTAGACCACCGATTAAATAGTGTTTGGTACCAGCTGCATTTTCGATACCATTGGAAGGAATTTCTGCATTCAAATTCACATACTCATATCGTCCAAAAATGATTAAAGCTTTAGTACCATGGAATTTTTTATAGAATATATCATATCCCAGCTCTCCATACATCCCGTACATCATAGATGGAGTTTTATTGGCAAACGCCCTATTAATATCATCAGCGTGATTAACCGTCACTATAGTAGCTATAGTCCGAGCCGTAATTCCCTGATGACTGTACTGTGCATTAGCTTCACCAAGCACTACTCGATTGCCAAATGGACCTGAGTTTAGTTGTAAGCTATCTGCTCGTCGTTTGTCTAGTGCAGTAGATCCACCTATATAACCCGACATTTGTAGGCGAAATCGATTAATATAATATAGTATGGATCCATTTACACCTAAATTTAAGCCTTCACTAGCCTGTCCCAATTGTCTGCCCTCAGCAATTCCGGCATCCCCACTAAACTTTTTGGAATTTAATCCATTGGCAATAGCAAGCGTATAATTAAGTCCTGGAATTGTTTTCACCTGACCATATAAACCAACACCAACCTCTCTCCAAGTAGAAGGAATGATCTGTTCTTCCAAAAATGGGCGATCAACACCATTAAATGTAGTTGGTAGGTGGTTTTCGTTAATATAACCTATCCGAGGAACAAACAAACCAGCTACGATATACATTGTCGGATTGATGTTGAATTTTAAGAAAGCTTGTTCCATTGAAATACTACCAGTTCCATTACCCTCATCACTAGCCTGTCCAGATACTAGTGCATTTTCTAATTCCATTTCGCTGAAGAAGGAGATGTTTTTGCTGAATTTGTGCCCAATAAATAATACTACTCGCTTCAAATTTGCTTCAGCACTTTGTCGTTTGGTGTCTATACTATACCGAGCTTCACCGTATCCGGAAATAACTGTTTGCTGTTGTCTGCGTATCAAACCAGTGGATAAGGAGTCTTCCTGAGTCAAAATTTGTCCGAGTGCAAGCCCTCGAAAGACAAACATCAGAACACCTACATAAAAAAGCGACTTAATCATTTAAATTAATAAAATTAACAAGGAGCTAAATCTAAATCTTATTTAGATTGAATACAAAAGTTAAACGTACTTTCTAATACCTCAGATATACCTACTTCAAAAGCTATAAATGAGCTCGTTTTAAAAAATAAATTCAAAAGATTTAGCTAAAACGGGTACTTTTGCTTCTCAAAAAAATGTCCTGATTTATTCCAGTATCAGGCAAATCCATTTCAATTTATTGAATATAGAATATGAGCTTAATTTTAGATGTACATGCCCGTCAGATACTTGACTCCAGGGGCAATCCGACAATAGAGGTTGATGTAATCACTCAAAATGGTGCTTTAGGTCGTGCTGCAGTTCCATCAGGAGCTTCTACAGGTACTCATGAAGCTGTAGAATTACGGGATCAAGATAGGAGCAAATATTTGGGTAAAGGGGTCTTAAAGGCTGTTGATCATGTTAATAAAAATATAGCTAAAGAGCTTCACGGGATTAACATATTCGAACAAAATATGATCGATCAACTCATGATCGACATGGATGGAACCCCTAACAAAGCCAAACTAGGTGCTAATGCAATTTTAGGTGTTTCACTTGCTGTTAGCAAAGCTGCAGCTCAAGAAATTGGTCAGCCTTTGTATCGTTATATCGGCGGAGTAAATGCCAATACACTACCCATCCCCATGATGAATATTTTAAATGGTGGAGCACATGCCGATAATAAAATTGATTTTCAGGAATTCATGGTGATGCCTGTTGGAGCAAACTCATTTTCTGAAGCTTTGCGCATGGGGGTCGAAGTTTTTCATCACCTCAAAGAGGTACTAAAGAAAAAAGGATATTCTACTAATGTGGGTGATGAGGGTGGTTTTGCCCCTAATATTGGATCAAACGAGGAGGCTATTGAAACCGTTTTGCAAGCAATCGAAACAGCTGGATATAAACCTGGCCGAGATATTTGGATTGCCATGGATGCTGCTACTTCTGAACTGTACGATGCTAAAACGGGCCTATATACATTCCATAAATCGGACGGTAAAAAGATGAATGCTACTGAGCTTGTTAATTATTGGGTTGGATGGGCTAACAAATATCCGATTCTCTCTATTGAAGATGGTTTAGCGGAGGATGATTGGAACGGTTGGGCTGCGCTTACTCAAGCACTTGGAACAAAGGTTCAATTGGTAGGTGATGATCTTTTTGTAACGAATGTTACTCGCCTGCAAAAAGGAATCGATAATCAGATTGCTAATTCCATATTAGTTAAAGTAAATCAGATTGGATCCTTAACTGAGACCATCAATGCAGTGTCTTTAGCGCAAAACAATGGCTATACATCAGTGATGAGCCATCGATCTGGCGAAACAGAGGATTATACCATTGCTGATTTGGCTGTTGCCCTAAACTGTGGTCAAATCAAAACAGGATCAGCCTCACGCTCAGATCGGATTGCCAAATACAATCAGCTCCTACGTATTGAGCAAGAACTAGGTAGTGCAGCACGATTCCTTGGTCGTGATTTTAAGTTTTTAAAGTAATTTTTACCCCCTCTCTACTCTTTGGAGAAAATGAGGGGGGTATTTTTATATACAAAGCCTCTATTAATTTTCTTATTTTTTGCTTAGATTATATTCATGAATCGGGTGGTGGTTATACTAAAAAATAAGTATATCATTTCAAGTACCTTTTTTGTACTCTGGATGTTGTTCTTCGATCGGAATGACCTAATGAGCCAATACCAATATTGGAATCAACTCAAAAAATTAGAGGCTGAAAAATCCTTTTATACCAAGGAGATTAAAACAATAAAAAAAGATCTGAACGAATTAAATACCAATCCGATTATGTTAGAAAAATTTGCTCGTGAAAAGTATTTAATGAAAAAGGAAAATGAAGACTTATTTGTCATTGTGAATACATCCGAAAGTAAGTAAATCAAAATATGGAGGTCGATGAGATAAAAGTAGGCTTGTTTGCAACAATTGAACAAGATCTAAAACAAAGAGGGTTTATTATCGATCACTGGGATATGAACCGACCCTGGGGTGGTTTTTTTGTAATTAATGAGACTCAAGCAGAGGAGTTTGCACAATGTTATTTTGCTGGCATTGGGTTAAATGAGTTGAAAATTTCTGGAAAGCTAAGCCCTAAATTACTTCTAGTAGCACCACAAAAACGACTCTCTTGGCAATATCATCATCGTAGAGCAGAAATTTGGAAAGTAATTAAAGGTATCGTTGGTGTAGTGACTAGTGTAACAGATGAAGAAGGGCCGCTAGAAGTTATCTCATCAGGTAAGCTTATTAAACTCGAACAAGGTGATCGGCATCGCTTAGTTGGTTTAGATCAATGGGCCATTTTAGCGGAAATCTGGCAACATACCGATCCTGAAAATCCTTCTGACGAAGATGATATTGTACGTCTTCAGGATGATTTCGGAAGATAACTGCTTGTATTACAATATTTTAATCTCAATGACTAAATCAGATTATAGTGAAGATAGTATTCGTTCCCTCGACTGGAAAGAGCATATCCGCTTGCGTCCGGGGATGTACATTGGCAAATTAGGCGATGGATCCGCTTATGACGACGGGATATATGTACTACTTAAAGAAATTATCGATAATTCCATCGATGAATTTGTGATGGGAAGTGGAAAAAGTATTGATATTACTGTAACTGATAAAAAAGTTTCTGTTCGTGACTATGGTCGGGGTATTCCGCTTGGAAAAGTAATTGATTGTGTTTCGAAAATTAATACGGGTGGTAAATATGATTCGAAAGCATTTCAAAAATCAGTGGGTTTAAATGGAGTAGGTACCAAAGCAGTAAATGCACTGTCTACTAGTTTCGTAGTACAGTCCTACCGAGATGGTCGAACCAAAAGAGCAGAATTTACTAGAGGTGAACTAGTAAGTGATGCTTTGGAGATAGATACTACGCAACGCAATGGGACAGCCATTACCTTCAGTCCAGACGATTCGATTTTCCGCCACTATCACTTCATCCCAGAGTTTATTGAAAACATGATTTGGAATTATGTATTTCTCAACTCGGGCCTGAATATCAATTTTAACGGAACTAAATATTATTCTGAACGAGGCTTATTTGACTTATTAACCAGAAATACTGATACAGAAACTATTCGTTACCCCATCATACATCTCAAAGGAGAAGACATAGAAATTGCCATGACACATGGTGGGCAATATGGTGAAGAATATTATTCCTTTGTCAATGGACAACATACTACACAAGGAGGAACCCATCAAGCAGCCTTTCGTGAAGCAGTGGTGAAAACCATTCGTGAGTTTTATAAAAAAGAATTTGATGCCTCAGATATCCGGGCTTCTATTGTTTCGGCTATTGCGATTCGCGTGCAAGAACCCGTTTTTGAATCGCAGACCAAAACTAAATTAGGTTCACAAAATATAGCTCCTGATGGCCCTACGGTACGTACGTTTATTAATGATTTTATTAAAAAAGAACTTGACAATCACCTACACAAACACCCTTCGGATGCAGATGCTTTATTAAAACGCATTTTGCAGTCTGAACGAGAGCGAAAGGATATTGCCGGCATCAAAAAGCTGGCTAATGAACGTGCCAAGAAAGCATCATTACATAATAAAAAACTAAGGGATTGTAAAATTCATTTCGAGGATAGTCATGAACGCAAACAGGAAACCACTTTATTCATCACCGAGGGGGATTCAGCTAGTGGATCCATCACTAAATCAAGAGACGTTTTAACTCAAGCTGTTTTTAGTTTGAAAGGGAAACCCCTTAATTGTTTTGGACTTACTAAAAAAGTGGTATACGAAAATGAAGAATTTAATCTCTTGCAACATGCTTTGAATATTGAAGATGGGCTTGATAATCTTCGTTATAACCATATTGTGATTGCTACAGATGCTGATGTAGATGGAATGCATATTCGCTTATTGCTCATGACATTTTTTTTACAATTTTTTCCTGATTTGGTAAAAGCAGGCCATGTATCTATCCTTCAAACCCCCTTATTTCGGGTACGTAACAAAAAAGAGACCATTTATTGCTATAGTGAGGAGGAACGTCAGCTCGCTATCCAAAAGCTAGGGAATAAACCTGAAATAACCAGATTCAAAGGCCTAGGTGAAATCTCACCGGTTGAATTCGAATTATTTATAGGAAAAGATATCCGTCTCGATCCAGTAATTCTATCCAAAGACCAAAGCATTAGAAATCTACTAGAATACTATATGGGTAAAAATACACCTACTCGGCAACAACATATCATTCAAAATTTAAGAGTTGAGATTGATTTTGTTAAAGAGCCTGTTTAACTATGATTAACTCCCCTTTCTTATTGCGATTAAAGGATGATTATTTGCTAATCAAGCAGTTTAACTATAAATTTGCCCCTGGTTTTTTAATCTAATTATAGATGCAGACGACATTGGATTTGTTTGATAAGATTTCGAGAAATATGGGCCCAATTGGCCAGCACCAAAAAATGGCTCATGGTTATTTTGCCTTTCCAAAGCTTGAAGGAGAAATTTCTACCCACATGAAATTTCGTGGCAAAAAACATCTGGTTTGGAGTTTGAATAATTACCTGGGTTTAGCTAATCATCCTGAAGTACGTCAGGCAGATGCGCAAGCTGCTACCGATTTTGGGTTAGCTTATCCGATGGGGGCTCGTATGATGTCGGGTGATTCTGATTATCATGAGGCTTTAGAAAAAGACCTTGCAGCCTTTGTTGGAAAGCAAGATGCTACTTTGTTAAATTATGGTTATCAAGGTATTATGTCTGCCATTGATGCTTTGGTTGATCGTCATGATGTCGTTGTTTATGATGCTGAATCTCATGCTTGCATTATTGACGGGGCTCGTTTGCATCAAGGAAAACGTTTTGTTTACATTCATAATGATATTGATAATCTTGAAAAACAACTGGAGCGTGCAACTCGCTGGGTGAAAAATACAGGTGGTTCTATATTAGTCATTACAGAAGGAGTATTTGGGATGTCTGGGGCGCAAGGGAAGCTCAAAGAGATTGTCGCTTTAAAGAATAAGTTCAGGTTTCGTTTACTGGTTGATGATGCACATGGTTTCGGTACAATGGGGCCTACTGGAGCAGGTACTCATCAGGCACAAAATTGTGTTAATGGTGTCGACATTTATTTTGGAACATTTGCTAAAGCAATGGCTGGTATTGGGGCCTTTATTGCCTCTACTGAGGAAATAACCAATTATCTTCGCTATAATTTACGTTCTCAGATTTTCGCAAAATCTTTGCCAATAGCAATGGTTATCGGCTTACAGAAGCGTTTTGAGCTTTTAAAAAAGAAACCAGAACTTCGAGATCAGTTGTGGAAGATTGCAACGGCTTTACAAACAGGTTTAAAAGAACGAGGCTTCAATATTGGGGTAACAAATACAATGGTTACTCCTGTATTTTTAGAAGGAGAGTTAGCCGAATCGACTGCTCTCACGAAAGACTTACGTGAAAATTATGACATTTTTTGTTCTATTGTAGTTTACCCAGTGATTCCAAAAGGTATCATTATGCTTCGTTTAATACCAACAGCTATGCATACCATGGAAGATGTGCAACATACATTAAATGCATACAGTGAGGTTGCCGTAAAACTTAGTGAGGGCTATTATAAAGAACAAAAAGAAGCTGTGGTATAATTCTTATGTAATTCTTCAATAAGCATTGATAATAATCTTATTTATAAGTATACTAACTCTAAAAATATTAGATATAACTGCTTCTTTCTATTTGTAAAACATGTACTAAAAAATCTTGTAAACGTATTTTTATTTTTTTTAGTGTTTCTTTTTTACAAAAAACGTTATACATTAGCCCAGAGTACCAATTACTAATCACTTAAAAATTTAAAAGGAGTAAACAAAATGAAAAAATTTACCGAAGCAAAAAACTTAATTGCCTCTTTGGAAGGTGACATTGACAAATTTTACAATAAAGCGAACAGTGCTGCAGGAACACGTGTAAGAAAAGGGATGCAGGACCTGAAAAACTTAGCTCAGGCAATCCGTCTTGAAGTACAAGACATAAAAAATAAAGAAGAAGCAAAAGTGAAAAAATAAGCCTGATTTTAAAGGCAATAAAAAGGGGATATTTAAAATGGTATCCCTTTTTTATTGCCTATTTTTATAAAAAATAGCTTTATTAGATAGTGTTACTGGTTTTAAAAGTAAGCTAACTACTTAATTAAAGAACATTAAATTAATGCAGCAAGTTCTTTATAGATTCTATGGTATGTTTCTGGATTAACATTAACTAAAGGTAGTCGAAGATAATCTTCGCAAATTCCTACCTGTTTAAGTGCAGCCTTGATTCCAGCTGGGCTACCTTCTGAGAATATTAATCTAGTAAACTCAATTATTCTATAGTGCAAAGGTCGTGCTTCAGTAAAATCCCCACTTAAACATGCACGTGTCATCGTAGAGAAAATTTGAGGTATTGCATTACCAATAACAGATATAATACCGGCGGCACCCATTGCAATTAGGGGCAATGCAACGGGATCGTCTCCAGAAATAAAAAGAAAATCAGTTGGTTTATCCCTCATGATCTCATTAAATTGATTAAAATTATCCGAAGCTTCCTTAATACCAATAATGGTTTTAAAATCATGAGCTAAACGTAAAGTTGTTTCTGCTGTGATATTGCTCCCAGTTCGACTTGGTACATTATAAAGAATGATCGGTAAGGGAGAAACTTCTGCAATAGACTTATAATGAGCATAAATACCATTTTGTGTTGGTTTATTATAATAGGGAGAAACAGATAATATAGCCGCAAATCCATTGGTATTGAAGTGCCGTAAAGTATCGGTTATTTCACGAGTAGAATTACCCCCTATTCCAGCAACTAATGGTACTCGTTTATCAACCACTTGAGCAGTAAATTCCCAGATAGCTTTTTTTTCACTTTTATCAATAGTTGCAGATTCGCCTGTAGTTCCTAAAGACACCAGATATTCTACACCGCCTTGTATGAGATAATTGATCAACTTCTCCAAGCCATGGTAATCGATCGAGCCATCGTTATTAAAAGGTGTAACCATGGCTACTCCTGTACCCCAAAATTTGTTCATATATATTTAGAATATTTAGGTTAGCGCAAATATATCAAAAACGAAAGAGAGGACCCGATATCTATTGTGGATTGGCTAATGGCTATTTATCTTTTTAAAAGTGTTGCTAACTAAACTGTTTTTACATCTTTTGTATCATAATCATCAATGTCTGTGATGTATTCATTTTGTATAAGAAACTCAAATAATGATTTTGCCTCTGTAGAAACCGGCATGTTGCGCGTAGTAATAATTTGATTTTTTTCCTTATCGAGATAGGGATAGACATACAGTTTCACATTTCGGCTGAAGAGATCACTAGTATAG
This sequence comes from Pedobacter sp., assembly GCA_008015505.1. GTDB lineage: Bacteria > Bacteroidota > Bacteroidia > Sphingobacteriales > Sphingobacteriaceae > Daejeonella. The sequence goes on from SSFR01000006.1 coordinate 131,414, forward strand.
GAAAGTAACTTATGTGTATAGTTTTCACCATAATTCTTAGAATTGAACACATTTTTTAGATTGGCTATATTCGTTGAAATACCTACACTCTGAGGCATGCACATGGAGAGATATTGTGCAGATTTGTGATTTCGTGTAAAGTTCGAAACCATGACATAATTACCTGTTTTGACTAATTCTTCCGCTCGTTTGGCAATCGATTCAATATCATCATGACTTAATTCTTTGGGATCACCCAATACATTAGTCATTAAAACTTCTATGATCACAATCAAACGTTCCTCTTTTACATGTTGAGTTCGTCTAAATTGTTCAACAGCCCGATTAAATAAATCAAAATTTGGTGTAGATTTCTGGCCAAATTTGGTACGTAAAATCATAACATCTTTTTTATACAGAAGATCTTTTGATTGTTTTGCATTCCCCTTTTTATCAAAAATAGCTGCACCAGAAAAGCCTTTTGCTATTAGATATAAATTTGCTAAGCGATCATTTGTATTTTTAAAAATAGGTCCCTTAAGATTGATTAAGTCTATTTCGACAGACCCACTAGAAAGATTATCTGCCAATGATTCAATCATTGATGGAATGTGATGGTGATAATAATAAGCAGCATAAACCAAATTTACCCCTAGAACACCAAGCACATTTTGTTGTAGACTAACATCATTGTCTAGCAATTTGACATGAACAATTATATCATTTGGCTCCCCTCCTGGGCTAACTTGAAACCGTATTCCTAGCCAACCATGTGGATCATTGGTTTTATTAAAATTGAGTGTGGTAACTGTGCAAGCAAAAGCAAAAAAAGTTTTCTTATCGTATTTTGGTCCAAATAGTCGTTCAGAGAGCAGGTTGTATTCATGCTGTAGCATTTTATCCAGTCGGGATTCGGTGACATATCGTCCAGAGTCCTCTGTGCCATAAATAGAATTACTAAAGACCATGTCGTAAGCAGACATAGTTTTGGCTACTGTACCAGAAGCTGCACCTGCCGTAAAGAAATTACGAGCCACTTCTTGACCAGCTCCGATCTCTGCAAAGGTTCCATAAATCGCTCCATCTAAATTGATTTTTAATGCTTTACGTCTTGTTTCCAATATTTCTCTAGCCATGCATCAAAACTACAAAGATTTTTAGGATGCATTTGACTCTCCGATCTACCCTTATATACTAAGTTGATAAGTACTTGGCCCTACAAATCGAGGAGCTTATATTTGTGCAAAAACTTATAATATACATCATGCTACAACGCATCCAAACCGTATGGCTGTTTTTTGCAACAGTTGCTTTATTTGGTTTATTTCTGTTTCCATGTGTGCAAGTACTAAACAGTTCTAATGGAGCTGCTAAAGTCATTAAAGTGAATGGCGTTTATGAAAGTATAAATGGACAAATAGTACAAACTCAAGAATTTATATTATTGATGATAGCTACAGTAATAGTGGGATTATTACCTTTCATTACCATTTTTTTTTATCAAAATCATAAAAAACAAATCATATTTTGCTACTTAACAATCTTATTTATTTTAGGTCATAGCTTTTGGTTGGCGCGGATGGTAAAACAAGTGGTTGATTACAGTGCCATAGAAATAGGAAATTATAGCATTGGAATGATTCTACCCTCTCTATCTATTTTATTTGTCATATTAGCTCTTAGAGGAATACGTCGCGACGAAAAATTACTCAAGTCTGCTGAGCGACTCCGTTAAGAGGTTTAGTAGTCTTTTTAAATAACTGATATTAGATAAAATTTATTCTAAAAGCTTGTTTAGTGCGAAGAAATATATAATGTATCGGCGTCATGCGTAATAGCTGGGCCGTGTGGTAGATTCAATATGTATATTAGTGACTTTTTAAATTACGTGTGTGTTTTTATCTGATAGCATTGTTATTATTCCTACCTACAACGAGAAGGAAAACATTGAGAAAATTATTCGTAAAGTATTTTCTCTGCACGAAGTATTCCATGTATTAATTGTTGACGACGGCTCACCAGATGGCACAGCAAATATCGTAAAGCACTTACAAGGTGAATTTGCGGGGAAGCTATACATTGAGGAACGAGCAGGCAAACAGGGTCTTGGGACTGCCTACATTCATGGGTTTAGATGGGCTTTACAACGTGACTATCGATTTATTTTTGAAATGGATGCTGATTTTTCGCATAATCCAGTTGATCTAATGCGACTAAAAGAAGCCTGTAAACATGGAGCAGATTTGGCCATTGGGTCTCGATATATTAAGGGTGTAAATGTAATTAACTGGCCCATGAAAAGAGTAATGATGTCTTACTTTGCATCCGTTTACGTACGATTGATAACCGGGATAAACATTCAAGATACCACAGCAGGGTTTAAGTGCTATCGTCGTATTGTTCTAGAAACGATACAGTTGGATAGAATCAAATTTGTAGGTTATGCTTTTCAAATAGAAATGAAATTTACAACCATCAAACACGGATTTAATGTTGTGGAAATACCTATTATTTTTACTGATCGTACTGAAGGAAAGTCGAAAATGAGCACAAAAATATTCCGAGAAGCATTTCTTGGAGTTCTTTCGATTAAGCTAGCTAGCCTTTTTCGCAAATATCAAAAAGTCAATCATTAGAATACGGTTGTAACCAAGATCCTATTAATTAAATTATAAATTCTTTAATATATAGTCCTCTACTTTTTCATCTACAGTATTTATAGCTTTGTCCAGCTCAGCCAGTTCGCCCTTTACTTTAGTCAATGCTTTTTGCATGGTATCGACCAAGAGTGTTATTTTCCCGATATAATACCCCGTTTCAACTATATCGACAAGTACTTGATTGGCAGCCTCCATTCTTTTTTCATTGTTTTTATAGAAGTTATCATCAAGTGTCTCAAAAGTATTACGCGTTGGCTCTACAAGAGCCTCCAATTTTTTAATTGAGGGGACTATCCTGTGCTGAGCATCCTTCATTTTGACTAAATTACGGTCAATAGTCAACAAATAATCTTCCCCTTTTAATAGTTTAATATCTAATTTAATTTGTTTTCTAATTTCCTCGTCAGCAGTTCGCGGATCTTTATTAAACAACTTTCTCATACCGGCTTTAATATCACCTTTAATGCTTGTTCCATCATCCACTTTCATTCGATACGTACTTTTGATTTGGCTTACTAGCTCATCAATCGCCAGTTTGACAGGTGTTACAATAATACCAGTGATCAAACTACTAAGTAAGGGCCCAACAACAGGAACAGCACTTATAGGGGCTAATGCAAATTTTAGTGGCTGACCAACTAAGTGAGTTGTATTTTTCTTAAACTGCTTTTCAGGGACATTACGAATTGCTTTTCGTAACCCTTTACCATCACCCAAATATCCCCCTATACGCCCAGTACTACCATACCATAATGCACGTTTGAAGCGTGCAAATTTACCTCCTCTATTATGATCAAAAACGTCTGCTAAGATGTCTAATTTGATGCCTTCTAATGTTGCTTGTTCCATAAGACTAAAACTCTATAAGTTCAACATCTCTTCATAGGTATACTCAAAACAGGCTATAACCTTCGAACACAATCAGGATAGAAACATAAAACCAAAAGAGACGAAATACTGATTTCACAAACATTACAACCCAATTCCAATAAAATAAACGCGATAAACGTGTTTTTACTACTATAAGTAATTTACGATTTTATTTTTAATATTAAAAATAAATTATATAAAGATTAGTTAAATTACAATACAAAAGAAGTAAAAAGCAGTTTGACGGGTATTTGCTATTTTAGCAACATGCTAAATGAGAACTTAGATCCTGATATTAAAAATTTATCTCCTATAGAGCGTGATATTGAAAAAGTGCTTCGTCCGCAAGCATTTGAGGATTTTACAGGTCAACATAAGATACTTGCAAATCTTCGAATCTTTGTACAAGCAGCCAAATTACGCGGCGAATCACTCGATCATGTACTCCTTCATGGTCCACCTGGTTTGGGAAAAACTACGTTGTCGCATATTATTGCCAACGAGATGGGTGTTAACATACGTATCACTTCAGGTCCTGTATTAGATAAGCCGGGCGATTTGGCGGGATTATTAACTAATTTGGAATCAGGAGATATCTTATTTATCGATGAAATACATCGCTTAAGTCCACTTGTTGAAGAATATCTTTATTCTGCAATGGAAGACTTTAAGATTGATATTATGCTTGAAACAGGACCAAATGCGCGTTCCGTACAAATATCACTTAATCCCTTCACATTGGTCGGAGCAACTACCCGCTCTGGATTACTTACAGCTCCCTTAAGAGCTCGTTTTGGCATTAATAGTCGCTTAGAATATTACGATGCCAAACTATTAACTACTATTGTGCTACGTTCAGCCCTAATATTAAAAACATCAATATCAGATGAAGGGGCTTATGAAATTGCTAGACGAAGCCGAGGTACGCCTCGTATAGCCAACGCATTATTAAGACGCACGCGGGATTTTGCCCAAATTAAAGGAAATGGACATATTGACACTGAAATAGCTCAGTATGCCTTAAATGCGTTGAATGTAGATAGTCATGGGCTAGATGAAATGGATAATCGAATTCTACTAACCATTATTGATAAATTTAAAGGAGGCCCAGTTGGATTAAAAACAATAGCGACTGCTGTTGGTGAAGATGAAGGTACTATTGAAGAAGTATATGAGCCATTTTTAATCCAAGAAGGCTATGTGATGCGAACCTCTCGAGGCAGAGAATGCACAGAAAATGCCTACAAGCATCTTGGGCGACTAAAGCCTGGAACTAATCCCACATTATTTTAAATCGCCCCAGCAATAAATAGCAAAATGGATTATGATGCAGTAATTATTGGCGGTGGAGCCTGTGGATTGATGTGTGCAGTGCAAATGGGATTCCTTGGGAAACGATCACTGATTTTAGAAAAAAACAATCAGGTTGGAGCCAAAATTCTTATTTCAGGAGGCGGACGCTGTAACTATACCAATCTATATACATCATCGGCTAATTTTCTATCAGATAATGAACATTTTTGTAAATCAGCTCTTTCACAATGGACTGTAGAGAATACCATTTCATTTTTTGAAATCCATGGTATCTATGGTCAAGAGAAGACCTTGGGACAGTTGTTCCCAATTGACAAAAAAGCTAAAGATGTAGTATTGGTATTTAAACGCCTATGTATCCAACTTGGACAAACCATTTTTTGTAACACAACAGTAAAATCTATTGCAAAAGTAAATGATGGGAGTTTTCGTGTGAGTTATGAACAAGCAGGTGAGAACAATACGATACAAGTGCCTAAGGTAATAGTTACTAGTGGTGGATTATCCATTCCTAAAATGGGAGCTAGCGATTTTGCATTTCAGGTAGCTCGGCAATTTGACTTGAAAATCACAAAACTTGTCCCAGCATTAGTGCCACTCACCATTACTGGAAGAGATGCAGATTGGTATGCGAAGTTGGCTGGAAACACGGTATTTTGCCGAGTTTCAAATAAGGAAATCAGCTTTGAAGAGCAACTTTTATTTACGCATTGGGGGCTCAGTGGACCAGCAATTCTTCAGCTCTCATCGTATTGGGAACCCGGACAAACGATAGAAATTGATCTTTTGCCACATCAAAATATCAGAGAAATTATTCTTGCTGAGAGATATCTACATGGAAAAAAATTACTTTTTGGCTTTTTAGCCAATCTATATACCAAAAAATTCGCTGAAGCCTTAGGTAAATTCTTACCTATCAATAAACAATTAGCATCACTAACCAAGGCAGAAATTCAATACATTTTTCAGTTAATTCACCATTTTAATGTGAAACCTGCCGGCAGTAAAGGTTATGACAAAGCCGAAGTAATGAAAGGTGGAATAGCTACAGACGAATTATTTTCAAAAACACTTGAGTCCAAAAAAATTTCAGGGTTATACTTTGGCGGTGAGTGTGTAGATGTAACAGGATGGTTAGGCGGATATAATTTCCAATGGGCTTGGGCAAGTGCTTATGTTATTGCACAACACATTTGATCAGCCAAGGATTTCATTCCAATACACCTTTACCTTGCCGTAATATAGTAAGCCCATCTAATGTGCAGTCAACCACCGTAGAAGGAATATTTCCCCCATATCCCCCATCAATGACTAAATCTATGAAATGTTCAAATTTTTCATGAATTAGCTCTGGATCAGTTGAATATTCAATGATGGCATCCTCATCATGAATGGAGGTAGAAATAATTGGATTACCTAGAACTCGAACAATTTCACGAGCAATAGTATTATCTGGAACACGAATACCTACTGTTTTCTTCTTTGAGCTAATGAGTTTAGGGACTTTGCTATTTGCATCTAGAATAAAAGTAAAAGGACCGGGTAAAGCTTTTTTGATTACTCTAAAGATTTCGTTACTAATGGGTTTTGTATATTCAGCCAGATGGCCTAAGTCAGAACAGATGAAAGAAAAATTAGCATTTTCAAGCTTAATACCACGTATTTTACAAATACGTTCAATGGCCTTACGATGCATGATATCACAACCAAGCCCATAAACTGTATCTGTAGGATAAATAATTAATCCACCCTTCTTGAGAATCTCAACAGCTTGTTTAATCAGTCTCTCACTGGGGTTTTCAGGATATATTTTGACTAACATAAGCACAAAACAATAAGTGAGACAAAAATACACACCCTAAAGACATTCACTGTTTAAATAAATTCCAATGAATAAATAGCCACCAAACTAATTTAATATGAAAAATAATTTATATTTGGCAAAATTTACAAACTACAAATTTAATTATTAAAACTTATGAGAAAATTATTCGGTACACTGGCCATTGTTGCTGTCAGCTTTAGTACAGTATTAGCACAAGAAGTAACTCCAAAAAGTACACCTAAAAAACACAACAAAGCGGCAAAAACAGCTGTAACTACAGCCAAAAAAGAAACAACCCCAAACAAAGAACAGCAAGAGGAAAAACAACTTTCAACTGAAACTGCTAGTAAAGACGGTGCAGTAAAGAAGGAGCATGTAAAAGAAAACAAGCATCACAACGAAGCTAAAGCCAAATAATCCTACCTTAATACATTTTATTTTTTTTTGCTCAAAACCCCGGGAGAGACTGTCTAAAAAAGGCAGTCTCTCCTTATGTTTGTAGCATACCAAATAATGTTATAAACTAACTGTGCGCATACTAAAAAAAGGATTGATCTATTTCTTGTCAATAACCATATTATGGGTATTAGTCTATCGTCTCATTAATCCACCTATCACATTACTAATGATTCAACGGTGTTTTGAAAGAAAATTAGACGGGAAAACCTTGAAATTAAAGAAGAAATGGTGCAGTTATGATAAACTTCCCAATAATCTAAAAAAAGCAGCTATTGCTGGTGAGGATGCTAGTTTTTCATCACATTGGGGCTTTGATTTTAACGCAATCCAACGAGCATATCAGAAAAACAAGCAAGGAAAAAAAATACATGGGGGTAGTACGATTAGTCAACAAACGGCAAAGAATGTTTTTCTATGGCCCGGACGCTCCTGGCTTCGGAAAGGGTTCGAGGTATACTTTACTATCCTAATCGAACTACTCTGGAATAAAGAACGTATTCTGGAAGTATATCTCAATGTCATAGAAACTGGAGACGGCATTTATGGTGCTGAGGCTGCATCTCAAGCTTTTTTCAGTAAATCAGCTACCCAATTAAGTAAAAGAGAAGCTGCTTTACTCATTGCAGTATTACCCAATCCCAAACGTTGGTCTCCTAAAAAACCAACAGCATATATTCGTTACAAACAATTATTAATTCTACATAATATGCAAAAGCTGGAAAAATCTATTTTAATCCAGCCCAACACCTATCATAAAATAAAACCTGGGCGTTAATAAATGTTAATACCCTACCTACCCATAGCTGACATCAATAAATTTGGTGCATGAACAACAGCAAAATATTTAACAAAGGGCTTAAAATATATTTTATTATAATAAATTAATTTATTGTTAATATTTTTTATAAAAAATAAATATTGTTAAACAAACAATACCTATCTAACAATATCGTTTATTTTATAATCAATAATTATCACAAATATTTAACTATTAAGATAATATTTATTTTCATGAAACAACTTTACACATCTAAAAAACTTGCAGCTGTCCAGCAGCTCTACACCTTAGAAGCGCCTTACCAATCGTCTAGGAGCAACAATGATTTATTTATTTCGGCTATGGCAGAAATTACTACTTGGCATTACGAGCGAAATCCATTCTACAGGAGTCTATTAAACTCGAGAGGCTATAATCCTAAAAATATCAACAACCAATCCAGTTTAGCAGAGCTGCCAGTTATTCATGCTAACTTTTTCAAAAAACATAGTATATGGAGCATTAAAGACGAATCCATTAAACACATTTTTACTTCTTCAGGAACATTGGGACAAAAAAGTCAAATGGCCTATGATCATGCATCTATCACGGCACCTTTTTTAATGCTCAATCGATATGTATCAAATTTAGGCTGGCATACTCCTAATCAGGCATGCAATTATTTACTCTTAAGCTATCAGCCAACTAGTGAAAACCAAACTATTGGAACTTCATATACTGATCATATCTTGTGCAAATACGCACCTATTAACAAACTAACCTATGCACTTAAACTTACTGGGGATGGTCATGCTTTTGACCCATTCGGATCAATCCAAGCGCTACTAGATTATGCCCAGGAGGGTCTTCCTGTTCGCATATTTGGATTTCCAGCATTCTTATTTTTTATCCTTGATAGCATGAAAAAACGGGGCATTGCTCCGATAAAACTTCATCCTGATTCACTTGTCTATTTGGGTGGGGGCTGGAAAAATCATGCAGATAAACAAATCCATAAGATTTCGTTTTACCAAGAAATCACCAAACAACTCGGGATTTCTGATTTAAGAATACGCGATATGTTTGGTTCAGTAGAACACTGCGTACCCTATACAGAGTGCTCAAATCATCATTTTCATATACCCGTGTGGGCACAAGTAAACATATTAGATCTAAAAACACTCAAGCCATTGGCTTATGGACAAGAAGGCTTTCTTAACTTACAATCACCATATTCAACTTCTGCCCCAGTTCACAATATCCTAATGAGTGATCTTGCAGTGATGCATGCTGGCCAAAGCTGTGGATGTGGAATCTCGAGTGATTACTTTGAGATTATTGGACGAGCAAGCACTAAAAAGAATAGAAGTTGTGCAGTTGCTGCTTCCGAATTTATCTACCCCAATTAGTAAACATATATTTTACAGACAACTATTTTACAATCTATATATCATGGAAACACAAACAATCATCAATGGTCAACTAGTATCACAGCCTAAATTCGATATACTTCTACAAATAATTAAGGAACAGAGAGATTTTGCATTGATTTCGCCGTGTCCTACAGAGATCTTACTAAATGCCTGTCAATATTTTGCAGACGATCTAAAAAACAATCCAAGCTGGTTAAATAACATTTCTATAATTCATGGGCTTACATCTATCGAATCAACTTCACTCCGAAAAGAGCTAAGTTTATTTTGTCAGCGAGAATATCTTAGTGCAAAATTACTTCGTGAATTTAAAACCATCTCTCCATTTACTATTCGTCGACCTAACTTAAAGGAAAATATTTTTGAAGGATGGCAAGCCTTAGGTTCAGTCCTCCATATCACACCGGGGAATGCTGTTTCTTTACCATTTATGGCTACTGTTGAAGGGCTTTTAGCTGGTAATTTTAATATACTCAGACCAAGCCATAAGGACGAAGGACTTTCCGCAGCACTTTTACATCATTTAATCTCTTTTGACCCCAGTGGTACTTTAGCAAAATATATTGTTGTCTTAACAGCTTCTCAAGACCAATTACCTGCTTTAATGACCCTAGTGGACGGTGTTTCTGCTTGGGGTGGAGATACTTCATTAAATGCTATTCGGGCACAATTACCCGCAGGATGTCGCTTCATTGAATGGGGGCATAAATTAAGTTTTGCTTATCTAGATCCTTCTAAAATTCAAGACAACACCTTATTTGATGCAATTGCTGCAGATGTTTGTCAGTTTGATCAACAAGCCTGTTCAAGCCCACAGTTAGTATTAGTTAATACATCCGATTGGGAAAAATTAGTGGAAGTAGCTTCAACTATGGCTCAAGCTATGACTCGTACCTCAAACAAGTACCCAACCCTTCAACCATCTCCTCAGGAAACTGCAGAAATTACCACTCAAGTACATTTAGCTAACCTAGAATCGGCTTTAGGCGCGCAAAAAGTTAAACTTTGGGAAGACCCCAATGGTGCTTGGAGAATTATTTTAACAGATAAACCCGGTATTCAGGCCTCTCCCCTCTTTCGAACATTAATCATTAGCTCTGCTCCAGCAGAACAATTAGTTCCTCTACTCCAACCTTTTCGTCGCTGGCTACAAACCTGTGCTTTAATCACAATACCTGAAAATTATCCATATTTAGCACAAAAATTAATAGCGGCGGGTCTTACACGTATCACCGCACCTGGAGCAATGCATGAAGAATATCCGGGTGAGCCCCACGATGGCGTTTATGCACTTCCCCGATTAACAAGACGCATAGCTATTAATCCCCAAAAAGTTTGGCCCAATAACAAAGCCAGCCTAAACACTCCACCATTCCATCCAAATGAAGCATGGAAAAAGCTTCCTGTGATGAAAAAATATGATTTTATTTCACGGGGACATCAACAGACTCATGCCGAACTATTCTTTCAAAGTGGTGGTACCAGTGGTATACCCAAATTGGCTACCTTTTCATATGCAGACTATCATTTGCAAATGCAAACCGCTGCCGATGGATTATTAGCCGCCGGACTTGATCCTAACAAGGACCGCGTCATGAATTTATTATACGCAGGAAATCTTTATGGAGGATTTCATGGTCTTTCAACGATACTGGATAAACTAGGTGTTTGCCATCTTCCAATGGGTGGCCCTAGTTTACAAGATATACCTTTTGTAGCTCGAACCTTGGTTGATCAAAAGGTAAACACCTTGGCAGGAATGCCAAGCACTTTATTTCTCTTATTTTCTCAACAAAAGGAGTTATTAAACGAGTATAGAGGTATTAAAAAAATATTCTACGGTGGAGAGTTTCTCGGACCTGGTCAGCGAAAACTATTTGAAGAAATGGGAGTTGAAACAATCCGTTCAGCCGTGTATGGCTCTGTTGATGCTGGAATTTTAGGCTATACTTGCCCCCATTGCCCAGAAGGCACTTTCCACCTCATTACAGAAACACAATGGCTGGAGATTTTACAATTAGAAAATGATCTTCCTGTGAAAGAGAATCAAATTGGGCGCCTCATCTTTTCATCCAATAGACGTAGCCAACCCTTGCCCAGATATGAAATTGGCGATATGGGACGATGGCTGAGTCACTCCTGTCCCTGTGGATCAACAGATCCAAGATTTGAACTCTTAGGCCGAATCGGCGATATTATTAAAACAGGCACTCACCTGATCGACTGCAAACGGATAAAAACATGGATAGAAAAACATGCTGAATACCAAGGTATGCTACAAATACGCTTAGATTACCAAACAGACAACAAAGAAAGAATTACACTTTGTTTTGATGGAACTCCTAAATTATCCATTGCTGATTTAAAGCAGGGTTTAATTTCCTTCTATCCAGAATTACACGAAGGAGTACGCGATCAACTTTTAGTACTTCATGTTGAGTATAATACACCGCTTATTCAAACTAAACATAGTGGAAAATTTCCATTGATTACTGATCTAAGACATACATTAAAACCTAACCTTGTATAGAACCAATCTAAAACTTATTTGATTTTACTCTTTTGGGCTGCAATTTCGTTGGACTATTTGAAGCAATAGTGGGGGACTCTTGCTCCAAGTTCGAACGAAGCGAACAGTTGAATGACTTTGAAAAATAAATTAAAGGCATAAAAAATCTGACTTGTTTCGCTCAAAAATAAACTACAATAATTTCATAAAGTAAACCTCAGACCCGCTCATAAATTTAAAAACCAATAAAAATACTTATTTGATCACTTTTTACTCGCTTTAATATGTTACACATTTACTTTTCAAGGTCGTTCACAAACGGCAATACACTCGTTAAACTTCTTCTCTTCTCTTTACAAGAGCAAACGACTCCAACCATCAGCGGACGAACAATAACCAAGTACTTTGTCTATCCCTAGTCCAGTACGGGATGAATGATTATAGTGTTTATTTTCCCAAGCAATGACCCTCTATGTACAAGATAAAAACAAAAAACTTCTACCTAGCGGCCAAGCTTAGAAAACACTTCTATTCACATAAAGCTCATCACTAACCCTTTTCTAATCTATAACCCAATCAAAAAGGGATATCGTGTCATTTTTATCCAATTCTCTATTTGATCAATTTTAATCAATTTAACATGTTAGAATTCAGTCATTTAAAATCATTCACATGTTCAGATGCTCCTGCAGTATCTCATTTATTTAAGCTAGTTTATGGCGAGAACTATGTTTACCCAGAAGTGTATCAATCGGATACTTTTTGTACAAATCATGCTAATAAAACCTGGGAATCTGTTTTAGCGATAAGTACTGATGAACAAATTATTGGACATGGCTTATTATGGACACACCCTCATTGCCCACATATTCCAGAAATGGGTCTGTTTGTTGTTCATCCTGACGCAAGAAACTTGGGTTTAGCAAAAAAAATTTCTCTTGAACTGATTGAAATAGCTAAAAAGAATGGTGTTGTTGGCATTGGCACCAAACAGGTTTGCAATCATCCATTTAGCCAAAAATTAGGCAAGTCACTAGGCTTTCTGAATCTTAGTTTCTGGCCCGATTATATTTCTTCCCCATTCGTTTCAGACGAAACACGAGAGTCTATACTTTGTGCTTACCTCCCCTTAAGAACTGAGCCTAAGAAAATCCTTTTTCTTCCAGACGAACTTATCCCTAATGCAGAGTCCTTGACCAACGGGGTTGATAAAATTGAGACTATAATGTCATCCACACCTACTCAACTCCAAGCATACGCAACAATGGAAGTAACCCAATTGGAAACTGACATCACAGAATTATATCTGCACAACTGGGGGACAGATGGGGCACAAAAATTGGCAACCATTGATCAAGAGAAATTAACGTTTATACTTGTCAATGCCGAACTCCCGGCAAATACACTTGCTTGTGAACATTTACTTTTGGCTGGTTTCTCTTTCATGGGCTTAATCCCTGATCGGTTTGATGCATGGACTTGGGTTTTCGCTAAAAACTTTTCTTTAGATGCCGCCAGTTACATCATTGATGAAAGAATCAACCGTTTAATCAAATCGGTTCAGGAACAACTATCCATAAACCAAATTATTCAATCTATTTATGAGCCTGCTTAAAATTTAAACAGTCTCTATGTAGATCAGGAATTAGTGAAACAATAAAAGATACAACATGACAAGAAAAATACTTTAAACAATAATTAAAGAGCATATGACAAGTCTGACACTTATTAATCTCCTGTCTTTCGGAGAGGGCTGGGGTCGGATTTGAAGACCCGCATGTGCCAACTTTGGTAAAGCGGTATTTCCCAATCAGTTTGCAGCGCCTTCCGAGTATGAACCAGGTTATTAAAAACGATTGTATCGTGCGAAATAACTCCACTATTTATAAGCGCTGCAAACTGATTTCTACTACAAAGCTTTATTTCGGACACATCCCGATAAGCTATCTGAAAACGATCAAATAATTTAATATCAAATTGATGTTCAATATCTTTCATCAAGTTAACTGATCTATCAATAGAGCAACCAGTTGCAGGAGCTTGCTCCTCATCGACCGATAGGATAATAAATAAATGATATTTAATTTCCACCGCAGCAACCAGTCGGCTTCCATGTGCTTGCCACTCTGAAACAAAAGCCTCTAATCGATTTAAGATTCGAGATTCTTCTTCTGCATTAAAAAATCTGCTGGACTGATAAATCCAAACACGTGAATTTTCGGAAACATTCATTCACAAAGATACCAAATTCGATTAAGCACAATTTATAACTATAATCCATTTGCTCTAGCAGTTATTTCTGCAATATCTAGCACACGTACATCTTGTTCTTTATTATAATTTTTCACACCATCACTCAGCATAGTCATACAAAACGGACAAGCTGCAGCAACAATATTTGGCTCAGTAGCTAGCGCTTCATCTATTCGCTCAATATTGATATCCTTAGCCCCCTTTTCAGGCTCCTTAAACATTTGCGCACCACCAGCACCACAGCATAAGCCATTCGTTTTACAACGTTTCATTTCCACAAGCGCTGCATCCAGTATTTCAAGCGCTTTACGCGGTGCTTCATACACCCCATTTCCACGCCCGAGGTAACACGGATCATGAAAGGTTATTTTTTTCCCTTTAAATGACTCTCCACCTTCGGCCTTCAAACGACCCTCATCTATTAACTGCTGAATGAGCTGGGAGTGATGAATCACCTCATAATTACCTCCTAAACCTGGATATTCATTTTTAATCGTATTAAAACAATGTGGGCATGCCGTAACAATTCTTTTAACTTGATATCCATTTAATACCTGAATATTTGTCATGGCCTGCATTTGAAACAAGAATTCATTCCCAGCACGTTTTGCTGGGTCTCCTGTACAAGTCTCTTCTGTACCCAAGACGGCATATTTGATCCCAACATGTTGTAATATTTTACAAATGTCACGCGTAATCTTCTGTGCACGTTCGTCAAAACTACCAGCACATCCCACCCAAAACAAAATCTCAGGTTCCTCACCGCTGGCTATCATTTCGGCCATGGTGGGTACGTGAAGTGTTTCTACTGTTAACTGATTCATTACAAATCTTTATTTCAATGTTTTATCAAAAGTTTATTGTGTCAAAATTGAGTAATTTTTGTCCTCTTGGGGCGTGCCCCTTCGGGTCAGAATATCCGTTACAAGTCCTCGTTTCGCTGCGGGATTTTCACTACTATCCCTCACGCAAATCATTCAATTTTATTTGATGTTTTTCATTTTCCGATTTAACGCGATCAAGATTTAGCCCAATTTAATCGATCAGCGGGTGAATATTTCCACGGAGCGCCATTATTTTCAATGTTTCCGAACATACTATTTAAACTGGTCGGTACATTAGCCTCCTCCATCACTGCAAAGCGACGAAGCTCCATAATAATTGCAAGTGGGTCGATATTAATCGGGCAGGCTTCTGTACAGGCGTTACAAGAAGTGCAGGCCCAAATTTCTTCCCGACTGATATAACTATCCAGCAGTGATTTTCCATCTGAATAATCTTTCCCATGCTGATCAATAAGATTACCAACCTCCGTCAATCGGTCTCGCGTATCCATCATAATTTTACGTGGCGAAAGTAATTTACCCGTAATATTAGCCGGACAAGATGAAGTACAGCGCCCGCATTCGGTACAGGTATAGGCGTCCATTAGATTCTTCCAGGTCAAATCAGCTACATCTTTGGCTCCAAACCGACTACCCTGAACCACTGGTTCGGGAACATAGGATGGATCAAGCATAGCCTTCACCTCATTGGTTACAGACGCCATATTGGTAAATGCTCCCTTAGGCTGTAGATTTGAATAATACGTATTTGGAAAAGCCATCAGGATATGAAAATGCTTCGAATAGGGCAAATAATTCAGAAAAGCAAAAATACCCACAATATGAAACCACCAGCAAAAGCGCTCAATAGCCACCAACATAAACTCTGAATCAGGAAGTAAAGGAGCAACAAAACCACTTATGGGAAAAGTACCAACCGATGTATAGTGCGATACACCTAATTGTTGTAATCGATAATCCGCCGCATTCATAATCAGAAAAGCAATCATCAACATTGTTTCTGCAATCAAAATGGTATTGGCATCTGTAAGTGGCCATTGGGTCATCTCCACACCTTTGAACCGCCTCAGCCTAATCCAGTTTCTTCTCGCATAAAAGAGAATAACACCAACTAAAACAAGTAAAGCCAATACTTCAAACACTCCTATCAAGAACCCATAAAATCTACCGAGCGGCTCAAAAAATATTCGATGAGTTCCAAACAAGCCATCAATCACGATTTCCAAAACTTCCAGATTGATAACAACAAAACCAACATAGACAAACAGGTGCAGAATTGCAGCCACAGGCCTTTTGACCATTTTAGTTTGCCCAAAAGCTACTTTTAATAAAACAGCCAGGCGATCCGAAAAATGATCCGATCGATCAATCGAACGTCCAAGTTTGATATTCCGACCTATTTTCCGAACATTTTTTGAAAAGAAAACAACCGCGACAATAACTATTGACAAAAAAATGAGTTGACCTATCATTAAGCATGTTTTTAATGGACTGCGCTAAATTAATCATTTTAGCACGATGAGCTTATTATGCTCGCATAAGTTTTTAACGCGTGAAATGAATTCAAAAATGAAATTTTCTAAAAAATTTGTAGACACAAAAAAAGAAACTACATTTGCAGTCCCAAATGCTCGGGTGCCATAGCTCAGTTGGTAGAGCAAAGGACTGAAAATCCTTGTGTCGCTGGTTCGATTCCAGCTGGCACCACAAAAAAGGTATAGATAAATTATTATCTGTGCCTTTTTTATTTTATACCTTATCCATTTAATCCTAGAAGCATTAAAACAAAATTACTTGCAAACCTATGTCCTCAAAAAAACTACTTCTTCTTAACAGGGAGCAAATCAGGCAAAAGATTAATCGCATTGCATATCAAATACTCGAAGATAATCTAGATGAAGAAGAACTAGTTATTGCGGGAATTTTTGAAAAAGGATATGCTATCGCCAAGCATATAAAAGAAAATCTGGAACATATTAGTACACTTCAAGTGACACTAATTAGAATTGATATCCAACGAGAAAGCCCAGACCTCAGGGCAAGCACGCCTATCGATCTATCAGAAATATATCATAAAGCAGTTATTATTGTAGATGATGTATTAAATACAGGCCGAACAATGGCTTATAGTTTAGGTCTTTTCTTACATGTACCTATGAAAAAATTACGAACTGTGGTCTTAATAGACCGAAATCACCGCATCTTTCCAATTTCACCCACCTTCACAGGCTTACAACTAGCCACAGTTTCACAAGAATATGTGGAAGTAATATTAAATAAAGAGAATGAAGAAGAAGCTGTTTATCTTAATTAAGCATTTCTAGATATTGCACTAATTTTTCTGCAGTTAAATCAATTCCACTAACCATAAACTTTGCTTTTGAATAAAATTTTTCACGCTCTGCAAGTTTATTAGTAATAAAGTTTTTCAACTCATCTTCTCCCAAATCTTTGATAGCTGGTCGACCTGATTTAGCATTTTTTAAACGGCTAACCAATGACGGTACATTTAAAGAAATATAAATTGTTATTCCATTAGAATTCATCCAGTCCATATTATCAAAATGGCATGGAGTCCCTCCTCCTGTTGCAAGTACTACTTTTTCAGGATAATTCATGTGACGTAACATTTCATATTCTCGCTGACGAAACGCATCCTCACCATAGCGATGAAAATAATCATCAATACTCATACCTTCCTTTAGTTCAATCAATCTATCCAGGTCCATCACTTCATATCCCAATAATTTAGCTAATTTTCGACTGATTGTAGACTTGCCACTTCCCATGAAACCAATTAAAAATATCTTATCATTCATAGAAAAATAATGTATCAAAATTAATTCAGTCACACAAATTACTTTAGCTTCATGGACGATATTGGCAATTATTATTGTTAAAATCTAAGATTGCCTGAGCCCAATCCGGAAGACCTGTACCATTGGAATTTAAACTTGGAGGATTTGTTACTCCACCAGCCCAAATGAAGCAACCATCAGCCCCTAGACTTTTTACATTCTTCAATCTAAAGAGCATCTCATTATAGGTTAAATAATCTGGTGGCGTTCTACTACTCACCCAACACTCTACATCTAAATTCACAAGACGATCAGGGTAAACATTATACTTTGTTGCAAGCGCTGCTATACCGTTTAGATTTATCATATATCCACCGTTTATTGAAGTAACCATATTTGGTGAAAACTACATTAGGTATTTCAATGTAGGACATTTTTAAAAAATCATTTATACCATTCAAATTACTAATTCCATCAAGCTTATATGGTATACGACTATAAACAATAAATTTTTTATCTCCAACAGTAACAGTACCAGTCAAACTACCATTTGGATTAATGTCAGGATTAGGTACCTTTTGACAAGACATCATAAACTCTAATAACGCTATTGCTAGTACAAAGCAATGTCTCACGATTAATTATAAATAATTAATATAATAATAAATTAAAAAAATATAATTAAAAATCACACACTTAAAGTCTAAAATCAGTAGCGCACTGAAATGTATGATGAATATCTTAGGAATAAAGAAGTGCGAATTCTGATTTTGAAACAACGAGGTACTATATTAAAATAAAAAATACATTATGCTTAAGATCACAATATTTCAGACCTATATTTTTTGGGAAAATATTGAAAGAAATCTATACAATATGGATGCAGCCCTATCTACCATACAAGAAAAGACAGATCTAATCATTCTACCGGAAATGTTTAATACTGGGTTTACTATGAATGTCGAAAAGTTTGCTGAAAAGATGAATGGGAAAACCATGCAATGGATGCATCAGCAAGCAAAACGATTTGACTGCATTGTTACAGGGAGTTTAATAATCAAAGAAGGGCAGCATTATTATAATCGCTTAATTTGGATGCAATCAGATGGCACTTTTAAAAAATATGATAAACGCCATCTATTTTATCTAGGGGGTGAAAGTAAATACTACACCGCTGGTAAACGACGCCTAATTGTTGAGCTTAACGGATGGAAAATATGTCCAGTTCTTTGTTATGACCTTCGATTTCCTGTCTGGCTACGTAACAACCGTTCAGCATATGACCTCTTGCTCGTAGTAGCATCTTGGCCCGAAAAACGTTCTTCTCATTGGCGAATGCTGCTACAAGCAAGATCGATAGAAAATCAGTCCTATGTCATTGGAGTTAACCGATATGGTCATGATGGGAATGAAGTATACCACTCGGGCAATTCCATGTGTATTGACCCCAATGGAAACACACTTTACTGTAAATCCGACGATGAGGACCTTTACACATTCACCATTTACAAAGAAGAAGTGAAAAAGATCCGTCGAGCACTCCCATTTTTAAAAGATGCAGATGATTTTAAAATAATCATCTAAGCCCTTATTTATAACCTCACAATACTTCTGTCACTAATGCCGCAGCTTCTTTTAACTGAATAGCAGAAAACACCTTCAACCCTGACTCATCAATCAACTTCTTAGCCTCTATAGCATTCGTTCCTTGCAATCGAACAATAATTGGAACAGGAATATTACCTATTTCCTTATAAGCATCAATTACTCCCTGTGCAACTCGATCACATCGCACAATACCCCCAAAAATATTAATCAAGATGGCTTTTACATGACTGTCTTTTAGGATAATGTTAAATCCTGCTTTTACCGTTTCAGCATTAGCCGTTCCTCCAACATCTAAGAAATTTGCAGGCTCACCACCGGCTAACTTAATAATATCCATCGTAGCCATAGCTAACCCTGCCCCATTCACCATGCAACCCACATTTCCATCTAGCTTCACATAGTTTAAGTTCGACTTACCTGCCTCTACTTCCGTTGGGTCCTCCTCTGTTATATCCCGCATGGCTGCATAGTCTGGATGACGATACAAAGCATTATCATCCAAGTTGACCTTAGCATCAACTGCTAAAATTTTATTATCGGATGTTTTTAGTACAGGGTTTATTTCGAACATGGACGAATCTGTGGCATCGTAAGCCCGGTATAAGTTTGACACAAACTTGGTCATCTCCTTAAAAGCCTCGCCACTAAGTCCCAAGTTAAAAGCAATTTTACGAGCCTGAAAAGGCTGTAAGCCCACTTTTGGGTCTATTTGCTCCTTATAAATAAGATGCGGAGTATGCTCAGCCACTTCTTCGATATCCATACCGCCCTCTGTAGAATACATAATTGTATTACAACCTTTGGCCCGATCTAGTAATACACTCATGTAAAACTCCTTGGTTTCACTTTCCCCCGGATAATAGACATCTTGAGCAATAAGCACTTTATTTACTTTTTTCCCCTCAGGGCCAGTTTGAGGCGTAATCAATTGCATACCAATAATCTGTTTGGATTTTTCTTTGACCTCATCCAAATTCTTTGCAAGCTTTACTCCTCCTCCCTTACCACGTCCACCGGCATGTATCTGTGCCTTTACAACAACCCAATCGGAGTTATAATCTGCCTTAAGCTTTTTAGCCGCTTCTACAGCCTGCTCTGGCGTATCAGCTATAATACCTTCTTGAACCCTTACTCCAAATGATTTTAATATCGTTTTACCCTGATATTCATGAATATTCATATCCGAAAATTTTGGCGTAAAGCTATCAATTTGCCCCAATTATAGAAAAATATTAAGACTGATTTTAATCCTAAACTCCCATTAATTGTATCTTCGTTCATGCTTGTAGCCAAAGGAATTAAAAAATCGTATGGAAAAATATCCATTCTCAAAGGAGTAGACCTCGAAATATCAACAGGAAATATCATCACTATTGTAGGCCCATCCGGAGCTGGGAAAAGCACATTCTTACATATTATTGGAACCCTAGATAGGCCTGACCAAGGAACAGTTCTAATTAATGGCACGTCTATATATGATCTCCCTGCCCAAAAACTAAGTGCTTTCCGAAATGAACATATTGGTTTCATTTTTCAGTTTCATCACCTCTTACCTGAATTTACTGCCATAGAAAACGTTTGCATCCCTGCCTTCATTGCAAAAAAAAGTAAGAAGCAAGCCAGCCATAAAGCAACTGAGTTATTAGAATTACTTGGCTTGTCACAACGGGCCAATCATAAACCAAATGAACTATCTGGAGGAGAACAGCAACGAGTGGCGGTAGCTCGAGCACTCATTAATAATCCATCAATTATTATGGCCGACGAACCTTCTGGCAATTTAGACTCCCACAATGCCGAGAGTCTTCATCATTTATTCGTTGATCTCAGAAAAAAACTCAACCAAACATTTATCATCGTCACACATAATGAAGATTTAGCTGACATGGCCGATCGAAAAATATTGATGAAAGATGGGCAGATCGTTTCAAGCCATCAATAATTTTGTGTTTTAGTTTTAATTGAGACACTTTATACGATCAGTGGATCTTTTTCCTTGGTAAAATGCCGATAAAGTAATTTATCCAACCAAGCTGGCATTATTTTATCTAAAAGCACCATTAATTTAGCTTGATTTGTGATAACTAGGGTGCGTTTACGTTTATTTATTGCCTCTACTAATAATTGTGCTACTCGCTCTGGCTTCATCATTTTGCCTTCATCCATACTCGTATCGCCCTGCTGAGTCCCATCTTTTACTAAAGCAGTATACCGAATATTAGACGCAGTAAATCCGGGCACAGCCACTAATACATGTAATCCTATTTTCAGATTTTCTATCCTAAGCGCTTCCAGAAAACCATTCAAAGCGAATTTAGACGCTGAATAACCAGTCCTACCAGGAAAGCCATGATAAGCTGCCCCAGAAGATATCCCAACAACAGAACCATTGCTTTTCAATAGTTCAGGAAGTGCATACTTGGTACAATAAACCATACCCCAAAAATTTACATCTATTAGCTTTTTTAAAACAACAAGATCCAAATCATTAAATAGCGCGCGCATAGAAATACCCGCATTGTTTACCAAGACATCAATGGTTTTAAATATTGAAACAGCCTGCTGAATCAAGTGTTTGCACTCCTCTTCCTTTGAAACATCACATTGAACAGGGAGAACGTTTATTCCAAATTGTACCTCTAGATTTTGGGCTATTTCACAAAGAACAAGATACTGCCTAGCAGCAAGTACGAGATTTGCACCTCTTTTAGCATATTCTTCCGCACAAGCTTTGCCTATACCAGATGATGCACCTGTAATAATAACTGTTTTGGGTACTGTATTCATATTATCATACTTCTTATATTCAAACCCAATCAAAAAAAACCATATACACAAAAGGGAATCTCTGCCGGATTCCCTTTCATTATTTTAGATATTATTTATTCGACAAAACTTATTTTACCGCATCTACAACCGCCTTAAACGCACTTGGATTATTCATCGCCAAATCAGCTAAAACTTTACGATTCAAACCAATATTTTTTGCACTTAACTTGCCTATTAACTGAGAGTATGAAATCCCATGTTCACGAGCGCCTGCATTAATACGTTGAATCCATAATGCTCTAAACTCTCTTTTTTTGGTTTTACGATCGCGGTATGCATATTGCAAACCCTTTTCAACCGTATTTTTAGCAATGGTATATACCTTGCTTCTTGATCCCCAATAGCCTTTGGCTAGTTTTAAGATCTTTTTTCTTCTTCTTCTCGACGCTACTGCGTTAACCGAACGTGGCATGTTGTTTTTAGTTTTTGGTAATTGGTGTTTCTATCTATTGAAAACTTAAGACCAAGTACCTGGTTAATTAAAAATTGAATTTATTTCCCAATGCAAAGCATGCGCTTTACATTGCCCATATCCGCATTGGATACCAAACTAGTTTGGCCTAGCGCACGCTTACGCTTAGTGCTCATCTTCGTTAGGATATGGCTCATGTACGCATTTTTTCTAGCAATTTCACCTGTCCCAGTAAGCTTAAAGCGCTTTTTAGCACTGGAACACGTTTTCATCTTTGGCATAAACTATCTTATTTATTTTTAAGTACTTGATTTAGATTTACTTTTTAACCGCACCTTTAGATGCCACCGTTAAGAACATTCGCTTCCCTTCTAACTTAGGTAGCTGCTCTACTTTACCATAATCTTCTAAAGCCTGAGCAAATTTAAGTAGCAAGATTTCCCCCTGTTCCTTATAAACAATAGCTCGGCCTTTAAAATGAACATAAGCCCTTACTTTTTCACCACTTTCTAAAAAATTGATCGCATGTTTCAACTTAAATTGAAAATCATGCTCATTGGTATTCGGCCCAAAACGAATTTCTTTAATGACTGTTTGTTTCGCATTAGCCTTGATCTCCTTCATCTTTTTCTTCTGCTCGTAGATAAATTTATTATAATCAATAATTCTACAAACGGGTGGAACAGCATTTGGAGAAATCTCCACTAAATCTAATCCCTGCTCTTCAGCTAATACCAGGGCGTCTCTTAAACTATAAATCCCTACCTCTACATTATCGCCAACAAGACGCAGCTCCTGTGCCCTGATAAACTGATTAATGTTGTGTTCTGCTTCTTTCTTCTTGAACGGAGGACGTGGTCCTCTACTCAAACCTGGTTTACCTAATGCCAAAGATATTTTTCCTTAAACAGTTATTTCTTTAATTAATTGATCTTTAAACTCCCCAATAGCCATACTTCCAATATCTCCTTTACCATGTCTACGAACAGAAATCAACCCCTCGCTCATTTCTTTTTCACCAATAATAAGCATGTACGGAATTTTTTTGACCTCTGCGTCGCGTATCTTCCGGCCGATTTTTTCGTCTCTGGAGTCAATCAACCCGCGAATATCGGCATTATTAATTGATTCTAAAACTTTTTTCGCATAATCTTCGTATTTATCTGATATAGGCAATATAATAAACTGCTCTGGTGCTAGCCAAAGCGGAAATTGCCCTGCACAATGCTCAATCAAAACGGCAATGAAACGCTCTAGTGAACCAAAAGGCGCACGATGAATCATAACAGGTCGATGTTTCATATTATCACTACCAGTATAGTCTAATTCAAAGCGTTCGGGTAAATTGTAGTCTACTTGAATGGTACCCAATTGCCATTTTCTACCCAAAGCATCCTTGACCATAAAATCTAACTTCGGGCCATAAAACGCAGCTTCACCATACTCAACTATGGTAGACATATTTTTTTCGTTGGCCGCTTCAATAATTGCCATTTCTGCCAAATGCCAATTTTCATCAGAACCAATATACTTTGCCTTATTATCTGGATCACGAAGCGAAACCTGAGCAGTATAATCTTCAAACCCCAAAGCATTGAAAACATAAAGCACCAAATCAATCACCTTTTTAAATTCTTCTTTAACCTGATCAGGACGACAAAACAAATGTGCATCGTCTTGTGTGAAACCCCTCACACGCGTCAGACCATGTAACTCACCACTTTGCTCATACCGATATACCGTTCCAAATTCAGCATAACGAACAGGCAAATCTTTATAAGAACGTGGCTTTGATTTATAAATCTCACAATGATGTGGACAGTTCATGGGTTTTAAGAAAAACTCTTCCCCCTCTTGTGGCGTTTTGATTGGCTGAAATGAATCAGCACCGTATTTTTCATAATGGCCTGAAGTGATGTATAAATTCTTATGTCCAATATGTGGCGTAGCTACTTGTTCATAACCCGATTTTACTTGGGCCCGCTGCAAAAAGTGTATCAATTTTTCACGTAAAGCTGTTCCCTTGGGTAACCACAAGGGTAAGCCCAAGCCTACTTTTTCCGAAAAAGTAAACAACTCTAATTCTTTACCCAACTTGCGATGATCACGTCTTTTGGCTTCTTCAAGGAGCTGCAAATAATCAGTAAGTTCACTCTGTTTGGAAAATGTTACACCATAAATACGGGTTAATTGTTTTCGAGTTTCATCCCCTCGCCAATAGGCTCCAGCAACGTTCATCAACTTTACCGCTTTGATAAAACCTGTATGAGGAATATGCGGTCCCCGACATAAGTCTGTAAAGTTCCCTTGAGTATAAAATGTAATAGAACCGTCTTGTAAATCTTTAATCAGGTCTAATTTATACTCATCCCCCTTTTCGGTGAAATAATCTACCGCTTCTGCTTTAGAAATAGATTTACGAACGTATTCAGACTTCGTTTTAGCTAATTCCAACATCTTATTTTCAATCCGCTCAAAATCATCCGAAGAAAACTGCCGATCGCCAAAATCAACATCATAATAAAAACCCATTTCAATAGCTGGGCCAATACCAAATTTCGTACCTGGATACAAGACTTCTAAAGCTTCAGCCATTAGGTGTGCAGACGAATGCCAAAAAGTAGCTTTCCCTTCGGGATCGTTCCAAGTTAGTAACTTAATAGTTGTATCTGCTAAAATCGGACGACTAACATCAATCACCTGTCCATCTACTTCAGCTGCTAAAATATTGCGTGCTAGTCCCTCAGAAATAGATAATGCAATTTGATTCGCAGTCACCCCTGCCTCATACTGACGGGTGGCACCATCGGGAAATGTAATGTTAATCATATTGAATTCTATATTGCTTACCAGGCCTTGATAAGCTTCATCTTGTGGTATCATCTTTTTTTTGTAAAAAAACTTCTAACAAATATACGATCCAAACGATCGAAAAATTTGCTAGCTCTAAGAACTTACTTAATGATGTTTACTTCACGCTCCAAAAGAATATCGAAGCGATCATGCACGCTCTCGATAATTTTAGCTGAGAAAGCAAAAATTTCATCCCCCGTAGCATTTCCATGATTCACCAGTACAAGTGCTTGATTTTTCCAAGTCCCTGTATGTCCCACTACCTTGCCTTTCCATCCACATTGTTCAATCAACCAACCCGCTGCAATCTTTACACGGTCCTTATCCGCTACTGGATAATACACGATATCAGGGAATTTAGACAATAAATGTTCAAATTGCTCTTGTACGATAATTGGGTTTTTAAAAAAACTACCTGCATTTCCAATTGTTGAAGGATCAGGCAACTTATTTACTCGAATGTGTGAAATCACCTGTGAAACATCTTTGATACTAGGTTTATCAATCCCCCGTGCTTTTAATTCCTGCCCGATGGCTCCATAGCTTATATTAGGCTTAAAATCAGCAGACAGTTTATAGGTAACCTCAGTAATGATGTATTTGCCTTGAAGCTTTCCCTTAAATATGCTATCTCGATAACTAAAAGCACAATCCACTTTATTAAATGTCCTAGTCAAGCCCGTCTCAATTTCAAATGCTTTACAGGAATAAAAAATATCCATCAATTCCACACCATAGGCCCCAATATTCTGGATGGGAGAAGCTCCAACTGAACCAGGTATTAAGCTTAAATTTTCCAAACCAGCAAATTGATGGTCCACACAATAATTGACCAAGTCATTCCAAACTTCCCCAGCACCTGCTGTTACATAAATGACATTTCCATCAATTCGATGTTTTATCCCGCCAATGCGAATATGAACAACCAAACCTTCATAATCATTTACAAACAGGGTATTACTTCCTCCACCCAGGACCAATAACCGCTCATTTTTCCATATGTGATCTGCAAATAGCTCGCTCAAATCTTTCTCATGATCGATTTGAACATACCACCGCGCATATGCCTCTACACTAAAGGTATTTAGCTGTTTTAGAGAATAGTTAGGTTTAATTATAAGCATATAGCCTCACGCTGTTAAACATGTATGGCCCGATTTGATGTAGCAGCTAAACTGGCCTCCTTAAACGCTTCGGTATAGGTTGGATGTGCATGACATATTCGCCCAATGTCTTCAGCAGAGGCACGAAACTCCATGGCCACCACAGCCTCAGCAATCATATCGGCAGCACGTGGTCCTATCATATGCACTCCTAAAATCTCATCTGTTTGTGCATCAGCTATGACTTTTATGAAACCGTCCATGTCCATACTCGCTCTTGCACGCCCACTTGCTTTAAAGGGAAATGAGCCCGATTTATATTTTACGCCTCTTTCTTTCAGCTGCTCTTCGGTAAAACCCACACTGGCTACTTCAGGCCAAGTATAAACTACCCCCGGAATCAAGTTGTAGTTTATATGGGGCTTCTGCCCTGCAATCACTTCAGCCACAAAAATACCCTCATCTTCTGCTTTATGTGCCAGCATCGGACCACGAATCACATCGCCAATAGCATAGATGCCTTTCACACTGGTTTCAAGCATATCATTCACCGTAATCTTCTTACCACGCTCTTCTACCTGAATACCAATATGCTCAAGGCCCAAACTATCTGTATAAGCCGTTCGTCCCGTAGCTACCAAACAATAATCACCCTCGAGGCTTAATTTCTCTCCTTTCGAGTTCTCAACAGCAACAAGTACTTTTTTGCCTTTTGCCTCAGCATGAATGACTTGATGATTGAACAAAAATTCCATACCCAGTTTAGTCAAGGACTTTTGCAGCTCCCTGCCTAAAGCCTTATCCATTGTACTGATAATAGAATCAGCATATTCTACAACAGTCACCTTTGATCCCAGGCGTGCATATACTGATCCCAATTCCAAACCAATCACCCCCCCTCCAATCAAAATCAAATGCTTAGGTACTTCTTGCAAGTTAAGTGCCTCCGTAGAGGTGATCACCCGCTTGCCATCAACCTGAATAAATGGAAAAATAGTAGGCTTAGAACCTGTGGCAATAATCACGTGTTTTGCAGTAATATTTTCTGAAGTCCCATCCGATTTCGAAACCTTAATCGTATGCTGATCAATGAAAGAACCTACTCCATGATAAGACGTGATTTTATTCTTTTTGAACAAATAAGCAATCCCCGATGTATTTTGTTGTACCACCTCATCTTTGCGCCTAATCATCTGTTTTAAATCCAACTTAATATCTTTCAATTGAATACCATGTACCAAAAAATGATGCGAAGCATTGTAATAATGCTCTGAGGAATCTAATAAGGCTTTTGATGGAATACATCCAACATTCAAACAAGTCCCCCCAAAAGTGTTATACTTCTCAATCACAGCAGTTTTCATGCCTAATTGGGCACAACGAATGGCAGCAACATATCCACCCGGACCGCTACCTATGACTACGACATCGTATTGCATCATATGATTTTTATTATGAATTCAGCCAAAGTTACCAATTCTCAATAGCTAGAGCTCAATAACCAGAGAAATCTTAATTAATATATTCCCGATCTGCATCGCTTAAGGAAGTTGCTTCATCACTTATTGTAGGCTCAATCTTTTTTATCGGTCTAGCTACCCATATCCCAACAATAAATCCAGCAACAAATAAAAGCACTAGTATCAATAATTTAGAAGCCCTGACATCACCAAAAAACCAGAAATAAACTTCCTCCCTATTGTTCATTAAAACAATGGTTAACAAAACAGAAATGATAATGATTGTAATCGTTTTAAGATTCATAAGATTGAACTTATTTAAGGTTTATTTTATGAAATTATTGCAGGTTATTTTTGAGCGAAATGAGGCGGATTTTGGAGCCAAAGCGAGAATTCTATGGCGAAAAAATCAAACGAAATTACAGCCAAAAAGAACCAAAAGAATATGATCAAACAAACTTTAAACAAGCTCATTAATAACTTATGTTAAGTAAAAGTTGAACAATTGGACCTACTCCAGCATCTTGATTGACAAAAATGAACTTTCCACCTACACTAAAAATTGGGGGATAACGAAGTAAATTAATGTCACCAACAGCTGTTATTCCAAAAGTACGCGGTGTAAGCGGACTACCCCAACCTACATTTTCAAAATCACAAAAAAATCCTCCCCGAAATCGCCTAATGTAAGCCAAAGGTCCCAATTGTTGGTCGGGATACAATAGTGGAAATGAATAGTTCAACAGTAGTGTATTATTTAAGTTTGCATTTGGCATCAGACTAGCATAGCCACTCACTGTTGGAATATCAATCGTGTATTGATACGCTCCACTACTTTTTTGATAGTTAAAACTAGCACTGAATGAATGGTTCGACATTAATCCGGGGACAAAAAACGTACTTCTCAAACTCCAAATATCACCACCTCCCCGAAATGGAAAATTACGATAGGTAAAAGATACATTTTCTCCCCATCGAGGAGCCAAATCTAGATTACTTTGACTGGTATTCCTACCAAAATAGAGCTGGTAATTCATTGGAAAGTTCAGATTACTGAAGTCAGTGCTAGGAGTAGCACTAAAGTCATACCGCTGAGTATAATTGGTCAATAAACTAAAACCCAAAGAATGACGCTGATTACGTTGATTCCAAAAGAAAGGAACAATCGTCCCCAATTCCGTATAATGTTCGCGCCAGATAAGTGGAATAATCGTATTGGTTCCAGTTTGAAGAACTCCAAGCTGCGCACGATTTTTATACGTCATATTGAAAATGGGATAAAAGCCTTTATAAATAGCCGACGCAAAATATTCGTTACTCCTCAATCCTTGATTATACTGATAACCAACACTGAAATCTAATGTATTCAATTGATCTCTGGACAGTAATTGAAAGCCAAACGTATTATCCTGTGTTTGATCATTTCTTAGCAAGATTGGAGAGATTTGATAAAAATAAAATAGATGATTAAGCTCTCTGTAGGACTTGCTCGCGTATTTCTCAGTAGGAATAATACCAAAAACATTCTTATTCCCTTCCTGTACTGCTAGGGGTTTTGCATAATCAATAAATGTATTTTCAAGCTGACTAGTTGGAACTCCGCTGTTTTCATCATACGTTATAGAAGCCACATCGTGCCCCCTCACTTGATAGTTGTTAAAAAGGATTTTTTGGCTCACTGGGTCGTACGAAGGATTAAAAGCCCCATATAAAGCTGACGTTAACTGAATGATATGTTTACTATCGGGGTTCAAACTATAAATATTATCTAATCCATTGTAATTCGCTTTAAATACGATATGCTGACCCGCATAGGTAGGATGTGCCAATTGCTGTTGCTGAAATGGGATAAGCTGCCTCATGATACCAGTAGGGCGATCAAACTCAACTAAACTAGCCCCATCCTTACTTATAGCCACACACACTATTTTACTTCCATCTGCATTAAATTGCGGCGTTTGTACAGTCCATCTTTCTGGATTAGCATATCTTTTCATTTCATGCCCATCTTCACTATCTAACTCGACCAGTTCAATATCATTACTATACGAAATTGACACAGCTACTATCGTTTTACCATCAGGAGATAAAGCAGGGGCAAATAACCTACTTCGATGGGTTAATTGACGATATTTCTTGGTATTCATATCGTAACTATTGATCACATTATAAGATCGCTTCTGAAAACGTTTGTCGAAACGTATTTCATCCCACACGATTTTTCCCGAGCGATAATTAAAATTATCAGCTACCTGATTTCCAATCCTTAACACTTTTTTCTCTACTCCATTTGAATCAATTCTAATAAACAAGGGTGTCTTTTTTTGACTTTCCTTTAGCACCAATATTTCATCTTCAGAAAGTGCCACAGGCCACCAGTAGTCAGCAGGAAAAGAATCCTTTCTTCTATTAATAGAAGGGTACTTAATTGCATGAATTTGATTGCTTTGTTGCTGCCATAAACCGTCCAATTCAGCTACTGTAGCGTCATGAAACCCACGCGTATTCAAATGCGCATAATGTTTGAGAGAGCGGCTAAATCCATACAAACGAAATAAACCATTTTTCATATCGGTTGTAATACTATCTAGGATAGATACACCACAATCGCGCCTCATTTTGGTAGTCATAAAAAATCCGAGTGGATAATAGCCTGGAGTAATATCCTTCATGGAGCCTAAATAATCTTTCGAATACGAATATTTACGTCCACTCAATGTATTTGTTCTAAAAGCAAGTTCAAAACTAGGCTGTCTCCCTCGACCAGCCGTAGTGAGTGCGGTTTCAATACCAACAGCATCACCCTCCCAAAACCAATTTGGAACCTGAAGATTTAAAAGAAACCCGGCATAAGATTCCAAGACTGGAACCTTAACAAAAAGGCCTCCCAACTTGTCGAACTGCACCACATGTCTGAGCTCATGCACCGCCAAACTATTTAACCAATCTTGCGTATCGAATCCCTGAGAGGGTGTTGTTAAAAACTCAGAATGGCGCGGCGCCAGCGTAACAAATCCATTTGAGATTATCCCTTGATTTTGCAAAATCAAAGAAATTTTCCGGGGATTCTTACTTAGAGATTGCGCTACTTCAGGTATAATTTTTTGAAGCGTATTAGCCATTCGCTGAGCCTCTGTTTCAAAAGCTGGAGAATAGATAATTCGAAAGTTCTTCGTGTTGATTTGCCTCCACTTGATACACGTTGGATTCTGATCTAAATCAAAAGATTGAGCATTTGAATAACATATACTAAATAGTAATATAAATGATATTAAAAAATTGATTATCAATATTTTATAATATATAAAAAAAGTCATTTTATACAATTACTAAAATAAATAGCTAAAAAAATAAAAAAAGAATAATAATACATTACTTTAAACTTTATATAAAAAATATAAATACTTGATTTACAATTATTAACAATAATTGTAAAAAAACATGTATCAAATTCATTAATTACAAATCTATCTAAAGGTTGATTTTAACGATAGTCATCTTATCTTCATAATACTCATTCCTTTTGTAAACATTCTTTTACTTTTAGTACCCAAGCAAGATTAACAATTAATGTAAAATCCATGTCCTCAAAAACGAATATCAAACTAATACTTGCCTTATTCAGTATAGCATTCTGTTGGGGGACTACTTATTTGGCGATTCGTATCGGTGTGGAAACGATCCCCCCTATACTAGTCTGCGGTTTACGAAATTTACTAGCCGGAACAATCCTACTGATTTATTTGGTAATTAATAAACAACTAACCAAAATGAATCCATTAAGGATTAAACAAAATTTGATCGTATCCTTCATGCTGATCATTTTAGCCAATGGACTTACCACTTTTTCAGAAAAATACATTTCCAGTGGACTAGCTGCGCTCATAGCCTCCTTATCTCCATTGGTTATATTACTCTTCAACCTGGGCTTAAGACATGAAAAATTTTCGTCAAAAATACTTATAGGCATTTTTCTTGCTGTTGGTGGGATTAGCCTCATCTACCAAACCAGTATCGAAGATTTCTTTAACCCTGATTACCATATAGGTATTATGGCCATTTTAGGAGCCGTGCTAGCATGGTCTACTGGAACTATTTATTCTAAAAGTCAGCCAAAATATACAAATGGCCTGCTACTAGACTCCTGTATTCAAATGTACTTCGCAGGATTCTTTCTCATATCACTGCAGTTTATTGTACAGCCCCAAATTCAGCTTGACTCCTGGACTTTTCACAGTATCTGGGCTGTAGTTTACCTCGCTATTTTTGGCTCTATACTTGGATATATCTCCTATATCTACGCACTAACTCAACTACCATCTACAAAGGTGTCCATTGTAACTTATATCAATGTCGTTGTTGCACTATTTCTAGGATGGCTAATTTTAAAAGAAGAGGTGACAATGAGAATGATTTTAGCTGCCATTCTAATCCTCTCTGGAGTAATTACAGCCAATTATTCTGAGATCAAACTGTGGAAGAAAAAAGAGTTATAATCCTCAATTCTGGCCTTTTATAGCTTCATAAATTACATCTTGAATCCGACCACGCGTGTTTAAAGCTGAAAGCTTACTCGTTACCTGCGGATTGATACGATTAGATAAAAAAATGTAAACCAAATGATATTCCGGATCGACCCACACACAGGTTCCTGTATAACCAGTATGTCCATAGGTTCTCAGAGATGCTAATTTAGAAGGGTATCCTTTACCAGTATCAGGATCTGCACGGTCAAAGCCCAAGCCACGACGGCTCAAATCCGACTGCTTGGCTGTAAATAAGTTGATCGTTTTAGACTTAAAATATTGCTTCCCCCCATAAGTTCCCCCATCTAGAA
Source organism: Pedobacter sp. (assembly GCA_008015505.1). GTDB lineage: Bacteria > Bacteroidota > Bacteroidia > Sphingobacteriales > Sphingobacteriaceae > Daejeonella. The sequence continues at coordinate 164,218 of SSFR01000006.1, forward strand.
GCATTTGAAACAAAATAGCTAGATCATTTGCACTAGCAAATAAACCTGCATGTCCAGCAATTCCTCCAGCCATAGCAGCTCCCTGATCGTGCACATAACCCATGAGTAATGTTTTGCGAAAAAGTGTATCGTTTTCAGTGGGGATTATTTGGTTAGTGTTAAAATGATTTCTAGGATTAAACCCAGCTGTTTTCATTCCCAAAGGTTTATAAAACTGGTCAAAAACATATTGATCTAACCTTTGACCAGTGACCTCTTCGATCACCTCTTTTGCAAAATACATGCTCAGATCGCTGTAAACATACCTACCTCGAGTAGATAATGGGGATTTCAATATTTGAGGCCACATCACACGCTCGAAATATTGATTACGCAAATAATAATGATCAGCTACCTTAGTAGTAAATACACCAGAAGAATCACGACTAAAATCCAAACTATCTATATGCTTATAAAATGGAATAAATGGCACCAGGCCAGCCTGATGTAACATAATTTCACGCACTGAAATATTGCCTTTATCTGTATTTCTTGTTCTACCGATGTAGGCTTTTAAAGTACTGTCTAGACTTATTTTACTTGTCTCTGAGAGACGCATGACACCTAAAGTAGTGGCTGCTATTTTAGTTACTGAAGCCAGGTCGTAGATATCGTCAATTCGAGTTATTGCTGCGCTATCTGCATAGGTATGTGCTCCAAAAGCTTTATTATAGATCACCTGACCATCTTTCACCACCATCACCACAGCACTGGGACTTGCTTTCCCACGAATAGCCTCCAAAGCAATTGTATCGATCAGCTGAAGATGCTGCGAATTTAGACCCCCATCATCTGGCGTAATAGCATATCCTAAGCGTATCTTCTTCAGCGAAGTACCTAAACCTGCAGTAAACACGTCCGAGTAAGATGCTTCCAGCGTATTATTGACCTCAAGCCCCCCAAAAATCATTTGAGCTACATACATAGCTCCTATCGAACTTGGATGCCTACACCAAATCATAGACGATTTAACTAAATCAAATCGAGATAAATTTTTACCCGTACCCCAGAATGCAATGATCACGCGTTTAGATTGCTCAATCTCGCGAATAAAATGAATCATGCGTGGATCGACAGCCTCTGTATCCGTCAACTGAAGGATGACTGTATTATAAAACTTGATATCATCTTTTAAGGCATCCAATGAGATTGAATCCCAATAAACCTTTGCATTAAGGCAATCTACTTTTTGATACTTATTGAGAATACTATCAAACGCTACGGCGTAATTAAAGTTGATGTGGATACTCAGTATTTTCATTTGCTCAATATCCATCAAGGGTATACTACCCGCCTTATTATTTAAAACTACCGTAGACTTCATTACCAATTCTTTCTTATCCAGCTGATATCCACGGGCAAAATCTCCCCCTTGACCTCGAGCAATAAAGCCAATATGCGTTAGTAATAAAAGAATGAAAGCGAAATAAACCGCCGATCCAGACTTTCTCATATACAAAGATAGGCTGAAGGCACGAAAATAAAAATAAAATAAACAATAAATTAATTATATGTTTATATAAAATTAATATGTTTCACTATCAGGAGGAATCCCAAAGTCAGGAGTACGATTTTCTGCATTTTTAACCTTAATGCTTTTAATCCATTCAGCTACATAATTGACTCCATCAACCACTGTGTCTTTAGTGATCAATGTGGCCATATTCTGTGCAATTAACGCCGCCAGTGTCTTCACCATAAAGCCAGATTTTCGGAAGAATACCTTATCCAGTACCAGAGGTAGTATTGCATGCAAGGTATTACTTACCCAATCATGTTCTTCTTTTTTATCAGTTGTGCCCCCACCAAACCATGAATGAAGTTTATTGAACAACATAATTGGAGTATGCAATTGCTCAATAGCCATTTTTGTATGGCAGGCCAAAACCTCCTCCTGTTGAGCGCACTGAAGCTCCAAATAGATGATTTCCGAACGTAAATCATCTATATTTTCAATTTTGGTTTTCATAGATCATTTTATTACGCTCTTTAAGAAATTGTTTAATCAGTATATCAATTAGAGGTCTTTCAATTAAATTTTTTCGAGTAAGAAAAACAATCAAAGTCACTAATAAATAAAAACCAGCAACAATCAAAAATCCCAAAGAAGCACTACCTACCTTATCAGCCAAGTAGAATCCTGCCGATATACTGAAAAAGAGTAACGAAAAAGTAGCTAAAACACCTACATTGATAAATGCTACGCCTAAAGCAATTGTTTTAGATCCTTTGCTGACAAACTTGAGCAAGGTTAGCTCTTTACGCGTTTTCAGATAATCTTTCACCGCATTTATAATAGGTTGGTCTTCTGTATAATCCTTCATAGAGGTAGTTTGTTATGAAAAATATTTATACTGATTAGAATAAAATTACCCCTTATCTGCCTTTGTTAAGTGAGCAAATTCACTTGCCAGGCGATCCTTAATACTATCCCCCAAGTTTTTCATTGATTCATTAAGCTTATCTCGAGTTTCAGCCCCTTTATCTGGAGCAAATAAAACACCAATCACTACGCCTGCTGCTAATCCAGCTAACAAGGCAACTACTACTTTTGCACTATCGTTCATAGCTTTGTTTTTAAGGTTCATTATTCAGTTTTAAACGAAATAAAAGAAAATTTTTAGTGAGATAACTAAGCGTTACATCTTATTTTTAAAAAATTGAATCTACTTTTTTACAAACGATTTAATTTGCTCCAACCGCTTTGATACTGCTAAGTTCGTTTCATATATCCTAATTGTTAATATGAAATAGGAAAGTAACAGTGGACCAAAGACCATTCCCAATATACCAAACATGGGTATACCTGTAATCACCCCAACAATCGTAATAACAGGATGTGTATTAGCTATACGCTTAGCAATGAGAAAACGAATGGTATTATCCACATTAATAATAACCACCGCCCCCCAAAGTAACAAACCCCAACCTACTATACTATTTCCATTAACCAACTGTATCACTGCAGCTGGCACAAGAATAATTGAAGCTCCTATGGTAGGTAGAAAAGAAACAAAAATAGCTATGGTTCCCCAAAAGAGCGCATCAGAGAGACCAAAAATAAAGAATCCTACTCCTACCAAAGTACCTTGTACTAATGCTACTAAACCTTGACCCAACACATTAGAATAGGTGATGTTTTTCAATTCTTTTGCAAATTTTAAAGCATTTTGTCCTCCAAATGGAGCATATTTCAGCAAGCCCTCCTCAAACTCTTCTTGCTGAACTAACATAAAATATAAAAGAAAGTAAATAATAATCAAGCCAACTATAATGTCTACCACTCCCCCTATAACAGATGGGAAAAGCTCACCAATAAAAGCTTCCGCACGCTGTAAAATTTTGTCTAATAAGTAATGTTGATTAAACTCAGGACCAGCCAAACTGACTATTCGCTCAAGAGATATTTTAATTTGTGATGCATTATTTTGAAACTCAGCCACCTTATGAATCACCATAATACTTAACGCAAAAAAAGGCAACATAATCAGCGCGAGTGACGAAAATATAACAGATAGTGCTGCAATCCATCGCTTCCAATACAATCGCTGAACTAAAAATAAAAATATTGGCCTCAGAATAGTATATAAAACAATGGTACTTAACAAAGCACCTACTATGGTCCGAGCTGAATACAATATGGCAAGACTTAGAACCAAAAGTATGGCTGCCATGATAATATTACGCTGTTTGTAGCTATAAATTGACATGTATTTCCTAGATAAACTATATCTAATTTACCACAAAAAACACAATAATTTTAATCTTAAGTTATTTTATTTTTAATAAAAATTGCAATTATTTATATAATAGAAATAAGAAGTAAAAGCAACATAATTAAACTCACATTTTTGAAAAAATGGCTTTTCGCTTTTCCAAAAATGCGGAAACTCCCTCCTTAAAATCAGCTGTTCCAAAACAACTAGCAAACTCTGCTATCTCCACGTCAAACCCATTGACTTCATGAACTAAGCTTGCATTCACAGCACGTATGGCCGAACTTAGCGCAATTGGTGAACGACTCATTATTTTTTGCATTATATCTTGAGCCTTGGTTAATAGCTCATCTGGATGAACTACATGATTCACTAAGCCCCAATGATAAGCATCTGACGCAGTAATCATATCAGCTGTTAATATGAGCTCTAAGGCTCTTCCCTTGCCTACCAACTGTGTTAAACGCTGAGTCCCCCCATAGCCTGGAATTAGTCCTAGACTAACCTCAGGCAAACTTAATTTAGCGTGTTCAGAAGCAATACGAATATGACAAGCCATAGCTAATTCCAAGCCCCCCCCTAAAGCAAAACCATTGATGGCTGCAATAATAGGCTTATTACTACCAGCAATCATATCGAATACTTTAGTTTGTCCCTCCCGAGCTAAATCATGTCCCTGATCTTTATCGAAGTTCTTAAACTCCGTAATATCAGCTCCCGCAACAAATGCTTTAGTTCCGGCTCCGGTCAGAATAACCCCCCCGATACGCTTATTTTGACATGCATCAATAATTGCAAAATGCAGCTCCGACAGGGTTTCTTTATTCAATGCATTGAGCTTGCTTTCACGGTTAATCGTCAGAAATAAAATGCGGTCTTTAATATCAAAAAGAATGTTCTTATAATTCATGGTAAATGTTTATCAAACTCAAATGTAGGCTAAAAATTTCGGTGCTCCTTAGTCCATTGTGTAATGTACTTCACAATATCTTCGGTATGTGTACCCGGTGGGAACAGCTTACCTACTCCAAGATCATGGAGGGTTTTCATATCTTGTTCTGGAATAATTCCACCACCGGTAACCAGTACATCATCGAGCCCTTTTTCCTTCATTATTTCCATAATTTTCGGAAATATAGTCATATGAGCCCCTGATAAACTAGATACACCAATGGCATCTACATCTTCCTGTAGCGCCGTATTAACAACCATCTCTGGCGTTTGACGCAAACCGGTATAGATAATCTCCATACCGGCATCTCGCAAAGATGTTGCAATAATTTTAGCCCCCCGATCATGACCATCAAGCCCAACTTTAGCAACTAACACACGGATTGGGCGATTAAGCAATTCTGTCATAGGAGTAAAAGTTAAAGAAGGATTGTTAAGAAGCCTTATTCAATGCTTTAGAAGCTTCCAATGAAATGGCGGATTTTTCAAAACGAATTTTTGCTCCACTTTCAACCTCAACAATAAATGTAGTATCGTTCAAATCTACAATCCGACCATGAATACCAGAAGTAGTTACTACTCGGTCATTCTTTTTCAACTCCTCAACATACTTCTTATGATCTTTCGCTTTTTTCATTTGCGGACGAATCATGAAAAAGTAAAACACAACGATAATCAGTACAATAGGCAAAAACTGCCCCAATTGCCCTAAACCTGATCCCGATGAAACTTGCAATAATGGTGTGTGTAACATAGCTGTTTATTTTTATTTCAATAATTTACTCAATGAGCCCCCTATCTGATTTTCGCACCTTGCCTTCTTTCTTTAAATCGAACAAAACTTTGTCTAAAATACCATTGATAAATAAATTACTCTTGGGCGTACTAAATTCTTTTGAAATTTCGATGTACTCGTTAATAGTTACCTTAACAGGAATCGATGGAAAATGTAAAATCTCTGTTATAGCCATACGCATTAAGAGAATATCCATCATCGCAATTCGATCAGTTTCCCAATTTTTTGTCTTCCCGGCGATTAGTTGTTGATATTCTGACTCAAAGGTAATTGTCTTTAAAAACAAGTCTATAATGAAAGGCCTATCTTCGATCCAATTTGGACAGACGGAGGCTAGTTTATTTTGGAGCGGATTTTCATTCGAGAAATTTTTCAGTGTTTTGGCAACAAGTGCTTGTAAAACCACTTTATCAACGGGCCAATTGATAAATTTCTCTTCAAATATTTGAACAATGCCTGGTAATTTTAAAGCAATCTTTTTAACGATAAATTTGATTATCTCTTTATCAGACTCGATGGAATGGGTATCCAAGTGAAGATAATGTGCATATTCCGCCGTATTTTTCAATGCATCAAAAGCTGATTTACTCACTTCTGGATCGAAATCCCAAGCTATTTTATACTTTTTTACTGCGGAAATGTACGCTGGGTTTTGGATTAAAGAGATGATAAATCTATTTTCATTTAACTTCACACGAACAGACAAATCTTCTGGCGTTGGTAGATATTTACTGGCTCGTTCTTCAGCATCAACTACACTGCGATCAGCAATTTCCACGAGCAAGGACAAGAACCAGATATACAGCTCATGAACTTTGTCGACACTATCAAGTAATGCTTTTTCAAAAGGTTTGAAATCTTTTACTTCTGATTGATAATACGCATATAATGTTTGTAGAACCTTTACCCTCAGATGCCTTCTATTTAACATGTAAAGAACAATTTTTCTCTTAGTATACTTACTGATATTGCTTACTTTATGATTGAATAGCACAACAAGCCCACCAACCACAAAAAATGTGCGCAAAGATAACTTAATACAATGACACTTAAATCATCCATTGGATTTTAATTAGGCAACATATGTGAAGCCGTCTACTCACCAAAAAACAATTGAAGCAAAAACCCTATTTTAGTACCGATGGATCACTTTATTGTTTCAGCTAGAAAATACCGTCCTGCGACATTTGATACGGTTGTTGGCCAGCAGCATATTACTGGCACACTTAAAAATGCAATCAAAAATAATCAGCTTGCTCAGGCTTTTTTGTTTTGTGGCCCACGAGGTGTTGGTAAAACAACCTGTGCACGTATTCTAGCCAAAACAATTAATTGCCAAAATACCAGCTCCGAGTCAGAGGCTTGCGGTGTATGCCCCTCTTGTACATCGTTTCAAAACGGAAATTCATTTAATGTACATGAGTTAGATGCGGCATCAAACAACTCAGTGGACGACATTCGTAGCCTGATCGAGCAGGTACGCATTCCTCCCCAAGTTGACAAATACAAAATATACATCGTCGATGAGGTACACATGCTATCTCAGGCAGCATTTAATGCTTTTTTAAAAACGCTAGAAGAACCCCCAAGCTATGCCATCTTCATTTTAGCAACCACAGAAAAGCATAAAATTTTGCCCACTATTTTATCTCGTTGTCAAATATTCGATTTTAATCGAATCAGAGTAGATGACATCGCAGATCATTTAACAATTATCGCCAAAAAAGAAGGTATTGATTTTGATCGTGATGGACTACACCTCATCGCCCAAAAAGCAGATGGGGGGCTCCGAGATGCACTTTCTATGTTCGATCAAATTGTTAGCTTTTCGAACAAAAATGTCAGCTATAAAGCTGTTGCCCACAATCTGAATATCCTAGACCATGACTTCTATTTTAAAATTACAGAGGCTTTATTAGCAGAGGACATCGCCCAGGCCCTATTAATTTTTGATAAAATACTAGAACATGGTTTCGATGGCAATCACTTTATCATTGGACTAGCGTCACATTTACGTGATCTATTGGTTTGTAAAGACGAAATAACCCTAGCATTACTCGAAGTAAGTGACGGAATTCGCTTAAAATATCAACAGCAGTCTCAGGAAACAACCACCTCCTTCTTATTATCGGCACTCAATATTGCCAATCAATGCGATCTGAATTATAAAGCGAGTAAAAATCAACGCCTACAAGTTGAGCTTAGCCTCATCAAAATGTGTCATATTTCAGCTGCGTTTAACCTATCCGTTTTGCAGGCACCAGTTGTCCTTGAAAAAAAAAATACTGAGCAATCATTAGTAAACCCCAGTACCCTCGCTAAGAGAAAACGATCTGAGCCAATCCAACCGCCTTTGAGCATTGACATAGCTGAGCAACAAAACGAACCACCAGTACAGGAAACCCTCGGCCCAATGGCCAAATATTCACCTGATGATGAAGCTCTAAAGACGGCTGAAATACTTATTGATAAACAGCATAAGCCCACTAATATTAAGAAACCTAGCTTAATTATTGGAGCAACCAACTTAATACCCAATTTAAACACGCTAGCTACAGCCACCCTTGTAGAGGAACAAGAACCCAGTTACATCATTGGAACCAGTCAGCAGCCCTTTACTACTGACGATTTAATAAAACTTTGGACTAATTATGCTAACAGAAAGAAGCTGGAAGGTAAAATCAACCTATTTACATTAATGACCAGCAGACCTCCTGTACTTCTGGATAATGCACAGATAGAATTGTGTATCGAAAATAGTATTCAGGAAGCCCAACTACTCGATGAAAAAATCGATCTGCTTAATTTTTTACGCACAACGCTTCAAAATTTCAACATTGATATTGTAACCAAATTGGTGGAAGACACACATAAAAAACGACTATACACCTCCACTGAAAAATATCAATACATGACTAAAAAAAACCCAAAGCTGGAAGCATTTAAACAAAGGTTTAATCTGGGGATTGATTTCTAAATCATTGACTTAAAATTAACTCCGCGTTAGAAATAAGATGTAACTCAAATTTATAGCTTTCCATAATTGGATTGGCTAGTAATTTTTTGCAGGCTTGATCCACCTTATCTTTGGCTATCGTTTCACTAGGTGCTTCTACCTCTAAGGTAATGTGCTTACCAATACGAACATGTTGTATTTCTTGTAAATCCAAATTTTTCATGCTACTTGTCACCGCTTTACCTTGTGGATCTAGGATTTCTTTGAGTGGCATGATATTGATCTCGGCAAAGAATTTCATTTGAGGAGTCTAAATTGAATGATTGATAATAGAATATATACCAAGATAATAATTGGTACCGCTGCAAATCTAAAAATTACCAATAGAATAAGTGAGGATAAAATCAGGCTGTAACGAAGCAAATTATCCGATACACTTAGGTTTTTAAACTTGAGAGATAACAATGGCAATTCGGCTATTAATAAAAAACTCATCACTACACTAAATCCTAATAGAAAAAAAGGATTAAGTATCCATGAAGTCAAACAAGCATTTTCATCCGCAATAATCATTGGCAACGAAGCGACTAGCAATGCATTAGCTGGTGTTGGTAAACCAATAAAATTTTCTGTTTGACGCACATCTAAATTAAACTTTGCTAATCTCAAAGCTGAGAAAATAGCAATAATAAAAGCTGAAATTTTCAAACAACCCACTTGCGGAGCCAATAAAAATAATTGATAAACCATCACAGAAGGTAACAAGCCAAAGCTTACCATGTCGGCTAGTGAATCTAGCTCTTTACCCATATCAGAATATACCTGGAGCACTCTGGCTGATAAACCATCGAAAAAATCAAAAATTGCCGCAGTGAGAATAGCAAGAGAAGCATATTTCAGCTCCCCTTGAAAGGCATAAACAATTCCTAAACAACCACTAAAAAGATTTAAACAAGTGATTCCATTGGGTATATACTTCTTCATGATTAATATTTAGCTAAGTAGCACAAGTATGATGCAGAAATATTTTTCTAGCAATCATCAAGAAAAGAATCTATTAAATAACCTGTGCGAATAGTCAGGCCATGATCTTAGCCATTCATCGAAATTAAAAACTCTTCATTGCTCTTTGTTCCGCGCATTTGCGCTTGCAAAAACTCCATCGATTCCTGCGAATTCATATCGGCAAGATGATTACGTAATATCCAAATGCGTTGCAACGTATCACGATCCAACAATAAGTCATCTCTGCGCGTACTTGAAGCCGTAAGATCAATAGCAGGAAAAATACGCTTATTAGCTAGTTTACGATCCAACTGAAGCTCCATATTACCAGTTCCTTTGAACTCTTCAAAGATAACCTCATCCATCTTGGACCCCGTCTCAGTAAGGGCTGTAGCCAAAATGGTTAAAGAGCCTCCATCTTCAATATTACGAGCTGCTCCAAAGAAGCGTTTGGGTTTATGTAGCGCATTGGCATCCACGCCCCCTGACAGAATCTTCCCAGAAGCCGGAGCTACAGTATTATAAGCTCGTGCTAGACGCGTAATAGAATCTAATAGAATAACCACATCATGCCCACATTCAACCATTCGTTTTGCTTTTTCTAATACAATATTGGCTATTTTAACATGTCGTTCGGCAGGTTCATCAAATGTCGATGAAATCACCTCAGCACGTACACTCCTAGCCATATCCGTCACCTCTTCCGGACGTTCATCAATTAACAAAATAATAAGATAAACTTCTGGATGATTTTTAGCAATGGCATTAGCTACGTCTTTTAACAACATGGTTTTACCCGTTTTAGGTTGCGCCACAATCAATCCACGTTGCCCCTTTCCAATAGGTGTAAATAAATCAATAATACGAGATGAATGACTTGCTGTATCAACAAATAGATTCAATTTTTCTGTAGGAAAAAGTGGAGTCAGATAATCAAAAGGGACCCGATCTCGAACTTCAGCAGGAATGCGACCGTTAATTGCTTCTACGCGAACGAGAGGAAAATATTTCTCTCCTTCTTTGGGTGGGCGTATACTTCCACGTACAGTATCTCCTGTTTTTAACCCAAAAAGTTTGATCTGTGATTGTGATACATAGATATCGTCCGGAGATGATAAATAATTATAATCCGAGGAACGCAAGAATCCATAACCATCGGGCATAATCTCTAAAATACCCTCATTGATAATCGCGTTATCAAAGTCCATATTGGTAATAGGGGCTTCCTGATTTTTGCTGGTATGTCCTTGATTTTGGCCGTGCCGATGTTCTGCTTTTCTGAGTTCCATCGAATTAGTGGGCACAGTAGTGGGCACAGATTTCACTACTACTTCATTTTGTACACTAGAAGCAACTTCTTTTGATGCATTGAAAGAACTCTGACGAGCTGAAGCCTGATTAGAGGTATTTGAATGAGTATCAGACAATGATACTGACGGTACTTCTAAGTGCGGCCTAGTAGCATCCAGGCTTACTTTACCAGAACGCGTACGCTTACGTCCTTTTTCAGTGCCCTTATCCATTTTTGTTTCAGAATGATTCGTTTGACTAGCAGTAACCATAACACTAGAAGTATTTGGTAAAGTCGCTTCTGACAATGATAAAGGCACTTGAGCATGGCCATTTTGTTCTTCAATAGCAGAGATTAGCTCCTGCTTACGCAGAGTATCTGTATCAGCTATACCCAAAGACTGAGCTATTTGACGCAGTTCGGATACGAGCTTATCATTCAATTTGGTGATGTCAAGCATTAAATAAAATTTATTATTGGGGATTTCAGTTTTTTAAAAAAATTACTTGGCGGAAGTAATCACGAAAATGATCGTTTTAATAATGATAATTGGGAATTTTATTACGATTGTCCTGATCTCGCGTAGGACTAGGATGACACTGCAAGTCTATGCAAAAAAAATGAAAAAATGAAAAATATCAATTCTATAAATTAATTTCAGATAGATTTTCCTCTATTCAAGCCACTGTAAAGATAAACCCAGAAGAAAATCTATCTTTATCCTTGTGAGTATTCAACATTTATACTCAACATGATTACTGGATACTAAATAAACAACACTACCTAATTCCGCATATTCACATACTGCAAAGGCTGACCAAAATCTTCCTTACGACACAAAGCAATAACAGCTTGCAGATCATCTATTTTTTTCCCCTGAACACGAACCTGATCATCCATTATAGACACTTGAACTTTTAACCCGCTGTCTTTTATCTTTTTAACTACTTTTTTAGCCGTTTCTTTATCAATTCCTTCTTTGATTTTGATTTCCTTACGAATCATATTACCAGAAGCATATTCTTCTTGGCCAAAATCCATGCTTTGGGGATCCAAGCCTTGCTTGACCATACGCGATATCATCGAACCTTCTATCGCTTTTAGACGCATTTCATTTTCTGTAACAATGGTTACTTCGTTAGTTTTCTTATCTAATTCAATCGTGCTCTTGGAGTCACTGAAATCAAATCGATTTAAAATTTCCTTTTTAGCATTGTTGATGGCATTATCCAATGTTTGTCCATCTATTTTACTGACAATATCAAATGTTGGCATGAACTATATGGGCGTTAATTGATAAGATTATTAAGCTATATTTTCTTAAATAAATTCTTTACAAGCTACAGTATGGTAGACATTTTCACGGTATTTGTCATCTTTCTTAAGCAATACAAAGATGATTACTAATGCCCCCAACTCCATTACCAACATCAACAAACCAGTTGATCTAAAATCATGTGAATAAAAATAGGAGGCAGTTTGGATGCCGAAGATACTAAATAACCATTTACCCGTTGTAATTAAGCCTGAAACTTTACCACTAGCCCCAGCAATCGAGTCCAAGGCTAATACGTACATCATATTTAATGGAACAACAACACCAATCGACAATAATATAATAACCGATGTAATCCAGTTTGGATGTTGAACATTGAATATTACAAAGAGTAAACAGGCCACCACAAATAAGATCATAAGCCCTATGCTAATTAAGAAAGAGACCTTCTTACCTATCCTATCCATAATACTACCACTAAAAATACTAGTCAATCCAAAAGCCAGAGTAAGTAAACCTTGATAAATGCCAAATGTTTTCAAACTAACCCCAAATGAACCTACATAGATAATGGAAGCCATACCAACAAAAGTATAATACGCTCCTATGCATAATGATAGAGAGGTAATATAAAGAACGGTAACTTTAGATTTAAAAATGATAGCATACTCCCTAATAGAGAATCCAATATGAGGGTTATTCTTCTTATCACTTGGAATAAATGCATGAAATACAGCTAATGCTAAACTCCCTAGCAAAACCAATAGCAAAAAATTGAAACGCCAATTAAAAAATAGCGTTGCAAAACTACCCATCGTTGGAGCCAAACAGATAGCTAAAGTGCCAAAGCCATTAAACAAGCTCATAACTTTCTGCTGTTTCTCTTTTTCGTAGAAATCCAAAATTATTACAGGAGCCAAAACAATTGACGCAGCTACGCCTATACCTTGTAAAATTCGTCCAATCAACAGCGAATAATATCCCACAGAAAAATAACATAGTAGGCTGCTTAGAATAAAAACTCCAAGCCCAATATTTACCACCCGTTTTCTTCCATATTTATCCCCTAAGTTCCCAGCAAACAATGCCGCAATACAGTGAAACAATAAATTGGCTCCTAATAAACATTCTGTCTGAAAAGGAGAGATAACAAATTCATATTGTATTTGCGGAAAACTAGGCACGCAGATATCTATTTCTGCAGCAGAAACAAAAACCACAAATAAGATTGTTAGAAATTTTATACTGGAATTATTTAATAAAGTCATAATGAATTTAATTTGCATTAAATCATAAACCCTAGATAAAGGCACACTCTAAATGCACTCAGTGTGGGTTTATAGGATTTTATTTTGAAAAATATTAAGGAATTAGTTAGCCGTTTTAAAACAGCTAACTCAAAGAAACATTCGAGCTCTTTTCACTAAAAGAAACCGAACACAATTAACGACGCCCACATACTGGATTAATCAGTGGATTTGGATGAGCATTATTTTCATTTCACTACTCATAAAATGGGTTGCAAAAATAATCACTTTTTTAAAAAAAACAGAATTTCAATCTGCGTAGATTCAACTACGCCAATGCCACTTTTTGCGTCAAAAATGAGAAGAAAAGGATTATATTATGCAGACGGTAGTTGATGCCACTTGCAACCTGAATCTAACCAATAAAGAACTAACATCACTATTTGACACAGTGGAATTAATGGCTTCGGAGGCCTTTTACCTTTTCTTAAATATGGTAGAATGTATTTCTCAATCACATTCTTGCTCAAGACTCCCAGTTCGAATATTATTTTTTGATTCACACCACAAAATTCGACATCTAACTGGGTTTTCTTTTATTGGGCATTAAAACTTTAGATCACCTCGCTTAATATTTGCCATTTTTGTCCACACGAATAATAGGAATATTACAATTCAATCTTGAAGCCTGTTTTGCCCACGCCTCGTCTTGGTCCCTCGAATATTCTGAAAGAACAATATACACTGCCTTAGCTCTAACCTCAACTGGGCGAGGTACCTTACTATACAGTTTGGAATCAGACGTTTTTCGTCCAATGAGAAGAAGCTCATTATACGAACATCCATGAGCTTTTTGTTCCATTAGTATTTGATCTGGAACCTTGAATTCTTTCAGTGAGCTCACTTCTTTACTTTCGCTAAACATAGCAACCCAGCATCGAATATCACATTTGTGAGAAAGTGCATGCAGACTCCGCTTGCTGCTTTGACAAAAAAAAGTCATATCTTCAGACGTCTTAGGACTCCCAATGTCTTTATAGTCCGTAGATAAAATACTTTGGGATGGTACATCAAGTACATATCCGCAATCACTTGCGAATGTTTCTCCTGCAGTTTTCTCTGAAACCAGGGAAGCACTTATTTTCTCCCAATCTGCTGGAAATCTGCAATTTTTTACTCTAAAATCAGACGACTTCGGTTGAACATGCACAATATGCTTCCAACCAGTCACCCACTTATCCACAGGATAGTGCCTAACCTTCTCCCACTCTAGCAATTTAGATTTTAGCTCATTGATTATTTTGCGATCATGTACCCTGGAATTCCTAACTATACCATCTATCAGGGTCGTTTTTTCCCTACTCATCAAGGGATCAAAAAAAGGTTGTGGATTAATCAAACGATTGGTCTCTTTAGACTCAGTCGACCAAAAGTCCAGGTTTGCTTCTGCCCAAAAAGGCATTTCTAGCATTAAATCCTCCATATTTAATCAAAATTATTTTTCCGATTTGACACAAAAACTATACAACAAACTTAAAAAAAAATAAATTTTAAATTAGTAATAAATAAATTAACAATAAACATGTATTCTACACCCACTGGATCTTCCTAAACTGGTATTAAATAACTCCTTTACGAAATACTAACTTTGGGCCTATGTATAAAATAAACCTAAAGCCATTCCGTGATTTTCTTCATTCCAAACAAATTGGTGGAGTAATTCTCCTTGGTTGTGTTTGTATTTCTTTAGTGATTGCCAACTCAAGTTTGGGCAGCGATCTTGAGAATTTACTGTCTTATGAAATCGGATTTGGATACTATCATTTTCAATTAAGTCAATCTGTATCGACATGGGTTAATGATGGCTTAATGGCAATTTTCTTTTTACTGGTGGGACTAGAGATCAAACGCGAGATACTCGAGGGAGAACTATCCTCAATCAAAAAAGCAACTATGCCGCTATTTGCCGCTTTCGGAGGGATGTTCGTGCCAGCACTTTTATTTACCATAATCAATTGCCATACCCCCACTAACAATGGCTGGGGCATTCCCATGGCAACCGACATTGCTTTTGCTTTGGCAATTATGTCTTTATTAGGCAAACGAGTACCTACATCATTGATCGTTTTTTTAGCAGCCTTAGCTATTGCCGATGATATTGGTGCTATTTTGGTTATCGCCATTTTTTATACTGAACAACTCCACTGGGATCAACTACTCTATGCGGCCGGAATACTTGTACTGTTATACTCTCTCAATCTGATGGGAGTAAAAAAGTTGCTATTTTATGTCATTCCTGGATTGTTCCTATGGTATTTCATTCATCATTCAGGTATTCATGCAACAATATCGGGTGTACTAATTGCCTTTACGGTGCCTACCAATCCGGAAAAAAACGAATCCCCATTAGAAAAATTAGAACATATTATTGTAAACCCAGTTAGCTTTCTAATTATGCCCATTTTTGCACTAATTAATACCAATATTCCATTTGAAAAGAGTATGATCACTGGCCTAAAAAGTCCGCTTGGCCTAGGAATACTCTTAGGCCTTATTGCGGGAAAACCCATAGGCATCACCCTATTTTCCTGGCTATCAGTCAAATTTGGACTATGTCGATTACCTTCAAAATCCAACTGGAAACATATTATTGGACTAGGTATGCTTGCAGGAATCGGATTTACCATGTCCATTTTTGTATCAATGCTATCTTTCAATGATCCGACCTATCAAACTAATGCTAAATTTTGTGTGCTCTTAGCTTCTCTCATTGCTGGACTTTCTGGCTATATCTTTTTATGGCTAATACATAAAAAACAGAAAACAAATCACATCAGACAGCAGCGTTAGCATTAATACCTTATTGACCTTATAAACTCCGGGATTCGTTCAATGCCATCCTGTTCAGCCAACAAACGAACAAAAGCACTTCCAATAATAGCTCCACGTGTATATTGAGACGCCATTTTAAAGCTTTGTTTATCGAAAATACCAAAGCCTACCATTGTAGGATTATTCAATTTCATTTCTTTAATTCGTCGAAAATAGGCTTCGGTTTCATCGGAAATCTGCAGATTTTTCCCAGTAGTGGCTGAACAGGAGAGCAAATAAATAAATCCCGTGCTCAAAGCATCAATTTGACGGATACGCTCAGGAGAGGTTTGCGGAGTCACCAAAAAAATATTGCTTAAATGATTTCGTGTAAAATAATCTTGATACAGCTCCTGGTACTCCTCCATTGGCAGATCAGGAATAATCATCCCATCTACACCCACTGCTGCAGCCTGATCGCAAAATGCTTCCACACCATATTGAAATACCGGATTCACATAACCCATCAGCACAACAGGAATAGAAACACGTTTGCGTAAATCTTTCAACTGATCAAAAAGCGCTTTCAAACTCATCCCATTTTCTAAAGCCTTTTGCGAACTATACTGAATAATTGGTCCATCCGCCAATGGATCAGAAAAAGGAAATCCAATTTCAATAAAATTGGCACCTGCTTTTTCCAATGCTTCTGCTATGGCCAAGGTGCTATTTAAATTAGGATATCCTGCGGTAAAATAGATAGAAAGTATAGGCTCTTGTTTATTTGCGAAAAGATAGTTTAGTCTATTCATGTTTGGAATCCTCTCCTTTACCATTTAAAATAATTCATATACGTATCTAAGTCTTTATCACCACGGCCAGAAAGGCAAATAGCCACAGTTTCATTCCCAAAAAATTTCATCTTTTCGAGATATGCCAAGCCATGTGCCGACTCAATAGCTGGAATTATACCCTCCAACTGAGCACACAATTTACCTGCTTGCATCGCCTCATCATCTGTAATACTTACATATTTCGCTCGACCAATCCGTTGCAGATAGGCATGCTGCGGTCCAATTCCAGGATAATCTAAACCAGCGGAAATGGAATAGGGCTCCACCACTTGCCCATCACCTGTTTGCATAAAAATCGTCCGACACCCATGTAATACACCCTCCTTTCCAAGTATAGAGGTTGCCGCTGAATGACCACTATAAATGCCTTTTCCTGCAGCTTCCACAGCAATTAGTTGTACCTGTTCATCTTCCAAAAAATGGTAAAACATACCCATGGCATTACTTCCACCACCCACACAGGCAATCACATAATTTGGGTTTTCTGAGCCTGTCTTTTCTTTCAACTGCTTTTTAGTTTCAGCAGATATGATAGACTGAAAACGTGCAACCATATCCGGATAAGGATGTGGCCCAACTACTGAGCCAATGATATAATGGGTGTCTTCTGGATGATTAATCCAGTCACGCATAGCTTCATTGGTGGCATCTTTCAAGGTTTTACTGCCCGATTTAGCGGGCACTACTTTTGCTCCCATCATTTTCATTCGAGCCACATTTGGAGCCTGACGTTGAATATCCACCTCACCCATATACACCACACATTCCAAACCTTTCAAAGCACAAACTGTAGCTGTGGCCACCCCATGTTGACCTGCTCCAGTTTCAGCAATGATGCGCTTCTTACCCAACCGTTCAGCTAATAAAACTTGTCCAATTGTATTATTAATCTTATGAGCACCCGTATGGTTGAGATCTTCCCGTTTTAGAAAAATAGTTGTGCCGTATCGCTCCGACAACTGCCCAGCTAGAAATAAAGGAGAAGGACGCCCGACATAATCCGTCAAAAGCTGATGAAATTCCCCTTGAAAACCGTCCTCATAAATAATTTCCAAATAATGCTGACGCAAGTATTCCACATTGGGATACAGCATCTCGGGAATATAAGCACCTCCAAAATTGCCATAATACCCTTTCTCATTCACCTGATAATTCATGATTGTTCCTCTCTTTCTATCGATCGAATAATTTTTATTGCTTCTGCAACGCCTTTAACGTCTTTAATTCCTGACTCAGTTTCAAATTTGCTATTCAGATCAAGGGCAAATAAGCGATCATCGCTTAGTTCTTTCAGCTGCTTTAAATTTTCCAAACCCAGCCCCCCACTCAAAAAATAGGGCTTATCGTAGGGGTATTTTCTCAATATATTCCAGTCAAATGCACGACCTGTACCTCCATAACTGGGAGATTGTGTGTCAAAAAGAAAATAATCTACTGCATTTAAATAGGGCTTCAACATCAAAAAATCAATGGATTCACTGACTCCAAAAGCCTTAATCACCATTACCCCTTCTTCCTTTAAAGCCAAACATTGACTGACTGATTCTTTCCCATGAAGCTGCACAACCTCCAAATGGTATCGTCTGATTTTATCTAGAATTACATCAAACGCTTCATGAACAAATACCCCCACTTTTTTAATTCTCACAGGAGGTATGCTAAATAATCGATCCATCAACCCGTCGGAAACGAAGCGTTTAGACTCCGCATAAAATATAAAACCTACATAATCGACAGCCAATTCTGATAATTGCCGGAGATTATTCATCTCACGCATACCACAAACTTTCACTTTCATGCCAATAGTTTTTTAAAGCTTGATAAAGCTTTGCCACCAAACAAGGAATCTTGCGCCTGAGCAAAGCAATCAGCAAAACTTTTGTTTAGATGAATCGTTTGAATCGCTAGCGCTGCATTTGATAACACGACTTGATTTTGTGCAGTAGTCCCCTCACCCATTAGCACAGACTTAAAAATAGCCGCCGACTCTTGTACCGTATTCCCACCATAAATGGCTGCACCATCGATCTGATTGAAACCCAAATCAGCAACTAATTGTAAGTGTTCACCCCTGTTTGAAAAAGTTTTAAAATCAGAGGTCAACGATACCTCGTCATATCCATCCAAAGCATGTACAATAGTATATTGTTTACATGACTGTTGTTGATAGAGATAGGCATACAATCGTGCCAGGTCTAAACTAAAAACACCAATTAACTGGTATTTGGGCTGCAAGGGATTCACAATTGGGCCAAGTATATTAAAAAAGGTTTTCACCCCTAGTTCTTTTCGAATAGGCGCCACGGTTTTCATGGCTGGATGAAAAAGTGGCGCATGCAAAAAACATATTCCAGCATAATCAATACACCGACGAAGTTTATCTACCTCATTATTAAATGAATATCCCAAATACTCCATCACATTAGATGACCCACACGCTGAAGAAACACCATAATTGCCATGTTTAGCCACGCGATAACCTGCTCCAGCTACCACAAATGAAGCTAGTGTAGATATATTGAAGGTATTCTTCCCATCTCCTCCCGTACCTACTAAATCAATCAGCTCATGACCATTCAAATCTATTTTAAAACACAGTTCAAGCATGGCATCACGAAAACCCTCTAATTCCTCCAAGGTGATCCTCCGCATGCAATAGACAGCCATAAACGCAGCCATCTGTGAATGACTGTATTTACCCGAAGCTATATTGATCAAAATTTCCTTAGCCTCTTGCTTATCAAAAGTCTTATGGTCGAATAAATGATTTAGTATCTGCTTCATTGTATGTTACCCTTAAAGATTTTAAATCATCAAACACAAAAAAAGGGTTGCTTGTAGCAACCCCTTTCTGTATTTAATCTCTTCAATATTGAATATTACATACGCTCCCCGATTGCCAAACAATAATTTGCCCGCCACCAGATTTGATATGTAAAGGTTCTTTTCATTTTTACAAATAAAAGCAATCTTTATTTAATATAAAAATATTCATTGAAGACATATCCACCCGTGGATTCGACACGTCAAACACAAATCCCCTCAATAGTTTTTCTTTAAAGTATTGAGGAGATACTGTTATATCTCTTCATTTTAAAATACCCTGCATTCTTATTGACTTTGCTTGATCATAACTTATCATCGTATAGTAGCACGTTCCTTCAAGTAAATCGATACCGCTATTCGACTTTCCAGTGAATACATTTGTTCTATTATTATACATAAAAAATTGCTATAAAGTACTACCCTAACTTTACAGACGAGCGATATTAACAGTTGTTAATAACCCAGCAATCCTTACTCACTTTTTAAACAAGCCCTTAAGTAGGCTCCGTATTTATTTATACCTTCGGGACAATTACTGAAACTTAAAAACCTCCAATTGCATGGATAAAAAAAAAGTAGAAAACCTACGACAGAATTATGAGTTCGTGGGCCTTTCAGAAGATACTATCGCCCATAACCCTATTCAACAGTTTGATGTTTGGTTCGAGGATGCACTCAAAGCTGATTTATATGAGCCTAATGCCATGACTTTAGCCACCTCAAGTATCGATGGAAGGCCTGCTGCACGCATTGTTCTTCTTAAAGGATTTGATGAAAATGGATTCGTATTCTACACAAACTACCTCAGCGCAAAAGGTAAAGCAATAGATCAAAATTCTCAGGTAGCACTTGTATTTTTTTGGGCTGAGTTAGCCCGTCAAGTCCGCGTTGAAGGAATAGTCAAAAAACTAAATGAACAAACAGCTGAAAATTATTTTCATTCGCGCCCTAGAGGAAGTCAAATCGGAGCTCTTGCTTCACCACAAGGCCAAGTCTTAATAAACAGACACCAGCTAGAAAAGACTTGGAGAGATCTTGAACAGCAATATCAGGACAAACCCATACCCAAACCAGCATACTGGGGAGGTTATTTGGTAAAACCAAAACGAATGGAATTCTGGCAAGGCAGAGAAAACCGCCTCCACGACCGGATTCTCTACGAAAAGACAAGTGATAAAAATTGGAAAATTAGCCGACTTGCACCGTAAAGGTAAAGGTATTGCCTAATACACCTTCACCATGAAGATATAATTCTGCAGTTTTTTAATTTGATCTTTTCGATCCAATCCTGCAAGCATATTTCTTTTGGTTAACACTATTTTTTTATCAAGAGAGTCCTGAGATATCGCCTCGATCGATTTAAGCAAAAACTTCGACTTAATAGCGAAAGCAGCTCCATCAAAATGTGTTTGCTTGCCACTAATAATTCCTATTATATTTCCATGACTATCCAATAATGGACCACCACTATTTCCCGGATTCACCGGGATAGAAACCTGATAAGCCAATGTATCACCCGCATAACCCGTGCGAGAACTCAAATATCCCCTACCATACACTGATTTATCATCTGGAAATCCAATAGTGAACACATCCTCCCCAATATCTGACAATGATCTTTTAAAGCTATAAGGCAGAGCAGTAAAGGTTTTGAAATGAGGGTCCGAAATTTGTAAAACAGCTAAATCACACACTGGATCTACATAAATCTGCTTCACTTTAAAAGATTGCCCTTCCTCATTCTGAACCTGAATAGAGTCTGCTCCTTGAACTACATGATAATTAGTAATAACATAACCATTAGTAGAAATAGCAAAACCTGTTCCCCTAAAACGCCCTGAATCTTCTGGCTTATTCACTGGTTTACCATTAATATTTCTGATCAACGCATTTTGAGATTGCTTTAAGCTATTCACTTCTCTGCGTAATATCGAATAGCTCGTAGATCCTGAATCAGAAAAATGTCTCATCAACGTCCATGTCGTTATCACAGCAAACAAAGCCACCGAAGCTGCAACAGTTATATGACTACGATAAGTATGCCATAATTTTTTGATAGTAAAAGTCTTTTCACGCTGCTTCACAATTCCTCCCACCTTAAACTGTTGATAAGCCTCTTCCATGTCCGAAACAAGCCGCTTGCGCGCCCCATACACCGTTAAGTGCTGGATAAATGATTGATGCTCTATTACTATGTTCTTCACCTCCTGATCCTCCACACATAATTGGTCAAACTCAGCCAATTCCTCAGGAGATAATTCCCCCCTTAAATGACGTTCCACAAAGTCGATCAATTGCTGATCATGTTTCATGCGTATTAATTTAATGTTTGCGTCTATTTTTAACGTCACTCTTTGTTCACTTGACTCAGGTTTTGATAACCATAAACCGATCATGAACCAGATTAATCATTCGATATTGATGAGTAGCAGCTAAAAAAAATCTTCTTTAAACGCTGCATACATTTATACTTTTGCGTTTTGGCATTATCTGCATTGGTGTATCCGAATCTATCCGAGATATCTTGCATAGATTTATTTTGGATATAATAATCCTCAATAATAGCTCTACAAGGCTGGCCCAACTGACTTAAGGACTGCTCCATCTGCCAAAAGAGTTTATCCTTGATTTCATGCTGATCCAAATCCTCTTCCAATGCAATAAAGTCATCTAAGTCACTAATATTCAAAGCATTTCTACCCTTGTGATTTAATCTCTTAAGCCACAAACGCTTGCAAACAGAGTAGATGAAAGTTTTAAGTTTACTACTTAATTCAAAATTTCCTGCTTTTACTTTATCGTATAAAACAATAATCGACTCCTGAAAAATATCTTTTGCATCTTCTTCACTCCCATTATTGCTAAGTATCAACTGTAACACCATAGGAAAGAAAGATTGATACAAGTGATTTAACGTTAGCCTTGAATCGGCTAAGATTCCAGCAATAAGCTCATTATCACTTAAAGAATACTCTTTTATCTTTCTGTTCACTATTAATACACTCCTAACTAATTTGTAACCCAATGATAGGGAAAATATTTTTTTATTTGAACTGGGTTACCTTTATAGATTACACGTATTAAGGTTAAATTATTAACAACTTTATAGACAAAAAACGATGAAAAATCTATTCAACTTCGGCTTTCTAGCATTAGCTATTTCTGTATCTGTTGCAGCTTGTAGCTCAAACAAAACTGAATCTTCTTCTACTGATACAGCTGCTGTTGAGGCTCCTGCTACCAGTGCTGTTGACACTGCTGCTACTGCCGCTCCTGCTACTAATACTGAAGCTGCTACTACTACTGAAGCTGCTACTACTACTGAAGCTGCTACTAAAAAGTAATTTCGAAGAAGAGAACTTTCATAAAAAGCCCTGTCAATTATATAATTGACAGGGCTTTTTTAATTGAGGTGACTTAATATACCCCAACCCCCTTTCTGAAGAAGAGCTGAGAAGAAAAGCCTTAAGCCGATTTTTTAATCCATCCCTTGATCCTTTTTGAGTTAGAATCAGCAATCAAATACATACAGGGCACTAATATCAATGTTAAAAAGGTAGCAAATCCTAATCCAAAAATCATTGTCCATGATAAAGGACCCCAAAAGGCTACACTATCACCACCAAAAAATATATGCGGATTAAACTCAGTAAACAATGTGGTAAAGTCAATATTGAGCCCCACAGCTAATGGGATTAACCCCAACATAGTTGCCGTAGCTGTTAAAAGCACCGGAGTCATCCGTGTACGACCTGCTTCTACAACTGCTTCTCGAACAGGCATCCCCTGCTCAATCATTAGATCTATAAACTCCACCAGCAAAATGCCATTCCGAACCACAATACCTGCTAAAGCAACTATTCCAATACCAGACATCACAATAGACATATCCATCCTGAATATGGTAATGCCCAATAAAACTCCAATAATGCTAAATAAAATCTCACTCAAAATAATGAATGGCTTACTGATCGAATTAAACTGAGTAACGAGTATAATTAAAATTAAACCCAATGAAATCATCAAAGCTCTTCCTAAGAATGTAGCGGTTTCTTGTTGCTCTTCTTGCTCACCAGCCATTTTAATTTCTACTCCGTCCGATTTTCTAAACTGATTGATTTCGTTTGCAATATTAGCTACTACCTGATTTGGATTGTAACCATTGAGTACATTAGATGACAAAATAATAATCCGTTTTTGCTGCTTGCGCTTAATACCCCCATAGGTATTGATATAATCAATCGTAGCAAAGGATGAGAGTGGCACTTGACGTATAATCCCACCCATAGCCATATCACGATAGGTCATCTTCATATTTCGTAAAGCCTCTAGATTATTACGCTGATCTTCTTTTGCACGAAGGTTAATTTGATAGTCATCCTCCAAATCACGAAACTTTGAAACCTCTTTTCCAAACAAGGCGGTCCGCAAACTCATACCAACCTGACCAGTCGAAATTCCCTCACGATTGGCTCGCTCTCGATCAATATCGAATATAATTTCAGGTTTATTATTTTGAAAATCTGACTTTAGTTCTTCAATTCCACCAATCTGTTTGGCAATCAAATAATTCTTGAGGTCTTCCGAAACTCTCACCAAAGAATCTAAATTATCGCCTGTAATTTCAATACTGATTGGTTTTGAAGTTGGTGGTCCCGCTTGCTCCTTAGCTACTGCGATTTCAGCACCAGGAATACCTTTAACAGCATCGCGTATTTTATTTAAATAGGTTGATGTATTAGGCCCCTTACGTTTGCTATACTCCACAAAAGCGACCGTTACTTTTCCTTTATTCGAATACTTCCCTTGATCCTCATCTTGAGGATCGGTCACACCTACTGTTACATTAGAAATGATAGAAGAAACATCGGGATTATTTTTCCCACCTACTACTTTGGTTACTCGCTTCTCTATATCCTGCACTACTTTATTTGTATAAGCTTGATCTGTACCAATGGGCAAACTAACATATACGTAAACAAAGTTGGGATCACCATCGGGGAAGAATACCACTTTAGGGGGAATAATTGACACCAAGAAAAAAGCAAAGAAGAATAAACCAATTGTTCCCCATAACATCGTTCTCGGACGTTTTATAGACCACTCCAAGATATGAATGTATCTATCCTGAATACCTGGCCAAATATTAGTCTGAAACTTTCTAACTAGCCCTACTAAGAAAAAATGATTCAACAGATACAATAGCGCCAAAAAGACTACAAAATTCCCAAAACCAAAATTGATCAAATAAGCAATTAGTGCAAAACTCGAAAATAGCAATAACGTGCGCTTTACTTTAGAGTCAAAAGTGGGCGTTTTTTCATCATCATGATGCTCAGTGCCCATAAAATCGACCGCAAAAACTGGATTGATCACATACGCTACAACCAATGAAGCCAGTAACGTAATAATCAACGTAATAGGTAGGAAAAACATAAATTTTCCAATAATCCCTGGCCAAAATAATAATGGTATAAATGGAGCAAGCGTGGTCATTGTACCTGAAAATACCGGTATAAAAACTTCTCCAGCAGCCATTTTAGCTGCTTGTGCAATAGGAACTTTCCCATTGTCAAATATTCGATGTGTATTTTCTATCACCACAATGGCATCGTCCACTACAATTCCCAAACCAAGCAAGAAGGAGAAAAGCACGATCATATTCATGGTGAAACTAAAACCAAGTAATCCTCCTAAGGCCGGCATAGCCATAAAGGCAATAAACATCGATAAAGGCACCGACAAAGCAACAAAAATGGCATTCGTTGCTCCCATGAAAAACATGAGAATGAGGGTAACTAATATAAAACCGATAATAATCGTATTGATTAGGTCATGTAGCGTTGTCCGTGTTTTATCTGATTGATCACCTGTAATAGTAATATGTAGGTCCCTGGGCAGTACTGTTCCTTCCATTGATTTCAGCATCGCATTAATTTTATCCGAAGCTTCGATCAAATTCTCCCCTCCCCGTTTTTTCACGTTCAACGTGATCACATTTTTCCCAAATAAGCTAGCGTAACTCTCCTGCTCCTTAAAGGTATCTTGCACATCAGCAATATCTCTTAAATAAATGTTTGCACCTCCAGGATTCTGAATGGCCAGATTGGCTATTTCATCCGCATTCTTAAATTCTTTCTTCACATTCAGCGTACGCCGAACCCCATCCATTTTAACAGTCCCCCCAGAAATAGTTAGGTTTTCATAACCCACAGCTGCTTCAATATCGTGAAAAGACAGCTGAGCTGCAGCCATTTTATTGAGATCAACATTGATTTGTACCTCCCGATCTAAAGCACCAATAATGTCAACACCCGATATTTCCTTAAGTCCTTCAATACGGTCTTTCAAATCATCTGCATATTTCTTTAATTTTTTCAAATCATAATCCCCTGAAATATTGATATACATAATGGGCAAATCAGCCAAATTAACATCCATTATATTAGGCTGATTTGGAAGATCATTTGGTAAGTCCTGACGCGCTTTATCTACTGCATCTTTTACACGTTGTTTGGCATCTTTAATATCCACATTGGTATTGAACTCTGCCGTAATGATGGAGTAGTCTTGGTAGGAGTTGGAGGTTATCTTTTTCAGACCTGATGTTGACTTTAATTGCTTTTCAATCTGTTTAGTTACCAAATTCTCCATATTCGCAGGCGAGGTTCCTGGATAAACCGTCGACACGAATATTTTAGGGATGATAATCTCTGGAAAGTTCTCTTTGGGTAGATTGTTATAAGAAAAATAACCCATAATGGCAATAATTACAACCAAAACATAGATGGCCGTTTTATTATCCACAGCCCAACTAGATGGGCCGAATTCTTTATTGATGTCTTTCATTGATATAAAATTTTAAAAAACCCTTCTCTTACTCTTTATTTAAAGCTCACAGCATCCCCGTCATTCAAATTCTGCATACCTGCAGTGATCACCTGATCCCCTACTTTCAATCCTGATAAAACTTCTACACTACTATTAAATGCTTTACCTGTTTTAATATCTACACGCTTGGCTTTGCCACTGACAACAACAAAAACATAATCAGTATTTTCTGCTTTCTGAATTGCATTAATGGGGATGGTAAGCGCTTTTGGATTTTTATAATCCAATACCTTAAGTATGGTCAGCATATTAGGGTGATATTTATGATTGGAGGGCAATTGAGCTTCAATACTAAAGCTTCTAGATAGGGGGTCGATTGTTTTGGAAGCAAAAGACAAATTTGTTTCAATCGTATCTGGAACATCAGGAAGAATAATAATGACTTTGTCACCTTGATTAATCCGCCCCGAATAGCTCTCGGCAACCAATGCTTTAGCTTTCAATTTACTGGCATTCACTACACGAATGGCGGACATCATGCCTGGTGCTACTGATTGACCTACACGTAGATCCATTGCATCAACTGTTCCACTTATCGGAGATTTGATTTTATACATGGCTAATTGAGAGTTCAACGTAGCTATGCGACGCTCAATACCTTCTTTTTGTGTTTTGGCATTGAGATACTGTACCTCTGTACCTATTTTTTGATCCCAAAGATTTTTTTGACGCTGAAATAAGGTATTAGCCAAATCCAATTGATTTTGTAATTCGGCAATACTTTGACGTAAAACTTGATCATCAATCTGAGCCAAAACTTGTCCTTTAGTAACATTTTGCCCAGCGTGCACAGAGATAGCAGTAATCATACCACCAGTTTCTGGATTTACTTGAACATTTTCCTCTGCATCTACTCTTCCTTGAACTTCTATATAACTCGTAAATACACTTTCTGCCACATTATAGGCGTTTACATTTTTAGCATTTACTTCAGCATTTTTGTCCCCTAACTCCATTTCTAAAGCGGAAATCTTATTATTCAAGTCCTGACGTTCCTTTTTTAATTTATCAAGCTCGGCCCTTTTATCCGTTGATTTTCCCGCACATGATGCTAAAAAAATAGCTGAAGCTATACCGATTATCCTTATTCGTTTCATTTGATGTGATGTTATAAATGACTAATAGTTGATCTTTCCTAATGCTTTGTCCAAATTCACTTTATTAATTAGCATATCATACAATGCATTGATATAATTATTTTCCGCTTCCTTCGATGAAGTTTCTGCAGTAGTAACCTCCAAACTCGATCCTACACCTTGTTCATATTTGATACGTGATACATCCAATACTTCTTTGGCTAGTTTCATATTTCGTTTCTGATTTTCCAAAGACTGTATTCCATTGGTATATTTCGTTTGCGCCATTGATACTTCCAAATTAATCGCATTCTTAAGATCATGAATATCATTTTCAGATTTCAAAACCTCCAATTTGGCATTACGAACATGATACAAGCGCTGCCCCCCTGAAATAATGGGCAATGAAACTTTTAATCCAACTGATGTTACAGGAAAATTATTACTAAATATTGTGGAAAAATCATCCGACATAAAACTCCTAGAAACATTCCCAAAAGCTACAGCCGAAGGCAAAAATTGACTTTTATAGCGCTTTAAATCAAGCTCGTTCAGTTTCTTACGCGTTTGGAGCAGCCCATATTCAATACGATTTTGATACACAACTGTATCCGAAACCATAGTCACGGGTTGCATTTGCAATGAAGAAATTGTCTCTTTCAAGGTTAACTGCATCTGTATGGGCATCCCCATTTGAAACTTAAGCAGATTGTTATTTAACCCTAAAAGGCGAACCACGTTTTCACGCTCTGTTTCCAGATTATTTTTAAGTACACTCAGCCGATCTACATCTATTTTCTCCACCAAACCATTCTGAAACAGAGCTTCAGTATCTTCCAACGATTTTCGCAACCTCACTAAATTGGCATCAATCAACGTCAGCTGTTCATTATTCACTAGTACAGAATAATATGCTTTAGTAACCCCTACGGCAGTCTCAATCCTAGTACGCTTCAAATTACGAACCGAAAGCTCTTTGTAAGTCTTAGAAGCCTGTATACCTACGATATAACTACCATCAAACAAAAGTTGACTAATGTCGGCTCCCACTGATGATTGGTACTTCGTGCCAAACTTAGCACGTATATCCGGATCACCTGGCTTGCCAAAGAAGCTAGCCGGAATAATTACTGTAGGGATGTCTATATAATCTTGAAAGCTATAACTTCCACTCACCTGTGGAAGCCCTATCCCAATAGTCTGCTTAACAGTATTTTTGGCAATGTTTTCATCAATTTGAGCATTTAGAATAGCATTTTGATGCTTCTGAGCATAATCAATTGCTTCATTTAAACTAAAATTGTACACACTGGGTTCTTGTGCCCTTACCTGAAAAGCCCAAACAAGGCAAAATGCGAATAGATGTAATTGGTGTTTCATTTTACTAATAGTGGTTAGTTTATTTAGATTCTCTTTTTAAATAGGCCATTAACTTTCGGCCTTGATCTGTACAAATGCCATAAATAAAGTGATCTGTAAGCTCTCTGATAACTTGTGATATACTAAACTTTTGTACTGGAAACACCATCTGATTAAAAGCCATATCAATTTGCTCAATCCTCATCCTAGCAATAATTTCCACATTGATTTCTGCTCTATAGTATTTTTCTCTGATCCCTCGTTCTAGATTATCAAGTACCTTTTTGTATAGAACATGTTCTCTAAAATCTTTGAAAAGTATCCACGCCTCCGGATAATACTTTTGCAGATCAGAAAATACAATCGGATTTGTATTAAACAGTATTTCTTCCAATTTATTGACAGAAATAAATATTTCATCAACAGCATTTCCTATTTGCTCAAAGTCCTCACTGATAATAGCTACTTGTGCATCGATCTTACCTTTCATCAGTGTAATAATCAGCTTGTTTTTATTACCAAAATA
Organism: Pedobacter sp.; assembly: GCA_008015505.1. Taxonomy (GTDB): domain Bacteria; phylum Bacteroidota; class Bacteroidia; order Sphingobacteriales; family Sphingobacteriaceae; genus Daejeonella. The sequence continues at coordinate 193,838 of SSFR01000006.1, forward strand.
TTGATAAATGGTTTTTTTAGACATCCCCAAGTGTTTAGCTATATCATCCATAGTCACCCCTTTAATGCCATAACGACTAAAAAGCCTGTCAACTTCTAATAATATGTGCGCTTGTAAATCCAATGATATCTCTAAACTTCAGGCCATAAACCTATGGAAACTTTTTTATATCCAAAAGTTTCCATTAATTAATTTTAAAAAATAATATTTAAAAATTTAAACAACAAAGAAATGACGCTATAGCACCACCTAAAATAGGCCCCAAGACTGGTATCCAAGCATATGCCCAATCACTATCTCTTTTATTTTTTATGGGCAAAATTGCATGCATGATGCGCGGCCCAAGATCACGAGCCGGATTGATGGCATAACCTGTTGTCCCACCCAAAGACAACCCAATTACCCAAACCAAAAAAGCAACTGGAATTGCACCAACAGCACCTAAACCAATAGGAACATGATTAATACCCTGCAATTCCGCACCCTTCAAATGTAGGATGACAAATACCAAAACAAACCCTCCAACAAACTCACTAAACAAGTTGATTGGATAGTTTCGAATAGCCGGAGCTGTACTAAAAACTGCTAATTGCGCATTGGGATCTTCTGTCGCATTGAAGTGGTCAATGTGTATTAACCAAACAATAAAAGATCCTATTCCAGCTCCAATAAACTGAGCCAATATAAAGCAAGGAACCTGTGCCCAAGCAAACTTACCCGCTACAGCCAAAGCAATAGACACCGCAGGATTCAAATGGGCTCCACTATATGGGCCAGCTACAACAACCCCTACAAACACGGCTAAAGCCCAACCAGTAGTGATTACAATCCAACCACTGCTATTTCCTTTTGTACCATTAAGTACTACGTTAGCCACCACTCCTCCTCCCAATAAAATGAGTAATGCAGTCCCAACAACTTCCGCTAAGAATTCGGTCATGATAATAGTATTGAATATTTAAGTGAGTAAATAAAGACAAGAAATCAATTTAAAGAGTTTATGAGTAGATCTTCTTCGGGAATAATCCAACGCTTAGATCGATCGACAGCTCGATGCCATTGATCAATCAATCGTTTTACTTGAATAGATTCTAAACTTGGCTCAAAAACACGATCAACCAATTGATGCGCTTTAATCTCAGCTATATCCTTCCAGTAGCCTACAGCCAAACCCGCTAAATAAGCTACACCAAGAGCTGTTGATTCTTGAATAACTGGCCGAATCACTGGAATGCCCAAAATATCCGACTGAAATTGCATTAGAAAATCATTACCAACAGCACCCCCATCTACTTTTAAATCAAGCACACTAGCTCCTTCCATATCAGAACTCATCGCATAAACTACATCGTATACTTGGAAACAAATAGATTCCAATGTAGCACGAACAATGTGAGCAGCAGTAGTACCCCGAGTAATCCCGATCATCATACCCCTAGAGTATTGATCCCAATTCGGTGCACCTAAGCCCGTCAAACTAGGAACAAAATAGATCCCACCATTATTTGGAACAGACCTGGCCATCACCTCAGTTTGAGCAGCATGCTGAATAATTCCTAAACCATCACGTAACCATTGCACTGCAGATCCCGCACTAAAAACGCTACCCTCGAGTGCATAAGATACCTGGCCGTCTAACTGCCAAGCAATAGTTGTTAGTAAATTATTTTTAGAAACCACTGGACGATTCCCTGTATTCATCATCAAAAAACAACCTGTACCATAGGTATTTTTTGCTGATCCAACCTCCGTACACAGCTGACCAAATAACGCCGCTTGTTGATCACCCGCAATTCCTGCAATGGGGATTTTAGTAGCAAACAAGGTAGTAGCCGTCTCTCCATACACCTCACTGCACGATTTTACAGCTGGTAACATCGATTCTGGAATATCAAACAAATTAAGTAATTCATTATCCCACTGAAGCGTATGAATATTAAATAACATGGTCCGACTAGCATTAGTCACATCAGTTATATGCATTTTACCCATCGTTAACTTCCAGATTAACCAGCTATCAACCGTACCAAAACATAACTCTCCATTTTGAGCACGTGCCCTAGCCCCTTTAACATGATCCAATATCCACTTTACCTTAGTAGCTGAAAAATAAGCGTCCAAAACTAGACCTGTTTTTTCACGAATCATTTCTGCCTTCCCTTCAGCCCTAAGCTCATCACAAAATGACGAAGTCCGACGATCCTGCCAAACAATGGCATGACACAAAGGCTGACCCGTTTTTCGATCCCATACAATCGTCGTTTCACGCTGGTTAGTAATGCCTATACCCGCAATTGCCTTTCCATTTAGTCCAGCCTTAGCAATCACTTCTGCAATCACTGCTGCTTGTGTGGACCATATTTCAGCTGCATCATGCTCTACCCAACCTGGCTGAGGAAACCATTGTTTAAATGACTTCTGCGCAATCGCCACTGGTTTACCTGATCGATCAAAGATGATAGCCCTCGAACTGGTTGTTCCCTGATCAATAGCCAGAATATACTGCTGATCCTGATTCATATTTATATTATTTTAAGATTTTTTAGAATTTCTATTAGTTAAGAATCCCCGAGCTAAATCAGTAAACGACTGAATTTGATCATTTACCCAATGTTGATCTTTATTCAGCTCTCTAGCCAACAAAAGTGCAACTTCCGAGGCCATAGCCATGGCCGCCCGAGCATCTAAAAAAAGCATTCGCATCCTACGTGCTAATACATCTTCTACCGTACGTGCCATTTCAAAACGAGCTGCCCAAATCACCTCTGCTTTTGTATAATCGTAGGATGGATGTAGGGGCACTGCCAGTTCAGAATTAGTCCTACTTAATTCTAAAATGGCAGACGCATCTGAACCATAAATTCCTAGATGAGTGGAAAAATCAGCTTCAGGTAAATACCCGTGAATGTGATGATGATGCGTGAAACAAGAAACATATGCCAACTTCCCTACTTTAATGGCCGCATTGACAGTATCCTCCGCCATTTTACGAAATGTTGTCCATTTTCCTCCTGTAATAGTCACAAGACCTGAGTCAGCAACGATCAGCTTATGACTACGCGATAGTTCTTTAGTTGACTTGTTTTTCCCACGAGGCGCTGCCAAGGGTCGAAGACCCGCGAAAACAGATCGCACATCCGCACGACTTGGTTTACGACTTAAATACTGTCCTGCTGTTTCTAAAATAAATTCGATTTCTTGCTCCAAGGCATGAGGCTCAAGAGAAATCTGATCTACTAAGGTATCGGTCGTTCCAATGACCACTTTATCATGCCATGGAATAGCAAAAAGAACCCGTCCATCGCTAGTTTTGGGAATCATCAATGCACAATCTCCTAACAAGAATGAACGATCAAATACCAAATGGATCCCCTGACTAGCCCTAACCATTGTTTTTGCTTGTTGGTTATCCATTTTCAACACATCATCTACAAACACACCGGTTGCATTAATTACTACTTTGGCACGTATTTCATAAACCTGATCATTTTCTAAATCCACAGCCTGCACGCCTGCTATCCCGCCATCTGCATCTTTCAACAAATTCGTTACACGCATGTAGTTAATCAGACAAGCGCCATTTTCAGCAGCACTTTGGGCCACATTGATTAATAAACGCGTATCATCAAATTGGCCATCATGATATACTATCCCCCCCTTTAAACCTTCTTGATTGACAGACGGAAGTGCTGCTATGGTTTTTCCCTTCCCCCAATATACAGATGATCCAATCCTGAGCTTCCCCGCTAATAGATCATACAACGTAAGCCCAGCAAAATAAAAAGCACTTTCCCACCACGAATAAGTCGGAATGACAAAAGTTTGATTACGTGTCACATGCGGTGCATTTTCAAGTAGCAAACCACGTTCCCTCAATGCCTCTAACACCAAACCTAAATCGCCCTGTGCCAAATACCGCACCCCACCATGAACCAACTTTGTGCTACGGCTTGAAGTACCTTTTCCAAAATCAGCCCCTTCAAGCAAAAGGACCCGGTACCCCCTTAGAGAAGCATCCATCGCAATTCCCAAACCTGTAGCTCCACCTCCAATAACGATCATATCCCATAACTGCTCCTGAGGCAGTCGGATTAACATTTCATTTCGATTCATCATTACATAACTTATAAGCTTGTTTAAATTTTATTTTTAAACGAACCAGTCAAAAGTAGCCTTAAAATTTAACGTACCTTCGTCAAAAATAGCATATCACTCGCCATGACTTTATCCCCACTAACTGCTATCTCTCCCATTGATGGACGCTATCGAAAATATAGCCACGATTTAGCACTTTTTTTCTCAGAATTTGCATTAATCAAGTTTAGGATTTATGTGGAAATAGAATACTTCATTGCGCTGTGTGAACTGCCCCTACCTCAGCTTGAAAAATTTGACCCAATCTATTTTCCCAAACTAAGAGCCATATATGAAAACTTTGAGATCAAAGATGCGGAAGCAATTAAACGTATCGAACAAACAACCAATCATGATGTAAAAGCAGTTGAATATTTTATCAAAGATCAATTTGATGAATTGTCCATAGGTGAGTTCAAAGAGTTTATTCATTTTGGACTTACTTCACAGGATATCAATAATACAGCCATTCCTCATGCATTTAAACTAGCCCTAGAAGAATCCTATTTACCTGCGATCAACGGGTTGGTAGATAGCCTAAAAAACCTTGCTAACGATTGGGCTCAAGTTCCAATGCTATCTAGAACCCACGGACAACCAGCCTCACCAACCCGATTAGGCAAAGAACTATTGGTATTTATAGAACGTATTGGCGCCCAATTAACCCAGCTTCATTCAATTCCATTTTCAGCAAAATTTGGTGGTGCCACTGGTAACTTCAATGCGCATCATGTCGCTTATCCTGCCATCAATTGGGTCGCTTTTGCAAATGACTTTGTTAACAATCAACTTAAACTAAACCGCTCCCAACACACTACCCAAATTGAACATTACGATAATTTTGCAGCACATTGTGATACTTTAAGACGAATCAACAACATATTGATTGACCTTGATCGTGATATCTGGATGTATATTTCAATGAACTATTTTAAACAGAAAATCAAATCTGGCGAAGTAGGATCTTCAGCTATGCCACACAAAGTGAATCCAATTGATTTCGAAAATTCAGAAGGTAATCTGGGCCTAGCGAATGCTTTGTTTGAACATTTTGCGACCAAACTTCCTATATCACGCTTACAAAGAGACCTGAGCGACTCTACTGTTTTACGCAACATTGGTGTACCCCTAGCACATACCCTTGTTGCTATCCAGTCAACAATTAAAGGGTTGAGTAAATTGGTGCTCCATACTGAGGCTATCGAGAAGGATCTTGAAGCAAATTGGGCGGTTATTGCTGAAGGAATACAAACAATATTACGCCGTGAAAACTTTACAAGTCCTTATGAAACACTAAAAGAACTAACAAGAACTGGCCAAACAATCACCGCAGAATCCATCTCCTCATTTATAGATTCCTTGGATATACCCGAATCGATAAAAACAGAGATCAAAAAGATGAAGCCATCAAACTATACGGGGGTATAAAATTGCTTTATTCATCAAGCCAATGTGCTATACGTTCGATCACCTCATAAGAAACATGTTGTGGCTTAGTATATTCCTCAGGCGATGGTTTCCCTTCCCCCTCCATAAAAAAATGATTCAATTTAGGGAATGATGCAGCAGAAATATTGTCTTTTGTACTGGTAAAGCTTTTCCACATCTGGTAATCAGCTCTGGGTACTTGATAATCTCTTTCCCCTTGAAGTACCAGACACTTCTTTTGCAAAGCAGCATAAGATTTTAATGGATCGTGTGATTTTAAATCTAACCAGTACGATGCTGGAATTGATAATGGCAAGCTATCAACAGGAGAACTTAAAGTCAACTTATCCGAGTTTAGGTATCTAATTTGAGCCCTCATTAATTTCAATTGATTATTTTCTTCCTCGCTTCGTTTTCCATCTAAATCAAATTGATACTGATATTGCTTATAAATCAAATCCTCTAGCGGAGAATTATTCGCTGCCAAAAGAATCAAGCCTCTAAGAGTTTTGGCTTCTAAACCTATTTCAGACGCCAGCATACCACCAAAGCTATGGCCAGCAAGATAAATTTCTTTGGAATTGATCTGCGGTATTAATTTACACATGTTAATAGCTGACAAAGCATCTTCAATAACTTCTTCCCGAATAGTAATTCCATTTTTATAATCCCCAGGATAACTATAGGTTCTTTTATTGTATCGAAGGGTAGCAATCCCAAAGTTGGCTAAGCCAATAGCCAAATCCTTAAACATCTTATTAGGTCCTATAGCCTCATCTTGATCATTTGGCCCAGACCCATGAAGCAAAACAATTACGGGAACTGGTTGATCCAGATTATTAGGTAGCGTCAAAGTACCATCTAGCTTATGGATATTATCAGAATCAACTACGATTGCCTGTTCCAAATAATGACCTGGCTTAGCGTAATCTGGTAAATGATATACATGCTCTCCATGGGGTAGGAAGTAAAAACCACCAATTTTATCACCAGAAGTAACCACTACTTTTAAATCCAAAAGTTGCTTCTCAAACTGGCATGGAAAGTAAAAACAGGCCTGATTGCCTAACTTCTCTTTATAAGCATCCGCAACGTGAGTTAGTTTTCCCGTACTAGAAGTAAGCTGCGCCCACGTGTTCTCCAGTAAGCTAGAGCTTAATTTCTCCCTTACATGTTCATCAACTAATGCATAAGCTTTAGTAAAATCTTGCTCCTTCAAATGGTTAATAAATTGCTTGGCCACCAGTGAGTCAAGCAGTTTTCCTAAGCAACTAGTAGAACATATGAGTAAAATAATTATCAGAACAACATTCTTGAGTTTCATCTTTTTCTTAGTTTACACTCCGAAATAACCACGTAATAGATAAGTATTTTTAAAAAAATAAATAATACATTTTTAAAGAAAATTATTTAATATAAAATTAAATAAAAATAAAAAAAATATCAACAAAACATATTAAAACAATCCAAAATATTAATCTACTAGCTCAAAAAGTATATTGACAATATATTATGAAGAAAAAACTATTTTACTTTCTTCTGCAAGCATTCATCTCAACCACGTTTTCAGGTTTCCCACAGACAACTTTTAGCCGAGCAGATTCCTTGCGTGGTAATTCAGGTCCTTTACGTACCTGTTACGATATCCGCTATTATCATTTAGATATTCAAGTTGACATAGCTAAAAAATGGATCAGCGGAACCAATCTTTTTCGCTTCACCGCAAAAAAAAAATTTGATCGTTTACAACTCGATCTTTTCAAAAATATGACTATTCAAAAGATAGTTTACAAAGGCGTAGAGCTGCCCTTTGTACGTGACTTCAATGCTGTTTTTGTACAATTTCCAGTTAAGATCAAAAAAGGGTCAACAGAAGAGTTTACTATTTTTTATAATGGCTACCCTAATCTGGCAAAAAATGCACCCTGGGATGGGGGCTTCGTGTTTTCAACAGATCAAGCTAGAAAACCTTGGGTTGGGGTTTCTTGCCAGGGTTTGGGAGCAAGTTCCTGGTGGCCAAACAAAGATCAACAAGCAGACGAAGTGGATAGCATGCTCATTAGTGTAACCGTACCTTATAACCTCATGAATGTAAGTAATGGACGATTACGATCAAGTATTGACCTAGGCAATGGATTCACTAAATACGACTGGTTCGTATCATACCCCATTAATAATTATGATGTAACAATTAATATTGGTGACTATAGCCATTTTAGTGACACATTTGATGGAGAGGCTGGGAGATTAGACCTGGAATATTATGTATTACAAGAAAATCTCATCAAAGCCAAAGAACATTTTTCTAAAAATGTTAAACCTATGCTTCAATCGCTTGAACATTGGTTTGGCCCCTACCCTTTTTATCGAGATGGATATAAGCTAGTTGAAACACCATACTTAGGCATGGAGCATCAAAGTGCCATCGCTTACGGTAATAAGTATCAAAATGGCTATGCCGGACGTGATCTTTCTGGTACGGGTTTAGGCTTAACATGGGATTATATCATTGTACACGAAAGTGGACACGAATGGTTTGGCAACAGCATTACATCAAAAGATATTGCTGATATGTGGATCCACGAAAGCTTCACCATGTATTCCGAAGCTTTATTCATCGAATCGCAACAAGGAAAAGATGCTGGAGCAAAATATATAGTGGGCCTGCGACGAAACATTCGAAACGATCGCCCTATCATTGGACCTTACAATGTTAATCAAGAAGGCTCTGGTGATATGTACTTTAAAGGGGCTAATCTATTACAAACCATACGTACACTCACTGGCGATGATCATAAATGGCTTAACATGCTCAGGGGAATCAATCAGAAATTTGGATTAAAAACAACCACGACCCCAGAAGTGGTTCAGTACATCAACAAAACATTAGGTATCCGCTTGACCAAAGTGTTTGATCAATACTTACGATTTAAAGACATTCCTACTTTGGTATTCAAGAAAATGAACAATGGAGTCGTATACTATCGCTGGCAAGCAGATGTAAACAGATTTAATATGCCAATGCATGTAACTGACGGTGATCGAGTTCTGGTTTTGAAGCCTCATTCAAGATGGAAAAAAGTAAAGGTCAAAGAGGATTTTATCCCCGATACCACACATTTCTATATCCATGTTAAAGATGAATCGACACATCAAGAATGAAATAAAATAAATTTTAGACCGGCTCGATATAATGACCTAAACAATGAACCGAAAAATTACTCACCTACTACCGCTCGTATTTTTCTTTCTTAGCACAATAGCCTATGCCCAAATTTGTGGGACACCTGGTTTAGATGGCCCCTTTGACATTGGCGGGCAAGTAAATACCTATTACCCGCCTGCATTCAATACAACGCTTTTAGCAGGTGCTACCTCTACGATGCTTGCCGCCGTGCCAGCAGATGTGGTTTTCAATGGAGGTATTAATACGTATTCAGCAAATCACAAGTCGATAGAAGTGGGTGATCTTCTTCTGATTATTCAGATGCAAGATGCTACCATTAATTCATCCAATAGTAATTTATATGGTGATGGTACAGATATATCTGGACCAGATAAATTAGGAGGAACAGGATATACTGACTTGGGTAATACTGGTCTATTTGAGTATGTCGTAGCAACTAATGATGTTCCCTTGACAGGCGGAACGCTCACTTTTAGAGGTGCGGGAGTGGGTGGTGGAGCTGTTAATACGTACAATAATCAGGATTTTAATCCATTGAGTACTACTCAAGGTCAGCGGACATTTCAGGTAGTACGTGTACCACAGTATTCGAATGTAAAGCTGATTGCAAATATTTCTGCACCGCCTTTTAATGGCAAAGTGGGGGGAATTATTGCGTTTGATGTAGCTGGAACCATGAATTTTAATGAAAAAACAATTAATGCAGACGCTAGAGGTTTTAGGGCAGGATTTGTTTATACACATACTACACCTAGTTATTGCGATAAGTCTGACTATGTTGCTTTGTCTACTAATACGGATTATAAAACATCAGGTAAAGGTGAAGGAATAGTAGGATCTGCATTAAATATGTGGGATGGGTTTAATCAAGTTATAAACAATGCAGAGGGATTGCCTAATGGGTCCTTTGGACGAGGAGCACCAGGGAATGCTGGAGGAGGAGGAAATGCACATAATGCAGGTGGTGGTGGTGGTGGCAATGGGGGGGGTGGAGGAACTGGAGGAACTGGGTATCATGGTATTTGTTCTGATACTACTTCATCCGCTAGTGCCGGTGGCCGACCAGGATCTCCTACGGGTACACCTACTCCCACACGTTTATTTATGGGTGGTGGCGGCGGTGCAGGAGAAGTAAATAATGCGACCCATGGTAATAGTGGGGGTGTTGGGGGTGGAATTATTTTATTGAATGTTGGAAGCATAAGTGGAACAGGTACCATTACTGCTAATGGGGGAGCCGGCCAGAGTGCTGGTTGGTGTGTTTCTTTTGATACAGGATGTTCAATATATGATGGAGCAGGGGGAGGAGGAGCGGGCGGAACAGTGTATCTTAAAGTAACTAGCCCAAATGCAGCGGCTAGTTTGAATATCAATGTAATAGGTGGAGTTGGGGGAAATGCTGCTACACAAGTTGATCCTCATGGTCCAGGAGGAGGTGGAGGAGGTGGGTTAATTTTTTATACGGGGGGTGCTGCTGGTACAATAAATACAAGTTTAGCGGGAGGGGCAAATGGAACAGCTACTGATGGTATAGGGGGAGTGCATGGTGCAGCTTCAGGCCAAGCTGGCCAAGCATTAACATTCACGATAACTGATTTACCCTCTTATTTACAAGGAGGTGGCCTTTTATGCTATCCAGAACTAACAACCTTATTGAGAGAAGCTAAAGCGGGGTCAACAGGTACGCGACCAGACGGTGCTCCTGTTACTTATACCATGACTATTAGCAATAAGACGGGCATTGGCAATGCAGCAGGTGTGATGGCAGATATATTACTTTCGCCTGAAATTATTTATCAATCAGCTACTATAACTTATACTGAAGGCTCAGCAGGAGGAGTAACGGCAAGTATTAATCAAGGGTCATCTAATCGGCTACTGTTTGGAGATTTTACAGTGGCCCCAGGAGGTACTGTGATTATCACCATTCTAGCAAAGGTGGATTGCTATGCCCCTAATCAGACATATAATACTAGCGCACAGGCATACTACTTAGATCCTACACGCACGCTAAAAAACCCCTATGGAGATATTACCCCAATCTCTTATTCTTTTACACCTACCAGTACAAACCCCGTATCAACAGTTTACGAAACGGGTCCATCGGTCGCAGGATCAAACTATAATGGACTTTCACAGACTAATGAAGATGTGACCGTATATACTTATCTACCACCCCTAATTAGCTCTAATTCACCTATATGTGCCGGAGACACATTAGCCATAACTAGCACTTCTATATCCCCAGGAATTAGCTATCAGTGGACAGGACCGAACCAGTTTAGCTCAGACTCAAAAGATATCTTAATTAATCAGGCCATCCCAAGCATGAGTGGGACTTATACTTTAAGTACTCCTTCAAGTAATTTATGCAATCCCAACCCAGTCATTTCAACTTCACTACATGTAAACATAGGGCCAAAACCAAATATTAGTATTGAAAAGAATTTAGTGATTTCACAAAGTAGCTCAAAACAACTCATAGCAAGCGCATCTTACGAGGGACCTATTTCATTCAAATGGACGCCTTCCACTTATTTAAATGATGATACCATACTAAACCCAACTGTCATTCATCCAAAATCAAACATCATCTACAAACTAACAACAACTACCCCATACGGGTGCTCCGTAGAAAGTGAAACAAGTATTACAGTTCCACTTAAAATACCCAATGTACTGACCCCAAATGGCGACGGTATTGAAGACAACTGGGAGATAGAAGGAATTGATAATTACCCCAATTGCTTCATTCAAGTATTCAACCGGTTGGGAGCATTAATTTTTCTCTCTAATGGCTATCCACAGGCCTGGGATGGTACTTTCCATGGTCTCAATTTACCGGCTGCTACTTATTACTATGTCATTGACCTAAAAGATGGGTCTCCCCTTCTGTCTGGATATGTTACCATTATCAAATAAGATTCATTAAACATTCAACTCTTTAACTGGTATATGATTATCATAATGAGCCTTTAATAAGTGACCATCCCCATGCAAAGTCCAAATTTGTTTTGGCTTTACCCGATTAATCATTCGAATAATATCATTCCAATCTACATGATCAGAAATAAATAGACTAATATCATTTTGATAATGTAAATTTTTCCACCCCGAAGCAAAAGCTCGTAACACATTTTTTGCTCTGAAATAACTATCAAAAGTCATCGGGGGAACCAAATAAATAAATCCCTGTGTAGTTAGCTTCATCACCTTACGCTGATATGGTTGATATTTCCCCAAAGCATACCCAAACTGTTCATATATCTTATTGATTGGCAAAATCGTATGATGCACTAGAATCCTGCGATCAGAACAATGAGCATTGATAAGCTGAATCAATCGCTGAGCCTTACCCAAAGCATAAGTGCCTAATAAGATATTCGAGGGGAAATCATTTAGTTTTTGGATTTCCTTCACAGGATCAGGATGCTGAACAGCAGGATCTGCAAAAGTTGTTTCAGTAATGAGCACATCTGCTTGCACAAATGCAATTGGCTCACAGGTCGCATCTTCCTGTAACTTAAAATCGCCGGTATACAAATACCGTACTCCTTTATAGATCAACATGATCTGTGCCGATCCCAAAATATGCCCAGCTGGAATAAAATGAATTTGAACATCCTTTCTAATGAATGTCTGATCATAGGAATAAGTATTTAAATACCCACCAGCCTGTTTCTTATACCGACACGCCATAATAGCTGCCGTTGCTTCAGTACAATACACGTGCTCATTTCCCCTGACAGCATGATCTCCGTGTGCATGAGAGATGACCGCATGTTGCACTGGCTGCTGTGGATCCAAATAAAAATCGCCATAACGACAATACAAACCACGATCATCGAAAACTAAAAAATCATCAACAATCATACGCTCTCTTTCCCTAAATCAATAAAATGTTTATGTAAAGCAATCACTTGTGGAATAAGTAATTGTTGTTCGTCATTTATCAGGATAAAATTAGCTAGGTTTTGCTTCTGTTCATCTGTCAACTGCTTATTGATTCGCATTTGCACTTCCTCTAAACTGACCTGATCACGTTGCATCACTCGTTGCACTTTCAAGTCCAGGGGGGCTTTAATCAATACCGTATAATCACATCGCTTATGAGAATCACTTTCAAATAATAAAGCCGCTTCTTTAAGTACATAGGGTACTTGGTGCTGCAAAGAAACCCAAGTCTCAAAAGCATCAAAAACAACTGGATGAACTAGTGCATTCAATTGCTCTAGCTTCTCTTGATCATTGAAAACAATGCCTGCAAGGTACTCGCTATTCAAGGTGCCCGTTACTGTGTAAGATTGTTCACCAAAATGAGCCCTGATTTTCTGTTTCAACTGTTTATTGGCATGCATCACCTGTTTGGCCACTGCATCTGCATAAAATACAGGAATGCCCAATATTTCAAAAATCCAGCAAACGGTTGTTTTACCACTCCCTATTCCACCTGTTATCCCAACTTTCAACATTATTTATTCACTATAAAATCCACATGCTCTGGCTCCACTCGGACTAGTTTACAATAATCCGGAAAGCGACTCAACACAACAGGAAGTTGCTTATACCCATGCTGACGCCATTTGTTTAGATCAACGCCAGCCTCAAAAAACTCCGAGTTTAACTGTGCATAACTACTCAATGCGGTAAGAAATGTAATTTTCACCTTTTGAGGGAAAAGATTAACCTCATTATAATTAGAATTATTTAAAATTTTCAAGGGAACCTCTACTACCTTTTCTGTGAACTCGTCAACCGGAATTTGTACTTCAACGCCATCAGGCCGAACACCAAAATGGACCTTTGAGGCAAATCGAAGAGGTAATTTAGCCGCAATCGAATGGTTAACCGAACCCATTTTTAGTGTTTCCGTTTGACACACCTGAATGGAATTTAACTCTTCCAGTGGACCTGTTAATGTCACATAGTTGGGATTAATTCGAATTTTCCCTGCAATACCATATGGCCTAGACATACTTAAATGATGAACCAGCTGAACGGGAACTCTTTTAGAAGCACACTGATAAAACCCAAAAAATAGGGTGTCTGGAAACACATGTACCACTTTCTGATGATCTTTAAGTTGTGATCCAATATGCTTCAACTGATTATTCAAGACAATGTAATTTTTTTCATCTAAATCTTTGGTGTCTATTACAATAGATGGGAGATTAGCCCGCATTTTCAAAAGCATAATCTGCCAACCGGTATCTTCTACTTGCAAGTCAACGGTATCAACTTGTAAAGGACGAAGGGCCTTTTTCTGCGGCGTATGTACATAGCGAATGGGCACCCTTATCCGACAAACATAATATCCAGATAAGGCAAAAAAAGACCAGGCAATGGTAGCCATGATCAAACAAACCAAGAAAATAGTTAATCTTCTACGCTCTACTTTACTGAGTTTAAGATGAGACACCATTCTTATCCTAATATGTTCATCCCAATAATCAAAACTGCATGTACTCAAACCAAATAGTTCCAACCAAATGGATCAGGAATCAAACCATAGCGAATGTTATTAAGCACCTGTAGCGCTTTATTTGAAAACACACGCATTTTTGAATCTGGCAAAGTATATAACTCACCCTTGTAACCGATCTCTGAAATAGGCGCAATAGTTGCTGCTGTACCTGCAGCAAATGCTTCCTGCAAATTACCCTTTTTAACAGCTCCAATAATTTCATCAACACTCACACGACGTTCTTCCACTTGCATTGCCCAAGATCGAGCTAAGTCTAATATGGTATGTCTCGAAATCCCATCTAAAATAGTATCTCTAGTTGAAGGGGTTACAAGCACATTGTCAATCACAAATAACACATTAGCCGTTCCCGCTTCTTCGATATAAGCATGCTCTTTCGAATCGGTCCAGATTAGTTGATCAAAGCCTTCTTGCTCGGCCAGTTTAGTTGGATACAAAGCACGCGCATAATTACCTGCTGTTTTGGCATAGCCTACCCCCCCTTCATCCGCACGCGAATAATGAAGCTCTACCTTTACTTTCAAACTTTTGGAATAATACGCTCCAACGGGGCCGGTCAGAATAATAAATTTATAACTACTCGAAGCATGCACGCCAAGAAAAGCATCTGTAGCAAACATCATTGGACGGATATACATAGATTGACCTTCCCCAGAGGGCACCCACTGACGATCGATATTTATTAGTTGGGCAAGTCCTTGCATAAAAACATCCTTGGGTACCGTGGGCATGCACATCCGTTCTGCCGAAATATTAAGACGTTCCAGATTCTTTTCCGGACGAAAAACAGCAACTTGACCATTTTTTTGCCGATATGCCTTCATTCCTTCAAATATGGCTTGTCCATAGTGTAAGGCCGACATTGCTGGACTAAACGGTAAATCCCCATAAGGCATAATATGAAATTGCTTCCACTCCCCTTCGGTATAATCAGCGACAAACATGTGGTCTGAAAAGACGTGTCCAAATGACAATGTATTAAAATCAACTGAGTCCAATCTAGAAGCAGCAATTTTGTTTAATTGAATATGTAGCGTTTCGGTCATGACGTATTCTTATAAAAATGGTTTATTTTTTGGGCGTGCCCCTTCGGGTCGGGCTGTTCGTTACAAGTCCTCGTTTCGCTTTGCTACACTGCGGGCTTTTCGCTGCCATCCCTCACGTAAATTATTGACGTGCATCATCAGTAAAATCTCAAAGCTTGTTCAAAAACTCTCAATCATGCCAATTTTTTAAATCTACGACTTTACGATTATTTTTCAGAATTTTGAGGTCATGTCATCCTTTTCCCCCATTCCGCTTCATCTACCTCAATATCCTTTTAGAATCAAACAAGTAGCTGATAAAACGCTCATCTTTGACCAAATCAGAAAAAAATTTATCGTACTTACACCCGAAGAATGGGTCCGTCAACACATGGTCCAATACTTAATCCATGCAAAAGGATACCCACGCACATTAATCCAGTTAGAAGGGGGCCTAAAACTTAATGCACTCCAGAAACGAACAGATATCCTACTCTACAACGACGTGGGCAAAAAAATTGTCCTGGTGGAATGCAAATCACCATCTATCAAAATCAACCAAGAAACATTCGATCAAATTGCACGCTACAATACTTCTCACCTAGTAGAATGGCTACTGGTTAGTAATGGATTACAGCATTATTGTTGTCAGATTGATTTTACCAACAGTAACTTCCGATTCTCCGAGGAATTACCCGACTATCAAACGCTCAAGACAACACATTCAAGCTTTCTTCCAGAGTTTTGATTTTTGATTCAGCATCTTCTTTTTTGCGACGTTCAATTTCAACTACCTCAACTTTTGCATTTTGTATAAATCGCTCGTTGGATAGCTTGGCATTCACCGATTTCAGAAAACCTTGCAAATATTGAATCTCTTTGGTTAAACGCTCGCGCTCTGCATCAGAATCTATTGTTTTATTTAAAGTGATAAAAAATTCATCCGTACCAACCATCACGGCTATCGCACTAGTGGGCTTTGCATCCACAAAAGTCACCTCCCCCTGGATATTGGCAAGTTTGCTAACGATCATCAAATAATCTGCATATGGAATAGGGGAACTAGCTTTAATAGACAAAGACAAAGCCTCTTTCAGAGAAATCTGCTTGATATTCCGAATGCTACGTATCTCTGAAATTAATTGTTGAATCGCTTCCATATCTTTAATTAAGCGATCATTTATCGTACCCACTACTGGATATTTTGCCACAATACAGCAGTCCAAATCAGCTCGCTTAGCAAATAAGTCTCCATGCCATAACTCTTCGGTAATAAAAGGCATCAACGGGTGCAGCACCTTTAATATTTGCTCAAAGAAATAGATTGTCTTTTGGTAAGATATTGTGTCAATGGCTTGCTTATAGGCTGGCTTAACCATCTCGAGATACCAAGCACAAAAATCATCCCAAACTAGTTTATAGATACCCATCAAAGCTTCTGACAAGCGATAATGCTTATAATTCTCTTCAATCGCTGTTAGTGCTTGATTGAAATTAGACTCAAACCAAGTAATAGCTTGTTGATTAGGATTCTCCAATGAGGCATCTACATCCCAACCACTCACCAAGCGGTAAGCATTCCAGATTTTATTCGCAAAATTTCGACCCTGCTCACAATATTTCTCGTCGAACATCAAATCATTGCCTGCTGGAGAACAAAGCAGCATACCCACACGAACACCATCTGCCCCATACTTTTCAATTAATTCGATTGGATCGGGTGAATTACCCAATGATTTGGACATTTTTCGTCCAACTTTATCACGAACGATTCCCGTTAAATAGACATTTTTAAAGGGGGATTTTCCTCGAAACTCATGTCCAGCCATGATCATTCGCGCTACCCAAAAGAATAAAATTTCTGGTGCGGTGACTAAATCGCTGGTCGGGTAATAATAAGCCATATCCGCATTATTGGGATCCTTAAATCCATTAAACACAGAAATTGGCCAAAGCCATGACGAGAACCAAGTATCCACCACATCCTCATCTTGTCTCAGCTGTTTAAATGGAATGCCTGCTTGTGTAAACTGCTTCTCAGCTTCCTGCTCGGTTTTGGCAATCATCCATTGGTCAGTTTCATTATACCAAGCCGGTATACGTTGCCCCCACCACAATTGACGACTGATACACCAATCTTTTACATTCTCCATCCAATGGCGATAGGTATTAATAAACTTATTGGGGATTAAATTGACCTCCCCATCTAGAACTGCATTTAGTGCAGGTTTAGCCAATTCCCGCATTTTGCAAAACCATTGCATGGAAAGTCTAGGCTCAATCACAGCATCTGTACGTTCCGAAAAACCAACTTGAGATTTATAATCTTCTATTTTTTCTAAACAACCACCTTCTTCAAGCAGGATAGCAATTTTTTTTCGAGCTACAAAACGATCCTCTCCCACCAAGATCCCTGCTCGTGAATGCAGTGTGCCATCATCATTCAAAATATCAATGATGGGTAACCCATGCTTTAACCCAAGTTCATAGTCATTTAAATCATGGGCTGGCGTTACTTTTAAACATCCTGTACCAAACTCCATAGTCACGTACTCGTCTTCAATAATTGGAATCTCCCGGTTGATCAATGGGATCAATACTTTCTGACCCTTCAAATGCCGAAAACGTTCATCGTTGGGATGAATACAAACAGCCGTATCGGCCATAATGGTTTCAGGACGAGTCGTGGCAATAACTATATGCCCTAATGAACCCACCAATTGATATTTAATATAATACAACTTTTGGTTGACCTCCTTGCGGATTACTTCTTCGTCAGAAACAGCCGTTTTCCCTTTGGGATCCCAATTAACAATACGTATTCCTCGATAGATCAATCCCTTTTTATGTAGATGAATAAAACTATCGATTACCGCTTCGGAAAGATCATGTTCCATTGTAAAGCGAGTACGATCCCAATCGCAGGAAGCACCTAATCTTTCTAATTGTTTGAGAATGATACCTCCATATTTATCCTTCCACTCATAAGCATAATTTAGGAACTCTTCCCTGGTAATGTCTTTCTTCTCTATTCCTTGCTCTCTAAGCATGGCCACCACTTTAGCCTCAGTAGCAATAGAGGCATGATCCGTACCAGGCACCCAACACGCATTTTTCCCTTGCATACGTGCATGACGAATAAGCATATCTTGAATGGTATTGTTCAACATATGCCCCATATGAAGTACACCCGTAACATTTGGCGGTGGTATGACTATCGTATAAGACTCACGTTCATCAGGAACAGAGCGAAAAAATTTCTTTTCGAGCCAATAATGGTACCATTTGCTTTCAGCAGAGGAAGGATTATATGTTTTCGAGATATGCATCAAAATTGATTTAACCCATATGAGGGAGGCACAAAAATACATTTTTGCCCTGATTTACTTTTTAGACAAAAAACACGAGTATATATAACACCTAAAAAAGGATTAAGAAAAAGCCATCATCAACATTCCCCTTCACTATAAAATTATCACCCTAAATATTCTATATTCATTACCTACCTCAAGTACCAATACATAAGGCCCTGAAACTAATTGTAGATGATAAGGGATAGTATAACGATCACCCCCTGACTGTCTTTTCAAGTCAACTATTGCTCCCGTTTGAACCTGAACCAAGCTAAGGCCAATCGGTGCTACTTTCTCCAAATGTACTTCAGCTGTAAACTCTCCCCCATTGGGATTAGGACCCACCTTAAAAGCTTTGATTATCGAAGCAGTGGTAATATTTGATGGACTCACTTCATCTTTCTGTAAAATAACGATCGGTCTTTTAAATATCTTCTGACAATCACCTATAGTCGTGCGCAAGACAACTTCATAGGAGCCCACCTGAGTAAAAGCAAGCTCAACTACTTTTTTATTTCGGTTCAACACTTTAATAGATGATCCTTCCGGTAAAGTCCATTCCGCTCCTTCTGGTTCTGGATCGGTTACATTTACAAACAGCACCGGATCATCTACAAAAGCATGCGTTGGGGATGTATATTCAGCTTCAATAGCTAAATCACTCCGATGAATAACAATGGAATCCTCCTTTTGACATCCCTTACCATTGGCAACGACGACAGAATAGGTTCCCGATTCTTTCAAAATAACAGATGATTTATCAGAATAAAACCCATTAGAACCCGACCATCTATATTTTGCACGACGATCAGCAATACGCGCATCAGCTATCCAAGTTTGACCAGTGCATAAGGTACGATCAGGTCCAAGCTCTACAGCCAGGGGGGGTGGATCAATCACCTCACATGCTTTGCGATAACTACAACCCATAGCATCAGTAACAAGCAGCATATAACTACCCGCAGACAAATTGTTTCTATCTGACACCGTAATATCTGTCCAATCTTGTTTTTCTACGGTGCTATACCACATATAGGTGTATGGGGGTACTCCTCCTACCATATGAAAACGAATCGATCCATCAGCTCCACCAAGGCAAGTGGGGCTTTTAATGACCAAATCTCTCAATTCAATGGGATTGGGTGTACTCACTTGAATTTCAGCCTCTGCCTGGCAACCTCGCGCATCAGTCACCGAAATATGATAGTATCCAGTAGGCACATTTTCCAGCGTACTTGAATCCGTATCTCCAGTATTCCACTGAATATGGTAAGGCAAAGTTCCCCCAACAATGACAGAACTTACAGCACCAGTATTGCTTCCACTACATTTAGCCGACCTACTACTTAATACCACTTTAAGCGGCTTGGGTTCGATTAAATGAAAAGCTTCTGAGGTTTTAGTAATCCCATTATTATCCGTCACCTGCACTTGATACACCCCTCCACTTAAGCCTTTTAGAAGATAGCCATCATCAGATTTCATTCTGATCCACTCATCCTGTTTCTGTTTGAACCATTCGTACTGATATCGTTTTCCAGGAATTTGAACACCTCCAGAAGCCTGAGCAATGAGCTCACCAGCCGTAGCGCCACTACAACTAATAAAATAGCCTTCTTTAATGATTACCTCCAATGGAAGGGGCTCGCCGAGCTTAATTACTTCCTGCACAAGACAGCCTGCTGCCGATTTGCTAGAGCTAGATGAATAATTGGCATCAGTAACCATCAGTGTATATGTTCCTTTTCCAACGCTGTGTAATTGAGTTGTAAATGGGTTTAGTTTATTAGACACACTGGGCAACACATTTCCTAAACTATCTTTCCAAACAACATGATAGCCCTCATTAGGCAATGGAGTTCCACCTACTGTTATAACTGTAATTGAACCATCAGTATAACCAAATGCACGAGGGTCTACTCTTTCCTGATAATCAATAGCAAGCGCTGCTGCAGGCTGCTTAATATCGACCAGGCCAATCACTTCTTGACCCTTTTTATCTTTCATGACACATCCCTTGGCATCATATAAGCGAACCTGATAAGTCCCCATTGATAAGTTCGTAATAACATGTTTTTTCGACGAGCCAAAAGTCTCATACCGATATTCAGGATCGTCTTTCCTTTTGTAACCTACTACATACTGACCTACCCCACCCACAGCTTCCACAGTGATACTGGCATCATCCCCTGCAAAACAGCTTACATGCTTTTGGCTTGTTTTAAAAACTACAGGCTCTGGACCTAGAATAACTGGAAAAGCATAATGACGATCATTGTCAGTATAAGTTGCCATTCCCCGATACTTGCCAATCATACTTAACTCATAAGTTCGTGGAGCTAACTCGGAATCCCAAATAAGCATATTTCCCTCCCGAAAAGAAGTAATATCATCCCAAGATTCACTAGTATAATCATCGGCCAAAGAAAGCCTAAGCATCTCATCCGATCGTAGATTGCGATCAAAATAGATACGCAAACTCCCATTTCTCTCGCCAAAACACGTGTTTGGGATGGGCTCAACACGAATAATATGAGGCGAAGATAATTTAAGTGTTGCTGTAACGATTGGAGGTATACACTCCTGGCATGGCGCTATTCGAAAAAACACATTTTGTTTTCCACATAATTGCTCAAATCGATCTACTCCCAGTAATTCATAACCTGTAAAAGAAAGGCTAGCCCTACCATATGAGTTAGGAATAGGTAACCAACTATCTCCGCCAAGATTATACTCCCATTTGTAAGTATGCGCAGGAAAACCCGGAGTTGCTTTTAACTCAAACGGATCATTGCTACCAAGAATTCGTCCTAATGCTGGATTCTTACTTGGGGGTAAAATCTGTATTTCAGGAATAATATATAAGTCAATGCATGTATTCCACCATTGACTTATACCACATAGATGATTTTTACCATATTTAAAGTTTACACGAGTCTCCCGAATACTATTATCAAAAGACCCATTGCCACCACAACCATCGATACCACGTTTCCAATTCCTAGATGTTGTTGTGACAAGAAAATCGGGAATTAGATGAGCATCGAAATAAGTAGTTATGCTTGAATAATATACTGCTCCACCATTTAGATCATGCCAAGGTAAAACAGTTAAAGGACCACCATTTTTGAATAGCAGATTAGTATAAATATTGTTACTACAACCATCTCCATAAGTACCGTTACGAGGATGTGTCTCTCCGTTTAAGATTACTTTACATCTCGCCTTACTTTCCTGAGCAAACCCAGTCTCTATCAAAACTATAGCCAAAAACAAAAAAACAATCCACCTTTTCATACTGACTATAATTTTGCTGTTATCCTTTTCATTGCACTGTACCTACCTGATTTCAAGACGGCCACAATGCCATACTCATACACTTCGCCCGCTGATACTTCGGTATCATACACACCTTTTTGTAACGGATTTACTGATTGCCATGATACCAATGGTTGCCCATTTGGAGCTCGATACAACTGATATTCGACTACATCAGACAATTGATCATCCCATACCACCTGTATTCGTTTTTGCTCTTTTTGTGAGTAGGCAAATAAGCGCGCGATCTCTTTCTTGAATTCCGACTTTGCGGATATGCTTAGTTCCAAAGGCTCTGAAATGGTAACTAGCTCAGCTTCATTTTGAACTTGTATATAATAGGCATACGACTTTCCTCCCTGCAGCGCTACATCTGTATAACTAGTCCTACTTTGCCCAGAATATTCAATTAACTTCACAAAAGACTCATCATCCGGACCTTTTCGATGAAGACTATGTATTTTGACATCCCCATCTGTGCTGTTAACCCAGTATAGTTGCAAACTATCTCCTTTGATTTCATACCTGGTAATCACCGCTGGAGAAGGTGGAATCCGGCTGGGCTTTTTAACCTCAATAAGCGCCGATACCGCTGATTGATTATAGTGTTTATCTAATGCAGATATGCCATACCAAACTTTCCGATTCAGCAAATTGAGATTGAGCTTATCCAGAAATGTATTACTGAACCAAACACTATCAGTTAGCGGAACTAAATCTTCCCCCTCCTTTAAAGCTTGAAATACTTTGTATCCAAAAAAATCTCTTTCAGTATTGGGATTCCAACCTAAAGTAACCACACCACTAGTATCTATAATTGCCTTAAGCCCTGAAGGAATACTTGGTGGAATACTATCAATCGTTTGCACCAGCACAGGAAATGAAGTTCGTGATTCACCATGATATGGAACAGCAGTTATAGTAAAATAATTAGTCTCCTCGACTACCTTTTTAAGATTTAATCTACGCAGTTTGGCACCTAACGTATCCGTAAATATCTGATAACCCCCACCTGCACGATCACTTCGGTTAATCACAAAACCTTTAATTAAGGTATTCCCCTCTTCTTCAAAAAGCCACTGAAATTGTAATACACCACGATCGTCTACAAAAGCAGTTTCTATACTAGGTGCAAAAGCCAATAATTCTCGTCCATGCCCAACAACAGGCACACTACATGGCCCCTCTTGTCCAAATGAGCTGATACCACACACACGATATTGATACTCCATTAAATTATTACTTAATGAGTCCATCAAGTACATCCGCTGGGAAGATTGATCTGCTCGACTATTGAAATTGGTAACAGGAACACCTTCTAAGCGCTTAAAGGTCTTTCCACCGTCTATCGACTTAGACACATAATAAGAGGTATAATAGCTAGCTAGACGTCCGCAATCCCAGCTAAGCATCACCGTACGATTACCGAACTGTGCAGCCACATCCTCGATCATTGGTAAAGGTTCATATTCCGCCGGTGAAATAAATACACTCGCTGTATCTGTTTTGAGCTCTCGAGTAGGTGCTGCGGTGATGATGCGATATAAGTACTTTTCGTTACGTCTAGTTTCCCAATCGATCAGCCCCCAACCTGCTAAACCTGCTGCATCAAAACTCATATCTGCCGCATATAAAGAAAAACTAAAACGCTGTTCTTGTTCCTGCGACTGAGCAATGATGTGGGTAATCCCCTTGATCTCCGTATTACTCACTGCAAAATCTTTCCCATACAATGCTTGCGCAAGAATTGCTGCATAATTGTTCTTCTCAGCCAAAGTCTTCCACTCGTTCAGTGGCTTAGGTTTGATAATCCCCCCTATTTGTTTGCACTCTGGTTTTTCGAGCAATTGTTTATCTCTGATTATGGTGTAACGTTCCAACCGAAAGCCATACTTGTTGCAACGTTTCCAAGTAGAAGAATTCGTTGCCGCCCAACGTAAGTGAATTTTCCCAACACTATCTGCCCTGGCAATAATGCGTACTTGTGGATTTATTTGCGCTTTTACGTTCGTTCCAATGCATATCCATAAAGTGAATGCTAAAAGTAATTTGTAGTTCTTCATTTTAAAATAAGATGTATTTGGTAAAATACCTTCCCGAATAAACATGAGTGAATGATTGATTTAGATAAAATAAAACGATAGATAATATTTTTAGTATATAAATCTTGGATACTAAATTTCAATACACATACTAAGGCGGCATCCATCTATTATTTTATTGCATTCTGATAGCTTACTAAATAAGAGGACCCTTTCTTCCCATCAGGGAGCACATACTGGTAATTGACTTTATAATGGCCTCCACGTATAAAAGGGAATTGTCCATGAATCAACCAGCTATAGTGAGCCTGCTCTGGCTTACCCAAAAAACGATTGACCACCTGATTCTGTAAATCATGAAAGTCGGTTTTGTAGATGCGAGGTAAATCATATAAGTAGGGTAAGTTGAATTTCACCAAAGGATCATTCACCCGCTCTTGCTCCACCAAGGAAAGATAACCGTTCATCACCGGCAAAGCCCGAAATGGAACAAAACCCAACACACTCGTATCCCGACTAAGGTGAATAGTTTTAGCCACAGGATAATTTTTATAGTTCAAGGGATGGATGTCCTTCATAAAGTAATCATCATCCAACAAAGCTACCGGCTGAACCAAGGGTTGATTGTTAGTATACTCGCTACCTTTTAAGTCGTGCAGATCAAAATACTCTGCGTCTGCAATGCGTTGCTGAAGCGTGATCACATCCGAGATAATCTTCCGCCAAATACTCTTGCCATATTGCTGGCTTTTCATCTTTTGCTCAAAAGTACCATACTGACTGCTCCGAAAGCTGTAACTGAGAATAACTTTGCCTAGATCATCTCGCTTCACTTCTTGAGCTTTTGCACGAATAATATTGATAGTATCCCCCTCATTACCATGCAACTGCTGTTGGCTTTTCAAGGAAACATCACTGACCTTTCCACCTTGGCCCAGCGGTTTACTAATCAAAGAAAGTTCATATTCTACATCCCCCTTGACCTGAGCGACATCGAAACGTAACTGCTTAGAATCCTTATCGTACATCATAGGAATTGCAGCCGAATTACCATTTTTAGGCTCCAATAGGAACTCCTGATCAAAACCTACGACCTGAAAAAGATCAGGCTGACCGCGTTTCAACTGAATGACGCCTTGCTGTTTATTTTCTTCTCGATAAAAATTCCGCTGCCCAACCACAGGCCAAGAATATTTGATATTTTTCAATGGGATCGTCTCTGGAGCTCCTCCCGTAGTCAGCTGAAGTACCCGACTTTCTTCAGCCTTTTTCCCATTCATATATACCGTTTGCCATATTCCACCTTTTTGCTCCTTGAAACTCACCTTCACACTGGCTTTAACCTTCGCTAATGCAGGCAAAACATCTTTCGAATAAAAAGTAGCTACATCCTTCGCGCGATTCCATTCGACCTCTCCTTTAATGGGACGAAGACCAAATGCACTTTCTTCCTCCATCGTGAAATGCTCCAAAACGACTCGATAAACTTTCGTTCCACCTTCACCATCGATTGAAATATCTTTGTCCACTGAAAAATTCAGCGCTACTTGCGGGGCAGTAAACACATCGACTGCTTGTTGAGTCTCCTGCGGACTAAAATCAGAAATCACATCAATTCCTACCGGATTAGGATTATCTCTAATGATTTCACATTGATCACCAATGGTTAGCTTGAAACGCATATTGCCACGAATCAAACCACCCAATACATCGACCTTAACCCCTAGATATCCTTGAAACCATGAGGGATTAGGTAGTTGTGCCTGAACTAAAGCTGCTGTCGCTCCCTGAATAATAGGAATTCTAGTTTTGATAAACCAAAGATTCACTTTAACCCCAAGTTCACCTTGCAAATAAGCATAGGCTTGTGCATTGGCATACCAGCCGTTAATCCCAAGTGGTCCACTACTTCCTTTGCAATGGGCATTACTATATTGTTTAAGCATCAAGTCAAAACCCAAACCCGCGTTAAATTTGGCATAGAGAATCAAGAAGGTGATATCCCCTGTTTCAACACTCAAGCGTGACCCAAAAGCAATGCCTCGACCTGTGCCTAAGGCGTTCAAATCGCGCATATAATCTAGCTGCTGTGCGTCCGCTTTCAAAATATCAATAACCTCCTGCGGCGGTGACGGAGAGCCTGAAATTTGACTCCCTAGCATAAAATAGGATTTAGTCGTAATACCAAAACCTCCTATTCCGAAACGAAGCCCAATAGGATCAGTCGGTGTGCCCATGTGTACATACCAATCGCTTGGATCAAAATGCATCACTGCCCAGCCTGCACGATACCGATCACCAACTCCTTGCATCAAACCACCCAAAACATTTACATATACATCAAAATTGGCATGAAAGGTTTTATTATTGAAATCGTATAGCATACCCACATAAGCTGAAACTCCCCCTACATCCTCCATTGGAATGGATTTACTAGCGATACTTGGTGTATTCAACTTGATTTTTTCCAAAATTTCAATTTTATTTAACCTGGCTACATCCGACAAACCCTCCAGCTGTTTGTTTACCGCTTCTTCAGCCTGAGCAAGTACTTTAGTAGCGTCCCCAATAGCTCCAGATAGCTTACTCATGAAACGCGCATTACCAAACAAACCAACATATTTCATTCCCCCATTCGCATTGAAGGCGGCTTCAAACTCGGCCACGCCATCCACTACCGAACGATTCACTACACTAAATAAAATACCAGCCTTAAAACCAAAGTTCATCATCCTATCAGGTATGTAATTCGGCCTAAGCTTATCCATCATCCCTGAAGCGACACCTGATTTACGCATCCTATAATAAGCTCCACCTGCAAAACCCTGCACCTTCAAAGGCGGAGCCAACGGAATACCTGCCCCTAAATCTGCCTTACCATCCATAAACCAATATCGAAACGTACTATGACCAAACACACAACGCATCTGCACCTCAGCCTTGCCTAGAATATCAAATTTTGCGTTTATACCACCAGCAAAACCTTGACCATATATGGGATCATCATTCATAAAATCTACTTTACCATCTAGCGTAACTATACCCGGAATCTTTACATTCTTAAGTTCGATGGCATGTACTCGAACGCGGTCAAAACGGTATGAATGACGTCCATGTTGATCACCGAATCGGGAGCCAATAGTTAGACGGGTAGTACCTTTAAAGGCATTTTCTTGAAGTGTCACATTCAGATTGAAGGCCAAATCTGCCCGGTTATTATCTGTTACTAGCTTAATATCACTAATCGATACGGGAAAGCCAGCAAGTTTTGCTTCACCCTCGTAACCGAGATAGTCAACCGTTAGGTAAGGCTCAACTGTTCGGATACGTAGCCCACGAAAACGTATGCCTTTGAAATGACCAATCGGCTGTTCACTATCCCCAGCCTTCATTGTTGGACTCATATCAAAACGTCCATACAAATTGGCTTCGGGCTTAAACCGACCATGATCCAATAAGAGTTTTACATAGCTATTTTCCTCTAACTCTACCTTAGCCTGCCACAACTTAAAATCCATTTTTCCCTTGGGTGACACACTAAGTTGATACCGATTATCACCAGTAATGATAGCCTCATAGCGCAAGGAGTCTGCCTCAGATACTGGCAAACCTATGCAACCTTTGAAACCAGCCTTCACCAGCAGACTAGCTTCCAACCCAACCTGAAACTCGTCCACCGAAAATTTCCATCCCGACGCATTCCCTTCCTCATAAGGCAGAATATTTTTGGCATACAATAAGCCTGTCAAACCATTATTATCTAGAATCAAATTGGTGGTTCCAAAACTTAAACGATGCCCTCCACGACGCTCAAAAGCCTGGGGCAACATCACCTCAGCTGATTGAATATAGACCCCACGCCACAGATTCGTATTCGGAAAAGTCATATGGCGCAAGGCGTACCCAACTGGAAAAACCACCTCCGGACTATTACGTACATCACTAAAATCAAATGTGGCATTACTCACCGTAAAAACAAAGCCATCCAAACTGGCCAACTGAAACTTTGGCAAATTCAAGCTCACCAAAATATCGTTCCAATCACTCACTTTAGTTTGAAAAGAGCCCTTCACCTTTTGATTCTCATCGGCAATCACCTGCCCCACGGCATCACAAGGCAACAACATGTTTCGCGAAAAAATAACATCGGCTGCAATGCCTAGTCCTTTAAAGCCCTTGCAATCAATGCTCAAATAAGTCTGGTCACCTGTAGTTTGACCATTAATCGGGTTAAAATCTCCCTTGAGAATGAGCTGCCCCTGACCTCCGGCAATATTAATCGGGACATTGCCTAGTAGCACTAATTTCCCCTCACCTATAATTTTACCACTATGCGACATTTTTAGTCCTGTCACACCAAAAAATAGGGTTTTCGGATTTTGAGGGATATCGATGCGTGCAAAAACTGTTAACTCAATATGGGTTTTGTGAGAAATGAAGCTGCTCACCGCCAATTTATAGGTGACATTGTTAATTGTTTCTTTTATACCAACAGGCAACTCATTCAAATCCTCGGGAGTGAGCAGCTTCAGCCAACGTTTATTATCGTCTACCTTTTGTACCGCGATTTGAGCTTGCTCTCTCAGTCGGGTACTATCAGAGGATTGGGCATGAGTTTTGATGCTGAAAACTAGAACAATGAAGATGAGACAGAGGATGAAGCGTTGCATAGGTAGGTGGTTAGAGGAAGAGTTTTATTTTTTGATTTTGTATTCAACTATTGCCGAACCTAAGATCATACTCGACAAACCACTTTCTTTAAGTATCTCTTTAATCGTTGCTCTAGAGGCTAAAGAAATGCGCCTATCCTCCATTCCTTTATTTGTACTCTTCCTAAACTGATCTGGTGTACAGTTTAATGCAAAAATTTCTATCGTAGCAGTAAGCGCATCATTTTTCTGGGGAGACATCGGATTTATTATTTTTTTCAAAATCTCTGCTTTCAAACTTCTAGTCCTCCCAGCAGCTTCCTTATTAAAATAAACATGCCCTTTATCATTATCCATAATAATGTAAAACCCTTTCGTTCCCATAGGAATATTTTCCCACGAGAGATGAGGACGGTTGATTTTATTCTCCCTCAATAAATCATGATCCACTACCATATCCTTAAACGTATCAGATGTAATTGTGAATTTTTTCTCCACTTGATCTGGTCCAGTTAATGGCTTGACTACTCCTTTTTTCCCTCCACTTTTCCCTGAGGTTGGACTAGCTGTGTCTTTTTTGCAACCGATACCAAATAAACTAATCAGCGTAATGCCCAAAACGGCTTTTTTTAGATTGTTTTTCATTTTTTGGATTGTTTTTCAAATAATTTGTATTTAGGGCTTAATTGTAAAACAGCTTCGTAATGAGTCTTTTTAATAGGCCACCTTGGTAATCAAAAGTTTACTCGGACCATCAAATCTAACATCTTGGTTTTCATAGAATTGATGAATTAAATAAGCCACCCTACTTTCTTGATCAATTAGTGGTACATTGACTTGGGAAAAGCTAAAGCGAACCTGATCAGCCGCATTATTAAACAGATCACTTTTTAATTGAACCAAGGTGCTTTCTTTTTCCTTTCTTAAGGTGAGTATATAATATTGAGCACCCGCACCTACCAAGTATTTCAGCTCAGCACCTTGATCATCCAATAAAGTAAATCTTAACTTATGACGACTAGTTTGAATAGTGAATACCTTTCTATTTTTTGGATGAAAGCTCTCCCCATCTAACTGGGCGACAAATAGCTGACTATAGGTAGTCGGTTGTGGATAAACCCCCTCACTTTTTGCTTTGATTGTCCAAATATCCTCTCCATGTTGCCTGATCTCATCAGCTTGGTAAACAAAATCAAGTGGACTATCATTCCCAAAAACTTTTCCTTTCGACTCACCAATAACTAACTCTTTATTCCCTCTTTCATCAATACGTAGTACCTCAAAAAATGTTTTTAAGAGCCCCTCCCGCCTATAGTTTAAAAAAACTAGCTTATCATCCTTAGCATAGCATTGTAGAGGGAATATGGTATTTTTATAACTTTTATCATCCCCATGATAGATTGTTGTTTTCCACTTCAAGCTACCAGCCTGATCTAAATAGATCACATCAAAAGCAGTAGATTCACTTCCCTGTATCTCTTTTGGAGCTTTATGATCATAACCAAAAACAGATACAAATCCCACTGGTTGCCCATTTCTGCCATATACTTCCTTATTGAGAATAATAGGCCTTCGTGAAAACAGTGTGGTAAAATCAGTGATACCAACTACATTCCCTCTAGCATTTGCCACGGCAAGTCGGTAGTTCCGCTGATCTTTTTTGTCTGTTTGATTCACCAAGAACCAAAAGGGCATATATTGACCGTTTCCTTTATTAAAAGACTCTGCGATATAAGTACAGCCGTTCAACCGTTCAATCTGATTTAATAAACTCACCTTCTCCTTAGTCGGATGAATCGTAAAACCATATATTACTGGCTCAACGCCATCATGCTGATAGCGCTTTATCGTACGAACCAAGTAATGCGGTGCCTTTGGATTACCTAGCCAATTTTCACTCTCTATACCAACCTCAGTAGAAAGTGTATCACCGATATGTGGTAGATCCGGAAACAAGTTATTATATGTCCTCAGATTGAATTTAAGAAATTGCTCACCATCCTTGAGACCATCTACCCCACGCGAGTTGAGCGAAGCTATGTTGCCACTAAATTTGCCAATATGTAGTATTGTATCCGCATAAAAAGGCGAGGAATGAAACAAATGATTGACATCTTGCTTAACCTTCAGATTATCATCTAGCCGTATCTCACGAACAGTCGTAAAAGTATGCGGTGCATAACCAAAATTATTGATATTAAAACTGTTCATTAACTTTCCCAATTTGCTTTTTTCTCTGTGTTTGTTCATCAAATCTGCAAAAGACTGCTTTCCTATGGCCCACAGCTGGGCTTTGACTTCACCGTACAAATAAAAATTTATCTCCGACTCATTTGCATTTCTATACCATCCAAGCTGGTATGGCCCCTCACCTAATCCTGATACAGGAATGATTACGTGTTTGATAATTTGTCCGCTGGCTATGGTACCACTAAGCACAAAAACTAGTAGAGAGACATAATGACAACAAAATTTAAATAAATTCATTTTTATTATTTTTTAATTATTTGTTAATTATATTTTTTTATTAATGCAGGAGGGCATTATCCTTCTTTTCTTCCTTAATCCACTTATCATTCAGCCCCCTGAGGTAAATACTCTCGTAGTATTCCTTTTTGTTGGTAAAACGCTTGCCATAGGCTGCCGTATCCTTGTGCGATTGCTTATTAAAATCTCCCCAGCCAACGCCTTCAAAATGATACGTAAAAAACGCTTCGTTGATTTGCCATACTCCGTCTTTGTCTTTTTTCAGATAGCCTTTAAAGATGTTGTCTACTGCTATTTCATTGAATTGCTCAATATTCAGTGGAACTCGAACATCTGATTGATAATAATCTCGAGGAAGAACATAATGCCCACTACCAAAAAAGAAATACCATTTACCTTTTACTTTAGCCCCATGAAAATAGTCCATCCCGTCACTAGGAGACCAACGATCAGACTGATAGCTTAAGGCCATCATACATCGATCCATCTCCCGATTGAAACAGACCAGACTATCTAAATACCATTTGTTATCTACGTAAAGAGAATAAAAGCCCAAACGATTATCAGCCCAAAGTTGAATACTATCTCTAGCGGCATTCCATACATACTCATATTCTTTAGCACCTACTTGCTTCATAGAGTATTGTTTATATAGACTTCTTTTCCGTATAGCTTCTTTATGCTTATTTTCCTTACAAGAAAATAATAGGCACAGTAATAACATTACAGCCGATACTTTAGTTCCTAGTTCTAACATAGCCCTTTTTCCCTTTCGGAATTTTTGAAAATATCCATTTATAATTCTCTATCGAATGACTTTGTAAAAAACCCTTTGGCTCACTATCTGGTATAAAAATTCGGCCACCTTTTTCTATATTTTGCCTATCTAACTCCGGCAACCCTCTCACAGCACACTGCGGCGCCACCCCATCCTGCTGATGAATCGGATCTTCTCCCGGTTCGCCTAGGTTACTACCGTACTGCCATACTTCTTCGAAAGCATCTAGGTCAATTTCCCCACTGCAAGCATTCTCCGGAGCAATAACATAAAACCGACCAAAGGGCACTTTACCTTTCAATGCATCGGTAATTCCAAGTGCATAAGCATAACCCATACTGTGAGCTACAATATCCAGCGTGTCGATGATATTATCCCCGGCATCTCTGCGAGTTCGTATTTTCTGGCTTTGAATATCGGCTAGAAGTGCTGCTCCAGCTTTCTGTCCATTCATTCGACGCTCATTGAAGCCTGCTTCGTTGGCCTCTGTATTGAGTTTACCCCCAACATATTCCGAATTCATTCGCACCATGGTAGCGGCTGCTCCTATAGCTGGTGGAGGAAGAGATTCACTTGTAAATTTCTCCATACTACCGACATATTTAATGGCAAACTCTGATAAGCGAGAGGGGAGGGGACCAATGGTATGCTTAGCACTATTATAAAAGCTTAACATATTCTGATGGTTCGATGTACGGATACCATGATGCCCATCGGCATACAATACGGTCCCAGATCTGAGTTGATTGCTAAATTGCTTATCCACACCATCCCAATAGCTGTGCCGATCATTTGTTGCAACAACATTATCGGAATCAGACTCCTCTGGGTAACCTGACCGATAGCCATTAACAAATAAAGCCAAATGCTTCGGACCTCCAGTAATTTGTTCTTTGACTTCGGAATTTGTGCTACAGCGATCGCGCACACGAAGCCCGTCCTTGGTCAATCCCGATAGATTCAACGAGTTTAACACCTGATCCATTTTGGCTGGAACCGTATAACTAATGGTATACTGCTTGTACTGACACCCATCATTCAGCTCTTCTAGGATGAATACCTTCACTTTCCCACGATAGCTTGTTGTGTGGATGTACAATTCCTTGGTCTGCTGGTTTTCGTAGCCCAAGAACTTCCCCTTTTCAATTTTTGCTAGAAAAAGTACATCATTCGCATTTTTATAAACATACAAAGCACCATTGGGATAGGTCTTGTTGATCTTGCTTGCATCGTATATAAATTGCTTGATCTGCGCATCCGCAACCTTCACTGGATAACCACTCGGAGAAATGTATAATTCTGTCCCTAAATAAGCCGTACTTGTTGCACTTGATTCACGTTTGGCACTCAGTTTATCTTTAAAACCTTCCAATGCCTTTTTTGCACGTTCTATAGTACCTGGACTACTTTTTTGCTGTAATATCTCATCCCCCGCCGAAGCTAAAATCTCTGTCTTCAATACTTCTGCATCGGCCAAAAGGGATTTTCGATCCTCCTTTGACAAATTAACTTTATCGGCGTAGGCCCGAACTGAGCTGTCTAACTCATCGGTCAAAGCCAGTGCTTCCGCACGCTTGAACAGTCCTGATTTCAATTTCTCAAACATTTTGTCCAAAGTCTTCAACAAGGGCTTCAAATCTTTTACAATCGACACATCCAC
>SSFR01000005.1 GCA_008015505.1 Pedobacter sp.
AATAGAAACTACTCGAGGTTAAAGTAATGCCGGTATTACTGAAACTAATGCTACCTCCTATACTCGATACATTTTTATATAACATTAGCCAGCTATTGGTGCTATTATTTAAAGCTAAATCCGGCAGCCCATCACCATCCAAATCATCACCTGCCAAAGACCGAATATTGACACTCATACTGATAGCCTGAATGGTAAAAGTGATCGCATTACTACCTGCGGCTGTCCTATTTGTTAATAAATACAAACCACTACTTGTGCCCACAACTATATCAGGCTTGCCATCACCATTAAAATCTTTTATTACATGCTGGTTGTTTGTACTAGATCCTCCAACTGTCACAGCAGATGAAAATTGATTAAAGCTACCTGATGCCGTAGGATACGTAACAATAAAAGGTATAAGTGAATATGCCGTTTGTTTAGTACCTAAATTCGTTACCGAGATGTATTGGTAGTTCGCTCCATAAGGCAC
Organism: Pedobacter sp.; assembly: GCA_008015505.1. GTDB lineage: Bacteria > Bacteroidota > Bacteroidia > Sphingobacteriales > Sphingobacteriaceae > Daejeonella. The sequence goes on from SSFR01000005.1 coordinate 476, forward strand.
AGTGACAATCAAGCTTGTACTGGTAGAACCCACCTGAACAATTCCTGCTGTGGAACCAAAAAATACCGTATTACTGAGTGGATTGGCATTAAAATTAGATCCTGTTATCGTTACTGTTGTACTCAAGGATCCTTGCTTTGGCGTAAAATCAGAAATCAAAACAGGGGGAGGAATAGATATACTAGGAAAGATAGATAGGTTATTTGACGAATTATTACATCGAACAATATCCAATAATCCATCACCATTCAAATCAGCTAAACTCATATTATTACCTACACTGGTACCATTAGTTCCATTTGGGTCCGTGTAAGCAACATAATTTGTAAATGTAATTGAACTAGAAGTACTTGTGTTTTTAAACAGCGATACCACAGTAGTATTATAAGCTGCAGAAACCAAATCAGGTTTACCATCGCCATTCATATCACCTATCGCAACAGCTTCAGTATTAGAGCCAGCAGTTCCCAGCGAACCCGATGTGCCAAAACTATTGGTATTAATGGTCCCCGATATAGCAGTATTTGTAAATAACGACACAAAAGATCCTGCACCATAGTTATCTACAGCAACATCTAATTGACCATCGCCATTAAAATCTCCAAGAGCTAATGATCGTGAATATTGATTACTTTGGCCAGTAAAATTAACCATAGAAGCAAACGTAATACTCCCTGGCCCTGTAGTAGTGTTACGCAGTACCGATAAATTATTAGTACTAGTATAATTAGCTGTAACCAAATCAGGTTTGCCATCTCCATCGATATCACCTATGGCTAATGCTAATGCAGACCCACTTGTTACAAATGATGTTAATGGGGAAGCAAAATTAATCGTCCCCAAAGCCGATGTATTACGGTAAACATATATCGCCGAAGTATTACCCCCCATCACTATATCAGGCCGTCCATCAGCATCTATATCACTTATAACAACCGAATAAAAGCTACTCGATGTTAAATTAATACCTGTATTGCTGAAACTAATGCTACCTCCTATACTCGATACATTTTTATATAACATTAACCAGCTATTGGTACTATTATTTAAAGCCAGATCGGGCATACCATCACCATCCAAATCATCACCTGCCAAAGCCCGGATATTGACACCTGTACTTATAGTTACAGCCTGTATGCTAAAAGTGACCGCATTACTCCCTACAGCTGTCCTATTTGTTAATAAATAAAGCCCATTACTCGTTCCCACGACTATATCAGGCTTGCCATCACCATTAAAATCTTTTATCACCTGCTGATTCGGACTACCTGTTCCACTCATCCTTATACTCAAAGCAGGTGCATAATCATTAGAGCCACCAATAGAAGTAGGATACGTAACCACAAAGGGAATGGCTGAATAAGCTGTTAGATTAACAGCCAAGTTAGTAACCGATATATATTGATAATTGGCACCATAAGGTACAGTAACAAGCAAAGTTGTACTGGTGGAACCTGCTTGAACAGTTGCTAATGTGGAGCCAAAAAATACCGTATTGCTTAACGGGTTGGTATTAAAATTTTGCCCATTAATCGTTATTACACTTCCAATAGTAGCACTTAAAGGTGTTACCGATGTAATCACAGGGGGGCTTAACACGCTCAAATTCCGAAATAGTGATATAATACCTGTATTACCAGCATAATTGGATACGATAATATCGGGCTTACCATCGGCATTCATATCGCTTGCCACTAAATTCCATGCATTGGTACTTCCTGTAGAATAAACAATCCGATTGCTAAAATTTAAGTTGCCGATACCCGAACTTGTATTTTTAAGCACCAATAGTGTACTAACGCTTGCAGTTTCGTTGGCCACAGCGACATCAATTTTTCCATCACCATCAAAATCGGCGATCGATAAATTAGCATTTGGCAGCGATCCCGTAGATGCACTTCCCCCTGCTGTAGCAAAAGCGAAACTAAGTATACTCGGGAAACTAATAGTGCCTGTAGTGCTATTATTCGTATTACGATAAAAAACAATTCGACCATTCGTTTGATCAGTTACTACAATATCTGGATTACCATCGTTATCAAAATCACCAATAGCTATACCATAAGCCGTAAACCCAATCGGCAAATCGATGCTTGAGGCAAATGTGCCCATAAAATTAATGTTCCCTGGTGTGGATTGATTGTGAAAAAGTGATAAGGTATTAGCACTCGTAGATACCACTATATCAGGTTTACCATCCCGATCTAAATCACCTACGGCAATAAAATTAGCCGTTGAATTGGCTGTAAAATTGAATGTTTGCGCCGTAGTAGTAAAGCTAAGCGTACCTGATACCGATAGGTTACGAAAAACAGAAATACGATTTTGAATACCATTTATAGACGCAATATCGGGCTTGCCATCACCATCAAAGTCAGCTATACTAACTCCCGAAGCAGCTGTAAGGACAGGACCTAGAGTAAATGTAATTGTACTACTACTTGCTGTAGTTATATTTCTGAATAGCTGCACATTATCAGAAGCTGCATAGCTAGTACCATTATTTGCTCGAGCTACTGCCAGATCGGGTTTGCCATCTCCATCTAAATCGAGTATAGAGATTTGTTCTGCATAGGCTCCTCCAGTTAGCGCAACTGTATTGACTAAGGTAAACGACAAACTACCCGATGGCGCACAACTATTGGTATAAATACTTACATAGCCATTGTTAGCATTCGCTACCACCAAATCAGGTTTACCATCGCCGTTTAAATCACCAACACTGACACCTTTTGTATAACTAGCTGATGTAAAATTTTGATCATTAGTAAAATCAGTAAGCCTATCACTCTGAAACGTGGAAACAAAAGGCACATTAGAATAAGCGGTTAAGCTATTACCCAAATTAGTTACCGAGATATATTGATAATTAGTACCATAAGGTACTGTCATCGTTAAAGTTGTACTCGTTGCATTGGTTACAGTTGCTTGAGTGGCACCAAAGAAGACTACATTAAGCGCAGGTGTCGAATTAAAATTTTGGCCAATAATAGTAACACTTGTGCCTATTGACCCGCTGGTTGGATTAAAAGAACTAATAGTGGGTGTTTGTGCAAATGCAGTAATACACACTAGCAACAATACGCTGCTCCGAGCGATTTTCAAAAACTTATTAAGTAGATTTTTTATCATAATAGCTATTTATATGATAGTTTTAATTTTTGGCAGTGTACTTAAATGACTGATAGTATAAAATTGCTGTGATACATGGCCAATTTGATGGCAATCCAGTGTCCAGTGATTTAACACCTTATTTGAGAAAGCAGTAGTTCTTCTTACCAATCTTTTACAAGCACTTCTAAGCGAGGTATTCACCCCTTCAATAGCTTTTGTGAACTTTTTTCCGATGAGATGCTTGGCTTTAGGAAATACTTCTTTGAAAGCCTCCCACTTGTCAGTGCACCAATAATCGACTTGAGTGTCTTTCAAGCGCTTGAATAGCTCTCGGACAGTTTTTCTACTGCGTTTGCCAGGTGTAACAGCTAGTATTTCACGACTGTTTTTACAGTAGCCATAAAGGATCCAAACCTTCTTTTTCTTGCTTTTAACAAAACTATAGACCTCATCTACTCCTACTTGATGGTAGTGCCTGTACTTGGCTATCCAACATAAATCTTTGAAGGATAAGAGTAAATGAAGAACACAACCGGTACAGATATGGAGCACCTGGATAACTTTCCGAATCCCTACGCAGTTAAGAAAAAGAACTAATAATAGTCCTCTACCAATTGTTTTTAAAAGATGTTTACTAAGTAGCATTATATTCATAGGCCTCTCTGTTGACTAGAACCCATTTCGAACCTGAATTGAACAATATTCTATAAGTCGCTAAACACTTAATTTAACAGGCTTATATTTTACAATAAATCTAATAAATAAAATAAATTAACTATTAATTAATTTAAAAATATTCCCCTTAAGCAATACTGCTTAGAATTATGGCCTGTAAACTATACTCCCCTTCAGAATAACGATATCACGAACTAACACCTGAATCCATCACTAATAAATACCAACATAGTCCAAATAATATTAATTAATATTAAATAATAATTATAAAAACATAATTATTAAATAAATATTTATTAAATTTATACTTAACAAAGTATCCATAAATCATGAAAAGATATTTTAATAAAGGACAAGCTATTTGGCTACTCAGTTTAATCATCCTCATAATAGCTTGTAAAAGAAGCGATATAACCCCATCCAATGGGAATACTGGATCATCTGGAACATCCTCTTCCATAAAAGAAAACGATTTATTCAAAATCAATGAAAATGGACTGGCAGTACTTCATGTAAAAAGTCGATTAGGTACCATCTTTATTGACAATGAACAACCAGGAACTAATCTAGGTCTGAAAAATACTTATAAGATTATCAGCTCTTACGGTGGAGCTTACGAGTTCTCATCCTCAAAGAATTTTGATAGCCGAACCAGTACAGGGTTATTTGGATTAATAAAAATCTTCAGAAATGACAAATTACTATTTGAGGAAAAGTATGACACTACTAATGCTCATATATGTAGTACAATCAATAGCTATATTCCCTCTACAACAAAAGACAATCATACAAGCTCTATTGGTGCTGCTATATACTATTGGCCTAATAGTTCAACCATTACAGTTAATTTTCTCAATAATGCAGGAAGTACTTATGTGAAACAAAAAATTGAGCAATATGCACATGCATGGGAACCATATGCCAATATCAAATTTAAGTTTGTTCCATCTACACAATCAGCACAGATTAGAATAAAAATAGCTACTGACAATTCATCATATACTACGGGGTTAGGTACCATGCTTATTGACCCTAATAATTTTACAGAACAGGGATTACCTAATACAGATCAGTCATCACCTAACATGCATTATGGCTGGTTTACTGATCAAACATCTGATCAAGAATTTTCTAGAACGGTTACCCATGAGTTTGGACATGCCCTGGGCCTAGAGCATGAACAAAGACATTATGATGCCCATATTAATGAAAGTGCATACTTCTCCTATTTGATGAGCACACAACATTGGACATTACAACAGGCACAAAATCAAGCTGCTTTTTTTACAGCACAAGATCAAACAGATCTCCGATTACAATATGATCCTTATGATCGACTTTCTATTATGCATTACCCGATACCTGCATCCTGTACCACCAATGGTATTGCCATTGGCTCTAATAACTATTTATCCGATGGAGATAAAGCCTTTATTGGTAAAGTTTATCCATTTATAACAGTCCCCCCAAACCCAACAAACAATGGAACTATTATCTACACTATCAATAATGATTCAGGAGTAGCCCAGATTGACATCGTAAGAGGATCTGATGGTTTAATTATGATTAACAATCACCTACCCAACACGAGCTTAAATTCTGAAGATCAGAAATACATTATTCTTACACGCGCTCAAAATGGAGACTGGTATCATATAGCCTATACCTTCACTTCAAATACAACCCTTCCATCCAACACATCAACGGGTATCACTAACTGGGGCCCTTCTAAAGGACAATCGATCATGATAGAAAGACAAGACCCTGGTCAATCTCTAGGTACGATATTATTTAAAGAGTAACAAGTACCATCACCAATTGATCTATTAAAAACCAGCTATTATGTCAGTTATTATCGGTCGAAAAAACAGCGCAAAAATAACTTTGCTTATCATGATTGGTATATCCTTGATTATCACTTCTTGCAAACGAAAAGAAGTAATGTCAATTCATCATGAAAGAGCCAAAGGAACAAAAGCCAATCTTTTGTTTACCATTAAAGAGGGAAATAACTCTATACTTCATGTTGAAAGTCATTTGGGCAGCATTTTTATTGATAATGAAACGCCAGGCACTGCTTTAAAACATGAAAACGCCACCTATCGAATTACCGACTCCTATGGAAAATCTTATGACTTTAGTTCAGCAACCCCATTTGCTAGCCATGCAGCCACAGGACTCTTTGGGCTAGCTAAAATATTTAAAAACGGAAAAGAAATTTTTGAAGAAAAATACCAAACACCTCCTGATTTCCATCCATGCACTACCATTGACGATGGTATCTCACCTAGACAGTTAAGCACTAGTTCCGTTGGTGCTGCTAAATATTATTGGCCCAATGGATCAATAATTAAGGTTAATTTTTGGCACAATAATGGAACTCCTTTTGTTCAGAAAAAAATTGAACACTATGCACATGAATGGGAAAAATATGCCAACATTAAATTTCAATTTGTTCCTTCCACACAACCAGCGGATATTAGAATAGATATAGATAACAGCGACCCCTCTTCTTATTGTTCAGGATATACACCAGGAGGTGGAATAGGTAAAAACTTGCTTACAATACCTGCTGGTGACTTTAATATGCATTATGGTTGGTTTACTAACCGGACATCTGACCAAGAATTCTCTAGAACTGTTGTTCATGAGTTTGGACATGCCATGGGCTTGCACCACGAACACAGGCACCCTAGTGCCCCAATTAATGAAAGTAAGTACTTTGCCTATCTAATGAGTACACAAGGCTGGACGTTGGCAGACGCAAAACGTCAAGCCGCACTCTTTACAGCTGCAGACCAAGCTAGGCACGGACTTGAATATACCTCCTATGATGCATTATCTATTATGCATTATGATGTACCCGCATCTTGCACAACCAATCTTATTGCTTTAAATCGTAATAATTATTTATCTGTTGGTGATAAGAACTTTATTGGGACAATCTACCCATTCCCCCCCAATATTATTTATACCATTCATAGCGACACTGGAGCACCCCAATTAGACATCGTTAGAGGACATAAGGATGGTAGAATTGCCATTGTCAATCGCAAGCCAGGCTCTATTCTAAACTCCAAAAACCAGGAATATATCATTTTGGTACGTAGCCAAAATGGAAACTGGTATAAGCCAGCCTACACATTCTCTTCTAGCAAAGTATTTCCTGCCAGTACACAAACAGATATAGTCAACTTCGGCCCCTCTCAAGGACAGCATATCATGATTCAACGAAAAGATCCTGGTCAATCGCTAAGCGAGATAATATTTAAAGAATAAAATCAAATAAACCTTAAATAAACACTACGATAACAACTTAGCGTCTAACGTAATTTCTGCATTCAAAAGCTGGGAAATGGGACAATTTTCCTTGGCATTTTGTGCTGCTTTTTGAAACGCTTCATTTGAAATACCGGGCACTTTGGCATGCAATTCCAAACCAATATGAGTAATCTTTCCACTGTCCAATGTTACCTTTGCTGTCGTTTCAATTTGATCCGCCGGATGACCAAGTTCTGACAAAACAAAAGCCAGTTTCATACTAAAACAGCCTGAATGAGCAGCCGCTACTAATTCTTCCGGATTAGTACCTATACCATTTTCAAAACGACTTCTATACGATAATTGCGCATGATCCAGTGTTTTACTTTGAGTTGAAACTGTTCCTTTACCTTCCATTCCTGTACCTTGCCAGGTTGCATTTGCGTGTCTTGTGAATTTCATTCTGATCAAATTTTACTATTAAATTATTTATCATCAATATATAGTCAATATTCAAACCATAGCGAATACATCTTCTCTATGAATTATTTTTTAGCCCTATTACACGCCCAACCTGATCCTTAGCAAAAGCTTCCCAACCTGAATAATTTTTCTTGTTTCCTACAGCACTTATCTTTTGAAAAGAATGACATACGGCCACAGCTAAACCATCCGTGGCATCTAAAAATTCTGGACTTTCATTGAACTTAAGCAACGTTTTCAGCATAGCAGCCACTTGCTCCTTTGCAGCATTTCCATTACCTGTGATCGATTGCTTGATTTTTTTAGGCGCATACTCCACAATAGGAATACTCCGAGAAAGTGCAGCTGCCATCGCAACACCTTGTGCTCGTCCAAGCTTAAGCATCACTTGAACATTTTTTCCATAGAACGGAGCTTCAATAGCCAAACAATCAGGCTGGTACTGTTCAATTAAAACAAGCGTCTTTTCAAAAATACGTTTGAGTTTCAAAGCATGGTCATCTAAATGGTCTAATTTCACCACACCCAAGCTAATTAACTCGATTTGCTTTTTCACTTCACTAATGATGCCATAACCCATGACACTCGTACCCGGATCTATCCCCAAAATCACCCGTCCCGTAGATTTTTCTTTCAGTACCATTAGGATAATTTTTTGTTATTTTTATGTCTATCAGCATCACGAATACTTTTTTTAGCCAGGTTTTTTTCCAAGGCCTCAGTCAAGTTTATCCCCGTTTGATTAGCCAAACAAATCACCACAAATAACACATCAGCCAGTTCATCCCCCAACTGAATAGCCTCATCTGATTTTTTATAGGATTGCTCGCCATAACGACGAGCCATAATACGTGCCACCTCCCCTACCTCCTCCATCAGAATAGCCATATTGGTTAATTCATTAAAATAACGCACACCCGTGGTGCCAATCCAGTGATCAACTAGTTTTTGAGCTTCTTCGATTGTCATAAGCTAATACCCCAAATTAGGCGCAAGCCATTTTTCAGTTTCTTCAAGCGACTGCCCTTTACGTCGTGCATAGTCTTCCGCCTGGTCTTTATCAATTTTCCCTAAACCAAAATAACGTGATGCAGGATGCGCAAAATAAAATCCACTAACCGAGGCAGCAGGATACATGGCAAAGCTTTCAGTTAAGTGAATACCAATTACTTTTTCAGCATCAAGCAGATCAAACAAGATACGTTTCTCCGTATGATCCGGACAGGCAGGGTAACCTGGTGCCGGCCGAATACCCACATATTTCTCTTTAATGAGTTCATCATTACTCAAATTCTCTTCTTGAGCATAGGCCCAATATTTCTTACGTACTAACTCATGCATATGCTCAGCAAATGCTTCAGCTAAACGATCAGCCAATGCTTTTGCAAGGATCGCATGGTAATCGTCGTGCTGTCGCTCAAAATCAGCTACAAGCTCATCACAACCCATACCGGCAGTAACTGCAAATCCACCAAAATAATCAGGAATATCCATTTCCTCGGGAGCAACAAAATCCGATAAAGCATAATAGGACTCTCCCTTCGCCTTTTCGACTTGTTGGCGAAGCGTGTGAATAACTGACCGTACTTCTGTCCGATTTTCATCCGTATAAAGCACAATATCATCACCCACCGCATTGGCTGGCCAAAAACCAATCACCGCATTGGCCCTTAAAAGCTTTTGTTTAATGATCCGACCTAAAAGTATCTGGGCATCGTCAAATAACTTTTGAGCCTCTATTCCCACTACCGGATCTTTAAAAATCTTCGGATAGCTACCACGCAATTCCCAAGTATGAAAAAATGGAGTCCAATCAATATAAGGCAACAACTCCGTCAATGGAAACTCTTCGAAAACTTTAGTCCCCAAAAATCTAGGCTTGGCTGGATGATAATTTTCCCAATCTACGCTGAATCGGAGCTCACGTGCCTGAGCAATCGTTCTGAAACGTTTATCTGAACGCTTATTTAAATGTGTCTGACGGGATAGACGATATTCCTCCGCCGTTTTTTGAATATATGCTTCGCGCAGATCAGTATTCATTAGCGTACTGCAAACCGTAACACTTCGGGAAGCATCCAAAACGTGTATAGCAGGTCCTGAATAATTAGGAGCTATTTTAACCGCTGCGTGAATACGCGAAGTAGTTGCTCCACCGATAATCAATGGACAAGTAAATCCTTCACGTTCCATTTCCCCCGCAAAGTGCACCATTTCATCCAAAGACGGCGTAATCAAACCACTCAACCCAATGATATCGACTTGTTCTTCTTTAGCTCTGCGGATAATTTCCTGAGCAGGAACCATCACACCTAAATCTATTACCTCAAAATTATTACAGGCCAATACCACACCGACAATATTTTTTCCAATGTCATGCACATCGCCCTTAACTGTGGCTAATAGTATTTTGCCCGCATTTTTTCGCTTCTCATCACCATCGGCATGAAGACGCTTTTCCTCCTCGATAAAAGGCAAAAGATAAGCAACCGCTTTTTTCATTACCCGAGCCGACTTGACCACCTGAGGTAAAAACATTTTTCCCGAACCAAATAAATCCCCCACCACATTCATACCATCCATTAATGGCCCTTCAATCACCTCCAATGGCTTTGTATACTGCCTGCGCGCCTCCTCCACATCCTGATCAAGGTAATCGATAATTCCCTTAACTAGGGAATGAGACAAACGATCTTGAACACTTCCTCCACGCCAAGCCTCATCTTTAACAAGTATTTTTCCTTTGGCTTTAATTGTATCGGCAAATTCAACCAGACGCTCAGTCGCATCGGCCCGACGATTCAATAAAACATCCTCCACGAGTTCTAACAAATCGCTCGGAATCTGCTCGTACACCTCCAACATTCCCGCATTGACAATTCCCATGTCCAAACCAGCTCGGATCGCATGATACAAAAATGCGGAATGCATCGCTTCGCGAACGGTATTATTGCCTCGGAAAGAAAACGAAATATTACTGATCCCACCACTTACTTTGGCTAAAGGCAGATTTTGTTTAATCCACCTGGTAGCTTCAATAAAATCTACTGCATAATTATTGTGTTCTTCCAGACCTGTAGCAACCGTTAAAATATTAGGATCAAAAATGATATCCTGTGCAGCAAACCCAACCTCATTTACCAAAATATCATAAGATCGTTTACAAATTTCTTTACGACGCGCCAACGTATCAGCTTGCCCTTGCTCATCAAAAGCCATCACCACCACTGCTGCACCGTATTGCCTTATTTTATGCGCATATGCTTTAAACTTTTCTTCACCCTCTTTCAGAGAAATAGAATTAACCACACCTTTTCCCTGCAAACACTTCAACCCAACTTCAATCACACTCCATTTGGATGAATCAACCATGATGGGAAGCTTGGCAATATCAGGCTCGGAAGCAATGAGGTTTAAAAATTTAGTCATGGCAGCTTCCGAATCAAGCATCCCTTCGTCCATATTGACATCAATGATTTGAGCCCCACCCTCCACTTGTTGACGCGCAACAGTAAGCGCACCCTCAAAATCATTACCTAAAATCAGCTTGGAAAATTTAGGGGATCCCGTCACATTAGTCCGCTCACCAATATTGACAAAATTAGTTTCTGGCGTTAAGGTCAATGCTTCTAACCCACTTAAGCGAAGAAAAGGTTCCACCTGCGGAAGTTTTCGAGGCGGATACTTTGCTGCCTTTTCAGCAATACAACGAATATGCTCAGGCGTAGTCCCACAACACCCCCCAACAATATTGACAAACCCATGCTGGATAAAGTCTTCTATGAAATGAGCCGTTTGATGTGGCTGTTCGTCATATGCCCCAAACTCATTGGGTAAGCCCGCATTAGGATAAGCTGAGATAAATAAGGCCGATTTTGCAGCCAGTTCTTCAATATGTGGACGCATATCTGCTGCTCCTAATGCACAGTTTAAACCAATGCTCAACAAGTCAGCATGGCTCACCGAATTGAGGAAAGCTTCCACCGTCTGACCCGACAAGGTCCGACCACTGGCATCGGTAATCGTACCCGAAACCATGATTTCTAGCTTGCGGCCAAGCTCCCGCTCATACCGCTTGATAGCAAATACAGCCGCTTTAGCATTCAGTGTATCAAAAATCGTTTCAATCAACAATAGATCAGCTCCCCCATCAACCAAGCCTCGTACCTGCTCATAATAAGCTTCCGCTAAATCATCAAATGTAACAGCACGATAGCCAGGATCATTAACATCGGGCGATAAAGAAGCTGTTCGATTGGTCGGGCCAATGGCTCCCGCGACAAAGCGGGGCCTATCCGAATCCTGCCGAGTAAACTCACTCGCTACTTCCTTAGCCAAACGCGCCCCTTCAAAACTAAGCTCATAAGCCAACTCTTCCATTTGATAGTCGGCAAGTGAGATACGTTGCGTACTGAAAGTATTGGTTTCGATGATGTCTGCCCCAGCACATAAGTATTCTGCGTGGATGGCCATCACAATATCGGGCTGGGTAATATTTAAGAGGTCATTGTTACCTCGCACATCGCATGGATGATTTTTGAATCTTTCGCCACGAAAATCAGCTTCAGTAAGCTTATACCGCTGAATCATGGTACCCATTGCACCATCAATAATCAATATTCGCCTGGCTAATGCTGCCCTTATATCCATCATAACATTGATATTTCATCTCAAATAAACAGCATAAAGGTAGCTAATGCCTCATATTAAACATGTAGCAATGAATAGTAAATTTGTTCAGCGACGCTGAAATTGATTGATTGATTGTTTGATTTGCAGATATGAACTTATTGGCAACTCGTCATCCTACCTCAAGACAGTTACATAGCCACCTAAAAATGCCCCCCCATTCTTCAAATCAACAACATAGTAATATGTACCAACAGGGACATTTTGCCCTTGATAAGTACCATCCCAAGGAATTCCATACCCAGTTGAGTAAAAAAGCAAATCACCCCACCGATTAAATAATTGCACTACACAATTGGGGTAATTTTTTATGCCTTCTATAACCCATGTATCCTCTATGCCATCCCCATTAGGTGAAAATATATTAGGTATAGTCAAAGGAACATAAACCGTCATTTCGCTATAACTAGAACACCCTGGCACATTCCCATACATATTGGTCACAGTGAGTCGATATTTAATATTCATCTTCGGATGTACCACTATTGGATTTAGAACAGAATCATTATCCAAGTAAGTGGAAGGCTCCCATTTATACTTTAAATAATCTCCATAGGCTGTGGCCATTATTTGTTTTACATCATGTTGCGCAATCGTTAAATTACCCCCCGCATCCACACTTGGATAGGGACGTACATTCACTGCGACACCTGCTGGAGGATATTGACAATGGAGCCCAGGAACCGTAATTGTTAGATTATAAACACCACTCATGGACAAATTTGAGGGGTATAAAACTGGATTTTGTTGATCCGAGCTGTACCCATTAGGACCAGTCCAAGCATATTCATAGGCTGTACCTGACACACTAGTAGATAAATTTAACGGATCCCCCACACATACCGGCAAATTAGCACTAACTAAAGGTTCTTCCAGACCATTGATTATATCCACAGTAATTGTCGCGGGGGCAGAGGCACAGCCCTGAGACGAGGTAATGGTTACCGTATAAGTTCCTTTCATACTTGTATCCGCATCAGCTCTCACCACCTCAGGAACAATGGTATTCTGAACAAATCCACCAGGACCCTCCCACTCATAGCTTGCTCCAGTAACACTAGTAGTAGTTATTGCCAATAAACTTTTTTCACATAGAGGCGAGTTAGAGCTTAGCCCAGTCACAATTGGCGCGTCATAAACCGAAACATCTGTCAACTCAATAGTAGTAGTACTTATACCGCTGGTAGCAGTCATTGTGTAAGCACCACTCATGGCTGCAGTGGCATTAGGTATGACTGGCTGCTGTAATGCTGAAGTGAATCCATTAGGACCACTCCATTGATACGTAGTTGCACTAACTGCCGTAGAGAGCTTCAAAGTGTCCCCTGCACATAGAGATTCATTAAAATGTCCATTATAAATCACAACCAAAGTTCTTGCAGGAGGCGAATCACAACCATTTGAAGAAGTAGTTACCAAACTATAATAACCACCATTAGCTAGTGTTACATTAGGAATTGTCGGACTTACCGCTGTTGAGCTCCAATGATTCGGTCCTGTCCAATGATATGCACTTACGTTAGACAAGCTGGCTGGAGATAAGGTTAGTGTATTTCCAAGAGTAACCGGGGAATTAGAAATAATGCCCGCCGGGGCAGGTGGTGGAGAAACAACACTAACAGTTAACGTAGATGTACAATAACCTGTTTGCCAGATATAAGTATAAGTTCCCAGAGCAGGAAATCCACTAATTGTTGTGATATTTTTCGGATCATTTGGGGTCTGATTAACTATTGTAGTACCAGGATTTGAACTTGATGGAATCCAGTGTCCCACACCACCGGCAGAAGTATTAGCTACACCAGACAGCCCACACACAGTGATTGGATTAGGGCCTATAATGCCATTATCCGATATAATTTGGATGTCATCTAGAAAATTACCTATCGCAGGATTGCCACCTGCCGAACTTAAAGCCTCAAAACTAAATCTGGTCGTAGTCTGCCCAGGAGGAACGGTATACGTAACGTTGTATACCCCCCATTCAATGTTACTGTCAGAAGCTTGAATAATTGTTGTTGTAACACCTCCTGGAGGGCCTGCATAAACTTGACACACATCTGTCCCATCTCTTCCTCGATGTGCAAAATGAACATGAAATACGACCGGGCTTGGTGTACTGAAATCTTGATAAAGTGTAGATGCAGCATTCGCATTTAGCTCCACAAACTGTGAACCTTCATAAGCAAAAACCCCATTAAAACCATCTTTCCAGAATTCGATCATGTGATCCTCCTCAGTGGTCCTCCACCCAGGGACTTCACTATCCAATCGATCAGTCCATGTATTTACACCAATAACTGGCTGCTCGAACCCAGGATTAACAGTCGGAATAACACATGACGAAACCGATTGCCCTGAACATTCAAGAACTAACGCATAAAACAAATACAGAAAAACAGTTATTTTCCACACGAATCTTACACTTAACTAATAATTAAATATAAGAAAAATAGAGGATACTTAGAACCTGTTTAAAGAAAAGAATTACTTCGAAAACTTTTGTTTAAGTAGTTCGAGCATGGTATCATTTATTGGTACCGACTCCTTTGTAGTTGGCTTAAATGTTTTTTTTTGTGATTTCTGTTGCGCTTGCGCTGCACTGGTAGTTTGCTGGGCATCATCCTTTCTACTCATCCAACGCGTCCACATCTTTTCCAAACAACGTTTCGTATACAAAGGAAAATCTCCGTGCTGCATCCAGGAGTAATAACTTGGCTCAATACGAAAAACCTCTTCCACACTTTTCCCTTTATGTTTTCCAAAATTAAACACCTCAACTCCCTTCTCATTAAACACAATACGACCTGCAAAATCAACAGGCTTATTCAAATTCGTAAAAGCATGTAAGGCATCTACATCATTTTGGATAGGTTTGGTCTTTTCTCCTTTTTTATCTTCCCATTCTACATCTTGATACCGATCCAACTGAGCAAGCAGTACCTCATACGTTGCTTTGACATCCGCCTCCGCAGAATGTGCATTTTGAATCGATTTACCACAGTAAAACTGATAGGCCGCCTTTAATGTCCGTTGTTCCATCTGGTGAAATATATTTTGCACATCCACAAAACGACGATTAGCTAGATCAAAATCAATACCTATACGTAAGAACTCTTCAATCAACGTAGGAATATCAAATCGATTAGAATTATATCCTGCCAAATCTGAATCAGACAAAAATTCAGCAATTTCCTGACCAACCTCACTAAAATTAGGCAGATGACAAACATCCTCATCATATATTCCGTGCACCAAAGATGCTTCCAGTGGAATAGGAATACCAGGATTAACACGCATAGTCTTTATTTCCTCGGTGCCGTCTGGTTTTATTTTCAGAATAGATAACTCAACAATACGATCAGAAGCAACATTAACCCCCGTAGTCTCCAAATCAAAAAAAGCTAAGGGACGTTTTAAATTTAATTTCATAATTGATTGCTTAGTATAATACAACGAAGGTAGTAGGATTATCTCAACACATCTTAAAACAAAATAAATATAGTACAGAAAAATAGCCAGTATCACTAAGTATACTGGCTATTCCTACAGATGGAACCTGTTCAAATTTTCACTCCTAGCACTCCAAATAGAGCCATCACAAGAAATCAACTCAAAGGCCCCAATTTTTGATCTATTTTCAGACAGATTCTTAAATGAATTACTACCCAAAAATATGCTTTTTCACCTCGCATCCCACAGCTATCAATGCACTTATCCCATATTTCACACCACCTACACTAACATCCCAGGCCTTAGCAGCATGGGTTTTAATACTAGTCCAAAGTTCACTAATTGAGCATCCACCACCAACAATTCCCATCTCTACTTGGTCCATTTCTTGTACGCTAAGCATATCTACATTTAACTTTTTCATCTCTTTTTTAAATCAAAATATGAATAATATTGAGCTACATTTTAAGGAGGTATCACTCTTCTCTCACTTAGATTGAGATGAATTGGCCAATCATTCAAACATTACAAACATATAAATGTAAGATTAAATAAAAATGGTAAGAAAATAGATTTAACATATTTTAAACAATCCTTGACAATGCAAAATTGAACTGATACATATCTGCCGTTTTACCAATTGAATTTACGTTTGTTTACCTTCACAATGACGGACTCCAAGCTTTATAAGCTTATATTTGCCTATAACAAACCGATTCCGCGAATGCCTATACTAGGAAATCAATTCAAAAACACTAATTCTTTTAAAGAGGCTATAAGATCCAGGCCAGTTAGCAAAGAAAGATTAGCTAATAAAAAAGGAGGAGAATCCACTATTGGGGCTCTTTATGACAGGCGCTTGATCAAAATCATTGGGTTATTTTTTCTGATTGCTTCTCTTTATTTCCTAGTGGCCTTTACCTCCTACTTATTCACTTGGCAAGATGACCAAAGCTATGTACTAGCATCCAATGGAGGTTGGAGCAACTTATTAAAAACCCATGAAGAGCTTCTTGAGGCAGGAAGCAAACAACCAATCGTACAAAATTGGCTTGGAAAATTAGGTGCTTTATTAGCCCATCAATTTATTTACGAATGGTTCGGCGTCGCTTCTTTTATTTTCATCGGAATATTTTTCATCATTGGATACCGCCTTCTATTTAAAATTAAAATATGGTCTATTAAAAAATCCCTAGGATATTGCTTTTTCTTATTGATATTTACTTCTACACTGTTTGGCTATGTTCATGGTTTTGTATCCGATTACCCACATTATTTAGAAGGCGCGTTCGGCTTTTGGACAAACAAATTACTCGCAGCACAGATTGGAAACACAGGCACAGCTGGACTTTTAATTTTTGCCGGATTATCAGCCCTAATTATCGCCTATAACATTGATTTTAACTTTAACTTCATACCAAAACCCATTAAATCACTCGACAGTATTCCAAGTGATCTGCCCCCATCGGATCAAACCACAATAGAAAAAGAAGATGGAAAAGAGCTCGAACCTCCATTTTCAGATTCGATGGGATTTAATCTAAATACTTCAACATCTACGGCGAATACACTTAAAAATGATACCATAAACCCACATCAGGCTACCCCTGATCTAGAGGTATTAACACCAATTCACGAACTATCCTTAGAGCAGGAGTCAGTCCCAATTATCAACCAAGAAGCGAAACATCAGCTAAACATTGAGCAACCTAGAGAAGAAAAAACAGCAACCGAGCTAGTGGAACAATCTGGAATATTCGATCCCAAACTCGATTTGTCCAGCTATCGATATCCCACACTGGATCTACTAGAAAATCATGGGGCTGGTAAAATCACAGTAAATGCACAAGAGCTGGAAGCCAATAAAAATAAAATTGTAGAAACACTTAATCATTACAATATCGAGATTGATAAAATCAAAGCGACCATTGGCCCAACCGTCACTTTGTATGAAATCATTCCAGCGCCTGGTGTTCGGATAGCGAAAATCAAAAACCTGGAAGACGATATCGCTTTAAGCCTAGCTGCACTGGGTATACGTATCATTGCCCCCATGCCCGGTAAAGGCACTATTGGCATCGAAGTACCCAATAGACATCCCGAAATGGTTTCGATGAGATCCATATTGGCTACCGAGAAATTCCAAAGCACGACAATGGATTTACCTATTGCCTTGGGTAAAACCATCTCCAACGAAGTATATATTGCTGACTTGGCCAAAATGCCTCACCTACTCGTTGCTGGAGCTACTGGTCAAGGTAAATCTGTTGGCATTAATGCACTGCTTGTTTCCTTACTCTATAAACTACATCCTTCTCAACTAAAATTTGTACTAGTTGACCCCAAGAAAGTAGAACTTACCCTGTTCCGAAAAATTGAGCGTCACTTCCTAGCCAAACTACCTGGCGAAGAAGATGCGATCATCACCGATACGAAGAAAGTAATTGCTACGCTCAACTCGCTTTGCATTGAAATGGACCAACGATATGATCTGCTCAAAAACGCACAGGTACGCAACCTAAAAGAGTATAATCACAAGTTTGTAAATAGAAAGCTCAATCCAAACGAAGGTCATCGATTTTTACCGTTCATTGTACTGATTATCGATGAATTTGCTGACCTGATGATGACAGCCGGCAAAGAAGTCGAAACGCCAATCGCACGTTTAGCCCAGTTGGCTCGCGCTGTAGGTATTCATCTGGTTATTGCAACACAACGGCCCTCAGTTAATATCATTACTGGAACCATCAAAGCAAATTTCCCAGCTAGGCTTGCTTTTAGAGTACTATCCAAAATAGACTCTAGAACCATACTTGATGCTGGAGGTGCCGATCAACTCATCGGACGAGGAGATATGCTTTTATCCACAGGCAGTGATTTAATCCGAATTCAATGTGCATTTGTAGATACACCCGAAGTAGAACGTATTTCCGACTATATCGGTGCACAACGCGGATACCCCTCACCATGGATGCTTCCAGAATATGTGGATGAAAGTTCGGAATCTAGTCTAAAAGATTTTGACCTTAGCGAACGAGATCCACTTTTTGAGGACGCTGCTCGATTAATTGTGCTTCATCAGCAGGGCTCCACATCACTCATCCAGCGCAAATTAAAACTAGGCTATAATCGTTCGGGAAGGCTAATCGATCAGCTAGAAGCTGCTGGAGTAGTCGGGCCATTTGAAGGAAGTAAGGCTAGAGAAGTGTTAATACCAGATGAATACGCATTAGAACAATTTTTAAACAAATAACCCAAAAACACCATTGAATAAACCATATCACATGAAGAAACTGATCAGCTGTATTTTAGTTATTCTGGGCATTCATCTATTTTCATTTGCACAAACCGACCCTAAAGCAAAAACTATCCTAGCTGAGGTAAGCAAAAAATATCGAACATTTACTACGGTTAAAGCCGATTTTTCATACACGATTGACAATCCACAAGCCAAAGTAAAAGATACGCAATCAGGCACCCTACTTATCTTATCGAAAACAAACAAATATAAAGTAACCCTCAAGGGACAAGAGCTTATCAGTGATGGAAAAACACAATGGACCTATTTGATTGCAGACAAAGAAGTTCAATTGAATCAGGTAGATAACAGCTCGGATGCCCTCAATCCAGCCAAAATATTTACGCTCTATGAAAAAGGGTTCAAATATCTCTATGTTGGTGATTCCAAAGTCGACCACAAAATGTGTTACATGATTGATCTGGTTCCAATTGATGATAAACGCACTTTTTTTAAAGTACGATTACAAATAGATAAAATCAGCAAATTAATTACTAGTGCATTGATATTTGATAAAAATGGGAATCGATATACCTATGCCATCAAATCTTTTACACCCAATGTTACTGTACCTGAATCTACCTTTACATTTGATTCAAAAAAACATCCAGGAGTAGAAGTTGTGGACTTGCGATAGCCGAATCTGTCCTTTCTTATATCTTTATTTTTATCAAAATCATCATGGCAATTTCTTTCACCCAACATACACTAGGCAAAATTGAAGACCTTATTGAAACCATTGGCTATAAAGTCCGATATGAAAAAGGAAATTTTAAAACAGGAACATGTATTTTAGAAAACAATAAAATTGTTGTAATTAATCGATTTGCAGACCTAGAGCATAAAATTACAGCACTAACTGAACTAGTCCTCCATTTAGAGCTCAATGAACTCTCACTTAGTAGTAAACAACAACAATTTGTTCAACTCTTAAAGCAAATCTATTCTGAACCTAAAGAACAGCATAAAGAAGTATTTTAATGAAAATCACATTCTTAGGCAGTGGAACTTCACAGGGAATTCCTGTCATCGCATGCAATTGTGCTGTTTGTACATCAAATGATACCCGAGACAAACGATTAAGAGCTTCTATTTTAATTGAAAACCAAGGAAAGGTAATCGTCGTTGATTCTGGACCAGATTTTCGATATCAAATGCTCAGAGCTCAAGTCAAACAACTTGATGCAATCGTATTCACCCATGAGCATAAAGACCATGTAGCTGGCATGGATGACATCAGAGCCTTTAACCACAAACAACAATCAGAGATTGATATCTATGCGCATAAACGTGTTCAAGAAGCTTTAAAAAGGGAGTTTGTCTACATTTTTTCTCACATCAAGTATCCAGGTGTGCCTCTAGTGCACTTGCATGAGATCACCAATAGCCCTTTTAACATTGGAGATATTGAGATACAGCCTATTGAAGTCATGCATTTTAAGCTCCCTGTGTTGGGATTTCGAATAGCTAACTTCACCTATATCACTGATGCCAAAACGGTGTCTGAAGAGGAGAAAATGAAAATCAGAGGTTCAGAAATACTGGTTGTTAATGCACTTCAAAAAGACAAGCATATTTCTCATTTTACCCTAGATGAAGCCATTGCCTTTTCAAAAGAAATAGCGGCCCCAAAAACTTATTTCACCCACTTGAGCCATAAAATGGGCAAACATGCAGACGTATCTCAAGAACTTCCCGAAGGAATCGAACTAGCCTACGATGGGCTAGTATTAACAATTGGGTAGTGTACTCGGCTGACATACACTGCAGTGTAAAGACCAAGAGGTTCTACTTGGCAAAACAAATTAGAATTTTAAGTCACCTATATACCTTATTTATAAAGCATAAGTTTTAATGCACTTCCATGTAATAAACGGAACCTAAATACTAAAAATTTAATCGTCAATAACACCTATAGAAATGAAAGAATCGCAATTATTAGAAATGAAAAATGTTCAACCAATGAGCATGCATAAAATGAAGGAATACAGTGGAGGCGAGCCGATTTCAATAGTGATACTAACAGCAGTTTTTATTGGAAGTATACAAGGCTTTCTTATAGGAGCAGGAACCGTTTCGTTAATTCGTACATTTTTTTAGTAGAAAAATATGATGGTAGTATATATTGTACTTTTTATTTTATCCCTTATAATGCTTCGATTCTTTCAAAGAACAAGAAATCTCGTCATTAATAAATTGAATTACAGATAAAAATGAAGAAATCACAATTGTTGGAAATGAAGGATATTCAGCCAATGAGCATGCATAAAATGAAAGAGTAGACTGGGGATATACTATTTGTCTTGCTAAGTTTAATAACGGCAGGAATAGGTTTTATACTTGGTGCTGCTGCTGTTGAAGGACTTGACCGACTTCTACGAAAAAAATAGTAGCAAAATGGCTACATAAAAATGGGGGGGGGGGGTAAAAGTGCCCAGAACGAGATTCGAACTCGTATGTCCTTTCGAACGCCACCCCCTCAAGATGGTGCGTATACCAATTTCGCCACCTGGGCCTTTCGTTTTTTATATTTTGCAAATATAGGGGCTTAATCGAATAATCAGATACATGATGCATCTTATTTTCACACTTCATTACTTCCCATCTTCATCCGATTCTCATTCAGCGCGCGCGAATACTGCTTCTTAGCCAAATGAATTTCTTTAGCCGCATCAATAGAATGCGATCGATGAATATCGTCCTCTTGTCCAGCAAGAATAGCCAAACGTTTATAAAAATCACGAAGTTCATCTAACTCCCCCTCTGTTAAATCTTCAATATCCACCATACGATTGCTTGCCTTATCATTAGCCGCAATAAGTTCATTCAACTTAAGCTGCATTGCTTTAGAATCCTTATTTTGCGATCGCTGAATAAGGAATACCATAACAAAGGTGATAACATTGGTACCCGTATTAATTACCAATTGCCAATCATCCGAAAAATGAAAAAGGGGCCCCGTTATCCCCCAAATTAGCACAATCATCAATGCACAAATCAAACCTATTGAGCTACCCGTAAAAGCCGTGGCTTTATTTGAAAAACGTTCAAAGAAACTATGTTTAATATCCATTGGCTAATAGTGAATATTGAGCTTTTCTAAACTTTATTTTATCTTGCTCTTTTGGTTCTTTTTGGCTGCAATTTCGTTGAATTTTTTCACCATAGTGCCCTGCTATGGCTCCAAAATCCGTCTTATTTCGCTCAAAAATAACCGGCAATGGCTTCATAAAATAAAGTTTAGAAAAGCTCATTGATAAAAATCGTGTAAAATGAAGCCTTGTTTAAGGATCCAAACCTTATTCTGTAGCCAGAACAGGCCAACCCAATTTACTATTGACATCAATACAATTGAGATCTTCAAAAGCTTGAGTCAAACGCTTGACAAAATATTCTTCCCCTTTTCGTAACCAGACTCTTGGGTCATAGTATTTTTTGTTCGGTGAATCTACCCCTTCTGGATTACCGATCTGACCTTGAAGATAACCCTCCTTAGCTTGATAATAATCCTTAACACCTTCCCAAAATGCCCATTGCATATCCGTATCGATATTCATCTTAATAGCTCCATAAGAAATGGCCTGGCGAATCTCATCCCGAGAAGAACCAGATCCCCCATGAAACACAAAATTGATTGGTTGCAACTCTACTTTATTAAATTTTTCACGCACAAAATTTTGTGAATTTTTCAGAATAATTGGTTGCAACTTCACATTCCCCGGCTTATACACACCATGTACATTTCCAAAAGCAGCAGCAATTGTAAATCGATGACTCACACCAAGCAACTCCTCATAGGCATAGGCTACTTCAGAAGGCTGGGTATATAACCTCGAGCTATCAACATCACTATTATCTACTCCATCCTCTTCCCCTCCTGTTACACCAAGCTCAATTTCAATAGTCATCCCCATTGGTTTCATTCGAGCAAAATATTTTTTACAGATGGCTATATTTTCTTCGATAGGCTCTTCCGAGAGATCAAGCATATGCGACGAAAATAATGGTTTACCATGTTGGGCATAAAACTTTTCACCATGATCCAACAAACCATCGATCCAAGGGATTAGTTTTTTTGCTGCATGATCTGTATGCAAAATAACAGCCACCCCATAATGCTCTGCGAGTAAATGCACATGCTGCGCTGCGGAAACAGCCCCTAAAATACAGGCCTGTAGTTGGTCATTATTTAAAGATTTTCCGGCATAAAATTGAGCTCCACCATTCGATAATTGAATAATTACAGGAGACTGAACAGCCTTAGCCGTTTCCATGACCGCATTGATCGAATTTGTTCCAATTACATTGACTGCCGGTAAAGCAAACTGACATTTTTTTGCTATTTCAAATAGTTCTTGAACAGCATCACCATGTAATACACCTTTATAATTTTTTAAATTCATTTTTGCTATTTTATGTCAACACTTCGGCTAAATTATAAACTTTAATAGTAAGTTCTGCCTACCACCATCGTTTGAGGATGATCACACTCCCAGCTCACGAAACTTTGCTCGTCCGCTTTGCCTAAAAAGTCGTTTCTTTGTGGGTCTCAAATACGCAATCAATGGTTTGGTTTAAGAGAGAAAAAAAGGGGATTATCACCTCCACAAAGGAGAAAAAAGAAGCACCTGATGGCATTTGGAATAAGTGTCCTTCGTGCAAAAAGGCACTGCATTATGCTGAACAACTAGAAAATAAATATGTATGCCACTATTGCAGCTATCATCTAAGAATTGGATCCAAAGAATATTTTGAGATTTTATTTGACGAAAATTCCTTTATTGAGTTATTTGAAAACTTACGTTCAGCAGATCCTTTACATTTTGAAGATAGCAAAAAGTATACAGAACGATTAGAAGAAAACTATGCCAAAACAGGTTTGAATGATGCTATTAGGGCTGCTCATGGCAAAATAGACGATCAGGATATCGTTATTGCCTGCATGGACTTTAGCTTTATCGGTGGTTCAATGGGGGCCGTTGTTGGCGAAAAAATAGCTCGATCCATCGACTATTGTATTAAACACCGTATTCCCTTTCTAATGATCTCCAAATCCGGAGGAGCTCGCATGATGGAGGCGGCTTTCTCACTAATGCAAATGGCTAAAACCTCAGCCAAACTAGCCTTATTGAGCCAGGCAAAAATTCCCTATATCTCTTTATTAACGGATCCAACTACAGGTGGAGTCACAGCCTCTTATGCTATGCTTGGTGATATCAATATAGCTGAACCAGGTGCATTGATTGGCTTCGCTGGACCACGAGTCATTAAAGAAACGATCAAAAAAGACTTGCCCAGAGGGTTTCAGACCTCAGAATTTGTCCTCGAACATGGATTCCTCGATTTCATCGTAGATAGACGACACATGAAGGCTAAACTTGCCTCATTTTTAAGGATGATTGCCAATTAGTCCCTATTTATTTATACCAGTAAACGAATGTTTCAGCTTATACTTTTTGTAGACAAATATCTTTCACTTTTTCCACTGCAAAATCGATTTCTTCTTTGGTATTATATTTACTAAAAGAAAACCGGATTGATGGCCGATTCGGATTTGCACCTATTCCTCGTAATACATGGGAACCAATATCTGCCCCCGAACTACATGCACTACCACCCGAAGCAGATATACCCGCAATATCTAAACTAAAGAGTAACATATCACCCATTCCCATTTCAGGAAAGGATACGTTCAATACGGTATATAAACTTTTATCAGACGCCGTTTCACCATTAAATGCAATACCTGGAATACTTTCTTCCAGTCTTTGTTTCATATAAGATTTTAACCCCTGAATATATTGTTCGTGCTCATCCATGTTATGATAAGCAATTTCCAAAGCTTTAGATAACCCTACAATACCAGGCACATTTTCTGTTCCGCCACGCATATTTCGCTCCTGTGATCCCCCATAGATCATAGGTTTAATTTTGATGTTATGATTGATGTATAAAAAACCAATTCCTTTAGGCCCATGTAATTTATGAGCTGCACAAACTAAGAAATGAGCTTTTAACTTACTCACATCATAAGAATAATGACCCATCGTTTGAACTGTATCACAATGAAAAATAGCCCTATATTGCTCACAGATATCCCCCACCTTAACCATATCCATTAGTGTTCCTATTTCATTATTGGCATGCATGAGAGATACCAGGCTTCGCTCATTTGACTTGAGGAGTTCTTCTAGATGCTGTAAATCCACATTTCCTTTTGAGTCCACATGAACATAACTTAATTTGATCATGCCACTTTTTTGCAAAGCCTCCAATATATGACCTACCGCATGATGCTCAATCCGAGAAGTAATCGCATGTTTGATGCCCAAATCAATTATACTGCCCTTGATAGCCATATTATCAGCTTCAGTTCCACCAGAAGTAAAAAAAATTTCTGCCGGAGAAGCATGAAGTAAACTCGCAACGGTTTTACGAGCTTTTTCAAGCACAGTACGTGCCCCGCGACCATGGGCATGTATCGAAGATGGATTACCAAATTGATTTTCCATCACCCCAATCATTTCTTTTAAAACCTCTTTATCAATAGGTGTAGTAGCAGCATTATCAAGGTAAACACGCATTTCACTCAGAATTATTTTAAATCAAAACCTACAATATAGGAATATATCGTAGTATTTGCAAACTGTGATCGCGACCAATAAGGAACGATTCAATTCTATAAAACACTTATTTTTAAGTAATTAATAACATTAAAGGAATAAAAGTACAAAAAACACTGTACTTCCTTGGCCAAGTATAACCTTACTTGAATAATTGATACACCACCAAACTCGCCAAGTAAGCCATACCAGTCATATATCCGAACTGAATAACTGGCCATTTTAGGCTTTTGGTCTCACGATAAACAATGGCTAAAGTACTCATACACTGCATTGCAAATGCATAAAATATCATCAATGACCAGGTAACTGCGGGAGTAAATATAGGTGACCCCGTACTAATATCTTTTGCAGATTGCATCTTTTCCTGAATGGAAATGGAATTGGACTCATCAGTACCTACATTATAAATCACAGCCATGGTTCCAACAAAAACTTCACGTGCTGCAAAGGAAGTGATTAAGGCAATACCTATCTTCCAATCAAATCCCAAAGGTTTAATGATAGGCTCCATAGCCCTACCTAAAATCCCAGCATAAGAATTCTCTAATCTAGCGGATGCTTTTAAATGTTCAATTTCCTGAGCAGTATATTGTTTAGTATAAACAGCCGACTGATAAACCTCCTCGGCTCTTTGCTGATGATCTGAAGGACCATATGAAGCTAAAACCCATAATATAATAGATACTGCTATAATCACTTGTCCAGCCTCTAACACAAATGTTTTTACCTTCTGATACACGGTCAAAAAAATAGTATTCCATCGAGGCATGCGATATACAGGTAATTCCATGATGAAATAGCCCCGCTCACGTGAACGTAATACCTGCTTAAACAACCAAGCTACCACCACTGCGCTTGCAATACTGAGCACATACATCGCCATAAGTGCCAGCCCCTGCATATTAATCATTCCCCCAATACGCTTACTGGGCACAGCCAAAGAAATCAACAAGGTATAAACTGGTAATCGAGCCGAACAACTTACTAAAGGGGTCACCAAAATGGTAATCATCCGATCTTTCCAGTTTTCTATATTCCGTGTGCTCATGATGGATGGTACCGCACAAGCAAAACCGCTGACTAAAGGAACCACCGATTTGCCATTTAATCCTACTTTCCGCATAAGCTTATCCATCATAAAAGTTACCCTTGACATGTATCCCGTATCTTCAAGAATAGAAATAAAGCCGAATAAGATTGCAATCTGCGGTATAAAAACCAATACACCACTCAAACCAGCTAACACGCCATCAACTAGCAGATTAGTCAATACCCCAGCTGGAAGTAATCGATGGCCAAAGTCTCTCAAATGGTCAAACAACTCCTTAATCAAATCCATGGGATAAGCAGACCAAGCAAATATGGACTGAAAAATCAAAAAAAGAATCCCAAAGAAAATGAAAAACCCAAATACCTTATGGGTCAATACCTGATCAATCCGATTACTCCATGTTTCACGTTTAGCACTTTCTTTTAATCTCAACGTGTCAAAAAGAATATCATTGATAAAATTATAACGTGCAATAATTTCTGCAGCCTGAACCTGCTGTGAATGAAAAGAACATGTTTCCTTTATCTTTTGTATTCGGTTCTTAGCCACCGTGCTTAGAAAGCTTAACTGCTCGTATTGATGAGTCAACTGCAAAGCCGCATAAGGTGCGCGAACGGGTATAACCTCCCTTACTTGCTCCACTAAACCTGGCATTAGTTCTTCTACGGCTATTATATCTTCCTGGGTGGAGATGTTTCCTGTATACCCAATAACTTGTTTAAGTCGATCTATTCCATTATCGTTCCGTGCTGATATTGGGACCACCTGTACCCCTAACTTACTTGATAAAGCATCAATCGCTATTTCTATCCCAGATTGAATAGCCAAGTCCATCATATTTAAAGCAAGGACTATGGGAATTTTGAGATCTGCAACCTGCGTATAGAGTAATAGATTACGCTTTAAATTGGTTGCATCGGCTATAAAAATGATCAGGTCTGGGTGTGCTGTATTTCTCTCGTCAACTAGCGTTTCCATGACAATGCACTCATCCTTGCTTTTGGGATAAAGACTATAAGTCCCCGGAAGATCGATGATTTGTGCCTTACGCCCATCAAAAAGCTTACAGTAGCCAATCTTCTTATCCACAGTAACACCCGGAAAATTGCCCACTTTTTGATTGAGTCCGGTTAAACTATTAAATAGCGTTGATTTCCCAGTGTTGGGGTTCCCAACAAGAGCAATTTTGAGATCACCTTTCACTTTATTTCAATATGATGGTTGAAGCTTCGCGTTTCCGCAAACTTAACTGATAGCCCGAAACAGTAATAGCCATTGGATCACCAAGTGGAGCTATACGTTCCACTTGAATAAATTCGCCCGGCAAGCAGCCCATCTCCATTAATTTTACTGACATTTCCAAATCAGTAAATTTTTCAATGATGCCCGATTGACCAGGTTCTAGTTCCGAAAGCTTCATGTGAGTTAATTAGTGGGGCAAAATTATTGCTTATTTAAATTAAATACAAATAAGAAAAATCAAAAACAAGCTACATCAGAATATATGAGATGCTATCCCCTTTGCTGATCTACCCGATTAAATTTAAAGTGAGGGCAATTACACTTTTTTTTGAATACGCCACAGGTACTCAATAAGATTGACAGAAATAAAAGTATGGCTATATTTCTCATCTGAGTTTATTGACTTTACACAAGGTGATATAACTAAAAATGCTCATACCCACCCCAACCATATCCGAAAAAAAATCCCACCATTCACCCGAACGATAGGTAAAAACTTTCCACTGCAATAGCTCAATACCCCCACCTAAAATAGCTGCCAACAGGATGATCTTAACAAATGTTGCAAAATGGTATTCATCACCCTTTTGTTGTTGGATCCTCCCACGAATCAATAAAATCGCAAATACAAAAAATAAACCCGTATGGACTAGTTTATCAAATCCCTCAAAAAGAGGCAAATGCTCACTGTCACCCTGCATAGGCATCAAGCATAACACCAAAATAAAAACTGCCCAAAGAGCTACTGGATACTCATATTTCAATATCCTCCACATTAGACTCCTATCTGAGTTTTATATTCCGCTGCTGACATCAAACTCTCAAACTGGACTGGATCAGCTACATCTAATTTCACCATCCACCCATCACCATAGGGATCGCTATTGACCAACTCAGGATTCGTGTCCAATTTTTTATTGAACTCCACGATTTTACCAGAAACTGGCATAAATAAATCAGATACTGTTTTTACTGCTTCAACAGTTCCAAACACCTCTTCTTGAGACACCTCCTTGCCTACAGTATTAATATCTACGTAAACAATGTCACCCAATTCTTGCTGAGCAAATGCGGTAATACCTACGTAGGCAGATCTTCCTTCTTTGCGAACCCATTCATGGTCCTTCGTGTATTTTAATTCTGCTGGAAAATTCATTGTTAATTGTCTTGATTCTCGTTGAGCAAAGATAAAGCTTGTTCGAAGTTTATTGTAAGTTAAATTTAATCCCTATCCCAAACGTACTGAAAGCAGTATCAAATGTTTGAGACGTATAAGGTTTAGTAATATTATTCGTATAAAATAAACGAATGTTGAATTGCTTATTTATCACATAACTAACTGATGGGCGAATATCAATATTCTTCGACCCAGCAGATACCTCAGCATCGCTCACATCGGTTCTATAAACAATTGTTTTGCGATCATTAATCACGAAATCAAGTCTAAAGTTCATATCATTATCCATTTTGAGCTGCTTAAACAAACCAAAAGGGAAACGAAATTTAGTGGTTCGATAGCCCACTCCTACTACAATAGCACCCTCCTTCTGCATAGTCAGCTGGCTATTAGCCATGCTAAAGCTAAGGCTACGGTTTTTCCGGTATTCTAAGCTAAACGTCATGTTATTCTTCAAATGCGCATTCACCCCTAAAAGAGGAGCAAAACGTTCGGCAATGGATATCTGTGAAAACACAAATTGTGGCACAAAGTTATTCTTATCATCCCTAGCACTTGGGGCCCCATTAGCTTCCTGATAATTTAGTGAGGAATTAAAACCACTAATATTGTATGTAGAATTATACGCATGATTTATATCAATAGATGAAAAAAAGCGATTAAAAAAACCAAATTTGGTTAAACCATTGTACGTAATTCGCCAATTGGGAATAGGAAATGATGGGAAACTATTTAGGCTAACTTTATTTACATCTCCACCTGTATATGCTGCAACAAAAGCAGGAACAATCACATTCTGTGAATTTTTACCATATCCGTCGGGAAATCCATCATCTGGCCTAGTACCTTGAGAATTAATTGGATTAGCTTGAGCTAATCGATTTGCAATAATGATACGATTGGCTTGAAATTGATTGAAAGTACTGGATGCATTCGTTATTGGTGCTTCCGTGTCAAAAGCTGTCAGTAATGTAAAAAATGACATATTAAAGTCACCCTTAGTCTGAGGTGTTAAGCTTTGAAAGCCGCCCTGATCTGGTACATATTTGAAATTCGTTGAGTAATTGAGACTATGTGTTCTTGACATATTAAGCTCAATACGAAGATTTGGAAATGGCTCTAGAATTCCACGCAAATTCATATCCACCTTATACATCGTGGTATATAATGTGCTAAGTAATGTATTGGGCGTAACCCATCCATAGGTTATGGCATCATTTCTGATATCTCTTTGGCTTCCAAAAGCAAAATCCAATCCAGGGGCACCAGAAGCAAAGTTTTGTCCCAACAGATTCGTATTTGGCAAGTATCCCGGCAAAAAGATACCCTCTGTACGAATATAAGCCCCACTAACACTTTTCAAACTAGTCAGCACATTCATCACCGTACTCCAACCATTGTTTTCATCCTTAATATTTCGAATAAACTTTAATTTATTATAAAGGTTGTTCATATTAAGTGAAGGATTAAGCTGTATGGCACTCGTATTCTGAATTGTATTACCAAAATTAAGTCCAATTGGATTATTAGCCGTAACTAAGGGTTCTCCCGTCCAAGTGAAACTAGAGCTATATCTCGTAGCCAATAGGAACCAATCTAATCCTGGCAACTTATTAATAGGCAGATTATACGTCATATTGGTATTATGAGTATAGTTTGTTGTGCGTCCTAACTTGAGCAGATTCTGCCAAATAGTATCTCTAACACCACTCGTAATAGCCCCAGATGGTTCATCAATTACGGAAGCATTAGTAGCATGAAAATCAAACTGTATAGAACGAGTTAAATTCCAAACAAGCCCATACTTACGTGTCATTTTAAAGTTTTTATTATAGATGGTTGGCATGGAAAAAGAAACCGTCGGATCATTATTGCGCAACGTATTTTCCGAATAAAAACGATCTATGGTCGCATCAAAGTTTAGTGTAGAGGGTAGCAAACTGTAGTTAAAATCACGCACAAAACCAAGTGATTTGGGCTTCAATAACTTTAGCTTAGCGAGCGGAGTATATACTTTAGGCTGATTGGAGAAATTATATCCCAGACTCACACGATAGGTATTATCCAATCTATTTTCCACTATCAGATCTCGGTGGTAATACTGAGTGTACGCATAGGTAGCATTCAAGTTTTCAATATCCCAAAGATGGTTTTTACTGGCTGGATTCGTTTTTACCTTGCGAACATTGGTAAAATTAATACTCGAGTTGGTGGTATAATCTTGCACACGATGAAGAATAGAATCTTGTACCGATTGAGGAGAATTAGCAAAAACCGTTTTCAATTCTAAATCCGGACTCCTAGGATCATACTGTGGGGTATTCACCTTCTTAGAATATCCAACAAACATGGGTACTTTAAGTCCCATTTTTGCTGGAAAAAATTTACCCAATTCGATATTAGAAGAGATATCTACCCCTATTATATCATTACGACTACGCTCACTCAAACGATTATTAATAGATCCAAAACCCGCTGTACTTTTATTTCCTGCAATGGTTACATTACCCAAATCGGCTAACTGCGCATTAAGCCTTCCCACTGCTGCCCATCCTCCGCGTAAATCAGGGTCAGACAAACGAAGCTCATCAAACCAAACAACAGCACTCTTAGTTGCCCCACTACTGATTGGGTTCCTAATTCCCAACATATAGACTATCACATTGCTCATATCTGGCTGACCAACAATAGTAATACCAGGATAGCTTGGATCTTTATATGGTTTATTAATATCCCAGAGGAGGCCTGTTGCTGGGTCAATTGTGTTATTTCGTTTGATTTTAATTAGCTGAAATGATTGAAGTTCCACATCCAAACTGTTTTGATCTGGCCAAACAGCAGCAGGATCAGTAGTACCAGCACTAGTCACCTTTAGTGGAATTTCATATTCATAATAATTATTCTGATTATCTGCACCAAATCGAATAAAAGCATTGACATCATTATCCTTTAGCCCCGTTCCTGAAGGATCCTGTGGATGTTGCTCAGCATGGATAAACACTTTCATACGACGGTATGATCTAAAATCAGCTGTCGAATTTTTAAATGCAGCTCTAGCATAACCATTTTTTAAGTTTTTTACAGTTAAAGCCAAAGATTGTTCATTGAGCTGTGTATTAAATTGTACGTTATTATAATCAAGCTCCCTATTAATCCCCGGAGGAAGCACATAATGTACGTTACCACTTTGCCCATTCTCTTCAATACTAACTGTACTTACATCAAGTGTTGAGCCGTCAGGAGGTGGATTTACTAACGACGGATCAGCCAATACTTTTGAAGGATCATTTTCTGCATTATACTGTCTCCAGTCACTCCTCACTAGCTGTAGTTTAGCAAAACGTATCACCGCGGTATCCTGAAAACCATTCATGTACACACGCATGAAACGTATGGATTTTAAATCTTGGATGCCCCCAAATGCTACTCGACTAGCATCACGAACTGGAATTTTAAACTGTATCCAATTCACCGTACTATTTTGGCCATTTGCTAGCTGCACAGTTGCAGGTACAATATTAGCCACGTAGTTGGCTCCGATATTCTTTAAATCATTCGGACGAATAGAAACTTTATACTCGTAATACTCATCGGCCAAAGTCAAGTTATTATCTCGATTGATATCTTCCACATCAGGAAGAGACGTAGAGGCTGTATTATCGAGTCCAGTTTGGGCAATAGACTGTGCTGATGTTTTTGAGTTCCCCTCTGTTCCATTATAGTTTTGGTAACGCTTCAGTATTCCGGCATTAGCTCCATCCAAATCCCCCCCCCTGAAATAATGATAATTATCTGAAGAAGGATCCGACTGTAATTGCCCGAGTGCAGCCGCTGTAAGACCTGCTGATTGAGCAGAGCTCAAAAAAGTTGCGAACTTGATCTTCTCATCCGAATCACTCAAACCATCCAAACCAATATCTTGAAATTGCCTGGCGCTTGGATCATTGCTAAATGCCTGTACAATAGGTTGTAGTTTAGGTACATTACCCCAAGCCGTTTGATCCAATTTGGTTTGATCCCCATCAACTGGTAATCCATTCTCCAAACTCTGCCTACCATCTTTCAGAATATCTTCAGAGATGTTACCTAGATTAAAGTATAAATCACCACCTGCACTATTTGGCTTATAAATGAAAGGATCCAAAAGCCACATCTCAATAAATTCCACATTCAATGCATCAAAATCATTCGAGTCTATCTTTCTGACAATACCACCCCAGCGATTCTGTGGATTAGCAAACGTACCATCTGCATTAAGCCCATTGACAGTGTAGTTGTAAGGGCCGCGAATGGTTGGATAAAATGCCAAATCAAGAATATTAAGGGGGTATGGAGCCCCCGTTTTCGATTGTTTAAATGGAAAGACTTCCTGCTCCATCACTTGACGAACATAGTGATTAGATAACTCAGTCGTATTGATATTGGGTGGAGTAGTGGAACTACTTACATAAAAAATGGGGTCTATCGTATAAAATGCCAGTTTGGCACGATTATAACCGTAGCTGAGATCACCTGAACCATTAGGTCCCATATTAGCCCACTCCGAAAATCGCTGCGGAGTTCCTGAAATCTGCCATGGCAAAAAACTTTTGATATCAATAACAGATCGAGTCGATTCAAAGTCATCCAGATATCCCCCTACAGCTTGTGTATGACCAGGCAATAATTGAGCAAATTCAGCACTGAAGGTTACGTTAGACGGAGCCTTGGTACTAATCAGTGGGATTTTATCAATCATCCTAGTGAGCCAGCGCGATTTAGATGCGTAGTTTACATCCAAACCCCAAATTGTATTGGCTAAGGGCTCTTGACCAAGATTGACCTTTTGAGTCACAGATCGCTCAGTCAAATTCATAATTGTAGCCCCAAAACGAAGCTTTTTATTTTCCAAATAATCAAATCGGGCGGCAATTAAGTTTCGCTGTTGTATACCAAAGAGCTCGCTATTTTCTAGCTTAATTTTGATTGGTTGCCCGGAGCTTAAAATAGCTTGATTTAATATTTTAACGCGCCCAGTGCTATAATCTACTGTAAAATCAACACCCTCAGTAAGTGGTATTGTACCTGCAAAAACCTGCACAGAACCTTGCGGAACATTAATGGCATTCAACACATATTCAGTACCTGTTTGCGACTGATAGGTACCTCGAATGCTATACCGATCTTTTTTGGGAAAATTTTGCTGAGCATCTGATTGTGTTCTATCATAAAGCTCCTGAAACACATACTTATCCATTAGAGTTGATTCACTTGGATCAAATCTTGCCTTTAAGTCAGAACCAAAAGGCTCAAGCACAGGGAACTTGATCTTTCCACGTTGGGAGTCAATAGTTATTCCTTCTATGAAATCAAACAATCCATCTGGCTTGGGCTCATTCTGCTGATTCAAATTATCCAAATCGGTCAGTTGAATCCACAGTTTATTTCTTGTATTGATTCCTTCTGTCATTTGGATCTTATCAATTCCCGCAGTTTCATCCAAACGAAATACATTCAAGTTAAAGCCAGAGCTATTAATTTGAAATGCATTCAGAGAATAAATATTCTTCATCATTAAATTCCAGGTAGGTAAATTGGTTTTAACCACTTCTCCTTTCAACAACTTAACAAATAATACAGTACGTGCTCCATCACCAGCAACTGGTTGATCTGTTGAAAATTCTCCAACTTGATAAGTCACCCCATTCACTGTATACTGAAAAGCTACTGCCAAAACATCATCCGTAGCCAAGCTGGTGTTCAAAGAGATATATCCCAATTGACTATTAAGGGTATATTCCGTGCTTTGAAGCTTTCGGGCACTTTGTAATTTAGTATAATTATCATTCGCACCATTTGCCTGGAAAAACACACTAATACTATTATCAGCTGTGCTTCTTGCCATAGAAAAAACGGGATTATTTAATAAATTATTCGACTGAGCTGGAGCCCCTGCCTGTGCGCCTAAAAAACCCATTGGCAAAGCGGAATAGCCCGACCCACCTGATACCTGAGCTACATCATAAATATGGCTATTCTCTCCCAAATCGATCAATGCCAATACATCTCTGGCATCGGTGGCAATGCCTGCCTTGTTCGTAACCCACACCTCTACTTTAGTCACATTGATAGGGGAAGTAATCGTCGGAATTTGTTTTAAATATTGATTGTAGTTGTCTCTAAAATATTGTGCCAAGAAATAGTGCCTGTTAGCATCGTAAGCATCTGCCGAAATGCGAAATGTGTTTTGTTGAGATCCATTCGCAATTGTAATTTCTCGCTGCTGGGACTTTTGTTGTGAGAATACAGTGGTCACGTTCAACTTTCCAAACTGCAATTGTGTTTTTAATCCAAATAACGCCTGACTACCAGTAATCAGAGACGAATTAAGTGGCAAACTCACATTTCCTGCTTCAATTTTCTTGATAATATCGTCGTTCTTACCTTCATAGCTAGGTTTATTCGGTATAGGAAGATCCGTAAACTGAACTTTAACCTGGTTCTCAAAATCAAATTGAGCCTCGGTATTATAATTCATCAGAATACGCATTCGATTACCAACCTGTCCAACTACGTTGGCTTGCATACGCTGTGTAAGGTCAAAACTAAACTGCTTACGTTGATTCTCTTGAAGCAGGGGATTATTATTGATATTAATCCGACCACCTAAAATCACTTCTGCTGATACTTGTGGCCTAATATCAATGGTAGTTCCTCCAAAAATACGCTCAAAAACCTTATTATCAATCACGATAGGTGGTATAAACCCGGGTTCTCTAGCCTGAGCCAACGGCAAGTTTGATAGCTCTTTCCAATTTTTATTTTTGATGAGCTTATTTTCATAGCGCTGATACTCCTCAATAGTGAGGTACTCGGTTGGCCGATATAGTCGATCCCCAACCTTTTCACTAATGATATACATTTTAGTGATAGGATCAAATTCTACTTTCCGCTGAACATTGGACGGAGCAGGAAGATCAACGCCAGCCTGTCCTTTGAGATTAATTGCTTTAGAATCGCGCAGGGGATACACCAACTTCGATGTATCTAATCCACTGGCCACTCTTTGTGCGGAAACGGAATCAATCCACACAAACAAAAAGAAAAAAACACTGCTTACTAGGAAACAAAAGTTTTTCAAGGGTATATAATAAAGTTTTGTAATAAAATAGACCTTATCTAAAAGTATCAAACAAAGAATGCCATGACCACATAAATTAAGAGCGACAATATCGCTTTTATTTCATTATAGTTATAACGGAAGATTCGTTTTTTACTACAGGTTAAAAATAAGATTACTGACCTATAATCTCATATTATGAATGTAATCGAGATAATCACAGCACATTTAATGCCATCTTGATCGATTGCTCCACTGTTAAAGTTTCTTTTTCACTTCTAATCACTTGATCTAATGCTTTCTCTGCTGCCTGTTTTGCAAAACCTAACATGACCAAAGCTGAAAGCGCTTCGTCTTTAACAGTATGATGGTGAGATACTGTAATCAATGATCCAGATCCCTCTTTCTTGAGCTTATCTTGTAGTTCTAAAATTAGACGCTGTGCAGATTTAGGACCAATACCTTTGATCCGCTGAATGAGAGGCACATCTCCCCTAATAATAGCATCTTGAATTTCCGCAGGTGTGATAGCCGATAAAATCATTCTACCTGTATTAGGACCTATACCAGAGACAGATATCAAATGCAAAAATAATTTGCGCTCTCCCTCATCAAAAAAGCCATACAGGGTATGTGCATCCTCTTTGATATGTAGCCAAGTAAACAATTTACAGGATGTCCGGTCTGCTATATCTGCATAGGTATTTAAAGAAATATGTATATGATAACCCAACCCTCCAACATCGAGGATAACATAGGTGGGGCATTTAAAAATTAGTTGGCCACTGATATAAGCGTACAATTGAAAAATTTTTAAGATTTACGTATTCGACTAAGTATACTCTTTTGAGGGTTTTTTTTGGCTAGTTCCTCTTCTTTTACCTGGGCGTCAACAACAGCAATAGTAACCATATTCACAATTTCGCGCACAGAGCTTCCTAATTGCAACACATGAACCGGTTTTTTTAATCCGAGCAAAATTGGTCCAACTGCTTCTGCACCACCTAATTCTTGTAATAATTTATAAGCGACATTACCCGATTCAAGTGTTGGAAATACCAATACATTGGCTGGAGAACCACTCAATCGACTAAATGGATAATTGTCTTTTAACAAGCCTGGATTCATCGCAAAATTGGCTTGCATTTCTCCATCAACAACAATATCTGGATATTTTTCATGAAGTATTTTTACCGCCCCGCGTGTTTTCTCAGGTATAACTCCATCATTTGAACCAAAGTTCGAATACGATAATACAGCTACACGAGGCTTAATATTAAACTTCTTCACCGATCGCTCAAGTAAAACAATAATATCGACTAATTCATCCACACTTGGATCGACATTAACCGTCGTATCTCCAAAGAAAACAGGACCTTTTTTGGTAATCATCATATACATCCCAGCAACTCTAGTTACATCTTCCTCCGTTCCTATGATCTGTAGAGCTGGTTTGATTGTGGTTGCATAATTACGCGTCATACCCGAAATAAGTGCGTCTGCCTCTCCAAACTGCACCATGGAAGCACCATAGTAATTACGATCACGCATGATTTTCCTGGCCTCAAGTAAAGTAACACCCCTCCGCTGACGCTTTTGAAAAAGATACTCCGCATACTTATTCAGTTTTACATCCTCTTCTAGTGGATCAATCACCTCAACACCATCCAATTGAAGCTCGTTTTCATCAATAATTCGTTGGATAACTGCTTTATTTCCCAGTAATATGGGAATAGCAATATGCTCATCTCTTACAATTTGGGCAACCTTCAAAATTTTATAATTATCCGCTTCTGCAAAAACAACACGCTTCGGGTTTAGTTTGGCTTTATTGGTAATGCTGCGTAATAGTGCATCATCTTTGCCCAATCTTTGTTTCAGCTCTTCTTTATAGGCATCCCAATCTGTAATTTTTTTTCGAGCAACACCAGAATCAATAGCTGCCCTAGCTACTGCAGGCGACACGCCCGTAATTAAACGAAAATCTATAGGCTTAGGAATGATATAATCTTTACCAAATTTTAAATTTTTGGTATTATAGGCCATATTAACCGCCTCTGGAACAGTTTTCTTGGCTAATTCTGCGATCGCTTTAACGGCCGCAATCTTCATTTCCTCATTGATGGACGTAGCCCTTACATCTAGCGCACCCCGAAAAATATAGGGGAAACCGAGTACATTATTCACCTGATTAGGGTAATCGGACCGACCAGTTGCCATGATGATATCCTTACGTGTTTGGATAGCAAGTTCATAAGCGATTTCGGGATCAGGATTAGCCATTGCAAAAACGATAGGGTTTTTAGCCATCGTTTTCAACATGGCAGCTGTTAGTACATCGGGTGATGATAGCCCAATAAATACATCGGCGTCTTTCATCGCCTCTACCAAAGTATTCAGATTACGAGAAGTTGCGAATTCTGCCTTAGTGCCTTCCAATTGAGCTCGATCTTTACGAATAACACCACTACGATCGAGCATAACCACATTTTCACGTTTAGCCCCCATGCTCAGATACAAACGCGCACACGAAATAGCGGCAGCGCCCGCCCCATTCACCACAATCTTGACTTTGTCTAATTTCTTTTTTTGAAGTTCGCAAGCATTAATCAAAGCTGCAGCTGATATGATGGCTGTTCCATGCTGATCATCATGCATCACTGGAATAGTCATTTCTTCCTTCAAACGCCGCTCTATTTCGAAGCATTCGGGGGCTTTGATATCCTCCAAATTGATCCCACCAAAAGTAGGCTCCAAAGATTTGACAATAGCCACAAACTCATCCACATTTTTAGCATCAATCTCCAAATCAAACACATCGATATCAGCAAATAACTTGAATAGAATCCCCTTACCTTCCATCACAGGCTTCCCTGCTTCTGGCCCGATATCACCTAAGCCTAGTACAGCTGTACCGTTACTAATCACGGCTACTAAGTTGCCCTTGGCTGTATATTTATAAACATCTTCTTTATTTTCAGCAATTCGTAAACAAGGTTCAGCTACTCCTGGAGAATAGGCCAAAGCCAAATCGCGCTGAGAATCGGTAGGCTTAGTCGATACAACTTGAATCTTCCCTGGACGCCCCTGTGCATGATAATCAAGTGCATCTTGCTTATAATTCGTTTTATTCATTCGTTCAGATTTACTGCATTTTGGACTGGCCCCAAAAATACGATTCTTTTCCAAGAGGGTT
Organism: Pedobacter sp.; assembly: GCA_008015505.1. Lineage (GTDB taxonomy): Bacteria > Bacteroidota > Bacteroidia > Sphingobacteriales > Sphingobacteriaceae > Daejeonella. The sequence continues at coordinate 39,840 of SSFR01000005.1, forward strand.
TAGAGTGGAATTATAAAGCTTAGGATAGATTCAATTGTACCGCTGCGATCAACATTTGATTCTTGAGGGCTTCTAGTGATGTGGTTGGTCTAATTTATCTTGGGGTTTGAGCCAAAAACTCTTTACTATACCCATATAAATACTTTCAAAGTATTCCTTCCGGTTGGTAAATCGTTTTCCATAAGCCACCGTATCCCGGTGCGATTGCTTATTAAAATCCCCCCAACCTACATTTTCCATCAGTGATGTAAAGAATGCATCGTTGATTTGCCAGGTTCCTTCTTTGTTTTTTTACATAGCCCCGAAACATATTATCCATAGCCAGTTCATACAGTTTTTGAAAACTCAATGGAAGATGTATATCCGATTGATAATTTTTTCGAAGAACAGCCATTACACTTCCTCCGGTATTTGCAAAAAACCTTCGGCTCTCCATCTGGAATAAAGGCGCGGCCTCGCTTATCCTTATAATCACTCGCAATATTTTCCAACCCTCTCACAGCACACTGCGGCGCCACCCCATCCTGCTGATGAATCGGATCCGCATTCGGTTCGCCAAGATTGCTACCATATTGCCATACTTCTTCAAAGGCATCTAGGTCAATTTCCCCACTACAGGCATTCTCTGGAGCAATAATATTAGGAGTGGCCTAGTGGCAGTTTGTAAAATATCAGCCATTATGCCTTCTAAGACATAGCTTATGCTATTCATCCTCTTTGGGTGGCCATATACTTTTTGCAACTCTCAAATAAATATTCTCAAAATACTCTCGCTTATTGGTAAAATGTTTTCCGTTGGAGAGTGTGTCTTTGGGTAACTGTGCGTCAAAATCTCCCCAGTTTGCCCCCGAAAAATGCGCAGTAAAAAAAGCATCATTGATTTCCCATTCGCCGTCTTTATTTTTCTTGACATAGCCGCGGAGTATATTTTTTACAGCCAATTCATGAAGTTTCTCAAAGCTTACAGGAGTGTGGGTATCTTTTTGATAAAAATCTCTAGGGATAACCATTGTCCCCCCCCCCTGAAAGAAATACCATTGCCCTTTGATTTTAGCGCCGTAGAAGTAATGAACAGCATCAGCTTCGCATATTGGCTCATTGCACTGAACCAAAATAGCTGTAACCATTCGATCCTTTTCTTTATTGAAATACAACACGCCCAATCGATAGGTACGATCAAAAAATACAGATTCATATGCAGGTAACTTGGCATAGCACCACGTGTTCAAACTATCCAAACACTGTTGATACAATTGATCATAGGCATGCTGTCCACCAATTACATTCTTTGATATTTCTAAAGCTTTAATTGCTCTTTCCTTATCATATTGTTCTTGTTGATTACAGGCTGTTATAAAAAAAAGCACAATTACTGTAATACATTTAACCCCGCGGCTTAACATATCCCTTATCCTTACTCGATTTTAGTTTACTGAATATCCATTTATAATTCCCAATTGAGTGGCTTTGTAAAAAGCCTTTCGGCTCCCCATTTGGAATAAAAGCACGGCCTCTCTTTCCACTGTATTTGAAGTCAATATCCCCAAGCCCTCTCACCGCACACTGTGGCGCCACCCCATCCTGCTGATGAATCGGATCGGCATTGGGTTCGCCTAGGTTACTCCCGTACTGCCATACTTCCTCAAAAGCATCTAGGTCAATTTCCCCACTACAGGCATTCTCCGGAGCAATAACATAAAACCGACCAAAAGGTACTTTGCCTTTCAGCGCATCAGTAATTCCTAGTGCATAGGCATAACCCATGCTGTGAGCCACAATATCCAGCGTGTCAATTAGATTATCCTCAGCATCTCTGCGAGCTCGTATCTTTTGACTCTGGATATCGACTAGAAGCGCTTTCCCTGCTTGCTGGCCATTGCTGCGACGCTCATTGAAGCCTGACTCATTGGCTTCCGTGTTCAACTTGGCTTCTGCAAATGGCCCAGACCCACTGGTATCAAACGTGTATAAAACTGCTTTTCCTTGTACAGGAATCGTCATTTCTCTGATCGCCATTTCGCCCATGCCAACATATTTTATCGCTATCTCTTTACCATCAGAAGGAAAAGGTCCTATCGCACTCTTGGCACTATGATAGAACTGCAGCATATTTTGATGATTCGACGTACCAATACCATGATGTCCATCGGCATATAATCTCGTACCAGACCCCAATTGTTTGCTAAACTGCTGATCCACACCTTCCCAATAATTATATCGATCGGAACTAGTGATCGCATGATCCGAGTTCGGCTTCTCCGGAAATCCAAAGCGATATCCATTAACAAATAAAGCCAAATGCTTAGGACCTGAAATGGGGTCAGGCTTTGCTCGAATATCAGGAGCATT
>SSFR01000016.1 GCA_008015505.1 Pedobacter sp.
CTTACTGAACGGTAAATTCAAACCGACTAAGGGCGAAATCATCTTTAACAAATCGCACGAAGAAGGCACTTTGATTACTCTAAAGTGGGAAAACGGCTATGTAATCGACCATGAAGTAGATTTTATGTCTTTAGGATCAGACAACAACATGTATATCCATTTTGAGGTAAGTGCCGAAAAAATCACTTACGGCGGTGGTGCTTACGATGGTCAGTGGCCAAAAACTGCTTAAGCTGATTAAGCGAACAAAGTGTGTGTTTGAGCACACTTTGTTTTCCTAGTGCGCCCTTATATAAATCATTCAGAGGGTCAGATTTCCCTATTCAACTAAGTCGATGCCTTTTAAACTACCAATGGTTTACTATGTGACGACATAAAGTAAAAATGGCACATGAAAAATAATAGATGGGACGGTAGCCCTCCCATGAATTCAAAAGAACGACAAGCTAAAAACCGCGTACATGGCTGTGGTGGCAACTGGCAGCGTGAAGACAATATTATGGAATGGCCCGGCGTAGCTCGAATATTTGCGACTAATAATATTTCTAAGGTTAGAAATATTAAGGTGCCATTTGCTGGAACCGCGCTTAAAAATGGCATTCAACCTACGGACATGCGATCTGGGCTACAAACACGTGTGGATAATCATCCTGTTAGGGGAAGGAATAGTCAATCTAAGGTGATAACCTCCAGTAGACTACCTGCTGCAATTCAAAAAGCACCCTCACTTAAAGATGCTTTGTTTACCATGAATGGTTGTATTGATTTGGTTCTTTCTGGTGCAGAAGCTAGCGTTCATGTGATGCAAAGTGCGAAATTACCTAAGGTTATGCGTGTGATTGGAAAGTGGTCAGGTAGGTTAGGTGCTGCGGACAATATTCTTCAGTTTATTGATGATCCCAATTGGAATGACGGTCTTCAAATAGTAGCACAAGGAGGATTAATACTCTACGGTACTACATTAGGAGCTCCAGTAGTTCTTGCAGGAGGAGTGGTGCTATTTGTTTGGGAGCTAGCAGAATAATTACGCATAAAAACTATGAAAATCACCAAATATTTAATATTTCTAATTTTCAATCATTATTACAAGGATGGGAATTGTAAAGGGGAAGATTCACCTTATTCTACTACTGCTGGAATTATCATGCTTTACGAAATTTTCGTAGTCTACGCTGGCATCGATTTCATCGGAAATTATATAAATATCTCTCTTTTCACCGATCTACTAAATTCAGCAAAAGGCATAGTTTACGGACGTGGCATGGTTATGTGCGCCTTGATGTATCCTCTTAATTACTACTATTTCGTCAAAAAAAAACATCTAGAACGCATTTATAATGAGTATACAGAGGCCCCAATAAATACGAGAATGAATCGGATAATCGGTTGCACCTGTTTAATTCTTTATTGGCCAATCATGATGGGATTAATTGCTTTCTATAAATCATAACGATGAGAAAATTAAGATTTTTTATTTTTTTAATGTTCAATTCTGCGTATCAAGACGGCAATAACGAAAAAACAGATCCATATACTTACAGCATTGTGATCATCCTTCTTTTTGAACTTCTTACAATCCTACTTTGCCTAGAATTTGTGGGTGTATTTGTGGGTTTTGATGTTTTTAGAACTCTAGTATCTGTATGTGGCGGAACACGTCTATTCGGAATAGCTCTACTTGGACTAGTGGCTCCTCCTACTTGTTATTATTTCATCAAAAAAAAATACTTAGATCATTATTACGATGAGTTTAAAGACGCAGAGATAAACACTAAAAAAAATAGAAGAAATGGATACATCTACCTAATAGGCTATTGGCCAATATGGTTAGCATTAATGATTTTTTTTAGAATGAATAGATAAAACCAAAAAAGTGCCCTTATAATTCTGATCTAAAACCGTTCCGAACAGCAAGTTTTCAACTATAGACCTTTATTTAAGAATCTAAAATCAATAACCAAGCCATACATATATAATGTCTTCTACAAACAACCAAATAAGCAATGCCCAAGCAATTGCCAGTTCTTCCGTATTTGGCACATCTCATCTTACTTTATTAAAAATCGTAGTAGAAGGCACCCAAATTGAACACTACCTACACTTTGAATTGCGTCAGAGCGCTACTGAGCATCACAGCTTCGCATTAATCCTATCACACGATTCTTTAGGCAATGCCCAAAATCATCAGTTAGAAGACGCACAAAAGCTTTTAGGTAAGCGGATTTTGATCACATTTACCTACAAAAACATTCCAGACAGCCCTAGTCGAGATTTTGTGGGGGTAATTACCGAGGTAGGCTTTACCACCCAAGAGAGTAGTTTGGGAAATATTGTCATTACAGGAAAAAGCCCTACCATTCTACTGGATAGTGCAGCACATTTACAAAGCTTTGGTGGCAAGCAACCTGTCAGTCTTAAAACCATAGCTGATACCATAATTAAAGAAGGGCTAGACAACGGAAAATATAAAAGCCGCGTAGAGCCTACCTATACAGGTAACATTTCATATGCCTGCCAGTACGATGAAACGCATTACAATTTCCTTGCTCGCATTGCAGAAGCTTATGGTGAACAATTTTTTTACGATGGTAAGATCCTCCATTTTGGCAAACTACCAACTCCTGAAAAGCCAATCAATTTGATCGTTGGTAGAGAGATAAATCATCTGTCTGTCTTTATGAAAGCAAGACACGTAAAGCGAAACATGTGTGGTTACAATAGCAGCACACATGAAAAATTGACGACTGGGTCAACACAAATAAGCCACAAATCCTCCTTAGCAAAAGCAGCATATGAGCTATCCGAAAAGACTTTTCAGACCCCTTCATTAAGAATAGCACCTCTAAAAGCTAGTACCAACAAAGATGTAGAGGCAGCACAGAAAAGCACTAGCGGCAGTTTGTCCGTTAATGTATTTACCACTTCTGGCACCACTACTGTTCCTTTTTTATACCCAGGCTGTTTGGTTGAAATGGATGTGCGCAAACCTGATAGTACTGAAAGCAGTTATTTTACAAAGCTGATGATTATCGAGATAACCCATACTACAGATGCACTAGGAAACTATATAGGCAACTTTAAAGCCATAGGAGCCGATACCGGATATCTGCCAACACCTGCGTTTGAAATACCTAATGCAGAGGATCAAACGGCTACTGTGATTGAAAATAAAGATCCTCAGGGCCGTGTGCAAGTCAGTTTCGACTGGCAAATGAATGGTAACACTTCCGAATGGATACGGGTGATGAGCCCAGATGCTGGAAGCAGCGAACAAGTAGGTAAAAACCGTGGTTTTGTAGCCATCCCAGAAAAAGGCGATCAAGTAATGGTGGCTTTTGTACATGGTCATCCAGACAGGCCGTATGTAAAAGGTGGCTTGTTCCATGGAAAGATTGGTGGAGGTGGCGGCTCAGACAATAACATCAAAAGCCTCACCAGCAAAAGTGGACACACCGTTCAGCTCAACGATGGCGGTGGCATCACCGTAAAAGACAAAACTGGAGGCAACCATGTGGTAATCGATGGAAATAATAAAATCACTGTCACTTCATCCAAAACAGTGCACCTCACCAATAACAAAGCCAGTATCACATTAGAGGACGACGAGATAACCATTTTTGCAGATAAAATAACCCTTGCAAAATCAGGTGGCGAATCTTCAAAAATTGAAATCAAAGGGCTTGATACAACCCTTTTTGGAAAAACAGAAGTGAAAGTGCAAAGTGACACAAAGGCTCAACTGAACTCTAAGGGCACCACAGATATTATAGCCACCGCCGGCTTAACAACCGATGCTACCACTACGACCATGAAGTCAAAAGCGATAACAGCTATACAGGGGGCCATGGTAAACATTAACTAGCACGTATGAATAACCATAACCCTATCGCACTTGCCATATCTTCCTTACAAGAAAAATGGAAAACGGCCACCAATAACCAAGATTATCAACTCATCAGATGGTTGATCAAAAAAGAGGATCAGAACATTTTCAATGGGTTCATAAAACTAGAATCTACCACGCATGGTAGCCTAGAAGAGACTTTCATCGTGCTGTTTACGCCTTTCGTGGAAGCGCATAATTACGCCTACTTTTTAATCAAAGACTGGTTGGAATTATTTGCTAGTGAGATACCTAAAGGTGGAGTATCCCCATGGGACGATTATTCTTCTTTCAAAGATCGGTTGGAGGAGCTTAGCCCAAAAGAACATCATCAGGAAGACAACAACTGGTTGCTTGCTGCACTTTTGAAGAGCTTTAAGAAGTACAGGAGCAAAAACAATAAACTCGTCTTTGGTCTACTCCCCTATGCAGTTGCCAACGAAAAAGACTACATCAATTGGGTAGAAAAAATGCTCGCCCTATTGCCCAAAAATGTCGCTTTGATGCTGTTAGATGATCTCGATAATGAAAAATACCAGCGATTGTGTAGTAAGGAGCTAAAAGAACGAATCACGGTTTCTGCTGCCAAATGCTTCGATACCCAAAATATCTACCAGCAACTAGCTACAGCAGGCAATCCGGATGATCCGCAGGTTGCGTTCCGGAAATGTGTTTTCAAGATGGGCGAGTCAGCAAAAAAAGGCAACAAACAAGGCGTAGATGAATGGGGGGAAAAAGCACTAACATGCACACAAGGCTGTGGTGATAAATTGCTTTGGGCATCTGCTCATCTTGTATATGCTGGTTTTTTGTTTGGGTTTAAGTCCACAGAAAAAATCCATCAACTGTTTGACAAAGGGATGAACATTATGCATCCTATGTTGGCATCACCTGATACCAAATTATCCGCATCAGGTTTACTAGGGCAACTCTACGCCTATAAGGCAGCGTATCTGAGCATAGCAGGTGACCATAAGGAAAGTATAGCTTGGTTTGAAAAACAAGCCGATTTATATGTCCAACACCAACAAGAGAATCTTTCCATGGGTGCTTTTCAAAATGCCTTATTAGTGGCTTCGAAACATCATAGCAGTAAAGTAAGTGAGATTGCTGAAAAAGCATTTCCGATAGGATATGCACTAGATGATGAAGTGCTGCGAGGCTTAGGGTTTTCAGTCATAGCCTACCATTACCTTAAAATTTGTAGAGAAGAAGAAAAGAATGATATAGAATCTCGAATGGCCCATTTATATGGCGACGACTGGAAAAGAAGTGCCAAAAAGAATTTTGCCGTTGCCGCAGAAGAATACGTCTTATAGTGAAAACATACACCGTGCTGAAACAGAGAGTGAGTCTTTAGCTCATTCACCTTATATATGCTACCAGTCAACAACCATTTTACGATGGTCATCGGCTTAGATGTCCATTTTACCACCTTGCCGCCATACAACCCTTTTCACCCATATATGGGTATGGTGCTCGATCCTGCCGCTTATATTCCTTATATCGGTTCCACAGTTAATATCAATGGTGTGCCCAGAGGCGTGTCTGATACCCCGGGTATTTTAATGACATTAGTCCACATCCCGCTATTTACACCGCCATGGCTCATGACCCCCATTATTGGTCACGAGTCCATCAACTTCTTTGCGAGCCAGAATGTATTTGCTGATAGTAGCCGTTTAGCGCCTAAAGGCTATATGATCATGACTTGTAATGATACGGGTGTGCCCCTATCATTAGCACCTGGCAAGAAAAAAACATGGAAGGTTACCCCAAGCCTATTTGCTCCTACCGCTTATTCACTACCCATTCCTTCAGGGCCACCGGTAAACGTGGGTGGACCTTACATACCCGACTGGGGAGGAATGGCTCAGAATGCAGCTGTGCGTATGGGAATTATGGGTGTTGCCAAAAGCTTAAATAAAGTAATTAACAAGGTGCTCAAAAGTGCCGTAGGCCCTAACTGGCTCAGCAGATCGCTTTGCCATGCCGGCTTTGAACCCATCAACTTTGTCAACGGCGCGGTGGTGTATGATGGTACTGATTTCACCTTGCCTGGTTCCATCCCTTTTGAATGGAAACGCAGCTGGTATTCCGACTCGGCCTATCAGGGCTTGCTTGGGCACGGATGCCACTGGCAATACGACCGAGAAATACAATATTACCCTGAAGATGAATCCTGGGGCTTACGCATGGCAGATGGACGCGTGGTGGCCGTTCCAGATGTAGAGCCGCATGAACCGTTTTACTTGCGTGCCGAAAAGATTACTATCACCTGGCATCGAGACCACTACGAAGTTTATCATCATGAAGAAGACTTGGTTTATCACTTTGACAGGTTTAATTCTACCTATTATAAGCTCACTAAAATCGCACGTGAAGGAACCCAGGCCCAGATGGTGTTTACGTACGAGCGCGGTGTATTACAACAGATCACCGATACGGCTGGACGTGAAATCCAGATCGAAACCGATCGTCAAGGCCGCATTATTTCTGCTAGTGTATACAACCAACAAAAAATCAGCTACAGCTACGATGAGCAAGGCAACATGCTCCGCATTACCGATGCCTTGAACCAATCGACCAAAATGGTTTATGATGGGCATTTGATGGTGAAAAAGACGGATCGGAATGGCCATAGCTTCTACTGGGAGTATGA
>SSFR01000023.1 GCA_008015505.1 Pedobacter sp.
AGACCCGACAAAGGTGAAACCCTGTCAAAAACTCAATCTGGGTGCAACATTTGACTTTGATATAGGTAAAAATACATTGGGAACTCATCTAACCAATGAGGATATTAGGCGTTTTTCAAACGCGATAGACCTTCTAATTAGGCAAGAAATGTATCGATGGTGCAACCACCCCAATGCTACTGATCAAGTAGTTGACTATAACATCCGTCGTTTCATCGATTTTTATGGCTTTGCAGAGGACGACCTACCTTTTGAAAACTTGAAGCGTTGGTATTATCGTGAACGTGAACGGTTCAATAAACGATCAAATAACCGATTGATTGAAGAGTACAGATTATTCCTTTCCTATGCCCCTATAAACAATGATCTTCCTTTAGATAAAAAAATTGGCCGTTTTAATAAGCACGAGCAGCAGTTTAAAACACCTCCAATTAATCAAATTCAATTAATAATCCCATTTTTAAATTAAGCAATGCGTTTAGTAACTGTTTTTGAAGGCGATAATATTGGCAGCATTGCTCGTCTTGAGATAGCCTATCATACCGATTTTGAAAGTTGGGATCCTGCTACCTTCAAATCAGGAAAGTCATGGCAAAGTATCGAAATAGCTGGAAAGACCGCTGAATTAAGACGAAAGACAAAAGATGACCCTAATGGTATTATTTATATTTATTCTGGTTTTTTTGACGTCCACATGATTCGGGATGAAGTGGAGCTAAATCTGATGCCCTATGTTGGAAAACGTACTGTGTTACGCATTACTGATAGTAATGGGCGGGTGTATATTATTGGAAATATACACAATCCAGTTACACTGGAAGAAGAGTCGACTACGGGGAAGCTTTTTAAGGATAAAAATGGATATCAGTTTAATTTTTTGGTAAATCAGATCAGTGCAGCGGTAGCGGTTTGATTCAGCATGATTAATGTTTAGTAGCTATAATTGTAAGTATAGCGCCAAGTAATCCACCTGCAACAATTATTACCCAACGAACAGTAGTAATACTTCCCTCTACGTGTGCGAATCTACTATCTATTTGAGCAAACTTGCTATCAATTTTACTTTCCATGTGTGCAAATTTTGCATCCATGTGTGCAAACTTTGCATCTATTTTTGCCAATACCTTGTCCATATCGCTTTCAGTTTTCAAGTCGATTAATTGAAGAATAGAAGAACGGTTCTTTTCGTCCAATCCATCTGCAATACTGTTTGAATCGTTCAATTTCATTGAATTACAAATTTAGGCAAAAATCGTAATACTATTTTGCCTGTCCTTTCGCCATTTAAGCAACTCGCTGACATTTGTGATATCAAACTCACCCCATGCAAAAACCATTTTACTCAATACAATTAAATAAACTCGAGCAAACTGCCGAAATACATATTTACGGCGTTATAGGCGAAGGCAATCCCAATGATCACACGTTTGCAAAATCCTTTGTTCGCGATTTTCAAGAAGTAGAGGGGGCAGCAAATACTATCAATATTCGCATTAACTCGCCCGGTGGATCGGTTTGGGATGGATTACCCATTTTTAACGCTATTTGTGCTTCACAAAAAAAGGTTCACACCTATGTAGACGGTATCGCCTACAGTATGGGGGCCATGATTGCACTTGCGGGGCATACCGTGCATATGGCTAATGGGTCTCTTTTGATGCTTCATAATGTATCAGGATTGGAATTCGGAAACGCGAAGTCTCTGCGAAAATCGGCAGAGACCATGGATAAGTACGATGCACTTTTTGCCGATCTGATTGCTACTCGCGCAAGCAAAACGATTGAATTTGTTCAGTCGAATTGGTTGAACTACGAAGACAACTACTTCACGCCAGAAGAAGCCAAGGAAGCAGGATTAATCGACGTCATAGAATCCTATCAAGCTAAAAACATTCCTACCAACATCAGGACACTGAACCCCTGTCAGGTAGCAGCCTTTTATCAAACCCCACCCGTTGAGCCTAGTCAAACATTTATCGAAAAAGTAATCACATCTGTAAAAAACACCCTAGCACCAGATCCAATGAACAAATTTAAAAAACTAGTGACAATAGGCATCAAGGCCGAAGATGAGGAAAGTGTTGAAGTTGAAAAGGCAGGGACTGAAATGGAGAACATAAAACAAGAAAACGATGCATTAAAGAGTGAAATAGAAGCTTTAAAGCAGGAAAAAGAAGAACTAAAAACCGAGGTAGACGAACTCAAAAAACAACTAAATGATGTCTCTGCACCATCGAGTTCTCCTATTGCTCCGGCTGATTTGATTTATAATTCATCGTCTAGAAACAACTTTGAGACATCTTTTGATCGTGAAGCCAGAGCGGCGTTTAGTAGATAATCCATTTTTTAACTTTTTTAAAAACAAGAAAATATGAAGTTTTCGGAACAAGATGCAAGCGCTGTTAAAGCCTATGCGGGCACTTATGAGAAGCAACTGTTCTCAACGTTGCGCAATTCCATTACGATATTAGATGATGTTGATTTGCGCGTAGGTGTTAAAAATCAAACCAACTTAACCAAATTAATGGTTAAGCATGGTATTCGAGCTTATAGACAAGCTTTTGATGCAGCAGACGATGATTTGCATTTTTCTGGGCGGACTTTATCGGTCAAGTTATTAAAGCGCGATATGCTTGTTTCCCCCTTAGAGTTTCGTGAAACATGGATGAGCGAACATATGAAGCAGGGCGTTAATGGAGACGACATCCCATTTGCTGAATATATATCGAATGAGATTACAAAAACTATTGCCCAAGAAGTGAATGATAATGCCTATTTCGCCAAAGAAGACGACGGCTCAACAATAGGAAAATGTTTCGACGGCCTGGGCACCATTATAGATAAAGCCATTACGGCAGAAACAACTACTAACGGCACTGGTTTAGTTCCTGTGGCTACAGGCGTTATAACAAAAGCTAACGCAGTTGAAAAATTCGAGGCAATGTTAGAAGCAATGCCATCCGCATACATTGACTCTGGGTTTAATCTTTATTGTAGTAGTGATTTGTGGCGTAAGTACCAGGCAGATTACCGTGAACGATATGGTAAATATACTGGCCCTAGTGATCAAGGTCTTTTCTATCTAGATAGCGCTTTAGATAAAGTACAATTGAAGCCATGCTCATGGATGAGAAAGTCTCAACGAATTATTGCTACCCCCAAAGAAAATTTATTGGCTGGGGTTGATGGCATGGGTGATATGGATAAGATGAGTGTTTTCTTTAAGCATGAGATTTTTGAGTGGCGCTGGATTTTTGCACTAGGTTTTCAGATCAGAGATTTAGAGGCAATTAGAGTCAATGATCAAGCTTAGTGAGATGATAAAAGATAAAAAAAAGGATGATTTAGCAGCAAAGAGTGCTGTTAAGTACAGAGTTAACTTTGGGCTCTATATCCCAGAAATGCAAAAAGAATACACAAAAGAGGCACTTGAAAATGATCCGGAGGCATGTGCCTACCTAGTTGAAATTGGCTCACAGGCTGTAATCGAATTAGTCACCCATTCAAAAAATGAACAATGAGCATATATGCACAGATCAATAACCTAGGCTTAAAATTCACCGATGGAACGGAAAACCAGAGCGGAATTCAGGAGAAAGCGTGGTTTATTCCACTAAGCTGGTTAAAAACAATTGCTAACCCAAAAATTGGTGCTACCGCTGGCTCCATCCTCGAAATCACCGAAAGCCACGTGATGGAAACAGGTAAAAAACCGGTTCAAATGGCACCTCTCTATAAAAAATCGGGCCTAAAATCAACGATGGAAGGAGAAGAACTGTCCAAAATGTTTAAAATGAGTGCCGAGTTTTTTATTCCGCAAATCTCAGCCGATAATTTAGGTACGATAGGAGCAATAAAAAATTACCGTGGTATTGTTTTGCTGAAGAGGCCTGGTGTAGACACGGAGTTTATCCAAGTGGGTTCTGAAGGATTAGCAGCCAACGTAACAGGTGCAGAGGTCGATTTTGGCACTGGGCCAACTGGATCAGTTGGCATCAAAGTTACTTTTGAGGCATATGGCAGCATGCCATGTTATATCTACAAAGGGGAATTGCCGAGTGATAAAGTGCCTTCTAGTGCATCAAAAAGCTCCTAGCTGCAATTGATTTTGTTAGCTACTTTTTCAGACCTCGCTCCTTAAGGCGGGGTCTTTTTAAAAAAAAACAAATCTTAAGCATGAAAAAAATATTAATCCTTGTAGCTCTACTTGCAGCACAGACCATCGTTTTTGCTCAAAAGGTGAGCGGTGTAGCTTCCAATGTACATGATGGTGACACGTTTAAACTAACCATAGCTGATGGTACTATACTCAAAATCCGCTTGGCCAATATTGATGCGCCAGAGTTAACTCAAGCACATGGTCTGGCTTCTCGGGATTTCTTAAAATCTCTGATTGACCAGAAAAATGTATCGGTAGAGCTTCAAACTAAAGACAAGTATACCAGATTGGTTGGCGTCGTTTTTTTGAATAACCAGAATGTCAACCAGGCCCTAGTAGCTAATGGTCAAGCGTGGCATTACCTGAAGTATTCTAAAGATTCTGAGTTGTTCAGTATCGAAAAAATGGCAAAAGCGCACAAAAAAGGGCTATGGAAAGATGAAAATCCTACACCACCATGGAAGTATAGGGAGGAAAAAAGGGCGGTACAAAAACTAAACCGGCAGCATAGTGTGATGGTAAATAAGAAATATGACTACAATTAATTTAAAAACACCAATCAGCTATTATGGTGGAAAACAAAAGTTAGCTGCTAAAATTCTTTCGTTGATACCGCAGCACACGCTATATGCTGAGCCTTTTTTAGGAGGCGCTGCGATATTTTTCAGCAAGAAACCTTCAGAAATCGAGATTCTAAATGACACCAATCGTGAACTGATAAACTTTTACAGGGTAGTACAAAATGATTTTGTAGGGCTTGAAAAAGAAATCAGAATTACTCTTCACAGTCGAGATTTACACCGAAAGGCAAGTGTTATTTACAATAATCCTGAATTATTTAATGAAATCAAGCGTGCTTGGGCAGTCTGGGTTTTGAGTGCCCAAAGTTTTAGCTCTCAATTGGATGCTAGTTTTGGATATGACAAAACTACTAATACAACCACCAAAAAGATTTTCAATAATAAGGACAGATTCACCGAAAACATGGCTTTTCGATTACAGAATTGCCAAATAGAGTGTGCTGATGCACTTTATGTTATAAAAAGTAGGGACACTATGCATAGCTTCTTTTACTGTGACCCTCCATATTTCAACAGTAATTGTGGTCATTATGACGGGTATAGCGAACAGGACTTTGAAAATCTTTTGCAATGCTTATCAGAGATCAAAGGCAAATTTTTACTTTCTTCCTATCCTTCATCCACCTTGTTGAAATATGTAAAAGTTCATGGGTGGAATATGTGGAGTGTAGAAAAAGGAATATCTGTCAATGCTAAATCTGGATACTTGAAACGAAAGGTAGAGGTTCTGACGGCTAATTATCCAATTTAATGCGCTATATAAAACATTTTTGTTTTATATAAAAGTGACCCGTCAGAGTGGGTCAGTCTCCTTGCGCAAAAACTTCTAAATTAACACACAAGCTTTTTAATATTTAAAATTTGGATGATGTATGGTTGCAATGACGTCCATAGCCATTTGCTTCAAAACATGAGCTATACGCTTTTTTTCTTCTTCTGAGAAATGATAGCGTGATTGGTTTTTGTCAATTTTAAGTCGAAATGTATTGTTGTTCATGCCAATTTTTTCAGCAAGAAGAGGCTTATTGATTTTCCATTGACGTATCAAATAGGATATTTCATCATGTTCTGACATGCGTATATGTTTTGTTAAATAGGTACCTTGCTTATTTTCGCAAGGTACCTGCTCGTTTTTTACCAAATAAAGGTCTCTTGCAATTGAACTAATCGAGTTTTTAATAGGGCCATTTTCATGGCATTCATCTCTTCTTCTGTATCGAAGTATAGACCAACTCGATTATCGTCTAGAATGACAGAACCCATTGTAGACACGCCTGATTCTGAACCAAGTCCGCCTCCAAAATCATCTAGTAGTGATAAAAGAATAGATCGGGAAATTTCAAAATAGAAAGGCATATCGTCAAAAGAGTGGCCTTTGGGTTGAATTTTAAACAAAGTCATTTTTAGAAGTTTTTGTCTTAGCGGTATTGCTTTTGATACATCAAATATAAAACAAAAGTGTTTTATATGCAAGCTGTTTTAATAAAAATCGGGATTCCGGCTGTCCTTCCGATACAACTTTCTCTTGCTGATTTTTGCAAGATGGACGCAATACAAATATGGTTAAACTCCTCACGAGACTATCTTGCGGGCATTTCGTTATATGCCTCCTATGGCACAAATAATTTTCTAAAAAAACTCTTTCAATCTGGCCCAGACGCATACAATAAAAAAAAGTTAGTCGAAGAACTACAAAAGCTTGCAGGGAAAGTAACTCAAATGCCAAACTTTGTGGAGGAAAGTATAAAACCACCTCCAACCACCTCGCTAGAAGAACATGCCAAATACCTTTCCTTATTACGTAAACGTGACGATATCGTTCGCCAAATAGACCGAAACATGGGCTTGCTGGATATCAGCAACAACAAACAGGTGCTGCACGAAACGGCAAAACAAATCCTTCGACTCCATCAAACAAAAACTGAAATATGGGCTCAAATTGATTTTTTTGATGAGCACGGCTGCTTTGAGCTCCCTGCTGAGAAAAAGGAGATAAGTAGAGACAAAGAAATTCAACTTCTCTACCAAGCCATCAGCAAAGCAAATAAACGTCTAAAAAATCCAGATTCCCCATCGAGAATTAAGACTGAGCAGCTCAGGAATAAACATTTAAAGCGCTTAAGTGAATTAAAAGAGCAGCTATGAGCAATATCAAATCCCGCGACATCAAGTCCACGACACCACTCGATAGAATACTAAAGGCGTGGTTGGCGCACGACTTGGATAATTTGTCTGAGGAAGATAAGGGTATCCTGCAACGCATTACAGAAATTGATAAACGAATGCAGGCTGGCCAATTAGTGAAAGGGAACAAGGGGGATTTTTCGCGCCCCATGCGTCTGAAGGAGCTGGTCGAATGGCACACTGAGCGCTTCAAAATAAGTAGTCGACAAGCCTATGCAGATATCGCCATGGCCAAACAATTTTTTCTCTCTACTGAAACACGAGATGACAAAGAGTTTGCACGTGGACAGATGATCCAGCAAGGCGAAGAAATGATGTTTCAGGCCGCTGCTCAATCGGATTTTAAATCAGCTGCGGCTTTCTTCAAAGAATTACGTCTGCTTCGTGGACTGGACAAAATCGATGTAGAGACTCCAGATTTGAGTAAATGGGAACCGATTAATCCACTAATTATTGATGACCCAGCTGAGCTAGGTTATGAGAAGTTTGAAAACCCTAAACAAGTCATTGAAAAGCTGCTTAAATCATTTAAAAAGGGGCCTATAGAGAAGCTATTAGGTGACCCTCAATCAGATATAGAGGAGGTGTATTTTGAGTAGAGAAGTTAAAATTTGGCTTAACAAGCCTCAACGCATCTCGTGGTTAATTGGAGCCAAAGAAGAATATGGTGTATGGGGAAGATCTACGGGAAAGACACAAGGGCCCATTGCGCAGCGCAGCTCACATGCAGCGAATTTAATGCCGCGCGGTGCTACAGGGATAGTTGGTACAACCTATGTGCAATTGTTAGATAGAACCTTACCTCCGTTGCTCAAAGGATGGGAAAGTCTAGGTTATGAGGAAAATGTTCATTTCTGGCGCCGGAGATTCCCCCCTAAGACATTAAATATCCCCAGTGCTATTTATCCAGTTTTAACTCCTGAGCATAGTATTTTCTGGTGGAATGGCCATGTTTTTCATCTCATCTCACAAGACCGGCCAGGTTTAGCTAATGGGAAAAACTTAGATGCGATCATTTGTGACGAGGCTCGTTTTTTAAACCATGCTCGCTATATGGACGATATAGCACCTACGAATCGAGGTAACCGTGAAGTATTTGGACACCTGGCTGAACATCACATGATCACCATGTTTACGGACATGCCGACCACGCCAAAAGGAAAGTGGATTTTAGAAAAATCGAATCAGGTAGATCAAGAAAAAATCAAGCAGATCATCAACATTCAGCTGGAATACAATAAGCTTAAAGCCGAGCTATCTGATCCGGCAATAACACCAGGGCGATGTAACTACATCAAGCGACAACTAAGTAGCTATGCCTATGTACTCAATGAATTGCGCAAAGATTCAGTCTGGTACTCCGAGGCTTCATCCCTTGATAATATTCAAGTATTAGGTGTAGCTCAATTTAAACAGTGGCGACGGGAGATGGAATGGCCAGAGTTTCAATCGTCCATACTAAATAAACGAGTCGTTCATTCCGACAATGGGTTTTATTCCTTACTAGATACCGATGTGCACGCCTATGATGATTTTGATTATGGATACATCGAAGGTCAGAGTGTAGACTTGCCCAATGGCTCCCTGAATGATTGCCGGAAAGATAGAGACTTGATCAAGAACAAGCCGCTAGAAATAGCCCTGGATTACAACGCAGCAATCAACAGCCTTGTAATAGGTCAGGAAATAGAAAAATATTTTAGAGTACTAAAATCAATGTTTGTTACGAGCAATGAGAAAAAGATACTTCCCGACTTGATCGATGATTTTTGTGCATACTACCGATATCACAACTGCCATGAAGTTTATTATTACTATGACCACACGGCTATAGGAACAGATTCTACCCGCCTAGAATCACTAGCTGATATTGTTTCAAATCGGTTAATGAAAAATGGCTGGACAGTCCGGCGCTGCTATGTCGGCCAGCAGCCTAGACACGATATCCGTTACCGCATGTGGCAGGCAGTACTGAAGGAAAGTGATCCCAAATACAAACCCGTTAGATTCAATCGAGAAAATAGCAAAAGTGTACTTACATCAATGCAATTAGCAGGCGTTCGTGTTGGAAAAAATGGCTTCGAGAAAGATAAGCGATCCGAAGCCAATAAGTTGATACCTCAAGAAGATGCCACCCACCTATCCGACGCTATGGATACGCTCTACATTGGCAAATTTCGCAATAGCTACGGCTATGAAACCCCAATAGGGGGCTTTATTACCAGCTAAAAACCATTTCATATACGGTGATTTTTTGATTTTTACTTTCCCTGCCGGGTTAGTGCGTGTCGTGGTCAATCGTCCCCTTTTGCTGTTTATTTTTTTATAAAATAAGGCTAACTGTCTTATTTACAACCTAGTTTGTCTTTTTTTCACTGCACAGAAGTGCGTTCTAATTTAAGAGTCAGATGCATTTTAAAATAATCCACACCAAAAAGAAACCAATTGTAGCAACAATAAGATTTCGGCCTATACTCTGAGAAATAATAGATTCAAAAATATAATACCAACCTTCTCTTTTTCTGGCATATTCATGCCTTCCCATTATGATGTCCATGTTTTCTACAAGTGGTTGAATTCCTACAACAATAAGCCCAAAAATTGAACAACAGCCCAATATAAAAGACAAGTTAATTATGTTTTCCATTGGGGAAAGGTACACAAAATATGCTACCCCCAGATCACATTCTACCTGTCCTTTCCCGTCATCTAATTAACCCCCAATTTTGAATTATGAAGCCGATAAGAATTACGGAGCTGATAAGAATTACGGATATGCTTAAGACTATGCAACTACGTGGTGAAGATCGAGAGCTAATTCCTTTCTCAATCACCTTCGTGACTTGCAACTTAAAACTGGATGAAGGTGGAGAAAAGATTACTATCAAAAAAGCGATCCTAGTCGGTAGCGGGGATAGTAAAAGTGAAGTAAAAAATCCAAATCATTTTGCCAATTACACCAGAAACATTCGGTCAGTAAACAGTGATCAAATTGTCAAAATCCACCCAATCCTAGTGACACGCTTCAATAAACAAAGAATCACCCAATGAAAAAAGATGTTGAGTTCATAGATGAAAAAACAGCATTAATGCATCTTCACAACATCATTGTGATGATGGAAACGCCAAGTGTCACCCCAGCTGCACCGAAACCAAAAGAGTCTGGAAACTCACCCATCTCACCATGGGGCTCCGATAATGACTTTCCTCAAAAGATCATAGAACTAGCGAGCAAATCAACAGAGCTTGCTTCGTTGTTGGACTGGAAAGATCGCGCTTTGCAGGGTCGCGAAGTGATTGCGGTGAATCAGGTATGGAATCCCACAAAGAGTCAGTACGAAGAATCGGCTATTGACGATAATGAAATCAATGAATTTTTAAGCAGTAGGATGTTTAAACGTTATTGGCGCGAAGCTTCGACCGATTTCAACTGGTTCTGGAATATTTTTCCTGAATTGATCAAAAATGTAAAAGGTGACAAAATAGCAAGTGTTGGCATCATTGATGCCTCTTATTGCCGTTGGGGAAAAATGAATGATCGTGGCATCATCGAAACCTGTTATGTGTCGGCTGATTGGCCTTCTGCAAAAGCGGATGATCAAACTACGCTCAAAATAAATGTAGTTGATCCCTACAGCCCCACAGTGATTGAGGACATTCAAAAAGCAAAAAATATCAAATCCTTTGTCTATCCAGTGTCCTACCCTTCACCAGGAAAGTCCTATTATCAACTGGCGCCGTGGGATGGTTGGCGTGTATCTGGATGGCCTGAACTTGCGCAGATGATTCCCAGATCAAAAGTCAAGCTAATGACACATCTCCTATCTGCCAAGTTCATATTAGAAATACCGGGTAATTACTGGCCTCAGGCATATCCCAACTGGAGCAGGAAAAGTTTCGAAGAGCAAAAAGAAATTAAAAGAGCGAAGGTAAAAGAAGTGAATGATCTTTTGACCGGCGTCGAAAATACAGGTAAGACAATCTTATTCGATGCGATTTCGGATGCAAACGGCAATCCATTACCTAGCTGGAAAATCATCCCCATTGAGGATAAGCTGCGTGATGGGAACTTTTTAGAAGATAGTCGCGAAGCATCACAACATCTGCGTTCAGCATTGAACCTTGATTCAGCGCTTACGGGGGATGGGCCAGGCAAGTCGCTTGGTGGTGGTGGTGGAGATAAGCGAATTGCACTTAACATTTTTGTGGCCCTATTACAACCGTATCGCGAGGTACTTCTTGAGCCTGTCTATTTCATTGCGGAGTATAACGGATGGCTAAAAAGGTACCCTAGATTAAAATTCAAAACTGTGGAAATTCAACTGGAGACATTGGACGTGGCACACCAAACCAGTAAAATCGTAGCAAACTGATGGCATTGTTTGATAGCATAGAGGAGTTTAAAAAGTACAATAGCTCTATAACGATGAGTTTAAGTTTAAGTGCTGTACAATCATTTATTGATGATGCAGTTAATAAGCATATCTCCAGATCAATAGGCCAAGAGCTGCTTAATGAGCTTTTAGAAGCCAAAGCAACGGGCATCGACTCAAAGAGTAATATGCGCCCACTGCTTGACCTTACTCAAAAGGCATGCGCTCATCTAGCAATTGCTAGCTATGTACCTTTTGGATCTGTTCTACTCAGTGATTCAGGTGCACATGTGCATTCGGGCAATAACCAATTACCCGCCTCTGATCAAAAACTAGCAGCCTTGCGAAAACAAGCCCTTGATGATGGGTATATTGCATTAGAGGATCTCGTTGCATTTCTAGAAAAGCACCTCAATGAGTTTAAGAGCTATGCAGAATCAGAAGCGCACAAAGTTAATCGTTCATTGTTTATTAATAGTTCAGTTGATTTTAACGCAAGTACATCAGCAAAAATCAATGCACAATTATTTGCTAGTATTCGGACAGAAATAGGACGTATTGAGCAAGACAGCATCGAGCCTATTTTAGGTGCTGATTTAATCAGCCTTTTGCGAAGTAAAATCGCGTCTAATAATTCTTTTTCGACTATAGAAACTAAACTAGTCAAACATATTCAAAGAGCACTTGCACCTTTGACGCTAGCCAGCTTAATTCCTTACGGCATGATCAATATCTCCACTAATGGACTATGGGACTGTTCTTCGGGTGAAGGGAAACCTGATATAGGACGCTCACAACACGCGATGCTAATGCTTAACACACGCGGAGAAGGCGAGCTAGAAACACTAAGGAGCTTTTTAAATACAAACAGAGCCTCATTTTCTAGCTATAAAGCAAAAGAAACAACCGGGATAGCAAAAATCAATAGCGCGACCAGCGCCGTCTACTTGATGTAAAAGGAGAATCATTATGAATACTTACGGACAGTTTTTAGGCCTACTCGGCACAGCAGGAGGAGCTGTTTTTATCACTCATTTGTTCAATCGGAATAAAACGAATGCTGAAGTGAGCCATATCGTTGGTAAAACCTATTTAGATGCATTGGAAAACTTACGTAAAGAGGTTTTTCGATTAGAAAAGCGCGTCCATGAACTGGAAAATGAACTTAAGTACTGGAAGGGAGCCAAATGATGGAAATTAAAACTGTCTCTCAAAATGGTTTAAATTTGCTTATTCGAGAGGAGGGATTATCATTGAAACCATATCTATGCTCGGCTAATATGCCCACTATTGGCATTGGGTGTACTTTTTACGAAGATGGAAGAAGAGTTAAGTTGAGCGATCCGCCAATTAGCAAAGATCGTGCGATTGAGCTTTTAAAGATCGTTTTAAAAAGCTTTGAGCAAAAAGTAGCTCGGGTCACCCGTGATGATATTAATCAAAATCAGTTTGACGCGCTCGTTAGTTTAGCTTTTAATATAGGTACGGGTGCTTTTGACGGATCGACCGTGCTAAAACTGGTAAACGCTAACCCCTCTGACTCAGCTATTAAGCAGGCCTTTTTAGCATGGCGGTTTTCTGCAGGTAAGCCTATCTTGTTGGCTAGGAGGCAGCGTGAATATGGGTTATATGCGAAAAACAAAATTGGTTAATCGAATTTCACAGGTGCAAAATATTTTTAAAACAGTCTCCAATTTTTTCTGCCTAGTTCAAGTCTAACTTACCCTGTTCATTTCTAGGAATATGCCGTGCTATTTTTATCACTTGATAAGATTTATTGACATATGTATTAGCAGAGTCATCCCATCTTTGGGTTATTTGCAAACTGACCTCCAAACCATCTCCTTTAGCAAAACTGATTCCTTTATCAATTAACTCTTGAAATTTTCTGTCAACTATTTTAGCCGAAATTTTGTTTCCTTTAAAATAAAAATCCCATTTCAAATTCCCTTCGAATGATAATCGAACAATATGCAGGGTAGCGGCCTCTACAATTACACGTTCTCCATTTAAAATTTCATCACTTTTAATGGCCATGGATTGAAATTCGTCTCTATCAATTCGTGTTAAGGTTTTCTCATTCTTATCTGTTATTTCAAATGCGGATATGGAAGGATCATTTGCTAAGGTTTCAAAACCCTGTGATAAGGCATCCTGGACGATTGGGCTGTTGTTGTAGATATTGAACGTTGAATCTTTAATAATAAAAACGTTTCCTTTTTCATTGACAATTTTTATTGTATTTCCATCTTTTTCAGCACTTTTTGGTTTTTTTTCTTTCAAAAACTGTTTTAGTTGAACTAAGCCTACAAGGGTGCCTATAATACTACCAACATGTCCAACATACCCTGCATTGAATAGGTGTTTGAGTGACTCGACAGCTGTTTCTATCAGCTCGATATGGATTAAAAAACTCCCTTTATCCAGGGCATTAATTTTTATTTCAATTTTTTTATCGGTGTCAAAATATTTGTTAGTTTCTTCGATGATGGCAGATATGTGTAACAAGGAATTGATCAAGACATTTGCATCAATTTGATGTTTTTCTCCGTCAAATTTGATCTTGAAGTTGGAATCTAAAAAATCCTGTTGTCTCTTTAAAGTATTCATATTTGGCAAATATAATGCTGTTTTAAAGGATAGCACTATTGATATGTTTCGACATTGCCAAAATATTTTGTAGCCAGTTGTTTAGAAAAGGCGGATGCTACATCCACAATCTCCTGTCCTTTTAACATGGGTGTTTCTTCATGTAAACCTATCTTGTTGGCTAGGAGGCAGCGTGAATACAAGTTATATGCAAAAAACAAAATTGATCAATCGAATATCACAGGTGCAAAATATTTTTTAAATAAAGCATAAGAAATTAACTTTTTATGCTGAAATCTTCCCACTATAATAGCGGGATGGGTATTAAATTTTTCTGCAAACCTTTGTATCATTTGCTCATTTAATGGCATCATAGTGTTTATTTCATTCTCTTCCTCTTGAGTTAATGTCCACTTGATTGCAAAGTCATCAGCCTGTTTCTCTTTTATTTGATCTTTATCAGAGTAGGTCACCTGTTCTAAAAAAACATCTTTTTTGCCGTGTAATAAAATATGCCCAGCCTCATGAAAAAATGTAAACCAAAAGCTGTCATTTCTGTTGTACCGTCCTGTCAGCTGTATTAATGGTGTATCATTTAACCAACGTGTAGAACCACTTATCGGGGCTTTAGGTAAACAAGGGGTATGTACTACTTTTACCCCAGCTTCTAAACAAATGCATTGTAGCTGATTAAAAAAATTATCCGGATGCTTTGCCATGATTGTTTTTAATTTGGGCAATGCCTCTTTGAATTTTTTCTCAACATATACATTGGCATCTAATTCGGCAGCTTGTAATTCTCCTTTGCGTAACCAGCTTGATATTGCGTACGGCTCGTTGGTGCTTTGTAGTGAAATGCGAAATGCTACTTTTAGTTGTTGATTAAAGTAGTAATTTTCCCAAGCTACATGATTTGCCAAGCCAAAGAAGGACAACACCGCCGCTGTTTTTTCTGACATAGTTTTTACCTGTGGAAGCCATCCCTTTTTTATCATTGCCGTAATAGGAAAACTTTTAGCCCATGGAATAGCTTGTTCAATCACTTCTTTATGCTTTTCACGGACTATATATTCGTCGTATGAACGCTGACGCCTCAACCAAAAACCAGCTGGTATTTTGGTAACGTTTTCAAATTGAACTGCCATATCAGGGGTGATAGAACTTTCACCTTTTATAATGGCTGTAATAGTTTTTTCTGGCTTATTGGTACGAATAGAAAATTCTTTATGCCCCATACCCATCTCTTCCAGTTTCTCTTCTAATGTTTCACCTGGATGAAAAACTATTGGTGGAACATATGTATTTTGCTTCTCCATAATATTAATTTTTCTAGTGATAATCGACTATTTCAACAACTTCTATTCCTGTTATGGCCAACCAAATATATTGACCGTCAGCATTTGTGGGAATAGGCTTTTCGTGCGGCATAAATATCAATCGATAGGGTTGGTCTAGATCGCAAGACCATTGTCCTTTTCGATCGCCTTTCAGTTCATGAAACCTTCCTGGAAAATTTTTTATTTCTTCTAACGTGGTGGCATCTTGTAGATCAGTGAGCCTAGCAATCAATAATTTAGCCCTACGATCACCCAGTTTTTGACGACACTTGTCATAATTCGATACGAGTTTTTCCAGTTTCCTGTCCGCAAAAGATATCTTCACTACAAAGGTATTTATTTTTTAATAAACAATAAGTGTTAATTAAAACCAATCAACATTGAACACAAATAACGCTAAACTAATTCATAGTTAGAAGCAAAAAGTAGGTTCTCTAAAAACCACATCCACAATCTCCTGTCCTTTGGCAACCCTATTAATCCTCGGAATTTTGCCACTATAGGTTCTTAAAAACAAGCTCATGCAATTTTGGCGCAATTACAAAACGACTGCAATCGGCTTTAGTTTAGCTGTCTTGCTTGCTGTACAACCAGTATTAAATACCGGTGCAATTGACTGGAAACAGCTCGTTGTAGCCATTATGGTAGGTGCGCTCGGATTTTTCGCTAAAGACTATAATACCCGCTAAATGAAATATATTCTACTAGGCCTGCCCATACTATTATTTGGGTGCGCAAGCAGGCAAGCAAAAATAGACCGAGCAAGTAAGTTGTTGCGTGCTAACCATATCCAATTAGCATCCCTGTGTGCCGAACAGTTCCCGATTCGAGAACGCTTTATTTCTGGTAAAGAGATTGTTAAAACGGACACGTTTAGTATGGCTGGAGCTCAGATGCCTTGTCCATCCTTGCCCAATCAGGCGTCTGTATTTGTCAAATGTCCAGATGGCCAAAAGGTCATCAAAACTGTTACCAAAACGGATACTATCGAACGAGAAAACACGGCGCGAGTAGCCCATCTGTCAAACAGACTAGAAAAGGAGCAAGATAAAAGAAATGTGGCCGAAACGAGTCTTGACAAGTCTCGAAAAAAGTTAGCCATACAATCACTTATCAGTGCTGTTTTATCAGCTGTAATTATTTTTCATGCAATTGCTCGTTGGAAACTAAGATGAACAGCATAGAAATCAAATGTGCCAGTGGTAAAACAGAGGTATATACTGCACCGTCTTCATGGGATGAATTAAGTCCCAAACAGTTAAAAATCTGGAGCGCCATTTGTCTGCAACCCATTCCAATGATTGAGGCCAAAAAGCATATTGCAAGGCTTTTTTATTGCATTCCCAACACAACCTTCAAGTATCTGAAAGTGGGCCAAGTACTGCAAATTGCCGACACATTGAGCTTTCTCTTTGAAAGTAATCAACTCAATAAATGGCTTATAAAATCTGTTAGAAGTGGCTTTATTCGTTACCACGGCCCTAATGACTTCCTTGCCAACCTGACTATTGCTGAGTATCGATGCACGGAGTTTTACTATCAAGCATACGTCCGTACGCAAGAAAAAAAATGGCTAATCCTACTAATGGCCACCTTGTACCGAGAAAAACGAAAAGGTGAAATCACGGATGATATTCGTGAAGACCTAACCGAACATGGCATTGCCAAACGCGAGCGTCATTTTTCAAAATTAAGTCCCCATTTGTTGCAAGCCTGTTTGCTCAATTATGAAGGATGCCGTAACCATTTGATCAATAAATACGTCCGTGCATTCAAACCTAATCAATCGGAACAATCGAACGAAATTTTTGATCTAGAAGAAGTAATAGAAGCCTTCGCAGGTGACAAATTTGGGAGCTTCAGCGAGACTGAAAAAACCAATTTGCACCGCTTTTTTAGATATATGGTTAGTTCAATTGAACAATTAGAAGAAAATAAAGCATCATGAATGAAGTAGAATACATCGAATATTTCGAGGCTTTAGCGCGGAAAAACTGTGTTTTAAATCATAACCCAGAGGATAATAAAAAGAGTTTTTTCTGTATCAACAATCCCTACGAAACAGCTGAGTTTGACCAGGCTCTACGAAGCTCTGCTGCATCAACTGTATTTCTTCTGGATGCCCCCGCAGGTTATTTATCTGATAATGGCAGTGGCAACTGCACCCAAACTACCAAAATAGAATTCCTGGTGCTTGGCAAATCAGGCAAAGAGAATATCCGAACAACGCGCACCCATTGCTTTCAAACAGGCTTTGATATTTTGGCACGCGTCGGCTCCGACGCAAAGAAAAAGGCAATTATCCCAGGTCGATCGATTTATTTCATGAATGAGAACATCACATATGATGTCGTGGGGCCTATCAACATAAACTATTACGGGTACGCGTTCCAGTTCAATTTCGTGTGTCCTTTTAGTTTTTCGAGCGAAAGTGGAGCTTGGACAGATCATATTTAAGATTAAACAATGGCTATTACATTTATAGAAGAACCACAATTAGTGTCGGATGTTAGCAAACCGGTTATTTTCAAGACTAAAAGCGATGATTATACTGGACTTCCAGGAACGATATATGTTGGTACATTAGATGCCTACCATACACTACGGGCAGGGAAACGTTTCGTGTTCAATATTCCAAACGAGCAGGTTGTAATGACCTGTGTTAGTAGACACCAAAGCCCTCCTAATCCCAATCATATATTAGCTGTTGAGAGGCAATATTCTGTATTGAATGATAACGATAGAGTTACATTAGCGCAAGATTTTGCCAGAAATCCAATTCTAAACAAACACTATCGAATTGAAGCGAACAATCAAGATCAGGGAAAAAATATTGTTTTTACGGCCCGAAACCCTGGTTCGTCTTCTCGTATTGATCCAACAATGGAATGTCCATTCAGATATCCACATGGTGGAGTTGATGGTACAAGAGTAAATTTCGGGATCACTCTTGATTTGTTTTTTAGAAAAGAAGGAGTAGTTAATTTTGATAAAATATACACCACTAAATTGGTGCATCATGAAGGTGTTACAAGTATTGATATCAGTAAGCACTTGGATATTGCCTTGTCGGACACTCTTACTGTTCAATCAAAAAAGACACAAACACCAATAAGCCAGTTACAAGGCGAGTATTATTGCGTAGCAACGGAATCGTACGGAAATCCGGCAAAGCCACAAAATAATTATACAAGCAATGTTAAACGTGCGACAAAACAGTTGCCGAAAGTAAAAACAGATCCATTACGAATTAAACTCATCCAACAGCCCGAAATACTTTCTTTCTCAGGCAATCCAATGATTTTTAAAATTCAAAGCGGGCTTTATTTAGATAGCCCTGGATCTGCCTTTATTGGTTCTCTCAACTGTAAACAAGCTTTCCCTATAGGCTCCAAGATTTTCTTCTCTTTTTCGGATGAACGGGTAGAAATGTCTGCTGTTTCTAGCCCTGATGAGTCTGGCGATCAATTTCCAGCCGATGGCTCTCCAAAATTAACCGCAGAAGCATTAGCGCCTTACTTCATCGCCAACTATAAATTAAATAAACACTATCTCATCGAGGCAAAAGATGACAAGATCATTTTTACGGCCCGCAAACTAGGTATTTTTTATAACTGGCGGGCAGACCCTTTTTTAACTACAGATGTATTGGGAGTCGATTTGAAAGAGCGGGAAAACTTTAAGTTCTTATTTCAATTGTTTTTCAGAAAAAAGGGGGCGGGATATTTTGAAAATATCTACTCTGAGCAAATTGCAACAGACACCCCTCTATCTGGAATTGTGACCATCGATATAAGTAAAAATATAGACCCATTTTTAGAACACAGCCTGCCAAATTTCGGTTTAACAGGCCCTATCACGTGTAATAATGCCAAGGGGGAGTATTACTGTCAGTTTGCCGAGATATACGGACACGAGCCTAAAGTTCAGAAGCTAAGAAAAAGTGAAGTTAAATATGTGCTCAAAGGTGGTTTGTCTTACCTGGGAAGAGCAAAAAAGGCACTTGATATTCTTTCTCCAGATAAAAATGATGCAAGCAAAGACCGGTTTTTGAAGCAGGGGGGGCGGACTATCAAAGTAAGTGTAGATCATTTCGACACACTATACTTCATTAATACACGCACGACAACCAATAAAATACAGCTCATTAAACAGATGACTTATGCTGATCAAACGACAGATCGCACTCATACTGGGCTGATAGACGTTAGCTTGTACGATAAAATAGTGTTTGAAGTTAATCCGGGTAGTCTTAGTTCTAAGACAATCAAAACGTACAGCTGCCATTTGGTAAACCAGAACAATGAAGTTGTTTCAGAAACCATTACCTACAAAATCGATGATAGGTATTGCGATCATGTCCGTTATTTTGCTTACACCTCCAGTTTAGGCAGTATAGATGTATTTGCAGCATACGGAGAGGGTTCAGAAGAATATGAATTAAGCGGGAAAGTAGCCACTAAATATGCCCATTCTGATTGTAAAACGCATTATAATCTACGCTTGCAGCGGAAATTCAAAGTATCTACGGGCTGGCTCGACAAGTCAAGATTTGATCTTTTAGCCGACTTCTTCTTGGCAGAGAAAAAATGGGTGATTAAAGACG
>SSFR01000021.1 GCA_008015505.1 Pedobacter sp.
ATTCAAGCTTTTGATGACCAAGGTAAAATAGTTTGGGCAACCGATTACGATATCTACGGCAGGCTGAAGAATCTACAAGGAGAAAGAGGATTTATTCCTTTCCGGCAGATGGGGCAGTATGAGGATGAGTATCTTGGTGGCGTGTATTATAATCGGTTTAGGTATTATGATTCGTTCAGTGGGGTGTATTTAAGCCAGGATCCGATTGGGTTGGCTGGGGGCTTGGCCTTGTATGGGTATGTACATGATTCTAATAGCTGGGTGGATGTGTTTGGGTTATCAGTTGCTCAAATTTATAACATCACAGCTCATGGTAGCCAACCGACTCCAAGAAGTCCATTCCAATCTCATCATATCATACAAGATGAATGGGCGAAAGCATGGGCAAAAACTCAAGGAGTTGATTATTCTTCAAAGACAGCTCCAAGTATACTATTGGACGCTACCCCTGGCTCTAATCAACACGCTGTAATTACTGCACGACAAAATGCACGAAGAGATGCCCGTATTGCTACTGGAAAAGGAAAGTGGTCTACCTCTATGGAGCAAGAGTTAAGGTATGCAAAACAGGATTTGATTTCGGCAGGCGTTCCTAAAAAAGAAACTCAAAAAGCTATGAAAGAAACTAGGAAATACTTTAAATCTTGTCGATAAAAACAAACTATGGAAAAGATTGTTGAAAAAATAAAAGCTACTTGGTATAAAAATTCAGGAGCAGAATTGCAAAATATTTCTACAGTTGAACGTGATCTCGATATAATATTCCCCAATGATTATAAAACATTTATCACATGGAGTAATGGTGGAGAAGGGGAAGTTGGGGGAAATTATATCTCTTTATGGAAAATAGAAGATATAATAACATTAAATAATGATTACCAAATTCAAAAGTACTTGTCTAAAGATTTTTTAGCTATTGGAACTGATGGTGGCGGAGTTTGCTATGGATTTAACCTTAGAGATAACTTTTCGTTTTTTAAGTGCCCCCTCGGAGATTTAGACATTAACGAACTTTCCTTAATTACAAAATCGTTTAAAGAATTCTTTGAAAAAGCAATGATAGAGGAAATTTAATACCCAATGTTTTGACGACAAAGGTGAAATAGTTTGGGAGACAGATTATGATATCTATGGTAGGCTGAAAAATCTAAAAGGAGAAAGAGGATTCGTGCCTTTTAGACAAATGGGGCAATATGAAGATGTAGGACTTGGTCGGTTGTACTATAATCGGTTTAGGTATTATGACTCGTTCAGTGGTATGTATTTAAGTCAGGATCCTATTGGACTGGCTGGGGGAATGGCGTTGTATGGGTATGTGCATGATTCAAATGGTTGGGTGGATGTATTTGGCTTGAGCCCAATTATATTTACAGGTAGCAATGGTTTGACTCTTAAAGTTGGAGGATATACAAACTTAGGGCATATGAGTGATGCTCAACTAACTGCGCTATATCATGCTAACAACAATGCTTTGGCAGGTAAAGGCTTTGGTTTGTCAGGGGTAGACAAACAAGGGAATACGATAGTATTACACCACTACAAACAAAATCCTAATGGGCCGATGGTTGCAATGCCTGCTCAACACCACGATAAACCACATACAAATCCAGGACAGCATCCGTTTGGTAAAAAGAAAGGTGGAGGACTAACTACTGATGAACGAACTGCATTTAATAGGTGGAAGCAAGAATTTTGGAAGGATCAGGCTGATTCAGAATTAAAAGCAAGAGGAAAAGGTTGTCGTTAACAAAGTCACGTTATAAATTATGAAACCAGAACTTATAAAAAGATTAAATGAATTTTTAGCGCAAAATCCTACTCTCAAGGGAAAGCCAGCAAGTGAGGAAGAAATCAAAAATGCAGAAAGCAAATTAGGTGTAAAAATACATGATGATTATAAAGAGTTTATTCAACTTTTTGGTGGTGCTTATGCTGGGCTTGCTATTCATGCTTTTTCAAATGGCTCTTCAATTGGAAATGAGACTGTAATAGAATTAACAACTAGAAGCAGGGAGTTATTTAATAATAACAATGTATTTCCAGAAATCAATCAGTGTTATGTTATAGCAGATGATGGTTCTGGTAATCCAATAGCAATATCAGCAAATGAAGAAATATTATTGTTTGACTACGACACAGAAGAGAAAAAAGTTTTATCAGAATCTTTTGAAAAATTGATAGAAGATAATTTTTCTGAATGGTAGGTGTAATAAAGTATTGTTTCTGATTACATCGGTCGCCCTGTTCAATGTTTTGATGACAAAGGCGAACTCATCTGGCAAACGGAATATGATATTTACGGTAGGCTGAAAAATACCAGAGGCGATAAAAAAGGTATTGATGGCTGGGGTAAGCCGCTATGGGAAGATGCGGATAAGCATTTTATTCCATTCCGGCAGATGGGGCAGTATGAGGATCCTGATTTGGGCGGGGTGTATTACAATCGGTTTCGGTATTATGATTCGCTTGCTGGGGTGTATATGAGTCAGGATCCGATTGGGTTGAGTGGTGGGATGGCGCTGTATGGGTATGTAACTGATTGTAATTTTTTCGTAGATCCGCTAGGCCTTGCCGGAATGCCGAAGGGTGGCTGGAATTATGGCAACATGCCGAAAATCGATGGTCATCAGTTGCATCATATTATACCCCGTTCAAAGGCAACTGATCCAGCAATAAAAGCGGCAGGATTCAATGTAGATAAGCCAAGCAACCTAATTTATTTACCAGAGGAGACAGGCACGCATCCTACCAGAAGCCTCCATAAAGGGTGGAATAAGGGACATGCTGAGTATAATACAATCATGACAGAAAAATTAAAAAGAATTAATAAGATAGGAAAAGCTGAAGGATGGTCTAAAACTGAATATGCGGATGAACTAGAAAAATTAAAAAATAATACAAGAAAAGGATTACGAGAAGGTGTAATAAAGTGTCGCTGATCCTAAAAAAAAAACAACCAATTACGATAATTAAAAACTCATTTTAACTATGTACTTCAGATTTTCAGATTTCTATAAACGAGATACCGCATTTGCATTTAGCGAAGAAAAAAATCAGTTTGATTTATATACGCTACCACCAGGATTGCCTCTTAAAGTCGATAAACCCATAGAGTTTGAAGTAGATAAGATAGATAGTTACATTGAATCTTATGATTTACTGCCAACCCACGATACACCTCTTGTTAGTGCTAGATTTAAAAAATTATTCGAATACCTAACGAATGACTTACAGTTCGTTAATACCGTAATCACTGATAAAAAGAATAATCGTAATGAAAGTTTTTATTATCTAAATATTCTAAATGTCTTGCCTCTTATGGATAAAAACAAATCGGTATTTGAAATAGAAATATATGGCAAGACAGAAACTATGAATATTAAAAAGCTATACATAATCGAAGAAAGTTTAAAAACGCACTCTATTGTTCGAATGGAAGAGAATGATGCATATATCATAGTTACAGAAGAGTTTAAAAAACGTTGTGAGGAAGCACATTTGAAGGGAATTAATTTTATAGAGGAAGGACATTCGATTTATACAGATTTATAACGAGACTGTCCTCTGAACTGTGTCAAAGTTAGCAAGGCACTAACTTTAGGCGCAGAATAAAAAATGAGTAAACCATCAGAATTTGACTTTGAGCAATTCAAAGCAGAAGCAATCAAAAGCATGTATGCAGGCAAGCCACTGAATGGCGAACAAGGGATATTTGCCCCCTTGAAGGCTACCCCCAAAATAGCGTCAATCAAAAGTAGAGTTTCTTTATAATTGATCTATCGGTAGGTTAGCTCTGGTTGAATATTTGTCAGAGATTATAAAAGCCTTTAATGGCATCAATGATCTGCTGTTTTATGGGTATTCTGGTTTGAACGCGCCTTAATTCTAAGTTTTTAAATAGCTCGTCGTCGATTCTTAAATTGTATATTCTCTCTATTTTAGGTTTTTCCTCTTTGATATCTTTTTTCTTTTCAGTGCTTTTGGGTGTAGTAAATAAAGCATTTACGCCACCCAGGTTTTTGTTTCCCTCTTCTAGTTTATCAAAATTCTTTTTTGCCATGATGGTTATATTTTAGCGGTTATTTCGTT
This sequence comes from Pedobacter sp., assembly GCA_008015505.1. Classification (GTDB taxonomy): domain Bacteria; phylum Bacteroidota; class Bacteroidia; order Sphingobacteriales; family Sphingobacteriaceae; genus Daejeonella. The sequence goes on from SSFR01000021.1 coordinate 4,090, forward strand.
GACTAAATCCAAGTAGTCCTTTGCTCCATTTGAAGTGGGTTCGTAATCGAATATGCTTTTCCCGTTTAGCTGTGCCTCAGATAACGATACATTTACTCTTATCGCCGTATCAAATAGCTTATCTCCAAAGTATCCCGCTATACTCGTTTTTATCTTTTCTGTTAGTGATCGTTGGGCGTTGTATTTTGTGAGGAAAACACCGCCAATGGTAAGGTTTTCATTATAGTTCTCCTTCACCTTATGAATAATCTCAACTAGTTTGTCAATGCCCGTATAAGAGTAAAATTCAGCCTCAAGTGGTATTAATAATTTATCTGATGCAACTATTGCATTGACTGTTAACATTCCCATAGCCGGTGGACAGTCCAGAATAATATAGTCGTAATTGCCTTTGACTGGTTTCAAAAGCTTTTTGATAATGGTTTCTCTACCGAATTGAGAAACCAATTCAAGTTCAGCACCTAATAAATCCACAGATGCAGGAACCAGGTCTAAATTTTTTGTAATATTTAAGATGGGTAAGTCTACTCCTTCCTTGATACTCTGGTATATAGATCTTTCTGCACCTCTAACGCCAAGTCCTTCGCTTAGGTTTGTTTGAGGATCAATATCAATAAGCAAAACTTTTTTATTGATTTTAGCTAGTCCAGCACCGATATTAAGCGAAGAGGTGGTTTTTCCAGTTCCGCCCTTATGATTGAGTATGGCAATAATTTTCATTGGTATTATTGTGTTTAAGTGTAAATGTATAAAAGTTTATTTATGTTAATACATTAATGTGTTAATATTTTTTTAGTGTAAATGTGTATTTATATTAAAGTTTATTAACACTAATACATATTTGTATAAATGTGGTAATGTTTATTGGTGTAAATATATTAATGTTTATACCCATAATCATCTTTTACAATGGTAGTAACAAGGCCAGCATATGCGCTAAGTGGTTTGTTTTCTTGTTCAGCTTGTTCCTCTAATCTTTCCAATCTAGGTCTGAAAAGGGCCATTTTTTTATTAACAGACATATAGTTTGCAATTTTGTTTCCAATCTCTGGACGATCTTTGAAGACAGATTTTAGCACATTGACGATGTACCTGTAATATTCATCTTTGGTAGTATGGTCTATTGATCTTTTTGCCTTAGATGATATGATGGTGAACTCTAAAAGCCTGTCCCAGTCACCCTCCATTTTTTTTCTTTTATCATTTTTGAAGTCTGTTTTTAAGTCACATTTCCCTTTTTCAAAAAGGTCATTTATTTCTTTTAAAGCGCTGTTTAACACTCGTTTTTTAAAGTCCTTATACTCTTTGTAACTATTTGTTATACCTAGATTGTCTCTTAGTTTATCAGCATTTATACGGAATATTCCAGATTCAGTAAATCGTGAAAATAGCATGTATAGTCGTTTCGAGTAGTTGTTCATTCGGAGTGTGGCATTTAGCTGATACTGTGTATAGCCTCGGGCTGTAGAAATCATGTATGGCATGAGGAGTGGAGATATACGTACTTCATATTGCTTTATAGCTTTTTCGTACTTAGCAGAGTCAATAAAGCCGCACTCAAACCACATGTGCTCATCTTCTACTTCAAAAGATTTTTGTCGAAGGTCTTTTAGTGCTCTTTTTACGCGTGATGGATTGTCTGCTGAAATATCTGTTAGGTTAAAGTGGACCTTATGTTGTATGTCGCCGAATAGCGTTTTGTTGAACTCAGGTAAGTTACTATTCAATTTGTTTTGTATGTCTTTGATGATGTGAATGAGCACACTCATCTCGTATTCGCTAAAGTTGTATCTAGCATGTGTGATGTAATTCGATTGTTTTACCAAATCTGTGTTTTTCATAAAGTGTGTGAGTTTTTTAGACGGGTCAATTTGTCCCTTTTTACATTTTTTGAGGTGGGTTAGCGTGTTGCATTTTCTGTGTTTTACAGGCAGGTCAAACTGTCCCTTTTTCCTGGGTTACTAATGTATTGAAAAAAAAGAGACAATAAAAGAGACATTGTCTCTTTTGTGTGGCTTTGTTTGGTTTTTAGACGGGTCAATTTGTCCCTTTTTAAAAGTTATTGGCAGGTCAATTTGTCCCCTAAGGCAGGTCAATTTGTCCCCTGCATGTGTTGTAATTAATTGATAATAAGCATACTTACAGAGGTCTATAAGGTACTATAAATTTATTCCTATAAGTATACCGAGAAATAAAAGTTTATCCCACCCCTCATTTTTGGTTTTTAGGGTTGAAAAAATGAAAAAACAGCAAAAAGAAAAAGAAAGGAAAAACGGCACAACGAAGGAAGGAAAAAGCGGGGGGAGGTATAAAATAAAAGAGAGATGTTGCGCGGATTTTTTGATTTTTTAGCCGTTTTAAAGCGATATAACGACGTGTTTCGTTGGTTTGGTAGTTTTGTGTGTCTTGAGAAATTTAGTGCCTTAAAAGGCTTTATATTGATTTTTAAAATGTAGTGAGGCATGATGACTGGTAATGAATATCTCTACCTGTTAGCCATCGCTCATTTGCGGCCTATCTCCTCCGGCAGATATTTTAGTATTTAGGAGACCGTATGGTGTAAGTTTGTAGTACTATGGGTATACAATTTTTATCGAATGAAGACGGGCAGATTACTGCCGTACTAGTCCCTCTTAAAGAATGGAAACGAATAGAGCGAAAAGTAAAAGCTTTCGATATAGCTGATGGTATTAGACAAGGGCTTAAGGAAGCAGAGAAAATTGAAAAAGGCGAAATGAGGGCTAAAAATATTGAGCAGTTGTTGGACGAGTTAACTTAACTGCTGTTCCGTGAGTTACCCCAGTGGTATGTCCTGTCTACAAAGTTGTAAAATGATAAACGTCATTATCCGCAAGGATATGCTGTCTATTAATTCGAAAAAGTCTATGTTAGTAGACATAAATTCTACGAATCGATTTTAAAGTCATACCATACTATGCGATTATTTGGCTACGCACGTGTATCAACCAGTCAGCAGTCTCTGGATATACAACTAAAAGCCCTCCAAGAAGCTGGTGTACAACCTCACCGTATTTTTACAGACAAGGGAAGTGGAAATCACATGGAAAGGGAAGGCCTCAATTTACTTCGATTAAAGGTTGAGACGGGAGATTCGATTTTAGTCAAGAAGCTAGACAGATTAGGACGCGATACGGCAGATATGATCGGGCTTATCAAAGAATTTGATAGCGCAGGTGTATCCATTAGATTTTTAGATGATGCGCTCAGTACAGAAGGGATTATGGGAAAAATGGTAGTGACTATCCTATCTGCAGTAGCTGAAGCCGAAAGACTGCGCATACTCGAGCGTACAAACGAAGGCCGTTTAGAAGCAAAAGCCAAGGGCATCAAGTTTGGAAGAAAGCCAAGCGTGGACAATAAAAAAGTACTTGAACTCCGAGACAAAGGTATCGGAGCCACCGAGATAGCCAAACAGATGAAAATAGGTCGCTCTACGGTATATAAAGTTTTGAGTTTAATCTAGAAGAGTTCGTAGTTCCAGCGTATTGTTTTTTTTTACCCATAAGTGGCATAGTATTTGATGATATAGGGTATCATTAACATAGATATTAAGATGACAAATACCGCAGTTACCGAAGTAAAACATTACGTTGAAAATTTCTCTTTTGAAACCCTGATAAATAGGTCTATGGGTAGTGGTCACAATGATCGTTATCCTGAGTTTTCCAATTTAGTATTATCCGAAGAAGGGATGTCATCTAGAGGTTTCGGAACACCTGACAAACATCTGGAAAAAACCAAAAGACGGTTATCGAAGGCATTAAGCTTATTGATGAAAAAAAGAATCATCTCAAAAGATAAAAAATTGCTCTTAGCTGAACTTGTGTCAATGGTGGAAAAAACAACTCATTCATCTGAAATTTCCAAAATTGTTTCGCACGCACTTGATATAACGAATGAATACAAAGAGAGGTTGTAACCCCCCATATTGCTAGGAGATATGTTGCGGGATGGTAGTCACCAATATATATGTCTGTATATATCATATGTCGTAACTATAGCGCCGTATAGGAGAATGTATTAGCACTTTTTTGTTAGGTGACTATTTATCGTCATAATGCCCTTTTGCCGAGATAACAAAGACAGTTACAACATGGTCATCGATGGAGTATACTAATCGATGTTTTTGTGTTATTCTACGGGAATA
>SSFR01000010.1 GCA_008015505.1 Pedobacter sp.
AACTTCAACTGCCTCAAAACAAATCCGATAAAAGCCCTCTGGCAAAGTATAACTGTTTAGATAAGATGCACGGTTGATTCCATCGAAATTCAAATTGTCTGGGTTAAAATAGGGTGCCAAATCCCCCAATGATAGCCGCACGGGTTCTCCTGAATTCAAGGTAATAATGGGCAAATGAGCTCCAACTCTACTCGACAAACGCACCGATGGACCCTCGATCTGCAAACGCAAACGAACATCTGTCGTGCGATAGAAGTCTTGATTGGTGAGTAATACCACTAGCTTTTCACTGCTGCCATTGTACCATTGTGGTAGATTCAGCGTATGTGGTGGGTATAATTGGGTGATAACTTGTACGGGATATTGCTGGGCAATAGCCACTTGAATAGAAAGCAGCACCATTAGCATGATGCAGCCCAGTAGACGGAGAAGGTTCATAGTTGGGTAAGAAGATGATTTTCAGTTTTTCATTAAGTAGGCCGCAATGTTAGTGTTTTTTGGAATTATTAGGAAAGCAGATTCGTCAATTTGTATATTTTTGAGCTTGTTTAGAGTTCATTTTATGAAATTATAAACTCTAAACAAGCTCTTTACATTGCATTAAACAAATGCCTCACGAACTAAAAAATAGCCATTAAATGAAAGTCGCAGTAGTAGGTGCTACCGGTCTGGTGGGCTCGGTGATGCTACAAGTATTAGCAGAGCGCAACTTTCCCGTAGATGAATTAATACCCGTAGCCTCTGATAAGAGCGCAGGTAAACAAGTTGATTTTAAAGGAAAGAAATATGCAGTAGTCACAATCGATCAGGCGATCGCGTTAAAGCCTGACTTAGCTATATTTTCAGCAGGGGGAAACACCTCTTTGGCGCAAGCGCCCCGATTTGCTGAGGTTGGCACCGTTGTTATTGACAATTCCTCCGCCTGGAGGATGGACCCAACCAAAAAACTAGTTGTACCTGAAGTTAATGCGCAGGTATTGGAAGCATCCGATAAAATCATTGCTAACCCAAATTGCTCAACCATCCAGATGGTCGTTGTATTAAAACCACTACACGATCGATATAAAATAAAACGCGTAGTAGTATCTACCTATCAGTCCGTAACAGGCACAGGGGTAAAAGCGGTCGAGCAATTAATGAACGAACGTAAAGGAGCTCAGGGACCAATGGCTTACGCACATCCAATTGACTTGAATGCAATCCCGCATATTGATGTGTTTCAAGAAAATGGTTACACCAAAGAAGAAATGAAGCTAGTTCTCGAAACTCAGAAAATTATGGGTGATCACTCCATTAAAGTAACTGCTACAACCGTTCGAATTCCAGTCATGGGCGGGCATTCCGAATCCGTTAATATCGAGTTTGAAAATGAATTTGACCTGACAGAAGTTCGCCACCTACTCGAATCTGAGAACGGGATTATTGTTGTGGATGATCCAGCTGGCAGCCAATACCCCATGCCCATGCATGCACATGGCCGGGATGAGGTATTTGTTGGACGTATACGTAGAGATTATTCTCAACCCAAAACACTCAATCTTTGGATTGTAGCAGATAATCTTCGTAAGGGTGCGGCCACTAATGCCGTACAAATTGCCGAGTATATGCTAGCCAAAGGTCTACTGTAGTTTACTTTTGCTGAATGAAACAATACCTCGTACTTGCAAGTCTTCTTCTAGTTCATATTGCATCGGCACAAACGTTAAAACAAAACCTTGAAAAGGCCTATGCACATTTCGAACAAGACGAACAATTGAATTATGGAATAAGCTCACTGGCAGTAATCAATGCTAGTACTGGTGAGCTTATTTTTTCAAAAAATGGAACTACTGGTTTAGCCCCTGCCTCTACATTAAAAACAATTACTGCAGCTACAGCCCTGGCACTCTTAGGGGAAAATTTTACCTGGGAGACCATATTAGGTTACTCTGGAGACATTGTTCAAGGTACATTAACCGGAGATCTTATTTTAAAAGGGGGGGGCGATCCAACTTTAGGATGCTCAAGATATGCCCAAACCACTAAAAACGTTTTATTCGAAAAATGGATCAATGCAATTCGTCAGACAGGGATTAAAAAAATCAATGGACGCGTATTGGTAGACGATCGCCTATTCGGAACGCAAACTTTACCTGAAGGTTGGATTTGGCAAGATATTGGTAATTATTTTGGGGCTGGAGCCAGCTCCGTTTCCTGGAATGAAAATCAATTTGGTTTAATATTTCAGCCTGCCGCCACTACCGGTAGCCCCACCAAGCTTCTTCATTCAGAACCTCAAATCCCTTACCTTAAAATAATCAATGAAGTAAAAACAGGCGAGCCTGGCTCAGGAGACAATGTATATGCTTACTCGGCCCCCTATTCTGACATCATTTATCTTAGGGGCACCTATGCTTCAGATTTAAAGAAGACCATCCTTATTTCGATCCCAGATCCTGCTTTTGAAATAGCCTTTCGCTTACAAGACACCCTAAAACAATTGGGTATACAAACAACTAATACACCAAGTACCGCTCGACGATTGATTGCAGATCACATCCAAGTTGCAGATAGCTGCAGGATTATTTCTGTTCATCAATCACCTAGACTAAAACAAGTTATTGATCCCTTCAATCAAAAAAGCATCAACCTATATGGAGAAATTCTGATCAAAACACTCGCCTGGAAACAAGGTAGAACCATTAGCACAGCCGAAGGAGTAAACATTGTAAAAGACTATTGGACAAACAAACTAGGCATCAATATCAATGCCATGAATATCACCGATGGTAGTGGATTATCGCCTGCCACACGAATTACAACTGAAAGCATAGCCAAAATACTTGCTTCAGCCAAAAATGAACCCTGGTTTAACACACTTTACCAAAGCTTACCAATCAACAATAACATGAAAATGAAAAGTGGGAGTATTCACGATGTGTTAGCCTATGCCGGATATCAGCCAAATGTTAATGGTACATTTTTGGCCTTTTCATTTATCATCAATAACTACAATGGGAACACCGCATTAATACGGCAAAAGATGTTTTCAGTACTTAATACACTTAAGCAATAGCTCGTCTCATTCCGACATACTTATTCGAAACAAAACAAACACTATGAGTTAAATAAAATTTTTATTAGTAAATTTAATTTAACTCATAAAAAACGAAACACCATGAATCTAATTCAAAAAATAGAGCATTGGGGTGACATGCATCATGCCAAATGGCTAGATATTGCTCGTGTAATTCTGGGATTAGTCGTTTTAGGGAAAGGTATACTCTTCATCAGCGATACGCAAGCTCAAATAGATTGGGTCACACGGAACAATACGTTTGGATTTTCCGGGATGTTAGTTTTAGCCCTTATCCATGTGATTGCCTTTACACATTTAGCTGGGGGTATTTTAATTACATTGGGTCTGGTCACTCGATTTGCAGTAGTTATTCAGATTCCAATATTGATTGGGGCCGTATTCTTCGTCAATCTAACCCAAGGATTTTCATTATTGAATTCAGAACTATGGATATCGATCGTTGTGCTTCTATTAATGATCGTATTTTGGGTGATTGGCTCGGGACCCTATTCGGTGGACTCCTGGATGAAAAACCGCAAGTCTCAAAAAGTAGATAAGCCGAAAGAATATTCAGCTCGGAAACCTATCTCAAGGAAAACATCCCCCAAAACTAAAAACAAATAACCCCAAGATTCCACTACTGTGTGCACCCCCGAACTATTAAAATAGAATACCCTAATTATTAATATTCATCCTCATTAAAGAAGAAATCATCTTTGGTGGGATAATCTGGCCATATTTCTTCGATATTCTCATATGGCTCTCCATCATCCTCTAATGCTTGTAAGTTTTCAATTACCTCAACAGGCGCACCCGAACGAATCGCGTAATCGATTAATTCATCTTTAGTCGCCGGCCACGGCGCATCTTCCAAATGTGAAGCTAATTCTAATGTCCAATACATAATTTCAGGTTATTTAGGTTAGATTTTCGCAAAAGTATACAAATTATACCAATACCATAATAATAGATTTAAACTGTCTTTACATTCTCGGTACCCATTGATTTTCAGGAATTTTGCCATCATAACACAGTTTTCTTGCCAACACAAACAGGAAATCACTCAAGCGATTGAGATAAATAATAATCTCCTCATCTACGAAACTTATTTCTGCTAGGTGTACACAAAGCCGCTCTGCCCGCCTACAAACACATCGTGCAATGTGGCAAAAAGACACTACCTGACTCCCGCCAGGTAAAATAAAATGATGCAATTCAGGAAGCGCCTCAGTCATTCTGTCGATCTGTTGTTCCAGTAGTCCAATATCTGATGTATGCAGATCCGGTATTTTCATCTTTGATTTTTCCGGATCTGAAGCTAATGAAGAACCAATAGTAAATAAGCGATCCTGTATTTCTTTCAAAAATGCTTTCTGGTCGGGTGTAATTTCATTATCACGAATCATTCCGATATAAGAATTAAGCTCATCCACAGTCCCATACGTGTCGATGCGTAAATGATGCTTGGGAACACGTGTTCCACCAATTAAAGAGGTGTAACCTTTATCACCTGTTTTGGTATAAATCTTCATCAATATTCCATTTTAGGTATTCTTAGTAATCACTTTAGCGACTCGAAAATACTTATCGTCATGCTTGGGTGCATTCTGCAATGCTTGCTGTACACTTAATTCCATTTTGACTTCATCCTCCCTAAAAACATTCACCTCATCAGTCATATAAATCAAAGGGGGTACACCTTCTGTGTTCAGCTCCCCTAGTTTATCCATAAAGCTTAATATCTTATTCAAATCGGTTAAGAGATCTTCACGCTCTTCTTCGGCAATATTCAAACGCGCCAAGTGAGCAATTTTGGCAATAACTTCCTGGTCGATTTTCATGCCAACACCTTTTTATATCCGTTAAGTTCCTGATGTAATACAGCATAAACCTGATCGCGCAACGCATCTGCATCAGCCAAAGTTAATCCAGTGGTATCAATTGGTTGATGGACACGTATTTCACATGTCCCTGGCCGCGATCCATACTTAGACCCATCGTCCCACATGATATTCCAAGCATTACAAATAGTAACAGGTAAAATGGGAACATGGTGTTCAATGGCTAAACGAAACGGCCCATTTTTAAATGGATATAGAACGGGAGGATAGTCATTAGAAATCAGTCCTTCAGGAAATATCACCACACTAGTCCCCTGCTTTAAATATTCCCCGGCACGTTTAAAAGCCCGAAATGCCGACATCTTACTTTCCCGATTGACTGGAATATCAATCGTTTTGAAGTATAGCCCCGTAACAATATTATCCTTAAGCTCCTCTTTCCCAAAGAACACAAAGTCATTTTTCATCAACAGGACCATCGAAGTGATATCTAAATTCGACGTATGATTGGGACAAATAACATAGGTTTTTGACCAATCAATAGGAACTTCAAATTGGAATTTGAAAAAAATCCCAGAAATAAACGCACTCCCAAAGCTGAACATTTTTCTAATCCTGTTCATGGCTCTGATACTGGATTTTCGCGAATAGTAATAAAGAAAAGGATAAAGCGGTAAAAAACAGCATGCAATACTAACCATGTAATAATACCGGTGCAATTTCCTCGTAATGTGCTTCAGCATCCCCAAAAATAGTTAATTTCGCCGCTTATGGAAACTGTTGTTAGTGGTATTCGAAGTACCGGAAAATTACATTTAGGCAATTATTATGGGGCAATCAAAAATTTTGTTCAGATGCAAAATGATTATAACTGCTACTTCTTCATTGCTGACTTTCACTCACTAACCACCCACCCCACACCGAGTGATTTACACGGAAACATCAAACAGGTGTTAGTCGATTATCTCGCAGCAGGAATAGACCCTGAAAAAGCAACCATTTATGTACAATCAGATGTTCCAGAAATAACTGAGTTATATCTTTATCTTAATATGAATGCTTACTTGGGTGAGCTCGAACGCAGCACCTCATTCAAAGATAAAGTGCGCACGCAGCCTGATAATGTCAATGCAGGTTTATTGACTTATCCCACACTAATGGCAGCAGATATTATCATTCATAAGGCAACAAAAGTACCTGTAGGGAAGGATCAAGAGCAGCATTTAGAAATGACCCGAACATTTGCCAACCGATTTAATCGGATGTACCAAACTGATTATTTTCCAGAGCCTTATGCCTTTAATTTTTCTGAAAAACTGGTCAAAATTCCAGGGCTTGATGGTAAAGGTAAAATGGGAAAATCTGAAGGAGAGTCTAATGCTGTCTATCTGTCAGATGATCCCGAACTAATTCGCAGAAAAGTCATGCGGGCCGTAACTGATAGTGGCCCAACCCAGGAAAATGCACCTAAACCAGATGCGATTCAGAATCTTTTTGATTTAATGAAAGCTGTTTCGACTACCGATACTTATCAGCATTTTGAAACCCAATACAATACCTGCAAAATCCGCTATGGCGACCTCAAAAAACAACTTGCCGAGGATATTATTCTAGTAACCACCCCCATCCGAGAACGGATCAAAGCGATTATAGACGATGAGTCTTATCTGCGCCAAGTAACCAGGTATGGAGCTGCTAAAGCACGTGAGAGTGCCTCTAGTACTATCCGAGACATACGTAAAATCATTGGCTTTCGAAACTTTTAGAAAGTCGCTTGCATGGCTTTGTGATTTTTTTGTAGCTTCATACAGGAGTAGTACAACATGATTCACATTGCTATCGTAGGAAATATTGGTGCTGGGAAAACCACATTAACTGAATTGCTTTCCCAGTCGCTGGGATATGAGCCTAAATTTGAAGTCGTTGACACAAACCCTTATTTAGAGGATTTTTACAATGACATGAAGCGTTGGAGTTTTAACCTTCAGATTTATTTTCTAAATAGCCGAATCAAGCAAGTCATAGAAATCCAGCGAAGTGGCCGCCATGTGATCCAGGATCGAACTATTTATGAAGACGCCTATATTTTTGCTGCCAATCTTCATGGAATGGGACTGATGCCTTCCCGAGATTATGATAATTATCAATCTATATTTGAACATCTTACCTCTTCCATCAAACCGCCCGATCTCTTAATTTATTTAAAAGCATCAATACCCACACTAGTAAATCATATCCAACGCCGAGGTCGGGAGTACGAAACTAGTATCCGTCACGATTACCTTTCCAAACTAAATGAAAAATATGAGAATTGGATTGGAAACTATACGCTAGGCAAACTATTAACTTTAGATGTAGACCATATTGATTTTACCCATAATCCTGATGATTTGGCATATATCATTCAAAAAGTTGAAAATGAAATTGCTCATCTAGATCAATCCCGTATTTAAAGTGAGATTGTACACCTACATTTGATTTTGCTAAATTTGAGGTTCAAATAAGCAAAATGGCAACTATAGAAAGTACATATTTAGGTGAACTACGTTCAAAATCAGTGCATGTTCAATCTGGTCAAAAGTTATTAACAGATGCTCCAATAGACAATCAAGGTAAAGGTGAGAGTTTTTCACCAACAGATCTTTTGGCTACTTCATTAGGAAATTGTATGCTCACTGTCATGGGAATTGCAGCTCGTGAGCATCACCTAAATATAGATGGGACAACCTGTTCCATCGTAAAAGTAATGGCTACAAACCCTAGAAGGGTGTCTGAAATACAAATCGAATTTAATTTTCCTAAAGAAATAACCTACTCTGATAAAGAAAAAGCTATTCTTGAGCGATCAGCAATAACCTGCCCCGTTGCCAAAAGCGTACATCCTGATTTGATTCAACAGGTAAAATTCAACTTCACATAATACCCTGTAGTTATTTATGTCCACTTTTTGGATTACTTCCATACGCCGGACATAACTTTGACGAACACGAACCTAGACTCAAGCTCGTAGCTAATAAAATAAGTACTCCTATTACAAGTGATTTCATACGACACACTATTTTATTTTATAATAAAAATATAGTTAATTATTTGCAATTAATAAAAAATTAACAAATAATATATTTTTCTACTCTATTATTCTTTCTTGAATTTGACTTACCAGATATGCCATCTGAATAGCTGCAACAGCAGCTTCTTGTCCTTTATTACCATGTTGTCCCCCAGAACGATCCAAAGCCTGCTGAAGATTATCCGTCGTTAAAACTCCAAAAATAACCGGCTTGTTATGTTTAATTGATACATTGGAAAGTCCTTGAGACACCGCCTGGCAGATATAATCAAAATGACGCGTTTCACCTTGAATGACACAGCCCAGACTAATAACTGCATCTACTTGTCCAGATTCTAATAATACATTAGCCGCTGTAGTGAGCTCATAAGCACCAGGAACTTGGATACTAATAATATGCTGGTCTAAGGCCCCATACTCTTTTAGTACTCCATAAGCACCTTGGCAGAGTGCATGAGTCACTTCAGCATTCCACTGCGCAGTTACAATACCAAAACGAAAAGGTTTTGCAGAAGGAATCTCTACATGAGAAAAGTCTGATAAGTTTTTAAAATGAGTAGCCATATGTCTTGGAAAAAACAAATGGTCGCCAACTTAGAAAAGCTGGCAACCATTTTACAGTTAATATTTTCGAAGTTATAAATGAGCCTCAGCACGGGCAATATATGAAGCCATCAAGGATGCTTCATTACTACTGGGGTAATCGGTCTTAATCCTGTTATAAGCTTTAGCAGCTGCTTTATAGTCTTTCTGTTCCTCATAAACCAGACCGAGTTTTTTGAGAAATAATGGTGTAGTAAACTCACTCGACACTTTATCTGCCGCTTTCTTGTAATATGTAATAGCTTTACTATAATCTTTTAGCTCGGAATATGCATCACCTAACATTCCTAATACTAAAGGATCAACAACAGGGCTTCCTGTGCTACTGTATTTCCCAAGGGCATCCACCGCCTTTTGAAATTCTCCTTTTTTGAGGTATAGCCCCCCAAGATATACATTAGCTAAATTGGCCGATTTTGTATTCGAATATTCTTTGGCAATCTTTTCAAAACCAGGGTAAGAACCATCCCCCTGAATTGCCTTGTCCTCCGACGACTCGACTGCCGCATACTGCTCCGCCCTAAACATCTCATTAGCAGCTTTTTCCGCACGAGGAACCAAATAAAACTTCTGATAGCCAAAATAAATCGATATCAAGGCGACAATAGCTATAACAATGACAGCTAAACTATTCGCATTTTCTGTTACAAATTGACTCGCTTTGATCAAGCGACTATTTGTCTGCTCTTTCTTTGACATTTGAATTAAAATGAGTAACCCTTCGGGAGTGTAAAAGTACATAATCATTGTGATACACAGCTATTTTTTTTAAATTCAATAAAGCTTAGAATCATAATCATGAAATTAAATCAGTCTGAGTTTGAAACTAAAATGATGAACGAGGTGGCGGAGCGCTCTTTACCAGGTGAAGACAGATATCAGTATAAGATGAAAATTTCTGAGGCTCTAGCATCTTATCAATTTTTGGGACTCCGTGATGGTGACATATGTACAGAAAAGATTTATCTAGAAGGTATTATTACAGCGTGTTTGAATTACCAGCAAGTTGTAAAATGTTATTCGAATACTGTAGAGCAAGTCTTAAAAGCTGCAAGAGCAAGATTGTATAAATTTGCGCCACCTAAGCCAATATACAAATTCACACGTCGGGAGCAAGAAGCTTTTGGTGGTGCTGAGGGACTTCTTGCAACCACATCTTTACCAGGAATGGGTATTCATCAAGGAGACTATTCATTGAAAACAGGCCATAGTCCATTATTTACTCGTATTCGACGCCTTGAAAGAAAGGGTGAGCTTGATGTAATTATCATTCTAAACTTTTATTTCGATTCTAAACTAAAAGGAGGTAATTTGCCCGCTGTTAATACTTTCATAAATAGTAGAGAAAGAGGTTTAATTACTGCGCATTATCCTCAAGGAGATAAGGATAAAGGTACAACATTAGAGGCTGAAATTGGCTATTACTTTAAAACGCAACTTACTGCAGAAGATAAGGAAGAGTCTATACTAGAAATAAGCGATTTATGGATACATGCTAAACGTAATCAAAATCTCGGCTTGGGATCCTTATTGATCTATGAAGTCCTAAGTACTGCAGAGTTAAACTATCAGCAGAATATTAAGTACAATCATGGTAAGATACTTAATATAAAAGAAGTATTTCTGACGTCCGTAAGTGAATCCATTGGGTTTTATAAAAAACTTGGCTTTAATGCACCTTATGGTAATTATTTGGGAGGAAATATCGATACCATTATTAGTAATGCAAAACAGAGTTGTATTAAGAAAGGCTGGATTTTGTAGGGTATCACCTCTCTAGGCTTTTGGGGAGGGGAAGGCGCCCCCGAGTATTAACACCTGAAATCTTTAGAGGTCAAACTACTACTTACTCATGCGTCATTCATTCTATCAATTTCAACTACCTAAACAACGTGGGCTGTGTTCTTAAATGATTGATAATATAAAGTACACAACCGAAAATTGCAGCCAAAAAGACCCATAAGAATAAAATCAAATAAGTTTTAAACAGGCTCTTAAATTATTCCCCATGATTTTTTATTGCACTAAAGCAAAAACCAAAAGTCTAAATTTGTAAGATAATAGACATGTGGCTTCAGAAATTATCCATACTCAATTTTAAAAATTATACAACAGCAGAGCTAGGCCTCTTGCCAACTGTCAATGTTTTTGCTGGAAACAATGGAGCTGGAAAAACCAATTTATTAGACGCCATACATTATCTCTCGATCTGCAAAAGCTACTTCAACCCCATCGATAGCCAACATATACGCTGGGGAGAAGACTTTTTCATGATTCAAGGAATCTTTGAGAAAAATCTTGAGCAAGAAACCGTTTCATGCGGATTCAAACGGGCGCAAAAAAAACAATTCAAAAGAAATAAGAAAGAGTATCAACGACTTGCCGATCATATTGGACTATTTCCATTGGTAATGATTTCACCAAATGATGTAAATAGCATTACCCATGGCAGTGAAAATCGGCGCGCGTTTATTGATAATGCAATCTCACAAACAGATTCCATCTACCTTAATGAGCTAATTTCATACAACCGCTGCTTAACCAACCGGAATAGTTTACTACGACAATTAGCCACAACGGGAAAATACGATGCTACCCTTTTAGAGATCTGCGATCATCAATTGGTGGCTTCTGGGGAAAAAATAGTTGAAAAGCGTAAAGCCTTTATGGAGCGCTTTGTAGTGCTATTTTACAGCCACTATCAACATCTCACCGAAGGGACAGAAGAGGTACAACTAGTTTATGATTCGCTTTTATTAACGCATGACTTTGCTAGTTTACTTACTCAACATTTTGATAGAGATCGCCTAATGGAACGCACCACGATAGGAATCCATAAAGATGATCTGCTATTGAATATTCAAGGAATGCCTTTAAAAAAATTTGCTTCTCAAGGACAACAAAAATCTTTTTTAATCGCACTAAAATTGGCCCAATATACCTTTCTTGCACAACAGAAAGGGTTCAAGCCTTTGTTATTATTGGATGACATCTTCGAAAAACTGGATGACAAACGTATTCAAAGACTAATGGAAATAGTCTCTAGCCAAGGGTTTGGACAACTATGTATTACTGATACTAACCCATCAAGGATGAAAAAAATATTTAATGATATTCAGGCAGAAGCACGGATATTTGATATTGAAAAAGGAGAAGTAAAAAATGTTACTTAAGGTCTGTTCAAAATTCATTCAATTGTACAATATCTGTGATTTAAATGGCCAGAACAAACGATAAATCCTTAAAAGAAGCCATTGAACAAATGCTTCAAGTTTATAAGCTGAGACGCAAATTTGATGAAACAGGGCTCGTATTAGCTTGGCCAGATATCATGGGGAAGTCTGTTGCTAATCGAACAAAAGATATCTTTATCCGCGAAAGAAAACTCTTTGTTCGGATTGAATCAGCAGTAATTAAAAATGAAATGGTATTGATGCGCTCCAATATCATTGATAGAATGAATGAACGAATGGGGCGTAAAGTGATCGAGGAGATCATATTTCTCTAAGAGCGTTTCTCTGAATGCCTTTTGACCAAAAGATAATAGAGTACGGTCATAAAGAATGCAATAGCAAAGGCCCTCCCAAAAAATAATGCATCGACATTTCTATCCCACCCAGCCAAATAAGACACCCCCGCAGGTATGACTAGCATACCGAAAAAGAAAAAAATAAAACGTGGCTGGAATATCTTCATGATTTTTAAAAGCTTAAATCATTGAGCCCTCTCTCAAAAAGGGCTCAATGAGATTTTAGAAACGCTCCAATACTGAGAAGAAAAAATCCCCCTCTATCTTCGCATTTTCATTGGAATCAGATCCATGAATAGCATTTGCATCAATTGATTTGGCATATTTATTACGGATAGTGCCTGGTGCTGCTTTAGCAGGGTCAGTAGCTCCAATTAAAGTCCGGAAGCTTTCTACCGCGTTATCCTTTTCTAAAATCGCCGCAACAATTGGACCTGATGACATAAAATCAACCAAATCCTTGTAAAAGGAACGCTCCTGATGAATAGCATAAAATTCACTGGCGTCTGCCCTGCCCAATTGAATGAGCTTCATGGCCACAATTTTAAAGCCATCCTTTACGATATCATTCAAAATAGCACCTATATGCCCATTAGCTACGGCATCAGGTTTAATCATAGTAAAAGTTCTGTTTGTTATCATCTCCATCATTTTCAGAAATCGTGGCGAAAATACCAATTTATAATTGAAATCTTACCTCAGTAATAGGTATCCAGTATGAAAGCGCGCAAATATGAAATTGGGGGAGCTTTTGCTGATGTTGATGGCTGATAAGTTACATTATAAAGCTATGGGTATATAACTGGATCGCTACTGCCTATTTAGTAAAAAGGCAGCAATTAGACACAGAAACATTAAAAAAATATTAAAAAAACATGTATTCTAATAAGTTTATCATATTTTTTTTTAATTTAGATATATGCTAATAACATAATTAATATATAATAAAGTAAAATGAAGCCAGAAGAAATACAAGCTATCATATCAGCGAAACAAAGAAAAACTAAAGAATACCTACAATATGCACAGAACAAAAATGCAGCATTGTTGCAGGCTGCTAAGTCCGCGCATGCAGAAGATGAAAAAATAGCAAGAGCAGGAGGAATGTCATATTTTAATGGTACTTCTCTCCAAGACAAATTGGTAAAACAAAAATTAAGTGAATGGGAGCGGATACGTCTATGCCCTGTAACACATGAAACAGTGGGGTGGATGCATATTGTTCATATGGTTACTATTAGTCCTATAACTAATTGTAGATTCCCCGCTCATTGGAATAAAATAAGTGCATCACTGGTCTCAAAAGAAACCGCTAATTGGACATATGGTAGCATGAAAGTCGGATTTATACTCGATGTGCCAGCGCAAAATATATTATCAACCGATATTAAGAATATTTTTAGCTTAAATGGTGATGAACATGTACGTTCGTGTAGTGCACATGGTACAGGAGAGTGTCATATTACCTGCTACATCCGTAATTATACTATACATTCGGCCAGTGATACTGCTTATGACAGGTTACACGCCCAACAATTCATACTGGATCCGCAGGAGTTAATAATAAAGCAACAGAATGAATTCAGAAATAAATTATCTGGTCGGCACAATGAAATACTCCTTATGGGACGAAAAATGGATCCTGAAGTTTTACCTAATAGAACTATCTACTATGGGATGAAACAAATAGAAGAAGTTAAAGCTAAAGCTATATACCTGATTGTAGACAAAAGCGACTCCCAATTGACTAAAAACAGAAACAAGAACGATGCGGAAAGCCTCTCCAGACAAAATGGTAACCTACCAATTTTTTCCGTGACTGTATAAGCGGAAAAAATCAAACTTACGAGTAGGCTATATTTTTTAATTACCGAAGTTCATAGGTTATATGAGGTTCTAGTAAGATAACCAAGATACTTAGTTGAATTAGTTATTATCTATATTTAATCGGGCCTTATGGGTCAAACCTTGATGAGGTTTTTAATAAGCGGCATGTCAAAATATTCCTGGATCTCCATCTTGTTTTTGAAAACGAAAAACGGTCATAATCCACAATTAAACAAATCAGTAATCCTGATTCCTATTTATTTTAATGCGTAAGACCCGGAGCACACTAAACAAAGCGCAGCTTTATTCATAGATTTGCAATCTTTGCTTGATTCATGCTTGAAATAAATGCATTAAAGGACGTATTAGCTCAGCCGAAGCGCATCGTCATTACTACACACTACAAACCCGATGGAGATGCAATGGGCTCCTCATTAGGCCTATATAACTATCTGATTCAAAAAGGACACCAGATTAAAGTTATTAGCCCAAGTGACTATCCCATGTTTTTACATTGGCTACCCGGCAATGCTGAAGTATTAATCTATACCGAGCAACCCGAAGAATCCAAGCAATATGTAGCTGATGCAGATCTGATCTTTTGCCTGGATTTCAACGCACTTGCTCGCATTGATACGCTTGGCGAACTCGTCCGTGAGTCCAAAGCACACAAGGTACTGATCGATCATCATCCAGATCCTGAAGGATTTGACGATTATCGTTATTGGTCAACCAGCGCTTGCGCCACCGCCCAGCTCGTCTTTGAGCTAATCACAAACGTTTTACATGACGGAGATTTGATTAATAAAGATGTAGCATCCTGCCTATACACTGGTATCGTGACTGATTCAGGATCATTCCGATACCCCAATACGACTGCTGCAGTACATCGAATCGCAGCAGAATTAATCAATCGCGGGGTAGAAAACGGCAAAATTCATCAGCTCTTATTCAATAATTTTTCTGAAAATCGCCTGCGATTCTTGGGTCATTGCTTGATGAACCGTCTCGAAGTATTTCCAGAATTTAATACAGCACTAATTGCTGTACGAAAAGAAGATCTAGCCAACTATCAAATTGCTGTTGGAGATACTGAAGGCTTGGTGAATTATGCCTTGTCTATCGGAGGTATTCATTTGGCTATATTAATCATTGACCGACCAGACAAAGTAAAACTGTCATTGCGATCCATTGGCGATTTTCCAGCCAATGAAATTTGTAAAAAGTACTTCAATGGAGGAGGACATCGAAACGCAGCCGGGGGATCTTCCGATGATAAACTTGATCAAGTCGTTGAACAAGTAAAATCCATATTACCAACGTATAAACCACTTTTAGTTCAATAACCCAATTCATAAAAGTTAATTATATAATTATAAACACTCAGTTCTTGAGGCTATACCATAAAGACAAATTAAACACATGAAGAAAATTGCAATTACTCTAGGAATCGCTATACTGGGTCTTACCAGTTGTAATCAGTTTAAAAAAGGAGAAGGAGACCTCCAGTACAAATTACTCACCGATAAAGGAGGAGCACCCATCAAAATAGGCGACTTCGTTGCTTTTAAAGCGATTGAAAAAACAGAAGGTGATTCTATTTTATTCAGCTCCTATGATTATGATCGATCTGCGTTACTAGTCAGAGAAAAATCCATATTTAAAGGTGATTTATATTCCGCATTGGGCTTGTTAAGCGAGGGAGATAGCGCTGTGTTCAAGATTAATATTGACTCAATGGCTACCAAAATGGGTCGCCCAAAGCCAGCTGGTAACAAGGGCAAATATTTGTTATATACCATCAAAGTAGAAAAAGTAATTCCTAAAGAAAAACTAACAGATAGTTTGTTCCGAAATAAAATTGACGCCTTCCTAAAAGAAGAATCAAGCAAAGCAAAAAATACAGAGGACGCTAAGCTAAAAGCCTACATCAATACTAAAAACCTAAAGACAATAACTAGCCCCTCTGGCTTACATTATGTCATCACCAAAGAAGGAGCCGGAGCTAAAGCTGGTGTAGGAGACACCGTGCGAGTGAACTATACAGGTATGTTTTTGAGTGGAAAGGTTTTTGACACTTCATTGCCAGAGGTTGCAAAAAAAGCAGGAACATTCAACTCTATGCGTCCATACGAACCATTAAAAGTATCTGTTGGTACACATGCACTAGTTCCTGGATTTGATGAAGGATTATTACTGTTTCCACAAGGCACAAAGGCAACCTTAATCATGCCATCCAAATTAGCTTATGGCGAGCAAGGCAATTCAGGAATTCCACCTTATACGCCACTTGTTTTCGAAATTGAGATAATCAATATCATCCCCAAAAAAGCAGGACCAACAGCTAGTATAGCCCCTACTGCCAAGCCTTCAAAGCAATAAACTAGAATATTAGGTACCTAACACATAGAGTCTGTTTAAATTTTATTTCATGAAATTATTATAGGGTATTTTTGAGCGAAATGAGGCAGATTTTGGGGCCAGAGCGGGGCTTCCTATGGCGGAAAAACCTAGCGAAATTGCAACCAAAAAGGCCCATAAGAATAAAATCAAATAAATTTTAAACAGGCTCATAGCCCTTCGTAACTGATACGAAGGGCTTTTTACATCACTTTGGAAATGATTCTTACTGACACACATACCCATTTATATTACGAAGCAGACATCGAAAAACAAGCTGGGTTAATTGAACGTGCTTTAACAAATCAAGTAGAAAGACTATTTCTTCCGAACGTAAATACGAGTACAATACCTTTGGTTTTTGATCTGGTGAAACGTTATCCTAAAAACTGTTTCCCCATGCTTGGACTACATCCCTGTGATGTCAAAGAAATAGCCAATACCGAAACACAGCACTACTTGGCAGAACTTGACCAAATCAAACAAGCCATCACCCAGCATAGAATATATGCGATCGGTGAAATTGGTATCGATCTGTATTGGGATAAGCGCACCTTGGATATCCAAAAAAAAGCCTTTATCACACAAGTTCACTGGGCAAAGGAATTAGATTTACCCATTATAATTCATTGCCGGGATGCCTTTGATGAGCTTTTTGAAACCCTATACATAGAAAAAGATGAACATTTACGTGGAATTTTTCATTGCTTCACTGGGGGGATCGAGCAAGCAAAAAAAATCATTGATCTGGGCTTCTATTTAGGAATTGGGGGTGTACTTACCTACAAAAATTCAGGTCTAAATCACGTTATTCGAGAAATTGGGTTGGAACATATCGTTTTAGAAACGGATTCTCCCTATTTAGCGCCTGTTCCCCATCGAGGAAAACCCAACGAGAGCAGCTTTTTGATTCACATTGCACAAGCACTTGCCGATATCAAACAGATCTCTATCGAAGAAGTAGCACGCATCACCACAGCAAACTCAGAAAAAATTTTTGGGGTCTAATAACAAGCCCATTCACATTTAAACACACTTTTGGGATACTGATCATTCATTTGCATAAATTAAGATTCCAATAAAAATCAATTACTTTTATTCCAAATTAAAACTGGGATGATTACTGAACTAAAAAAACAGATCGAAGAGGCTTGGGAAGATCGTAACCTAATCCATTACAGGGACTATCAAAATGCAATCGAACATGTCATTCTTCTTTTAGACCAAGGCGAACTACGCATTGCTGAGCCTATTGCCGGTCGATGGCATGTGAACGATTGGCTGAAAAAGGCAGTTATTCTTTATTTTCCCATTCGAGAAATGAAAATCACTGAGGTAGGCCCTTTCGTATTTCACGATAAAATGAAATTAAAAACCAACTACAAAGAGCTTGGTGTCCGAGTTGTTCCCCATGGCATTGCGCGCTATGGTGCTTTTTTAGGAAAAGGGGTAATAATGATGCCATCCTATGTGAATATTGGAGCCTATATAGACGAAGGCACCATGATCGATACCTGGGCCACAGTAGGGTCTTGCGCACAAATCGGTAAAAATGTGCATCTAAGTGGGGGTGTTGGCATAGGTGGTGTTTTAGAACCAATGCAGGCAGCCCCGGTGATTATTGAAGATAATTGTTTCGTCGGGTCAAGAGCCATTGTAGTAGAGGGCGTACATGTGGAACAAGAAGCCGTTATCGGGGCCAATGTCGTACTGACCTCATCAACCAAAGTCATTGATGTCACTGGAGAAAAGCCTGTGGAGTACAAAGGTATTGTCCCAGCCCGTTCAGTGGTTATTCCAGGCACTTACCCCAAGAGATTCCCTGCTGGTGAATATGGCGTACCTTGCGCTTTAGTTATTGGCAAGCGAAAAGAATCTACTGATAAAAAGACCTCTCTCAATCAAGCATTACGGGAACATCATGTAGCTGTTTGATGCAAAAGTTTTTAATTATACAAACGGCGTTCATTGGTGATGTTGTTTTAGCTACTGCTGTTGCTGAAAAACTGCATACCTATTATCCAGATGCCTCGATTGATTTTGTTGTTCGAAAAGGGAATGAAACCTTATTTCTTCATCATCCTTTTATTAGGAAAGTGTGGGTATGGAACAAGAAAAAACAAAAATTGCTGAACCTCATTAAGCTGGGGTTTCAACTACGCTCCCAGAGCTACGACGAGGTCATCAATTTGCAGCGTTTTTTTTCTTCGGGATTGCTCACTGTATTGTCGTCGGCAAAGCATACCAGAGGATTTTCCACTAACCCACTATCTATTTTTTTTCGTTTCACCAAGCCTCATAGTATCAGTAGTCAGGGCAAGCTCCACGAGATAGCACGTAACCAACAGTTGATTAGTGATTTGACAGATGAACAAGCAACTAAACCCCGTCTTTACCCATCTCTTAAGGATCAGAAAAAAATAGAACCACTCACTCAGCAAGCCTATATCTGCTGTGCTCCTGGCTCGGTCTGGTTTACCAAGCAATATCCAACGAGCCATTGGATTACTTTTTTGAAGAAAATTCCTTCAAATCTGACCGTGTATTTCCTTGGCGCTGGAACAGATACCCAACTTATAGACCGATTAATTGCCGCATCGGAAAACAAGAAAGCTCAAAATTGGTGTGGAAAGCTTTCCTATCTAGAATCAGTCGCTTTGATGAGAAAAGCACAAATGAATTTTGTGAATGATTCCGCCCCCTTGCATTTTACTTCTGCTGTCAATGCCCCGGTAACGGCTATATTTTGCTCAACAGTACCTGCATTTGGCTACGGGCCTTTATCCGACAATAGTCGAGTCGTTGAAACACCCGAAAACCTGGGCTGTCGACCCTGTGGCATACATGGTCGGACTAAGTGCCCACTTGATCATTTTAAATGTGCGTACACCATTTTACCCGAAAGATTAGTCGCTATTGCCAATGAAAGATGATTTAAACAATGCCCTCGAGGCTTTAAAAACAGGAAAACTCATTCTTTGCCCTACCGATACCATATGGGGAATTAGTTGCGATGCCACAAACGAGGAAGCTGTATCTCGAGTTTTTCAATTAAAAGGCAGAAATGAAAAAAAAAGTTTGATCGTTCTGCTAGATAGTGTCCATAAGCTCCCCTCCTATGTCAAGGATATACCTGATGTGGCTTACGACTTGATCGAATACACTGAAAAACCCTTGACCATCATTTATTCAGGAGCCAAAAACCTAGCTTCTAATGTAATCAACCAGGATGGAAGTGTGGGAATACGCGTCGTCAAACATCCTTTTTGTCAACAACTTATTCAGCGTTTCCGCAAACCAATTGTCTCTACCTCAGCCAATATGAGTGGTCAGCCCTCACCTGAAAAATTCAGTGATATTGCACAAAAACTTATACATGGTGTAGATTATGTAGTTGAGCAAGACCAAGACGTTACTGAACCCAAACAATCATCCACCATCATAAAACTGGAACCAAATGGTTGCTTTGCTTTTATTAGGCGCTAACAGCTCTTTTCAAAATGAATTTACTATTCCCAGTACTTTATAAAACCCCCTCAACTATAAGTCGATAACTAGCACTTTTTCAATATATTAGACTCGAAGTTTCAAAAAACTCATTCATGAAAACGCAAAATATAGCCCAATGCGTTCTGCTGTTGTTCTTTACTTTTTTATCGTCCTGTAGCTCCTTACAATTAACCTCTAGCTGGACCAAACCCTCAACAATGCGTCAAGCGGGGAAACGGATTTTGGTTGTATTTTATTCCATTCATCCCGGAGATAAAGCAATCGGTGAGAATACCATGGCACAGGCTTTAAACAATTTAGGATATTCCGCAGCCCCCTCTGCTAATCTTTTACATTCTCCATCTAGCTATCCAAATGAACAGAGTTTTAATCAAGCTGTCCTGGCTTTAGGCTATGATGCTATACTTAGCGTCATCTGTACAAGCAAAAAAACACAGACTTATATACCCGGAACCACCTATTATGTGCCCGTTGGGGGTTATGTTGGTTTTTATCACTTCTATCATTACTATTATGAGCTCCGAGAAACCCCAGCTCATACCGAAACCGATTATCAGTTCTTTTACCAAACCAATTTATATGACATCAAACAATCAGGAGGAGAGCAGTTGTTGTATACCTCAACAAGTCAATCCTTTGACTATGATCTCTCTATCATCAGTACCCGATTTTGCAAAGTGATTACTCGCGACATGCAGCAAAAAGGAGTACTTTAAGCTCTATTAGAGACTCCAAAATCCAATAAGATTAGGTAATAAAACGAACTTGATTAAAGTCGCTCTTCTCTAATACCTGATCCTTTCCGTATTTTTGCATCCAGAATGATTGCAATAAACAACCTCACGTTCGAGATCGGCGCAAGGGCATTATACGATGAAGCGAACTGGCACATTAAACCCGGAGAGAAGATAGGTCTAATTGGTGCAAATGGAACAGGGAAAACCACACTCCTAAAAATTATTGTTGGCCAGTATCAACCTACTCATGGGACCATTTCCATGGCTAAGGATCTTAAGATGGGTTATCTAAATCAGGATTTACTCTCTTACCAATCTGATAAAAGCATTTTGCACGTGGCCATGGAAGCCTTTGATCGACAAAATCAGCTACATACCGAAATAGAAACCCTACTCAAAAAATTAGAAACAGATTACTCAGACGATTTACTCCATAAGCTAAGTGATCGGCAGCAGGAATTTGAAGCACTAGACGGATATAATATCGAATATCGAGCTCATGAAATATTGGCCGGTTTAGGTTTTAGTGAAGCAGATACCCATCGTACTCTTTCGGAATTTTCTGGGGGCTGGAGGATGCGTGTGATGTTAGCGCGTATTCTTCTACAAAACCCAGATATTTTATTGCTCGACGAACCTACTAACCATTTGGATCTTCCCTCCATAAAATGGCTGGAAAGTTATTTACAAGCATTCGAAGGCGCTATTGTAATCGTCTCACATGATCGTTATTTCTTGGATCGTGTCGTTAAAAAAATTGTCGAGTCTCGTAAAGGTAAACTCATTCCTTATGCAGGTAATTATAGCTTTTATCTACAGGAGAAGAGCTTACGAGAGGAGATTCAAAGTGGCCAGTATAAAAACCAACAAGCCAAAATCCGCCAAGAAGAGCGCTTGATTGAGCGATTCCGAGCCAAAGCAAGCAAGGCTAAAATGGTTCAGTCACGCATCAAAGCGCTTGAGAAAATGGAGCGGGTAGACGATGTGGATGATGATAATCCCACGGTCAATTTTAGCTTCAAATTCAGCAAACAATCAGGGCGTCATGTCGTACGGATTGAAAACATCAGCAAATCCTATCCAGGTCTTTCCATCTTAAAAAATACGACAGCAACCATTGAAAAAGGAGATAAAATTGCCCTAATTGGCGCCAATGGGAAAGGAAAATCTACACTATTACGTTTGATTGCTGGCGCAGATAAGGATTTTGAAGGCTCCTGTGAAACAGGGCATAATGTAACCCAAACATTTTTTGCCCAACATCAACTTGAAGCACTTCATCTCGAAAATGAAATTCTCCGCGAACTCCAAGCCTTTGCACCCAAGCATACTGAAACTGAACTAAGATCGCTACTGGGTTGTTTTCTCTTCACGGGGGATGATGTTTTCAAAAAAATCAGGGTACTATCGGGGGGGGAAAAATCAAGAGTAGCCTTAGCCAAAGCATTGACAGCAGATGCTAATTTTTTAGTCCTGGATGAGCCTACTAATCACTTAGACATTGCCTCGGTCAACATCTTAATCCAAGCCTTAAAGCAATTTGAAGGCACATTTATTGTCGTATCTCATGATCGCTATTTACTTGACAACATAGCCAATAAAATCTGGTTCATTGAAAATCAAGAAATCAAAGTGTATCCAGGCACTTATGCCGAGTATGAGGAATGGCAATCAAAACGCGTGATTTCTGCAAAAAAGGAGGACCCGACAAAAAAAGAAGAAATTAAACCACCCAAACCCAAACAAGACACCGAAGAAAAAGATAAAGAGCTAAAAAAGTTGAATCAAACCCTGAACAAGCTCGAACAAGATATTGCTGAACTCGAAGCAAGTCTCAAAGCAGCAGAAGCAGAGCTTGCTAAAGAAGCCATTTACAGCCACCCCGAAAAACTTGCTGAGACTACCCGAAATTATCAACAACTCGAACCACGTTTATTAAAAGCCCAACAAGAGTGGGAGCGTTTAATGGAACAAATAATACTGCGAGAAACAAAATAAAAGAATAAATTAGTCAGTGATACTCATCCGACTCTGAATCAAAAATCTACTAACTGCCTATGAGATATCCTTTACTATTCTTCATGCTACTTTTTCTTTTTGCAAGCGGATTCGCCCAAAAAAGTAAAGATAAAACTATCCATCTCCAGGAAGCTCCTGAGCAACAATTACGCTATACTGATTATAACTATTTGCCGGAAATTAAAAGTGTGGAACTATACAATTCGGCAAAGGAGCATTCTATGCCCGTATATACGTTAGGAAGTAGTGAAAGCCTACTTTTGGCATTTGATGATTTACGAACTGGGGGGGCAGGTCGTAACCTTTATTATACTGTTGAACATTGTGATGCCAATTGGAATACTAGCCATTTATTACCTATGGAATACCTAGAAAGCTTCACAGAAGATCGGCTAACTAATTATAAATATTCATTCAATACCCTTCAACAATACACACATTATGAGCTCACATTCCCAAGTTCTACCGTGAGGCCCAAACTATCGGGAAATTACCTCATGAAGGTTTATGAAGATGGGAATCAAAGCAAATTATTACTAACCAAGCGTTTCTACGTGATCGATAACCAAGTGGGCATATCAGCAGAGTTTAGACCAACTAATCAGATTGCAGAACGAGATAAACGACAAAAACTCGACATTACCTTAAACTATGCCCAAATAACCGTCCAAAATCCTTATCTCGATATTAAAGTACGCGTGCTCCAAAATAGCCGTTATGATGTGTCCCAAACGGTTAGCCAGCCTAGTTTTGTCCAGCCCAACCAGTTGATATATGCCGATATCAATACCCTCGACTTTGAAGGGGGGAATGAGTTTCGACGCTTTGATATCCGAAGTTTGCGATTTCAGTCGGATCACGTGGCCACCATTTATAGAGATAGTAGCTCCAATACTGTGGTATTAGTTAAAGATAGACCATTAACTTATGTCAATTATACATTTGATTATGACGAAGATGGCGAGTTCTTTATCCGAAACCTAGATGGTTCCGATCCCCGTATTGATGCCGATTATGCCAACGTATATTTTTCTTTTTACGCCGATAAACCCTCCAATACAGGCAATGTTTATATAGTTGGGAGCTTCAACAGCTACCAAATCAGTGATCAATACAAAATGACCTATGATCCCGAACTAAAACATTTTCAAACCTCACTCATACTCAAACAAGGTCTGTATGATTACCACTATGTTTGGGTTGATCATAAAGGCTTAAACGACACAGTATTTGATGGGTCCTATTTTGAAGCAGAAAACAGTTATCAAATATTGGTTTACTACCGAAGATTAGGCTCCCGATGGGATGAACTGGTGGGCTTCAATACGGTCAACTCCCTCAGGAAGTAAAATGCAGAGACTGCTTCAGGTTTAGCACCACATTTATCATCAAGACGCTTGCTTTTCATCGGCTTCATAATAAATATGAAAAAGCCCCAAACTGACACCAATTGCTACAGCCATAACCATTGTTCCCACGGTTATTCCCCCACTAAGCCTTTGCAATTCAGCTGGCTCCAGCTCTTGTACACCAATGAGCCTTGAGATTACTACGGTCATAAATGATGGATTATTCTGTCAACCATAATGAGGCGAAGAGGGTCCTTTCCAATCTCATTCAACTACATTTACACAGAAATTATACCCCAACTTTTGCACCAAACTTACTGGCAACAGTGGTAATTTTTGTCTATTGATTAAAAAGCTAGTTAGCCCAGAAAGCTCACTAAAAATGTAATGCTTATCCATAGCTCCCTTTAAGTAACCAGCTCCATTACTTCCACCCGTACCCATTCTAGACCCAATGGTTTTACGCACCATATTCAAATGTCTGTAACGCCATGATCCCAATTGGTTATCAATCTCTAGCAAGGCCTGAAGCAACTGAAATGGTAATTCTAACATGGGATATCCACGATAAAGCATCACAAACAAAGCTGCACGAGAAGCCTTCGAACTAAATAACCTCACTGAATTTGCATGCGCATCGGAAAATACAGCCCTAAAAGACTCCCTATTATTCTGTTCAGATTCAGCTAGATTACTTGAATAAATATGCTCGTAATCTGCCCAGAAAGGATGACCCTCATATTTTTCTGAAAGCCTTACATAATCTTTCCAATAAGTATCCACATCAAAAAAAGGCATTCGTTCCAACCAGGTATTTACCAGATTGGCTATTGACTTTTCTTCTTCTGCCTTTTTAATAACATCAATATGCTGCTGCCTCAACTGAGCTATATAGTACTCTTTCCCATGACGACATTCATATCTTAATCCAAGTTTAGCCTCCAAAGTTTTAAATTGCCAACTTTGAAAGCCCGAAGCAGGGACCAGTTGGTCCCTAAAATCAAGAAAATCCATCGGAGACATCGTTTCCACAATATCCACTTGCTGAACCAGTAGCTTCAAAATGACAATCACCCGATTTAAGCGATGTACAATTGTTTGCAGCTCAGTGGAATTATCATTTAACGCTGGTTTACGCATAATCTCCAACACCGAATCTATCTCAACCAAGATCTGTTTAAACCACAGCTCATATGCCTGATGGATCACAATAAACATCATTTCATCATGCGCCGCGATTGAGCCTGACTTATGGCTTTCTAAAGCTTGAGCATCTAATATTTTGTCGAGCTGCAAATAATCACTGTAGTATAATCCATTATTCATATACACATATATTTTTTATAAGGTCCTTATTTGGGGACACAAGCTATAAATTTCCTCTGGCATCTTGTTCTCTTTCCAAAGCCTCAAACAATGCTTTAAAGTTTCCGGCACCAAATGATTGAGCTCCTTTGCGTTGGATGATTTCAAAAAACAAGGTAGGTCGATCTTCAACAGGCTTAGTAAATATTTGAAGCAAATAACCCTCGTCATCCCGATCAACAAGAATACCCAAACGCTTCAAAGGCCCAACAGCCTCGTCTATTTTACCTACCCTGACTTCAAGATGATCATAGTACGTAGCCGGCACTTTTAAGAATTCAACCCCACGGTGCTGCAGTTTAGTCACCGTATCAATAATGTCACCGGTGGCAATAGCAATATGTTGCACACCCTCATCGCCATAAAAGTCCAAATACTCTTCAATCTGCGACTTCTTTTTACCTTTCGCCGGCTCATTGATTGGAAACTTGACATACCCATTCCCATTGCTCATCACCTTGCTCATTAGGGCAGAATATTCAGTGGATATCTGTTTATCATCAAAGGTTAAAATGTTGCGAAATCCCATGACATCTTCATAAAACTTCACCCATTTATTCATCTGATTCCAGCCTACATTCCCTACGCAATGATCCACATGCAACAAGCCTAGCGGTTCTGGATTGTATGCACTTTCCCATTTCACATAACCTGGCATAAAAGGACCTGTATAATTCTTTCGTTCAACAAACAGATGTACCGTTTCACCATAGGTATAAATACCACTCATACGTAACTCTCCACCCTCATCACCTAGTGTTTTAGGCTCCATATAACTTTTGGCACCACGTGAAATGGTTTGTTTATAGGCATCATAAGCATCATCGACCCAAAGCGCTAGTATCTTAACACCATCACCATGCTTGCGAATATGATCATTCATCGGATGGTTCGATCGAAGTGGTGTGGTTAACACCAATCGTATCTTATTCTGTGCCAACACATAGGATGCATAGTCCCTCACTCCTGTTTCTGGCCCAGCATAAGCTAAGCTTTGAAAACCAAAAGCGGTTTTGTAATAATGTGCCGCTTGCTTGGCATTGCCAACATAAAGCTCAATGTAGTCTGTTCCCTTTAGGGGTAAAAAATCAGTACTTAATGCTTGATTCTCGATCGTTTGTGTTCTCATAATGTAGCGTATCTCAATTCAAAATTTATTCAATCGTACTAGTTAACATTGTGTATTATTCTACATTCTCCTGCCAACTTTTATGATAATTTTCATCTTCAATTTTAATTGCATCCTTGGTCAGCATCAAAGGATGAAATGGATCGATCATCACAGCCAACTCCTCAGTAGCCTCTTTACCAATTGATTTTTCAACCGTCCCCGGATGTGGTCCATGCGGAATACCTCCCGGATGAAGTGTGATCTGCCCTTTAACCACACTTTTTCGACTCATAAAATCACCATCCACATAGTATAACACTTCATCACTATCCACATTGCTATGGTTATATGGTGCGGGAATGGAAAGCGGATGGTAATCGTACTTACGAGGCACAAAAGAGCAAATCACAAAATTTCGCCCTTCAAAAGTTTGATGTACAGGAGGAGGCTGATGTAAACGACCAGTAATTGGCTCAAAGTCGTGAATGGAAAATGCCCAAGGATAGTGAAACCCATCCCATCCAACAAAATCAAAGGGATGAGTCCCATAAATGTAGGGGTAAATCAAACCCTGCTTTTTTATTAAAATTTTAAAATCACCAAATATATCATGTGTCTCCAAATTAGTTGGGCGCTTGATATCGCGCTCACAAAAAGGAGAATGTTCCATCAGCTGTCCCCATTCGTTGCGGTAACGTTTTGGCGTACGAATCGGGCTAAAGCTTTCCACGATAAACAAGCGATTGTCTTCAGTATCAAACTCCATCTGGTAGATAGTACCACGTGGAATAACGAGATAGTCGCCATACTCAAAGTAGATTTGCCCATAACCTGTTTTCAAAGTACCCGTCCCCTGATGAATAAAGATGACCTCATCCGCCCCACTATTTTTATAGAAATAGTCTTTCATCGAATGACGTGGTGCAGCTAGTGAAATATGCAGATCACTATTCACAAGCACAGGCTTTCTGCTCTCTAGATAATCGCTCTGCGGATCCACTTTAAACCCAATTAAGCTCGTGTGACGAAGATGTCTTTCGCGGGCTATCTTAGGCTCAACTGAATACGACTTTCCTAACTCCTTGACAATGGTTGGTGGATGCGCATGATAAACCAATGAATATAAACTAGAAAAGCCCTCAGTGGATACAAGCTCTTCAGCATAGAGTGCTCCATTGGGCTTACGAAAAACCGTGTGCCGTTTGCGCGGGATGGTACCTAAGGAATGATAAATAGGCATGTGTAAGCTTTGTTCTTTAAGAAATGATGAATTAAAATGTGGTAATTGAATGTTGCCAAAATAGCAAAAAACACAAGGAATATAGCGCTCCAATAACATCGTTTATTTCTGCATTACTACTTAACGAAACCCAATGACCATCGGGATAAGATGCTGTCGATCATTTGTTTCTAGAACTATTTCATATCTACAATATCCAGTATTCATAAGGCTTCTTAATGGAGTAGTATCCATCTTGTATTTAGTTATTCCTATAGCTCTTATCAGCCATCATTAAATCTTTTTTTAACTTTTTTTAAGTTTTAACTAGACGTATATTAATTAATTTTGTAATAATTAATTTATTATTAATTTATATTTTATATACAAGTTATAATAACTAAAAGGAATTGATTTATTAAAGTAGAAGTCAGATGAATTTAGATGCTAAAAAATTAAACGTCCAAGAAATGGGCAACAATGAGATGAAGGTGCATAACGGAGGTGAAATAATAACTGTATTAGCAATCACTTTTTGGGCAGCCATGGCTGTAGGGGCTGTTGCTGGTGCAATTGGATCACTTCTGGGATTATATGACCAAGTTACAACTCGTAAAAATGCTACCCTAGAGGCATAAGATATACTCTTTTCAACAAAAAGTAAATGACAATGAGGCTAGATATTGAAGTGTTAAATGTCCAAGAGTTGGATATTCATGAAATGACTACACATAATGGAGGCTCCGTAGTAATGATAGCTTCTGCTGTTGCACAAATAGTGCTTAGTGTTGTTTCATTTACTATTATGTGCACCGTAATATGTGCCGTTGGGAACAAGGTTTTGGGATGGATGGGATGTGGCCCCGCCAAAACATAACATAGTTCATTTCTGTTCGAAAAAACCAGAGTAATAAATGATGAACAACTTAGATATCAAAACATTAAATATCCAAGAATTGGATTCTCGTGAGATGACTACGCATAACGGGGGTGGCTTTGGAGACACCTGCCTGGGAGAGGCTCCTTGTAGGATTTGGTGCTATGTGCCTTTAGTGTAATAAAAACAGTGGCTGCAGGACTTAGATTATTATTAATAAATGCTTAGAAAAGCATCTTCTAAAATGTGTGGGTTACACACCATAAATAACTCTTTTTAACTAAGCAATACAAATGACTGATAGGATAATATCCTATCAGTCATTTGTATTTTAGCCCCCTCTACAGCCTATTTCCAACAAACTTTTTTGACTAAACAATACCTATCTCACATTTACTCATTGTTATCTTCTTCCTTTTTCTAAAGAATATTTAACATATTTTAACTTTTACCAATACATATATTAATTATATTGCAACATGCAATCTGTTATTAATTTATTTTTAATACAGATTAATACCAAGTGTAATAAGCAAAAGAAGCTGATTTATTAACGTATAAAAAAAATCCGATGAACTTAGATGCAACAAGTCTAAACGTCCAAAAGTTGGACCTTGACGAGATGAAAAAACACCAAGGAGGAACCTTTCTAGAAACAGCAGTCGGTGTTTTAACCCTAGTTACGCTGACAATTAAGCTGGGGGAGTGGATTTATGAGAAGGCCGAGAAATATTTTACACCAAGATTAGAATCCAGAATAGCCTAAAAAGTAATGACCAGTTAGAGATCCTACTGGTCATTACTTTTATATTAGCTTTAGCTATTATTTAATCAGTCTAAGTAAGACCCCTCTCATTTTCTACTCTTTTATTTGAGCCAATTCAATACGTTCTAAAAAGTGATCAAAAGTATCGCCTCTCAAACCTAAACGCAGTGTTTCTGCAGGTATAACATCTGCGGGCGCAATATTACCCAAATTAATATTGGTTCCAATTAACTTAATAAACCACACCTGTTGCGCTTTTTTAGGAGCCTCCCAGATAATCGATTCCTGAGATATCTGAGTCAATATTTCATCCACTAACCCCTGACGAACCTCCCCTGAATCGCGATAAATACCCACATTACCGCTTTCTCTAGCTTCTGCAATTACTTTCCAAGAACCCGCCTCGATCTCTGCTTTCATCAAGGCAATCCACTTATAAGGCGCTAAGATTTTAGAACTATCTTTCGACCCCACTTCAGATATAACAGTTACTTGCTCCTTTAGTTTATGGATATACTTGCACTTTTCTTCATGAGGAATAGTAATGGACCCGTCCGAAACTTCGGCATACTCCATTCTATATTTATCCAATATCCGACAGTAGTCATCAAACTGATTACGTACTAGAAAAGCTTCAAACAAAGTCCCACCAAAATACGTTGGTATCCCCGCATCACGATAAACTTGCAACTTATCCTGAAGATTGGGAGTAACGTAAGACGTAGCCCAACCTAGTTTCACAATATCAGTATATGGCCCAGCTACTTCTAAAAAATTTTCAACTTCACGAATACTAAGGCCCTTGTCCATTACCATCGTCAAACCACTTTCGCGAGGTTTTGATGTCCGCTCGGGAATATTTTTCAATATAAAGTTCATCGCGCAAATTTCAGAAAAAAAATCAAACCCAGAAATGGGCAAACTCCCCCCCTGCTTTCGATCAGGATTAATTGTTTATATAGCGGTTAATAATATCGATGATAATCTTATTATCATTCAAAGATGGAAGATATTCAAACAAAATATGATACTTCTCAGGATCCGTACTCAACGCTTTTTCAAGAAAAATAAATGCCTCTTTATGCTGTGAATCGGCGAAAAGACAAGCAACCATTCGATAGTATAATTCAACCGCATCTGGATTATTTTTTATGGCTTCAGCTATGACTTCAATCGCTGCTTGCAGTTTATCTTGCTCAAACAGAATAGATGAATAATCAAGCCAAGCCTCTACATCCAGGGGATTTAACTCTACTACCTTTTCATATGCTTTCTCCGACTCCTCGAGCTGATTCAACTTATACTGTGCATCCGCAATAGCAAACCAATAATCTGGATTTTTTAAGTCTAACTCCAGCGCCTTCTTATAATAATGTAAAGCCTCGAAGTAACGATCTTCAGCATCAAGCGTCACCCCAATACCAAACCATGCATCGGCCTGCTGTGGATCCAGTTTAGCTGACTTTTTATAGTATGACCTAGCTTCATCCATTTGCTCAATCTTTTCATAACACTCACCAATAGCACAATAGGTATCAGCACTTGGAGGTTCATATTCAAATGTGTGCTTATACACATCTATGGCTTCGCTATAACGCTCCAAATTCACTAAGACATTCCCTTTATTGAAATAAGCAGAAGCAAAGTTTTCCTTAATCAGTATTGCGTAATCGTATGCATCGATCGCCTTCTCATAAAGCAATAACTTGCCGTACGCATTTCCCAAATTATACCATGCTGCATACGAATAAGGCTCGCTGTCGATATACTGCGTGTAAAATTGAATACTTTCATCTTGCTTATCTAGTATATCGTAACAAAATGCCAGCTCATACAAGGCATCATGATTTTCCATGTTTTGCTGAAGACATAGCTTTAAATAAGTAACAGCCGTTTCATATTCATTCAAGCTCTGATACACGCTAGCTATGTGCAACAAAATCTCATCCGTATTTTCAGCTAATTCTAAAGCTTTCTTATAATTGTCAAGTGCCTCCTGATATTGCTCCAAACTCTCAAAAATAGTACCCTTTATTCCATAAACATCCGCTTCAGATGGCTCCAATATTTCCGCCTTACGCAAGGCTTCAAATGCCTGATCAACTTGATTAGTCATCAAAAAAAGTTGAGCCTGTTTGATAAAAAATGTTGCCGCAAAAGGATGCTGCGTGACTGCATATTCCACAACCTGTAACGCTTTTATTGGATCATTTTTTTCAATATAGTAATCTACAATACTCTCAAAAGCCTGCGTATCGAAGAAATACTGATCCTTATTACGAATCATTTCTTCATATCGCTCTACCGAAAATTTGGGATCTTCGGAAGAGTCAAATTCAAAATCTTCTTCCATTTTTAAAAAATTTGGAATATCATTCACCCTCATCTCCCCCACTTTGTGTGAAGATAGGATAAAAAATGCATTTGCCGTAGTTTATTTTCAAACATTTTACCCCCTTATAGCATCTATTCAATCTGATTCAGTAACAACCACTATTCCTCCACTGGATTATCTTTCAATTAATCCCAATATGTTAAAATAAGTTAATCTGATATTTATTATTATATAATACAATTTTTCAACTTGTAACTTAGGTCACTTAGGATCAACTAATTGATAATCTAAAATGGGATTTATTAGAAAAATTCTTGGAACACAACGCCTAGATAAAAGGACTTTACCCCTAGGTGGCCCTAATGGCCTATCCCCCAATGTAAAAATATTGGACCACCATCTTTTTGGTAGTATTATCACAAGCAAGTATTCTATTATTCGTTTTTATCAGGATGGTTTACCTATTTGTTATAATGCAGCCTTGGCAATGTATATGTATTCAACTCAGCCTGTTGGTACTAATTATACAGAAATGGCTTATCATGATAACGGCAGAACGGATAACTATAATTATCACATCTTTGCCAAAGCAGGAACACTTGCCTATTTAACCAATGTATTAGCTAGAAAAACTGCTCAAGTAAAAGCGGAAGCTGAATACCAAAACCGATTCCCAGGGCTTTTTATTTATTCTGAATCAAGTGATCGACCGGATTCCAAAATAGATCAGGCTATAAATAGAGATTATAAAATGATTCTAGATAGAGAAGACCCTTATAAGAACGGGCAGTCTTTCAGATATGGAATCAAAGACAGAAACATGAGAGAAAATGGCTTAGTAGATAAGCCCTTTGGTCATAATGAGGGGAGGTGCCCCAATCCACGTGCTAGCTTTTTCAATCGTATGGTATATATACAAACCTTTGAAAGAATTCTATCATATGGCCCAGTCATCGCGGGAGGAATAATTGATGAAAGAACATTTCCACATTATTCCTATCGGGGCGGGCACGCCTACTTAATTTATGGCATATTTAAATATATCGATCTGAACAATAATATTGACGCCGTCTTAGTATGCGTGGATCCCAATTACCCTGAGCATGACATGCTAATCCCCATTCTGGCGTTTGCGGATCAAGAGCGCATATCTATCGCTTCTAAAGACAAAAGTCAATTAAGACATAATACTGAAACTGTCGACTGGAGAGAAAGTGATCTTCGGCAACTCCCAATGATGGAAAAAGGATTCTTAGACACCACAAAAGTGCATGCTTTTTATAGATACAACACCGGCTATAATCCTCGTCGAGTTGGAAGCATGACGCAAAAAGGATATTATACAAAGCGACACAAAGTTGTCCGCTGATAAGCATACTTATTACAGTGAGCTTGTTTAGAGTTTATTTGGTTTTATTCTTTTGGTTCTTTTTGGCTGCAACAATTTCATAAAATAAACTCTAAACAAGCTCAGTAAGTCGGTTGAATAAATTTTAAAGTAGCTTTGTAATAAACGAAGCGAATACAAATGATTACCGAACAACAAATACTAGATGCTCTGCGAAACGTAGAAGACCCTGATCTAAAAAAGGATCTAGTCACGTTAAACATGATTGAGAACTTGCTGATCCAGGGTAATCAGGTTAGTTTTTCTGTTGTATTAACTACCCCCGCCTGCCCCATGAAAACCATGATAGAAAATGCTTGTCGTAATGCCATTATGCATTTGGTAAGCAAAGATATCGAACTAAATATCCAGATGACTTCTCGAGTTACCTCACTTCCCCAATCTCTTTTACCTAACATAAAGAATATTATTGTAGTGGCTTCAGGGAAAGGTGGTGTTGGCAAATCGACGGTATCCGCCAATTTAGCTTTAGGCCTAGCCGAAAAAGGGGCAAAAGTTGGCTTGATCGATGCCGATATTTATGGTCCATCCATTCCCATCATGTTTGGTTTGGAAGGAGAGCGTCCCAAAGCGGTAGAGACTCCAGAAGGGAAGACCAGCATACAACCCATCGAAAAATACGGTATCAAACTACTATCCATTGGATTTTTCACTGACCCCAACCAACCCATTCCATGGCGTGGTCCGATGGCATCGAACGCCATCAAACAATTATTTAATGATGCCAACTGGGGTGAATTAGATTATCTCGTTGTTGATTTGCCCCCAGGCACGGGAGATATACATATCACAATTACACAAAGTTTCCCGATCAGTGGGGCAGTAATTGTCACCACGCCACAAAATGTAGCATTAGCCGATACACGAAAAGGGATAGGTTTATTGCAGATGGACACCATTAACGTCCCCTTATTGGGCGTAGTTGAAAACATGGCTTACTTCACACCAATAGAGCTCCCAGAAAACAAATACTATATCTTTGGAAAAGATGGAGGCCGACTTTTAGCGAATCAGTTGAATATTCCGTTTTTAGGCGAAATCCCCCTACTTAAAAGCATCAGCGAATCAGGAGATGAAGGGATCCCTGCCATTTTGCAAAATAGGGAACTGACCCAAGCGCTGTTTATACAACTAGCTGAACAAGTAGCACAACAAATTGCGATCCAAAACGCTACAAGAACCTCATAAAAGGCCCTAACCAGATAAAAACAAAGCCCAGAAATATTAATATCTTTGTGTATATAACAAAGTATGATGGATCTATTGGATAGAGTAGAGCAGGCGCTAGACACCATTCGTCCTTATTTAGAGGCTGATGGAGGCAACGTCACGGTAGAAGAAATCACATCGGATCATGTTGTCCGACTTCGATTGTTGGGCTCATGTGGGTCGTGCCCAATGAGTGTAATGACATTAAAGGCAGGTATTGAACAAGCCATAAAAAGGGCAGTTCCTGAAATTACCAGTATTGAGGCTATTAACTTAACTGCCATAAATGACCCCAATGCCATTCTACCAGAGCGCCTACATTAATTTCATAAATAGATAGCTGTACGCCACTCCACAATTTTTACATACAATGGCGTACCTTGTTGATATCCTTGATTATGTGTATACGCTTAATTATAGTCTCCTTATTTTGCCTGGTATACAGCTTTGCCCAAGCACAGGACAAAAGACTTGTCCAGTTTTCTGGAATTATTACCACCCCCGATAGCAATACATTTGTGCCCTATGTCACTATCACCAATAAAACAGCACATAATCAAGCTTACATCGCCAATTATAAGGGCTACTTTTCTTTTGTCGCCAATGAAAATGACACATTAGTTTTTAGTGCTGTTGGATATCAATCTATCCTGATCACCATTCCCCCTAATCTTGCTGACCAACGCTACACACTGATGGTAAAGATGAAACAAATTGTCATCAATCTCCCCGCTGTGAGGGTATATCCTTGGGCAAGTACCGATGAGTTTAAAAAAGAATTCATGACAATGAAAGTCGCCGATGACGATCTAGCGATTGCCAAGAAGAATCTAACAAAAAAAGGCCTAGCTCCCTCATACACCAGTGTACCAAGAGATGGGCAAGAAATCACGAGCGCCTCTTTCCAAAATTATCATAACAGCCTAGAGAACAAAAACATCAATCAAAATTATGCCAATCCATTACTGAATCCGTTTGCCTGGAAAAGTTTCCTAGAACAAATCTTCCAGGGAGATAGAAGCAATAACAAAAACTAGCAAAAATCATTTTCTATAACCTATTATCATTGAGCTTGTTTCATGATTCATATTCAAACATTTACATTCAATTCATATCGGGAAAATACTTATCTCTTGTATGATGACACCAGAGAATGTATTTTGATAGACCCCGGTATGTACACTGGCGAGGAACAAAATATAGTACTAAAATTCATCGCTGAGCACAGACTGAAACTTGTACAATTACTCAACACCCATTGCCATATCGATCATGTACTAGGTAACAAGTTTATTTATGACACCTACGGGCTATTACCTCAATTCCATGAAGGCGAATTACCTATGCTAGCTGCAGTAGTGTCTTATGCCCCACAAATGGGCTTTGTATATGAGCCATCTCCACTACCAGAACATTTCTTACAAGAAGGAGATACTATTTCATTTGGGGATAGTCAGTTAGAAGCCCGTTTTGCTCCTGGACATTCACCTGCCCATCTCTGCTTTTATAGTAAAAACGACAATTTCTTGATTGGTGGTGATGTCCTCTTTTATATGAGTATTGGGCGTACTGATTTACCCGGAGGCAATTTCAATCAATTGAAAGAAAGTATACAAACGCGCCTCTTTACACTGCCGGAAGACTGTATCGTTTATCCAGGCCATGGACAAACAACTACCATTGGTTTTGAAAAACGAAACAATCCTTTTCTGACAGAACTGGTTGGAAATTAAATTTTTTTCAAGCGAACCAAATTGAACTTATCTTTTTTTATAGCGGGCAGATATCTATTCTCAAAAAAATCAGTTAATGCCATCCACATCATATCCAGCATTTCTATCTTGGGGGTGTTTGTGGGGAGTGCAGCACTGATCATCCTCTTATCCACCTTCAATGGGTTTGAGGAACTAACTCTCTCACTATACAACAAGTTCACTACCGAACTCCGAATAGAACCTACTATCGGCAAAGTATTTAATCCAAATACGAATAAGAACCTACAGAAACTGAAAAATGATACGCATGTTGCAGGTTATACTGAAGTCTTAGAAGAAAAAGTACTGCTACGCTATGAAAATGCACAATGCATCGGGCTACTTAAAGGAGTAAGTAGTGATTATTTCAAAGGGAAACGAATGGATTCTACCTTACTTGAAGGCAAATCAATATTGAAAAAAGATGGGATCAACTTCGCACTTATTGGCTCTGATATACAAAGCCGATTATCCGTAAATATTAAAAATGACTTTCAAAACCTGGAGGTTTATTCACCCAATAAGGGCCTTAGCAATTCCGCTGATCCTAGCTCAGAGTTTAGCATTCGAGCGATTCATCCCGCTGGCATCTTTCAACCACAACAACATTTTGACAACCTTATTCTTGTACCACTCGATTTTGCACGTGATTTACTTGGCGAACCTAAGCAAGTTTCGGCCATCGAACTTCATATAAAAAAGGGGACATCGATAGCCGACTTCCAAGCAGAAATTGCGCGAAAACTAGGCAAGGAATTTCAGGTCAAGAATCGTGCACAGCAAAATCAATTACTCTACAAAATATTGAACTCCGAAAAATGGGCGGTCTTCCTGATTTTAACCTTTGTTCTCATTATTGCCATTTTTAATATCATTGGTTCGTTGACCATGCTTGTGATTGATAAACGTCCGGATATAGCCATTTTGAGTAGTTTGGGTGCAAGTAAAGCGCTCATTCAAAAAATATTTTTTATCGAGGGAATGATGATTTCCATGATAGGCTGCATAATGGGAATGATTAGTGCCTTTCTATTTTGTTTACTACAACAGCGCTTTGGCTTAATAAAAATGGGAGAAGCAAATTTCTTTACCGAAGCCTATCCCATTGCCTTAAAATGGTCTGATTTCTTACTCGTTTTCGCAACAGTTGCTCTGATATCGATACTAGCGTCTTTAATCTCGTCTCGCTTAAGTATTAGGCATGTTCAAAATCTTCGAGAAGACTTAGCGCGTGTTTAAAGTTTATTCCTATCTGCCTCATTTCGCTCAAAAATACCCTATAATAATTTCATAAAATAAACTTTAAACACGCGCCTATAAATACTGCTGAGGAATGAGATAGTTTTTGACATAATCACTAATCCCCTCCTCCAAACTAAAAAATGGAGCCACATAACCAATCGCCCTCAACTTATCCATCTTTGCCTGGGTAAAATACTGATACGTACCGCGAATGTCCTCTGGAGTAGGAATAAATGAGATCGCGGGCTCTTTGTCCATTGCTCGGAAAGTATTCTTTGCCAGATCTAGAAAAGTACGTGCTGTACCTGAACCCAAATTATAAATACCCGAATCCTTTCGGTGATGCATTAAAAAATAAAGCACATTAACAACATCCTTAACATACACAAAATCACGCATTTGCTCCCCATCCTTAAATTGAGGATTATGCGACTCAAATAGCTTCATGCTAGCCGTCTTTATGATCTGATTATAGGTATGAAAAATCACCGAAGCCATACGCCCTTTATGATATTCATTGGGTCCATAAACATTGAAAAACTTCAGCCCTACCCAGAAATAGGGCTTACGTGCTTGCTTCAACACCCATTGATCAAAATCATTTTTGGAATCCCCATATGGATTTAAGGGCTTCAACAAGGGGATCTTTGTTTCATCATCGTCATAACCATGCTCACCCATACCATAAGTCGCAGCCGAAGAGGCATACACTAATGGCAAACCAAACTCCACGCAGCTACTCCAAATAGCCTTAGAATATTCCAAGTTCAAACTGTTTAGAAGTGCGCGATCAAACTCTGTCGTATCGGTTCGGGCTCCAATATGAAATACAAATTGCGTACGCAGATGATTTACCTTCAACCAATCCAAAAAATCATCACGATGTATTTGTAAGGAATACGTTTTTCCTTCTAGATTTTTATTCTTTACGGGATTGGAAAAGTCATCAACAACAACCAAATCATGATAACCCGCTTCATTTAATTTATGGACTAAACAACTTCCAATGAATCCAGCAGCACCAGTGATGATAATCATAAAAGAGATAAGTTTTGAATGGCTCAAAAGTACAGGTTTTTACTAGGCTAGGTAAATTCTAGGATAGAAGTAATTAAATGAGATTGAATCAAGCATTCAATTGCATCGCATTATTTGTTTTATTTTTTTGAAAAAATTTTAAATTATTAAAAATTTAATTTCAATAAAAATTATTGCTGCTCTGCATTGCAATATGCTTAATCTCAACACAATGTTATGATACTAAAAAATATATCCTGGTTCTACCTATTCATATTCCTTCCCATGGCTATATTGGTTACACTAGCTTGCTATAATCAAATCAATCCCATTTTCTTTGCACTTCTAATGATGATTTATGCCTTTATTTATCATCCCACCATCAGTAGAATACGACTATTGGCTATTGGCACTATCAGGAAAAAGGATTTCACTAAAACCTACATCCCCTTCTGGAATTCGAAGTACTTCACGCAGCTTTTTTTCAATGGAAAGTATGATATACCCAAAAGTGCTTTTATCATGCCAGGTGGAAACGCTTTCCCAACGCCTAGCTGAGCCAAAAGCATTTTAAAAATGCTATCGATTACAAAATACCTAATTACCAATCAATTACGTAACTTTGCACAAAAAATGAACTGTGGGTACTCCTGTCGATTTCGGTTACAAAAGTTACAATGCTTACGGAGCTTATCTCCGAAAAAAATATCAAGGCAAACGCGTTTTTAAGGTCATTGTTGATGCGGGATTTACGTGCCCTAACCGGGATGGGAACAAAGGCTATGGTGGATGCAGTTATTGTAATGTAGATTCTTTCACCCCCGAGCTATCACGCAAGCTCCCTACTATACGGGAACAGATTGAACAGGGCATGGAACGTGCAATTAAGAACTATGCTGCAGAACGATTCATTATTTATTTTCAGCCCAACACCAATACCTATGCACCTACGCATTACTTAAAAATGCTTTATGATGAGGCCTTAAGTATCCAGCCTGAAAACATTGTTGGTCTATCCATAGGTACTCGCCCAGACTGTATCGATGCCGAGAAAATTGCTCTACTTGAAAGTTATACCCATCGTTTTGATGTCGATTTAGAACTAGGGATGGAATCCATTTATGATGAAACACTTTTAAAAATCAACCGAAGCTGTACACATCAAGAGTTGGAACAAACATTAAGTCTACTACAATCAACTAAACTAGATATCTGCATACATAGCATTTTCGGCTTTCCTTGGGAAACCAAAGAGATGATGCTACGCTATGCTGATGAAATTAATCGTTTCCCTCAGATCAAATTTGTTAAACTGCACCATTTACATATCGTCAAAGGTTCGATTATGGGAGCGAAATACCACCGGGAGCCATTCGAACTCTTTACTTTGGAGAAATACACCAATTTTCTTGCT
Organism: Pedobacter sp.; assembly: GCA_008015505.1. Taxonomy (GTDB): domain Bacteria; phylum Bacteroidota; class Bacteroidia; order Sphingobacteriales; family Sphingobacteriaceae; genus Daejeonella. Next base: position 39,661 of record SSFR01000010.1, read on the forward strand.
GAATTCATCCCTCGTTTACGCCCCGACTTAGTAATTCAACGTTTATTCGGGCTAGCTGACTACGATCTACTCATTGCCCCGAACTGGGGGCTAAAAAAATCAGAAATTCAGTCCTATATTGATAAAACCCTTGAGCAACAAGGTATTGTACAAGGGAGTGAATTTGTTATGTCACCAACCATTTCGGTCTGATTAGCAATGCAACAATTTTTACTGAAAGCGAATCCAGGTTTTAGCATCAACAACACTCACCAGATCATATGATCCAGCTCCAGTTTGAAAAACATAATATCCACCTGGAGTCAAAAACTGATTAGTTAAACCCTTAGTCGATTGCTCAAAAACTGGGCCCTGTGATTCTCCGATATAGCTCTTAGGATCGGAAAAGACTATTTTATCACCTCGTATTTGTGTTGAAAATAATTGGCCATAGCTAACAGAGCCTAACAAATAATGTACACGCAAACTACTATAAGGACTATGGCCATAGGAGGGCCAATAAATTACACCATAAAAAGAAGGAATAGTAGTCACCTGAAAAATATCGCTAGTACCATTTGATGTAAAGCCTGTCGCACTGACATAATAAGATTTAGCATGATACATCTGATCTGGTGCATTAGGATCCGTCACTAAAGGCGTAGCAACATTTTGAATATTACCGCGAATAGCCCCCGATAGTAAGCTAACACTACCTTGTGATTTATTAATCTTTACATCCCGAAACTCCTCCACCCTTAAATCCCCATCAATGAATGGCTCTGCTAATAAAATCCCCGTCGGAGTATGCACACAACTAGTAGAGAACTGCTTAAATCCCCCATTATTGGAGAAAAAATTAATGGTATTAGCCCTAGTGTTAATGACAATATCGTATTGCTTTGTCCCCAAAGTGAGCCTATTATAGTAGTATTTGAATGTTTTCGGATCTTCCCAACGACTTTTAAGCAATAATGGATCTGCTTCAAAGACGACTCTTTCATCTTTTTGAGCACGCACCAATATCATTTTACTACCATTCAGATTCCCTTTCAAGTAAATCTGATTGGATGACGCCGATAGGATGGAAAATTCAAGATCGGATTCGAACCCAGCACCAACAGTACCGTCCAATACATCAGGATCAGGATCCGCCAAAAGATGTAGGTAAGAATAACTGTCAAAGTATAAAGAAGGCAGCTGGGTTGCTTTTAAACGATAGGAACCGGTACTTTTAGCCTGAGCTGTATTTTCATTAATATTAGCTAACGTAATCACTCTTCCCTGCTTATCAAACTGAAACAAAAAAGTAGAGGTTGCCCCACTTGGAGTAAAGAGATAACCGAACCAACCATATTCAGCACTGGTTAGCTGTGCCTGATAAGTATTCAACGTATTCTCTAAACGAGCATCTGGCTGCTCAAGACTAATTACTTCCTTTTTACAACCTGATATCCAGCATATCAATAAGCTATATGTAATCATTTTTCTCATACTACAAATTATTTATAACATTTTGAACCTCCGCTTGTAAAGCATTAAAATCAATTCCATAAGCAGACTTGTAATATGAAATAATAATCGCCTGCTTTTGCCTTAAGTTACCAGCTGCTTTCATGCTAGCTAGTTTGGTGTCTGTTATATCGCTTTCTAAATCTGTAATAATTGCATCGAAAGCATCTTGCCCCTCAATCAGGAGATAAGCGATCGTCTCTACGAAATCATCCTGAATAGTAGATTTGGCATAGTTAGTCACAAACCCCTGTTTATTGGCATCCTCATTCGAAACATTATACCATGTGCCCGTATACCCTTCTGGATTTAGACTTTTAAAAGCCTCTGGGTACAAAATATTTTGGTGTAAAATGTGTCCAAATTCATGCTGAATCGTATGCATCATTTCTATGACCTCAGGACGTTTTTTTTTATCAAAATCATTGAGCTTGAGAAGAAGTATTTTGCGGCCCCCTTCTGCCTGACCAAGCTTGATCGTCCCATCTGTATTGTACTCTGCACTACCTACTAGAACAAATTGCTTAGGAGCAAATTTTTTAATGAACCCAGTATTACCTGTCACTTTTTCATAGGGATCTATCCATACTTTTTTTACTACATCCATCACAGGGATTACCTTCTTCTCATCCACCGGAATGAGTGTTTTAGTAAAAGAAACCTCATAAGGGTCCCATTTGTATTTGACTTGAATATTATAAGGAATTGTAAAGTTTTGGGAAATATAATCGTCCATAGAATCTTTTGGCCAAGTATCACCACCTATGCCTAGGATATTTTTTTGTGGTAATTCTTCTTTTTTAGAACAAGAAGAGCAGGTACTTAATACAAGTAACCCAATTAAAAAATTGCCCCCAAAGCGATGTAGTTTCATAATCTGCTCCTATAATTATTTTTAATAATTATACTAACGTGGATTTCTATCTAATCCAGACAAAGTGACTTCTAATGGTAGTTGTAAGACACGTCGAGGGTCAGTGGGCCCTATTGCCACCATTTTGCTCCCATCGGCACTTTGATGCACCACAGCAAGATTATAGCGCAACATATCGAACCATCGCTGCCCTTCAAAGAGAAATTCATTTCGCTTAAAATCCAGAACTGTCCGAATCAGCCCCTCCTTGAGCATGGGAGTATGATAAAACTTCATTACTGAAGAAGCTGTAATAGTATGATTAGCATGCTTGTAGTTGGCAATCCGTGTACTGGCATAATCATTCAAATCCCTTAATGCATCTTCATTATTCCCTAAATACACATTTGCTTCAGCACGATTAAACAAAAGTTCTTCAGTTGAAAGTAATGGAATCATATTATATGGATCGCCATCATGGGCATTAATACTTGTCTTAACAAAATGTTCGTGAAACTTTGGGACATTTAAGGATATCTCATTCCCATATAAACCAAACGCCCATGTCCCTCCTGTTACATTAGGAGCACCTATCGTTTGTTTATGAATAACAAAAGTATACCCATAACGATAAGAAGCATAAGATCTCCCCCATAAAGAAGCAGCTCCAGCCAGTAGCAAATTTGCATTAGTTGTAGCCGCCGTATACTGGGCTTGGCGATCATAGTACTGTAAGGACTGATAAGCACTGGAATTAATTGGTCTCAAATAAGATGCCATTGAGCCTGCAGAAATTGCGGCATTGGCATGTTCTACCACCCTAGTATAATCCTTTTTAAATAAATAAAACCGCGATGCAAAAGCATGCGCTGCTGCAATTGTGAAATGATATTTCGGAACCTGGTAAATCGAATTAGCAATTAATGGGAGTCCCTGAGTAAGATCTTTCTCAATGTGCCCGTAGACAAATGCCACTGTTTTACGTTTATATTTTTTAAAAACCACTTTTTCTGGTTCGGTGACATATGGAATGCCCGGATCAGCATTTGCAGTAGTCGGATTGTACACTTTAGCAAACAAAGTCACCAGCATAAAATGAGCATATGCCCGGGCTACCAATGCCTCTCCCTTCTGAGCTTTATATCTAACCGAATCTGATACTGACGAAATAACTTGTAATGCTTGATTCGCTGCAGCAATAGCAGCATAACAAGCATCCCAGTAAGCATTCGGTGAATCTATATCTTGACTATTGCTATCCTCAAAAAAATACGGATTGCGATTAATTGGCTCAATATGTGTAATATTCTTGTCCGCAACATTATCCGACATCGCCTCACAAAATGTAATGTAACTTGCCTTAGGATATGCACTGACCAATAGCTGTTGTACTTTTTCTGCTGAATTTAGTGTAGTTCGGTCATCTGGAGACTGCTCTAAAAACTTTTTACAAGACGAAGCCATCAACACGACAACTATCGCTATGGTTACCATATAGTTCATCTTCTTCATCATAGATTCGCTATTAAATACCAACCTTTAAATTCAATGTAAATTGACGCGGCATTGGTAAGGCAACACCTCCTGAGCCAAAAAATTCAGGATCCTGACCATTTAGACTCCTATCCGCATAAATGAGCCACAGATTATTAGCCCCCAAAGCGATTGACATATTAGTTAATCCCAACCTGCTGATATATTTTACGGGCACAGCATAACCAATAGATATCTGCTTAAGTCGAACAAAGCCTCCATCTGCTACTCGTACTGTTGAGTAGTTATAAGCACTATAAGGATAAACCCCATCCAGCTTAACAGCGGTCCTCCGATCGACTATGGATGGAATATTAGTAACTAGTTCATCCCCGGGCAATGTCCATCTATTCAATAACTCATTGGGAGTAGCATTCAATTCTGAATAACCTCGAGATCCTCCTACATCAGTATACATTGGATTAAGCCTTACTTTATTCCCCCCACTAAAAGAAATCAGTGCTGATATAGTCCAGTTTTTGTGTTTCAATACATTAGACCATCCCCCAGTGAATGTCGGATCAACGGGGCCCTCATATTTCAAGTATCGCGTAACATCGCTCTGGAAATACACATTGTTACTAAACTCCCCCTTTTCATTGATAAATAGGGGTGAACCATCTTCTGTATTTAACTGCTGAAAATCGATGGAAAACAACCCCCGAACAGGATATCCGAGCTTAGCTCCTCCATCAGGACCAACCAGATCCCAAATCAAAGGCTGATTATCTAGACGCTTAATCACACACCAATTACGCCCAAAAGTCAATTGGGTCCGGAACTCCAAGTGTTTTTTCTTGACCAAGCCCGCACCGATGGTAATTTCTAAACCCTTCGTATTCATATCAGCATAGTTGGCAAACTTGATATACTCTCCTCCTATCCCAGAGGTTCTAACCTGATCAATAAGATCAAATCCACTTCGATTATATAGATCCAAAGTCATATTGATCCGACTCTTCAACAAACTAAGATCAAACCCAAGATTTGTTTCATACTGTTTTTCCCAAGTTAATAGCGAATTCTCGAGATTATTAATAGCGATGGAAGGCTCTACTTCTGAAAGATATGGCCTCAACGTACTCATACTACGTAATACCAGGCTAGAATTAGTCGCCTTACCCATACTTGCCGTTAATCCATAAGTTGCTCTTATCGAGAACCGATCAATGGCGGCATATTTTTGCATGAAATTTTCCTGATCAAGATTCCAGGATCCACTGATATTCCAAATCGGAAGCCAACGTGCCACTACAGACTGCCCCAATAAATTAGATCCATCATATCTCAAGGTCCCATTGATATTATACTTTTCCCTATACGAGTAAGATATTTTACCAGCAAACGCGATGAAGCGATCATAATGGTTCTGCACACTATAATAAGGGAAGTTGCCTTCAACAGTTTGCTTAATAATATTAGGATCGACAAAAGGTACCCCCCCCTTGTCAAATTGATAACCATAGCCAACGAATCCTTTATCTTGCCGGTTGACATAGCGCATCTCTTGTGATAGAAACACATTAATAGTGTGTATGTCTCTAATCTTTTTATCCCAATTCAGTCTATTTCTTAGTGCATAATTGACTAGGTTATTATCCTTTGTTGAATAGAATCCACCTGCAGGCAATACCACTACGGGCTCCGCATCTGGATGATCCGGATTACGATACAAGAAACGATTCCCGTCCCGAATGATAGCATCTCCATTAGCTCGATACGCGGAAGGCATATTGGAATTTTCATGTGCTTTATGCTCCTGATTCGTCTTGGCATAACGATAGGCACCATCAAAAGAATATTTCAGATTGTCTGTGATGAAGTAGCTTAACTCCCCCTGAACTTTCAAATCGATCAAAGACAAATCAATTGTATTATTTTCCAATTCATTCATAATATTAAATGGGGCATAGTTTTGTGTAAAGTATTCCCGGTTTCCACTGGCATCATAAGCCGTTAGTATTCGACTAGTATTGAGTGCATAGCTGAATGGATTGATATCAAAATCGCGCGAGTACTTCCCCGTAACGGCATCACTACCCCGATTCATGGAGCCAGGAACACGCTGATTTCGAATCGAACCTTGGGTCAAAATCCCCATGGTTAACTTAGGTGAGATGCTGAAAGTAGCATGTGCATTCCCCGTAAAACGCTGTACATTATCTGCTACAGTCCAACCATTATCCTTCATATAACTGGTAGAATAGTACAGCTGTGAATACTCATTGCCCGATGTTACACTAAAGGAGTGCTCTTGCATGAATGAATTTTTGAAGAGCATATCGAACCAATCAGTATTTGAATATGCATAACGCATCAAATAAGCACTTTTTGCTTCAGGTGTATTTAGGACCGTACCGTTAGTTATTTCATTTGCCAATTTAGTATATACACCTCCGTTTTCTGTTCGGGAAACATCCGAATAGTTAAGCCAACCTTTTCGGTCCATTTCAGCATATATAGACATCTGATCATAAGAGTTCATTATATCAAATGTGCTATAAGTCGGCTTGAGGTAACTAGAGTAGTTACTTGAATAGGTTATTTGCCTTCGGCCAGCTTTACCTTTTTTAGTCGTAATTACAACTACACCATTCATTGCCCTAGCACCATAAATGGAAGTAGCAGCAGCATCTTTCAAGATCTGAAAACTTTCGATATCATCAGGATTCAAGCCGGCTACTGATGAACCCAACAAAGTAGCAGGATCACCTGTCGATAGCTGCGAGTTTGAAATATTCACCACATCCTCCAAAACCATTCCATCCACCACCCAAAGTGGTTTATTATCACCTGTAATCGATGTGGCCCCTCTTATTCGGATTTTGGGTGCTGCTCCAAACGTTCCCGAGACATTTTGAACAGATACACCTGCGACACGCCCTTCGAGCATCCTACTCACATCGGTAATACCATCTCGCTTGGCTTCAGCTCCTTTTAACGTCGCTGATGCTCCAGTAAATAGCTTTTTATCAACCGTTTGATATCCATTAACCACAATTTCTTTGAGCGTATTAACTGTTTCTTCCATCGTAACATGAATAACAGATCGCCCATTCACTTTCACCTCATGTGGCTTAAAGCCAAGCATGCTGAATACTAAAACAGCATGTCCAGATACTTGGATGTGATAATTGCCATTTATATCGGTCGATGTTCCATGTTTTGTTCCTTTTTCGAGAATGGCCACACCTGGTAAAAAATCATCAGGTTTATCATCATGACCTTTCACTTTTACAGATCCTTTTATCATGAGCAAATGCTTTGAACTATCTGCATCAACTATTCTAGGACACTCCATCAATAAACAATCTCTATTTAGAGTAAAAGCAACAGCACTAAAGAAACTAATCAATAGTATGATGCCAGTAAAAAATATTACCCATAGGCACCTTTTTTTTCTGTTAAAATAATCTATCATAAAATCCTTCTGACTTTTTTAACTAACACCTAAACAAGTATCTCCACAAGCGAGTTTTAACATGTTGTAGAACGTGTCAGTTTAAATAGAAGTATCCATTCAAGATTTTATATGTAATTTTTTTAATTATAAAGAAATTATAAATAGTAATACACCAAGATTTTAGGAAAGGAATGGGTTTTGTTTTAAGAAACGATTTATTCTTTGGGCGTGTCCCTTTGGGTCGGGCCATCCTTTACAAGTCTTCGCTACGGGCTTTCCACTACTGCCCCTCACGCTTGTCTCTTGGGTATACAAAGCGTTGGAGAACTTTTAGAAGAATACTGAGTTTGTTTAAAGTTTATTTTATGAAGCAATTGCCGGTTATTTTTGAGCGAAATGAGGCGGATTTTGGAGCCATAGCAGAGCACTATGGTGAAAAAATCTAACAAAATTGCAGCCAAAAAGAACCAAAAGAGCAAAATAAAATAAGCTTTAAACAAGCTCCTTATTTAGAAGTTTACAACATCGAGAAGGATAGGCTTAATTTAACATTAGTCGCCTATACAACGTAAATTTCGTGATAGCACGTCTGCTATTTCGTACCAAATAACTTATCACCCGCATCACCCAAACCGGGGATGATATACCCCTTTTCATTCAATTTTTGATCAATTGCAGCCGTATACAGCTCTACATCCGGATGTGCATTTTCCAAAGCAGTAATTCCCTCGGGTGCCGCTACTAACACCAATACCTTAATCTGCTTACATCCCATTTGCTTCAACAAATTAATGGTCGCAATCATAGATCCACCTGTCGCCAACATAGGGTCAACTACTAAGGCCATACGAGCTTCGATATCTGAAACCAATTTTTGAAAATATGGCACCGGCTTTAGTGTTTCTTCGTCTCGATAAATACCTACTACACCAATTCGTGCACTTGGAATATTCTCAAGTACCCCATCCATCATACCTAAACCTGCCCTCAAGATAGGTACCACCATAATTTTTTTACCCTTAATTTGTTCCACCTCCACTGGCCCGCACCAACCATCAATGGTAATCTTTTCAGTCTCCAGATCGTCGGTAGCCACGTAAGTAAGTAAACTACTCACTTCACTAGCCAGTTCACGAAAGTGTTTTGTGCTGACATCGCTTGCACGCATTAAGCCCAGCTTATGTTGTACCAGTGGGTGTTTTACCTCAGTTATTTTCATTTTCCTCTTATTGAATTTCAATCTATCTTTTGGGGCGTGCCCCTTCGGGTCGGGCTATTCACTGCAAGTCCTCGTTCCGCTGCGCTCCATTGCGGGCTTTCCGCTACTATCCCTCACGCGAAGATAGAAAATGAATATCTATTCACCCGATACAATACATGCGCAGAAAGTCGATGATTCAATGATAAAACAGGAAGAGCAAAATCTCCATTCACATCTCGCTTCATCCCAATTTTTTCCATCACACGGATCGATCTACTATTATCAGGGACAGTAAATGATACTATCTCCTCCCAACCAAATTGCTTAAACCCATATTCAAGAACAGCTTTTGCCCCTTCTGTAGCATAACCCTTACCCCAGTATTGCGAACCTAAACGCCACCCAATTTCAATACAAGGCGTAAAATGAGCTTTCCACGAAGGCGATGAAAAACCTATAAATCCCATCATGGCACCCGTCATCTTCTCCTCTACTGCCCACAGCGTATAACCATGATCAACAAAACATTGATTTTTATCAGCAATAAATTGCTTAACGACATCCATCATGAGTGGCCCTGGAAGAAACTCAAGCACTTTCGGATCTTGGTTAATTGTAAAATAAGCTTCTGCATCTGATTCTTTCCAAGTTCGAAGGATGAGTCTTTCTGTTTCGATTATGTTGAACGGTTTATTACGCTCCATTACATTAAAAAGCAAGAGAAATTGCTATCCCCATCAGCTCTCTATATTTTTTAGGGATAGCAGCATCAAGCCACTCTTGGGTATCAAGCGGCTTACTAAACAGTTTGAAAAAGTCATCTTGTTTTTCCATCAATTCATTCAAAATTTTTCTTTCTTTAATAAATTCTTCCATAACGATTTATTTTATATAATTCTCAATATAATTATCACAAAATATATCTATGAATAAAAAAATTGCTTTCTTAACCTATAAAGATGCTCATGCATTCTTAAAAACATGCCCTGATTTTTTAGATGAGTATACTTTATTAAAGCCCTATTTTCATGATTTTCATTGGGACTTATGTTTAATTGATTGGCAAGATAAATATGTTAATTGGAAAGAGTTTGATTTAATTATTCCCAAAAGATGTTGGAATTATGGAAACCATCATGCAGATTTTAAAAATTTAATCCAAGAGTTTATTAAGCATAAAATTAAGGTGAGAAACACCCCATCTACCATTTTATGGAACATGAATAAATCTTATTTAATGGACTTAAAAAATCAGGGACTTTCTGTTGGGGAGCTATTCATCATCTCTAGAAATAATGACAACTATATTGCTGAAATCCGACGTACTGTAACCCAGATAGCTTATATAAACAATCTCTCATGGTTTATTGCCAAGCCCACTATTGGTGCTGCCAGCCTCGATGTAATCAAATTTACAGTTGACCAGATTCCACAATCTATCCCCATTTTCAAAAAAATTCAAACCTATTCAGACATCATTATTCAACCTTTTTTCCCTGAGATAGCTTCCGATGGAGAATACTCATACTTCTTCTTTGGTCAATTATTTTCACATGCAGTGAAGAAAAAACCTGCTAAAGGCAATTACCTAGCGCTTCAGCGCTATGGAGCAAAAAACATAAAGTACAAACCTAATAACGACGAAATTACACAAGCGCAACGGTTTGTTAAGGCCATCCAACCACCTTGTGATTATGCACGCGTGGACGTTTTCAAGCGAAACTGCGACTTATACTTAATAGAACTCGAACTTATTGAGCCTTATTTATATTTCGAGCACACTTCTAGCAAGGCTATTACTAATTTTTGTCAATCAGTCTTATCCTAAACTTGTATTAAGTTCTAAATAAAAAAATATGATTTTCAAATGTATAAAGCCTTTAAGTTTCAGTCGTTCGAGACAAACTTAAAGGCAAAAATTATCTTTTACTATTTGCTATTTACCCTCACCAAAGCCCACCACATTAATACTACTTCACACCAAATCATTTATAAATCCTATTCTTTATTGTAGATATAAATTGCACATTTAATAGATGGATTGCCTTTTCACGTGGGACTATGCTGTAATATGTATTTTGTATTGTATTGAATTTAGCCTTGAGTTTATTGATTTGCACCCAATATTCATCAAATTTAGGACCATAAATATCAACCGAATCAACTAAATCCTTACCTGAAGTATTCATTTGCACACTAGCTCTAGGTCGACGTGGTACTTCTAATGTAAACCCAACCCAGTATATTTTTTCTAAGAGATAGACTTGAAAATCGCTATCTTCCTTCAACTTCTTAGTTTGTTTTATCTTAAATTCCAACACGCGTACCTGTCTATCGAGACTTTTTACTACTTCCTGAAAAAGAATAATTCTTTGCTTCTCAGCATCTGTTTCATTGATATTTATTGTGCTACTAGTTATTGGAGGCACAGATTCTCTTTTACTAGCTACATTATCCGTCTTTTTGCATCCCAGCATACTAAGTAACAAAACAAAGGTAAAACCTTGTATAAATTTTAATTTTAAATTCATGGTTTATATATTTTAAATAGTTTATTTATTCTAAAACAAAAAAGCGTCTTCTTCAAATTGAAGAAAGACGCTTCTGTAAGATTTGGCACCGACCTACTCTCCCACTTTTTACAGCAGTACCATCGGCTCTGGCGGGCTTAACTTCTCTGTTCGGGATGGGAAGAGGTGGACTCCGCCGATATAGGCACCTTAATATGGTTGTATATCTACTTATACTAATATCTTAACACACTGGAAATAGTAATTGAAAATCCTTTTTATCTGCACTTATGACCCCTTTTTA
>SSFR01000013.1 GCA_008015505.1 Pedobacter sp.
AGAGGTGAACATTTTGCGGCTTCAGTCATTAAAGAGATCAAGATACTGTCATCTAGAAAGCCACTTGAATTGGTGGTAGACGAGAAATATAACCAGGTTTATGGTGGCGTGATTATTCCTGTTAAAGTGAAGCTACCATCGGGTCGAGAAAATTTTTTGTCGGTGACACCTGTAACGCTGACGTACAGTTTAGGGGGAATCACAAGCAGTTTAACTAAGTCAATAGGTATTGGAGAAGGCGAAGTGTTATTTGAAATTCCTGTAAATAGTGTTGTTAATAGCACCGACCAAAAACTTATCATATCAGCGAGCACCTCAGATCATTATAAAGCTTCCAACAACTTTGAAATAGTGATATTATCATCAGGCACACATCCATTCGAATTAAGTGTTGCTGAAAAAGATAAAAGAACGTATGGTGACATCCATATTCCTGTTAAGGTCAAAATTCCAACAGAGCGTAAACATAGGTTAAGTGAAACGGTTGTAGCACTTACTCATAATTTGGGAGGGGTAAGTGCTACCGAAACAAAAATTATAGATGCCGATGATGATCATGTAATATTTCATCTTCCTGTAGCTGGTGTTACTGGTAGTGATCAGGTGCGTACACTTTCAGTAATTGCAACCAATCATTTTCAAGCTTCTGCTCCTTTAAATATTGTTGTTCGTGCGTTTGATGTGCCGAAGCTTATGCTAAGTTCGGATGCTGTAGAGGTAGATGGTGGTGTGCCCTTTTTAGTCACGGCAAAAATTCTTCGAAATAGCGAAGTTTCTGTCCCATTAAACCTCACTTATGATGGAGGGAAAAATATAGCGGATGCTTTTGAACCGCTTGAACACCCATTGATGATAGAGGCTGGAGAAAACGAATTGTCATTTAATCTTGTTGCAAAAAGAAAATATGACAGTGACCGAGCAATTCAAATATGTGCCACTGCACCAAATTTTCGTGACTCGAATTCATTAGGTATTACTATACGTAAATTGAGTGAAGAAACGACTCTCATATCAAGTACAAGTAATATATTGAAAACGTATGGTGGTTCATCCTTTACAGTAAAGGCCACTATGTTCAATTGTGGTGAAAGCAGCTCAGGTTCAACTAGAATCATACCTGTTTATAGTGGAGATGGGGCTGTGCTAGTTGTTCCTGTCAGGAGATCCTCCCCGATAATTATTTCGGGGAGCGGTAGTGAGACTATATTTCAGGTTAGGTTGAATAAAGCTACAGAGGGTGATAAAATGCTTCGAATAACTACTCAAAATTCTGGTGTTGATATAGTTAAACCATTGAATATTCGCATCCTTCGATCGGATGTTACAAAGCTTCAGTTGAGTGTAACAAACACAAAAGTATACGCGGGCGAATCTATATCAGCTACCATAAAAATCCCAAAGACATTGGTCAATGATTTAGCATCGATTCCAGTTAAACTCACTTACGGTGGGGATGTAAATTGCATTAGTCAGATAAAAAATATTGAGATCAAGAAAGGAGAGAACGAAGTCAAATTCGCTATTCCAGTTAAAAAAACCAGTGATCATCCCCAAAAAATTACGCTATCAGCTAGCGCGGATAATTTTATATCCTCAGGCCAAGTAACGATTGATTTGCTCAAACTGCCACTTGACTTAAGTGTATTCGTAAAGAATAACAAGCATGCACTTACTGAGGTAAGTGGTGAACAATTAACACCTCCGGAGATAAAAGGAGGACAAGTGATTTCGTTTAAAATAAAAATTCGAAAACCAGTTCATCATTCGATAAGTAAACCAATTCAGATAAAGTTTTCCTATAGAGGAAATGGATTAAGTGAGATTAATAATCCGGTTCGGTCGATCATTATTGATCCAAAAGAAGATAATGATGAAAAAATAGTGGATCTGGATTTAAAAAATATTACAAGTAAAACCAAAAAAGAATTAGAGATAATAGCTACTGCAGATCACTGTATACCTTCTTTGCCCCTAAAACTTATCTTACTAAATAATGTGAATGTATTAACAGAAAGAAATAGGCTGTTAACTCTGCCGAAGGACCCTGTACTGTACCTGGATGGAAACGGACAAGTTCAATCCATCATCGAAACAGAAATCTTTAAATCTCCTAAAGTAATCAGTGGTTTTTGGATAGACTGTACTTTGCAAGCAATAAAGAATGGTCAACTTGTTAGCATTTCCACGAATGAAGTATATAGTAAACTGAATGAAAGCAGGGATGTGAAAAAATCAGATATTATATCACTATGGATTCCGCTAAAAGACAATCCACATCATTATTGGGCTACCACAACTTATAGGGCAGGGGAGAGTCGAGAAATATATTACAGGCAATCTGAAATAGTAAATAATAGCATTAGAACAGGAGCAACAATTGCGACGTCGAGAGTTGATGAAACCGGTAAAGTGGACAGAACTCATTCATCAGATCTCTCTCAACATGCTGCAGGAGGTAGTTTAACAGTCCAGGTAGGTGTTGGAGCTAAAGCTGGTAATGATCTGGTAGGTCACGTGGAAAAAAATCTTAGTATTACGGCAAATGGTCACTACGATTATACTCATTCAAAGACAACCGGAATGGAGGCTCAGCAGTCTAGTTCATTGAGCCTTAGGAATGAGCAAAGTAAAATGATCAACCAGGAACACAGCGTACAAGTGAGGAGGGATGGGCCTACTATGCCTTATTTTAAAACAGTATACGTTCCTTTCTATCCTACTATACGCTATTGTTATGGAGATCCGAATGATCAATCACCAAATTATATTGGGCAGTATATTGATGATGTAGGGTTTAAATGGCAATATCAAAATTATAGTGATCAGACTATAGAAAATTATGTGAAATATATTTTTAGATCGGATAATGGGTTATCCAATTACATCAATAGTTATAGAGCTGAGCTATCATCACGAAATTCAGACAATGGTTTGATCAATTCTATGTCAATTTTTATGAAGACAAGTGGGGTCACTGACATTGCCATCCAAAACTATGCGGTATATATTCTGAATGGGGAAATCAAGTATGGTGACCCAGCTAATCCATTATGGAAACAGATTAATGTGCCAACAAATTGTTTGCCAGTTCCGGTTAATATGACGCAGTCTTTTATTAGAAATGGAGGTAGTTTAATAGCAAATTTTTCATATGATATTCCAGCTAGCGCAACAGAAAGTAAGTTAAAATTGGTTAATACGGATCTAGGGAAAACATTTTATCCAGATTTGCCGCCCAGAAGTTATGTAAGTGGAGAGCCGGTCCGTGAAACACCCGATGTGATATTTGATTCATATCCGTATGGAACCTATATCGCCCAAGTACAATATAAATGTGGGGCATTATCGGAATGGTCAGAACCTTCTGAGGAGTATACCTTTGACTATAAGCCGTGCGTGGTACCATTGAATAGCTTCAGAGCGACCCCTAAATTAGGTGGTGGTGTTACAATTGAATGGGAAGAGCCACCTTCCGGCGCGCTTAAATATAAGGTAGAATATGCCATAAATGATGAGACCTTTGAAGACTCAAGAAAGAATATGACAGTTTTTGGAACTGGAAACCATCCTTTTGATGAAGAGCGTACGGGACTGACCTATGAATATTTAGGTAATGAAGCTAAAGTATCCTTCCGTGTTACACCTCAATGTGTTGTGAATGATCGAGGTATACAAACGGTGTTTGTATATCATAAACCATGTACTAACCCGGAGGCTCCAGAAGTTATGATCAATGCGAATGATGAACTAGAGTATAGATTAAAACACAGTGGAAATTTATATGATCAGTATACCATAGAGGTTAAAAAGGAAACGGATTTGTGGGATCATGTGGAAAAATATTACAATAAGTTAGTTCAGCGTTATGCTGTAGATAAGGACGGCAAAATAACCAAAGAGCGTGTAATAACGGATATTTTGCCCCAGTTTTTTGACTATCCAGATAAAACTATTAGACGGGTAGCTCGTACTAAAGCATTCTGTAATTATGTAGGGAAGTGGACCGACTATTCACCAGATTCTAATCCTTTTTTTGTTCCTACTACTAATCGAAGTGCAGCCTCAAATCCAGGGCCATCTTTAACGTCAACTTTATCTTTTGTTGAGGATCAGAATAGTATTGATCCGCCAAAGAGTTTAGAGCTGGTCGTTAATCCTAATTGTGTTTCGGACAATATTCACTTTTCAATAAAAAATATGGAAGAACCTTTTAGTGAGATACAAGTAAATCTGTACGAACTTACTTCCCGATCGATGATATATTCATCAACTATTTCAAATGTTCAAAAGGACGATGAGTTCACACTTAATAAAATATTAGATGGAGGTACTCTTTATATTTTGCAAGTAAAAGTGCCTGGAGGCTATGTATTGTCAACAAAGGTTTGCAAACAGTAAGTAGGTTTTTAAAAAGTGTCTACTACATATTTGTTGTATTGGGATGCTATTTTTTCATTTTTTGCTGCTATACTTGCGGTCTATTTTTCTTGAGTAAACTTTAAACAAGCCCTAGTTTTTAATCAATCTAATTGCAAAATCATGCAAAACTATTTGAAATTTATGTGCGGCCTTATTTTCATTGGATTATTGGGTATTTCCTGCCAAAAGGAAGCACCTATAATTCCAGATCAACCAGTTTCATCTGCCCTAACTTCGGGTAAAGGCGGCCCCCCACCTTCGTCGACGCTCAAACCCCCATCTTCGCTGACTAAGCCCAATGAGATCACTACGGTTGGTGCTAGTAAGAAGGGTGGGGATATACAAAGAAATAATAGGAGGGGCTCAGACCTTTATAGGCTACTTCAATCAAAGGGTTCGACATCTCATGACTCTTCCACACTCACAAGTAGGTTTCAGCGTCCACGTAGCGGATCAAATTCAAGCTCGGAAGATATTTTTATTTTTGTTTATCAGCCAACTGGCAGTTCTAATAATTATAACATAGGACAGTCTCAACGTCCTAATTAAAAGAAGGCAGCTTCAAACAATATTCTTTGAGGCTGCCTTCTTTTAATTAGCTCTTTTCAAAAAAATCAAATAAAATCATGCAATATTATTTAAAATTTTCGTACAGTTTTGTTCTTGTTGGATTATTGAGTACTTCCTGCCAAAAGGAAGCACCCCTTATTCTAGACCGTCCGGTTTCAATCGTTTCAACTTCTGGAGGCCAATCTAACTCCTCTTCCCCACAGGCGCGGCACGGCGCACCCGGAGGAAACCGAATAATTACTAATGGAGGAAACCCGGGAGTTACTAAAAAAACTACTACAAAACATGATGTAGTCAATGGGAGGGTAACTCAGACAATTGTAAAAGAAATGGAGAATATCATGGGCCAGGATGGTGTACGAAAGAGGGTCACTAGAACTAGGGTTTGGAATGGGGAAGGTCAGATGATTACCCATAAAACTACCTATAGTAATTATAATCCAAACACTGGGGCACAAGCGTCAGGTGCAGCCGGAACAAGAGATTCACAGCGTCCTCAATAAAATAGAGTTTCCTTAGTGTGATTTGCTAAAAGACTTTTTAGGATAAAATGGGCTAACCAAATAAAATTTGGTAGCCCATTTTTCATTGATAGTGCTTTTAAATGAGTTATTTCAGAGTATTTCTGTGGATCATAACCATTTTAATAGCTGTTCTACGTTTTAGCTGTGGAAATACCGTCTTGAAGGGCTCCCAATTATCTGTGTAAATAATCCAGTTTTAGGTGCTGCAAGGGTTTATATAGCTCCTTTACTATTTTTCTATTCCATTTTCCCATGATTAGGGTTAGTATTTCATTAGTTTTCTGACAATAGGCATACAGAATCCACACCTTTTTTTGTTCCAGACAAAGCTGTAAAGCTCATTTTAGGCTACCTGCAATTTTTTAGTTTTCTTTTAATTTTTATTTTATTGCTTTATTATATAAAATATTTTATTTAAAAGAAATTATAAAAAACTATTTATTAATTATAATTATGAAAAACATATACTTGAATGACTATGATCTAGATGAACTAGATCAAATCGAAATGCAGTAACTATATGGTGAAAATGTTCCTAAATGGGCTGGAGTGATCGGTATTTTTGATTTTCTATCTGACTTTTATGATGGATTTCGTCAGGGGTTCCACGATGGGGGACATTAAAAATTAACACCAATAGAAATAAGAGAGGATTAACTATATAAATTGTATTAAAATGGAACTAGATAAAAATTACACTGAATTACAAGAATTATCAATAACTGAAGTTAAGGAAATAGAAGGAGGAAATGTAGCATTCATGTTAGGATATTGGACGGGAAGACTTTTTCGTTGGGTAGCGCAAGATCCTTCCTCGACTAGTGCTGTTAATGGGGGCTATCAGCTATAAAATTTAAGGAGGTTTTATAAAACCTCCTTAAATTTTCGTACGCTCACATGAGCAATAATATTATAATCTCTAAAAACTGCTTATGATTACTTCAGCATTATTAAAAAATAAATTAACACCTATAAAAATCAAATACACACACAAACTTTTTGTGTTATGCTTATTGGCATCAATACTCAATGGCTATTTTTGGGTTTTTTTAAATGAGCTGTATTTTCATTATGCTGCCAAGCCAAGGATACAAGACGCAGGTAAAGGGGTAGAGTTTATCTTTGCTATCATTCTTGCTCCGTGTGGAGAAACTTTTTTATGTAATTTTTTTCCAAACCTCGTCCTGCGAGCATTTACTACGCGCTTCTATATACTGCTTATTGTACCTAGTATTCTTTTTGCATTTAATCATACATACAATCCTTTGTATGTAGTTTATACGTTTTTTGGTGGGATCATTCTCAATTATTTTTATCTAAAGAGTAGAGAAGTCGAGCAATCGACCATACCAGCTCTGATATGGACTTGTTTATTACATGTTTCTTTTAATTTTTTTGTCTTTTTGACGAGTTGAAATTACGTTGCAATATAAATTACGCTGCACAATTCTGCATCAAAACGAGAAATTAAGCCCCCCAAAGATATTAAAGCCAAGTTTAGGATAATATAAATACTGTTGATAGGATTTGCCTAAAATGTTATTCGCTCGGAGATATAGTCTTACATTTCTGACGATTCTACATTCGGCGCCAGCACTGATATCAGTAAAGCTATCAATTTTAACGCTTTTAGTTTGTGAGTTAAGTGGATCGATGACTTTAGCGTCGGTTTCACCGGCAAAGGTAAGTGAGGCATCCAGAGAGAAAGCCTTAGTTATTTTTACTTTAAGGGTAGATTCTAGGCATAAGTTAGGCTTTAGCCAGGCTTCTTGTTCTGTGGCCATTTTGTAACTGTTGATTTGGGCTTTTCCTGTTAGGTTAAAGGCGTCTGACGCTTTAATTTCTAATTCTCCATCTAAGCCGAAGAGACTACTTTTCCCAGGGTCATAAACCACATCGAAGCGATTGACCATGCTCGGATTGTTTTGAAAGAGTAGCATGTTTTCTATATCCTTATAAAATGCTGTGGCTTTGAATCCAAAAGCATGTCCCATATTCCCTTTGATCCCCCCATAGATATGAAGCCGTTCAATAGTATTAGTGATGGCTATATTTTGGTTTAGATAAGGATTTTCCAAACTGAGAGATTTCAAATTGGTTTTGATGACATCTCCATTTACACCAGCAAATATGCTTGCATAGCTGGACGCAAGAGGTATAACCACATTTACGGCAGGCAATACATTGAGTCGATTTTGAGAGGCTTGTTCTTGAACGATGTTTAGACCAAGGGTTAAAATAAAGTCACTTGCTTGGAATTGTACATTCGGATTGATTCTGGTGATGTGATTATTAACGGAATAAGTGATGTCTTTCGAATTGGTTAGATCTAGGGATGCATGGACACCGAAATTGAATTTATTTACAACCTGATGTAATGAGGTAGATATGGTGAGATTGTTTTCCTTGGCATTAAAACGATCATTGAATAAATAAGCATTTGTGTTCAGTTTATAACTGAATCGATTCCCTGCTGCATAATTACTCAATAGTTCTGCATTACCTTCAACTAAACTGAAACGTTGCTGATCTGGACTAACTGCTGCAGTTGCTATGTTGGGATCAAACCCGTAAAAATAGACTTGTTTTCGATCGTAATTTACTCGTCCGCCGAGTGTGGTGTGGGTGCCTATGCTACGTCCGAATGTGGAAACTGTTTGATGTGAAAATTGTTGCTTGTCGATGTTTCCCTGCTGTGCAAGGTGTTTAATAGACAGACCAACCTGTAGTGCTTCGTCTGTTCCATTATTTAGATAGAGTTCACCCTGGCTAGTGTTAAAATTTCCTATTGCAGCCTTTAGATAGTTATTAGTAGGGGTTGCTACTTTTTGTTCGACTAATTTTTGTGCTTGTAAGGGAGCAATGTTTGAATCTAATGCCAACTTTTTATCTAGAATGGTATAAATCAGTACAGGTTTAAAAGTAGGATTATTAGTTAGGTCTGGGCTCTTACGAATTTTTACGGCATCTGCTAGGATGGGTTTGTAAGGCCTTACAACTTCTACTTCTTCAGTAATT
This sequence comes from Pedobacter sp., assembly GCA_008015505.1. Classification (GTDB taxonomy): domain Bacteria; phylum Bacteroidota; class Bacteroidia; order Sphingobacteriales; family Sphingobacteriaceae; genus Daejeonella. The sequence continues at coordinate 8,532 of SSFR01000013.1, forward strand.
TCTCCTTTGGGCTGCTCCTGTTTGGTGCCCTTTTCGGTAAGGGGCTTATTGCTTTTTTTAACTTGTGCAGCTAATATACTGGCTGACAGCAGCAAGCTTAAAGTAAGCGGGTATGTTAAAATGGATGGTTTCATTTAATATTTTTCAATTGATCAAACTTTTCTTTGGCTGTTGGGATAATGTCGTCGTCTTTTCCTTTGTAGTGTTCCAATATACTTTGAAGCGTACTTTTGGCTTGAAAAATATCTTTCAAAGCAACATAATTATCCGCAAGTAAGATGAAACTTTTAGCTACCCAATAGTCGTAAGAGGGCATTTTATTGATTAATTCGAAGGCTGTTTTTTGAGAGGCTTTATAATCTTTTTTCAAATATTGTAGTGTGGCAACCAGGTATTTGGATTCTGCTGCAGTGATGGTTTGTGTTTTACTGGCAGCATAATTTAGTTCTTTGATTGCCAAAGTGGTATCTGCTTTAAGGAGATGGGCTTTGCCTGCGAATAAGCTTGCTCGACACTTTTCTTCTTCGGAGGATTTTTCAGATTCTCTGATCATCTCCACATACTTTAGTGTTTCATCAGGCACTTTTATATTAGAATAAGCTTCCATGAGGTAGTTGATAGCGAACCCATAGTTGGCTTTATATTCAGTGGTAAGTTCTAGTTTCTTCAAATAGACGATTGCTTCATTGTATTTCTTTTGGGCGAAATAGACCTTTGATATACTGATTAATGCGCGTTCAGTAAATTCGCTAGTCCAGTCGTTGAGGATGAAATCATAGTCTGGTATGGCCTCATCAGGTCGACCAAGTTTGACCAAACTTTCGGCACGAATAAATCGGGCGTGTTTTTCTTGGATTGGTTTAGGGAATTTATCAAAGTAAGCATTGACCGCCTCGAATGTCCCTTGATAATCACCTTTGACGAAGAGGTTGTTGGCTGCTTGAAAGGTAATATTGTCTTGTTCGGCGGTGCTTAAATTGCCAATATTGGTCGAGTTGGCATAAGTTAAAAATCCATTAGCATCCGATTTGTCTAAATAGATATTCTTGATGGACTCAAGTGCTTGTTTAGCTTCGTCGGTACTGGGGTATTCCTTAACCACCCGCTTAAATGTTTCTTGTGCATCATTATCTTGATTTTGATCGTATTGGACTAAACCAATTGTCACCAAGGCACGTGGTACATAACTACTTCGTGGGTATTTGTCAATAAAGGCCTTGAGACCAGCTTTAGCTTGTTCTAGATCGCCTTTTACGAAATAGGTATACGCGATTTCAAAACCTGCATCGTCTGCATAGTTGGAAGCTGGGAATTGTTGTAATAAGGACTGATGGGTTGCTATTTTGAGATCATTATGATTTTGTAAACCCTCAATCATACCCCGTTGAAATAGTGCATAGTCGACGCTGGCTGCTTGGTTGGCGATGATTCTATTGTAATATCTAAGTGCATTTTCATAATCTTTCAATGCAAAATAAGCATCTGCTAGACGTAATGTGGCATCCCCCGTGGTATTCTCGTCTTTTTCATTGCCCCGTAAAAAGTTGAGTAAGTAGGTGGCTGCTACCTTATAATTATCATTTCCAAATGCGGCGTAGGCAAGCGCGTAATTGGCGTAATTATAGACGCCGGTTTTTCTGGCAGCAGGTAGGGTTAAGAAATATTCAAATTTTTCAACGGATTCGCCAAATTTTCGAACTTCAAACATGGCCTCTGCCATCCAATAGGTTGAAAGAGCTTCAATTTCGGCATCAATGGGATAATTATTTGATCGTAGAAATGAGGATATGGCATTAGGAAAGGCACGCTCATTGTAAAATTCCAAACCTCTGTAATAAGTTACTTTTTGGTAAGCTTCTTTGGCATGAATATTTTTGTTGGGGATGCTTTCTAAGATGTCAATGGCTTCTTTATAGTTTTTGGTGCTGAGTAGAATCTCGCCTAATAATGTTTTAGCCTCATCGGTACGTTTTGAGCCAGGGTAGGCTTTGATATACTCTTGGGCTGCATCTAGTGCCACTTGATGGAATTCCAATTCGTAGGATAGTTTGGCATAGTTGAACAGTCCTTCTTGTTGGAGTTCCATATCCGAACCTAGTTTATAGGCTTTGAAAAAAGCATTTCTTGCGGCTTGTTTATTTCCTGTTTTTAGGAAACACTCACCCAATGTAATCATGGCGTTTTGAAAATAAGGATCGAGTGTATTTAGTTTTTCTAATTCATCGATGGCTCTTGTATATTCATTCAGTCGGTAATAGGTATAGCCTATTTGATAACTATCTTGACTGCTTTGAGTTACTCCCTGATCTTTATTTTGGAAGCGTTGGTAATAAGTGGCTGCATTTTTATAATCCGATTTAGCAAAATAGGATGCACCAACAATTCGACAAAGTTCGGCTTCAAACGGTGGGTTATTCCCTTCGAGCATGGGAATGGCATCGCTTACGGCTTCATCATATTTTTTGTCTAAGAAGTTGATTGAAGCAATATAATAAGGGCATATCTCCTGGTACTCGTTTACGCTCTTCAATTGATTAAACTCGTGTAATGCGGTTCTATAGTCAGCATAGAGATAGCTAATGAAGCCAAAATAATATTTAGAAGGGTTGATATAATTACTCTCCTCACTTTTAAGGGCTTCAAAGAGGGGTTTAGCATGGGTATAGTCTTTGGATTGGAAATAAGCATAAGCTAATTTAAAACGGCGTGTCTTGTCTTGACCTGCAGATAAGTCATGTTGTTTGACTTTCTCAAACCATTGGATGGCCTTGGGATAGTTTTTTTGCTCAAAATAGGAAGAGCCCAGCCAGTAGTAGGTCATGGGGACATGGATATTGTAAGGATGTTCCTTAATGAACTCAAGAAACAAGCTTTCCGCATTTTGATTACCTAATTTTAAGGCACAATAAGCTTGGTAATATTGTGCATTTTCTTGGAGTAAACTTAGGTGCTGGCGATCTAATATAATAGATGTTTTATCTGTTGATTTCTGCACGCAGGAAAACTGTTCTGCTGCAGCTACATATTTTTGTTTGTCTAACAATTCGATTCCTAGCTTATAATGCTGATTTGTATCGAACCAAATTGTTTGTTGTGCTCGTGCCGAATGAATCAAGCAGGCTAAGAGCAATAATTTAATAACGAACGTATTGCGTGCAGTCATGAAATCGATAATTGTACTAATTTATAATAAGAGCTTATTTAAAGCTAAAAAAATCAAGGCATGTAAAATTTGATAGTAAGAGTATCAGCTACTAGCAAGCAAATATAATACAGCCATCCGGACTGCGACTCCATTTTCTACTTGATCTAGAATAATCGACTGTTTACTATCTGCTACGTCACTAGTTAATTCTACACCCCGATTGATTGGCCCGGGATGCATGATAGTGATTTCTTTATTCAAGCTGTCTAAGATTTGCTTATTTAGTCCATACATTAGGGTGTACTCACGCAAGGATGGAAAATAGTTTATCTCTTGACGTTCGAGTTGAATGCGTAGCATATTAGCTACGTCGCACCAGTTTAAGGCATTTAATAAACGATGTTCAATTTTTACGCCCAAGCTACCAATATATTTAGGTATTAAGGTTGTAGGGCCACAGACCATCACTTCTGCTCCTAGTTTTTGAAGGCACAAGATATTTGAAAGTGCAACCCGAGAGTGCAGGACATCTCCAATGATTGCTACTTTTTTGCCTTGTACCTGACCATATTTCTGTTGGATTGAAAAGGCGTCGAGCAGGGCTTGGGTGGGGTGCTCATGCGCACCATCACCGGCATTGATTATTTGAGCTTTGACATTTTTGCTCAAGAAGATACTGGCCCCAGCATAGGGATGACGCATCACCACCATATCCACTTTCATAGCTAGAATATTGTTTACGGTATCGATCAAGGTTTCTCCTTTATTAACCGAAGAGGCTGAGGAAGCAAAGTTGATGATATCTGCCGACAAACGTTTTTCAGCAAGTTCAAAGGATAGTTTAGTACGAGTTGAGTTCTCAAAAAAAAGATTAGCAATAGTGATGTCTCGTAAAGAGGGGACTTTTTTGATTGGTCTATTGATGACCTCCTTGAATGTATTGGCTGTATATAGAATAAGCTCGATGTCACTTTGGCTGAGATCTTTGATGCCTAAGAGGTGTCTAGTACTCAATTTTTGTGTTTGATCTATCATGATGTGCTGGGTCTCGCAATTAGGGGGTATGTTGTTTAGTTATTCTATACAAACATCCTCCCTCTCCAAAGGAGAGGGTTCGGGTGAGTCTTTTATTCCTCAGATAGCAGGATGACTTGATCTTCAGTGTCAGCTTCTTTCCAGCGCACAATTACCTTTTGGGAATAAATGGTGTCCACTTGAATACCGACATAGTCAGCTTTTATCGGTAGGTGTCGCGCGTAACGACGATCTACTAGTGTGAGTAGCTCTACGTTTTGAGGTCTTCCAAAAACAAGGATTGCATCCAGAGCGGCTCGGATGGTTCTACCTGTCCAAAGTACATCATCAATCAGGATCACTTTTTTATTTTCGATAAGGAAGTCAATGTGAGTGCTGCTAGGTAGATGCATTCCCTCTTTTCGCCGAAAATCATCGCGGAAGAAAGTAATATCTAGGTTCCCTATTTTAATCTGGGCTTGTGGTAGGATCTGCTTTAATTCTTCTTTTATGCGGCTAGCTAAAAAAACGCCTCTGGGTTGTATACCAATGAGTACAGAATTAGAAAAATCGTTGTGATTTTCAATTAATTGATGGCAGAGTCGTTTGATTGTGATTTGAAATTTTCTGCCGTCTAGTATGTGATGTTGTTGCACAAAAATCAGTTTTGGCGTTGAATAAATAAACAGTGTTTATACCCATTTTGGGTTGTTCTAAACAATTTTATAGTTTTTGTATTCCCCAATTCGCCAACCCGTCCAATGTTCGATACCTTGTAAGATTCGCCTTCGGAGGTCTGTTTTATTTTTCAATATTCTTGGGTCGAAATCAAACTTCCAGCCTACGGCATCAATTCTCTTTTGCATCACTGTTGGGTGAGTGCCTTCGAACTTTTCGAGGATATCGGCATTGCCATAGTCAAACTCTAGAGTTTGAGGGATATGCTCCCTGATCCACTGCTCATCATGATAAAATTGATTAAAGTTTCGAATTTTGTTTGTTAATCCTTTAGGAGGTTTTACCCAGCCATAGTGATAGATGTAGGCATCTATTGGTTTAACTTTAATCTTCCGACCATTTTTTCGAAATCCTTGTGCATCGCGGTAGGAACTTACTGTTTTATTGAATTTTAAGACGCGTATTTCATTTCGGTACCACCTTCTGGAGCTGGCATAATAGTCGTATGATCCATAAAAATGTTTGTATTTGAATAGTAGCCCCTCAACGTTTTCTTGATTCAAGTAATCGATCATGGCTTGCTTGATGATTGGCAAATATTGCTCATGGACACATTCATCTCCTTGAATATAGAAGGCCCAATCTGTATCGTCGGAGATGGCATGATATGCTTTGTTGGTTTCTATGGCGAATGTTTTTCCACCTTCTCTTAGGGAATCATCCCAAACGGTTTCAATAATCTTGATCTTGGGAGAGTCAATTTTTTGAATCAACGATAAAGTTTCATCCTCGGATTGGCCAACAGCGATTACAAATTCATCACAAATAGGCAATATCGATCTGATGGCTTCGACAATCGGATAGTCATTTTTAACAGCGTTGCGAATGAATGTAAATCCAGCAACCTTCATATGAATATAATAGCCTCATACTGACCCTCTCTAAAGGAGGGGGAATGAGTAGGCGCGAATTTATCACGTATTTTTTTGAAGAGAATGGTAATGTTCATTTTTTATTTCAATGTACTAAGTCGCTTGTTGATCTCATCTTCTTTTGCTTTGTCTTTTTTGATGAAATAGTATTTTTTTAGGTTCTCTAGTGCTAGTCGTGATGTGGGGTCTAAATCGGCAGCTTTTTGGAGATAGGGCAAAGCGACATCAAATTGAGCATAAGCTTTTTTGATCATCTCATCATATTCTTTTTGTTTGTTTTGGGGGAGTTTATTGGCTGTATTATAAGTGTCTATACCTCTATTGAGCAATATGCCCGCCAAGTTTAAATAGGCATTTGCATAGTTAGGATCGATGGTGATGGCATTTTTATAGGCTTCTTCTGCCTTAACAGGTTCATTGTTAGCGCTGTAAGCAATGCCCAAATAGAATGGATATAGTTTATCCTTAGGATTCTTCTGAGCCTGGTCAATGATTTTGTTAATGACTTCTTTTTGTTTGCCAATCATCAAATTGAGTTCTATTTCTTGAGTGGCTAGGGGCACATCAGTTGTGTATTTTTTAGATCCTTCGGAAGCCACGCGGATACCTGAAAGCGTATCTCCTTGCATAACATAAAGTCGGGAAAGATCCAAGTAAATTTGTCGATTGGATGAAAAGCTAGTTTTCGTTAGCTGTTCGTAATTTTGGATAGCTGCTTTATAGTTTTTGGCATTAATAGCTGATAACCCTGTATAGTAAGTCAGTGTGGTATCTCCGGGCTTATAATTCAGTGCTTTGCTGAATGCATTAAAAGCATCATCATATCGAGATGATTGGTAATCTTTAACCCCTTTATTTAGTTCATATCGGTAGATCAATACCCTTGCTTGGTCGATTAAAGATTTATTGGTGCCTGCCTTATCTAGATCAGAGGCTTTTTTTAGGGCATCGGATGCTTCAGATATAAGTGGTTCCGTTTTGCTAACCACGGAGTCAAGTAATGCCAGATCAGCATAGATCAATGCTTTGTAAGTCCAAGCTAAAGGATCGCTAGTTGTTTTTTCATGAACAACAGCTTTATCGATAGAGGTCTTAGCTTCTTGCAAATTAGTAGCGCCTAGTCCAGCTGATTTAAATTGCTTTAACTCGGTATATTTTTCATAGTTGGATTTGGCATTGGCCAGTTCACCTCTTTGGGCTAGTGTAACCTGTGTGATGATGGCTAATGCAATTGTGATTGCTAAGTATTTAATTTTCATTGGTTTATGTATTAGGATTTTCATCGCTTTCTGCCTCCTCGTCTTCACGTTCCACTTTGGCAATTGAAGCGATAGAGTCATCTCCTTTAAGTGTAATTAAGCGTACACCTTGTGTTGCTCGGCCCATTATCCGAAGCTGGTTCACACCAATGCGGATTACTATGCCTGACTTGTTAATGATCATTAAATCATCCGAATCCGTAACTCCTTTGATGGCAACGAGCTGACCCGTTTTGTCTGTAATGTTGATCGTTTTAACACCTTTCCCGCCACGATTAGTCACGCGATAATCACCAATATCCGTACGTTTCCCATAACCTTTTTCTGATACAACCAGTACAGTCGTTTCTGTACTGTTAATGCTGATCATGCCGATCACTTCATCCAGATCATGTGCCAAAGTAATTCCACGGACTCCAGTAGCCGTGCGTCCCATAGGTCGAACGGTCGATTCATTAAATCGTATTGCTCTTCCGGAATGTAAGGCCATCACAATTTCACTATTCCCATCAGTCATGCAGGCTTCTAGGAGCTGATCACCTTCGTTGATATTGATGGCGTTAATTCCATTGGCACGTGGACGAGAATATGCCTCAAGTGATGTTTTCTTAATCGTCCCCTTCTTGGTACACATGATAATAAAGTTGTTGTCCAAATAGGTTTGATCCTTCAGGTTCACTACTTTGATATAGGCTTTAATACTTTCTTGTTTGGGAATATTGATGATGTTTTGAATCGCTCGTCCTTTGCTTGTGCGAGTGCCTTCTGGGATTTCGAATACACGTAGCCAGAAGCAACGTCCTGCCTCTGTAAAAAATAGCATGTAATTGTGGTTGGAGGCAATGATGATGTGTTCAATAAAATCTTGGTCACGCGATTGAGACCCCATAGCCCCTTTGCCTCCGCGACTTTGTCTGCGATACTCGGTGAGTGGAGTTCGTTTGATATAGCCTTCGTGGGATATGGTGATTACTACCTCTTCGTCTACTACAAAGTCTTCCATTCGCATATCTTCCGCCGAGTGTATGATAGAAGTCCGGCGTTCATCGCCAAATTTATCGCGTATTTCGACGGTCTCCTCTTTGATGATTTTCATTCGCAAGCCTTCATCAGCCAAGATGGCTTTTAACGACTCGATGGTCTTCATCAATTCGGCATATTCTTCTTTGATTTTATCGCGCTCAAGTCCGGTTAGGCGTCTTAAGGTCATATCCAGAATGGCTCTAGCTTGGATATCGGTTAGGCCAAAATTTTGCATCAAACCCAAACGAGCATCTTCTGGTGTATTTGAGGAACGGATCAGCTTAATTACTTCATCCAGATGATCTAGTGCAACTAGTAAGCCTTCCAAAATATGTGCGCGCTTTTCAGCCTCTGACAAATCATATTTTACACGACGAATAACCACTTCATGGCGATGATTGACAAAATGTCGAATCATATCTTTCAGGTTCAGGAGCATCGGGCGACCATTCACCAAAGCGATGTTATTCACACTGAAGGAAGTTTGTAGTGCAGTGTATTTAAATAGATTGTTAAGCACAATGGAGGCGTTAGCATCGCGTTTGATTTCATATACAATGCGCATTCCTTCCCGATCTGATTCATCGCGTATTTCAGAGATACCTTCGATCTTCTTTTCATTTACCAATTCAGCCGTACGTTCAATCATGTTGGCTTTGTTCACCTGATAAGGAATTTCAGTCACAATGATACGCTCACGATCAGATCCATAGGTTTCGATTTCGGCTTTAGCTCGCATAACAACTCGCCCACGGCCTGTTTCAAATGCTTCCTGAACGCCTGCATAGCCATAAATAATACCCCCCGTTGGAAAATCAGGGGCTTTGATGTAGTGCATTAGCTCAGAGATGCTAAGTTCTTTGTTGTCGATATAGGCGACGATGGCATTGGCTACTTCTGTTAAATTATGAGGAGGCATGTTTGTAGCCATACCCACAGCTATACCTGAGGCCCCATTCACCAATAGATTAGGAATACGGGAGGGCAGCACGGTGGGCTCTTCTAATGAATCATCAAAATTTAATTGAAAATCGACCGTCTCTTTATTGATATCGGCGAGCATCTCCTCCGCTATTTTCTGCAAGCGTGCTTCAGTATAACGCATCGCTGCGGGCGGATCCCCGTCAACGGAGCCAAAGTTTCCTTGTCCATCAACCATTGGATAGCGCAAGCTCCAAGGCTGGGCCATACGGACCATCGTATCGTAAACAGACGAATCACCGTGCGGATGATATTTACCCAGTACGTCCCCGACAATACGGGCCGATTTTTTATAAGGTTTATTGCTAGTAACTCCTAAATCGAGCATGCCATACAATACGCGGCGGTGCACAGGCTTTAAACCATCACGAACATCAGGTAAGGCACGTGAAACAATCACCGACATCGAGTAATCGATATAGGCCGATTTCATTTGTTCTTCTATATTGATGGGGATTACGCGATCGTTTGCAGGTACTAAATTTTCGTTTTCTATATCCTCTGGCATCTTTTGGGTGGTTTTTTACATGTGCAATTAATGCACGCAAAGCAAACGCGAAGTTAAGAAAATATTGCCCTTTAATATGAGCTGGTTTAAGGTTTATTTTTGACACTGGCAACAAAATTTGATAGTGGTTATAATGCTTTTTTGATTAGGGATGTTTAAGGTAATTAATGAACTGGAGCACTGGGGGTTAGGCGATAAGTGTGGCCATCTGATTCAATCCAGCCAGTATCTAGTAGAAGTCGAATCACTTTTAATTTTTCGGCCTCTGTTCCAGTGGGTATGCTTAAAACAAGCTCTTCAAGTATTTTTTGTCCATTAGAGAGGCGTTTTAATAGTTCGTTGGTAATTTGATGGGTGATTGCTTCTTGTTGGTTTCGTCTTTTTTCGTTCAGACAGTGGTCACAAATACCGCATTTTTGCGCTTCCAGGTCGCCAAAGTAATGGAGTAACTGGATGTTTCGACAAATGGGTTCTTGGGAATAGGCAATCACTGATTCTATTTGTTGTTGGTGTACGCGATGGCGTTCTAGGATATGTTTTCGATCAATGAATAGCTGCTGTATGTCGGTGCGAGGTTTAATCCATAGCAATTGGGGCTGATCAGTTTGGGGCAGATACTGGAGTAGCTGTAAGGATTGGAGTTTCGTTAAACGTTTGATCACATCCAGTGTACTGATTCCGATTCGTTTGGCTAAATCATTTTCTTTAATTGGGACGAAATGGTCAAATAAGCCCCCGTAAGTACGTAATAGTACCTTAATAAAAAAATCGTAGTCGGATTGTTGCACTTGAAAACGATAGAGTTCTTCGCCAGTGGTTATGATTTGAATACGAGAAGCCAAATGTACCGATTCACTCAGGCTGATGTATTCATCACGTTCCAAAAACTTGAGTGCATGTATTGTTTTCAGGGAATCTAATTGGAAGCGCGTACAGAAATTAGGCAGGTCAAAATTCATAGATAAGCCTTTACCTGCACCATGGGCTAGTTGGTAATAATTCCCCAAATGATGATAAACTTGTTTGATTTCTTGGATGGAAGGGGTGCTGAGTTCCAATCGCTTTAATAGCTGCATTCTATCCGACTCGTTACACAATAAAATGGCATAGGCTTTTTTTTCATCGCGTCCAGCCCTGCCTGCTTCTTGATAATAAGCCTCCAAACTTTCTGGTAGATCTAAGTGAACAACAAAACGGACATTAGCTTTGTCGATACCCATGCCAAAAGCATTAGTGGCAACCATGATTCGGATGTGTCCAGTTTTCCAGTCGTTTTGTTTTTGGGTGCGAGAGGAGGTGTCTATTCCTGCATGATAGTATGTTGCTGGAATGTTGTTGGTATTTAAATACCGTGCAATTTCTTCTGTTCTTCTTCTACTACGAACATATACGATCCCACTACCGGCCACTTTATGGGCTATGTGAACTAATTTATTAAGCTTATTTTCCTCATTTAAAACGATATAGCTTAAGTTTTTACGTTCGAATGACTTTCGAAATATGCGTCCATTGGAGAATGCCAGCTTATCTTGAATATCAGCAATAACTTTTTTAGTAGCTGTTGCCGTTAGTGCCAACATAGGGACTTGAGGATGTAGTTCTCGAAGCTTGGCCAGCTGAATATAGGGGGGTCTAAAATCATATCCCCATTGAGAAATACAATGCGCTTCATCAATGGCAAAAAGATTTACATTCATATGTCGGATCCGCTCTCTTACTAACTCAGAAAGCAGGCGCTCTGGTGATAGATATAAAAATTTGATTTGTCCAAAAACGCAATTATCGAGTAGGATATCCACTTCGCGTTTGCCCATACCTGAAATAATTGCTGTAGCTGCTATCCCTTTACTTTTTAATAATTCGACTTGATCTTTCATGAGCGCAATCAAAGGAGAGACTACGATGCAGATACCTGGACTAAATAGGGCAGGAATTTGAAAACAAAGGGATTTCCCCCCACCAGTTGGCATTAAGGCAAGTGTGTCATGTCCTTTTAAGACGGATTGAATAATGTCTTCTTGTAATGGGCGAAAGGTGGAATATCCCCAGTACTGTTTTAGTAGCGTATGTATGGACATGGTTGTTTATTAGAATAGTGTACAAGAATTACTAGTGATCAGCTCTTGTACGCAGCATAAAGTTAATGGTAATTATACTTTCAAGCTGATTTTGTAGGATCACGATGATATAATTGGTTTTTTTTATTTTTTTTAATTTATTTAATAAAAATGAAATAATAATTTCTTTATTGTTTTGTTTATTATTTTAAAATTTAAAAATAGAGAAATATGAAAAAATTAAATGTAGATCTCTTTGGTGTTCATAAATTGAATACCAAAGAAATGAAAACAGTAGAGGGGGGAGTACTTGCAGTAGGGTCAGCCGGAGGGATACTTGCTGCTATTGCACTTGCATATGTTGTACCACTGGTAGCAGTAGTAGGGGCGGTGGCTCTAGTTGGAGGGGGGACATATGCCATTTATAAGCTTGTTCGTTGATTTTAGAGCAGATTTTTAGACAAAGGTGTTTTTAGGTTACTATATTATTATCCACTTTGGAAGCCTATTTTGTAACTTGGCGGCCATAATATATGGTACCAGTAGTTTTATTTGCTCGGGTTTCTTCAACGACCCAAGACCCATCCAGGCAGCTGGCAGATCTTCAGCTAGTGGCTGATAAAAATAATTGGGTGGTCATTTCTACTATGGCGATCACTGTGAGTGGGTCTAAGAAAAATCGTATTGAAAGAAACGATATTGAGCAGCTAGTAGAGTTAGTGAGGGCGCGAAAGATCAAAAAAGTGTTGATCACTGAAGTGTCTAGGTTGGGTAGAAGATCAGCTGAGACCTACTTATTATTGGAAGAATTGACAGCGTTAGGCGTATCGATTTATATCCATAATTATGGGATGGAAACACTTCTTGCCAACGGTAAACGTAATCCTGCGGCTTCATTGATATTTATGATCTTTAGTGAACAGGCTCGTATGGAGACTGAACTACTAGCTGAACGAATTCGTTCTGGTCAGGCGGAAGCTAGACGACAGGGTAAGCATATTGGGCGGAAAGAGGGTTCTACTAAATCAACAGAACAGCTTAAGGCAGATTATCCTAAGGTTATCAAATATCTAACTGCGGGGACTTACAGTATTCGGGAAATTGCCCAATTAGCGCAAGTGGCCAAGGGGACAGTCATGAAAGTAAAAAAGACTTTGAATCATATGTCTTAAGTATAGTGTTTTTAAATCTATGATGTCTTTAAATTTCTGGCAGCCATAACTAAGTTTAACGGCACACCAGTGATTTATCAATTTCTTAGAAAATGCGGTAGTTCTTCGGATTAATTACAAGCATTTCTTAAAGAGGTGTTTAATCCCTCAATGGCTTTTGTAAACCCTTTACCAATAAGGTGATTTTCTGGAGGAAATATCTTTTCGAAAGCTTTCTATGCATCCGTACACCAGAAGTTTACTTGGACATCTTTCAAGCGTTTAAAAAGCTCTTTTACAGTTTTTTTACTATTTCTTTTGTTTGAGCACAACAAGCATACAAAACCTATACTTTCTTTTTCTTCTTCTGAACAAAACTATAAAGCTCATCCACCTGTATTTGATGATAAGAGGGGTATCGAGGATTTAATCCCATATCAGCATGAGATAGTAAAACTCGTAGAACACAAGCTGTACTAATTCCCAAAACTTCAGAAATATCCCTGGTTCCAGATCCTCTCGCTCATCCTAGTAGCCAAATCTTTGTTCTTTTTCTCAGTTCCCAAATACAAGTACTCATCTTGAAACCGCTTACCACACACATTACAACGGTGGTTCTGAAACCTACTCTTTCTTAGACTATTTTTTATCGCTTTTGCCCCTAAACAGTGAGGGCAACTTAAATTTTGAGTTTTCACAATCACAAAATTCGCCTTCGCTGTTTATTCTCAAATTTTAAATCATACCTTTTGATACACTACTGAACTGCCAAATTATCTAAAAGGTACACCTTCTGCTATAGGTTTAAAACGAAAAATATAATAAGGCGCAGCTGCCTGGTTTTCTCCATTATGGAAAACTGCCCCTAGATGTACTTGTGCTGTAGAAACATACATATATCCATCGGCAGCATTGTAACTAATGCCATCAGGCCATTTTAAGTTAATATCAGAGGTGAGCTGCTGTACACTTTTGTCTTTAGCAAGTATGACAGCCACACTATTAGTTTCCATTGCTGTAAGATAAAGGTTCCCATTCGCATCAATGCTCAAGCCACCGTTGTTCGGCTTGGATGAATATGTTTGAATTTTTTCATCCAATGCTGAGGCTGTTATTTGCTCATCAAGTAGATCATCAATCCTCACTCTATAGATTTTAGAGCCATTCAGCGGTCCATAGTACAGCCATTCAAAGTCTTTATCTGCAGTGATGCCATCAGCACCCACCAGCAATGGTTTATTGTTAATGGCTAGTGGGGTATTGTTAATAATGGTTGGTTTATTTTCTGGAAGTGTTGTCCGATGGCCTTCTAACAAACGCTTAGTAATGCCTGTTTTCATATCTACAATAATGAGTGCTGCCTTGCTGCCATCTCCACCATTACCAATGCCTTCATCAGCAATAATAAATATCCCATGTTTTGTGTCAATCACCATGTCATTGGGTTGTGAAGTCTTTATAATTGCGGGCTCTGTCAGGTAATAAATTCTTTCGAGCTGGTTCTTATAGGTATTCCACCCTACAATCTTCGGGGTGATGTGGTTACGCTTCCCCATATCCAACATCCAGATGATCGAATTAGCATCATTACGGATACCCAATACTTCAGACAGATAATGGTCGTCCGTATTTCGTGGCGTATTCCATTCTTTATTGGGAAAAGGAGCAGCTGTTTTAGTCGCTGTATCATATCTTACAACTCTATCGGTTGGTGAGAAAAATGGATGATGGCTGTACACTAAGTCCCCATTGGGTGTAAATGTTATATTTCCTACAGCTTGATCTACTGTAGCAAACACCTCTGCGTACATTGGTTTCCCATCCCAAGCTGTTTTAGTGAAAGGTGAAGTTTGTTTATGATCATTACAATCAAAGCTTGCGGGCGTAAAAAAATCAATATTGACCGTATTATCTTCAAGAGCCTTAAAGCTATGTGGTTTATTGGGTGGAATAATAATGCCTTCTCCTGCTTTTACGATAGTTTCTTTTCCTTCTATTATCACACTTACTCTACCTTTTAAAATCAGGGAAAACTACTAATTAATATGGTGATGAGTAGGTACAGTACCTCCTTTTTGATAAGTGTAATAGGCAATAGTTCCATTCTCACCAGAAATCGTCTCACGGGTAAGTAATTTACTTACAGATTGCACCGGAAGATTAGAAAACGAGAAATGCTTTATTGTATCGGGCCCTTGAGCAAACAGTTTTGATGTAGATAGACCTAATACTCCAGCTGATACTAAAATTTTTTTAATCATAGCTTTAATGATGATGTTTTAGTAGTGTGTTCAAATGTATGATGATTATTTTTAGAGATAGAAAACGCGAATTCTGATTTTTAACAACTACTTTTAGACGCTTGAAACGTAGACTTTGTTTTAGCGTTTGCGATCATAATCTTGTTCAAAGATTATCCCAATTTATACATTTGGATACGCTATTGACATTAAAACTTTAAATCACTTCTATAAATAAAAATGATCTAGATAATACTTCGGTAGATACAATCGTTATAAACTCAATTAATAATCATTTGTTGCATTGGTATGTTCAATATGCTGGTTCAACCACCCACTAATTAATTTTTATGTCTATGAATGCTTTAATAACAGGTGCTAGTAAGGGAATCGGAAGAGCTATTGCAGAACAATTTGCTGCCGAGGATTATAATTTGGTGTTATCTGCTCGTAATCTATCTGATTTGGAACGTTTGGGTTCTGAATTGAAGGAGAAATATCCTCATATATGTGTGTACACGGTAGTAGCAGATTGTGGAAAAATTGAGGATGTCAAACATTTGGCTGATGTGACTAATGCACATTTTCCTGTTTTGGATGTTTTGGTTAATAATGTAGGTGTGTATGTGGCCGAGAATTTATTGGATGAAGCAGATGATACGCTTAGTAGGCAAATGAATATTAATGTCTATGCTGCTCATTACTTGTGTAAATATTTTGGCAGAAAGATGAGGGAGAGGCAAAGTGGGCACATTTTTAACATGTGTTCTGTGGCTGGTGTAAAACCGCTTGTTAACTGGGGCTCTTACTGTGTGACTAAGTTTGCTTTGATGGGTTTAACAAAAGTTCTTCGTGAAGAGCTGATGGAGCACCATGTGAAGGTTACAGCTGTTTTGCCAGGGTCAACCCTAACAAATTCTTGGGAAGGGTATGGTGTCGATTGGGAAAAAGATCGATTTGTAGCTCCAGAGGATGTTGCTTCAGCCATGATAAATGCTTTAAAAATGACCATTGGCGCCAATGTCGATGAAATTACGATTCGGCCAGTAAAGGGAGAGATTGTTGAGGTATAGAAAGAATCCTTATCACCATCTTTTTAGTAAAATGGGCTGTCCTTTTGGAACAGCCCATTTTTGTATGGGTTTGTTTTTAAAATTTTACTTTTGTGTCTCTTAGCCTGTCTAAAGTTTATTTTAAGAAATAATTGCCGGTTATTTTTGAGCGAAATAAGGCAGATTTTGGAGCAATAGTGGGAGACTATTGCTCCAAAATCTAATGAAATTGCAGCCAAAAAGAACTAAAAGAATGAAATAAAATAAACTTTAGACAGGCTTTCTTATAAGATTTTTAGAATTTTAATTCAAGATGACAATCAAGCCCTTTAAACTTGAACGTTTTTTAGGCGTTCATGAATTCTCTACCAAGTATCTTTTATCTAGTTCGGATTGTGAGTCGTTGAGTATTGGAGAGCTCCTTGCATTTGAGTCAGATGCTGCTGAGAAATTTCATCGTCACTGGTTGGGTTATACTGAGCCCATGGGTGATCCTGAATTGAGAACAACCATAGCATCTATTTTTTCTTCTATTAATGCCGAGGACGTATTAGTCTGCTCTGGAGCAGAGGAGCCCATTTATTTATTTATTCAGACTATGCTGAAAGCGGGAGATCGAGTAATTGTTCAGTCGCCTTGCTATCAGTCTGTTCAGTCGATTCCGGAAAGTTTGGGTTGCGAAGTTTCTTTGTGGCAAGTACATTATGTGGATGGTAAACCCATATTTGATCTTGGCGAGTTGGAGCAACTCATGGCGCTTCAACCCAAGGTTCTTTTCTTGAATACGCCACATAATCCCACGGGCTATCATTTTACCAAAGAAGAGCAGCAGGCTATTATCAGTCTAGCGCGTAAATATGGAACAATCATTCTTTGCGATGAAGTGTATCGTGAATTAGAACACGATCCAGCTGTTCAAATTCCAGCTATTGCAGATGTGTATGAACATGGAGTATCTATTGGTGTGCTATCAAAAGCATATGGTTTGCCTGGTTTGCGTATCGGTTGGCTTATATCTAAAAGAAAGGATATCCTGGAAGAAGCTGCTTCTTTGCGTGATTATACTACTATTTGTAATTCAGCACCAAGTGAATTTTTGGCTACGCTGACATTACGTAATAGAAAAAAAGTATTGGATCGTAATTTGGGTATCGTAAATAAAAATCTTGATCTATTAGATATCTTCTTTGAAAAATACGAAGACTTATTTACTTGGTACAGGCCTAATGCAGGTCCGGTTTCATTTGTACGGATGAAGTTTGATCAACCTGATTTGGCTTTTGCCGAGGAGGTGGTTCAAAAGCAGCAAGTACTACTCCTGCCAGGCTATGTATTTGATTATCCTAGATTTTTTCGAGTAGGTTTTGGTCGAAAGAATATGTCTCAGTCGCTGGAACAATTTGAGCTATTTGTGAATCAGCGTTGGGGAAGATGAAGCTAATCGGATTTGATACTGTCCAAGCGGTAGTGCAGATTGCTGATCTATTTGAACCTATCCGTCAGTCACTGATTGATTTTAGTTCGGATAAATTGATTGCCGCTCCGATCAATCTTCTTCATTTTGATCATCGTGCTGATGCGCATATCAAGATTGCAGCACTGAAGGGCCATCCTTACTTCTCGATCAAGGTGGCCACGATGTTTCCAAATAATGTTACTAAAGGTCTGGCTATAAATCAGGGTGCTATTTTGCTATTTGATGCGCAAACAGGGGTTCCTGTAGCTTTCATAGAAGATCGGGGTTTACTTACAGATTTTCGTACGGGTGTTGCGGGCGCTCTAGCGACTCAGACAGCCACACAAACAGATAGTTTAACCTTGGCTGTTTTAGGTACAGGAGCGCAGGCGTATTATCAGGTGATGGCCACGAGTCAACTGCAAAAAATTAAGGAGTTGGTTATTTATGGAAGAAATGTAGCTAATGCGCAAAGACTGCAAGAAAGATTGATTCAAAGTATTCCATATCTAGTCCAATCTCGGATAGTAAATAGTCCAGAAAAAGCTGTCAAAAGTGCAGAGGTTATTATTTGTGCCACGTCTAGTCAGCAAGCCTTGATTCATGGTGATTGGCTTTGTTCTGGGCAGCACATTACGGCTGTGGGGGCAGATGATACCTATAAATGTGAATTAGCTCCGAGCTGTTTCATGCGTGCAGATCAAATTTATTTGGACAGTTTGGAATCGAATATGTGCTATGGCGAATATCGATTAGCATTGGCTGAGAATCCTTTACTATTGAATAAAACAGTTGAGCTTGGCCAGGCTTTTATCAATCAGCAAAAAGTAGATCGGAATGTAATTAGTATTGCTAAGTTGGTTGGTCTTGGTGTACAAGATTTAGTGACGGCAAGTACTATTTTTTCTAAAATTTCAAGTATTGAAAACGATATTTTAAGCTGATGCTATTGTTTTATTTTATTGATAAGGAAAAAATACAAAATTGGCCCCTTCAGGTACAATCACAAAAAGGCACATGAAGTCGTGTGCTTTTTTGTAGTTTTTGAGAAAAAGCTCCCTTTTACTAGCTTGGATAATGCCTCGTTCGATAAATTCTTCTAGAGTGGAGGCATGAACTGACCAGTTTGTATTGAGTTCGTTTTTATCAAGGATGCACTCTCCAATAGATACTTCATGTTGATGGGCAATGAAAATAGGGTATGCTGATATAGCTTCGACCATAATGTCAATGGCAACCTCTCTGATCGAATCATTATAGAGTTTTAGATCGGTTTCTAGGCTTTTAAGAGGGCTTTCTTTTTTTGGGGATTTATCCTCCATATTTTTTTCCTGCTGGCCGAAAATATTTTCGGGTAGTGCACTGAGATGTATGAATTAGCAAAGAGGGATAAAATAAAAATGGTAAGGAAAACTTCGTACTTGCGAAAGCTGAACAAAGTCTACGATTCTGCCCTCATAGTTTTGGGGCAAAGGTAGTTAAAATAGACATAAGAAAAATGAGGTGCAAAACGTTGACTTCACTAATTAATAAGTTTGGAAAATAGTTGAAAAACTTGTGCAGCTTCACTAAATCCTTAATGGGTGACAGGATGGGTATAGTAGAGTGGTGAACCTATGGTTTGAACCATGATTTTGCCATTTTCAATCACGAAAGTATCGGTTCCAAACTGCTCATCTTCACCCTTTAAGCTGAGGTGCCAAGTGATATAAACAAAGCGGTCAAAGAGAACTGGCGTATCGATGATGTTCTTGCCATTTTCAAAAATGGTGAATAGTTGAGAAAACACTTTTCGTATTGCATTAATGCCCTTAAAGGACTGATTATTTAGTACGACCACCGAATTTTCCGTATAATCTGAGACGATCGCATCTAGAGACTTTGTTTGCCAGGCATCTATGTGATGTTTCCAAACCTCTGCCGTTGTCTGCGCAGACGTGTCCCCAAGGAAGCTTAAGCTAAACAACAACACCAAAGCCCATTTATTCTGAAAAAACTTTAACATAATCAAACTCTAAAATTTTAAAAGCCCGTGTCCATTCACGGTGTTTTTTTAGTAACGTCTAGTTTATTAAATTATGATAAGTGTTGAGCAGAAAGGCTGGATAGTTTCAGATTCGGGTGCTGGGGGCTCTTATGTCCTCGGCAAGCTCTTTTGATTTGAGTGTACCATTAATTTTATGCGTAATCGTGTCTTTTTAATACCAGTAAAATCACATTTTCTACATGTTGGGTGTGGGGGAACATGTCTACGGGTCTAATTCGACTAACTGTATATTTTTCATTGAGGAGCCCGATATCACGTGCCTGAGTGGCTGCATTACAGCTTACGTAAACAATTTTTTGGGCTTCTATTTCTAGTAATCGTTGTACAACATCGGTATGCATCCCTGCACGAGGAGGATCTGTAATAATGATATCAGGTTTTCCATGTGTTTGCACAAAATCAACGGTAAGGATATCTTTCATATCGCCTGCATAAAACCGCGTGTTATGGATATTATTAATTGAGGAGTTGATTTTGGCATCTTCAATAGCTGTAGGAACATATTCGATACCAATTACTGCTTTGACACTTGAAGCGATAAAATTAGCAATGGTTCCGGCACCAGTATAGAGATCGTATACTATTTCATTACCCTGAAAACTGGCAAATTCCTTAACAATTTGATAAAGCTCATAGGCTTGATTGGAATTGGTTTGATAAAAAGATTTGGCACTGATTTTAAACTTTAGGCCATCCATTTCTTCAAAAATATGGTCTCTGCCAGAGAATAGTTCAATTGTTTGGTCAAAAATGGTGTCGTTTTTTTTCTGGTTGATTATATATAATAAGGAAGTGATTTCTGGGAAACGATCTTTAAGGAAATACATCATTTGATGAATCTGTTCTTGGGTAGCATAGGCAAAAACCACCACAAGCATGATTTCTCCTGTAGAAGCTATTCGGATGATGAGATTCCGTAAGGCACCGGTATGATCTTTGAGATTATAAAATGAGAGCCCATTGGTTAAGGCGTAGTCACGTACCTGATTTCGAATCTCGTTAGAAGGACTTTGTTGAAGGTAACAATGTTCGATATCTAGAATTTTATCAAATCGGCCTGGAATGTGAAAACCCAAGGCATTCATCTCTAGCTTTTCATTGCTTTGTATATCTTCGTTGGTTAGCCAACGTTTATCAGAGAAAGTATATTCTAATTTATTTCTGTAGTACTGAGATTTCTTGGAGGGTAAAATTGGTTCTATAGCTGAGGTATCTACTCCACCAAGACGCTGTAAGGCATCAACTACGGCTTTTTGTTTGAATTTAAGCTGAGCACTGTAGTCCATGTGCTGCCATTTGCATCCGCCACAGGTTCCAAAATGGGTGCAAAAGGACTCTGTTCGATGTTCAGAGGGTCGAATGAGACGATGAATTTTACCCTCATAAAACTTTTTTTTCTTTCGTGTTAGCTTTACATCTACAATATCACCGGGAATGGCATGGTCGATAAAGACCACTACATCCCCTGATCGACCGACTCCTTTTCCTTCTTCTGCAATATCAATGACCTGAATATCAGGTAAAAATGAACTATTTATCGTCCCATGCTTCATGAGCGCAAAAGTAGCCAATTTTATTGGATGCACTTTTGTTTCAGATACTTAGAGCCTGTTTAAATGAATCCATATAAAGAAGCCCCACGGAGCCCTAAGCGGTCTATTTGTCTCTCGATTAGTGGGTCTTTGACTAAGGGAGGAGCATGATGGGGTTTCATGCGGGCATCAATAATTAAAGGCCCCTGACAACCCCAGTGTTTATGCTTGGTAAAGCTGTTAATCCCATGAATATCATGAGATGGATTACTTCGAGTGAAACAAACCCAAACAAAATTGGATATACTCGCCGCAGTGAATGCAGCATCGTCACATAAAACAAAAAGTGGAATCCCCTCTAGGTTTTTCTCTCGAAGTGATTCGTTTAGCAATGTGATCTGTTTTTCTGTTTCTTCTGAATTTTGATAGCTTGGAGCTTCAATGGCGATAATTCCAGGTATCACTAGTTTGAAGGCATGAAATGGTCGTGGTAGTGTAAATTGGTCAGGAAGCTCAGTGTGTAACTTGCGTTTGGGAGTCCCTGTAGCTGCAAAAACCACTTTGGAGCCGGTATTTAAATCAGTTCCACTATAATCGAGGGTATCGATGGTAGTTTGGGTGTGAAAATGCAAGTCTCGATTGAAGTCAATTCGCTCTAAAATATGCTCAAGGAAAGCAGAAATATTGTGCACATCTAACGACGGATCATCTTGCTTTGCAGCAATAAATAGGTATTTGGCCAAGCTTAATTGGCCTTTCCCTAAAATATGATTGGCAATGGTAAGTAATTCTTGAGGTTTTTGCTCCTTCATATAAGGGGTGTATCTTTCGCTGCCTATAGCGAAGAGCAGCGGATGAACTCCTGCGGCATCTACAGCATGTATTTGATGCAGGCCAGGTATTTCATGAGAAATAGCTGTACCACTTAGCTCATGAATTAGTGCTCCAAAACTGGTGTCTTCCTGTGGTGGACGCCCAACTACGGTGAAAGGCCAGATCGCATCCCTACGGTGATAAACCCGGTGAACATGCATCAATGGAAAAGGATGCTTCAAACTATAATAACCTAAATGATCCCCAAAAGGTCCCTCTAATTTATTTTGATGTGGAGATACAGTGCCAGTAATGACAAAATCAGCATCAGATGAAATGCAAAAACCCTCTTCATCATAGAAATACCGAAAACGTCGGTTCGCTAAAGCTCCAGCAAAAGTCAGTTCTGACATGCCTTCGGGTAAGGGCATCACTGCGGCCACAGTATGTGCGGGGGGACCTCCGATAAAAATGCTCACCTTTAGTGGCCAATTTTTTGCATTGGCCTTGGTTTGATGAACGCCAATTCCTCGATGTAATTGGTAATGTAGGCCAATTTCTTTGTTCTGTACATAATCATTTCCACCCAATTGAATGCGATACATCCCTAGGTTTGCATGCCAGATACCAGGCGAGTCAATGTCTTCAGTATAGACTTGTGGTAAGGTGATAAAAGGCCCTCCATCCATAGGCCAATGCACAATCTGCGGTAAGTCGCTAATTTGACAATGGTTATACGCGATGGGTTTGTGCAGTTTGCTTTTTAGTGGTTGGGCAGCTAATGCACATGGAGCTGCAGGAAGATATTTGAAGGGGTGTTTGATTATGCCAAGCGGATCAATTTTGAGATCAATTAATGCTTTAACATGATTGAGAGTATCCCGAAATATAAATCGAGATCTTTCCAGTGTGCCAAATAGATTAGATATCGCTGGAAATCTGCACCCTTTGATATGTTCAAAAAATAAGGCGGGGCCTTTATTTTCATGTACACGCAAATGAATGGCAGGCATTTCCAAATAGGGATCGACTTCTTCTTTGATTCGAACTAGTTGACCATGTTTTTCAAGGTCAAGCATGCAGGTTGCTAAACTGGAATAAGCCATGGAGGTAATTTCGTAATAAATGACGCTGCACTGAAAACAACAATATCCCGTACTTTTTAATCCAAAGTACCCTCTCCAAGGGAGAGGGTTGGGGTGAGGCTCTAATGAACTGTTACTTCTGTATTTTCAAAATGTATATTTTGTTTTTTAAGTATTTGTCTTACTTTCCAGGCAAAGAAAGCCAAGTAAGCAAAACATAGCACAGGGATGATATATGAGTTGTGGATATCTGTTAGATCAGCTAAACCGCCTTGTAGTGGGGGGATAATGGCTCCACCTAAGATCATCATGATTAAGAATGCTGAACCCTGACTGGTGAATTTTCCCAAACCTGTAATGGAGAGGGCAAAAATACAAGGCCACATGATAGAACAAACTAATCCACCACTGATGAATGCAAAAAGGCCAATGTTTCCTGTGGATAATAAACCGATGATCATCGCAATAACACCTAATATTCCTAAAATCATCAAGAGTTTGGCTGGTTTTTCTTGAGCCATTAAGTTAGCCAGAATTAAAACCACGATACAAACAGCGTATATATAAAGATCGTTTACTTGATGTCCACTTAGCCGGTTTGCAATAAGTACGACACCAAAAGCGACAAAAGGTACGACTATAGTTAAAATGGTTTTAGTCGATTTCTTTAGATTGAAAACTGAAATTCCACCGGTCCAGCGGCCGATCATTAAGCTACCCCAATACAAGGAAATGTAATGTGATATTTGTGATTCATTTAGTCCGCCAAATTGAGGCGTTTTGAGTAATGCACCCATATTACTTTGTATCGCTACTTCTACACCCACATACACGAAAATGGCAATCATTCCTAAAACGAGTTGAGGGTATTTCATGGCGCCCCAGCCAGCATTATTTTTTTGTGCGGAATGGTTCGCTGAAAATAAGATGCCAATAACGCTAATTAAGGCTATTGTTAACAAGATGATACTGGTATAGGCTCCAAATAGTTCTGGTAAAGAATTGCCTATGATCGTTAAGGTAATAATCATTCCAGTGATCATTAGCATGGTCCGGGTTGCTTTGCCAGATTTTTCAAATCCTTCATCTGAAGTAACCCGAGGCATTTTAACCACAGCAAATATGCCGGCTACCAGTAAAAAGACCCCCCCTAAAATGAGGTAGAGGCTATTAATAGAACTAATGGGGGCATTCGTTACTTGCTCTTGCGTAGCTACCACAGTTCCGAATAAAACCAAAGTAACAATAATGGGGCCTACGGTAGTTCCCAATGAGTTTACTCCACCAGCTAGGCTTAAACGATGCGCTCCAGTAGCGGGGTCACCTAATGCAATGGCAAATGGATTTGCCGCAGTTTGTTGAAGTGAAAAACCTAAGGCAATCACAAAGAATGAAGCAAGAATGAGCATGTATTCTCCTGAATTTACAGCAGGAATCATACAAAGTGCTCCAATTACGGAAATGATTAATCCATAAATAATCCCATTTTTAAAACCAATTCGATTCAATATGTCGTATCCCATACCTGTTGAGATTAGATAAAGAATTAGGGATCCAATAAAATAAGCCCCATAAAAAGCAGAGTCAACTAGCTGAGATTCAAATTGAGTGAGTTGAAAATGAGTTTTACAAAATGGGATAAAAATCCCGTTTGAAGCTGCTAGAAAGCCCCAGAAAAAAAATACCATGACCAGAGTATATAGTGCCGAACCATAGTTTTTTTGTTCAATTTGTTTCATCTTTTTAGATTTTAATTTGAAAATTTGGCCGAACTTAATTGAAATTTATTATATCTCTAAACATTTTGTGTATTTGTCGCAATAATAAAGGGCTAAGCGATATCAGTTTTAGAACATTAATTTGCATATTCGCTGAGCCTGTCTAAAGTTTATTTTAAGAAGCTATTGTCGGTTATTTTTGAGCGAAATTAGGCGGACTTTTTCGCAATAGTGGGAGACTATTGCGAAAAATCCAACTAAATTACAGCCAAAAAGAACCAAAACAATGAAATAAAATAAACTTTAGATTGGCGCTAAAATATAGTGGAACTTTTGTAAAAATGATCGAAATAATTTTATCAGGTATAGGGTTGGGTTTGGTGCTTTCTATTGTGGGGGGGCCTGTATTTTTTGTTTTGATCAAAACGAGCATTGAGAAAGGGTTTTATGCGGGTCTTTCTTTTGCTTCGGGTGTTTTGCTGAGTGATATTATTTTTGTCGCTTTGGTGATCTATGGGTCGTCTTATTTGGCATTGGAAAATCAATATCGTTTACCTATTGGTATTGTTGGGAGTGCAATTTTATTTACTATCGGGACCTATTATCTGTTCAAAAAACCGGTAATTAATTACGAAGATAAATCCTCAAAACGTCATAATACAGGTTATTTTCTAAAAGGGTTCTTCATGTGTATTTTTAATCCAGCTGTGTTGTTGTACTGGGTTAGTGTTGCTGGTGGAGCTATTTCTGTCACGGGAAAGTTTGATCTAAAAGAAGTTATCCCCTTTTTGGTTTCTATTCTAGTGACGCAATTCAGTTTAGATGTGACTAAAGCATATTATGCCAATAAGTTGCGCTACCGGATTAAAGAGCATATCATCTCAAAATTCAATAAAGTGGCGGGGGTATTGGTGATTATTTTTGCTATTCGGATGATCTTGAGCTTGATTCTTGGCCATTCTCTGATTTGATTCTTTTCTTTAACCTCCTTCATATTTTTCTTTCTATACAATAATTGTTAGATACTTTTTCTTCCCGATCCCATCCAATGGAGGATAGGCTTCAGTTAAATGGGTTGAAGTAAATCTATTTTTAGCTCAATGGTGATAATTTTTTCATTAATTGAAATTTAATTTATTTTTTAAATAAAATTTGTTAATTTAATATGTTGGTAATATTTCTTTAGGTAAACAATAATTAGATGAGGAGAAATTTTATTAGAAAAAACTATGAAGCATTATTACCCTTTGTTAGTGATTTTAGCAAAAGTCAAGAAATTAATCTGGTTGTGCTGGAATAATATGGTTACACTTATATCAGTCATTGGGCGAGCTGTTCTTGTAGATGGATGGCGTGGCTTTAAGGAACAAGCTAGGCAAGATCAAAATGGCGAGAAGTTATGCTCGGGGCTATCGTATGGGGTGAAGCAGCAGCTGATAGTATTTCAATGGGCTTTAACTTTTTTCGTATTATTAAGTAGTACAGTTACTTGGGCGCATATTAATGCTAAGCTTTTGGTTCTTCAAGGAACGAATGCAGAACTAGGTTCAGTGACTTCAAGTACGAATATTATAGATAAAACAGCTACTAATCCGCATATTTTGGTTATTACCATTGGAGATGGTACGATTTATTACAATGGGTCGGTATCTATTTCTGTGTCATTACCGGTAGGGGTAACAGCAGCAGAGCCTATTAAAGTTTCTTTGGTTAGGGGTGCAGGCAGTAATTTGGGCGATGTACCTATTCCGACGTTTCCGACTTCTGTTTCAATTCCGAAGAATAGTAATGTAGGGTACTTCAATGTGAGTGGAATTAACACAAGTGATGCTCCAGCAACTTTAGTTTTAGAAGGTTCAGGAAGTGGATTTAAGTTTAATCCGGGTACGATTACCATTTTTAATAAGCGGATACAAGAGTTTATGTCTATTTCGGCTAATGGGGATGGGATACATGACTATTCGGAGATAAATAATATTGAAAAGTATCCGGATAACGAGGTCGATATTGTTGACCGTTGGGGAGTTTTGGTATGGCGGGCTAAGAGATATAATAATCGGGATATCAAATTCATTGGTAAAAGTAATCAGGGGCATCCTAGCAAGTTATCAGACGATATTTATTACTATGTGATTCGATTCTACGATGAAAATGGGGAGTTGAATATCTTCAAGGGTTCTTTGCAGCTCAAATCTGGCATATCAGAGCATTAAATAGAGATATTTTATAACACTTGAGAAAGCGTCTCCGTGGACTGGATGTTTGTGATGAATTTTGCTAATCTTTCTGTAGGTCGGTGTAGTATTTGGCCTATGTTGATTCTGTTAGCTAGGCATACTGTATGAAGTATATCTTTAAAATAATAGGCAATCGATCCAGTAAAGTGACAAGGATATTGATTATAGTTATCAAAGCATCGAATATTGGTGTTGATAAATTTTTCAAAGCCACTGTAAATCAGATGTTGAATATATGGAGCGTCGAGATGTTGGCTCATAAATGGGGCGAATGAACCTAGGTAAGAACTGGGTGAGCTTTCTTGATAAACGTGTCTAACAATAATTTCTTTATTTAAATGGTATGTATTGCCAAATGACCTACGAAGCCTTGAGGGCATAGTCCCATATAAAAAATCTTTGATTAGTTTTTTTCCAAAAAAGGCGCCAGAGCCCTCATCCCCCAAGATATAGCCAAGACCAAATTTACTCGGATATGTATTTGATCCATCGAAATAAACGCTGTTAGATCCTGTTCCTAGGATGCAGCTTATTCCCTTGGTGTGGCCACAAGTTGCGTACGATACACCCAAAATATCTTGTTCGACATTAATAAAAGCATTTCTGAATAGGGCTGACAAGGCATTTGAAATTCTTTCTCGGAGATCTGGACTTAAACAGCCGGCACCAAAGAAGTGCGTTTCCGTGACTTTATCCTGAATTTGCTGTATTGTTGGATGATGTTGCAGTAGTTTGATGATATCCTTTTCGTTCAGGAAAAAGGGATTTAATCCATTGGTTCTGAAACTAATTGTTTCAGGATGGGATTGTAATATCCAGTCCGCTTTAGAAGATCCACTGTAAGCAACTAAAATCATGTGTTAGTATATTTTTTATTAATCAAACCAGTCCTGTTGCAGATCATCAATTTCTCTACGATCTTTTTTTGTGGGTCTTCCGCTCCCCGGATCTCGATGGAGTATTGGAGAATTATATTTTATTTGATAGGCACGCGTATTCTCCAGGGGTGTTAGATCTTGGTAAAATGTGGCAGCCTTTTTCGCATCCACTCTATTTTCCAATAAAACAAGCACTTGGATTTTTTTTTGTTCTCCTGCTTTTTGTATCGTGTATACCTCTCCAATTTTGACAATAGTTGACGGCTTGATATTTTGTCCTTGTAGCTTCACCTTCCCTGCTTTACAAGCTTCTGTCGCTAAACTTCGGGTTTTAAATAGTCTAATTGCCCATAAATATTTGTCAATACGTAACTTTTCAGACACTTTGTTGTTTTTGTATTAATAAAAATGATAATGATGAAATATTAATCATCACCAAAAGTAATGATCATCTTTAATATTAATTCTACCTTAATGAGTTAAGAGTAGGTATTTGATGTCAGATTTCTAAAAGTCACTGGTGAATCTGTCTGGTATTGTACTATATTGGACAAACTTGATAGTATATTAGGATTTATACTGCCGTTTTTACAGTTAATTTTAATTTATTGCGATTGGCATAAGCCTTGTTGTGAGCTAATACTTGGGTGATAAGCATTATAATAGAGTTAGTATGCTTGTTACTATGAATTGTCCAAAAAACTGCGCATGAATAATTACGATACATTTGATTTTGGCCACGCCTTGCCTTTGATTACCGAGGATACGGAATTCTTTCCTTTAATGTCTCAAGAAGATGAAGAGGAAATGAATAATGAAAAAACGCCAGACGTGCTTCCCATTTTGCCTTTGCGCAATACGGTGCTTTTTCCAGGAGTGGTTATTCCAATTACGGTTGGTAGGGATAAGTCCATCAATCTTATCAAAGATGCTTATAGAAGTACCCGAATTATTGGGGTGGTATCCCAAAAAGATATAGCTATTGAGGATCCTACTTTTGATCAGCTTAATCAAGTGGGAACAGTTGCTTTGATCATCAAAACATTGCAAATGCCTGATGGGAATACAACCATCATTATTCAGGGGAAGCAGCGCTTTAAACTAGACCAAGAAGTACAGAGCGAACCTTATATCAAAGCTACGATTCAAAAATTTGAAGAGGTTCGTCCTAAGAAAGACAAAGAGTTTACGGCGATAATGACTGCCATTAAAGAAATGGCGATACAGATCATTCAACTTTCGCCAAATATTCCGAGTGAGGCTGCCACGGCAATAAAAAATATTGAAAGTCCTTCTTTCCTAATTAATTTCATTTCATCCAACATGAATGCTGATGTTTCATCGAAACAAAAGATGTTGGAAGTAGCCAATTTGCGTGATCGTGCTAAAATGGTGATGGAGCATTTGACGGTAGAACTTCAGATGCAGGAGCTTAAAAATCAAATCCAGTCAAAAGTTCGTGTCGATTTAGATAAGCAACAGCGCGATTATTTTTTGAATCAGCAGTTGAAAACGATACAAGAGGAGTTGGGTGGTGGTAATACGGCTGATTTGGAGATTGAGAATCTGCGTCAGCGTTCAGCTAAAAAACAGTGGTCGAAAGAAGTCGCTGATCATTTCAAAAAAGAGCTGGATAAGTTAGTACGTATGAACCCCGTTGCGGCTGATTATTCTGTTCAGCTGAATTATCTTGAACTGTTATTGGATTTGCCATGGAATGAGCTCACCAAAGATGACTTCAATTTGAAAAAAGCCCAACGGACACTCGATAAAGATCATTATGGGTTAGATAAAGTCAAAAAGCGGATTATTGAGTATCTGGCCGTTCTCAAGTTGAAGAAAGATATGAAAGCGCCGATATTGTGTTTAGTGGGGCCTCCTGGAGTTGGTAAAACATCTTTGGGAAGATCTATTGCTACGGCTTTGGGCCGTAAATATGTTCGTATGGCCCTGGGCGGTATTCGTGATGAAGCTGAAAGTAGGGGACATCGTAAGACCTATATTGGTGCTATGCCGGGGCGTATTATTCAATCCATTAAAAAGGCAGGGGCGTCTAATCCAGTGTTTATTCTTGATGAGATTGATAAAGTGGGAAATGATTTTCGTGGAGATCCTTCTTCAGCGTTGTTAGAGGTGCTTGATCCGGAGCAGAATCATGCTTTTTATGACCATTATGTGGAAATGGATTATGATTTATCTCATGTCATGTTTATTGCCACAGCCAATACATTAAGTACGGTTCATCCTGCCTTATTGGATCGAATGGAAATCATTGAAGTGAATGGTTATACAATCGAGGAAAAAACGGAAATCGCCAAACAGTATTTGTTACCTAAACAACGAGAACAACATGGCTTAAAGCCAAAGGATGTTGTACTTAAGAACCCGATTATTGAAAAAGTAATCGAAGATTACACGCGAGAATCGGGAGTGAGGGGGTTGGAGAAAAAGATAGGTTCCTTGGTACGGGGGGTTGCTACGAAAATAGCCATGGAAGAACCTTTTACAGCGACACTTGATAAAGGGGATGTGGAAAAAATACTTGGGCTTCCACTGTTTGATAAGGACTTATACGAGGGCAATGAAGTGGCAGGAGTTGTTACAGGGTTAGCCTGGACTCCAGTAGGTGGGGACATTTTGTTTATTGAAACAAGTCTAAGCCCAGGTAAAGGAAAGCTAACATTAACGGGTAATTTAGGTGATGTGATGAAAGAGTCGGCTAGTATTGCCATGGCATATTTGCGGGCTCATTCTTCTAATTTTGCTATTGATTATAGGCTTTTAGATCAATGGGACGTTCATTTGCACGTTCCTGCTGGAGCTATTCCTAAGGATGGTCCATCGGCCGGGGTCACCATGCTTACAGCATTGATATCTGCTTTTACCCAGCGCAGAGTAAAACCACATTTGGCCATGACTGGTGAGATTACACTTCGTGGTAAAGTACTTCCAGTAGGGGGGATTCAAGAAAAAATATTGGCTGCAAAGCGGGCTAATATCAAGGAGATTATTCTTTCAAAATCCAATCAAAAAGACATTCTCGAGATCAAGGGGGATTATATCAAGGATCTTCAGTTTCACTATGTCACAGAAATGAGAGAAGTCATAGATTTTGCTTTGACTAAACAAAAGGTGAAGAATCCTTTGAATATGACTGTAAAAGAATCTTTATCAATTAAATCTGAATCTATGGATTAACTACACCCATGATTCCATGAAAACAAAAGGAATAGCCATTTTGTTGTTGATTAGTATTGGGGGTATTTGTGGATTTGCTCAAATACCAGAAAAGAAATCCTTTAAGTATGAGCTTGGAGTTCGTAGTGATAATGATGCATATCTGGCTGTGGGTCAAGACAAGTACTATACCAATGGACTGTTTATTACCTTTCGTAAGGCGATGGATCAGCGGGCTCTATCACCCAAATTAAATAAGCGTTTATGGGAGATTGAACTTGGTCAGGAGATATTTAATCCACAATCGGGATATATTTCAAGTCCCGTCTATATTGATAGGCCATTTGCGGGGTACTTATATGCGGGTGGTAGCTTGGTATGGCTTTATAATTCCGAAAACACACTTAAGACATCGCTTCAAATAGGTACAATTGGGCCATCTTCTTTGGCTGATCGAGCACAAACGCTTTTACATAGAATGATGGGCTTTTATGAAATAAAGGGCTGGCAGTATCAAATAAACAATGAGTTTTCTGTGAACACAACAGTTGAGTATAATCATTTTTTGCTTCGTTCCCTGTCTAAGTCTACTGACTTTACCTGGGCTTCTTACCTTAACATTGGAAATACATTTACAGGGATTGGAACAGGTTTATTGTTTCGATGGGGAACAATAAATTCATTGTATTATTCGGTGAGTACCACTAGTCGAATAGCCAATCATGCTAAGGAAAAAGATACTTCTAGTAATGAAGAGTTTTTCTTTTATGCCAAGCCCATGATGCATTTTCGGGCTTATGATGCTACAGTAGAGGGGGGATTATTTGCAAGGGATAAAGGACCCATTGTTTTTGATATTAAACCAATTGTGATCAGTGGGGAATTGGGGGCAGCTTATGCCAAAAATCGGTGGACAGCTACATTTTCGGTGATTTTTAAATCTAAAGAAATTAAAAGTTTTGTTAAGCCTGATCAATATGGTTCAATAGCAATATGCTATCGGTTTAACTAATCAAGAGCTGGTTTATTTTTGAAGTTTTTCAAGCAACTCATCAAAACCAACATATTCAATGAATAATAATATTGTAATAGCTATTGATGGCTATTCTTCTTGCGGTAAAAGTACATTAGCTAGAGCTTTGGCTAAAAAACTTCACTTGATTTATATTGATAGTGGGGCAATGTATCGGGCCGTGACGCTTTATTTTTTACGTAACCGAGTAGATATTACTAAAAAAGATCAAGTTGAAAGTGCATTGGGTGACATTCATCTAAATTTTCATTCAAGTGACTATCAAACACATATTACGCTCAATGGTGAAGAAGTTTCCGAAGAAATTCGCCAAATGCCTGTATCAGAAATGGTCAGTGAAATCAGTGCGATAAAACCCATTCGGGTAGAAATGGTTAAACAGCAGCAACGTATGGGGGCATCTAAAAGTATTGTGATGGATGGGAGAGATATTGGTACGACTGTTTTTCCACTTGCAGAAGTAAAAATATTTATGACAGCTGATCCTAAAATTCGTGCAGAGCGCCGTTATAAGGAACTTAAAAAAAAGGGGGACATCGTGTCTTTAGAAGAAATTTTTGAAAATATTGCACACCGTGATTATTTAGATACAACCCGAAAAGAGAGTCCTTTGGTGCGCGCTAAGGATGCTATTATTTTGGATAATACAATGCTCACTCAAAAAGAGCAATTAGAATTTGCTTTAGAGCGGGTATATCCTTTTTTAAAAAGTAAGGCTATCGTGCCAGAAAATCATTGAGATTTTATGCTCAAAATGAGAGTCTTATGTTTTAATTTTTGAATTTTTAGGGGAATTTTTATAGTAAAAATATTTTCTATTGAATAATGTATTTTATACCTTTGCAATCCGATTAATTATCGGACAAAGGAGACATATGAATTAATGGCTAAAAAACTAGAGGCTGAAAAGGAGTTAAAATCTAAACTTCAAAGCGAAGAAACCGTATCGGTTAAACACAAAGAAAACATTGAATCAGAAGCTGATTTAATTTCCATTGAGGAGATCAAATCTAAGTCAATGATTGTCCCTGCGGGTGATTTTGATTGGGATGCAGATGACAAGGGTTTTGGAAATTACAGTCAATCAGATCGTGAAAAATTTGAGAAGATGTATTCTGGAACATTCAATTCAGTTAACAAGGGTGAGATCATTCCAGGCGTGGTTGTTTCGATTAATAGCAAGGATGTGGTATTGAACATTGGCTTTAAATCGGATGGTTTGGTTTCGCTTTCGGAGTTTCGTGATACCCCTGATCTTAAAGTAGGGGACACGGTAGATGTTTTTGTAGAGTCACAGGAAGATGTCAATGGACAATTGATATTATCTCGTAAGCGTGCAAAAACTCAGAGGTCATGGGAGGCAATTAATGCAGCATTAGATAATGATACCATTATTACAGGTTTTGTGAAGAGTCGGACTAAGGGGGGGCTTATTGTGGATATCATGGGTGTTGAAGCATTCTTGCCAGGTTCTCAGATTGATATTAAGCCAATCCGTGATTACGATGTCTATGTTGGCAAGACGATGGAGTTCAAAGTGGTTAAAATCAACCATGAGTTCAAAAACGTGGTTGTATCACACCGTGTACTTATTGAAGATGATTTAGAGACTCAAAAAACAGAAATTGTTGCTAAGTTGGAGAAAGGGCAAGTACTTGAAGGTTCCGTGAAGAACATTACTGACTTTGGTATTTTCATCGATTTGGGTGGGGTAGATGGTTTGTTACACATCACCGATATTTCATGGGGAAGAATAGAACATCCGCGGGAAGTATTAAGTCTTGATCAAAAAATCAATGTCGTTGTTTTAGATTTTGATGATGAGAAAAAGCGTATTGCTCTTGGTTTAAAACAACTTACTCCGCATCCTTGGGAAACATTAGATCCATCAATTGAAGTAGGTTCGATTGTAAAAGGAAAAATTGTTACAGTAGCTGATTACGGTGCTTTCTTGGAAATATCTTCAGGAGTTGAGGGACTAATTCACGTGTCTGAGATGTCATGGTCTCAGAATTTGCGTAACCCTCAAGAGTTTATGAAGATAGGTGATGAGGTTGAGGCGCAAGTATTAACAATCGATAGGGCTGAGCGAAAGATGAGTCTTGGTATTAAGCAAATGACTCCGGATCCATGGAAGAATATTGCGGAAAGATATCCAATTGGAAGTAAGCATAAGGCAATAGTTAAAAACATGACCAATTTTGGTGTCTTTGTGGAAATTGAAGAAGGCATCGATGGGTTGGTTCATATTTCTGATTTATCTTGGTCTAAGAAAATTAACCATCCAAATGAATTTACTAAAGTGGGTGAAACCTTGGATGTTGTTGTGTTGGAGCTGGATGAGGCTAATCGTAAGCTAAGTTTAGGCCATAAGCAATTAGAAGAAAATCCTTGGGATACATTTGAGACCATATTTACTTTAGATTCTATCCATGATGGAACTGTGCTTAAAGTAACAGATAAAGGCGCTATAGTTGCATTACCCTATGGTGTTGAAGGATTCGTCCCTACTAAGCACATGGTAAAAGAGGATGGTAAATCATCACTTAAAGCGGAAGAAACTAACGTATTTAAAATCATAGAATTCAACAAAGATTCAAAACGTATCGTTGTTTCTCATGCGCGTATCTGGGAGGAAGCCAAATCGGAAGAACGTAAAGAGGAGGTTAATCAGAAAAAAGCGGAAGCAAAAGCTACAGCAAATGCAGTGAAGAAAGTGAAGGATTCTGTTGAAAAATCTACTTTAGGTGATATTAGTGTACTAGCAGAATTAAAAGAGAAGATGGAAGGTGCGGAGGATAAAGCCAAAGCTTCTAAAAAGTAAATAAAATCACTTGATAAAACTCGAATAGAAAACCAAGTTATGGTGAATTAAAAACTCCCCCTAAAATATGTTTTAGGGGGAGTTTTTTTAGAGTGAGTAATCATCTTCAATACTGATAATTTCATCCAAAACTTTGGGTTTTGTCAAAATTAGGTAGATGCAGTTTTAGTTTCGAAATATTTCAGTGCCATCTTTTAGTATTCTTGATACACCTCTTAAGCCAGTTGGTGTGTTGGCATGTTCAAATTCTGTACGTGAGATGAATTTATAAGCTTTTCCACAAGCATCAATGATGGTATACTTCGTATCTCCACATCCTAAACGAGAGTCTGGGTGTTCATTGTGAATATAAACATCATTAGTTGTTGTAATCACTTGCAATTGAAGTGTAGTGCTAAACTTATCAAAGTGATGAAAAATATCATAAACATGAGCTTCTTTTAGAGTGAAGACAGTTTCGACTTCAGTCGATTGATTAGTAAATATTTCCGAGCAGTTTTTCAATATTCTTATTTTACCTTTTAATCCAATTGCTCTGATTGGTTCAAAAGCAGTGCGTGAGGTAAACTGATATTGTTTGCCTGATTCGTCAATAATGGTGTATTTATCATATCCCCATCCTAAACCATATCCAGGATATCTGTCATAAATAAAAATGTTACTATTAGTATCCATTCTAATATCAAGTATGGCAGTGGGAGTAATAATTGGTCTATCTCCATATACTGTAAAAAGCAAGGTTGTAGTGGGTGTAAGGGGTGTTATGGTCTGAGTAATTGGTAGACCCGTAGCCGAGGTAATGGATGGTGCCGTAGTCAATGGTTGAGGACTAACAGGTCCTTCTTTTTTACATGAAAAAAAGAATATTGTTATTAATAATCCAATAAGCGTAAAAAACTTGTTCATAATAATTTAGTTTTAATAATTAATAATTATATTAATAATGCATTATTAATATAATTCTAATGCAATATTTCTATATAAACAAATAATAAATTAAAAATATATTAAAACAATTGTTAAAGTGTGGCACATTTAAATGGGCCACACTTTAGTCTTGAGGTAACTATGAGCTATTTAATGAAGATGTGTTTTGCTGGTAAGTGTGTGGATGCTTGTGTTTTATGTTACTGATTCTTGTATTGGGAAAGAACTTTACGTGTTTTTGCTCTGGTGCTTATATTAGGCTATTTTTGCGTCAAATTTTCGTTTATGAAAACCTATTTTAGATTGCTTGCATTTGCAAAACCTATTGAGAAGTTTGCAATACCCTATTTTATTTATACTGTTATTTCTGTTGTATTTAATACGCTTAATCTGGCTCTATTAATTCCCTTATTGAATACTTTATTTGCTAAAGATTCGACTTATGTACGTGATTTAGAGGCGCCAAATTGGTATAATGTGGTTGAGTATTTTAATTATTATGCGGAGCAGGCTAGGTTGCATTATGGGGTCTATGGTGCTTTGCAACGGGTGTGTGTCATTATATTGATATCGGTTCTGTTAAGTAATCTCTTTAAGTATTTTTCTCAGCGAGTGATTGAAAATATGCGTATTCATACGCTACTTAATTTAAGAAAGGCTGTATTCAATAATGTGATTGACTTACACCTAGGATACTTTAGTAATGAGCGTAAGGGGAACATCATTTCTAAAATTTCTGCGGATGTGCAGGTAGTTCAGTTTTCAGTAACAGGAACATTGCAGGTATTATTTAAAGAGCCTTTGCAATTGATTGCTTATTTGGTGACTTTATTTGCCCTTTCAGCAAAGCTTACTCTGTTCTCTATAACAGTAATTCCCCTATCGGCATTTATTATTGCGAAAATTGTTAAACGTTTGAAAGAACAGGCCGCTTTGTCGCAGCAAAGCTATGGGGCGATGATTAGCTATTTAGATGAGGCTTTAACTGGCATTAAAATTATCAAGGCTTTTAATGCTGAAAGTTATATTAAGGATAAGTTTCATTCAGAGAATCAATATTATTCTAAGATTAATCAGTCGATGGCTAAAAGACAACAATTGGCATCGCCTGTATCTGAATTTTTAGGTGTAGTTATGGTTGCTATTTTATTGTTGTATGGAGGATCCATGGTTCTTTCAGGAAGTTCGGAGTTAAGTGCGGCTGAGTTTATTGGATATATTGCTCTATTTTCACAAGTGATGCGGCCTGCAAAAGCAATGTCAGATTCATTTAGTGGTATTAATCAGGGATTAGCAGCGGGTGCGCGGGTGTTAGAATTAATCGATACCAAGCCAGCTGTTGTAAATCGAGCAAATGCTGTTCAAATAAATGATTTTAAAGAACAGATATCGCTGAAGCATGTCTCCTTTGCTTATGGAGATAATCAGGTTCTTCATGATATTAATTTAACGATCCCACGGGGAAAGACCATTGCGTTGGTTGGCCCGTCAGGGGGGGGGAAGTCTACTTTAATGGATTTGCTTCCGCGATTTATTGAGCCTCAAAGCGGTCAAATTTTGTTTGATGGGGTCCCTATTCGGGATATCCAAGTAGCATCTTTGCGATCTCAAATGGGGATCGTTAATCAGGAGTCTATACTTTTTAATGATAGTATTTTTAACAACATTGCCTTTGCTAAACCTGATGCAAGTGAGGAAGAAGTAATACATGCTGCTAAGATTGCCAATGCGCATGCTTTTATTATTCATACAGTACATAAGTACCAAACTAATATTGGTGACCGGGGAGCTAAACTTTCTGGAGGGCAGAAGCAGCGGATATGTATTGCTCGGGCAGTATTGGCCAATCCGCCCATTATGCTTTTGGATGAAGCAACCTCTGCCTTGGATACGGAATCAGAACGCTTGGTGCAAGATGCGCTGAACAATTTAATGAAGAATAGAACTTCCTTAGTAATTGCTCATCGCTTAAGTACGATTCAGAATGCAGATCAAATTGTTGTTCTTGAGCATGGAAAAGTTGTTGAGCAAGGAACTCATGCAGAACTCATCTCAAACGACGGTTTGTATAAGCGCCTAACGGATATGCAAACGTTTAAAGCATAGATGGCTGCCATATTAACTTTTGATATTGACTTTTTCCTTTAGATGGGTGTAGGTTAGCATCAATCCCCTATTCTAATTTCTTAACAGCTATACATGATGCGAAGAAGTATAGCTGTTAATCATTTATCTTTTTGTTCTGCTATTGCTCGTTTGGCGGTTTATATAGACCCTCTTCCTATTAGGGGCCACCTTGCATTAAAAGCTATTTTGCTTAGTTCAGTTTACTAAAACTATACGCTGTTTATATTAAAATTTTATTTTTTAGTATTTGATTTTGTAATTAATTTTAAATTAATTGTTTTTTAAATTAAAAAATATTAACTTAATATGTGTATTGTGCATAATCTGTTGATTGTTAAGATGTGGTTTTACTAAAAAAAATGCAATGGAGCATCGTTACTTTTCATCAATGATTTTAGTTATAGACAAAATCATTCAGCTAAGTCGATTTTTTAGAGTTTATGCTAGTGATGCATCGGTGGAAGCTAGTGGGCAAACGGTAACTAAAGATAAGTGGTATGGCTTTAGAGGCCAGATAAAATG
The DNA here is from genome assembly GCA_008015505.1 of Pedobacter sp. Lineage (GTDB taxonomy): Bacteria > Bacteroidota > Bacteroidia > Sphingobacteriales > Sphingobacteriaceae > Daejeonella. The sequence continues at coordinate 46,948 of SSFR01000013.1, forward strand.
GGCAAGGGATTATACCAATAGCTTTACTTGGTTGGTAGTGCTGTTTTTCTTTTTGGTGGTGGGGATTGGTAGGGTAGAGGCACAGAATAATGGTTTTAGTGTGCATAATACATTTAGGAATACAGGTAATGATGGGGACCCAATTGTTACTGGTCTTTCAGCAGCGCTTATTGGAACTCCAGGTGATGGTTGGTTACGGTTAACGTCCAATATGGGCAATCAAAGGGGTTATGCATACATTGATAAGCCTTTTACCCCTCCTTTGGGGATGTCTATACAATTTGCCTATAGAGCTTGGGCACCTGATGGGATTAGTAATAACATAGGCATTGGTTTAGCAGATGGAATATCCGTTTATTTGTTTGATGGAGCCACGACTTTTAATCCTGGGTCTTGTGGAGGGGGATTAATGTACTCGCGAAGTTATTGTGGGGGAGTAGGGGGTGCAGTTGCTTCTGCATTAGATGGTGGTTATGTTGGAATTGGTTTGGATGAATATGGTAATTATAGTTGTAAGGATGCTATTGCCTCTGATGATAATGGGCCAGGTACAGATGCAACACGTGCAACCAACTATTCAAGTTCTATTGCAATAAGAGGTTCGAGCCCTAATACTGCCTATATTGGAGGAACTAATGTGAACCTGAAAAATGCTTTTGATGCCACGCTGAATGGTGTTGCCATAGGAACTACAACAGCAGGCAATCCCCCAGATGTTAACAAGTACTATAGACAGGTGCGGTTTTATCTCCTTCCAACGGGTAGTTACCCAGTTCAAGGACAACCAGATATTCCAGATAATAATGTTGCTGCTGATGGTACAGTGGACATGTTAATTTCCGTGTTTATTCAGACACAAACAGGGGGGCCTTTTCGTACTGTTATTTACAACAAGCGGTTGAATCAGCGTATCCGCGTTGATGGTACTAAAACATTTAAAATAGGGTTTGGGGCAAGTACTGGAGGTGGGTACTCTAATCACGATATACGAGATATGGTGGCTGCAGCACCCATGCAATTGCAAACAATAAATACAGTAACTCCCGGTACTACTGTAGTTGGTGGTGGGGTTACTTATACAACTGTGATTAAAAATACTGGTTTACATGATGTGTCGACGTTGTCGAGTGGGAGAGCTACTTTTGTTATTAATACTACGGGGGTAGATATTATTAATCCCCAAAATATACCATTGGGGGCGGTAATTAATGAAGGCAATACCAATCCTGGTAATTTGGTTACTACAATTACTTATAATGCTGCAGCATCTACTCCGGGTAATTATGTATATACAGTTAGTAATTTTCCTGTAGGTGCTTCAATTGTACTAAAGTATAATGGTACTATTAGTTCTACAGCAGCATCAGCTATTAATAAAACTTCAATTATTCCTCCAAATGGATATCTAAATATAGATCCCAATAGCGGTAATAGTTATGCCCAAACATTTATACAACCAGTACTAACTAAGCCTAGTGACATCACTGCTGCATGTTCGGGGGTAGCACTTAATAAAAGCTTTTCGTCTGTTCCTAATGATTTTACTAGTTATACTTGGTCGAGATCTGCTAATGCTAATATAGGAGGCCCTTCGAATGGAGCAGGAACTGTATTGAATGATGTTCTTACCAATACATCAGGTGTTGATCAAACAATTACCTATTCAGTAACTCCTCAGATAACAGCTGTTGTAGTAAATGCAGATGGCAGTAGTAATCCTAATGTTACAAATACAAGTACAGGCAATTCACAGACGTTTAATGTTACGCTAAAATCGACGTCTGGGGGGGCTAATCCTGATATTACTGTTACCTCATTCAATGATGGGGCTAATCTAATTTTGACCGCCAGTAGTGGCCTAGTTAGTCCCACCTTTACGTGGTATAAGGATGCTAATAAAACAGGTGGAAGTATCGGCACAGGCGCTCAACTAACTGTACCGCTTAATTCTAAAACTCCCGCTTGGCAGGTAGGAGATTCTTATACTTATTTTGTTACTGTTTCTGCATCAGGGACTTGCGAAAGTATTATAGTGACAAAGACAATAACTATCCCATCAAGTATTCAACCTATCACCTTGACATTTACAGATATCAATGGAACACCTTTAAATCCAAGTCAAGTGAATGGCAGTGCAGCTGGGACGCCAGTTTACCTACGGGCTAGTTTACCACCATTATACCCGGCTCCAGCTGGGGGTGTTACTATAATATTGTCTCGTGATGGTACATCGACAGCAGTTAGTGGTAGCGACTATAATGTGAATATAAGCCCGTGGCAGATTGTAATTCCTGCAACCAAGAGTTCAGTTACAGCTACAGTATTTTTGGCTAAAAATGTTGGAGTTATAGGGAAATCGAGTCAATTAACATTGGATGGAGTAGCCCCGGCAGGTTACGTGATGGGCAGTACACCAACAATTCAAATTAATGATACAACAGGTAATGCCCCAGGTAGCATTACAGTTACCATTAGTAGTGGCACAGTTTCTGAAACCCAAGCGATTACGTTAACGGCAAGTTTGCCTTCGGGGATTACAACGGCAAATCCATTGACGGTAACCATTACTCCTGCTCCAGGTTTCCTATCAGGATATAGTGTGAATGGTGCGCCTGTTACTGCTGGTACTTTTAATGTAGTGATACCAGCGGGAGCTGGTTCAATAAGTTTTGTTGTTAAAACTGTTCTTAACAACTCAGCGGCTAATATTGTGTATGCATTGAATGGTACGGCTACAGACGGTACTAGAACTTTTACTGTGAATTCGGGTACCTTAACGGTAACTTCATCAGGTTTGGTGTTGCATGTGGATAATAGTGTTACTCCTACTGTACAGGTTTTGGGGGGGGCGGTAACGTATACGACGGTGATATCAAATATAGGGGTACATGATTTGAATGTAGGTACTGGATCAGCTACATTTTCTGTTAATGTGAGTGGCGTAGATTTAGCTACGGATGTCAATGGCATTGTGTTTAGGTCGAAGCGGCTAGGTGGGACTTCCTTTAATTATGTTTCGGGCAATGGGGGGAGCTATACCTATACAGTTGGTAATTTACCAGCGGGTGGAAGTTTGACTTTAACTTATGTTGGAACGATGAGTTCAACAGCATCATCAGGGGTTAATGTTGGGCATATTTTGCCACCACCACCTTATGTGAATAATGATGTACATCGGGGTTATGGAGCAGCTCAAACGTTTCTTATGCCAGTTATGATTCAGCCGTATGATGATCATACATGTTCAGGTGTTGCATTGAATAAGGGGTTTTC
>SSFR01000015.1 GCA_008015505.1 Pedobacter sp.
ACCCCCACGGCCGCCTGTGGCACTACTCAATACCGTTACACTCAAACTCTCATCTACATTCAAAGCACTAGCCGAACTAATACTCAAACTTGGGGTTGTCTTACCTATACTAATCTCTTGACTAGTACTCGCTGCATAATAATCTCCATCACCCGATGAACTAACACCTACCGTTACCGTTCCGGCACTGATTGCTGTTAAATAACCACTAACAGCGTCTATCGTTGCTGAACCACTGCCGCCTAACAATTGGTAACTATACGCGCCACCACGGCCACCTGTGGCACTGCTCAATACCGTTACACTCAAACTCTCATCTACATTCAAAGCACTAGCCGAACTAATACTCAAACTTGGGGTTGCCTTACCTATACTAATCTCTTGTGTGACACTAGCTCCATTATAATCCGTATCCCCCGCCGAAGTAGCCACTAAAGTCGCCGTTCCTGCACTGATTGCTGTCAAGTAACCGCTAATGCCATCTACTGTTGCCGAACCACTGCCAGCTATCACAGCGTATGCAATAGCACCCCCACGGCCGCCTGTGGCACTGCTCAATACCGTTACACTCAAACTCTCATCTACATTCAAAGCACTAGCCGAACTAATACTCAAACTTGGGGTGGTTTTATCGATAGTGATAATCAGGTTAGCACTTCCTGGATTATAGTCCACATCACCAGATGAATTAGCCACTAAAGTCACTGTACCTGCCCCCACAGCCGTAATTAAACCTGAGTTTTCGTCTACTGTCGCCGAACCACTTCCTGAAGTAATTACAAACGTGATATTTCCTCCTCTAGAGAATGTGGCCGAAGTGTTGACAGAAGCTGTTTGTATATCATCTACTAACATGGTATCATTAGCTACTATGGTCAAGGTAGGTGTTGCTTGTACAATAGTAATCAGTTGATCTATCGAAACTGGTGCATAATCTGTATTCCCAGCCGAGCTCACTGTCAATGTAACCTGTCCGGCAGTAAGTGCTACTATTTGGCCCGTTTGTGGATCAACCAGTGCTGAGCCAATATCATTAGCTATACTATAACTCAACACACCAGTATCATGGCTGGCCGTTGTAGTAATTGCAGCCATAAGTATATCATCTACTGCCATAATATTAGGCGATGTCACTAAAAGTGTTGGTGTAGTTGAATTCACAGTAACCTCTTGACTCACACTTACTCCATAATAAGTACTATCGCCAGCAGAAGTGGCTGTTACAAGTACCGTCCCAGAATGTACCCCTGTCAGAAGGCCGCTACTAGCATCAATCATTGCTGAACCTGTACCATCTGCTACAGAATAAGTAATATCCCCCCCTGAACCACTCGCCGCTGTGCTTGATACCGCCACTGTCAAACTACCATCTACCGTAACCATATCTGATGAAGTAATGGTCAAAGTTGGCGTAGTCTTTAAAATCATAACCACGTTTTCTTGATTAGAACTAGACCAATAATAATCAGTACCAGTGGCACCAAAGAATATAATTTTATTAGCCGAAGTGGTATTAAGGCCATCTCTAGTAATGGTTACTAAAGTACCGATAGGCCCACTCTCTGGGCTAAATGACGTGATCAGGGGTTTCGCCTGCGCAAGGGAAGCAAATCCTGCAGTGGCTAAGCACACATAAATCATCCTCATAAACTGGGCAAGTAGATGTTTTTTCATCTTCATCTGATTTTAATTATTTGCAATACTTTCTAATTCATATAACATACACTCAGATTTTCAAGATGCTTACTTTAACACACCTCAAATCTTTCATGCGCACCAATATTTATTGTCTTTTCAATTTGAAATAGCCTAATTTCCTATTCATAGATCCATGATCGTACCACACCAGTGTATAATAATATATACCATCCTCCAGTTGAACTCCCGTATCAGACAACCCCGCAAAAACAATCGTATCATTATTATACCCATGAGCCTTAAATACGGCCTCGCCCCTTCGATCCGCAATCACTAATTCGTTGTTGGAATACTTTTCAATATGTTTAACATCTAACACGTCATTTAAACCGTCTCCATTGGGTGATAGTACTTGAGATATTACAATATCTTCCTCAGCCACAATCGGATCATCAGTTGGATTAAACACAGTACCCCCTTTTTCAGGTGGTAATGGATTATCCACAGGTACCTTGTTGACTGGCTTAACCATCAGCATACCACCACCAATTGTAATTAATTGACTCGCTGTAGCAGAATAATAATTAGCATCACCTGATGTGACCACTGTCAAAGTCACCGTGCCTGAACTGATCGATTGAATCAAACCTGTGCTAGCATTTACTGTAGCCGAACCACTACCCCCGACAATAGAGAACGTTTTTGAGCCACCACGGCCATACGTAGCCGTAGTGACCACTGTAGCTGTTAGCGTACTGCTTACCATCATCGTACTCGCTGAGGTGATACTCAATGTTGGTGTTCCCTTTGTAATGGTAAACACTTGCGTGGTATTTGCCGATGCATAATTCGTATTACCTGAAGATGTCGCCTTTAAAGTGACTGTGCCTACCTGAACCGCTCGTATGACGCCAGTACTTGAATTCACAACAATAGAGCCAGTACCATTAATCACACTATAAGTAATCGTTCCTCCCCCATCACCAGCTGTAGTCGTTACGGAGGCAGTCAAGACTCCATCCACCGCGAGCGTATTAGCTGAAGTAATGGTTAAGATTTGTGTGTTTTTACCAACCGAAAGAAGCTGATTACTTGTTGCTGGATTATAGTCCGCATCGCCTGCTGAACTTACTACAAGTGTAACCGTACCTGCACTAATGGCTTGGATATAACCCGTGTTTGGATTCACTGTAGCAGAACCACTGCCGGTTACAATCGCAAATGTTATTGCACCACCACGGCCGCCGGTCGCTGTTGTGGTAACCGTAGCACTCAGCGTGCCACTCACTGCATTGCCTGAAGTAATTGTTAACGTCGGCGTCACTTTATTGATCGTGATTATTTGGCTTGTACTTGCCGCATTATAGTTTGCATCTCCTGACGTACTGACCAGCAAGGTTACCGTACCTGCGTCTATTGCCCTTATTCTACCTGTACTCGAATTCACTGTAGCAGAACCACTGCCTACACCGATTGAATAACTAAATGCCCCACCTCTTCCGCCTGTGGCCGTTGTCGTGGCTGTAGCACTTAGACTACCATCTACACTCATTGTGTTTCCTGAAGTGATATTTAAGGTCGGCGTAGCCTTACTGATCGTAATTAATTGACTCGTACTGGATGCATTGTAATTGATATCGCCAGCTGTACTTACCATCACAGTCACTGCGCCTGCATTGATAGCTGTCATCAAACCCGTGCTTGAATTAATCGTTGCGGAGCCACTTCCCCCGATAAGGGCAAAGGCCATTGCTCCTCCATTACCCACCCCTGCCGTGGTGCTTGCCATTACTGTTAGGGTATTACCCACCACTAACGCACTGGATGAAGTGATTGTTAAAGTTGGCGTAGTCTTACCAATAGTAATCAGCTGGCTGGTACTAGCTGTATAGTAGTCTGCATCACCTGATGTGACTACGGTTAGTGTCACTGTTCCCGCACTTACTGCCTGAATATAACCTGTACTTGGATTCACAGTGGCTGATCCACTTCCTGATACAATTGCAAAGGCTTTTGCTCCACCTCGATTATATGTTGCTGTACTGAGAACAGTAGCTGTTAGGGTTCCTCCTACTGGTATGATATTTGATGAAGTAATGGTTAAAGTTGGAGTACTCTTATTAATTGTAATCGCTTGGCTCGTAGTTGCTGAGTTATAGTTCGTGTTGCCAGAGCTGGTGATCTTCAAAAACACAATACCGTGTTGAACTGCTCGGACTACTCCTGATGAATTAACCAAGGCCGAACCTGTGTTATTAAGAATACTATAGCTCAATGTGCCTATTGGATGGCTTGCTGTTGTGGTCAAGCTCGCCTGCAATGCACCGTCTACCACTGTAGCATTTGCTGAAGTAATAGTAAGAGTGGGAGTTGCTGGGTAAATACTTATTAACTGATTGGTCGTTGCGGGATTGTAATCCGCATCTCCTGCTGAACTAGCCGTCAAGGTAATGGTACCTGCCTGAACAGGGGTTATAAGCCCACTATTTGGATCTACTGTCGCTGAACCACTGCCCCCAAATACTGAAAAAGTAATGTTCCCTCCTCGACCAAAGCTAGCAGTCGTATTAACTGCAGTTGTCATAGTAGTATCAAACACCATCTCATTGGCTGAAGTGATAGTCAACGTTGGCGTTGCCTGGCCAATGCTAATGTTTTGACTCACACTAGCCGAATTATAATTTGTATTCCCTGCAGAAGTAATTGTTAAGGTCACCTGTCCTGCACTAATGGCTGTAAGCAAACCATTACCATCCACTAATGCCGAACCTGTATCACCATTCGTAATGGCATAACTAAGTGTACCAATATCCTGGCTTGCTGTTGTGGTCAAGCTCGCCTGCAATGCACCGTCTACCACTGTAGCATTTGCTGAAGTAATAGTAAGAGTGGGAGTTGCTGGGTAAATACTTATTAACTGATTGGTCGTTGCGGGATTGTAATCCACATCTCCTACTGAACTAGCCGTCAAGGTAATAGTACCTGCCTGAACAGGGGTTATAAGCCCACTATTTGGATCTACTGTCGCTGAACCACTGCCCCCAAATACTGAAAAAGTAATGTTTCCTCCTCGACCAAAGCTAGCAGTCGTATTAACTGCAGTTGTCATAGTAGTATCAAACACCATCTCATTGGCTGAAGTGATAGTCAAAGTGGGAGTAGCTTGACCTATGGTAATGGTCTGGCTAGTTGCGGCTGTTGCGTAATCCGTATCACCCGAAGAAGTAAGAATCAGAATTACATTGCCCGCACTCACTGCTGTAACAACTCCTGTCACAGGATCTACAATGGCTGATCCCGTATTATTCAGCATACTATAGGTCAAAGTCCCACCACCACTGGTAGCTGTACTTGTTAGCGTAGCTGTTAAGGTACCATCTACAACCACCACATTAGGCGACGTGATGGTCAGGGTTTGGGCAATGCGTTGTAAAAAAACAGCCACATTATTGCTCGTACCACCAGTGGCCAGTAGCAAATCTGGTTTACCGTCCTGATTAATATCATCCACTACAATGGCTGATGGGCTGGTTATACTAGCATTTGAAACATCAGAACTCGTTGCAAAAGCAATTGACCCCACTGAAGAAGTATTTTGCAGAATCGATACTGTATTATCTCCAAGATTTGCCAAAACAATGTCTGATAAGCCATCCCCATTAGTATCTCCCATGGCAACCGAAGTCGGAGAAGCTCCTGTCGAAAAATCTACATTTGTACCAAAACTAATCGTTCCTGATGTAGAGCTATTCAGAAAGGTGGATATCGTATTACTACCCAAATTAGAAACCCCTATATCCAATAATGTATCTCCATCCATATCACCTACAACGATAGAGCTTGGAGCAGTGCCGGCAGATAACGTAACCGGAGAGTCCCAATTAATCACTCCAACCATGGTACTAGCATTCCGAAGTACCGACACATTATTTGATCCATGGTTAGCTACTGCCAAATCGGATTTGCCATCTTGATCGAAATCACCAACCACAACTGCATCTGGATTTGTTCCGACAGAAACAGTTGCCACTGGAACAAAAATGAAATTACCTGTATTACGCAACACCGTGAGATTGTTGGTAGCCAAATCACTCGTTACCACAATGTCTACCAAACCGTCTGCATCAAAATCACCCACACTCACTGCATCTGGATTGGTAGCAACTGTAACCGTAACCCCCGCAGCAAAAGTGGGCGTAGCACCAGAGGAACTCGTCGTATTGCGATATAGGAATGCCGAAGCAGCACCAGAAAACACTGCAGCAATATCTAGCTTGCCATCTCCATCAAAATCACCTACAGACAAAGCAGAAGAAAACGCTCCACTAGAGGTGCCCAAAGTCACTGCTGAACCGAACATGGCAGTACCTGTAATCGAAGTGACTTGATTAGGAAATATGGAAATGGTATTGTCCGAATTGGCTACTAAAAGATCAGGCTTACCATCATTATTGACATCTGAAAAAGCAACAAAACGAGCATTAGCTCCCAAACCACTGGTTAGCTCCACTTTAGGTCGAAAGGTATTATCCCCTACCGGAGTATAGGTTGCCACAAAGGGTATCGCTGAGTAACCCACAAGATTAGTCCCTAGATTAGCAACCGAGATACAGCGATAATCCGCCCCATATGGGGCAATCACCGTCAACGAAGTACCTCCTGAAGAAGCTTGAACTGCGGCTTGAGTAGATCCAAAAAAGACTATATTTTGACTCGCCGTAGTATTAAAGCCTGTACCAACAATCGTGACGGTAGTACTCACAGGGCCACTCCCCGGACTAAATGAACTGATCATGGGCTGTGCTTGAGCAAGCGATGAGATGGCTAAGCCTAATAAGCTGCCATAAATAACCTTACGAAACCTTTTAAGTAAACGTTTCCTCATTCGCTTTTGTTTGGTTTTTATAACCTTTCTCCGTGCACACACTTTAGTACTAAGAAGGCGTATCTTGACTCAAAAGCCCACACTATCTGGGACCACTAACCTAAACAAACAAAATAATAAACAACTAATAGTTAAATTATATTCTACTAATTTATAAAAAATTATTTTTAAAGAAAATAAATTAATGAACAAAAAACAAACAACGTGTTGACTAACAAGCTATTAGTTAAAAAAACAGGTGAAAATAACACGCACATTTTTCCCAACGTACTTTATTCACAACTGTTGATAGTTGATAGTTGATATGGCACATGACCCCCATTGCCTTACAAAGCAATTATTGTAGATCAGTAAAATGAGTAATACCTTCGTGAAGCAAAAATTTAAATAATCATGAGACAAACGTTAAGCTTACTCTCAGCCGCTTTTGGATTAACTTTTCTACTATCAGCTTGTGGCACCACCAAGAAAATACAAGCACTCAAGCCTGCTCCAAACTATATCACAGAGGTGATTTATGATAAGCAAACATCTTTCTTGAATCTTCCTATTGAAATCGCAATAAGTGATTTACAAAATCAAACAAATAAATACCTCAATGGATTAATTTATGAAGACAACTCACTAGAAGGAGATAATCTCATGATGAAAGTATGGAAGCAAGCACCCATAACCATCGATGAGAAAAATGGAAAGTTTGAGTTAGTGCTTCCGCTAAAGGTATGGGTTAAGGTTCGTTATGGAATCGAAAAGTTTGGTTTTTCGGTATATGATACCCGTGAAATCAACCTAAATGGAAAAGCGAAGATCAGCAGCACAGTTAGCTTTCAAAACTGGAAATTGAACACCAGCACGCAAATCATTGGTATCAATTGGACCGAAAGCCCAAGCATATCCATTGCCGACAAGGACATCCCCATCACTTATCTACTCAATCCAGCACTTAATCTATTCAAGCCCCAACTAACCCAAATGATCGATCAGGCAATTGCACAGACGTTAGACATTAAGCCTTACGTACTACAAGCCTTGGAACAAATGAGTAAGCCTGTAGAAATTAATCCAACCTATCACATTTGGTTTGCCATGCAGCCTTTGGAGATTTATACAAAACCTGCTGTTATCGCCAATAAAAAAATAGCTCTTGGACTAGGTATGAAAGCCTATCTAGAAACCTGCGTCAACTCAAAACCGACATTAACTTTCGATAAAAACAAGCTCACGCTATCCGCTATGGACAAAATTCCAAACGACTTTAGTGCAAGCCTGGCAGGACTGATTACCTATCAAAATGCAGCAGCACTGATGCAGAAAAACTTTGTTGGTCAGCAATTTCAATCTGGAAAACGGGCTATCACAATCAATAAGGTTGACTTATGGGGCAAGGACGGCAAATTAATTGTCGAACTCGGGATGAGTGGATCTGTCAACGGCTCATTCTATCTCAGCGGAATACCCACATACAATTCCGAGAAAAAAGAAATCTATTTAGATCAAGTAGATTTTGTGCTAGACTCCAAGGACAAATTACTGAAACTAGGCGACTGGCTTGTTCATGGTCTTATTGCAAAAAAAATTCAACAAAGCTGCACCTTCCCAATTACCGACCAATTAGCTGAGGGTGAAAAAACCATGAAAACCTATCTTAATAACTATCAGCCGATCAAAGGGGTCACCATTATTGGTGCCATGACAGCACTTAATCCTGATAAAATTATACTAGCGCCGAACGCTATCGTAGCCATTATTACAGCCAAAGGTCAGGCAGCAATTCGGATTAGTGGAATGAATTAGGATAAATGAATTAATTAAAATTAAGCAAGCACACTTCGCTCGTTAATCTATTGACAAACTATATCTGTAACCTGTTCTAAACTTGATTTATATAAATATATTTATTAATATTTAATAAAATGTTAATTTAAAAAAAAATAAACATCAATAAAACTAATGTCTTGAATAATTGTTATATGTAAGGATATCTTTGCCATGGTACACCATACACCAACCAGCCATATGCCCAAAGATACCTCCATCCGCTCTGTACTCATTATTGGCTCAGGGCCAATCATTATTGGTCAAGCATGCGAATTTGACTATTCTGGATCACAAGCTGCACTTTCTTTAAAGGAAGAGGGAATCCAAATTTCCATCATCAATTCGAATCCCGCTACAATTATGACTGATCGGGTCATTGCTGACCATGTTTATCTACTGCCCTTAACTTGCGAAAGCATTGAGCATCTTTTAAAAGAACAAAAAATCGATGCCGTGTTACCCACCATGGGTGGACAAACAGCACTAAACTTATGCAAAGAGGCCGAAGAACGTGGAATTTGGAAAAAGTATAAAGTCCGTATCATCGGCGTAGATATTGATGCCATTGAGAAAACAGAAAATCGGGAAGAGTTTCGCAAGCTAATGATTGAGATTGGTGTCGGAGTAGCCTCATCTAAAATAGCCAATTCCTTTCTGGAAGGAAAAGAAGCTGCTCAAGAAATTGGATTCCCCTTAGTAATCAGGCCATCTTATACCCTTGGCGGCTCTGGGGGCGGCTTTGTTCACCAGCGTGAAGATTTTGACCATGCACTTAGCCGAGGCTTGCAAGCATCACCAACACATGAAGTTTTGGTAGAAAAAGCCGTATTGGGATGGAAAGAATTCGAACTAGAGCTCCTACGCGATAATAAGGACAATGTGATCATCATCTGCTCGATTGAGAACTTCGATCCTATGGGTATCCATACTGGCGACTCAATCACCGTCGCCCCTGCTATGACACTGAGCGATCGTTGCTATCAAAACATGCGAAATCAGGCCATACGCATGATGCGTGCCATTGGCAATTTTGCGGGAGGTTGCAATGTCCAGTTTTCAGTCGATCCAGTGACAGAAGATATTATTGCCATCGAAATCAACCCACGCGTATCGCGCTCTTCGGCACTAGCCTCAAAAGCAACCGGCTATCCAATTGCTAAAATTGCGGCCAAACTAGCTATCGGTTATAATTTGGACGAACTGGAAAATCAAATCACCAAAACTACTTCAGCATACTTTGAACCCTCGCTAGACTATGTCATTGTGAAAATTCCTCGCTGGAATTTTGACAAATTTAGAGGAGCCAATACCGAACTAGGCCTACAAATGAAATCCGTTGGTGAGGTAATGGCCATTGGACGCTCATTTATTGAAGCCCTACAAAAAGCTTGTCAAAGTTTGGAAACAAACCGTCTGGGTTTAGGTTGTGATGGACGCCCCAGTAGAGACATTGACCAAATCATGGAAAACCTAGCCCATCCAAGCTGGGACCGTTTATTTCATATTAAAGATGCCATGAGCCTGGGTGTTCCTCTGGAATCTATCCGCAAGGTCACCCACATCGATAAATGGTTTTTAATTCAGATACAGGAGCTGGTCACACTAGAACAAGAGCTAAAACGCTATTCACTAAACAATATCCCCAAAGATTTCTTCCTCACACTGAAACAAAAAGGTTTTGCTGATGCTCAAATTGCTTGGCAGCTTGGTCATGTCACAGAAGATGAGGTTTATAAACGTCGCAAAGAACTAGGCATCCATCGCGTGTATAAAATGGTGGATACCTGCGCGGCTGAATTCCCTGCACAAACGCCTTATTTTTATTCCACCTTTGAAGACGAAAACGAATCAAAGGTGAGTGATAAAAAGAAAATTATTGTTCTAGGATCAGGCCCCAATCGGATTGGTCAAGGCATCGAATTTGATTATTCCTGTGTTCATGGCTTACTAGCTGCAAAGGAAGCAGGATATGAAGCCATCATGATCAATTGCAATCCTGAAACAGTTTCCACCGACTTCAATATGGCTGACAAACTATACTTTGAGCCTGTCTTCTGGGAACATGTTCGAGAAATTATCGAACTAGAAAATCCAGAGGGTGTAATCGTCCAGCTCGGGGGGCAAACAGCACTTAAAATGGCCGAAAAACTTCATGCTCATGGCATCAAGATCATTGGTACCTCCTACCCCAATATGGATATTGCCGAAGATAGAGGTCGTTTCTCTGATTTGTTAAAAGAATTAAATATTCCATACCCTAAATATGGTGTTGCCGAAAGTGCTGAGGAGGCCCTAGAAGTAGCCCATCAAGTAGGCTACCCAGTACTGGTTCGTCCAAGTTATGTCTTAGGTGGACAAGGTATGAGCATCGTCATTAACGATGAAGACCTAGAAAAAGCCGTTGTCAAGCTATTAAAAAATCTTCCAGGCAACCGCGTTTTAATTGATCACTTTTTAGATCGTGCCGAAGAAGCCGAATCAGATTCCATTTGCGATGGGGACGGGGTACATATTATTGGCCTGATGGAACACATTGAACCGGCAGGTATCCATTCTGGTGATTCTTATGCTGTACTTCCTCCTTTCAATCTATCAAAAAAAGTGATTGCACAAATGGAGGAATACAGCAAGCGTTTGGCAAAAGCATTGCATGTACGCGGCTTACTCAACATCCAATTTGCGATCAAAGACGAGCAAGTTTATGTGATCGAGGCCAATCCTAGGGCATCGCGCACCGTGCCTTTTATTGCCAAGGCATACGATGTCCCGTATATCAACATCGCCACCAAAGTGATGCTAGGTACACACCAGTTAAAGGATTTTAAAATTGAGCGTAGGCTAAAAGGATATGCTATAAAGGAACCTGTTTTCTCCTTTGATAAATTCCCTGAAATTGAGAAGGAACTTGGCCCAGAAATGAAGTCAACGGGCGAATCCATCAGATTCATCAAGGATCTGAATGATCCCTACTTTAGACATTTGTATAAAGAAAAATCGATGTATTTATCAAAATAGTTAACTAATCCAAACCTTAATCTTTAATTCTAATGAAACGATATTTTCTTTACCTCATCTGTTTTATTTACTCATTGAAGGTCAGTGCACAAATCGACACCATACAAAAAGTCGATCTAACACGACGTAACAGTAAAGAACAACAAGAAAAACCCTATCTCATCTTGATTTCTGCCGATGGGTTCAGGTATGATTATGCAAAAAAATACAAAGCCAACACCTTAACCAAACTAAGTGAGAATGGCATTTGTGCTGAAGCCATGATTCCTTCCTATCCTTCGGTTACTTTTCCCAACCATTACTCCATCATTACAGGGTTATACCCTTCACATCATGGCATTGTCGACAATAAGTTCTACGATCGCAAACGAAATGACTTTTATCTGGCAAATAATTCTGCCAAAGTCGAAGATGGCACTTGGTATGGCGGGACCCCACTCTGGGTATTAGCTGAACAACAACGTATACTTTCAGCGAGCCTCTTCTGGGTTGGGTCAGAGGCTTCTATAAAAGGAATTCGTCCTACTTATTATTACCTCTACAATGAAGCAATGAGCATCGAAGAGCGCATACAAACTATAACCAGCTGGTTAAGTTTACCTGCAGACCGTCGTCCACATCTGATTACCTTTTACATGCCCGAAACAGATCATTCAGGCCATGTCTATGGACCAGAAAGTGAGATGACCGCCAAAGCTGTGGCTTTTATAGATTCAGCCATATACAAGCTCACAGAAGCAGTAAAGAAAACTGGGCTCAAAAATGTGAACTACATCTTCTTATCCGATCATGGAATGACAGCCGTGGATACCGAACATCCCTTAAAAATGCCTGCTGCAATTGATACTTCTAAGTTCATTATCCCCTCTGGAGGAACTCAAGTGCAGCTTTATGCAAAAAACAAAGCAGACATTGGCCCCACTTATCAAAACCTAAAAAAAGACAGCGCTGACTACCATGTATACCTAAAAAACAATGTCCCAACACACTTACACTATGGAGCAAAGGACGATGTGATGAATCGCATGGGAGATATTTTGCTTATACCGAAATGGCCCAAAATATTTAATTTCTCAAACAAAAAACCCAATATAGGCTGGCATGGCTATGATCCAAGTGTAGTCAAAGACATGCAGGCTACATTTTACGCCTGGGGGCCTGCATTTAAAAAACATTTGAAAATTCGCCCCTTCGAAAATGTTAATGTTTATCCAGTAGTGGCCCGATTACTCGGCCTAAACCACACCGAAAAAATTGATGGGAAAAAAGAGTTAGCGGAAATTATACTGAAATCAAATAAGAAAAAATAGTAGTAGGAGGAGGGAGATAATAATGCGGTCGATATAAATAAAAATAATCATTAGTCTTCATCTTTAACAATAAAGATGAAGACTAATGATTATATGTGTAACTAATGAGACTGGCTATTCAGGGCCAGGGGGTTCACCTGTTGTATCGGTATAATCAGGTTTCTTTTTATGCGGCGGTTCTCCCTCATCATCTGAACTAGGCCTCTTGCTAGATTCTGTAGATGGAGCTGGAGTAGGCCTTGGATATTGTCTTGCAATAAATCCCCTATCACCGTCGGATAAATTTGTAATATTTTGATATTGAGTAGGAGGTTTACAGCCTGGGGATCCAATAGTAAATGAAGGAGGAAAAGCGTAATTCATGATAGACTGGGGATCATACCGACCACTATTGGATGCACCAGGATGATCGATTGTTGCAAGAACCTGCCTATTCACTTTTTCTTGTGGTTTGCCACGAAGATAAGCATCCAGATAAACCACTATTGTATTCCATTCGAATTGACGATATGGATTTTGATGCTCATGTGCTAACCCGAGTGCGTGGCCAAATTCATGCAAAACAAACCGTCTAGCATCAGCCGCTGTCTGTTGTTGTAGGCATCTTCGATATTTAGCCAACGGTAATCGCATGGTAAGCTGATCAGATGGTCTAAAACGTGCCATAGTTCCAATTATAGAATAAGCACTCATATCATCATTAGGCAAGCCTGTTCCAACATCTATTCTTATATGAGCATACTCAGTTGACCGATCGTCAAGAAAGTCAAACCGAATATGCGCTGCACTCTCCCATTCCCTAACTGTATTTATAATGAATGTCCTAAAATCATTGGGGCAACCATTGATAAATCTTACTCTTAGCACTAAAGGACTACCGTCTGAGGGCATTGGATAAAAAAACATACCTACTCCCCTGCGAACAATTTGATGAGAGTTCGAGGATGAGTTAGGGTTCGTAAGAAAGTCTGTTATACAGAAAATGTAATCATCTATTTTCTTTCTTATCTCATCTGATTCATCGAAAAGAACAATACCATTGCGCTTGACAGTGATTAAACCGCTTACCTTAGTATCTATTTTTTGTGTTGATGAAAAAGCGCACTCATTAAAAGTCACCCGTGATTCTTCTGGCACATCAGTACCTATTTTATAATTTTTTGCGGTGATTTCGTAGTTGACCGATGCATTGCCGCTACCTGATGCATTCTCCTGATACATAACAATTTGACCATCGATAGTTCTTCGAATGGAAAATATTCCACTACCAATAGGATTTGGAGTTGGATAACTTTCGGTATTTATATCATAAATGAGCTCTTCCGTGGCATTGATCCTGCAAAGACTATTTTGTATCTCCCTTTTTTCCCTTTTATGCGCTGTATTGTATAAATATACCCCACCAGTTGAAACAGATAGAAGGATAGCACTTGCTAGTTCCCGATCACTGGTTTTAGCTACATAATCACTATTGATCAAAACCCGCTTACCATTTGTATATGTTAGCACAAAATTGATGGGTCTAGAGCTTAGTGCCTGGCCTGGATTGTTATTTACAAGAACAATTGAGTTTCGGATTACTTGTCTTTGTTGAATGGGGAGCTTCCCATTTATACCTGGAGGAGTTGACTTTTTGTGAGATTGGATATCTACTGATGTTAATTTACTCTTGATGGTATAAATAGCGCCTGGTGAGGTATTATTCTTTCCTTCTTCGAATAATATAATATCACCTATAAATACCGTTATGGGGCCTTTTATGTTTGTTTTTCTAAGAGGATGACTAGACAGATAGGAGATAGTAACAGGATAGGTTCCGTTTGTGCCTTTAATTGTCAGTTTGATATCATGGGGCTCTATCTCACCTCCTGATCTTTCTTTAGAAATATTAATGAAGCCTTCTGAATCTCTATAAAGATCCAGTATCGCACCCTTTTCGGTACAAATGGAATAAAGAATTGTATGGCCCCCATTGGCAGAGGCTAGTTTATTATTTTCAGGCCGAAGAAGTTGAGGATAATTTTCTATATGACAGGAGAGAAATAAAAATGGTATGAGAATTAATAAAAAAATAAAATCCGGTTTATACATATTTTTCGATTCTGTTTTAATTTTTTAACATAAAGCCAGTCTAAGGTTTATTTTAAGGAATAATCGAGAATTATCTTTGAGCGAAACGAGTCGGATTCTGGGGTAATAGTGGACGACTACTGCGAAAAATCCAAAAGGACAAAATAAACTTTAGGCCGGCTCATCAATAGTATCAACAAGGGCATAGGCCCCCCAAGATTCCATACTAGAACATTCAAGAACTATTTCAGAGCAAGCTTTTCCAACTCACCCGACTAGCAATAAGCTGATCCAACTCAGCAATGGAAATACGTTCTTGCTCCATATTATCACGATGGCGAATCGTAACTGTATCATCTTCCAAAGTCTGATGGTCAATCGTGACGCAGAACGGTGTTCCAATTGCATCTTGCCTACGATAACGTTTCCCTATGGAATCTTTCTCATCGTACTGCATATTGAAATCCAACTTCAACCAATCCATCACTTGACGTGCTTTTTCTGGCAAACCATCCTTCTTTGTCAAAGGCAGAACAGCCGCTTTAACTGGTGCAAGGGCCGGATGAAGCCGAAGCACCACACGAGAATCTTGTTTTTCCGCATTACTCAGATCTTGCTCTTCATAAGCATTGCACAAACTCAATAAAAACATCCGATCCAGTCCAATAGAAGTTTCGATCACATAGGGTATATAGCTTTTATTCTCATTGGTATCAAAATACTGCATTTTTCGGCCCGAGAATTTCTCATGCTGGCTCAAGTCAAAATCTGTACGACTATGGATACCCTCTACCTCCTTAAATCCAAAAGGAAATTCAAATTCAATATCTACAGCCGCATTAGCATAGTGTGCAAGCTTGGTATGATCGTGGTAACGATATTTTGTAGCAGGTGTACCTAGGGCCAAGTGCCACTTCAAACGAGCTTCTTTCCAATGCCTGTACCAAGTAATCTCAGTGCCCGGTTTTACAAAAAACTGCATTTCCATCTGCTCGAACTCCCGCATCCGCATAATAAACTGACGTGCAATTACCTCGTTCCGGAAGGCTTTCCCAATTTGAGCAATACCAAAGGGAATTTTCATCCGTCCAGACTTTTGCACATTTAAAAAATTGACAAAAATACCCTGAGCAGTCTCCGGACGAAGGTAAACCTCATCTGAATCCTCCGCCATAGCACCCATCTGCGTAGCAAACATCAAATTAAATTGACGCACATCAGTCCAATTACGCGTGCCCGAAACTGGACATGCAATTTGATGCTCCTCAATCAAGGTTTTCAAACGTGACAAATCATCATTCGCTAAGGCTGAATCCAGATCAAGCTGCAATTGCTCAGCTTGATCTAATTTACCCTCCTTGACATATTTAGCAATTCGATCTTCGATCAGATTATCGGCACGATAGCGTTTTTTGGAATCTTTATTATCAATCATTGGGTCGGCAAAGCCATCCACATGGCCCGAAGCCTTCCATATTTTAGGATGCATAAATATGGCTGAATCAATCCCAACAATATTTTCGTGCATCTGAACCATGGCTTTCCACCAATAGGTTTTAATGTTGTTTTTAAGTTCAACCCCCAATTGACCGTAGTCATATACGGCACTTAACCCGTCATAAATTTCACTCGAAGGAAATACAAAACCATACTCTTTGGCATGCGAAATGACATTTTTAAAAAGCTCGTCGTTGTTTTTGCTCATAACGTGCAAATATAAGTCGATTTATACTTAGAACTTGTTTAATTTGCGATTATTAAACATCCTCTAAATACAACACAATCGTGAGTGTAGAAGTCCATCAACTAAGCAAAACATATAAGCAACTGAAGGCTGTCGATCAAATCTCATTTACTGCCGAATCAGGAAAAATACTGGGATTTTTAGGCCCAAATGGCGCTGGTAAATCCACCACAATGAAGATCCTTTCATGCTTTATTCCACCAAGTACAGGCTCTGCTCGCATTTGTGGCTTTGATATTTTAGACCATCCAATAGAAGTACGTAGCCATATTGGATACTTACCAGAGCACAATCCATTATATCTAGACTTATATGTTCAAGAATCGCTTCATTTTATAGCAAGTATCCACCAAATCGCCAACAGAGAGCAGCGTATTGCAGATGTAATTGAACAAGTAGGTTTAGGTAGCGAGCAACGCAAAAAGATAGCCGATCTCTCCAAAGGATACCGACAACGGGTAGGCTTAGCACAAGCCATCCTACATAATCCTCAAGTACTCATTTTGGATGAGCCTACTTCTGGCCTGGATCCAAACCAAATTATTGGAATTCGTAGTCTCATCAAAGAGCTAGGCAAAACAAAAACAATTATTCTATCTACACATATTATGCAAGAGGTGGAGGCTGTATGCGACCAAATTATTATTATCAATAAGGGGCAGATTGTGGAAAACCAAACTATTCAGTCCCTCAAACAGACCTATAAAGGAAAGACATTGGAAGAAATCTTCATCCTAAAGACAAACTATTGACACTAATATTTCATTTCACACAAAAAATCAGGAAAACATGAACAAAGAACAAAACACAGACCCTAATGCAATCGTCTGGTTTGAAATCCCAGCATCTGACATTACCAGAGCTACCAAATTCTACGAAACAGTCCTTAATATCAAGCTAGAATCTTCAGATATGATGGGGATGAAAATGGCCATATTCCCCAATCATGGGGGAACAAATGGAATCGGAGGAGCCCTAGTACAAAGTCAGGTGCACAAACCTAGCGACAAAGGTACTGTCATTTATCTCAATGCAAGCCCCAATTTACAAGTTGCACTAGATCGCGTTGAAAAAGCAGGAGGTAAAGTAACCATGCCCAAAACCCTGATCGATGAAAAGATTGGCTATATGGCCTTCTTTATAGATACTGAAGGAAATAATATGGCCTTACATTCCACGAACTAAAAGCAAAAGCTTTGATACAAGCCTCGGAATTACACCGGGGCTTTTTTATGCGACTACACCCTACGAGTTAGTTTAAAATTTATAACCATATTTGCAGAAACTTTAGGGGTGCCTTGCGCTGAGAAATACCCTTTGAACCTGATGCAGTTAGTACTGCCGAAGGGAAAAGTAAGACGACACATAACTATATGTGTTGTTTGCCAATCCTCGAACGGGCCATTCCTATTGTTTAATCTATTTTAACGTAGAATGGAAATTACCGTAAATCAACAAACTTATTCTGTATCTGATAGCTGTTCTTTGCAGCACATGCTTGATAGTGTTCTTCAGCAGCAAGCTCAAGGCATTGCACTTGCTGTGAATCAAGAAATCATATATAAAAATGATTGGAAGACTTATCAATTAAAACCCGATGATCATGTGATCATTATCAAAGCAACCCAGGGCGGATAATCTAAAAATCAAACGATGAAAGTTGAAAAAATTCCAGGAGAACAAGTGATCAGCCGCAAACCATTCCCCAAATCTCGAAAGGTGTATGTTAAAGGGTCAATACACGATATAAAAGTTGCCATGCGTGAGGTCAGCTTGAGTGAAACAAAGCTACATGATAGGTTTGGTGAAGCTGAGCCCAATGTACCTGTAACCATTTACGACACAAGCGGCCCTTATACTGATCCCAATATTCGAATAGACATCAAACAGGGTCTACCTCGCTTGCGTGAACTGTGGATAAAAAACCGCAATGATATAGAACAATTGAAATATATCTCTTTAGATTATGGGAACAAACGTGCTCATAGTCCGTCATCAAATGCTTTAAAGTTTGCACACACGAACAAACCATATCGGGCAAAGACCAGCATGAATGTATCACAGATGCACTATGCCAAGAGAGGCATCATTACGCCAGAAATGGAATACATTGCTATTCGCGAAAACCAACGCATCGATCTACTAAGGGAACAGTCAAATAAGCAATATGATGCGTTATCACATCAGCACCCAGGACAAAATTTTGGTGCTAGTACGCCTTCTTATATTACCCCTGAGTTTGTACGCCAAGAAGTAGCATCAGGTCGAGCAGTAATTCCATGTAATATCAATCATCCTGAGCTTGAACCCATGATCATCGGGCGAAATTTCTTAATAAAAATCAATGCCAATATTGGCAACTCAGCAATTACTTCCAGCATTGAAGAAGAAGTAGAAAAAGCAGTATGGGCTTGCCGCTGGGGCGCAGATACCATTATGGATTTATCAACTGGAAAAAATATCCACGAAACTCGAGAGTGGATCATTCGAAACTCGCCAGTACCTGTTGGGACTGTGCCTATTTATCAGGCATTAGAAAAAGTAGATGGGAAAGCAGAGAAATTGACTTGGGAAGTGTTCAAAGACACACTCATTGAACAAGCTGAGCAAGGCGTTGATTATTTTACAATCCATGCTGGGGTATTGTTACGATATATACCGCTAACAACTAAACGCATCACAGGTATCGTATCACGTGGGGGCTCTATCATGGCTAAATGGTGTTTGGCTCATCATCAAGAAAACTTTCTGTACACCCATTTTGAAGAAATTTGCCAGATCATGAAAGCTTATAATGTATCTTTTTCTTTGGGTGATGGGCTAAGACCTGGATGTATTGCTGATGCAAATGACGCCGCACAGTTTAGTGAGCTAAAAACACTTGGTGAATTAACCAAAATCGCATGGCAACATGATGTTCAAACAATTGTTGAGGGGCCGGGGCATATTCCCATGCACCTGATCAAAGAAAATATGGATAAACAATTACAACATTGTTCCGAAGCACCTTTTTATACTTTGGGTCCACTTACTACAGATATTGCACCGGGTTACGATCACATTACTTCTGCTATTGGTGCAGCATTGATCGGCTGGTTTGGTACAGCTATGCTGTGCTATGTTACACCAAAGGAGCATCTGGGCCTGCCCAATAAAAAAGATGTAAAAGATGGCGTAATTGCGTATAAAATTGCTGCCCATGCGGCAGATTTAGCCAAAGGTCATCCGGGGGCACAATACCGCGACAATGTATTAAGCAAGGCCCGTTTCGAATTCCGATGGGAAGACCAATTTAACCTTTCCCTTGACCCAGAAACAGCAAAAGAGTTTCATGATGAAACCCTACCTGCTGAGGGAGCCAAAATTGCCCACTTCTGCTCCATGTGTGGTCCAAATTTTTGTTCGATGAAAATTACGCAGGATGTGAGAGATTACGCCAAAACAAACAATATGACCGAAGACGATGCTTTACCAAAAGGCATGGAAGAAAAGTCGAAGGAGTTTTTACAAAAGGGAAGTGAAATTTATTTGTAACACATGGATCTCATCGTGATTTCAAGGCCCGATTCAACCATTGATTCTGAAAGTACCATTATCAACAACTTGTTTCAATTGGGTTTGCAATACTTTCATATCCGAAAGCCAATGAGCAATGCCGAACAGCTAAATAAACTACTTGAAAGAATAGCGCCCCAGTACCACCACTATATTTCATTGCACCAACAACATCAATTGGCAAGTGGGTTCGGAATAAAAAGGCTTCATTATACCGAATATAACCGCAACAACTCTAACTCGAAAACATGGCAGAAACAAAAGGATTTGGGATATACACTGAGTACTTCTGTTCATGATATTGCTTTATTACCATCCCTCAAATTGTTCGATTATATTTTTTACGGCCCCGTATTCGACAGCATATCCAAACCTAATCATCGAGGTAAGATGTCTAACGATTTTTGTTTAGAAAAGGGTCATCAAACATCCAAAATAATTGCCTTGGGTGGGATTAATGTATCTAATTTATCCAAAGTCAAAAAAATGAATTTTGATGGAGCAGCAGTATTGGGTGCAATATGGAACAAGCCAGCTAATGAAATCGAAAATTTCATCAAATTAAACAAAAGCCTACCCATAAATCCAAAGTAATGATTGATAGACTCCATTACATCTCTCAACCATTTCCAAATGGATCACACCTTACTGCACTCAAGTGTGCGCTTGAGGCAGGATGTAAATGGGTACAATTAAGAATTAAAAATATGCCTCATGACCTTATTTTGAAATGCGCCACAGAAGCAAATAAAATATGTAATCAATATGGTGCAAAGTTGATTGTTAATGATCATCCCGGAATAGCACTTGAAGCAGGTGCTCATGGTATACACCTGGGCTTGGAAGATATGCCTATTGCAAAAGCCAGAGCGATTGTCGGTAAAAAGATGATCATCGGAGGAACAGCAAATACGTTCCAGCATATCGAACAAAGGGCTGCTGAGGGTGTTGATTATATTGGTTTAGGCCCTTACAGATTTACCCATACGAAGCAGAACCTAAAGCCCATTTTAGGGTTACAAGGCTATAAGAATATCTTGCAGCAAACGCATGCTGCCGGTATTGACATCCCCATCATTGCTGTGGGGGGTATTTTGTTAGATGACATTGATACTATTATGCAAACTGGAGTTTATGGTATAGCAGCATCAAGCGCCCTCACATTCTCTAAAAATCGAAAACAACTCGTCAAACAGATGTATCAGCAATTACATACTCCCATTTCTAAAGGGAATCATCAAAATTCAAATAAGAAACTATGCTAAAAATAGCTGATAAAACATTCCATTCACGCCTATTTACTGGAACAGGAAAATTCAGTTCACTGGATCTAATGGAAGAGGCATTGCTTGCTTCCGAATCTGAACTAATCACTGTTGCCCTAAAACGAGTGGATATTAAAAACAACGGTCAAGATGACTTGGTACGCTATCTGAAATATCCACATATGAACCTATTGCCAAATACCTCTGGCGTACGAAATGCAACAGGGGCTATTTTTGCAGCACAATTAGCACGCCAGGCATTGGAAACCAACTGGATCAAACTCGAAATACATCCTGATCCCAAATACTTGATGCCCGATCCCATCGAAACCCTAAAAGCAACGGAAGAATTGGCCAAAATGGGATTCATTGTACTGCCCTACATCCACGCCGATCCTGTACTGTGTAAAAGACTAGAAGATGCAGGTACTGCAGCAGTGATGCCCTTGGGATCTCCTATTGGAAGTAACAAGGGCTTAAAAACAATCGACTTTTTAGAGATTATTATTAACCAGAGTAATGTACCCGTGATTATAGATGCAGGAATAGGCTCCCCCTCAGATGCCGCCAGGGCCATGGAAATAGGTGCCGACGCGGTATTGGTTAATACGGCCATTGCTGTCTCTGATAACCCATTACAAATGGCAAATGCGTTTAGATTAGCTGTAGAGGCTGGGCGTATGGCCTTTGATGCAAAATTGGCTAAACCACAAACTCATGCAGCAGCAAGTAGTCCTTTAACCTCCTTTTTGGATGAGTAGTTTCACAGATATATTTCATTCATTCGATTGGACGGAAACTAAGGCCAGTATTTATGCCAAAACCAGTCAGGATGTTGAAAAAGCATTATTTGCAGATAAACGCACACTGGACGATTTTAAAGCATTAATATCCCCAGCAGCGGCTCCTCATCTGGAGCAAATGGCTCAAATTAGCCAACAATTAACCTGCAAACGCTTTGGAAAGACAATACAACTCTACATCCCACTTTATCTCTCCAACGAGTGCAACAACATTTGTACGTATTGCGGGTTTAGCTACGACAATCCCATAAAGCGCAAGACACTTGACCCAATAGAAATTATGCAGGAGGTTGCCGTAATCAAGGCTATGGGCTATGATCATGTCCTTTTGGTTACTGGTGAAGCCCATCAAACGGTTCATGTAGCTTTTTTTAAAAAAGTGCTTGAATTGATTCGCCCACATTTTGCTCATATATCCATGGAGGTGCAGCCTCTTGATCTAGCGCATTACCAAGAATTGACTTCTTATGGTCTAAACACGGTACTCGTTTATCAGGAAACTTATTGTCAAGAGAGCTATAAAAAGCATCATCCCAAAGGCAAGAAATCTAATTTCCAATATCGACTAGAAACGCCCGATAGACTGGGGCAGGCCGGCATTCATAAAATGGGTTTAGGCGTGTTGATCGGTTTGGAAGACTGGCGCACTGATTCATTTTTTACAGCCCTGCATTTAAACTACTTGGAGAAAAAATACTGGCAAAGTAAATACACGCTTTCTTTTCCAAGATTGAGGCCCTTTTATGGAAGCCTAGAACCCAAAGTAGCAATAAATGACCGAGAGCTTGTACAACTAATTTGTGCCTACCGCTTGTTCAACCCAGAAGTAGAGCTTGCTATTTCTACTCGCGAATCACCAAATTTTAGAAATCATATTATTCAATTGGGAATTACAGCGATGAGTGCAGGTTCTAAAACCAACCCAGGAGGATATGCCATGCAATTAGAGTCGCTGGAACAATTTGAAATTAGTGACGAACGTAGCCCTGAACAAATTGCTAGGATCATTGAAGCCCAGGGCTACAAGTGCATCTGGAAGGATTGGGATCATAGTTTAACTATTTAGCTACTCGAATGATGTTAGAACATGAAGAATTAAAACGATACAACAAGCAAATCATGCTCCCTGAAATTGGATTATCTGGGCAGAATAAGCTAAAAAGTGCTAAAGTATTGATGATTGGTGCCGGTGGTTTGGGCTGCCCTATATTACAATATCTTACAGCAGCAGGAGTCGGTGAAATAGGTATTGTAGATGATGATGTAGTAGACTTAAGTAACCTCCACAGGCAAATACTTTATTCGACAAACGATATCGGAAAATCCAAGGCAACGGTTGCCAAAGAAAAGCTCCAATTGCTCAATCCACATGTCAAAATCACGTCATATGATGAGCGTTTTACTATCAATAATGCTGAGGCTATTTGTAAAAATTATGACTTGGTGATCGATGGTTCAGATAATTTTGAGACACGTTACTTAGTTAATGATACCTGTGTCACGTTAAAAAAAGTACTGGTATTCGGCTCTATTTTCAAATTTGAAGCACATATTGCTGTATTTAATAATCAGAATGGCCCCAATTACAGGGATGTGTTTCCAAGTGTACCACCAACGAATGAAGCACCTAATTGTATAGAGATTGGCGTACTGGGCGTATTGCCTGGCATTGCCGGCGCACACATGGCTAATGAAGCCATCAAAATTATTTGTGGCATTGGCCAAATCCTATCTGGTAAACTCATGATTATTAACACGTTCCACAACACGACCCATGTTTTTAATGTGGCTAAACAAAAGAAATCCACCAGTACCGTTTTCACTACGAGGTGATTTAAAATTTTCAATTTATTCTTACTGCTTTATAATATCGAAGAAATGAGTTCATTTCTAACAAAAAAATTCCCCCTTCCTTCGGAGAGGGCTGGGATGAGGCTTCAATTGCATGAATAAATACCCAGCAGTATTAAGTATAGCCGGATCAGACAGCGGTGGCGGCGCCGGTATTCAAGCTGATATTAAAACTATCAGCGCACTGGGATGTTTTGCTACCACAGCCATTACCGCAGTCACCGCGCAGAATACATTAGGCGTTGATGAAATACACCCTATTCCGGCTGCAATTGTAAGGGCTCAAATCAAGGCGGTGATGGACGATATCAGGCCACTGGCTATCAAGATTGGCATGGTACATCATGCAAAACTTGCAACAACCATTGTATCAGTATTGAAAGAATATCAAGGGATACCTATCGTCTTCGATCCGGTGATGGTAGCAACCAGTGGCGACCCATTGATAAAGTACAATACTGTAGAAATATTCAAGCAAGCACTCTTTCCCTTAGCTCGGCTCATTACCCCTAATCTAGATGAGGCTTCCATAATAACAGGTATAACAATCTATACCCTTGCTGACATGAAAATGTGTGCAAGACAAATGATACGTAGCGGATGTAATGCCGTATTGATTAAAGGTGGGCATCTGAAAGGCCCTGCTCTTTACGATGTTTTTATGAATAAAAATGGCGATGAATATGTTTTTAAATCAAAAGCTATCGACACCATCAACACACATGGAACAGGGTGTAGCCTTTCATCAGCCATTGCATCCTACATGGCTTTAGGTAATGATTTAGTCTCTTCGATTGTC
Organism: Pedobacter sp.; assembly: GCA_008015505.1. GTDB lineage: Bacteria > Bacteroidota > Bacteroidia > Sphingobacteriales > Sphingobacteriaceae > Daejeonella. The sequence goes on from SSFR01000015.1 coordinate 24,754, forward strand.
AAGAGCACTGACTATGTTCAAAATGCCATTAGACATGGTATGGACGTAAAAACGGGGGGGGGTAGCGGGCCGCTAAATCATTTTTTTAATCCCCAAAAATTAGTAATAGCTGATGTTGGTGAACACCTTGGGATGACAACCCTAGACAAATCGTTACGATAATCTAGAGGCGATTAACCGGGTGCCCAATTCTCATAAACGCTGCAATGCTTCGAAAAAATGTGTAGCATTGCAGCCATTTTAATCGTGAAAATCATCTTTCTACCCACCTATGAACCTTCTCCGTCTACTGGGCTGCATCATGCTAATGGTGCTGCTTTCTATCCAAACAGTTATTGCCCAGCAATATCCCGTACAAGTGATCACCCAATTATACCCACCACATACGCTGAATCTACCACAATGGTACAATGGCAGCAGTGAAAAACTAGTGGTATTACTCACCAATCAAGACTTCTATCGCACGACAGATGTTCGTTTGCGTTTGCAGATCGAGGGTCCA